>NZ_CP011058.1:2817500-4017500 GCF_000961095.1 Paenibacillus beijingensis | reverse complement strand
ACCGCCGTCCCGGCGGGGATGTGAAGCCTCATCCCAAATGCCTGCTCGCGGTCGAAATCAAGAGCGCGGTTCACTTCAAAAAAATGAAAGTGCGATCCGACCTGGACCGGCCGGTCGCCCGTATTGACAACGATCAGCTCCATGGTGCTGCGGCCCGCGTTCAGCTCGATGCTGCCCTCGCGCGTCCGGTATTCGCCTGGAATCATCGCTTGTGCCCCCTTCGGTTATTCTTTTATACGAACATTGTTATGTACCCGTCAGTGCGCGATCGGATGGTGTACGGTGACCAGCTTCGTCCCGTCCGGAAACGTGGCCTCGACTTGTACCTCATGAATCATTTCCGGCACGCCTTCCATGACCTGGTCGCGCTTTAAGATCTGCGTTCCAAATTCCATCAGTTGGGCAACGGTCAGTCCGTCCCGCGCCCCTTCCATAATCTCCGAGGTAATCAGCGCTATGCTTTCCGGATAATTTAATTTCACGCCGCGGTTCAGCCTTCTGCGGGCCAGATCAGCGGCAACGGTAATCATCAGTTTTTCTTTCTCGCGCTCGGTAAGCTGCAAATGTGTTCACCTCTTTCCCTAGGATAGTTCCATTATAGACATAAGCAAAAATGGAAGTAAATACGGTCATGTCAGTTTTGGTTACACGCTACAAAAGTCGCCGATCCAACTGTGCATCGGGCAGGCAATCTTGACATGGACGCCCGGCCGAGTATCCCGGCCCTGTCCGCGTGACACCATTGAAGCTTCTTGCTTACGAACATGGCCGGAAAAAGCCCGCAAATAACAAGTATCGGCGTTTCTTGCCCTTTTTATAAAATTTTGCCGCTATAGCGCGGTTTTACCGCTTTCTACGGACATGCCCGATGCTGGTCAAAGGTTTCATCATGTGTTACACTCACATAATGGACATCTTATAGGGAGGGACTCACATGTCGGCAAAAAAAATGCGTTCAGACATGATTAAGAAGGGCTTCGACCGTGCGCCTCACCGCAGTTTGCTGCGCGCCGCCGGCGTTAAGGAAGAAGATTTTGACAAGCCGTTCATCGCGGTTTGCAATTCGTATATTGATATTGTACCGGGTCACGTGCATCTTCAGGAATTCGGTAAAATTGTAAAGGAAGCGATCCGCGAGGCAGGCGGCGTTCCGTTTGAGTTCAATACAATCGGCGTCGATGACGGGATTGCGATGGGACACATCGGCATGCGCTACTCGCTGGCCAGCCGCGAAATCATTGCCGACTCCGTAGAGACGGTCGTTAATGCGCACTGGTTCGACGGTATAGTCTGTATTCCGAACTGCGACAAAATTACGCCGGGCATGATGATGGGTGCGCTGCGCGTCAACATCCCGACCGTCGTCGTCAGCGGCGGACCGATGAAAGCCGGCCGCACGAGCGACGGACGGGCGATCTCGCTGACGTCCGTATTCGAAGGCGTCGGCCAATACATGGCCGGCAAAATCGACGATATCGGCCTAAAAGAGCTCGAGCAGTTCGGCTGTCCGACCTGCGGCTCCTGCTCCGGCATGTTCACCGCCAACTCGATGAACTGTCTCGCCGAAGCGCTCGGCCTTGCGCTTCCGGGCAACGGCACCATCCTGGCCGTCGACGAGAAACGGAAAGAATTCGTCAAGGAATCCGCACGCCAGCTGATGAAGCTGATCGAGATGGATCTGCGTCCGCGCGACATCGTTACGCCGGAAGCGATCGACAACGCGTTTGCGCTCGATATGGCGATGGGCGGCTCGACGAATACCGTGCTGCACACGCTTGCGCTCGCTCACGAAGCCGGCATCGAATATCCGATCGCCCGCATCAACGAAGTAGCCAACCGCGTGCCGCATCTGTCCAAGCTGGCTCCGGCCTCCGACATTCATATGGAGGACGTTTACCGTGCCGGCGGCGTTAGCGCAGTTCTTAACGAGCTGCTGAAAAAAGAAGGCGCGCTGCACACCGAATGTATCACCGTAACGGGCAAGACGATCCGTGAAAACGTCGAAGGCGTTGAAGCGAGCGACCGCCACGTCGTCCGTCCGATCGACGATCCGCACAGCGAGCGCGGCGGCCTGGCTGTTCTGTTCGGCAACCTGGCCCCGAACGGCGCGATCATCAAGGTAGGCGCGGTCGACAAATCCGTAGGCGGCTACCACCGCGGTCCGGCGATCTGCTTTAACTCGCAGGATGAAGTGCTTGAAGGGCTTTCTCAAGGCAAAGTTAAAGAAGGCCACGTCGTCGTTATCCGCTACGAAGGCCCTAAAGGCGGACCCGGCATGCCGGAAATGCTCGCTCCGACATCGCAAATCGTCGGCATGGGCCTGGGCGCCAAAGTCGGCCTGATCACCGACGGACGCTTCTCCGGCGCATCGCGCGGCATCAGCATCGGCCACATTTCTCCGGAAGCGGCCGAAGGCGGTCCGATCGCTTTCGTCCATGACGGCGACATGATCGAGCTGGATATGAACAACCGCACGATCACGCTCGAAATCAGCGACGAAGAAATGGCGAAGCGGCGCGAAGCTTGGACAGGCTTTGAACCGAAAGTGAAAAAAGGCTACCTTGCCCGCTATTCCCACCTTGTCACATCGGCCAGCACGGGCGGCGTGATGAAGTTTTAAGATCGGGATGAAATAATACGTTTATCATGACAACCGGCTGCCTTATACAAGCGCAGCCGGTTCTTTTTGTATACGTCGGACGGCTTCTGCCCCTGAATAGAAAGCGTTTACTTTTTCTCCATTACAGCAAAGTAATTTTCTTCATGATCGGCAAAGTTAAATACTCTTCCGGAAGGCATGTTTACAATTTCTCCGACTTTGACATTTTTATTCGATAAGTCGCCATGTAATTGATCGAGATTTTCCGAAAAAAACATTAAGGAAGGCGTACCGAGGTTTAATCCGGGTGACATTTTTGCAACGAATTCCTTATTATGGAGAACGATGCTTGTTTCTGCACCCTTAGTCGGAGCAATTTCAATCCATCTCATTCCTTGACCGTTATTTTCTTCCGAAATGACACTAAATCCTACTTTTTCGGTCCAAAAATCTCGCGCCTCATCTTGGTTATTTACATACAACATAATTTGACCAACTTGACTTATCATGGATTTTCCCGCTCCCTTGTATTAGTAATTATCAAACTCGATGCGACCCTTAATGATTTATAACTCGAATGCAGCATTCATCGGAGAAGACGTTCTCGGCAAATATTTTGTCGAGCTGGTTTTGGCCGGTCAAGCTCTATGCTGTTATAAGTAGAGATCAGAAATAGGCTTCTGGTACTTAACCTCCTTTATAACTTGACTCCATTACCTCCTTAATTATAGCATTTGAACTTGCCGATCCTAGTACAAAGACAGATATTGCTAAGGCTGATCGACCGAAACGATGGATTCCTTGGCAAGCGATTTATGAATGCTGATGATATGGCTTACGAACCGAGTCATCGTTATTTGTACATAATGAACCTGTTCCAAGCTCTAACGAACCGTAGATTCATTATTTGATTCCTGAAATAACGGTTTTACGATTCTTTAGGCCAGTTTCATAAGGCGTTCGCTGCCGTTCACTGCTCGAAGACTCCCCCTTCCTCAAGATTCTCCCAAACCCTGCAGCCATAACTAAACAAAAACAAGGTGGAAGAACGCTCCACCCCTCATTTATCAGTGGTGCCGCGAAGGCGGCATGGAAGTCAATATTGTTAAAAAACCCATTCGAAACCGCGTTTCGAATGGGCGATATGAGTCCGTATAAAAATGAAACTTTTAATGAACGGTTGACGTACTGCTTACTGACGCGCTCTCCGCGACCGTTCCCCCTGCAGGAAGCTCCTGCGTTTGGACGGAGCGGCGGCATTCCTCATCCGTGAAGTCGAGGGGCGAGGCAAAGCGAAGGATGCGTTCTCTGGACATCAGCAGCATACGCGGCGACATGGAATTCTTGGTGCCGCCAGCGCCTGCACTCCTTTTCTTCCGGGGTGCGCGGTTGCTCGTCAAAATCCGGAATAACAGCCGCAAATAGATGCGCGATATCCGGGCGAACCAGTTTTCGGGCAGCTCCACGACGTCAAACCCAAGCCGGCTGGCGCCGCGGTGAATCATCGTAATACCGTAGACCGCCCTTATGTTTTCCGCTTTCGGGTCCGCCAGCAAACTGGACGCCAGCAGAGGGAGCGCTTTCTCCATAACCCGGAGCAAGTGTATGGCGACTCCAAGCGGAGATGAGGAATGACGGGCGACATTTTGCAGCATCCGGTTATCGAAGTGCAGCTCGGCGATCGGATCGCCTTTCGAAAGGGTAACGCCGTCCTCCAGCTTAACCGGCGGTCCGCCATATGTCGTCATCCTGTAATGGAAGGCCGGCTCATCGGCCCCGCCGGAGACCGGCTTGAGCCGGAAAAGAACGTGAAACGCGCTTTCCCATAGCATCCATAACCCGACCAGAAGCCGTTTGCCGAGTCCCGTATGAAGAGGCTTGTTCCGTTCGGTCAATGCAATCATCTCCTCGATGTGCACGAACCGGTACCCGCGGCGGAGGCCTTCGATCAGGCAGGCTTCCAGCGCCTTCAGCATGTTGGCCGGGGCATCCGGGTCCGCTCCCCAGGTCTGGCCGCAATCGTGAAGCAGCAGCACTTCACCGGGGTTCAGTTTCTTCATGATCCTCTTGCCGAGTCGATCGGCGCCCAGCCGGATCCGCCAGTCTCCGAACAACGAGGACCATAAAATGATTTTTAAATACCCGAGATTGGAGAAGTCAAACAAATTGACAATTCCCCATGGAGGCCGGTAATACGAGGCGCGTTCGCCGGTCGCTTCCCGGATAATGTCACATGTGCGCCTGATTTGTTTCTTCACGGTCGATGGACGCATGAGCCAATTGGACTTGTGCACATAGTTGTGAATCCCAATGACGTGTCCTTCGTCCCGCATCCGTCGCAGAAGCTCGGGTTGAAGCTCGGCGTGAGCGCCGACGACAAAAAAAGTCGCTTTCGCGTCATAGCGCGCAAGAAGGTCAAGCAGCTGCGGCGTATAGACGGGGTCTGGCCCATCGTCAAACGTGAGCGCGATTTCCCGCTCCGTGCGTCCTTTCTTAAACACCTTGAATCCGAAAGTCCGGCTTACCAATCCCGGGAGAAAAGCATAAAACGTCAGCAAGTAGAATCCCCACAGCAGCAAATTCTCCATGATCTTTTCCCCACCATATCTGCATCTGTTGCCCGTCCCGCCGGAACGGGCGACTGCGAAGTCTTTTCCTATTGTAGCATACTGGACTGCGCTTCAAAATAGGCAGCTATTTCATTCTATCGTATAATAGGGAAGAAATATGTTACTTTGACGAAGAAAAGGAGCCCGTTTATGCTAAGCTTTTATCAAAAATATTGGCGGACCGCTTTCGATATTGCGCTCATCGCCCTGACGGTATACTTGATCATGCTCGTATTCAGCTTTCTGTACCGGATCGCGACACCGATCTTTTTCTCTTTTGTCATCTTTATGATGATCGAGCCGCTCGCACGCCGCTTGAACCGCCTCGGGCTGAAGAAGTTGATCGCTTCGGCGTTATCGATTCTGCTGTTCTCGACCGTCATTCTCGGCTTGTTTTTTGGGGCGGGGTATATCGTTGTGCGGGAAGCGACCGGCCTGGCCGACAGGCTGCCGGAATACCGACAATTGCTGAATGTGCAAATCGCCGAAGGCTCCGCCTTCCTACAATCGAAAATTCATGCTCTGCCGCCCGGCATGCTGGATAAACTGAACGACTATATCGGCTCCGTCACCGACTGGGGACAAAAAGTAGCGAAAGGCTTTCTGTTCCGGCTGGCCGGTTACCTGTCTTCGTTCTCCGCTTTCATCTTTAATTTCGCGGTCGGGATCATACTGGCCTATTTCCTCAGTATCGAAATCGGGGACTGGAAGAAGCTGGCACGAGAAAAAACGCCCCGGACGTTCAAAAAGGCGTTCACTTTCCTGCGTAAAAATGTTTTTTCCGGGATCAGCGCCTACTTGAAAGCGCAGCTGAAGCTGATTACGCTGACGTTTGTCATTATATTCGTCTCGCTGCTGCTGCTCGGCGTGGACAACGCGCTCACGGTTGCCGTATTGTCGGCCGTGTTCGATGTGCTGCCGCTGCTTGGGGTCGGCACGGTGTTCATTCCGTGGATCGTCTATCTTTTTATTGTGGGCCACGTATCGCTCGGCATTTGGCTGACGGCGCTGTTCGTTGTCGTTGTGCTTACCCGGCAAATTTTGGAACCGAAAATTACAGGAGATACGCTCGGCGTATCGGCATTCACGATGCTGTCGTTCATGGTCGTCTCGCTGTCCTTGTTCGGCGTGTCCGGCGTCATTTTGTCTCCGGTGCTGATGATTCTGATCAAAGCACTATACGATCAAGGCTACCTGAAACGGTGGATATCCGCTCCCAAAGGAGAATACGACGCCGCCCCCGCAACCGTTAAGCCGACGCAGGAGCAAAACGGCGGCTAGCTGCCGGCGGACAAAATATCCATCACGCCGCGGAACAGCTTCGCCGCCAGGTTGGCGCTGCCGGCCGGCCGGTTCTCCGCCAGCACCGCCACGGCATAACGCGGGGCGCTCACCGGCCCGTAGCCGACAAACCATTGATGGTTCCGGGCGTCTGCCGCCTCCGCCCTACCGATCTGGGCCGTGCCGGATTTGCCGGCCAGCTTCCAGACTCCGGCGCGTATCGACCGGCCTGTCCCATGGTCGACGACGGCCTCCATGCCGCGCAGCAGCGCCTTTGCCGTAGCCGGCGAAATCCGGCCGTAGCGCGAAGGCGCTTCATGCGCGGAGAGGGCTGCCATCCGCTGACCGTTGGCATAGCGGATTTCCTTAACAAGACGCGGCTGAAGGACATGCCCGCGGTGCAGCAGCGTTACGACCAGATTCGCCGCCTGCAGCGGCGTCATCTTCACGTCCCGCTGGCCGATGCCGCTTTGCGCAAGCCTGCCCCCGTCATGATCGGCAGGCAGTCCGCCGCCCGCAAACACTTCTCCCGCTTCTTCCTCCCACAACAGACGAAGAGGTCCCCGCAGCGTGTCTTCATGATCGCGTTTTCCAGCCAGACTCCATCCGATACGGCGGCCGATGCCGAGCTGATCCGCCGCCTTCAGCAGCTGCTTTTCCTGCAGCCGCTCCGCTATCGTAGCGAACACGATATTGCACGATTGCGCCAATCCTTCCCGCAGCGTCAACGTCCCGTGCCCGCCCCGCTTCGCATCCGAAAGCCCGTAACGACCGTATTCGCCGCTGCAGTGAAACGCTTCCCGCTCATCGGTCACCCCCGCTTCCAGCGCGGCCGCTTCCGTTACCAGCTTGAATACGGAGCCGGGCGGATAGGCCTTGACGGCATGATTGGACGCGTCCGTTCCGGGCCGGCCGATCTTCAGCGGGTCCAGCTCAGGCAGCGAGATCATCGATACGATGTCGGCGCTGCGCGCATCCAGCACGACAACCGCCCCTTGCGTAAGTCCCTGCCGCTTCAAGTAACGTTCCAGCTCCCGCTGCAGCGGCAGATCGAGCGTCGTTGTCACCTTGAGCGGGTAGTAAGGGTTGTCCGGCTGCGTCAGCCGCATATCGAGCCCGCGCAGCGGATTGTCCGCACCGTCTGTAAAAAAGGAAACGGCAGCCGAACCGCTGCCGCGCAGCAGCTTTTCCAGCGACCATTCGAGTCCCGCCCCTCCGATAAGATCGTCGATATGCGCTTCCCCTTTCCCGAGCTTCTTCGTGTACAGCTGTTTCAGACGTTCCGGATTTTCGCTTACATATCCAAGCGCGTGAATGCCGGCTTCGTTCTCCGGGTAACGGTTCCGGTAAGGAAGGACGACGATACCGTTCAGGCGTAAACGCTTCAATCGCTTTACCTGCTCGTTAGTCAAGGGCATCGGTACCTTCGATCCCTTCGCCTTCCAAAATTGCGGCTCCCGCAGCCGCTCCAGCTCGGCCGCCAAATCGCCTTTGCCAACGCCCAATACTGCGGCAAGCTTGCCGATCTGCGAAGCGCTGCCGCGCTGCTTCCGGTTAACCGGAAACAGCGCCAGCGCCTCGTACGACTGCCCTGTCAGCGCGATCCCGCTGCGGTCGTACAAATCGCCCCGGCCGCTGTCCAGAAGCAGCGTGCGCTCCCGCTGTGAAACGGCAAGTCCGCTTCGCCCGCGCGCGGCTTGTCCATTTGCCGGCTGCGGGGCGAGCTGCAGCCAGGCAAGCCGGCATATAAAGACGAGCATGAATAGTGCTATCATTCCGCTTACGAGTACGATGCGCTGCCGCATAAGTATTCCCCCGTTAACGCCGCGCCCTCCACTTTCCCGTCCGTTAACGTTAAGGACGATTTTCCTCGCGTTACCGGATCGCACGGCTCTCTAGTTGCTTACCACACAAGTCTGGCCCAAAGACGCGCCGGTTCATGCACGCTGGCAATAAAAAAAGTCGGGCCAGTCAAACGTCGTCCCAAAGCGCTGAGACCGACGCAAAACAGCCGCAGGGAAGCTTCGGCGGCTTCCCTGCGGCTGTTGATTTTTGCTGTCGTTATACTTTAAACCGCAATAAGGATCCTTGCAATCCTTTGGACAACATCTCCAGCTTATCGGACAATTTTACGAGTCCATCGCTGATGCCGAGCTGCTCCGTGCTGAGCGAAGCCACTTGTTCCGACGTCGCCGACGACTGCTGGGCAACAGCGCTGACGTTGCTCATTGCAATCGTGAGCCGGGACTGCGATTCGTCCAGCCCGCCGATCGATTCCGTAACGGATTCCAGACGCTCTACAAAGCTCGTCATTTGAGACTGTACCGATAAGAAGATTTGGTTCGCTTCCTTAACCGCTCCGATCTGCTGCTGGAAGAGCGGGTAAGCTTCCGATAGTACGCCTACCGTCTCGTCGATTTCTCTCTGTATTTTCTCCGTTATTTCGGCCACCACATTGATTGACTGCCGCGACTGGTCGGCCAGCTGGCGGATTTCATCCGCAACGACCATAAACCCTTTGCCGGCCGCACCCGCGCGCGCCGCCTCGATCGTCGCATTCAACGATAAAATATTCGTTTGCTTCGTCAAATTGTTGAGCACATCCAAAATTTTGCGGATTGAGCCCGTGCTTTCCTTCAGGTGGTCCACCTTCTCCACCATGCTGCGCGTCATTTGCTCCGTCAATCCCGTCTTTTCGATCAAGCCGTTCATATAAGTGGTGCCCTGCTGTGATGCGCGTTCCACTTCGTGGGCGGATACGCCCATTTCGTCGTTGGCCGTAATAACCTGCTTCATTCTCGATTCGATTCCGCCCGTCAAATCGCTGCCCCGTTCGGCTTCGACGGCGAGACTGGTCGCTCCCGTTGCAATCTCTTCGGTCGCAACCGCAATTTCCCTGGCCGAAATCGCCGTTTGTTTCGATACGTCCGACAATTCGCCGGCGGTAAGCAGCACCTGGGACGCGGACTCCCGCGTCTGATCGACGAGTGCCGTAATTTGCACCATCATCTCATTGAAGCTGGCAGCCAGCTGGCCGATTTCATCTTTTGATTTCACGGAAGCCCGGACGGACAAATTGCCTTCTTTGCCTTCGTTCATTAATTGACTGAGCTTGTTAAGCGGCTTGGCAATATTCCGGATCACCATAAAACCGATGAGCAGCGCCAACAGCGCTGCAACTCCCGCCATCACGAGCGTCATCCAAAATATTTTTCCTGCGTCTTTAACGAGCTGATCGACCGGAATTAATCCGGCAAGCCTCCAATCGGACGAATCGAGCGTGTTGTACACGATTAGTTCTTCACCATCGGGCGTATCGGTATTGATTTTGCCCGAAGCTTCTTTGCTGTTCTGGGCTCCCAGCACTTCAAAAGCCGGTTTTCCGACCATTTTTTCGTCCGCGCTGTCGATCAAAATATTGTTGGCACCGTCCAGCAGTTGAATTTTGCTGCCCGCTCCCAAATTTACGCCGTCGAACTGTGCTTTCAGCGTTTCCGTTTTCACTTCAATCAGCAGCACAAAAACCGGAGTGCCCGTATTGAAATTTCGAAGCGCCCGGGCTAACCCGAGCGTCGGTGTAAAGCCTTTGCCGTCGAAGCCGTTAATCTGCGTCGATGTCCATACGGGAGCTCCGGCACCTTCCATCGCCTCCTTATACCACTGCGTTTGGCGGACTGCCTTCATGTCCAGCTGATTCGTTCCGACCAAAAAATCGTCGCCTTTATTATCAACCGGAAGCAGATAAATGTTTTGCAGTTTGCCGTCGCTCAGCTGGATCGATTGCAAAAGGTTTGTCAAATTGATGGAAGCCAAATACCGGTCCGATTCGGACTGGCCGGAAGAAAGAGCGAAATTGGCCACTGCGCTCTTATATTGCGGATCCGTAATAAACTGCATGGAGCGGGTTTCAATATTGTTCATCACCAAATTGACGCTTTTGCTCATTTGTTCAATCGTACCGAGACTGCTGTCGGACACTTTATTGGAAATAATTTGTCTGGAGAGGTTGTACGACGATACGCCGACAGCGAGAACACAAAATAAAATGCTGGAAAAAATAATGATAAACAATTTGGAACCGACCGATTTAAACGGATTCCTCAGTTTAATTTTGGAGGCAGCGCCGAGAAACTGCGATTTGCGTTCGGATGGCGCTTCGGATGCAACGTTCGGCTGTCCGGTTTGCTGCTTCGGCTCAGCTGTCTTATATTGCTTGGACATTTTCATAGTACGTTCACCGTCCTGTCATAATGATTGCTATTTTAATTTATCGGAACAGACAGGCGGAAATATTAGAAGGCGAAGCGAAAAAAATATAACTAAAGACCTAGAAGAGCCGTGAAAAAGGAGTCGCTGCGAGGCTGGTTTGGGCTTACGATCGCCGCTCTCACGCAAAAATGGCCAGCCAGAAATTCTGGCTGACCTCATAAACGAAAAACAACTTCGTGTGTTAGCGAATCCGTTTGCGCATCATGTCCATCGGCTTGACCGGCTGCTCGGTGCGGACGAGCACCCGCTGCAGCGGGTGCCGGGCCGCATCCAGAACATTGCCTTCTTCATCTTGGATTTCTGTAATCACCTGCTTGAAGAACGTTCCGCCCGGGCCGAAAAACTCCACTTCTTGCCCCGGCTTGAAGTTATTCCGCTGCTGAATGATGGCGATACCGCTATCCGCATCATAAGATTGCACCACGCCGGCGAAATCGTAAGGAGCCTGCTTATCCTCCGGCTCGTAAATATGATCCTCCGTACCCGGCGTATCGAAGAAAAATCCGGTATTCAGCGGACGGTTCGCCGCTTTATGAATTTCTTCCACCCACTGCGGCTTCAGTTCATAGCCTTGCGGATCGGCAAAATACGCATCGATCGCCTGACGGTAGGCGTTCACGACCGTCGCCACGTAATGGACGCTTTTCATCCGTCCTTCGATTTTGAAGCTGTCCACCCCGACCTCGATCAGCTCCGGCAGATGTTCGATCATGCACAGGTCTTTGGAGCTCATCGTAAAGGCGTTGTCTTCTTCTGAGGCAATCATCTCCTCATCCACGAACAGATCGTATTTCCAGCGGCATGACTGGCAGCAGCCGCCGCGGTTGGAATCCCGGTCCGTGAAATGGTTCGACAGCACGCAGCGCCCCGAGAAGGACGAACACATCGCCCCGTGAATGAATGCCTCAATTTCGATATCGACCTTGGATTTGATCTCCGCAATCTCTTCCAAGCTCGTCTCGCGCGCCAATACGACGCGCGGCAGCCCTTCCTCTTTCCAGAACTGAACCGTTCTCCAGTTAAGCACCGATTGCTGCGTGCTCAAATGCACCTCAAGCTTCGGAGCGACGCGCTGCACCGTCTCGATAATGGCGGGATCGGCGGCGATAACGGCGCTGATGCCGGCATCCTGAAGATTGCGAAGATAATCTTCCAGACCTTCAATATCCTCGTTGTGGGCGTAAATGTTCGTCGCGACAAACACTTTGGCTCCGTAGCGCTTCGCGAACTCGACACCTTCACGCATCTCGTCAAAGCTGAAGTTGTCGGCGTTCGAACGGAGGCCGTACTTTTGTCCGCCGATATATACCGCATCCGCGCCGTAATGCACGGCGAACTTCAGCTTTTCCAAGCTTCCGGCCGGCGCCAGCAGCTCCGGCCGGTCGAGCCGGTGCCGGCGGCCGGTCAGCTTGGCGCCTCCTTTTGTGATCGTTGCACTCATTGTCTTCACCTCCTGATTTTCTCTTAGTAAACCTGCTCTTTATAAAAGAAACCGAAGCTCAGTTCCCTGTCTTTATCCTGCACGCTGCGAATCGCATCGAGCCACTCCTCGCGGAATTCGTATCCTTCCGGATCTGCAAAGTACGCGTCAATCGCCTTCCGGTACGAACGGATAACCGTCTCGTTATAGTGTGCCGGTTTCAGCAACGTTTCAATCCGCAGGCTGTCGATGCCCGCTTCCATCAGCTCGTGCAAATTTTCCAGCATGCATATATCGTCGGAGCTCATCATGTAGGTACCGAATTGGTCCTGGTAAATCGGATACCGCTCTCCCGGCCGCTCGGCTTCGGTAACATACAATCCGCGTTCTTTGCCGGCATCCAGGGCCGCCGGACTGACTTCACCCGCCCGGAGCTGTCCCAAATAGCTGTCGACCAGCGAACGTTTGGAATGATAAATGGTCGTCATGCCGTGCACCTGCACCTGCACTTCAAGCTCGGTGTTCGCCTTCACCTCGTGCACCTGCTCCATGTTCAGCTCGCGCGCCAGCACGACGCGGCTCGCGCCGCGGCGTCCCCAGTAATTGGCCGCCGCATAACTTGTCGAGGTCATTTCCGCATTCCAGTGCAGCTTCATACCCGGGGCTGCGGCGCGCACCGCCATCAGCACGGACGGATCGCCGAACACGACGGCGTCCACTCCGCAATCCGCCAGTCCGCTCACATAGTGATCGAGCGAATCGGCCGTCTCGTTATCGATCAAGTTGTTCACAGCCGCATAAATACGTGCCGGCCGCTCTCCCTGCTTCGCCGCGCGGACCGCTTCCGCCATATCGGCCAGCTTGAACTCACCCGGCAGCCGGGAACCGTAACGCGATTCGCCGATCACGAACGCGTCCGCTCCCGCTTCCTTGTACCGGATCAGCTCTTGCAAAGATCCGGCCGTCGTCAATAACTCCGGTTTAACCGCCATTGGCTTACTCTCCTCCTTTCGCCTCCGCATTGCTTTTGCGGATGTTTTGCTCATGCTGTCTGAACGTTTTGGCAAACAGATGCTGCTGTGTGCCGTCTTTTTTCGTCACGTAATAATAGTAGTCATTCGAATCCGGGTACAACGCCGCTTCGATCGATTTCAGGCTCGGATTGGCGATGGGGCCGGGGGGCAGACCGTCGTAACGGTACGTGTTATAAGGGTCCTCCACCGTCAAGTCTTTCTCGTACAGCCGCTCTTTCGGCTTGTCGAGCAAATATTGCACCGTCGCGTCGATCTGCAGACGCATCGGTTTGGCAAGACGGTTGTAGATGACGCCGGCTACGATCGGCCGCTCCTGATCGACGACGACTTCGCGTTCCACGAGCGATGCGACCGTGAGCAGCTGGTGAAGCGACATTTGCCGTTTCTGGAGCGTTTCTTCCCAATCGTCCGGCAGCTCGTTCAGCTTGCGGTCGAGTTCCGAGAGCATCCGGTCGATAATCTCTTCCTCGGTGCTGCCGACCTTCATCTCGTACGTTTCCGGAAACAAGTAGCCTTCCAAAAGATGCTTGTAATTGACCTGCTCCGGAATGAAGCCGGCCGCCTCGGAATCCGGCCATTTCCGCTTCGAGTCCGCAAGCTGGATAAACGTCGCTTTGTCGACCAATCCTTCGGAGGACAGCTTGTCGGCGATTTGCAGCAGCGTAAATCCTTCCGGGATCGTGAAGCGGATCGTCTCCGCTTTAACCGTTTCGCCTTTGTTCAGTTTGCTGATGATCGCATCATGGGTCATTCCCGGTGCAAGATCATACGTTCCCGCCAGGAAAGCCCCGCCCTCCTTATGAAACTTCAAGTAGTATTTAAAAATAAATGAGTTGCGAATGATGCCCTGCTTCTCCAGCAAATCGGCAACTTGAAAAGCAGTCGATCCCTTTGCGACTTCGATCCGTTTCACATCTCCGGCCGGCGCAGGACGCAGACCGTTCCATACATAAAGTGCGATGCCGCCCGCGGTCGCAAGCATGATGCCGATCAGCACCGTAATGACCCATAACGTAATGCGGCTCCGCGCAGGTCCGTTTTGTTCCCGTCCCTGCCGTTCGTTCATCGTATGCTCAAGCCTGTCCAACGAAACGATCCCCCATTTCAACGTAACGGCGATCCATGCAAAAAGCGGCCGCAGCGTCTGCATGCGCATCCGGCGCGGGCCGCTTATCCGATTCATGAATGCCGCCAATCTTAGTCCCGAATACTAAATCCGTCCCGCAACAAAAGGGCGGTGGAAGCCGCCCCCGTTGCCTTGCTATTAGACGTTCTCTGCAAACAGAAGCTCGTCGTACGCTTCGGAAGCGGCCTCCCACTCTTCGTCGCCCTCGATCGTTTCAAGCTGCGGAGTTCCATCCGCCCCCATCACGATGAGAAACATTTCCACTTCATCCTCTTTGCGCATCGACGGAGATTGAAGGGCGGCATAACAACGGCTTCCGAGCGAAAACTCGGCCTTCAGCGCGAAGGGCTGCTCCGCGCCGTTCTCGTCCACCAGCAGCACTTCATTGCCGTAGGCTTCTTTCAGCACGGAAATACGCTTTAGCGCATGTGCGTGATCTTCCATGGCCTCTTTCACTACTTCCCTTCTTCTTCCAGCTCGCTCAGAAGCGTGTTGAACGTTTCTTCCACCATGTTCCATTCTTCTTCGTCTTCAATCGTATACAGTTTCAGATCGTCGCCCTCTTCTTCATATCGGAACGCGTATACTTCATCCTCTTCGGCGTCTTCGTCCTCAACGTTCAGCGGAACGACCATCATATATTTCTGGTCCGAGCCGTCAACCTCGAACTTCATGATGACTTCGAATTCTTCCTCGTTGCCGTCTTCGTCGGGAATATAAATAATTTCCGGTTCTTCAAACTGCATGTCGTCCTTTGTCATCGTTACCCTCACCTTTTCGTTTTAGAATCGAGATAATTTTGCAAAATGAGCGTTGCCGCCATTTTGTCTACGACCTGCTTTCGCTTCTTCCGACTGACATCCGCTTCGATCAGCGTCTTGTGGGCGGATACCGTCGTCAGCCTTTCATCCCAAAGGTGGACAGGTAAATTCAACTTTTGCTTCAAACTTTCAGCAAATGCGATGCAAATTTCGCCACGCGGGCCGATTGAGCCGTTCATATTCTTAGGCAATCCGACAACGACTTCACTTACTTCGTGTTCGGCGCAAAGACGGACAAGTTCATCCATCTCCGACTCGCCTCCGCGGCGTTCGACCACGACGAGCCCTTGGGCCGTCCAGCCGAACGCGTCGCTTACGGCAACCCCGATCCGGCGGTCACCGTAATCCAAACCCATCGTTCTCATCGTCAGGCCGACTCCGTTTCATTAGCGGTGTTGACTTAAATAGGAGCGGACCAGTTCCTCGATCAACTCATCGCGTTCTTTTTTTCGAATTAAGCTTCTGGCGTTGTTGTGCCTAGGAATATACGCGGGATCCCCGGACAGCAGGTATCCAACGATCTGGTTAATGGGATTGTATTCTTTTTCGACCAAAGCATCGTACACCGTCAGCAAAATATCCTCGGAGGATTTCTCTTGCCCTTCCGCTTTCACGTCAAATTTCATCGTTTTGTCCAAAGAACTCATCGTCAGCACCTCGCTTTCCTAATACCGCCTAAATTCGGCTATACACCTTTACTATATCACACTTGCCTGCGAAAGAACCAGTTCTTCTGCGAGAGCGAGCGCTTCATCCAGCTTGGAAGCGTCCTTGCCGCCCGCCTGCGCCATATCCGGACGTCCGCCGCCGCCCCCGCCGCAGCGGGCTGCAGCTTCCTTAATCAGCTTGCCGGCATGGAAGCCTTTCTTCACCAAATCCGGCGAAACAGCCGCCACAAGGTTGACTTTGTCGTCCGCCGCGGCGCCGAGGACGATGACGGCGGAGCCGAGCTTCGCTTTCAGCTCGTCCGCGATCCCGCGCAGCGCATCCATATTCGGGGCATTGACGCGCGCAGCCAGTACCGTAACGCCGCTTACCGTCTTGGCGCTCGCTTCGAGCGCTCCCGCTTCGATGCGGCTCAGCTTGCCTTGCAGCGACTCGTTCTCGCGTCCGAGCTCCTTCACCTGTCCGAACAGCGCTTCGATCCGCTTCGGCACGTCCGCCGCGCTGCTCTTCAGCAGGCCGGCCGCCTGCTTCAGCACGTCCAGCTGCTCCTCCACATAAGCATACGCATGCCGCCCGGTTACCGCTTCGATCCGGCGTACGCCCGAGCCGATGCCGCTCTCTCCGGCCAGCTTGAACAGACCGATCTGCGCCGTGTTATTCACATGGCAGCCGCCGCACAGCTCCAGGCTGTAGGAGCCGACCTGCACGACGCGCACAACGTCCCCGTATTTTTCGCCGAACAGCGCCATCGCGCCCATCTCCTTCGCTTCGGCAAGCGATTTGTTCTCGATAACGACGGCCGTTCCTTTCCAGATCTGCTCGTTGACGCGGCGTTCAATATCCGTCAGCTCCTCGGCCGAAATCGAACCGAAATGCGAGAAGTCGAACCGCAGACGTTCCGGCTCTACAAGCGATCCAGCCTGATTGACGTGGTCGCCCAGCACTTCTTTGAGCGCCTTGTGCAGCAAATGGGTCGCCGTATGGTTTTTGACGATGTCTTCGCGCACAATACGGGATACTTCCGCTTTTGCTTTCTCATGAACGCGAAGCGTGCCGGTTGTAACGACGGCGTGATGCACCGGCTGACCGTGCGGCGCTTTCGTCACGTCTTGCACCGTCAGCGTGAAGCCGTCGCCGCTGATGATCCCTTTGTCGCCGATTTGACCGCCGCTTTCCGCATAGAACGGCGTGCGGTCGAGCATGACCAGCACGAGGCTGCCTTCGCCCGCAATGTCGACAAGCGCTCCATCCAGCACAATGCCGGTTACTTTTGCATCGCTTACGAGATCATTATAGCCAACGAATTCACTTTTAACCGTAAAGTCCGCAAGCGGTCCGCCCTGCACGCTCATGCCAGCGGATTCATGACGGGCAGCGCGGGCCCGTTCCCGCTGGGCGTCCATCGCCTGATCGAAGCCGGCACGGTCGACCGTCATGCCGTTCTCGGCCGCATAATCTTCCGTCAAATCGAATGGGAAACCGAACGTATCGTACAGCTTGAAGGCGTCCGCGCCGCCAATTTCGGATGCACCGGATGCCTTCGCCGCCGCAACGAGATCGGCGAGCAGCCCCAATCCGTCGGAGAGCGTGCGGTGGAACTGCTCTTCCTCATTGCGGATAATCCGCTCGATAAATTCGCGTTTTTCGACGACCGACGGGTAATAAACGCCCATCACATCGCCGACCGTACCGGTCAAGTCGTACAAGAACGGTTTATCGATGCCGAGCGACTTGCCGTAGCGCACCGCGCGGCGCAGCAGGCGGCGGATAACGTAACCGCGGCCTTCATTCGAAGGCAGCACGCCGTCGGATGCCGCAAACACGACGGTCCGGATATGGTCGGCGATCACTTTGAGGGCGACATCGTGCTCTTCGCTCTCGCGGTATTTTACCCCCGCAATGGAACAGGTTTTTTCGATAATCGGCATGAACAGATCGGTGTCGAAGTTGGAATCGACATCCTGCAAAATCGAAGCGAAGCGCTCCAGACCCGCGCCGGTATCGATGTTTTTGTTCGGCAGCGGCGTGTAGCTGCCGTCCTTGTTATGATTGTATTGCGAGAACACGAGGTTCCATACTTCGAGGTACCGTTCGTTTTCGCCGCCCGGATACATTTCAGGATCGGACAAGTCGCTGCCGTACTTTTCGCCGCGGTCGTAAAAAATTTCGGTACACGGTCCGCACGGGCCTTCGCCGATGTCCCAGAAGTTGTCCTTCAGCTTCACGATGCGCTCCGCCGGAAGGCCGATCTTTTTGTTCCAGAAGGCAAACGCCTCTTCATCCTCGGGATGAACCGTTACGGACAGGCGCTCGGGATCAAAGCCGATCCACTCCTTCCCGGTCAGAAACTCCCACGCCCACGTGATCGCTTCCTCCTTGAAGTAATCGCCGATGGAGAAGTTGCCCAGCATCTCGAAAAACGTATGGTGACGGCGGGTTTTTCCAACATTTTCAATATCGTTGGTGCGGATGCATTTCTGCGAGTTCGTAATCCGAGGGTTATCGGGGATCACCCTGCCGTCGAAATACGCTTTGAGCGGCGCCATCCCGGCATTGATCCAGAGCAGCGACGGGTCGTTATGCGGCACGAGCGAGGCGCTAGGTTCGACCTTATGACCCTTACTTTCAAAAAACTTTAGCCATTTGGAACGGATTTCTGCTGCTTTCATTGTTTGGTTCCCCCTAGATTAAATTAAAGTAAATTCAAAAAGAATCCGCTACAACAGCGATCGTAAGATCAAATGAATCCGCACAGCGGCTCATTTTTCATCACCGCGCAGCGCCTCCTCTTTCCCCACACCGAATTAAAAAAGTCCCTGTCAGTAATGACAGGGACGAAAAGATCGCGGTACCACCCTGGTTATTGCGCCGGTATCCAAGAGTGGCGCAATCGCCTTATGCGGACGTTAACGGGTCCTTCCGGTGAAGTTCATTCACACTCCGAAATCAGCTTTCGACCGCTCTTCGGCATGGGGGTTATTGCAGCCATCCTTGCGTTCCGCGCATATGATTGGAACTCGGAAGAAACCCCTTCTCTGCTTGCCGGGCTGCGGCTTACTTTATTTCATCAACGATTTGAGATTCTGGCAAAAAATATACATAATTATTATAGTACCTTTGTCCATGAAATGTCAATATTGGTGAGGCGCACTTATTGATCCGGGGCGGTTCACGTCGTGCGCCGCCGCACATAATACGCAAACAGATGCTGCGCAATCACCTTCAACGCGGCGAAAACCGGCACAGCCAGAATCATGCCGACAATTCCGGCGATCTCGCCCCCGACGAGCAAAGCGAAAATAATCGACAGCGGATGCATATGCAGCGTCCTTCCCACCACCTGCGGAGAAATGACGTTTCCTTCAAGGATCTGGCACACCGTATTGACGAGCGCGACGAGCAGCATCATTTTCAGCGACACGGTGGACGCCATCAACAGCGCCGGTGCCGCCCCGAAAAACGGCCCCAAATACGGAATGATATTCGTCACCGCTACAACCCCGGCCAGCAGCAGCGCATACGGCATGCCAATGATGAGATAGCCGATGTAAGCGAGAACGCCGACGATGACGCAGACGAGAAACTGCCCTCTTATGTAGCTGCCAAGCGCGTCGTCGATATCCTTGAACATGCGCACGATGTTTTTGCGGTGCGTCTTGGGGACATACGTAATGACGGTACGTTCGAAAACTTCAAAATCTTTTAAGATATAAAAAGCGAGAAACGGAATAATAAACGCCACAAAGACGACGTTCAGCATCGATCCGATATTGTTGATCAGGTTCGTAATAAACTGCGTCAGCCTCTTCTCCATCCCGTACAGCGAGTGGTTCAGCCCGTTGCGGAAACTGTCGGGGAGATAAGAATTATTGTTAAAATCGCTCACCAGGTTTTGCGCCCTCATCGTCAGCTCCGGCGCATGCGCATTGAGCTCCTGCAGCTGCTCCACCAGCATCGGAATCATATTGACGAGCAGCACGGTGAGAGAAGCGCTGAACACCGCATAAATAAGCAGCACCGCTGCCGTACGCGGAACTTTGCGGTCATGCAGCATGCTGACGACGGGATGCAGCACATAGGAAATGATCATGGCGATGATGAAGGGCGTAAGCACCGCTTTAAGAAAGTCGTACACCTGCATCAGCATCGGCTTAATCTGCAGCAGCAGAAACAGGGACAATAGTCCGAGTATGATATATGCAAACGCCATCAGCAGGCGATTATGCGTGAACCGCTCCATCCCTTTCCCTCCGCGGCCCGGGCAAACGTGTCCGGTTGGTTGAAGTTGTACAGCCCGTACAATGACAGTATATGTACAACCTGGGGGAATCATCCCTTGAAGGGGCGAGCGAGAAACGGACAAAACAACAAGAGCCGCTTCCAAAGGTACGGATACCTCCTAAGCGGCTCTTGCATGCTTCTTTAGTTCGCGTGCATTTCCGGCTGCGCGATGTCTTCCTCAAAGAACAAATCGTCGAGCGAGCTGAGCGTTCCGTCTTCTTCGACTTGGTAAACGGACATTTTCTCGCCGTTGACGGTCAATTCAATAAAGCAGCCCCAGCAGTAAAATTGGTGGGAACCGATCTTGCCGATATCTTTCGAGTTGCAGTTGGGACATCTCATCATCATACATTCTCCCTATCTTACGGATCGGAAGCTGCGACGGGCTCCAAGTCGGCCTCGTTCATGGCCGGCACGATAATCGCATCTTCGCCTAGCATAAATACGTCCGGATCTTCCGGAGCCCGCAGCCATTTACGGCCTTCCATCAAATCCGCTACAAATCCGTCCGTTAATTCGTAACCTACTATCTGTGTACCCCTGTAAGGGTCAAAATAAACATCCGATACCCGGCCAAGTTGAATTCCTTCAATCGTTACGACCGGCAAATCTTTCAACCGGATGCATCCGCTCTGAAAAGAGCGCTGTATTTCGGTCATTCTCATGCTGCGGATACTTCCTGCACCGATAATGAATACGGCGTCTTCGCCGCATGTCAGCACATCGTCCCACAGGACCGCACGCACGAATTTCGAAAACCAGCCCCGAGCTTCCATCACAATGCCCCGAAGCAGCCAGTGTTCGTCAAACCAGGCGTCTTTTACCGTTCCAAGCCGCTTTCCCTTGCGGGAATCGATTACAGGCAGGCCAATCATCTGCTGCAGCTTAATCACTTTACGCCAAGGCCTCCTACTTTGTAGTACGAACGCGCCGCAGAAAAGTTTCAACTTTCCCAGCCGCTTGCTCCAGTTCTTCCAAAGTATTCCCCAAACCGAAGCTGAACCTTACAGCCGATTGCAATAACGAATCAGGCACCCCCATCGCGCGCAGCACGTGCGACGGCTCGAGCGCTCCCGCCGTGCATGCGGAACCGCCGGAAGCGGCGATACCGGCCAAATCCAAATTCATCAGCATGCTCTCGGTATCGATTCCCGTAAAACTGATGTTCACGATATGCGGCAGCCGGTAAAGCTCATGCCCGTTTATCGAAATATCGTCCCCCGCAGCCCGGCGCATCCTCTCTATCCAATAAAGACGAAGCTTGTCCCACAAAAGTTTCCGGCTTTCAAGCTCGGCAGCGCAAATTTCGGCCGCCTTTCCGAAGCCTGCAATGCCGGCCACATTTTCGGTACCGCCCCGGCGCTTGCGCTCCTGCAAGCCGCCGAACAGCAGCGGATAATAAGGCGTTCCCTTCTTAACATAAAGCGCGCCGATCCCTTGCGGACCGTTAATTTTATGCGAGGAAACGGTAAGCATGTGGACCGGGAGCTGCTGCAGGTCGATCGCCACCTTGCCGTATGCCTGCACCGCGTCGACGTGCAGCAGCACGCCCGCCGCTTCGGCGGCAAGGCCGATTTCCTCAATCGGCTGGATCGTGCCGGTTTCGTTATTGCCGTACATGACGCTGACCACTCCCGTATCCGGACCGATTGCGCCAGCGATATCATCGGCCGATACCCGTCCCGCGCTATCGACCGGAACATATGTCACTTTGACGCCTTCCCGCTCCAGCTTCTCGCATACATTCAGAACGGCGTGATGCTCGATGGCCGTTGTGACGATATGGTTCTTGCCCGACCGGCGAAGCGCCGCCATAACGCCGGTCAATGCCGTGTTGTTGCTTTCGGTGCCGCCCGAGGTAAAAATGACCTCGTCCGGCCGGCAGCCCAGCGTGCCGGCGATGCGCTCCCTTGCAGCGTTGACGACCCGCCGCGCTTCGCGCCCAAACGAGTGAATGCTGGACGCATTGCCGGGAGGCCCCTGCATCACGTCCAGCATCGCCGCTGCTGCTTCCGGATGGAGCGGCGTTGTCGCCGCATGGTCAAAATAAAATCTTTCCATTCTCATCCCGCCCGTTTAAAATGAGGTGAACCGCCAGCCGCTTAAGCGCGGCTGTCACCGCACGATTAAATATAAAACATGTAGCTGTCGATATGGTTCTCATCCTTGAACGAAATCAGGTCCGAAAGCGTCGTCGAATCAAGCACTTCCGCGATGCTGTCGCGGATTCGCAGCCACAAATCGCGCTTGGCCGGGTCGTCTTCCTCCGTGAAATCGACCGGCGATATCGGCCCTTCCAATATCCGGATCACATCGCCGGATGTAATCGTATCCGGTTCTTTAGACAAAATGTAACCGCCGTAAGCGCCGCGGATGCTCTTCACAAGACCCGCGTTGCGCAGCGGAGCGATCAATTGTTCCAAGTAATGTTCCGACAGCTGATTTTTTTCCGCGATGCTCTTAAGTGAGATCGGCCCTTCTCCGAAACGGGCTGCAAGTTCCATCATAATTGTGAGACCGTAACGGCCTTTCGTCGATATCTTCATAGTGGGCCCCTCTTTCCAAATGTTCTGGTCCGCATACAATTGTATTGTATTCTGCCTTTATTTTCGCTGTGCTAGTTAAATCATGGTATTCCCATATCACAGATATGTTAACATATTCAAAGCGCGCCGTGTTAAAAATCGTTAACATTTTCGTGACAAATGTGCGCTTCGGCTGTAGAATTGCTCGGTAAAACGGGCATAGCTATGGTACAATGAGGTAACGGCCGTCCATTTTTTTGAAGGACGATTTGCCGTTAATGGATGATTTTGAAGGTGGTGACTGTGCAATGAATGATTCCGCAAGCGCGGACAACTCGCAAACCCGCGTCGTCGTCGGCATGTCCGGCGGGGTCGATTCCTCCGTAACCGCTCTGCTGCTGAAGCAGCAAGGCTACGATGTGATCGGGATTTTTATGAAAAACTGGGACGAGACCGATGAGAACGGCGTGTGCAGCGCGGATGAAGACGCTGAGGACGTCCGCCGCGTCTGCGAGCAGATCGGCATTCCCTACTATACGGTTAACTTCGAGCAAGCTTATTACGAGAAAGTGTTCACCTACTTTCTTGATGAATACAAGCGCGGCCGCACGCCGAATCCGGATGTGATGTGCAACCGCGAGATCAAGTTCGGCGATTTTCTGCAAAAAGCGCTCGGACTCGGGGCCGATTACCTGGCCACAGGCCACTACGCCCGCGTCGTGCGCGATGACAGCGGTGAAACGAAGCTGCTGCGCGGCGTCGATCCCGGAAAGGACCAAACTTATTTTCTGTCCGCTTTGAACCAAAAGCAGCTGTCCAAAGCGATGTTCCCGATCGGCCATCTGCCGAAGTCGGAAGTGCGGCGCATTGCCGAAGAGAACGGACTTGCTACCGCCCGCAAAAAAGACAGCACCGGCGTCTGCTTTATCGGCGAACGGAATTTCAAGCAATTCCTGAGCGGATACCTTCCCGCACAGCCCGGACCGATGGTCGACCTGCGGACGGGCGATACGAAGGGTCGTCACGACGGCCTCATGTACTACACGCTCGGCCAGCGTCAAGGACTCGGCATCGGCGGATCCGGTACGGGGCAGCCGTGGTTCGTCGCCGACAAAGATTTGGAGCGCAACATCCTGTATGTCGTTCAAGGCGAGGACCATCCGCGGCTGTACTCGCGCGGCCTCACTGCCGCAGGAGTCAATTGGATCGCCCCTGAGCGGCCGCAAGGTCCCGTGCGCTGCACCGCCAAATTCCGTTACCGTCAGCCCGATCAGGGCGTAACAGTTACGCTGGACGGCAGCGGCGGCGCGGAAGTCGTATTCGACAAGCCGCAGAAGGCGGTCACGCCGGGACAAGCGGTCGTATTCTACGACGGCGACGTATGCCTCGGCGGCGGCACGATCGACCGCGTTCACCTCGTCGAAGAAAGCTTCGTCCTCTCGGCTTCCAAGGCTTGAATTAGAGGCTGTCCCGGAAGCTCAGCATCAATAATCAAAAATGAACCGGTCAAGGAACTGCCCTTGACCGGTTTGTTTACTTTTTGCCGACATCTGCTCGAAACCATCCATTCAATTCCCAGATAATAGCTGGGGCGTTTTTTTAAATTAGACGATTTACGATAAATTCTGCGTCTTGGCCGACACCGCCAATAAGTGCTGAACCTCTTCGGTATTGCCATGGCAAACCGACAAAATAGATGCCCGAAACCGGACTGATTCCTCTTTCATGAATCGGCTTTCCTTGTCCGTTGATAACGCCGGGTATTTGGATCCAGCTGTAATCGGAATGAAAACCGGTCGCCCACACGATATTTTGAACTTGAAGCAAGGAATTGTCCTCAAACATGATCGAATCGCCTGTCACGGCTTTTGTTCTGGCTTTCAGTTGTATGTTGCCCTCACGAATCATGTTCTTCAGATCAAAGCCGAATATGGGATCCGGTTGCCGGCTTATGAATTTGCCCATTGCAGAATTAAGGTTTGCTTTCATAACGCCTAACTCACGAAACCACCAAAAAATACTTTTGCCCAAAAGCATCAACGGCATATATTTTATTGTGTGCCCTACCGACAAATAAACGTCTCTGTCTTGGGCTAACTCAACGGCAATCTGCGCGCCTGAATTTCCTGCTCCGATCACGAGCACCGAACCATCTTGAAGGTCAGCTTCATTTCGGTAATGAGCGGTATGGATCTGCTTGATTCCCTTTGGCAAACCGGCTGAAATAGAAGGGATGTACGGCTTTTGAAACGGACCTGTGGCGATAATGACCTTTTTGGATTCATACCGACCTTGATTCGTTTCAACAAGAAACCGATTCGCCGTTTTCTTTAACGATAATACTTCCGTATCGTAATGAATCGGCAATGCAAATTGTTCGGCATATGTTTTAAGGTATTCAGCGATTTCATTCTTTGCCGCATAACTGCCTGGTTCGCCGTTTAAGGGCATTCCGGGCATGGAACTGTAAAACCTTGGGGTGAAAAGAACCAAACTGTCATAGCGGTTTCTCCACACCTCTCCGGCTTCGCTTCCTTTATCCAAAAGTACGAACGATACCCCTTTTTTCATTAAATAATATCCCGCGGCAAGTCCGGCTTGCCCCGACCCGATAACAATGACGTCGTAACGCTTCATCACAGCTTCCCCCGACTATATCTTCGTCTGCTCGTGGCGGATCGTTGAATTTTCAACTTGAATTGTGCAATGGTCGATATGATAGTCGTGTTTCATAAGCTGCAATGCCTTTTGCAATACTTCTTGGCAATCATATCCGTCTTCAACAAGCACGTGGCAGCTCATCGAATCCAGTCCGGAAGTGATCGTCCAAATGTGCAAGTCATGCACGTTCTTCACGCCTTCAATGCCTTCCAATGCCCGTTTCACTTTGGTTTGATCAATGGAGCCGGGCGTACCCTCCATCAGGATATGGACGGTATTCGTAATGATTCCCCAAGCGCTTTTCAAAATCAGAAGAGCCACAAGAACGGAGATAATCGGGTCTGCCGCATACCAGTCAAAGAAGTACATGCAAAGTCCGGCTGCGATTGCGCCTACCGAACCCAATGCGTCACCTAAAACGTGAATATAAGCACTCTTCATATTCACGTTGTTTTTAACATCGCCTTTCAGCATAAGGAACCAGGCGCTTGCCAGATTCGCGGCCAAACCGATTAGAGCGATGAGCATCATCGAGCCGCCGGCTACAACAGGCGGTTCAAAAAATCGTTCATAAGCTTCCAAGATTATAAAACCGGCAATAAAAAACAGCGCAATGCCGTTGAACAGAGCGGCCAATATTTCAAAACGGTAATAGCCGAACGTTCTCCGAGGTGATGCCGGCTTCGACGCAAACCAAAACGCAACCAGGCTTAATACAAGCGCAGCGGCATCGCTTAGCATATGCCCGCTGTCCGAGAGCAAGGCAAGACTGTTTGTAACGAGTCCTCCAACAAACTCCAACAGCATAATGCCGAGCGTGATCGCAAGGGCGATTTTCAGTCCTTTTTTGTTGCCTTCCTTGGATAAATCATGGTGGTGATGATGATTGTGATGATGATGGTGTGAATGGTCATGACCTTGGTTGTCGTGGCTGTGGCTGTGCATGCAGATCACTCCTATTGGCGGCATTGGCAGACGGCTTGTTATAATGGCGAATAACGTCGTTATCGTCGCTATGATACATTATGATTGTCCTTATCGTCCCTGTTTAAATATATCATCTTTATAAGTGCTACGTTTGGTAACTGCTGCAGTTTCTCGTTTTTATATATGAGCATATGTTCATATATAATGTAATCTCGAACCTCCTTTAATGTCAAGGTTTTTCCAAAATAATTGCTTGCTGCCGTTGCTCTCTACTTTTTTGTTTCCCTTGTTCTTTCATGTTTGTGGTTTTTGCTCTATTCCATCAGCTCTTGATGCATTTGTTGTATGTCGCTTTTGCTCTGTAAATGTTGCGCTTGCCGCAACGATGAGCGCTGTGCGATGCGAAGGACTGGAGATGGAATTCCATCTCCAGCCGCTCTTGTTCCTCACAACCAAAAGGCCGGGGCGAAAGCCCCGGCCTACCATTATCCCATGCCGACCTGCAGGTCGGCTTCCGCCTCCGGCAACTCGTTTACCGCTGCAGCCTTTTTGTGGAGCGTGATGCGTGAAATGCGCAGGTGATCCGTTTCTTCGATAATGAACTCGACATCTTCGGAATAGGTCACGCGCTGGTTGCGCGTCGGCGGAATTTCGATCTTGGAATACATCCAGCCGCCGATCGTATCGTAATCGTCCGTATCGATATCGAGACCGAAGAAACTGTTCACTTCTTCAATCAGCATCAGTCCGCTGAGCGAATAGGTGCTCTCATCCCTTTTCTCGATATCCGGCCGTTCCTCATCGAATTCGTCCTGGATTTCGCCGACGATTTCTTCCATAATGTCCTCCAGTGTCACAAGGCCGGAAGTGCCGCCGTACTCATCGATCAGCAGGGCGATCTGCGTTTTCTTCTTCTGCATCAGCTTCAGCAGCGTGCTGATCTGCATCGATTCCGGCACGGTCGTTATCGGACGCATTACCTGACGGATGTCGGTTGGGGCCGGAACGGTCGTTTTCAGCAAATCTTTAATATGCACGAAGCCGATAATATTGTCTTTATCGTTCTCGTAAACCGGGTAACGCGTATGCATTTCCCGCAGCGCGATTTCTTGGTTTTGTTCAAACGGAACGTTGGTCGAGAGGCAGATCATCTCCGTACGGGGGATCATAATCTCGCGGGCGTGCGTTTCGACGAACTCAAAAATATTGTCCATCAGCGTCATTTCGACTTTGTCGATCAGACCGCTTTTATGGCTTTCTTTCATCAAGATGCGAATTTCATCCTCGGTATGCGCCGAGACGTGCTCCGAAGCCGGTTCGATCCCGACACGCTTCAGCAGCCAGTTCGCCATTCCATTTAAAACCCAGATGAACGGATACATGATTTTGTGAAAGTAGACGAGCGGCGCAGCGGTCCACAGCGTTACGGTCTCCGATTGGCGGATGGCTAATGTCTTCGGCGCGAGTTCTCCCAATACGATATGCAAAATGGTCATAAAGGAGAATGCGATGACAAACGAGACGGTATGCACAACCACTCCATCGAGCCCTATTGCGTGAAACCATGGTTCCAGAACGTTTGCGATGGCGGGTTCCCCAACCCAGCCGAGACCAAGAGACGCAAGCGTGATTCCCAGTTGGCAGGCGGACAGATAAGCATCCAAGTGCCCCGTTACATGCGAAGCGAATCGGGCACGCGAATGTCCTTCCGAAACAAGCGTATCAATCCGGCTTCCCCGGACTTTGACCATGGCAAATTCAGCTGCAACAAAAAAACCGTTCAAAAATACTAACACAATAATCAAAAGCGCACTGAGCCATAATGGTAAAGGGTCACTCAACAATTTCCCCGTCTTCCGCCCCGGCCGGGCCGGCATCGGCAAAAGACAGGCACACCTCCCTAAATGATTTATAAAAAAAGATTATAAGATAAGAGTATTCCAATTCGGGCCGTCCCGTCAATGCGGCCCCGGCAGCCGCTTTCGCCTTATGGGGCGGTAAACGGTCAATTTTCAGATTATTGTTAAGTTTATTACGTCTTGTTGCATGAATATGCTTCTTTTACGCTCGACTGCGCGTTTTTGCGCAAAAAAAGACCTCGCCCTCATCATTAACCGGAGGCGAAGTCCTATGAAACCCATTCTACTTTCGAAAAGCGGGAAAATGCAGATTAGAACCAATTGTTTACCGTTTGGTAAAGCAGATAAAAATTCAGTACTGCAATGACAAAGGCGATGGACCAGGATAAAATTTTCAGCCACGGCCGGTTTGCGAACCGCCCCATCTTCGCCTTGTCGCCCGTAAATTTCACAAGCGGAATAACGGCAAACGATAATTGAAGCGACAATATAACCTGGCTTAATATGAGCAGATCGGTTGCTCCCTGCTCACCTGAGACCGCCGTGACGATCACAGCGGGAATGACGGCGATAAGCCGGGTAACGAGCCTTCGCAGCCAGCCCGGCATGCGAATGTTCAGGAAGCCTTCCATCACGATTTGTCCCGCCAGCGTGCCGGTCAGCGTCGAGTTTTGCCCCGAAGCGAGCAGCGCGACGCCGAACAGGATGCTGGCCGCGGCTCCGCCGAGCAGCGGCGAAAGCAGGTGGTACGCATCGCCGATTTCAGCGATATCGGTATGACCCGACGTATGAAATACCGCTCCGGCCACGATCAGGATGGCGGCGTTAATGAACAAGGCCATAAACAGCGCCACGGAGGAATCGATCGCAGCAAAGCGGATCGCCTCTTTTTTCCCTGCATCAGACGTGTCGAAGCTGCGGGTTTGCACGATAGATGAGTGCAGGTACAGGTTGTGGGGCATGACGGTCGCCCCGAGAATCCCGACCGCAATATAAAGCATTTCCGGATTTTGAATGATTTCGGCGCTCGGAACAAATCCGCCCAGCACATCGGAGACGACCGGCTGCGCCCACACAAGCTCAATCAGAAAGCACAGTCCAATCGTGCCGATCAGCGTAATGACGAGTGCTTCCAGGTAACGGAAACCTTTGTTTTGCAGCAGCAGCACGATCAGCACATCGAAGGCGGTCAAAATAACTCCCCACAGCATCGGAATGCCAAACAGCAGGTTGAGCGCGATTGCCGTTCCGATTAATTCCGCCAAATCGCAGGCGGCAATCGCCAATTCGCAAAGCAGCCATAAAACGAATGAGACCGGCTTGCTGTAATGATCCCGGCACGCTTGCGCCAAATCCCGGCCCGTAACAATGCCGAGCTTGCCGGCCAGCGCCTGCAGCACCATCGCCATCAGATTGGAGAGCAGGACGACAGACAACAGCGTATAACCGAACATCGATCCCCCGGCAATGCCTGTCGCCCAGTTCCCGGGGTCCATATAACCGACGGCAACCAGATAGCCCGGACCCATAAAGGCAAGCAATTTGCGAAACCATGAACCGCGGCGCGGTATGCCAAGCGAACGATGCGATTCGGCGAGTGAAGGCTCCATGCCGCTGCGTCTCCAACCTTTTTCCGGCGATTTCAATACGACCGTTTTGTCTGCCATCTTTAATCCTCCTACTTCTTTTGACATCGTGCATTAAAATTGCGCCGGGGAAACTTTAAGTAAAAAAGGAGACCGTGCCCTGCAAACAGCATATGCAGGCGCCTCCGATCATTCCCATTCATGAACGTATTCCGCTTTATTTACAGCCATTTCAATTGTACTACTCCAATAGTTTTTGTCAAAGGCAAATATCATGAAAAAGAAGTCATTTCGCTCTCAAACCTGGTCTTTATTGTACCGTTAAGACTCCGAATGTCGCTTGTTTTTTCTCCGTTCCTGATTGATGCGGATTTTGTCCTCCGTGCCTTGAGCGGTCGCCTGATAAAACGTTTCGCCCGCCAGCCGGTCCGGCAAGTACTGCTGCTCGACATAATGCCCCGGAAAATTGTGCGGATACAAATATCCGGTATGACCGAGCTTCTCTGCGCCCTTGTAATGGGCATCGCGCAGATGCAGCGGAACATCGGAGGCGCCGGCTCTGTCCATCGCCTGCTGGACGCGGGACAGCGCCATCGCTGTGGCGTTGGACTTCGGACTCTCGACCGCAAACAAAATCGCCTGCGCGATATTGTATTTGGCCTCGGGCCAGCCGATCTTATGATAGGCGTCCATCGCCGTCACCGCCTGCACCATCGCCTGAACGTTCGCCAGGCCGATATCTTCGCTGCACGCCACGATAAGCCGCCGCAGGAAAACCACCGGGTCCATGCCGAGCTTCTCCACCGCGTACATGAACCAGTACAGCGCGGCATCGCTGGAGCCGCGGATGCTCTTGTGAAACGCCGACAGCACATCGTACTGCGTCGATTCGTCGGCGCGAATCGCCTTGTTGCGAATTGATTCCTGAGCGACCTCAAGCGTAAGACGAACGGAGCCGTCGGGTTCGGACGGCGTCGTAACGGCGGCAAGCTCGAGCGCGTTCAACGCCCGGCGGATATCGCCTCCGGCCATGGCCGCGATATGCTCCAGCGCGTCCTCGTCCGCACGGATATCCATAAACCCGAGCCCGCGGCCGGAATCGGCGAGCGCGCGCCGCATCGCCTCGAGCGCGTGCCGCTTGTCGAGCGCATGCAGCTGAAAAAGCGTGGAGCGGGACAGAAGGGCGCCGTTGACGGAATGGAACGGATTTTCCGTCGTCGCTCCGATAAAAACGATTATGCCCTGCTCCACCGCCGGCAGCAGCGCGTCCTGCCGCGAGGAGTTGAAGCGGTGCACCTCGTCGAGAAACAAAATCGTCTTGCGGCCGTAAAGCGACTTGCTCGTCTTGGCGCGTTCGATGACGTCGCGCACATCTTTGACGGAAGCGTCAACCGCGTTCAGCCTGACAAAATCCCCGTCCGTGCTAAGGGATATAATATGCGCCAGCGTCGTTTTGCCGCAGCCCGGAGGGCCGTAGAGCAGGATGGACGATACCTGGTCGCTCTCGATCGCCCGCCGCAGCAGCTTCCCGGGGCCGACGATATCCTCCTGCCCGATATATTCGTCCAGCGTCTGCGGCCGCATCCGGTCGGCAAGCAGCCTGTGCTGCGGCCGTTCCGCTTCCTGGTAACTGAATAAATCCATTGATTCGCACAACCTTTTGCCATAGGGTAAGCAAATTGTATCACACTGGACATATGCGTACAAACGTTCGCTTTTATATGCCGAGCTTTTCCCATTCCTCCTGGAACTTCCGCAGCAGCTGCGGCTTCAGTTCAGGCTCGACGAAAGCGGCCTCAATCGCCCGAACGGCGACTTTTTTAAAGTCGGCAGCTTTAAATTGAAAACGGTGGGACAGCAAATTGTACTCCTTCGTCAAATCGGTATCGGAAACGGTGCGGTTGTCCGTATTGACCGTGACGCCGATCCCTCTGTTCAAATACAGGCGGATCGGATGCTTCTCGAAGGAATCGACGGCCTTCGTCTGCACGTTGCTGGTCACGCACATTTCCAGCGGAACGTTCCGCTCGCGAAGCAGCTGGGCAACCTCGGCATCCTCATACAGGCGGACGCCGTGGCCGATCCGCCGCGCATGCAGCCGTTCGACGGCGGTGCGGATATTATTCGCCCCTCCCGCTTCTCCGGCATGGATCGTGACCGGAATGCCAAGCTCATCGGCAAGCTGGAACACGCTCTCGTGCAGCTCCGGCGGATAATTCGCTTCATCGCCGGCCAAGTCGACGCCGACGACGCCTTTGCTTAAGAATTGGGCCGCGGCGCGGACCGCTTCCATGTTCAGCTCCACGGAATGATGACGCATGCAGATCACGATCATCCGCACGATAATATCGGCGTTTTTCTCGGCAGCCGCAAGGCCCGCGCCTACGCTCGCAATGACTTCTGCCGCTGTCATGCCCTGCCGGGTATGGAGATGGGGAGCAAATCGGACTTCCATATATTTTACATTTTCATAAGCGGCGTCTTCCGCCAATTCCCGTGCGATACGTTCCAGCGCATACGGGGTTTGCATGCACTGCAGCGGCAGCTCAAACCGTTTCAAATATTCGACGAGACTGGTGCACGACGGCGGCACTCTCATCCAGGAGGTCAGTTCGTCCAGACTGTCTGCGGACAGCTCGATGCCTTCGCGTTCGGAGATTTCCGCTACCGTCTGCGGTCTTACACAGCCGTCCAGGTGGCAGTGCAGTTCAATCTTGGGCAGGCGATTAATCCATTCGTTCATCGTGTTCGGCCTCCTGACAGAAAGTTATTAGCATGATGGTAAACCTCACGGTTCATCAGGTCAATACGGTTTGTCAAAAAATGCTTTTTCGTTATAGAAAAATGCCGCCCGGCCGCGCAAGAGTTATTTTCTCTTTCGGCGGCCAAACGGCAGCGATATTTCTAAAGTGCCACGCACGGGCAAGGTTGAACTGCGGCAGGGATTCGACTTCAGGCAAGCGGCCGGACGCGTATAATAGGCGACAAGCAGTTGCTTGTACACCGATTGACGGTCACTCCGTTAGACGGTCACTCCGCCTTTGGCCAGCAAATCCCGCACGACGACGCTGACCATAATGAGGCCCGCGACCGGTGGCACGAAAGCGTTGCTCGCCGGCGGATGCTGCGCCTTGCGGATTCCCGGCGCATTCTCCGGCACGATCCGCTGCGTTACGTCGAGGCGCGGCTTCTTCGGCTCCTCGGCCGAAAAGACAACCTTTACCCCTTTGCGGATGCCTTCCTTGCGCAGGCGCTGGCGGACGACGCGGGCGATCGGATCCGTATGCGTTTTGGAAATGTCGACCACTTCAAACTTCGTCGGATCCATTTTGTTCGCCGCCCCCATACTGGAAATAATGGGAATGCCCCGCTCCAGACACTGCTTGATCAGATGGATCTTGTACGAAATCGTATCCGAAGCGTCGACGACGTAATCGAGCGGATACTCGAACAGCTTCTCGTACGTCTCTTCCGTGTAGAACATCCGCAGGCTGACGGCGTCGCAATCGGGATTGATCAGTTTGATCCGATCGCGCATCAGGTCGGCTTTCGGCTCTCCGACCGTCGTTGTAAGCGCGTGTATTTGACGGTTCACGTTCGTAATATCGACGACGTCCTTGTCAATCAGGACGATTCGTCCGACGCCCGTACGGGCGAGCGCTTCCGCAGCGATCGAACCGACTCCGCCGATGCCAAGCACGGCGACGGTGCTTCCCTTCATAATGTCCAGTCCTTCCGGACCGATCGCCAGCTCCGTACGGGAGAATTGGTGCAGCATAAACGGCAAGCCTCCTTCCTTAAAATCGTTGCGTTAGTCGCACATCAGGTTATCGTCTGTTACAAGCCGCGGCAGATGCGGGGCGGCGGACCGTCGCCCCCTCATCTATTGCCGGCTTAATCTCTGCAGACGTTATTTCGCAGGAGCCGTTTCCGTGCCGCTTTGTGCCTGCGGTGCGGCAGGGGCAGGCTTCGAGCCCGGCTTCGGCACAGTGCGGATATGAAGCTGCTCCAGCTGCGACGCCTCGACCAGAGAAGGAGCGTCGGTAAGCAGATCGGTCGCGCTTGCCGTCTTCGGAAACGCAATCGTCTCCCGCAAGTTCGTGCGGCCGGCCAGCAGCATGACAAGGCGGTCGAAACCGAACGCGATGCCACCGTGCGGAGGCGTGCCGTATTCGAACGCGTCGAGCAGGAAGCCGAACTTCTCATGCGCCTCTTCCGGTGTAAAACCGAGCGCTGCGAACATTTTCTCCTGGACTTCGCGTTTGTAGATCCGCATCGAGCCTCCGCCGACTTCGTAGCCGTTCAGCACAAGATCGTACGCTTGGGCGCGAATTTCGCCCGGGTTGCTGTCGAACAGGTGCAGATCTTCTTCGTTCGGACGGGTGAACGGATGATGTTCCGCGACGTAACGCTTCGCTTCCTCATCCCAGCCGAGCAGCGGGAAGTCGACGACCCAGGCGAATTTGAACACGGAATCATCGATCAGACCCAGATCGCGTCCAAGCTTGGAGCGCAGGTTGCCGAGCACGTCGGCGACGACTTTTTTCTTGTCGGCGGAGAAGGTGAGCAGGTCGCCGTCTTCGACGTTCAGCCGCTCGGTAAGCGCCGCGATTTCCTCCGGCTTCAGGAACTTGACGATCGGCCCGCGCCATTCGCCGTCCTTCACCGTAATCCATGCCAGCCCTTTGCCGCCGTAGCGGGCCGCGAACGGCTGCAGGTCGTCGAGCTCCTTGCGGCTCCAGCTTGCGCAGCCTTTGGCGTTCAGTGCTTTGACCACGCCGCCGCTCGCTGCCACGTTGGCGAACACTTTGACGTCGCTTGCCGATACGATATCGGTAATGTCTTCGATTTCAAGGCCAAAGCGCAGATCCGGCTTGTCGGAGCCGTATTTGTTCATGGCGTCGGCATACGTAATGCGCTGGAACGGCGTTTGCAGCTCCACCCCTACCGTTTCCTTCAGCAGCTTGGCCGTCAAATCTTCCATCATGCCGAGCAGCTGGTCCTGCGACAGGAAGGAAGTCTCAATGTCCACCTGGGTGAACTCGGGCTGACGGTCGGCGCGCAGGTCCTCGTCGCGGAAGCAGCGGGCGATTTGATAATAACGCTCCAGACCGCCGACCATAAGCAGCTGCTTGAAAATTTGCGGCGACTGCGGCAGCGCGAAAAACTCTTCCGGGTGAACGCGGCTCGGCACCAAATAATCGCGGGCGCCTTCCGGCGTGCTTTTCGTCAAAATCGGCGTTTCCACTTCAATAAAGCCTTCGCCGTCCAAATAGTCGCGGAACAGTTTGGCCGCTTTCGAGCGGAGCAGCAGCGTCTTCTGCATTTCCGGGCGGCGCAAATCGAGGTAACGGTATTTCAACCGCAGCGATTCGTCGACCTCGACGCCGTCTTCGATCGGGAACGGAGGCGTTTTGGCCGCGTTCATAATTTCGATTTCTTGTACGCGCACTTCAATTTCGCCGGTTGGCAGGTTCGGGTTGAACGTTTCCGGATCGCGCTGCACGACCGTTCCCTTTACAGCCAGCACGTATTCGTTGCGCGCACGGTCGGCGACCTCCAGCGCATCGCCGGAGAAGTCCGGGTTAAAGACGATCTGCACGATGCCTGTCCGGTCGCGCAGGTCAATGAACAATACGCCCCCCAGGTCGCGCCGGCGCTGCACCCAGCCGTTCAAAGTTACCGTTTGTCCCACGTCGGCTTTCGTCAGCCGCCCGCATTGATGGGTTTTTAACATCATCGTTTCCATCCCCTTAATAATTTGTGGTAAAGCGCGGTGAAGTAAGCCGCTGCGCGGCCGATTCGGGTCTCTTGAATCGCTTCCGTCCCCGGATTCCTCGATTCAATAAATCCTTAAGAAGGTTAGAATCCGGGGACATAAGCGAACGCTGCCGCTTCTCCGACTCCAAACCGGCCGCTCCGCTCTTTTTTTTCACCGACTTCAAAGTTGTGGCACATAAGCAAAAATGCAAGAAAACATCATTAGCAGCCGAATTTGTACTTGTCAAACAATCGATGTTCGCTTGAACAATCAGCGCCGGCTTACTATTTCATTCGCGAGCGCAGCGAGCGGAACCATGCGCTGCTCGCCTGTGGACATATCCTTAAGGGCGATTTCGCCGGCCGCCAGCTCGTCGTCGCCGAGAATGGCCGTAAACCGCGCCTTGAAGCGGTCGGCCGATTTCATTTGGGCTTTCATTTTGCGTCCTAAATAGTCCCGTTCCGCCGACAGTCCCGCCAGCCGCAGCTGGAACAGCAAGGACGGTATTTCCCGCTCGGCAGCTTCACCCAGCGCTACGACATAGACATCAAGGGCAGCGAGCCCTTCCGGATTCGCTTCCTGGTGCTCCAGGATGAGAAGCGTCCTCTCCAGTCCGAGGCCGAGGCCTACGCCCGGCTGATCCGGTCCGCCGATATCGGCGACAAGTCCGTTGTAACGTCCGCCCCCGCCGATCGTATCGATGGCTCCGATTCCTTCCGCCTTAAATTCGAATGCGGTATGGGTGTAGTAATCGAGACCGCGCACCAGCCGCGGATTAACCTCGAACGGGATGCCCATCCCTGTCAAGTAACCGCGCACCTTATCGAAATGTTCGCGGCACTCGTCATCCAGGCTGTCCAGAATGGACGGCGCCCCCTCAAAGTGCGCCTGATCCGTCTTGCAGTCCAGCACGCGCAGCGGGTTGCGGTCCATCCGCGATTGGCAGTCTTTGCAGAGCTGGCTGCGCTTCGGCTCCAGAAATTCGAGCAGCCGCTGACGGAAGACGGCCCGCACCTGAGGCGTCCCGACGGAATTGATTTCGACGCGCACGCCCTTTAATCCCGCTTCCGTATAAAACGTATACCCAAGCGCGATCACTTCCGCATCAAGCGCCGGATCGACGGACCCGAGCGCCTCAACGCCGAATTGGTGGAACTGGCGGTAGCGCCCCGCCTGCTGCCGCTCATACCGGAACATCGGCCCGATATAATACAATTTCGTTAAATCCGGCTCGCCGTAAAGCTTGTTCTCGACGTATGCGCGCACCGCGCCTGCCGTCCCTTCCGGCCGCAGCGTAATGCTGCGGTTCCCCCGGTCGGTGAAGGTGTACATCTCTTTTTCCACAATGTCGGTCGTTTCGCCTACACCGCGCTGGAACAGCTCGGTCGATTCAAAGATCGGCGTCCTGATCTCGCGGAAATTGAATCTGCGGCACACATCGCGCGCGATTCCTTCGACATACTGCCACTGGTCCACCGTTCCGGGCAGCAAATCCTGCGTTCCCGGCGGTTTTTGAAAAGCCATTGTAACCCCTCCTGTTTCTTCACCGCATCACGGCACCAACCAAGCTAAAATAAACCTGCAAGCCTTTATATGTGCCGATCCGTTTCGAATTCGGGCCTCAGCCAAGTCAGGCAGCCCAGCCGATCGTTTGGCCAAGCAAAAAAGCCCTCGTCTCTGACGACAAAACGCCGCCAGGGACGAGAGCTCGGTTCTCCCGTGGTGCCACCCCGATTCCGGTACCCGCTTCCGGCGTGAGACCGGAGTTGCGATATACCGCTTCCAAACGGTTAACGCCCGTTACACGCATTCGTCTACTGCGTCTTCCGCTCGCCTTGCGCTGCGGCATCGGTTCGACGAATGTTCTCCGGGATGTCCTTCGTCCCACTACCATAAGGACGCTTCCAGCCTAAAGGCGTCCCTCTCTGAGTACGTATGTGGCGATTACTCGTTCCCATCATTGAAAGTTTATGAACAGTTACATTTTTATATTTTACCTAACACCGCCGGGTAAAGTCAAGCAGCGAAAGAGACAGCAGGACCGAATGAAAAAAGCCGCTTCATTGCTTACTCCAAACGGGTAAGCGCCAAAATTGTCATAATCCTGGGCAACGGCTCGGCTATTTTACCCTTCCGGTTCATCCAAAAAAGAAATAACCTGCGGCGAATCGCCGCAGGTTCAAAAGTAGATTATATTAAAAAGGGGGTCGAGTCTTATTATAGGCTGACGATGTTAAAGAACTATGTTAATCAAGTTACAGTTTCATTACAAAAATTAAAGCGCTTTATTTTGGTCTTCAACCTATAGAGATGCGTGCTGCGCAGCCGGCGCTGCGCCGAACAGCTTTTCCAACGCTTCAATTTTCGCTTCGGTATAGTGAAGAAAAGTAGCCGACATTTTCCAAGCTGCCGAGAATGTTTTTTTGCCGGTACACCGGTGCTGCGTCATTTCCGAAGCCCGTTTGAACGAACGCGTATGAACCGTGAGCGATGTAGATGCTCACTTCACCGCGAAGGCTGTACAAGTCAGGAATGGCCGCCAGCTGCCGTTCCACGATTTCTTCCATCAACGCGATTTTTTCTTCGCTTATCAGGTAATCCTCCCGCAGTTCCCGCCTGGTAGGCAGCCGGATCCGCTCCTCTGCACATCCGTTCGTGAAGCAGCTTCGTCGGACTAATGCCGGTTAATATGCCCCAAGGCTGAACGAGTCCGGTATGTTGCTGCAGCACATCAAGCAATACGCGTGACAGCGATTGCTTCAGCACCTTGCGGTGCTCATCTTCCGGCACAGCCGCCGTATAAACGCGACGTTGCCGGGAATGCAAAGACGCTCCCGTCGATAGAATATTCTTCTGCGCGGAAGCTTCAAGGCTGATCTGTTGTTCCTCAACCGGCCCCAGCTCTGCGGTCAGCGCAATCGCGATATCCGCCTCTCCGGGCAAGGGCCCGTCCGAAAATGTAACGTTGACGTCTTCGAAAAATAACGGCACGATATGCGACAGCGTCCGCTAAAAGGAGGAATCCGCCGCCTGAATGTGCACATGTATGAAAATGTAACTCCTTTATTTATCCTTCCGCCTGCTCCCGCCTCGGAACCATCGTTCCGACAAACCAATCGCACTCGGCTTCCATCTCATTGTCGAGCTCCGCCAGCAGCATCGCTTCCCGCCGTTCCGGCTGCAAAAGCGCCCGACTCGCTTTTTCCATGCCTTGCTCCTTATATCCTTGCCTCACCCGGTCCCAATCTCCTTTATTCAGCACCACCGTCGCAGCAGGCGTGTTAAAGGGCGCTGTCATTTAATAAAGGTTATTGTTGCCCGGGCCGCCGTTCTCTATAACCGCAGTGTACAGTCAGCGGTACGGCATTGACCTTGCGTTACGATCTGCCGTCCCGAACATTCTGCAGTCAGCAGCGGAGCATCCGTTATTCCTTGCTGTCGACGATCAGCGTGATCGGTCCCCAGTTCACAAGAGAAACGTCCATCATCGCGCCGAAGCGGCCGGTTTCGACGGTTAGCCCGGCGCTTCGAAGCTGTGCGTTGAATTCGTCGTACAGCTTCTGCGCATATTCCGGGCGGGCTGCCGCGATGAAGCTCGGACGCCTTCCTTTGCGGCAGTCGCCGTAGAGCGTAAATTGCGATACGGACAGAACGGCGCCGCCTGCTTCCCGGATCGACAGATTCATCTTGCCGTCGCCGTCTTCAAAAATGCGCAGGCCGGCGATTTTGTCCGCCATCCAGCGGATGTCGCGTTCCGTATCATCATGCGTAATGCCGACAAGCAGCACGAGTCCCGATTCGATCTCGCCTACCGTCTCGCCGCCCACGGTTACGGACGCCTGCTTGCTTCTTTGAACGACTACTCTCAAGCTTTCTTTCCTTCCCTTCCTCTTTGGAAGTGCGGCGAAAAACGGAGCGGAGCGGCTGGTTCGGAGTCGGAGAAACGGAGTGGTCGCCTTTGTAGCCGGATCGTAACCCTTATAGAGTTACATAATAAAAACGATCCGGCTACAACAACGATCGGAGACCCGAATCAGCCGCGCAGCGATATTCCGTTTCCGCACACTTCCATTCTTCTCACTGCATAATGCGCTGCACCGAGTAAATGTCTTTCAAACGTTTGATCTTCTCGACGACCGACTGCAGGTGGTCGACATTGCGAATGAGTATGGTCATATGAATGATGACCATTTTGTTTTTGCCGGTGCGGCCGGTAACGGCGGAAATGTTCGTTTTGCTCTCCGATACCGCCTGCAGCACTTCGTTCAGCAATCCACGGTGGTCGTGGCCCGTCACTTCGATGTCGACGCTGTAGTTGGAATCGGCCGAATCTTCCCATTCCACTTCGATCAGGCGGTCCGCTTCCTCGCCCTCCATCTCGATCGGAAGGTTGGGACAATCTTTCCGGTGAATGGATACGCCGCGTCCGCGCGTAATGTAGCCGACGATTTCGTCGCCCGGAACAGGATAACAGCAGCGGGCGAACCGGACGAGCAGGTTGTCGATCCCCTTCACGGAAACGCCGCCCGTAGCCGGCTTTTTCTTCGGACCCGGCGTTTTCATTTCCTTCGGTTCGTTCGTCAGCTCGATCAGGTTCGCTTCTTCCGCTTCCCTGCGCATCTTCTCCGTCATTTTGCTGCAAACCTGGGCAGCCGTAATGCCTCCGAATCCGATCGCGGACATCATATCTTCGATATCGGTGAAGGTGAACTTGGTCGCCGCTTCTTGAAGCTTGTCTTCGGTCATCCAGACCGATGTCTCCAGACCGAGCCGTTTCAGCTCGCGTTCGAGCATTTCGCGTCCCTTTGCAACATTTTCCTCGCGCTTCTCGCGCTTGAACCATTGTTTGATTTTGGAGCGCGCATGCGACGATTGGGCGATTTTGATCCAGTCCTGGCTTGGGCCGTAGGAATGCTTCGACGTCAAAATCTCCACGATGTCCCCGGTCTTCAGCTTTTGGTCCAGCGGCACAATCCGTCCGTTCACCTTCGCGCCGATCGTCCGGTTGCCGACTTCCGTATGAATCCGGTACGCGAAGTCCAGCGACACGGAGCCGGCAGGCAGCTCGATCACTTCCCCTTTGGGCGTAAAAACGAACACGAGGTCGGAGAAAAAGTCCATTTTGAGCGATTCCATAAACTCCGAGGCGTCCTCGGCTTCATGCTGAAGCTCCAAGATTTCGCGGAACCAGGTCATCTTATCTTCGAAATTTCCGCCCGGAGTCGGCATGCCTTCTTTGTACGCCCAGTGGGCGGCGATCCCGTATTCGCTTGTGCGGTGCATTTCCCACGTGCGGATTTGCACTTCCGTCGGCTCGCCGTTCGGACCGATGACGGTCGTATGCAGCGACTGGTACATATTCGCCTTCGGCATGGCGATATAGTCTTTGAACCGTCCCGGCATCGGCTTCCACAATGTATGAATAATGCCGAGCGTGGCGTAGCAGTCCTTAATGTTGTCCACGATAATCCGGATTGCCATCAAATCGTAGATTTCGCTGAACTGCTTGTTGCGCATCGACATTTTGCGGTAAATACTGTAAATATGCTTCGGACGGCCGGAAATATCGCCGTCGATGCCCATTTCTTCCAACTTCTCGCTAATGCGGCCGACAACTGTGGAAATGTATGCTTCGCGCTCGACCCGCTTTTTTTTCATCAAATTGGCAATGCGATAATACTGTTGGGGATTCAGATAGCGCAGCGCGATATCTTCCATCTCCCATTTAATCGCCGAAATGCCGAGCCGGTGCGCAATCGGGCAAAAAATTTCGAGCGTTTCGTAAGCGATCCGCCGCTGCGCTTCCTCCGACTGAAATTTGAGCGTACGCATATTATGAAGACGGTCCGCCAGCTTGATCAGAATGACGCGGATATCCTGCGCCATGGCGACGAACATTTTACGGTAATTCTCGTTTTGCTGCTCTTCCTTCGAGCGAAAGCGGATTTTCTCCAGCTTGGTTAAGCCGTCGACCAGCATGGCGCACGTCTCCCCGAACCGCGCCCTCACCTCGGCCAGATCCACGGTCGTGTCTTCCACAACGTCGTGCAGCAGCGCGGCGATAATCGACGTGACGTCCATTTGCATATTGACCAGAATGTCCGCGACTGCGATCGGATGTAAAATATACGGCTCGCCGGATTTGCGCACTTGCCCGTGATGAGCCTGCTCGGCAAATTCGTATGCGACGCGCACCCGCTGCAGATCCTGATCTTTCATATATGTCGACGCTTTTTCGAGTAGCTGCTCTATGCCCATGAAACGTCCCTTTCCCGCGAAAATGTCTTTATTCGACTAGTTACGCAATTCCGATTAGTCCTGTTTTTTTGGTTTATCTCATATTATGCCTTTTGTGTAGCCGCTACGTCAACTAGCAAAGCGGTCCGATCGGACCATTCCGGTTCGAGATAATAGCGAAAGTTCGACTTTGTTCGACAAAAACCGTCCGCAGGGTTGCGAATACTCGCAAATTTTCATTCAACTTCGCTTTTCGCGCTAGCGGTCGATACGATTTAAATGCAAAAAAGCCCCTTTTCCCAAACAGGGCAAAGAGGCTTCCCACATTGATTTAGGCGGCTGTCGTCCGCTCAGCTGCGGCGCAGCAGCCGCAGGCATTTTAATACTTGATTAACGAAAATACATCGACATCGCCCAGCTTCTCGCGGCCGTTCAAGTCTTCAAGCTCGATCAAAAATGCGGCGCCGGCCACCTCGCCGCCAAGCTGGCGGATCAGATTGATCGTTGTGGCGATCGTGCCGCCGGTGGCGAGCAAGTCGTCGGCGATGAGCACTTTCTGGCCCGGAGCGATCGCATCCTTGTGCATGGCGAGACAGTCATTGCCGTATTCCAGAGCGTATTTCGCTTCGATCGTTTCTCCCGGCAGCTTGCCGCTTTTGCGAATCGGCACAAAACCGACACCGAGCGCCAGCGCCAGCGGCGCGCCGACAACAAAGCCGCGGGCCTCCGGTCCTGCGATCAGATCGATTTCTTTATTTTTCACCGCTTCTTTCAGCGCTTCAATAGCCGCCCCATACGCTTTGCCGTGCTTCAACAGCGTCGTAATGTCCTTGAAAAGGATTCCGGGCTGGGGAAAATCCGGGATCTCCCGGATGTAATCCTTGAAATTGATATCCATATTTGATCAGTTCCTTTCGGTTAAATGAAGTTGTTTACGCATCCAACGGGCGAGCTCTTCCAGCGGCGCCTGCAGCACGGCCGCTTCCTCCGTCCTTTGCCGCCAGTCGCGGTACAGAGCGGATTCGTCAAGCTCGCGCTTCCGGGGCGATGCCGCCGGGGCGATTGCCCCTCCGAGCCTTGTTACCAATTCCAATTCCTTAAAGACGCCCAGCATCATCTCTACCGCCTCTTTTGGCCAGCCTGTTTGAGAAGCAAGCCGATCCGGTGCGATTGCCGCCGGAATTTCCCCGGCACGCCTCAGCAGCTGATAAACGGCGCCGAAATGTTCACGCTGCGGAAAACCTGCCGGACCGGCGGTGCGGTACATCGCGTGCACCGCTTCCAAATTCGGGCACCGGCTTAAAAATGCGGCCAGCCGTTCGATCGCTGGCGGGCGGCCGATAAGCGCCAGCTCGCGGCAATCGGACAAGTCGGCAGGCAGCGCCTCATATGTATAAAAGCCCGCTATGCTGCCGGTCTCATCCGCATGCTTCTTTGAATCGCCCAACTGAAGCGCGGATGCCGTTTCCGGCAACCCGCCCTCGTCTCCTACAACGTACAGCTGCGATCCGCCGGCGGCAGCATCATCCGCGATGCGGCGCAAGCTCGCAAGCGGTTCCGTTTCGTTGCGCCTGTCATAAACAAGCAGCTCCGATACGCGCAGATCCCGGAGCAGGAGCTGCGGCTTGCGGCGTCCGTTCCATTCGTTCACGGACAGCTCGCCGATCACATCGGCGCTCTCAGCCGCTTCCAGCCGCCCGGCTACCCAGCCAAGCCCAAAGCCGATCGCATCCAGATCCGCTCCTTGAACGCCGCCAAGCAGCAGCTTCAAATGGTTCCGTTCCTTCCCGATGACCCTTCGTTCCGCCAATCTGGCGCCGTTGATCAGCAGTCTTGGAGCCGGATTGGCGCTTCCGAACGGCTCCAGCTGCGACAGCTGCCCGATCGTCTCCAGCGTCGCTTCCGAAAGTGCGCATTCGAGATCGATCAACGTCTTTGGTATTAGGTCTTCGGCCTTAAGCACCCGAGCTGCACAAGCGCACAACGTTTGTTCGAACTCGGGCAGACGGTCGCGGTGAAGGCTCATCCCTGCAGCGGCCTGGTGGCCGCCAAAGTGGTCCATCAAGCCGGCGCATTCCGTTAAGGCGGCATACATGTCGAATCCGTCAATCGAGCGGGCGGAGCCTTTGCACATCCCGGTCTGGGCATCAATGCCCAAGATTACCGCCGGTTTATAATGGCGCTCCAGCAGCTTGGAGGCGACGATGCCGATGACGCCCGGGTTCCAGCCTTCCGCAGCCAACACGATGACGCCCGGTTCCGGGAGCCCTTCATCGATACACTGCCGTTTGCGGACTTGCCACAGCTCTTCCGCTTCCTTTGTCATCTCATCGACGATATGCTGACGTTCCCGGTTCAGCAGGTCGAGCACGGCTGCCGAATTCCCGGCCTGTTCGGCGTCCTCGGTCGTTAACAAAACGACCGCTTCCGAGGCGTGCTTCAGCCGCCCCGCCGCATTAATGCGCGGCGCCATAAAGAAGGCCACGTCCGAAGCGGAAACGGAGCCGAGCGATACATCGGCGGCTTCTGCCAGCGCACGCAGCCCGGTTCTGGAGCCGCTGCGCATCGTCTCCAGTCCGCAGCGGACGAGAATACGGTTCTCGCCGGTCAGCGGCATCAAATCCGCGATTGTGCCGAGCGCCGCGATGTCCGCCAGTTCCAGCGGCGGGCGCCCCAGAAGCGCGTGCGCCAGCTTGAAGGCGACGCCTGCGCCTGCCAGCCCTTTGAACGGATACGGGCAGCCAGGCTGTTTCGGGTTTACAAGCGCCAGCGGCTGCGGCAGCACGGCAGGCGGCTCGTGGTGGTCCGTCACGATGACGTCCATGCCGAGCTGCTGCGCATATTCCACCTCCCGGGCGGCGCTGACTCCGGTATCGACGGTAACGAGCAGTGTAATCCCCGCTTCCGCGGAGCGGAGTATCGCGTCGTTATTGAGTCCGTACCCTTCCCTTGTGCGATGCGGAATGTAATAATCGGCATCGATGCCGAGCCGGCGGAACACGTGCAGCAGAAGCGCTGTCGAAGATACGCCGTCGGCATCATAATCGCCGTAGATGCGGACCTTTTCCCCGCTTTGAGCCGCTTGACGAATACGGGCTGCCGCCTGTTCCATTCCGAGCAAGAGCATCGGATCATGCATGTCTTCCGCTCCCGCACTCAGAAACCACTGCGCTTTCGCCGGGTCTTCATACCCCCTTTGAACGAGCAGGCGGGCGACAAGAGGCGGCAGTTTCAGCTCCCGGCCAAGATGGGCTGCCTGCTGCTCGCCGGCTGCATCCAACCCTTTGACAAGCCAGCGGGTTTTGGATTTAATCACGGCGTTTATCACCACCCTTTCGCAAAAAACGCTGCTGCACCGGCAGCAGCGTCACTTCTCTTGATGCATCGATTATTGACAATCAATCGCACTCGAAAATAACCGTCGGAAACTAAATACTATTGCAGCAGGCTGGGCGAATGCTCCTGATTCGGATCGTGGTTCGATTTATACGGATATCCGGGATCGTATGGCTCCACATAAACGTGAACATGGGCAAGATGGAGGAAACGCTTCATTAAAAGAAGCTTTACCCTCTTGGCGATTTCATTTCCTTCCAGAACGGTAATGCGGGGATTAACGCTGATGACGATATCCGCCACGATATAATGGCCGCTCTCTCTCGCTTTCAGCGCTTCGACGGTGACAACCCCCTCGACGCGCTGGATCACTTCCATCAGCTCATCCGCCGTTTCCATTACCGGAGACGGCGCCTGCTCTCTGCGCGTTGCCGCGATTGCCAGCTTGCAGCCTTTGCGGATGACCAGCACCGCGATGAACAGCGCGCCGGCAGGATCCAGATAATAAAGAGGCTCCGCCTGCAGCAGCTGTCCGAGCTGCGCGCCGCCCGCTCCAAGCAGAGCGGCTGCGGAAAATGCGATCTCGCTCTTCCACTGCAAATCCCGGACCAGCACCGCTTTCATCACGAATGCGACCGGAACGGCCGCGGCGGCGTACCAGTCCGGAGCGGCTTGAAGGCCGTAAACCGCATTGCGGACGGCGGAAATACCGATTTCCAAGCCGACAATAAGCAGCAGCACCGCCAATATCAGATTGGCGGCCGCTTCGGTCCTCGGCGCCGAAGACTTGTCGGCCGGATGTCGGCCACCCGACCGCAAATTGGCCGCACGCGCATAAGATGCGCAAGCTTCCGAGGCGGAACGGAAACCGTCCGCAAGCAGCGCCCCGCTCCCCGTAAACCATCCTGCCGTTCCTTTGAAGAGAGCGAGTCCGGTATTGACGATCAGTGCCCGTACCGACTCGGCTTTCGCATCATGCTGCATCATTGCGATATGCGCCTCCTAAAGTTTTTGCGTCAGCAAAAACACCTCGTAAGGATAAGCTAAAGTTTTTGCGTCAGCAAAAACACCTCGTAAGCATTAGCTAATAACACTCATCATCAAGACGCGGCCTGGGATTTGGCGGCCGGTTTCGGCTTCGAGCGTTTCTTTAACATGAACCACAACGGGCTTGCGATGAAGATCGAGGAATAAGCGCCGCTTACAAGCCCGATTATCATCGCCAGCGAGAACAGTTTGATGGATTCGCTGCCGAAAATGAACAGGCAAACCGCCGCGATCATGACGGTAAGCACCGTATTGATGGAGCGGGTCAGCGTTTGCCATACGCTCTGGTTCACGACATGGATGAGATCCGCGGTCGTCTTCAATTTGGCAAACCGCAAATTTTCGCGGATCCGGTCGAAGATAACGATCGTATCGTTAATGGAATAACCGATGATCGTCAAAATCGCCACAATAAACGGCAAATTCACTTCCAGCCGGAAAATCGAGAACAGACTGATCGTGATGAAAGCGTCGTGGACAAGAGCGACGATCGCCGCCACGCCGAACCGCCATTCGAAGCGGATGGCGATATAGATAATAATGCCGATGCAGGCAATCAGCATCGCTTTCAGCGCGTTCCACTCGGTTTCCCTTGCCATCTCGACGTCGACCGTGTTCACTTCCAGCGAAGCGCCGGCATCGAATTTGGAGGCGAAGTCAGCTTTAAGCTGCTTCTCCTTGGCGTCGGTAAGCACATCTTCGAACCGGATCGTAATCCGTTCCGTGCCCATCGTCAGCGTATGCTCGCCGTATTCGTTCGCATTCAAATACGATTCGATGCTGCTCCTCTGGTCGGACAAATTTTTCGTTACCGCGATATCGACGTTGGAACCGGACTTAAAGTCAACCCCGTAATTCAAGCCAAAAAAGGCGAGCGCCGCAATTCCGATGACCGTAATGGCGATGGAGAAAATATAGAAATAGCGGCTCACATGAATGAAATTAAATTTGGTTTCTTTAGAGCGCACTGATTTCACTCTCCTTTACCCCATAATGGCCCGGTTTGTTCACTTTGCCGCTCCGGATAAGCAGGTAGATCAAATAACGCGACAGGACGACGTTGGAAATCAGGCTGACGATAATGCTCAAAATAAGCGTGACCGCAAAGCCTCTCACCGTACCCGCACCGATAAAAAACAGTACCAGCGACGCAATAATCGTCGTGACGTGCGCGTCGATAATCGTCCGCAGCGAAGTTTTCGTACCTGCCCGGAACGCGGACATGATGCTCTTGCCGGTGCGGATTTCTTCTTTAATCCGTTCGGCCGTAATAATGTTGGCGTCGACGGCGATGCCGATGCCGAGTACGAATGCGGCGATGCCCGGAAGCGTAAGCGTCGCATCCAGCAGCCAGAAGCCGACAAGCAGCAGCCAAATGTAGAAGATCAGCGAGACGGCTGCAGCAACGCCCGGGATCCGGTAGAAAATGAGCATAAACGCCAAAATGAGAATGGTGCCGATTACGCCGGCCCACACCGTCTGCTGCAAGCTCAGCTTGCCGAGCGTAGCTCCAACGGACTGCGTATATTTGACTTCCAGCTTAAGCGGCAGCGCGCCCAGGTTGATCGTATCGCGGATGTTTGCCGCTTCGTCGCGCGTGAAATTGCCGGTAATCGTAGCTTCGTTGCTGTTAATTTCCTCATTGACGTTCGGAGCCGACAGCTGCTCGTCGTCGAGATAGATTGCCAGCTGATTATTTCCCGTCGGAGCAAGCTTGGCAACTTCCCGCGTCACTTCGGCAAATTTGGCTTGATCGTTAAGCTTGATGGAAATCTGGTAGCCGCCAAGGGAATCCTGGAAAATGGCTGCGCCGTTTTCTTTGAAGTCGTTGCCGATCAGCTCGATCTTGCAGTAGCCTTTGTCCGCTGCGCAGCCTCTTGCGCTGCGGAACGTCAGCTCGGCCGGCTCGACGAGCTTCTCGCGCAGCGCCGCTTCGTCGGCTTTGCCGAGACCGGCGATCTTGATGCGGATCCGGTTCGTCCCTTCCGTCGTCACCTCCGGCTCGGAAACGCCTGTTTTATTAACCCTGCTCTCCAGACTTTTGGCCGTTTCGTTCAGGGATTCTCTCGTTACTTTGCCGCCCTCGTGCAGTGGAGAAGCTTCATACAGTATTTCAAATCCGCCCTTGAGATCCAGCCCCAGCTTGATTCGATCCATCAGGTACGGGCTGGTTGCCGCGATCGCGCCAAAGCAGATGACGACCAGCAGCAAAAAAGCTAGCATCCGTTTCATTGTGCTTGATGTTCCCCCTTAAGTTCTCAATAGTCCCTATTATACCTAGGTGGGAAAATTGAGTCAAAAAAAAGAGCCCCCTGATTAAAAACGGGTTCCCTTGTATGCGCTCATCGTTAAAAAATTCATAAACTTCGGCGTTTTAAGCGACAGGATGTCATTTACGAGTTGATGCAAAGGCGGTTCGCCGTGTTTGGCATATTTGTCGCTGACGCAATCCCATATATCCTGCGCCGTCACTTGTTCGTATCCGATGAGCCGAAATTCCTCCGCCTTGCTTTCGCAAAGCGTAAATATTTCGCCGTTCAGCTCGTCATTCCTCATGCTGTAACCCCCTTGTTTGCATCTTCGCAAAGCAGTCCGCGTCAAACGGCCGTTTTACTCCGTCCCTATGTACTGTTCGATTCTCTTGCCTGATATTCCTGCTTCTATATCTGGAACCGCCGAAAAAAAGCGTGACATGCCGAAAGACATGCCACGCATAAAATGAAATACGGACATGCAAGGCGATGCCGGAATGCCCGTTTGATCTGGACAAATAGAGATGAGGGAATAGCCGTGACGAAGCAAACGTTTATTAAAGGAGCTATGATTTTGCTGGCGGCGGGAATATTGAACCGGATTCTCGGCTTTGTGCCGCGGATCGTACTGCCGCGCATTATAGGGGCCGAAGGCGTCGGTCTGTACCAGCTCAGCTTTCCGTTTCTCGGCGTGCTGCTGACGGTCATTACGGGCGGAATCCCGCTTGCGGTCGCCAAGTGGATCGCGGAAGCGGAGTCCAAAGGCGACACCCGGCGCGTCGGACATATTTTTCGGGCGGCGATGGCTCTGACCTTGATTTTAGCCTTCCTCACAACGGCGGGGCTGCTCGCATTCGCTCCCTGGATTACGTCACATTTGCTGACCGATTCCCGTGTCTATCAAACGTTCCTGTTTATGACTCCGATGCTCTTTATTGTCGGCCTTTCGTCCGTTTACCGGGGTTACTTCCAAGGAAAGCAAAATATGGTACCTACAGCTGTGTCCCAAGTCGTCGAAACATTGATCCGCATCGGCGGCCAGCTATTGATCGCCACGGCGCTGCTGCCGCTCGGACTTGAATGGGCCGCAGCCGGCGCCATGCTGGGCGTCGTAGCCGGCGAGGTCGGAGGGCTTGCCGTTCTGCTCTATCAATACCGGAAGGCGAAACGCCGCGATCAGAGCGAGTTGGAAAGCCCCGGTTCAAGCGGCGCAGCCGCAAATGACAACGCTGTGCCTGGGAATAATCCGCCGCCCAATGCACCGGCAGCGAGAAAACGGCGCGTGCCGATCGTGCGGCGCCTGCTCGGATTATCGATACCGGTAACGGCGAGCCGCATGGTCGGATCGCTGTCGTATTTGCTGGAAACGATTCTTACGTCGCGCGCCCTGCTGGCCGCGGGAATCGCCACCGGCAGCGCCACCGCGCAGTACGGCTCCCTGCAGGGGATGATTATCCCGCTTATTTTGCTGCCGACGGCGCTGACGTATTCGCTCGCCGTTTCGCTCGTCCCGTCATTGGCCGAAGCGGCCGCGCGCGGCGACCGCATCGCCATTCACAAGCGTCTGCATCAATCGATGCGGCTTGCGCTTGTAACCGGAGCTCCGTGCGTCGTCGTGATGGGACTGCTCGCCGAGCCACTCTGCCGCGTGCTGTACGATCATGGCGACATCGCGCCCATGCTGCAGCTGCTCGCCCCATTCGGCTTGTTTATTTATTTGCAGGCCCCTTTGCAGGCGGCCCTGCAGGCGCTCGATAAACCGGGAACCGCCCTCATGAACACGTTCGTCGGCGCGGTCGTCAAGCTTTATTTAATTACCGAGCTGACTTCCAGGCCCGAGCTCGGCATTTACGGCACGGTGATTGCCATCGGAGTCAATATCGTGCTCGTTACGCTTCTGCATGCTTTCAGCGTCGCCCGTTTTGTCGGCTTCCGCATGAAGCTGCCGGATTTCGTGAAGGTCGGCGCGGCGATGATCGTCATGGGAGCCGCTTGCCGGCTGCTGATGAACCGCGGCGGTCTGCCGGCCGAATGGTTGAGCCTTGCTGCCGCCTGCTTTGCCGGAACCGTCATTTATTTGCTGCTCATGATCGCAATGGGCATTATCGACCGCTACGACGTGGCACGCATTCCGCTTTTGGGGCGATGGTTTAAATAGCTGCTTGGAGGTACATGTACAGGAATGTCAATGAGCCGGTTTCCGCTCGATATCGACAAACAGCCGCCCTTTATGGTCGATGGAGCAGAAAAACACATCCTTCGTATTGGAAACCCCTTTTTGGCCGAGCTCTTTTTTGAGCCAAAAACGGTTTTTTCCGATCTTGCTTAATCCGTCCTCCATCACTTTCCCTTCCATAATAATTGGAATCGGCAGCGTTTCGAAGCGGATCCCGGCGGGAAGTTCAAGATTCGTTCCAACCGGCGATCGCTGCTGCAGCTCCGTCATGTCCGGCTGCTTCGGCTCCTCTAACCATGGCTGCGCCGGCGAGTCCGTCACATGGGCGTTTTCTTCGGATTTCGCAGACTCTTTCTTAATGACGGACAGCTTGCCGCTTGTTTCGAGGATGGCGAATTCAACTTCGTGCACGCTGACAATTTGATTTTCCCGCAGCTGCTGCATCAGGTCATCCAAATTGTAGCGCTGCTTCCGCATTGTTTCGCGGTCCAGCTTGCCGTTCGCGATAATGATGCTCGGCCTGCCGTCGAACAGCAGCCGCAATTTGCGGCTGTGCATCGATACAAAAGCGATCGAAACCTGAATGACCATCAATCCGAGCATCGGTACGACACCATCCCATATAGCCCGCTCCGTGTCTTCGATGACAATAACGGCGCTCTCGGCGATCATGAACGAAATGATAAGATCAAACACCGACATTTTTCCGATTTCCCTTTTTCCCATCAGGCGCATGATCAGGAACACAACAAAGTAAATGATTACCGTTCGGATTAGCAGCGAAAACAACTCCACGGAAATCCCTCCTTAAATTGTCGTGCTTAACGTGCATCTCTGGCGGTCGCTACACCGTATTGTCGCCTTCCATTCCCGGCATCATGCGGAATGCGGAAGTCGAAATTTATGGCAGCGAACCAACCTTCTGACAGGGACGGTTGTACTAAACCGGCCGGCTTGACCATATGGTTGAATAGGAGAAAATCGGGAGGGTGAATCCAATGAATGCCAATAAAAATGTGAATCATGTCCGTGCAGGATCGCCGCTGCTGTCCGGGCTGCTCTACGCGAGCGTCTGGCTCGCCGCGGGAGCGGTTCTATTGTCGCTGCTGCTGCATTACGGAGGGCTCAAGGAAGACGGGCTGCCTGCCGGCGCGCTCGGCATACACGGCATCTCCACATTGGCCGGCGGTTTTGTATCCGGAAAACGTTCCGGGTTTAAAGGGTGGTATTACGGGGGTGCGCTCGGGCTCATTTACGGACTGCTTGTGCTCATCATCAGCTTCCTCGCAGCGGATGCCGCACTGTCCAGCCGAACGGCGCTGCTGCTTCTGATTGCGGCGTTGGCAGGTTCATTCGGCGGAATGATTGGTGTAAACTGGAAAAAATAACAGAGTCAAGGCGGGTTTCTTCCATATATTTAACGGACAAAGAGTGACGCCGCTTGTGAATTTCCCCCTTAATTGTGCTATACTAGTTCAGTCATTTAAGAGATTGCCCCTCAAATCACTATGAGGGGATATTAGGGGGAAAGACATGGTTTTGTTTCACAGCATGACTACGGTGCTTATTTACACCGTTGTGACCGTTGCTCTGCTCATAGCGTACGGAACCGGACGCAATCCGTTTAGAGCGGCAGGTCTTTTTATCCGGAATTTGTTCGTTTCGCGCAGATATTTGTTCCATTTCGTGGCGCTGATCGCCATTTTATTTTGCAACAAATACGAACTGCTGATCGAGAAAAAAATGCAATACCACGCCGACTTTACGCACGCGATCCAGTCGATGGAAGGCAACTTCGTGATGCTGTTCCAGCAGTTGTTCCATACGCCCTGGCTGACGCCTGTACTCGCGTTTTTCTATATCGTTGTGTTTCAGTCGCTGCTCATCGCATCGATCGGCGTGTACACTTATATGGATAAATCCAAAAAACTGTATTACGCCACCTGCTACGCGGTCATGCTTAACTATCTCATTGCGATTCCGTTTTATTTGTTTTTTCCCGTAAAAGAGGTCTGGGCGTTCAATCCTTCCGTCCATTTTTATATGCTCGAATCGTTTCCCGATTTTGAAAACCAGTACCGCGGCCTGTCCGGCCTGGATAATTGTTTTCCAAGCCTGCACACGTCGATTTCGGTCACGATGGCCATCATCGCGATCCGGTCCGGAATCCGCAAATGGGCGTGGTTTGTCAGCGCCAGCGCCGCGATTATTATTTTCACCATCTTCTACATGGGCATTCACTGGCTGACCGATATGATGGGCGGCGTCCTGCTTGCCGTCTTCGCTTCGGCAATGGGCTTCAAGCTCAGTGACATGCGCCTCACTTCCGTCCGGCGGGTAAGAATCCCTTATGCAGCCGGCGAGGAATTAAAATAATCGTTTGCTTTACGAAAAGACGGGCTCCTTTGCCAGGACAGCCCGTCTTTCTTTGCATTTATTTAATCGTTGCAAAGTAATTGCCCCAATGCGGTCTGCTGCCGTCTGCATCAATAAAGCCGTATTCATCCGACAGCCCCCATGAACTGTATGCCCCGCCCGACTTGTTCATCACTGCGGGGTCGGATGCCAGTGCCGCGGCCGCGCGGCCGACAAAAAGCGGCGTTTCCGATGCGATAAAATGAGGCTCGATGGCGGCTGCCTGCCTCCAGTTGCTCTCCGTCACGCCAAAATGATCGAGCATCGCTTCCGAGCGCAAAAATCCCGGCGTCAGCGCCAGCGCCGCCACCCCGTGCAGCTTCAGCTCTTCCGCCATCGCGGCCGCCAAATGAATGCCGGCCGCCTTGGCCAAACTGTAGTACACGTTCCCGCGGTACTTGTAATCCGTTCCGTCCGTGATTTCGATCAATAGTCCGCCGCCGCTTTCGATCAGTAGCGGAGCCGAGCAGTATGCGGTGTTGAGATGTGTCGTCAGAACACCGTTAATAACGGCCATTCCATCGCTCAGCGAATGCTCCCAAAATGTCTTGCTCCAATCCGTAAGCGGATCGCCTCCCCAAATGTCGTTGACGAGCAGATGAAGATGGCCGTGCTCGCTGCGGATACGCCCGATCAGATCTTTCACTTGATCAACGGACGAATGATCGACCCGCACAGCGATGCCGTTTCCGCCTTTGGCGGTCACTCTTTCGGCCGTTTCTTCGATCGTTTCCGGACGGTTCATGGGGGAACGGGCAGAGCGCGTCGTCCGGCCGGTCACATAGACGGTCGCTCCCGCCTCTCCGAGCGCCTCGGCAATCCCGCGTCCGGCGCCTCTTGCGCCTCCCGCCACCAGCGCCACTTTTCCTTTCAGCTTATCTTTCGGGTTCCAAACGGATTGCGTCATAGAAGCAACACTCCCTTTTTCAAATTTTCGGAAATATACGATTAGTATAATTGTGAATCACGACAACAATTGTCATAATTATATTGGTAATCTAAGAAAGAGCGGAGAGTATGATCTGAATATAGCGATAAGGAGCTGTCATTTATGAGAGGGGACCGGCTGTTGTCCATTATGCTTTTGCTGCAAGCAGGAAGGAAACTGACGGCCAAACAGTTGGCGGCGCGGCTTGAAGTGTCCGAACGAACGATTTTGCGCGATATGGACGCTCTTGGCTCGGCGGGCGTACCCGTCGTTTCGGATCGCGGCGCCAAGGGAGGCTGGAGTTTGATGGAGGGATACCGGACCAATCTTACCGGACTCACGACGTCCGAGCTCGAAGCGCTGCACCTGTTTCAAGCCAAAGATGCGGCCGCAGATCTGGGCTTATCGAAGGAGCTGAAATCGGTGTGGATCAAGCTTCAGGCCGCCTTGCCGGCGGCAAGTCTGCCGCATGCGGAATTTGTCCGGGAAAGACTTCACGTCGATGGGGCCGGATGGCATCAAGTCAAAGAGGACACTCCTTTTCTTGCGCTCGTGCAGGAAGCGGTGTGGAAAGAACGGAGGCTGCGCTTCCGCTATAGCGCTTATCGAGAACCGGATTTACCGGAAGTGGAGGAAAAGAACCGTGGTGAGGTCCGGACCGTAAATCCTTACGGACTGATCGTTAAAGGCCATTTGTGGTACTTGGCCGCCGAGCATGACGGACAAATGCGCTCCTACCGGATTTCCCGTATGAAAGAAGCCGAAATGACAGCGGAGACGTTCAGCCGCCCGTCTTCTTTTTCTCTTGGCGATTGGTGGGAGCAATCGGTTCGGTCGTTCAAGGAGCGGCTTCCGCGTTTTGCCGCCACCGTGTTGTTAACGGATGCCGGACTGGCCAAGCTGCGCCGACTGCGGTACGTGGAACTTACGGAACTGAAGCGCCGGCATCGCGAAAATGAGGCGGTTTCATCGCTGGAGCATATCAGGCCCGGTATCGGCAGCAGACAACTCGCGCCCGGTCAGGAGCCTGGTTATGAGGCCCGGCTGCTGTTTGACTCGGAAGAAGCCGCCTCCGATATCATTTTAACGCTTCACGGTGAAGCGGAGGTTGCCGCCCCTGCACAATTGCGGGAGAGGATCGCGCTGCTGGCAGAGCAGGTTGCGCAGCGGCACCGATAGCCGGCCGGCTTTCGCGGAAATCGTTCCGGCCGGACAAAAAAAGACAGTCAAGCGAAAACGCTTCGCTTTGACTGTCTTTTCTTCATCTTAAGCAGCCGGTTTATTGCTCCGGGTTGCTTTCCAGCTTTTCCGTTTTCACGGGGCCAGCCGGTTTCTCCGTCGGGGCGGGGGCGCTTGTAATGACATTGCTGATCGCGCTCCGCTCGAACGTAATTTTGGTCGTATCGTTGACACGCAGAACGACCGTATCGTCGGTCAGTTCCGTAATCGTGCCATGCATGCCGCCAATCGTGGAAATTTTATCTCCTTTTTTGACCGAGCTGAGCAGAGCGTTACGCTGCTTCTGCTTTTTTTGCTGCGGACGAATCAGAAGAAAATAAAAGACGGCAAACATCAGTACAAACGGCAGGATCATCCCGAGCGCGCCTGATCCGCCTCCTGCTGCCTCACCTGCAAGATTGATCATCGGTATTGTTACACCTCCCTCTTAAAATCCTTTATCATTGTCGTGCAAACCGTATTTAGCGAAAAACGTATCCCGGAAATCGAGCAGCCGGTCTTCCATGATCGCTTGTCTTACATCTCTCATCAGCTGCAGCAAAAAGTGCAGGTTATGGTATGTGGTCAGCCGGAGTCCGAACGTTTCGTCCGCTTTAATGAGATGCCGGATATAAGCCCGCGAATAATTGCGGCACGTATAACAGGAGCATTCCGGATCAAGCGGCCCGAGGTCCTCCGCGAACTGCGCGTTGCGTACGACCAGCCGTCCTCCGCTCGTCATCGTCGTTCCGTTGCGCGCGATGCGTGTCGGCAGCACGCAGTCAAACATATCGATGCCGCGGATCGAGCCTTCAATAAGCGCATCCGGCGAGCCCACGCCCATCAAATAACGCGGTTTGCCGGACGGCAGCAGCGGTACCGTGCTCTCCAGCATTTCGAACATCAAATGCTTGGGCTCGCCTACGCTCAGTCCACCAATAGCATACCCCGGGAAATCCATGGAAGTCAAATCGAGCGCACTCTGGCGGCGCAGATCTTCATACATGCCTCCCTGTACGATCGCGAACAGCGCCTGATCATGCGGCCTGGCATGCGCCTTCAAGCAGCGTTCCGCCCATCTGGTCGTCCGCTCCAGCGAGTTTTTCACATATTCGTAGTCCGCCGGATAAGGCGGGCATTCGTCGAACGCCATCATAATGTCGGGACCGAGCGCATTTTGGACTTCCATTGCTTTCTCGGGCGAAAGAAACAGCTTGTCGCCATTCAGATGCGAACGGAACTGGACGCCTTCCTCGGTGATCTTGCGCATTTCGCTCAATGAAAACACCTGGAATCCGCCGCTGTCGGTCAAAATCGGACGGTCCCAGTTCATGAAACGGTGCAGGCCTCCGGCTCTGCGGATCAAATCATGCCCAGGACGCAAAAACAAATGATACGTGTTGCTCAATATAATTTGCGCGTCCATCGCCTTCAGTTCTTCGGGACTCATCGTTTTGACCGTCGCCTGCGTTCCGACCGGCATAAATGTCGGCGTCTCGATTATTCCATGCGGCGTGTGCAGACGTCCAAGTCTTGCGCCCGATTGCTTACATACTTTTATAAGTTCATATTTAACAGCCACAGCTTCTCACTCATCCATTCCCTAATAAATAAACATCGCGTCGCCAAAACTGAAAAACCGGTACTGCCGTTCGACCGCTTCCTTGTATGCGGCCATGATGCGCTCCCGTCCCGCGAGCGCGCTGACAAGCATCACAAGCGTCGACTTCGGCAGATGAAAATTGGTCAGCAGCGCATCGACAAGCTTGAACGTATAACCCGGATATATAAAAATATCGGTCCATCCGCTGCAGGCCTGAAGCCCTTCCGGAAATTTGGCCGCCGCCGTTTCCAGCGTCCGGGCCGACGTTGTGCCGACGGCGACAATTCGCCCTCCCCGCTGCTTCGTCTGCCGGATAAGAGCCGCGTTATGCTCATCGATCTCATAATACTCGGAATGCATAACATGCTCCTCGACGTTTTCCGCAGACATCGGACGAAATGTGCCGAGCCCCACATGCAGCGTAACGTAAGCGATCGAAACGCCCTTATTCTCCAGCTGCTGCAGAAACGGCTTCGTAAAATGAAGCCCGGCCGTCGGAGCGGCCGCCGAGCCTTCATGTTTTGAATATACCGTCTGATAGCGCTCCCTGTCCTCCAGCCGTTCCTTAATGTACGGCGGCAGCGGCATTTCGCCCAGCTTGTCCAGCAGCTCCTGAAAAATGCCTTCGTACCGAAAACGAATGACGCGTGCGCCCATGTCGCCTTCCTCTTCCACCGCCGCTTCCAGCAGCGGAGCTCCGCTTTCGTCTTTCCCGAAGCGGATACTCGCGCCGATTTTAACCCGCTTCGCCGGCTTCACCAGCGTTTCCCACCGGTCGCCCTCCAGCTGCTTCAGCAGCAGCAGCTCCACTTTGGCGCCGGTATCGGATTTGGTTCCGATCAAGCGGGCAGGCAGCACCCGGGTATCGTTCAGCACGAGTGTATCCCCCGGCTGAACGTAATCGGCCAAGTCCGTGAAGACGTGATGACCGATTTCCCCGCTGTCCTTGTCCAGTGTCAGCAGGCGGGAAGCGGTTCTTTCCGCCAATGGCGTCTGGGCGATCAGCGATTCGGGAAGTTCAAAATCAAAATCTTCTGCTTTCATGAACGTATACTCAGTCCTTCACGATGGTAACATCTGTATAGTAGTATTTCAGAATCTTCTGGTAATCATACCCTCTATCCGCCAGAGCCTTGGCGCCGTATTGGGACAAGCCCAATCCGTGTCCGCTGCCGTTTCCGGTGAAACGGTAGGCGGCTTCTTGCGTGACCGGGCGGATTGTCCCGCTTCCGTTCATAATGAACATATTGCCTTCTCCGGCCGCAGCTCTGCCCGAGGCACCGAGAACGTATGCGCCGCTTGTACGGGAAGTTTTCACGCTTGCTTCGCCACCGGCTCCCATCATCGTCATGTCTGCGGTCGACTCCACATTGAACAGCGTACTCGGAAGCCCGCCGAGCGCGGAGCGGAGCGAATCCGGATATTTTATTGGAAGCACGCTTCCATTGATCCGCATTTCGGTCACGCGGCCGGAAGGACCGCGGCCGGTAATTTGCAGCGACTGGATCGGACCGGATACCGGCGCCGACGTTTTTCCTTTCATCGATGCGAGCAGGTCGTCGGATGAAAACGGCCCCCGGTACCAGTTCATTTCGTTGGACTGGACCGTCTCCTCCAGCACCGCCGCTTCGGTGCCTGCCGAAGCTTTGCCGACAGGAGCCACATTATCCTGGATGAGCGGATTCGTACGGATGTTGGTTCCGTCCTGCTTGACGCGCACGATCGGCGCACCTGCGGCATTCGTCCGGCCCGTAGGCTCCACCACATCCTCGCGCACATAACCGGTCATGCCGGAAGGGAGCGCAATGCGGTACCAGCGGTACAGTCCTTTTTCCGACAAATCGTCCGGACTGTCGACGCTTTTCAAATAAGCGATGCCTTGATTCCATATTTCGGTCGCATCGGCGGTTTTGCCTCCCGAGCTGGAAGAGAAAAGCGACTCGATTAACGCCCCGTTATAAACGGCGACTTCACCCTCTGTAGCCTGGACAGCCTTGACGGTCGACGTTTTTTCGCTCCCGATGCCGCCGTAAACCTGACTCAGTGTCGTATCGACAACCTGCGCGATTTGAAAACCGGTCCCCTGATACAACGCGTAGGTTCTGGCGGCTACCGCCTGCGCCTTCAGCGCTTCGGCAGGCCACGATCCCGGCATTTCCGCCCCTACGACCGAATACAAATATTGTTCGAAAGGCAGTTCGTTGATGACGGCCAGCTTGCCGTTCATGCCGCTGAACTCAAAATTTCCTCTATATGTACGGTTGTACCTTTCGGAAAGTTTCAAACCTTCGCTTCCCGCCGGAGAAACCCATACTTTTGCAGCGGTTGGAGGAAGCATGTACTGCATGATGCTGCTGTCCGCTTTCTGGGTCCCGGTCAAATCTCTGCGAATCAGCATATAAGGGTCCGCGCTTGCCGCCTGAAGCGAATCGCTTCCGACCGCCGAAGCGGCTTTCAGCTTCACGCCGTCCAATCCGGCTTGATCTGACGCAGCCCCTACCATAACGGAATAACGAGCCGCATTTTCGCCCGGCGGCTGCCTTAAAGCGACAAACGCGTCGACACCCGCATCGCCGAACGATTGAGCCGCCTGCTCCGCTTCCTGCTGGGAGGAGAAAGTGCCGCTCTCCAAATGGAGCGGACCGGCCAATTCGATTGCGGCGCCCAAACTTTTGAGCGAGCTGTTCGAGCTCCATTTGGCGGAAGCGGCCGCGGCTTCGGCCGCACTCGCGTAATTGCCTTCCGTCACCTGGTATACGGTTGTGCCGTTTTTGCCAAGCGACGTGATGTAGCCGCTGCCGGAAGCGCTCTTGACCGCATTAAAGACGGCCAACGCATTAGTAAAGCTTGGCGTTTCGATCAGCTTTACCTTATAATCGTCCAAAGCGAAACGGACATTCGTTCCCGATGCGACCGTTACGAGCTGGCTGGTGCTGTCCGGATTGCGAAATCCGATCTTCAGTCCCCCCGCAGAACTCAAGGTGGCGGCCGGCGTCACAAGGTTATATTTCCCAGGAAATGATAGGAATAGGGCTACCCGGATGTTGTCGAGCTTCGGCAGCGCGCCGTAGGACGGATTAACCGCCGCAGCGGACAACGCCAGCAAACCGGCGGCAATGAGAGCGGCAAACCATTTGAAGTTCCCGCGCTTTATCATCCGTTCTCTCTCCTCCTTAAGGTTTTGCCGAAGGCAAAACCACCTCGTAAGCATGTTAGGTTTTGCCGTAGGCAAAACCACTTCGTAAGCAAAACCTCTTCGTAAGCATAAGCCCTGCGTTCCTCAATTTCGGCTTTGGCGATGAGAGCCCGATTCATTAGATTCGGGCGGACCCGGCTTCCTTTGAGGTATGCTGCACGCGCCGTTCGCACAGCCGGTATCGGTACGGCCAAACCACTCATAACGCCGCTTTGCGATGAACCGGTATACGGCGTCCCCAAACCGGCTCATCCCCGGGATTCCGTACAAGAAGCCGATCCAGCGCAATCCGGGAACGGTCTTCATAATTCGGATCACACCATCTGCTCCGGCATACAAACGGCCTCTTTCGTCAGCGACATGCAGCTTTTCATACAACGCTTCCATGCCGATTCCGGAAAACCCCGGAACGTGCGGAGCATCATCTCCGCTCATGCTTTGCAGCGGAATATAGCGGAGATCGGCGGACGATTGAAGCCGTTTTAGTCCGTTCACGGACGAAGTGCACAGCGAACAATGCTCGTCGTAAAGCACAAATAAAACATCTTCTTTCTGCTCCAGCCCATCTTCGGCCCGTCGCTTCATTCCTCTTATTCCCATCACGCCGATCCGCCTCCCCGAGTTGTCGGCCGGTTCACTGTTTTTGCTGCGGCATCCGGATGCATCCATCCGCTTCAAGATCGATCGCTTACTTCTATTGCGCTGCGCGCATATCGTTTCCTCTTTTGAAAGACGGCCTCTTCGATTATTCCGCGTCCGGAAGCGGAAGTCCCAAATGCTTATAGGCTAGCTGCGTCACGAGCCGTCCCCGCGGCGTCCGCTGCAAAAAGCCGATTTGCATCAAATAAGGCTCATATACGTCCTCGATTGTCTGGCTTTCCTCGCCGATTGTCGCCGCAATCGTGTCGAGCCCGACCGGCCCCCCGCGGTAATTGGCAATCATCGCCTGCAGCATTTTGTGATCGATCCTATCCAGGCCGAGCGGGTCCACCTGAATAAGACCTAGCGCCTGCTCGGCAAGCTCGGGAGTTATAATGCCGCTGCCCCTCACTTGGGCGAAATCGCGCACCCGCTTCAGCAGCCGGTTGGCGATCCGCGGCGTCCCCCGTGCGCGCAGCGCGATTTCCGTCGCAGCGTCGCCCACCATGCCGATGCCGAGAATTTCCGCCGATCTGGCAATAATAAACGCGAGCTCATCCGTCTGATAATATTCCAGCCTGCTGACAACGCCGAACCGGTCGCGAAGCGGAGCCGATAATAGCCCTGCGCGTGTCGTCGCGCCGATAAGCGTAAACGGGGGCAGCTCAAGCCGCACGGAACGGGCGCTTGGACCTTTGCCGATCATAATATCAAGCGCAAAATCCTCCATCGCCGGATACAGCACCTCCTCCACGGAGCGGTGCAGGCGGTGGATTTCGTCGATGAACAGCACGTCCCCTTCCTGGAGATTCGTCAGCAGGGCGGCGAGGTCTCCTGGCCGTTCAATCGCGGGTCCCGAAGTCGTGCGCAGATTGACGCCAAGCTCGCTGGCGATAATATTGGACAGCGTCGTTTTGCCAAGGCCCGGCGGACCGTACAGCAGCACGTGATCGAGCGCCTCTTTGCGGAGCTTTGCCGCCTCGATAAACACTTTCAAATTTTCCTTCACTTGCGATTGTCCGATATACTCGGACAAATACCGGGGACGCAGGCTGAACTCCACCGCCTGATCTTCCATCATCAGGTTCGCGGATATCATCCGCTCGTCGTCCATTTCGAGTCCTCCTTAAGGTTTTGCCGGAGGCAAAACCAACTTCGTAAGCATAAGCCAGGTTTTGCCGGAGGCAAAACCAACTTCGTAAGCATAAGCCAGGTTTTGCCGGAGGCAAAACATCGTAAGCATAAGCTACGGTTTTGCCGGAGGCAAAACCAACTTCGTAAGCATTCGTTCCGCTTTTGCGGCTGCAAAGCCGCTGCGTAACCGTCAGCGCCTGACGGTTAACCTTTGAAAAGCTGCTGCAGCGCCCGTTTCATCAATGCGTCAACCGATTCTCCGGGCTCGCAGGCACCGCCCATTCCTTCCCAGGCGCGGTCGAGCTCAGCCGCCGAATAACCTAGCGCGGCCAATGCCTCGCGAGCTTCCGACCATACCGGGTAACGGTCCGGCCCCGCCGTCTGGCCGACAGCTTCAGCCTCCCACATCGTCTCGATGGAGGCTGCGCTCATCGCGAGCTTATCCTTCAAATCCAAAATCATCCGCTGGGCGGTCTTCTTGCCGATGCCCGGCAGCCGGGTCAGAAAGGACAAATCTTCGCGGTGGATCGCCGCGACTACCGCTTCCGGACGACCGCCTCCCAAGATGCCGACCGCTACTCTCGGCCCGATTCCAGATACTTCTAGTAATTTCCGGAACAACGCCTGCTCCTCGCGCGTTTGAAATCCGAACAGCAGTGCGGCGTCCTCCCGGACATGATAATGGGTATAAACGGTAACCGCATCCTCGTTTTTGGCAAACGCATAGGGATTGGGCGTGATAACTTGATAGCCGATATCTCTGACGTCTATCACGATGGAATCGCTCTCCAAGTGGACGACACGTCCCCGTACATAATCGATCATTTGCGCGACACCTCGTTAATTTTTTGCTGCAGGACAGCGGAGTGGGCATGGCAAATCGCCACAGCGAGCGCATCGGCCACATCGTCCGGCTTCGGAACCGAAGACAGCTTCAGGAACATACGGACCATCTCCTGCACCTGCCGCTTCTCCGCCTTGCCGTAGCCGACAACGGCCTGCTTAACCTGTAGCGGCGTATATTCAGCTACGGGCAGCCCGCGCTGGGCGGCAGCCAATATAATGACGCCTCTAGCCTGCCCGACAGCAAAAGCCGTCGTCACGTTGCGGTTAAAAAACAGCTTCTCCACCGCAACGGCGTCCGGCTTGTACTTCTCTATCAGCGCAACCGCCGCTTCATATATTTGAAGCAGCCGCTTCTCCGGCGCAGTACCCGCTTCGGTCTCAATCGACCCGTACTGCACCGGCGTAAGCTTGCTCCCGACCTTATCTACAAAACCGAATCCCGCAATCGCAATGCCGGGATCTATTCCTAATATCCGCAAGTCGCAATCTCTCCCCGCATTCCACCGGCCGGCCGTAACGAACAAAGCCGGTTTCTCTGATCGGCAACGGCGGCTATTTCGGAGCCGGCAGCCGCCGGACTTCCTCATTATAACAAAAGAAACCTATAATGAGAACACGCGTTTTTATTGTACTTTCGACACTCTCGCACACGCCAAAAAAGCCGTCTCATAACTGTTCACATAAACGAGACAGCCCCAAATAGAAGCAAAAGGTCCTCCGGTTCCCCTGGCAACGCGGAGTCGGAGGCCCTTTTTCGCTAAACCTGCAACGGTGCAGGTTTTATCGATCGAAATCGTATGTCGAGAGGGAGAACCTGCGATGGTGCAGGAATTCAGGGCATTTACGGCATGAACCTCCCCTGCCTACGCTCTGCTTAGAGGCAAGGGGTTTCTTACTAGCCATCCCGTTGCTTTCTACAACACAGCAGGTTTTCTGCTGTCTTTCGCTGCTTGCAGCGGAAATGAAACGGAATGGTTCTGTAAGCAACACTTTTGCAAGTGGGTGGGAACTCACCATCTACTACTTTTCGCTTTTACGCGATCCGTAGATACTTGATTGCTTCCGTTTTGCCCAAGTAACGGATCTCGCTATAGAGATGTTTGGACAAAATCCCTTTGCTGCCGTGAACATCCCGATGTTCGTTGTAACCGCAGCAGCACGTATAAATTCTTGCCGAAGACTTTTTCCTCCGGCCGCAACAAGGACATTGTTGACTTGTGTAACGTTCGTCAATCGTTTGGACGCCGATTCCGTATGCTTCAAGCTTGTAAGCAAGTTGCTTCCGGATTTTCCCAAAACTCCAATTGGACAGCTTCTGATTCACCGTTTTTCTTCGCTTCTTTTTCGTGTTGCGCTGGATTCCTTCCACTTGTCCGACGACGACCTCCTTCACCTCTTGATCTGCACACCACTGTACAAACGCTCGTGTCGTTTTGTGGATCGCGTCGTGTAATTGGCGCTCGCTTTTGCCTAGCATATACTTTCGGGCCCGGTTGTACTTCTTCCATTGACGGCTGCCTCTGATGCACTTGCTCATCCGCTTCTGAATTTCGGCAAGCTTCTTGTTACGAAGCCGATGAATGCTCCTTACTTTTCTTCCGGTCACGATGAGGGATTGGTTTGACGTCGTCGTCGCCGCAATCGAATGAATCTCGCCCAAGTCTACGCCCGCCACCTGCTCCCCTTCGTTTACGGGTGCCTCCTTGCCATCGTCATAGCTCATTGAGATCATCAGTTTCCGGTCAAATACAAGTTCAATTTCTTTGATGTCGGCATCAGGCAGGTGAGGAACGGTAATTTTGATCGGTTGCTGACGCTTGCCGCTATGCAAACCCAGACTGAGTTCGATCACACTGCCCTTGATTTTGAACGATTTATCGACCCATTTCGTGTTGTAGTATTTCTTTTTCTTGTACGGGTATTTGCAAGCCAAACCTTGCTTCTTCAATTGTCTGGCACTGTCTCTCGCAAACAAATATTTATGGGAAACCGCCTGCACCGATTGGGAATGAAGCGGAAACTGCTGTTTCAATGCGGCTTGAAGTTCTGTTTGACCAATCCATTTGCCGCCTCGCTGTAAGGAATACTCTTTCGCGACGGAAAGACACTGATTCCAAATTTCAGCTGAAATCCGGTTACACTCGAATAACCGGTTCAGGTCGGCTGCCGACGTTCGAAACGGTGTTTTAAGGCATCGAATCATGTTTGTTTCGCCTCCTTCCCTTGATGTTCAAAATATGCTTTCAATACCTCTAAAGGAGCGCCGCAAGCGGTTATGAGGCATAAAGCTTTGCGACCAGAAATATTCGTTCCAGAGCCGCTTTCGAACTGCAGGAAACTCTTTTTTGATGAGCCTGGAACTCGCACTTTTATACACATTGATAAATTTCGACAATTCCGAATTGGGATTGGCTTTGAATAGGACATGGATATGATCGTGGTCATGATTCCACTCGTTTAGGGTAACGTTATAGTTTTGCGCGATTCGTTCAAAAATGTCTTTTGCATGCCCGAAGATCGCATCCGTAATCACTTTTTGACGATAATTTGATGCAAAGAATGAGATGATAGTTGAGGGAAATACTGAATGGTTATTACTGTCTAATTTCATTGGCATACATGTTTTGTACCGATTTTGTTTGTCCAATAACGCACTATTGTAAGTTTGACGACACCATGCAATCCACGTATTCAGTTTTTCTTGTTGTAGGGTTGTTGGATAAATCTCAAATTTATAATTGAGCAGCATGGTTTCGCCACCTCCAGAACGTATGTTTGTAATTTTAGTATATCAAATTTGTCTTAGATAATTCCATTACTTTCTTTTCTTTTTCCGTTTCGGAACAAAAAAAGAGCCATTCATCCCCCATCTAAATGCTACGCATTTTGAGGAAGGGGAATTCTGGCTTTGGTTTATTAAACGTAAGATGGGATCGACAATAAAAGCATTTTTGCATGAATTTTTATGTAATCGATTAATTAATTAAAGGAATAGAGATGCACGAACGCATCTTTTTCAAACATATCCCTCATACAGAGCGTTTGGAGCGTTCGACGGCGGTATGAAATTGGGGAAGCATGGACGATTTGCGTTACAAAAAGCAGGCAGTAGAGCACTATAACGAACGAACCGGCCAAGGATAGCCCCTTGACCGGTTCGTTTACACTTTTAAAGCTTCAGCTTTTGGTCGAGCGGTACAATCCGTCCGTTCACCTTCGCGCCGATCGTCCGGTTGCCGACCTCGAAGGGCTTGATTGATACCGCTACTAACTTGCTTTTGAGACAGCCCCGTCTATCCAGTATGTGAAGTTAATCCGGCTCGTAATCCGGGGCCTGGCCGGCCAGAGGTCAGTTCGTTTTTGCGGACGCCGCTCTGCTGTTCAATGCGAATTCGGTGAAGGTGGACAGCACACTGTCGTATTCGTCCTTATCCTGCACCCGGATGCCGTTAATAAGCCGGTCCACTTCTTCTTTAGGCAGCGCGCTTTCCAGGTAACGCATATCGAGCTGAAAAAACGTCCGCACAACCTTTTCTTTTTTCGGCGGCCCGTCAAAAAGCGAAAGATTGCCGTTTTTGTCCAGACCGATCACCGCGTGTTTTTTGCACGTTTCAGATAAATCGTCCACACTCTCCGTCAGCTCGACGGCTCCGGTATTATCCAGCGTTGCCGTCCACTGCGGGTGCGAGCTGAGCAGATATACGACTTTTTTGACCGGCATTACGCCAAGCAGCTTCAGCTCTTCCCCGCACAAAAACGTGCGCCGTAGACGGACATTAACCGGAGGCTGTCCCGATTGAAGCCTGTCCGACAAGCCGGGAGCTGGTTCCCCTTCAGCATGATCGACGCTGCCGCCCGCCGATGCAGTACCCGCAAGCGGGCCCGAGCCGAGCAGCAGCAAACAGCACCCAAGCGTCAGCAGCGGCCGCCTGCCTCGGCGGATCCGTCTTTTTAAATTTTTCCAAAGGTTGAATTTCATCACCCCGAAGCTCCTTCGAATTCATTTTTTGCTATTGTTTCTCCGTATGAGATGAAATATTCGCCATACATGCCACTATGGACAACTTCCCTTCCCCCGCTGAGCATGAAAAAAAAGACCCCCGTGCCGCCGCGATCATCTTTGGCACGAGAGTCCATATTGTTCCGCTCTTAACTGTTAATCCAAGGTCTGCTGTTTCTTACCCGAATGCCGGGCGGTCTGGCACTGGCGGTGCGGACGACCGGTTTGCGGGCCTGCTTGAGGCTTGCGGTTTCCTTCGCCGGTTTGGAATGGGACTTGCCTTTTTTATCCGGTTTCCGCTCTGGTTCGGATTGAAGCGCGGTTGCAGCCTCTTCGGTGCGCGCCTCCTTGCCAATGCAGTTACAGTCCTCTTTCGCCCCCTTACCCGCCTCGGCAGCCTTATATGGATCGTATGAATAGCCGGGGTACGGATACGTATGCGGGTTCATAGCGGCCGCATTCAAAGGAGCCGGCCACCCGCCGTAACCGTACCCTGCCGTCATAGCCGGATAAATAGGCAGCGGCAAGTTTGGCTGAGCGGCGCCGCCCAAGGCGCCATAGCCCGGAAAGGTATACGGCATTATATTTTCCGCCCCAAGCATGGGATTGGCGTACGGCATTATATTTTCCGCTCCAAGCATGGGATTGGCGTACGGCATTATATTTTCCGCCCCAAGCATGGGATTGGCGTACGGCATTATATTTTCCGCTCCAAGCATGGGATTGGCGTACGGCATTATATTTTCCGCCCCAAGCATGGGATTGGCGTACGGCATTATATTTTCCGCCCCAAACGCGGGATTGGCGTACGGCATTATATTTTCCGCTCCAAGCGCGGGATTGGCGTACGGCATTATATTTTCCGCTCCAAGCGCGGGATTGGCGTACGGCATTATATTTTCCGCTCCAAGCGCGGGATTGGCGTACGGCATTATATTTTCCGCTCCAAGCGCAGGATTGGCGTACGGCATTATATTTTCCGCCCCAAACGCGGGATTGGCGTACGGCATTATATTTTCCGCTCCAAGCGCAGGATTGGCGTACGGCATTATATTTTCCGCTCCAAGCGCAGGATTGGCGTACGGCATTATATTTTCCGCTCCAAGCATGGGATTGGCGTACGGCATTATATTTTCCGCTCCAAGCGCGGTGTTGGCGTACGGCATCACGTTTTCCGACCCAGGCACGGGGGGATAAACTACATAAGGTGTGTATGGCGCGGGTGCCGCCGGCTTCGTTCCTGCCGCTCCGATATGGGCCGGGGCGTTATCGTTAGGGCCGCCAAAGCCTTCAGCACCGATAAATTCCTTTTTCGGCATCTGCGCAACCGGAGCGGCGGCGTTCAACAGTGATTCTCCCCCCGGCACATTAGGGTAAGAGCCGACGGACCAAGGGGATGTCTCGGCCGTCATCATCGGCGAACCCCATGTACTTGCAGGCATGACGGGATATCCGGTTCCCCATGCATCCGTTGGATATCCGCCTCCGGGCATCGTTCCCATTCCATGGTATGGATATGTCTGATTGGGCATCCCATAGCCACCGTAAACCGCCTCCGTATTTTCCGGCATTTTCGGAAAATCGTACATGGCTGCCGCATCGGCAGCAGGAACACCGTACTGTTCAAACAGATTAATGTTCGGCTGATACGGAAGAACGGCAGCCGGGGCAGGGTTCTCCATTTTTTTGATTTCGGGCATGATCTCGGGCTTTTTCATTTCGGGCTTTTTCGCTTCCGGTATCTTTGCCTCAGGCTTCTTCATTTCAGGCTTTTTCATTTCAGGCGCTTTAGCTTCAGGCACTTTCGCTTCAGGCAACTTCGCTTCAGGTGCTTTCGCTTCAGGCGCTTTCGCCTCAGGCATTTTCGCTTCGGGTGCTTTTGCTTCGGGCAACTTGGTTTCAGGCGCTTTCGCTTCGGGCAATTTCTTCTCCGGAACCGGAGCGGGGGCAGGCGGAGCGGGAAGCGGCGCCGGGACAGGCAGCGTGGACGGCTTCTGAATCATTTCGGTCAACGGCTTAACCGGAGGCACATTAGGTACAGGCGCCGTTGACGGCTTGCCCTGGATCGGCGCTGTATTCGGTTTTTCATGAATAGGGGCCACATTTCCGGCGGGCGGCACCGCGTTTACCGACTGCGGAAGAATGCCCGAGCCCGGCGGAATCGGGTTCGGCTCCTTCAACTCGGCAGCATCCGACAGCGAGCTTACTTTCGGGATATTGACGATATCACCGGTCATCAGAACACTCGGATTATTGATGTGGGGATTGGCTTTAATCAGGTCGCCGAGCGGAATTCCCCAAGCCTTGGACAGCTTCCACAGCGTATCGCCCTGCTTTACGAGATGCTGATGCATCACATTGTCCCCTGGCGCAGGAGACGGAACCTTTACCTTTAAACCGACATCGATGACGTCCGGGTTTTCAATACCCGGATTCAGCTTCAAAATTTCATCCACCGTCACTCCATACTTTTTGCCGATTAAGCTCAACGTGTCTCCTTTTTTCACGATATGGATCTTCACTCGCCAAATACCTCCTGTTCACGTTCTGGCATGCAGCGGCGCATGGCCTCCTGCCAATCCTTACATCCTATGCAGAAGATGGGCGGGTGTCGCCCTTTTTAAAAAAATAATATGAACGTGACCGATCACGAATGAGGCGAAAAAGCGGATAGACGCAAAAACACCGTCAAAGCCTGTAAGCTCCGACGGTGCCGGTCCATGATTGAGGAAAGTATGCGATTTAAAAAGCCCGTACGCCGTCGGTTTCGACCAAGCGGCGGAATTCGGCCAACAGCCGCAGCGTAACCGGGCCGGCTTGCCCTAAGCCGATCGTGCGGCCGTCCACTTCGCGAACGGCGATCACTTCCGCAGCGGTGCCGGTAAAAAAAACCTCGTCGGCCACATAAACGTCATGCAGCGTAAACGGCTCTTCCTTGAGCGGAAGCCCGAGCTTGCCGCACAATGACCTGCTCTGCCATCGCTGCCGCACCTCCGCTTTCATTTTGGTTAACGCTCATTGGCAGTCGTTGACGCCGAATCTAGCCTTGACGACCTTCATACGCGAACAGCGGATAAGAGCCGAGAATCCGTACCCCGCAGCCGATCGCTTTAATTTCTTCCAGCGCCGCCGGCAGCAGAACGGTGTCGAGCGCCATCTCGATTTCAATATAAAAATGATACGTGCCGAGCTGTTTCTTCGTCGGCCGCGACTCGATCCGCGACAGGTTGATGCGGCGCCAAGCGAATGCCGACAGCACCTGATGCAGCGCGCCCGGATAATCTTCCGGCAGCGTCACGAGAATGGTCGTCTTGCGGACCGGCGACTCCTTCAGCCTGAACGGCTCCTTCCCCACGAGCAAAAACCGCGTGAAGTTATTACTGTGATCGGTCACACCGGGAGCGAGCACGTCAAGCCCGAAATGCTCCGCCGCGATCGAGGTGCCGATCGCCGCCAGTCCCATGCCCGGATTCTCTTGCACGATGCGGACCGCTTCGGCGGTGCTGCTCACATTTTTCCAATCCGCATGCGGAAGATTGGCCCGCAGAAACTCCTGGCACTGCGCCATCGCAACCGGGTGACTCATCACCCGCACAATGCGGCCGAAGTCGATTTCGCCGTTGTCGCCCCGGCATTCGCTGCTGCGGCCGATCAGATTTTGAATCGACGGGTAGATCCATTCCGCCTGAATCGGCAAATCGACTTCGTGAATGAGCCAATCCAGATGCATACTGACCGATCCTTCGATCGTATTTTCAATCGGGATGACGCTGTAGTCCGTATCCCCGTTTACGGTAGACAAAAACACATCCGAGATCAGCTTCCGGTATACCCTGACGGCCCCATCGTTACCGCAAAGATACCGGGCCGCCTCGTCGGAAACCGTTCCTTCCGGCAGCAACGCTACGCTTATCATGCCCGCACTTCTCCTTTTATCCGCTCCATAAAGGGAACTTTCGCTTGTTCATCGGTTACCTCGGCGATTACCGGGCCGGTGACGCACGGCTTCAACCACATCGTATCAGCCGTTACCCCGGCTTCGGCAAACGTATCGATCAAATACTTTTCGAGCTCCCCCGCCCTTGGGCTGCCCGTTTCGCACAGCGCAAGCACCGTCGGGCCCGCCCCGCTTAGGGCCGCGCCGAGCGCGCCATGGTGCGCGGCGCCATCCAATATCTCCGCCATGCCGGGAATAAGCGCCGCCCGGTAAGGCTGATGAAGGCGGTCCTTCATCGCGGCGGCAATAAGGTGCAGCTGTCCGGACGCAAGCGCCGCAACAAGCAGCGAGCTGCGTCCCACATTAAAGACGGCATCGGCCATGCCGATTTGCTTTGGAAGCGCATGCCGCGCCTTCTCGGTCGAAAGCTGGAAGCGGGGAACCGCGACCAGCACATCGAGCGCCTGATGCGGCTCAAGGCGCACATGATCGGCGCGGCGGCCGTCAAAAGCGGAAATTACGATGCCGCCGAACAGCGAAGCCCCGACATTGTCGGGGTGCCCCTCCAGCTTGGAAGCCATCTGGAACAGCTTGTCTTCCGTCAGCGGGCTGCCGATCAATGCGTTCGCGGCAACAAGCGCGCCGACGATGGCGGAAGCGCTGCTGCCTAGCCCCCGGGTCAGCGGAATATCGCTGTACATCGTAATGTTCAGCTCAGGAACGGAAACGCCCGCCTCCCGAAATACGAGCTGAGCCACTTTATAAATCAAATTGTTCTTGTCGGCCGGAATGCTGTCCATACCGCTGCCGTGCATTTTAATTACTGTTTGTCCGTTCCCTTCGGCCATCTCGATCCATGCGAACAGCGAGAGCGCCATGCCGAGCGAGTCAAATCCCGGTCCGAGATTCGCTGTGCTGGCCGGAACTTTGACGATGATAGTACGCCCTGCCAATACGTTCACCTTCCAATTTGCGATTGATCCGTGAAAACGTTCCTTCCTTTCGGCTTAAGCCCGGGCGGCCGCGTACTTGCGATCAACCGGCTGCAGCGTGTACGAACGGACCGTTTTCATCGCATCCTCGCTTTTTCTCATCTGCAAAAACTCCTATCCTTTCGCGCCGCTCTGCTCCAGCGCGCGTCGCTGCGCTGCAATCTGGCGGTCCGTCACATGCGCCGCCCGCATGGGCAGCAGCTTACACTTAGCCTTCCACGCGGTAAATGCTTTTCACCTTGCGGATCACTTCGAGCGAGTCGAACGCCTGCAGCACTTTGTTCATCGCCGCTTTGTTCGCATCGTGCGTAATGACGATGATTTCGGCTTCCGGATTGTGCGGATTCGGCTGCTGCAGAACCGATTCGAGGCTCACTTCGTACTCGGCGAACACCTGCGTAATGCGCGCCAGCACGCCCGCTTTGTCGTCAACGTGCAGCAGCAAAAAGTATTTGGACGAAATCTGCTCGTCGGTTTTGAGCTTCGTTTCCTTGTATGACGCGACGTCCTGCAGTCCGTTGACCCCGATTTTCAAGTTTTTCACGACGGCGACAAGGTCGGCGACGATCGAGGTTGCGGTCGGAAGCTCGCCGGCGCCGGCTCCGTAAAACATCGTCTCCCCAACCGCTTCCCCGTGTACGTAGACCGCGTTGAACACGCCGTTCACCGAGGCGATCGGATGACTTTGCTTCACCATCGTCGGCTGAACGCTGACCGCGATTTGGTCGTCGCTTCTCTCCGCAATGCCGAGCAGCTTCACTTCGTAGCCTAAACGTTTTGCATATAAAATATCTTCTTTCGACACACCCGAAATTCCTTGTACGGAAACGTCCTCGAGCGCAAATTCGGCGCGGAAGCCAAGGCGGGCGAGAATCGTCATTTTGCGTGCGGCGTCCAGGCCCTCGACGTCCGAGGTCGGATCTGCTTCCGCATATCCAAGCTGCTGCGCTTCTTTCAGCACATCGAGGTAGGATGCGCCCTCCTGGCTCATTTTCGTCAAAATATAGTTGGTCGTCCCGTTGACGATCCCCATTATTTTCGTAATCCGGTCCGACGAAAAGCCTTCGATCAGCGTCCGGATAATCGGAATGCCGCCCGCCACGCTTGCTTCGTAAAACACGTCGCAGCGGTTCTCGGCCGCTTTGGCGAGTATTTCCTGGCCGTGCAGCGCCATCAAATCTTTGTTCGCCGTCACGACATGCTTGCCTCTCGACAGCGCCTCAAGGATATGCTGCTTTGTATGTTCAATGCCGCCCATCACTTCGACGACGACATCAATATCCGGATTATAAATGATGTCCGCAACATCTTCGGTCAGCTTCGATGCGTCGATGCTGATGCTGCGCGCCTTGTCCTTGTTTTGGACAAGCACCTTTTCAATGACAATCGGAGATCCGACCTGGCTGCGCAAATCTTCCTGATGACCTTCCACAATACGGACCACGCCCGTTCCGACCGTTCCCAGTCCGAGCAGTCCCACTTTTACCGGCTTCATATCGATTTCCTCCAACATTCAATTTTCCGTCAATCAGCTGTGATATCTGGCTGTTATCCTTGTCCGATTATGCTTGCGTTGCGTACGCCCTGCTGCTCCCGGATCTCTTCCAGAAGCTCGCTCATTTCCCCGGTCAGCGGCGCCGTATCGATGGAGATGACGGCATTGGCAAGCCCTTGCAGCGGAATGCTCTGATTGATGGTCAGCACATTTCCCCCTCGCCTGGCAAGCAATCCGAGCACGTTCGACAGCACGCCGGAGCGGTGTTCCAAATCCATCGACAACGTCACGATATGTCCCCGCTCCAGCTCGCTCAGCGTGTACACGCCGTCCTTATACTTGTAAAAGGCGCTCCGCGACAAATCGGCCCGTTCCACCGCCTCGTGCACGGTAGCCGCTTCTCCCCGCTTGAGCATGTCCTTCACCGCTACCGTCTTGACGATCGCTTCGGGCAAAAGATCCTCGCGGACGACGTAGTAACGTACCGCCATCAAAACGTCCTCCTATAAAAGACAGTTGTTCTTATATAGTGGACATTATAACGTAATACGGGAGGAACGGCAATAGGTTGGGCGGTGAAAATGAGCGCCGCGGATTATTGGTTGAAAGAAGGCCGCTGCATGGCTGGTTCGGGTCTCCGATCGCTATCGCTTCTCCGACTCCGAACCAGCCATTCCGCTCCCTTATCACCAGGGAGTGAACAGGGAATGAAATTCGGCACTGCACTTCTATTTCGTCTTTTAAATAAAGGCATGAGTTTGTTCGAGGAGGCTTGCTTTGTTCAGGTGACAAAGGGCTCCTTCTGCGCAGCCGCGTCTGCTTTTCCCAAGAAAAAGAGGCAGGTTTCAGACAAAAAATAAAATTCTAGACCGTGAATCTTGACAAGATCCACTTTTTTTAGGAGTAATTGGTCAAATTTTGATATTATCCTATTCGTCTGCCGAGTAGAGTCATGTTGCTTCTACAACGATACTATCAAAGTATCGATCACCCATGTATACTTCAAGCCGCCACATTCCTTTTTTATTTCCTTCTTTGTCCAGCACGAATTTGGCTCCACTTTGCGCATCGGCTCCTACCGGATTTTTCGATCTTGAAACATCCCATTCGGGATACAATGTTTGTGTTATCCCCGTCTCCTTGTGTACGCCTATTAGCTTGTATGTACTCGCTAATTCTTCTTGCTTTCCCCAGAAATAAATGATAAAGTGTCCACCTTTCGATATATCGCTATTGCCTTGAGGTACAAACCCTAACCGGTCTTTTTTTCCGTACATCTTAACTCCGCCAGCTTCAAAAGTTCCGCTCAATTCCCATTCCGGCAGATTATCGGTTGTATCTTGAGCACTGCATGCAGTCAGTAGAAATATTAATCCAATGAGTAAATATTTAACCACTAGTATCCACTCTCCTTTTCGGTCAATTGTATCATATTGGAAACAAAGCAAAGAAGAGGATAATCTGAGGTTCCCGTAACATCTAAGGTTCTTTGGACAGCATGTCGCAGCGGCATCTTTTTCAGTGTCAAGGATGAAAAAAGCTCCCGCCGCAAGGGCGGAAGCTCGTTACTCGTGGAAGTAATCGCTGCCTTCGAAAAATTCAAACGCGAAATCGCCGATCCGGACGGTATCGCCGTCCTTGGCTCCGATTTTGCGCAGGGCGGTGTCGACGCCCATCTTACGCATCATGCGGGCAAAACGCATCACCGCATCGTACGAATTGAGGTTGACGCGTTTGATCGCACTCTCGATCGCTTCGCTCTCGACAACGAATCCTTCGTTTTCTTTGTATACCCGGAACGTCGTTTCCTGGCGCGCCTCGTGCTTGTACACTTTGCGCTCGGTGACATCCTTCACTTCCTCGACAGCAGGCGCATCCGGCACCGATTCGAGCGCTTTCGCCGCCTTGTACAGCAGCTCCTGAATACCTTCCTTCGTCAGGGAAGAGATCGGAACAATCTCATATTCCCGGTCCGATGCGGTCTCCGCCAGACGGGCTTTGAACGCCTCCAGATGCTCCGCCGCTTCCGGCATGTCCATCTTGTTGGCCGCAATGATCTGCGGGCGCTCCGCCAGCTTCGGGTTGTAAAGCACGAGCTCTTCGTTGATTTTGACCCAGTCCTCATAGGGGTCGCGCTCTTCCGTAGCGGCCATATCGACAACATGAATAATGACGCGGGTCCGTTCGACGTGCCGCAAAAACTCGTGACCGAGGCCGACCCCTTCATGGGCTCCTTCGATCAGTCCCGGCAAATCGGCCATGACAAAGCTTTGTCCGTCGCCGACGTCGACGACGCCGAGATTCGGCGTAATCGTCGTGAAGTGGTACGCGCCGATTTTCGGCTTAGCCGACGAAACAATCGACAGCAACGTCGATTTGCCGACGCTCGGGAACCCGACCAGACCGACGTCCGCCATCACTTTCAGCTCCAGCACGAGCCAGCGCTCATGACCTTCTTCGCCGTTCTCGGAAATTTCCGGGGCCGGATTGTTCGGCGTCGCAAAGCGCATGTTGCCTCTGCCGCCCCGCCCGCCGCGGGCCACGACGACCTCTTGTCCGTGACGGGTCAGGTCGGCGATAATTTCCTGGGTATCGTCGTCAATGACGACGGTACCCGGAGGAATGCGGACGATCATATCTTCCGCGCCCGCGCCGTGCATCCCCTTCGGCTTGCCCTTCTCGCCGCGCTGCGCTTTAAAGTGCTTCTGATAGCGGAAATCCATCAGCGTGCGCAGCCCTTCGTCGACCCGGAATATGACGTCGCCGCCTTTGCCTCCGTCGCCGCCTGCGGGACCTCCGTTAGGGACATATTTCTCACGGCGGTACGATACGATGCCGTCTCCGCCATCCCCGCCTTTTACAAATATTTTTGCCTTATCGACAAACATGATAATCCTCCGTTCAAGCGGACAGCTTTGCCTCCAGCAGCACATGGTGGAACTGCGTCAGCCGCGCGGCCTGCAGCGGCGTTCCGAGCAGGCGTTGTTTCAATATTTGAAGCAGCTGATCCTCATCTTTAATATCGCCATCGTAATGCAGCTCAACCTGAAGGCTGTTATCGCTGCAGTAAATCCTCAGCCGCAATGTGGCGGGCTCGCCTGGTCCCGGCTTGACCTGGAACCGGTAAGCATTGACCACATCGACAATAGCATCGGCGATGGCTTGACGGTCAAGCGGCAAATCTTCGAATTGAAGCCCCGTATCAATATCCACATCGAGCTGCAGCGAATGGGAAAATGTGCGGAACGACTGAATAAAAGTGACCAGAGACGGAACGCCAAGCTTCGAGATCCGGCTCTCAATCGCCATCTTGTCTCTTATTTTTTCCACACTTGCGACCGCTTTATCCGGCTTACCCATCCGGATATATCCATACAGAACCTGAAGCTCGTTCATCCAGTCATGGCGATGATGATTCAACGTATGAATGGCCGATTTTTGCACCGCCTGCACCGCTCGCTCCAGCCGTCCCGCCCCTTCTTTGCGGTCGGCGGCAATCCACACGGCGGATGCACCCGCAAGCCAAAAGACGAACACCGCATGCACCCACAGCAGGGATGGCCAAATTATGACGCTAGCCGCCGGCAGCAGCACGGATACCGCCGCACTCAGCTTTGCCGCTCCAAAGCGATTCATTTCACAATCCCACTTTCTCGGTTAAGGTGACTCTCTTAAGAGACGAAATGCGTTCACCGGAATGCCGCAGGCCGGCTGCGGACCGGAAAGTCCCGGGTGACGGCGTCCTGCTGCCGCTTCCCGACAAAAAAACCCGGCCTGTCTAGTCAGGCCGGGTCGCTTGCCGGTTGTTAAGCTTCTACAGTTGCAGCTACCGGAGCCACTTCCACTGCGTATACGCTCACTTTTTTGCGGTCACGTCCCCAACGCTCGAACTTGACTACGCCGTCAATAAGCGCGAACAACGTATCGTCCTTGCCGATACCTACGTTGTTGCCCGGGTGAATTTTCGTTCCGCGTTGGCGGTACAAAATGTTGCCGGCCGTTACCACTTGTCCGTCAGCGCGTTTTGCGCCCAGACGTTTCGACTGGCTGTCCCGTCCGTTCTTCGTGGAGCCTACGCCTTTCTTGGAGGCGAAAAGCTGAAGATTCAGTTTCAACATCGTTGTTTCCCTCCTTCGTTACACGATTTGTTCCTGTATATCGATATACTTGCCGTATGATTCTCGTATGCCGTCCAGCATAACCACCATCGACTCCAGCAGCAGTTGAAGCTTAGCCTCGGCGGCCTCGTCCCCCAGCTGCGGAATGTCGCTTTGCAGCCAGCCGTCCTTCATGGAAGCCGGCAGCTCCACGCCGGTAAGAGCCTCAATCGAATTGACGGTTCCTACCGTAATGGCGGAAACGCCCGCGCATACGATATCCCGGCCAGATTTGGCGTAATTGCTGTGCCCTTCCACTGCGAAAGCAGCGATTCGCCCATCAGCCCGCCTTGTGATCGTTACGGAAATCATGAGAATGCCCCTTAAGCCTGGATGCTCTCAATCGTAACTTTCGTGTACGGTTGACGATGGCCTTGTTTGCGGCGGTAGTTCTTTTTGGCTTTGTATTTGTAAACGATGATCTTTTGGCCTTTGCCGTGTTTCTCGACTTTGCCGGAAACGGTAGCGCCGGATACAACCGGAGTTCCCGTTACGAGACCTTCGCCATTGGATACGGCCAGAACACGGTCAAACGTTACGCTTTCGCCTTCGTTTGCGTTCAGTTTCTCGATGTAGATGACATCTCCTTGCTGAACTTTGTACTGCTTTCCGCCTGTTTCGATAATTGCGAACATGATTGGTGCACCTCCTTGTTATACAAGACTCGCCTGGATAAGGTGGCGGCTTGCGGGCAAAGCCCTTCCGCACTTGAATTAACCCCTCCGGAGCGGTACCTGAGTATGTCTTGCGTGACATACACCCAAGTATTGTAGCACACAAAACCGTACGGTTCAACTGCAATTTTATTCCTTATCGGTATAAGGTGCAAAAAGCGCTATTGCGGACGATGGCCGCCCGCGTCGGCGCCCCGTCTCGCTTTCGGAAGCCCGACATACCGTCTCCCGCTGCCGCCGCACGTCTCGCACAGCTGGTAAAATTGCAGGCCGACGTTCTCCCGCGTCTTTTTGCGTGTAATTTCGAGCAATCCGAGACGGGTCCAGCCGTGGATCTGGCATTTGGTACGGTCGCCGCCCGCCGACTCTTCCAGTCGCTGCCGCACCGCTTCCCGGTGGGTCGAAGCTTCCATATCGATAAAATCGGCGATGACGATGCCGCCGACATCCCTCAGCCGCAGCAGCCGGGCGATTTCGTCCGCCGCTTCGAGATTCGTCCGGTACACCGTGTCCTCCAGCCCGCTCGTCCCCGTAAATTTGCCGGTGTTCACATCAATGACGGTTAACGCTTCCGTCTGCTCCCAGATCAGGTAGCCGCCGCTCGGAAGCCAGACGCGCGTTTGGAACGCGGCGTTAAGCTGCTCCGCAATTCCGTATTTTTCGAACAGCGACACCGAGCCGTGAGCAGGATAAAGGCGCAAACGCCCCTCCATCGCAGGAGCCAGCTCGCGGATCATCGAGGCCGCTTCCTCAAACAGCGCCGGATCGTCCACCCACACTTCATCGATATCGGAGGAGAGCATGTCCCGAAAAATCCGTCTCAGCAAACCGGCTTCAAGCAGCACCGGCTCCGGCGGCTTCGCCGCTTTGAACCGCAAGCGGACGTTTTCCCACGTCTGGCGCAGCTGCATCAGATCGCTTCGAAGCGACTCCTCGCTCTCGCCCTTGGCAAGCGTCCGCATAATAATTCCTTCCCCGCGCTGCCGGAGCGACTCGCCCACGCCGCGCAGCCGGTTGCGTTCGCTTTCGGACTCGATTTTTTTGGAAACGCCGACGTAATCCGCATTCGGCATGTAGACGAGCCAGCGGCCGGGCAGCGAATAATGGCTTGTCACGCGCGCCCCTTTGCTGCCGAGCGGCTCCTTGATGACCTGAACGAGCAGCTCCTGACCGGGACGCACAAGCTCCGTAATCGACGGCTTGTCCCGTTGGCGCTTCTCATCGGTTGGCTGCAGCAGCTCGTCAATATATAAAAAAGCGTTTTTGTTCAATCCGATATCGACGAACGCCGCCTGCATGCCGGGGAGTACGTTGACGACCCTGCCTTTGTAGATGTTGCCGACAAGCCCGCCCGTTTCGGAGCGCTCCATGAAAAAATCAACGATCCGCCCGTTGTGCAGCACAGCCGTTTGCAGCAGTTCGCCTTCTTCATGAATCAGCATCGTTTTCATCGTTATCCGCTCACACCTGCCTTGCGCGGCCAAAGACCGTTAGTTGTCCATGATAACAAGCAATCGAATGATCGGTGGATCCAGATTCTATTCTACCTGAAAAGGTCCGAAACTGCACGGTCTCCCGCCAAATAGCCTTCGATTATGCGCTGTTCCGGCAGCACGCGCACAATTTTCCCCCGCTCTTCCATCACATAAACGAGGTGATACTGCTCGCGCAAAAACAGCCGTACGGTCGACCAGATCGACTGACCGGCCGTCACGACGATGGGCCGCGCATGCGCCCCTTGCGTGATGCGCCGCACCGCCACCCGGTCCCGGTGCATCAAAAAACGTACGAACACAAACGGCAGATTGCGCCGCTGGGTCCAATTGCTCGCAAGCAAAAAGAAACCTACGGCCAGCAAATTGGCATGAACGCCGCCGCCGAAAAAGAGCGGGTAGATCGAATAACCGACCATCAGGACGCTCAGCGCCATGCCAACCACAACGCTCCCCTGCAGCGCCTTATAATAATTGAAGCTGAAGCTTAGTGCCACCTTAAGCAGTCTTCCGCCGTCCAGCGGATAAATCGGGAGCATATTAAATAGAACGAGAATGGCGTTCGCCTCGGCAATATAAGCGGCCGCAGCAGAATCCATCAGCCCGAAATGGCCGAGCGCCCAGGCTGCCGCCCCCATCCATACGTTTTGCAGCGGACCCGCCAGGGCGACGACCGCTTCTTCGGCGGAAGGAGCTCCGGGCTCTTCTTCCATCTCCGCAACTCCGCCGAACGGCAGCAGCCTCACCGCGCGCACCGTCCAGCCGAAGCCGCGAGCCGCAGCCACGTGACCGATCTCATGGATCAGCACAAGCGTAAACAGCGTCAGCAGCTCGATAAAATATCCGGTCAGCACGGACATGAGCATAATAACCGCAAACAAGGGGTGCAGCGACCAGACGATGCCTCTAATTTTAATCAATCGGGACCACGTCCGCAGGGTCGACGTAGCTGTCATTTTGCTTGACGGCAAAGTAGAGCAGCGCCGTGCCGCTTGTCCCCACCTGCGGCCCCAGCTCGCCGATCGTCTGCCCGGGCTGCACCCAGTCGCCTTTTTTCACTTCCGCCGCGCTCATGTTGCCGTATATCGTCGAACGCCCTCCGGCATGCTGAATGACAACGGTGAAGCCGCTGCCGCTGTCGCCGGATACGAGCGTCACCCGGCCTTCCTGCGCTGCGCCGACGTCCTCCTGGGGCTTCCCGGCAAGTTCAACGCCGCTGAGCAGTTCGGCAAACGTGCGCACGATCGATCCTCCCTCAAGCGGCGAGGTAACCGGCAGCTTCACGGTGCCCGCCACGCTCTTCGCTTCGTTATCGCTGCCGCCGAATATAGGTATAAACGTCGGGGCGCCGTCAAATGTTTCACGGTACCATACCGCTACCGCTTGAAAATCCATATTTTGCGTCAGTGCCCGGGTTACAAACGACTGCCCGCCGGTTGCCCACTCGCCCTGCGCCTGAAACAGACCCCATACGGCGCCGAACAGCAGGGCCGCCGCCAGCAGCCTCATTCTCAGCTCGCGCAGCAGCGGCCCGCCGCCTTCGCTGCCGTAAGTGCCGCCGGAGCGCCGGTCCCGGGAGCTGTCGTCCATTCCTTTTCCCCGCGCTTGCCTAATGTAAGGCGTCCGTTCGAACCCGCCAGCTCCCGTTCGCCACCAATCGGCCTGTTGCTCTTTCCAGGCCTTCTCCGGATCGTTATCCGGATCGCCGTATTCGCCGCCCGCCGTAACGTTTAGATTCGGGAATGGATTTCCCACATGCCAGCCTCTATGATCATCCCGGATCGGAAACCTCTCCGAATCAAAAGCACCGCTGTCGTATGCATCGTATCGATAAGGAGATGCCGGATCCGTGCGATGTTCCCGGCGTACCGGAAGTCTTCCGGACGCTTTCGTGCCATCTTCTGTCAGGCGGCGGATTTTTTCCTGCCGGCGCTGCCGGACGCTCTTCTGAATTTTCATTCCCGTCCCCTCCCATTCTGCTCCGTACGAGCCCTTTACAGTTGCGTAAAGGAAAGCTTGTTCTTATCTGTATGAGCGAAGGAAGACAAGTATGCTGCAGGCGGTCGGGAGAAAGAAAACAAAGAGTGTGAGCGTCTCTGCCGGCAATGAAGCAGCTTTGATAAGGGCGACCGGCGCAAAAAAACCGCCCGGCTCGTGTCCGGACGGTTCGATCTAGTTGACGCGTCTGTATCGGCTATATCGCTACATGGATAAACTCGTCAATCCAGCTGATATTTTTCCTGATGCGCCCTAATGCTGAACACGATGCCGATGCTAAGCATATTGAGCAGCAGCGATGTCCCGCCGTAACTGATGAACGGCAGCGTAATGCCGGTAATCGGCATCAGGCCGATCATCATGCCGACATTCTGGAACACCTGAAACACGTACATCGACACGATGCCGATGACGATAAACGACGCACGCAGGTCGTAGCACTGGAAGGCGATAATAATCATCCTGTAGATCAGCAAAAAGTAGAGCAGCAGCAGAACGGCCGATCCCTGAAAACCGAACTCCTCCCCGATGACGACAAAGATGGAATCCGAGTACGGGTAAGGGATAAAGCGCCGGTTTTTGGAGTCGCCTTTCATATATCCGTCGCCCGTAAGTCCGCCCGAGCCGATGGCGATCTTTGCGTTTTGCGACTGGTGCTTGTCATCGTCCGAAGCGCTGTTCGGGTCGATAAAGGTGTTGATCCGCTTGTACCAGTGCCCCTTCTCATGATCGTCCAAGTACTGTTTGATCTCCCCGTTGAAAGTGGTGAACAGCGTCACAAACAGCACCAATCCCCCGATAACGGCCGCGAGGCCGATGAGTACGTGGGAATACTTTACATTTCCGATCCACAGCATGCCGAGCACGATGACGAGAAAAATAATCGCGTTGCCGAGATCCGGCTGAATCATGACAAGCGCAAACGGCAAAAAGGAGAACGCCGCGATCGGCAGCAGGTCGGTCGTAAAGCTCAGTTTATCGCCGCCTTTGCGACCCATCAAGTACGCGATGCCGATGATGAGCACGAATTTGGCCATCTCCGCGGGCTGGAACTGAAAGCCGCCGGGCAGCTTGAACCAGCTGCGCGCTCCGTTAATGTCGGCGCCGAAGAAGTAGACGAGAATGAGCAGCACGATGCAAATGACGTACAAATACAGCCAGCCTTTTAGAAACAGCCGGTAATCGAGCAGCGTAATGAGCAGGACGACAATAAAGCCGATACCGTAAAAAATAAGCGTCTTCACATCGTAATTGGGGAATTCGCTGTTGCCGTAGGTGGCGCTGCGCACGAGCAGCGTGCTGATGATCATAAATAAGACGAGGATGATCACAATGCCGGCATCCATCTTTTTCAGTTTATTAATCACAATGCGCTCATCCTATTCCGAAAAACTTGCGCAGCCGCATAAATTTTCCTGCCTTGTCTTCCAAAGACATAAGCGGCACCATGTCGCCCAGAATGCGCCGGGCAATGTTGCGGTAAGCGATTGCTGCGCGCGAAGAAGGGTCCATGACCGTCGGCTCCCCGGAGTTCGCCGCTTTAATGACCCGGTCGTCGTCCGGCACGACGCCCAGCAAATCAATGGCTAGAATTTGGCAAATTTCGTCGACGTCGAGCATTTCCCCGTTTTTGACGAGCTTGGCCTGTATGCGGTTGATGACAAGCTTTGCCGAAATATTGGACTGCTCGAGCAGTCCGATCACCCGGTCCGCGTCGCGAACCGCGGCGTTCTCCGGCGTCGTGACGACGATAGCCCGGTCGGCGCCCGCAACCGCGTTGCGGAAACCTTGCTCAATGCCTGCCGGACAGTCGATGATCACGTAATCGTATTCTTTTTTCAACTCAAGCACGATATCCCGCACCTGCTCCGGCGAGATGTCGTTCTTGTCTTTCGTCTGCGCAGCCGGCAGCATGTACAAATCTTCGAACCGCTTATCTTTGACGAGCGCCTGCTGCAGCCGGCACCGGCCTTCGGCGACATCGACCAAATCGTAAATGATCCGGTTTTCAAGTCCCATCACAACGTCCAAATTCCGCAGGCCGATATCGGTATCGACCATGCACACCTTTTTGCCGAGCAGCGCCAGCGCCGTTCCCAGATTGGCAGAGGTCGTCGTCTTGCCGACGCCGCCTTTGCCCGATGTTATGACGATTGCTTCTCCCATGATCTACACCCCTTTGAACACAATCGCATCCTTGCGCATCCGGTACAGCTGATTCATTTTGTCGATCTGCATCACGCCTTCCGTCAAATACGCATACTCCATGGAAGCGTCGCCCGTTATCCATTCTTCCGGCGGACGGCTGATGACCTCGGCAATGCGCAGCTGAGTCGGACGCAGCAGCGAAGCGGCGATAATGACGTCCTCCCTACCGCTCACGCCGGCATGAGCCATTCCCCTCAGCGCGCCCAGCACGAAAATATCACCCGTGCATACGACAGCGCCGCCGGGATTCACATCTCCCAGCAGCAGCAGGCTTCCGTCGTGTTCAACCGTTTGGCCCGACCGGACCATACCCGTCATCATTTTCAACCGCTCGGCGTTCTCATCGCGTTTCTGCTGCGCTTCCATTTCCGATTCAATCGACTGCACAAGCAAATTTCCGCGCTGCCGGATGGCGGCTCTGATCCGTTCCTTGTCCTCATCCGACGCGGCCCTTGCGCCAAGCTTGACATGAACGTGAATAAGCGGCCCGGAAAGCAGCTGCTGATGCGACTTCTCCATCTTGTAATGAAGTTCGTCCAGCAGCGCCGAAAATTCGCATTGATCGTCAAAGAGGAACACGAGACCTTCTTTAACGCCCTTGATCGTAATATGCTGTTTGTCGGTCACACTCGTCCCTCCCTGAACGTAATCAATTCTGGACGAAAGCCGCTATCTCCTGCTTTTGCGCTGATGCGCTAATCCCGGTCTTTGTCCAGCCTGTTCCGCGATGCTTCGGAAAACCAGCGTCTGGCCGGGATATAGACCGCAAGCGCAAACGCCTGCTGCAAGAACAAGCTCGGAAGAATATGGTCGTACATCGCCCAGGCGAACGTCTCGTTCGTAATCCGGAACACTTTGTAAACATAGAATACAAGCACTTCATAAAATAAGTCCGCAAAGCCGATCATGGCCAGCGCCATAAACAGCGTGCTGCGCTTGCGCTCCAGCATGATGCCGACCGCATAGCCGATCAGCCCCATCGTAAACGCGTGAACGCCGATCAGATGCCCGTAGTAGACGACATCCTGCAGCATACCGAAGCCAAAGCCCAGCAGCAGCGCCGAATGCCTGGAGTGGTACAAGGCGGCGTAAAGAACCATGACAAACGTGAAATGCGGAACGAGACGCCCCGCGAAGCCGTCCGGAACAAGCCAGGGCACAATCGTTCCTTCCACCAGAAAAAGCAGCAGCATGATCAGCACGATGAAACGCATGCTCATGGATTTCCGGTCTCCAGCTTTGGAATCTTGACAACGAACACTTCCGACAGATGGTCGAAATCGGCGGCGATTTCAACCGCTGCGGTATTCGTCAGGCCGAAGTCGCTCACCTGCCTCGACTCCACCGTGCCGATCACAATGCCTTTCGGGAACACATTTCCAAGACCGGAAGTAATGACCGTATCACCGACGGCCATCTTGTCCGACTCCGGAATTTTGGTCATGAGCAGACGGTCCGTCTCCTCGTCGTAATTGCTGATAATGCCGAATGAGTCCGATTCACGCCCGAGAATGGTCGCCGAAATCCACTTCGGAACCGGAGCCTGATCGTCGATTTCCGTAATCGGCATGACCGTTGAGGTGAATGCGGATACTTTGCTCACCATGCCGACGAGACCGTCCACGGTGACGACGGCCATATCGGCTTCGATCCCATCTTGCGAGCCGAGATTAATGGTCAGCGTCTTATTGTAAGGGTCGGGACTGAGCGCCACCACCTGGGCCACGATATATTGGTAGTCATTCATTTGCTTTTGCCGTTCCGTAAATGCGAGCGCCTTCTCAAGCTCCTCGTTTTTCTGCTTCGTAAAATTGTACTCTATCTTGTCGCGCGCGTAAGCGGCCGCCATCGTGCGGAGCTGTTCATTCTCTTCGTAGATTGAACGCAGCTGGCGAATATCCTGGAACAAGCCCGCTATGTAACCAGCGGGCTTGTACAACCATTGCTGCGTGTATCCTACCGTATCCTTGACGAATTTTTCCGGCCAGGACAACTCTTTGCGGTTGCTGAGCGAGAACCCGATCACCGCGATGAAAAGAATAAAACCGATCATGAGCACGAACAACCGCTTGTTTCGCAGCAGCTTAAACAATTCGATCACCCGCCCATTATTGCTTGCTTACCTGCTTCTCGCCGCTCCGGAATGGGGAGCGTGCCCGTTTCCTTATCTTCTGGAGCGGGAAACGCCCTTGTTTTTGAACAGATGAATGTTTTCCAGCGCCCGTCCGGTTCCGATCGCCACACAGTCGAGCGGGTTCTCCGCTACGATGACGGGCATTCCCGTCTCACGCGCAAGCAGCTTGTCCAGATTGCGAAGCAGCGCTCCGCCGCCGGTCAGCACGATGCCGCGGTCCATAATGTCGGCCGACAGCTCCGGCGGACATTTCTCCAGTGTTACTTTGACGGCGTCGACGATCGCATGCACCGTATCGGTCAGCGCTTCGGCAATTTCATCGGAGGTGATGGAGAGCGTTTTCGGCAGTCCCGTTACGAGGTCGCGGCCGCGGATTTCAATCTGCTCCGGCGTCTCCAGCGGCATTGCCGAACCGATCTCCATCTTCAGCTGCTCGCTCGTCCGCTCCCCGATCATCAAGTTGTACAGACGTTTAATGTACTGGATAATCGCTTCGTCCATTTCGTCGCCGGCAATGCGGATCGAGCGGCTCGTAACAATTCCGCCGAGCGAAATAACGGCCACTTCCGTCGTGCCGCCGCCGATATCGACGACCATGCTTCCCGTCGGCTCCCATACGGGGAGGTCCGCTCCGATCGCCGCCGCAAACGGCTCCTCGATCGTATACGCTTCGCGGGCGCCGGCCTGCTTCGTAGCGTCCTCGACCGCTCTTTTCTCCACGGCCGTAATGCCCGACGGCACACATACCATAACATTAGGATGGCGCGGGAACAGCGAACGCTGCTTCTGCGCCTGTCGGATAAAATATTTAATCATGGTGGCGGTCGTTTCGAAATCCGCGATTACGCCGTCTTTCATCGGCCTGACGGCGCGGATGTTGCCTGGTGTGCGCCCAATCATCTTCTTGGCGTGCTCGCCGACCGCTTCAATTGTCTTTGTATCGGTACGCAGGGCCACCACCGACGGCTCCCTGACAGCTATGCCTTTGCCTCTTACATATACAAGGGTATTTGCGGTACCCAGGTCAATTCCCAAATCTTTCGAAAAACCACCAAACATGTGAATACTCCCTTCTTAATTGCGACAATCCATCTTATTATATTACATCAGGCCTTGTTCCTTCAAACTAATATATCGTCCGTCGCCGATGACAATATGATCCAGCACGTCAATGCCCATCAGCTCTCCGGCTTCCGCAAGACGCCGTGTAAGCGTTACATCTTCCGGGCTCGGAGTCGGGTCGCCGCTCGGATGATTGTGCGCGCAGATGATAGACGCGCAGCTATGCTTGACGGCGGAGCGGAACACTTCGCGCGGGTGTACGAGCGAAGCGTTAAGCGTGCCGACCGACAGCGTTTCACGGCCGATAATATGATTTTTTGTATTGAGGAACAAGCAGACAAAATGTTCTTTTTTTAAGTACCGCAGCTCTTCCATAATATAATCGGCCGCATCGTGCGGACTGCGGACCGTGACAATATCGATGGGACGGCTGCGCGCCAGCCTGCGCCCGAGCTCGATGCCGGCCCGGATCTGCAGCGCTTTGGCAGGACCGATCCCGCGAATCGTCGTCAGTTCCTGAATGCCCATATCAACCAAATTTCGTATACTGCCGCATTCTTTCAGAACCCGCCCCGCCAAATGAACCGCCGACTCCCGCTGCGTACCGGTACGCAGCAAGATCGCCAGCAGCTCGGCATGGCTGAGCGCCTCGGCCCCATGCCTCATCATCCGTTCTCTGGGACGCTCTTCCTCAGGGACATCGCGCAATCGGTAAGACTCCTGCATCTCTTTTCCGCCTCTCCTGCCAATAGTAGAAACGCTACCGCGTCTAAAGAACGGGAACGCCTTGCTCGGCCAGCATGTCCGACAGCAGCGACAGCGGCAGTCCGACCACATTGAAGTAACAGCCTTCAATGCCGGAAACCAGCGTCGCGCCGAGTCCTTGAATGCCGTAGGAGCCCGCTTTGTCAAGCGGCTCTCCGGTGGCGACGTAGCGTTCAATCGTTTCATGATCAAGCGGCTTCATCGTAACGCGCGTCATTCGGTGCGCGCTTATCTCCGCTCCCGTATGCGTGCCGATCAGCGTCATTCCGGAATAAACCTTGTGCGATCTGCCCTGCAGACGTCGAAGCGTCTGCACGGCATCCGCACGGTTTGCCGGTTTGCCCAGCACATCCCCGTCCAGCACGACGATTGTATCGGCTCCCAGCACAAGAGAAGGCACGCTATCGCCCGCTGCGGCCAGGAGACGCGCCGCAGCCCGCGCTTTGCGCAGGCTGAGCCGCTCGACAATTTGCGCCGGCGTCCATCCGGACGGAACGGATTCGTCCGTATCCGTCGGCAAAATATGAACCGGCAGGGAAAGGCCCAAAGATGCAACCAGTTCCTGCCGGCGCGGAGAAGAAGAAGCCAGCACGAGCCGGCTCGGTATGTTCGGTTCAGAAGTCATCTTACGTATCGCACTCCTTGATATGATGCGGGATGCCTATTTTTTCGGTCGATGCTACATTTTCCGGTACAGCCACAGCGCAAGCAGCAGCCCGGCAATGCTGAACAGACTCAGGTCCACTTGAAAAGTCAAATCGTAGCTGACGACGTGCAAATCGGCGGCAGGAGACCACGTAAGCGGTATGGACTTCGACAGGAAAGACAACCCCTGGACGGTCTTGAACCATGTGGACACAAGCGATCCCGTTACAAGACCGAGTATGATGAATAACAGGAGAATCCAGCCGTTTTTCTTCATCTTTCAACGCCTCTCGCCATGTATTGACATCATCGTCTATTATACGCGATCAAATGCGGCCTTACAATGCGCGAATAAGTCCGAACAGCTCTTTCTCGGCGAACAAAGCGTCCATAAGCGCCCCCTGAAGCGTCCACATCGACGCGCGGGAAGGCTTCTTGTTATAGCTGTCCATCGAAACGGCGGCGCTGTTGACCGCTTGAGCCAGCTTATCGACGGCCGCGACCGCCGCTTCTGCGGCAACGCCTTTGCGGACCGGAGCGAGCTGCGTCGTCCACTTCCGGTGAAGCTCGGTCCACGCCTGTGTGGCCGCCTCGGAAACCGCCGACGGCTGATCCTGCATGAGCTGGGCCTGCGACAAATCGCTGAGCGCGCGGATCAGACGATTCGTCGCCAGCGCAAAGTCATTGAACGCTGCAGCATCTCCGCGATAGCTTATCGATGACAGCGGCTGGACTTCCACTTCCTTGATATACACTTCCACACCCGGAAGCTGTCCGGCAAGCGCCAGCGCTCCATCGCGATCGCCGGCCACGCCCGCATAGACGCGATACCCTCCGTCCATGGAAACAGCGGAGGCGGCGAAGCCTTTGGAACGCAGCTGTTCGGCCGCTTCATCGGCACTCTCGCTCGTTCTAAATACACCATATTGAAGCAGCTGGTATATTTGTCCGTCCACCTTCACGTTCTTCTGCGCCGCAGCGCCGTCTTGTCCCGCCGCTTTGTCCGGCGTGTTTGCGGCCGCCTCTCCCCCCGCCGTTCCATCAGCGCTGCCGCCGTTTGCTTGGGCCGGGGGACGCCCGGCATCGCTCTGCGCTGCCGGAGCGTTGCCGGCGGCGCCGTCCGGCAGGACGTCTTCCCCGGCGAACATCGCCAGCGCCATATAGCCAAACAGCGCTCCGGTCGCAAGCGCTCCGGCTACGGTTGCGATCACTTTCAGCCACGAAGGTCCTTTGCCCGGATGGGCGCCGCTGAATTTGGGCGGAATGTCTTGGCGTCCTTTTAGACGAGCGGAGGCGAAAAAAAGCTTTTTTCTATCATGCAGAGCCTCATACTCATCATCAAGCTCGATAATCGGCCCTGTAAACAGCGAATGCTCCGCCTCATAAGGCGCTTCACGCTCAAACCCGTTGGAGTACACGTCAAAATAAGGGTAATGTTCGGCGGAATCAAACCCGCCCATATTCCGGGTCACTTCCGAGGGTGATTGCGGATTTGCGCCTGAATGAGGTCCTCCGCGCGATTGAGACTTGGAACTGAGCTCCGGCCGGGCACCTGCGTCCGGCTTAATGCTTGTGTCCGGAATGACGTTTCCGGACAGTCCCTTCCCCTTATCCTCGGGAGCATTTTCCATGTCGCGGATCAGCTGCTCCAGCGCCTTCACATCATCCTGGAACGGGCTCTCCCACGGCACGAATTCGGTTGTAAATTCAAGCGGTTCCCGGTAAAGCGTATTTTCGGTCCCTTTATTATCATTCGACGCATTAACCCGCCTTTTGTCCGTATACTCACTGCTCTTTGCCTCCGGCCGGTCCGTTTCCAAGGCGCCGGGCGAGCGGGAAGGCACCGGGGAGGGAGCTAGTTTGCCGGTCTGATCGAAACGGTATGTTATGCGCGCTTTCGGATTCATTCATTATCTCTCCTTGTCCGGTTCTTCTATTGCTACTCTATGAACCGGTTGAGAGAGTTATGCGCAAAAAGAGGCGGCCCGCTGCGAAAGCGGATCGCCTCTTTATGTTGCTTTTCCTGAACGTTACTGCAGCCCGTCCTTCAGCTGTTTGGCCAGCCCGTCGGCCGCTTTCCAAATATCTCCCGCGCCCATCGTCAGCACAAGATCGCCGGGCTGCACGCGCTGCGAAAGGTAGGATTGGACTTCTTCCTTGGAAGGCACGTAGGTCGTATTCGGGTTGCTGTTGCTGCGAATCATCTCCACCAGCTTGCTCGAGTTTACGCCTTCAATCTGCTTTTCTCCGGCCGGCGAATAAATATCGGTTATGATCACTTCATCGGCTTCCGGAAACGCACGGCTAAACTGCTCAAGCAGGAAAAAAGTGCGCGTGTAGCGCTGCGGCTGAAACACCGCGACAATCCGCTTCCCCGTCGCCTTGGCCGCACTGATCGTCGCGCGGATTTCCGTCGGATGGTGAGCGTAATCGTCAATGATCAGAATATCGTTCACTTCGCCCATCACTTGAAAACGGCGTTTGGCGCCGATAAATTCGCTGATGGCGGCCGCGATGCTTGCAAACGTCAACCCCGCTTCCATACAGGTGATGATCGTCGCCATCGCATTGTATACATTGTGGCGTCCCGGAACGGACAATTCGACCGTGCCGAGCTCCGTGCCGCCGTGCGACATCGTAAACGACAGCTTGCGGTCGCCAAGGACGATGTTGTCCGCCTTGTAGTCGGCCTCACCGTCAATGGCGTACGTAATGATTCGTTCCTTCGGCTGCGATGCGGTCAGCGCGGGAAGCAGCTCCACGATGTTTTCGTCGTCGGCGCAAACGATCGCTTTGCCGTCCTCCTTCACCTGAGACAGAAACTGGACATACGCCTTCTTCAAGTTGTCGAAGTTGCCGCCGTAATTTTCCAGATGGTCCGGCTCGATGTTGGTCACGACCGCCAGTGCCGGATGATAGTGCAGGAAGGAGCCGTCGCTTTCGTCCGCCTCGGCGACGACAAATTCGCCTTTGCCCGCCTTGGCGTTCGTTCCCACATTGACGATTTCGCCGCCGATAATGTAGGTGGGGTCGGCGCCGCACGTTTCCATGACGAGCGCAATCATCGACGAAGTCGTCGTTTTGCCGTGCGCGCCGGCCACCGCGATGCCTTTGCCCGCGTTCATCAGCCGCGCAAGCATTTGCGAGCGGTGAAGCACCGGAATATTGAGGCTCTCCGCCGCCTTGCGCTCCACATTGTCCCGGGAAAGAGCGGTCGAATAGACGACCAGATCGGCGCCGGCCACATGCCTCGCGTCATGCCCGATATATACGGCCGCCCCTTTCTTGGCGAGCTTCTCGGTCAGCTCCTGCCGGGTAACGTCGGAGCCGCTTACTTTATATCCCATTTCGAGCATGACGCGCGCAATGGCGCTCATGCCGTAACCGCCGATGCCGATGAAATGAACATGTTCTGCTGTACTCACGATGACGGTTCACCAACCTTTTTCAGAATCCGAATGATCCAGCACTCGGGCGCGGACATCGGCTATCAAATATAATGTTCCGGTAACGACCGCAAGGTCGGCGTCCCCGGTGATCCGCTGCAGGTTGTCAAGCGCGGCCGTCCAGTCGGGCTCCACGATAACTTCGACGGGACGCCCGGCCTCCTGCAGCAGCTCGCGGACGATTTCTCCGAGCCGCCCTGCGGGCATTGCTTTGCGGAAATCGGGCTCGGTCAGAATAAGAGTATCCACTATTGGAAGTATATGCCGGAGAGACTCGCGATGACTCTTGTTCTCCAGCATTCCCATCATAATATAAAGCCGCTCGTAGCGGTACACGTCGCGCAGCGCCGCCGCAAGCGTCTCGGCTCCTTCGGGATTGTGCGCCCCGTCGAGCAGCATCCGCGGCTGCCTGGACACCATTTCGAGCCGTCCGGGCCAAGCAGTGCTCTTCAGCCCTTCGATCAAATGCTCGTCGTCAATCAGCAGCGCGTAATACTGGCGCAGCACTTCCAGCGCCATGACGGCGACGGCCGCGTTCGTTCGCTGATGCGCGCCGCTCAGTGTTACGCTTAGCGGAGAAACCGTGCGGAAAGGCCCCTCGAACGTAAACGTCTGCCCGTCTTCGGCTACCTGCAGCGGCAGTTCGCGGAACTGCTCCCCAAGCTGATAGAGCGTGCTTTTGGAAGCGGCCGCTTTCGCCTTGATGACGTCCAGCGCTTCCCCCGGCGCTACGGCGGAGACGACGGGTACGCCGTTTTTGATAATGCCCGCTTTCTCCGCTGCGACTTTGGCAAGCGTGTCGCCCAAAATATCCATATGGTCGTGCCCGACATTCGTAATGATCGAAATAACCGGCGTCACAATGTTGGTCACATCGAGACGGCCGCCGAGCCCGGTTTCGAACACGACGAAATCCGGGTATGCGACCGTTGCATAAAAAAGAATCGCCAGCGCCGTCGCCACTTCGAACATCGTCGGAGAACCGAGCTCGGTCGCGGCGATTTCTTCCACGTGCGGCCTCAGCCGGTTTGCCAGCATAAGCAGCGTTTCTTCTTCGATATCCCGCCCGTTATATTGGAACCGGTTCGTAAATTTGGTTATGTAAGGGGACGTGAACGTCCCCGTATCGTAGCCGCATTTGATCAGCACCGAGGTCAAATAGGCGCATACGGAACCTTTCCCGTTCGTGCCCGCGACATGGATAAACTTCAGCCGGCGCTCGGGGTGTCCGAGCCGTTCCATCAGTTCCTTGACCCGGTCAAGACCGGGCCGGATGCCGAACGGCACCAGCCCTTCAATCCACTGCCGCGCTTCCTCGTAGCTTGACATCGGTTCAAGAATCTCTTGCTTTCGTTCCGTCACCTTTGCTTCCTTCTTCCTAAAGCCGGCTATCCGCGCAGCTCGTCGATGCGAGCCAGCACCTTGGCGCGTTTATCGGCATAATCGGCCATTTTGGCCCGTTCTTCTTCAATGACTTTGGCCGGCGCTTTCGATACGAAGCCGGCGTTCGCCAGTTTCTTCTCGATGCGCAGCACTTCGCCGTCCAGCGTCGCTTTTTCTTTCTCAAGCCGTGCGATTTCCTGCTCGATATCGATCAGTCCCGCCAGCGGCAAGTACAGCTCGGCGCCGGAGACGACGGACGTCATCGCTTTATCGGGAGCGGAAAGCGAGATATCGACCGTAAGGGCCGACGTGCCGCAGAACCGGCTCACGAACTCTTCGTTGCGCGTCAGGATGGCAGCTTCCGCTTCGCCCGAAGGCTTGATCAACAGCTCTACCTTTTTGCTCATCGGCACGTTCACTTCAGCCCGGATGTTGCGCACCGCGCGGATCATATCCATCAGCAGCTCCATCTCGCGCACCGCTTCCGGCGCTTCCAGCTTCTCGTCGTACGCCGGCCACTGGGCCAGCGTAATCGTGTCGCCTTCATGCGGCAGATGCTGCCAGATTTCCTCGCTGATGAACGGCATGAACGGATGGATGAGCCGCTGCGTTCGATCCAGCACGTAAGCGAGTACCGATTGGGTCGCGCGCTTGGCTGCCGGATCGGATCCGTACAGGTTCAGCTTCGCGAATTCAATGTACCAGTCGCATAGATCGTCCCAGATGAAATTATACAGCAACCGGCCGGTTTCCCCAAATTCGTAAGCATCGATCAGACGCGTGACGGAGCGGGACGTTTCGTTCAGCCGGTGCAAAATCCAGCGGTCCGCCGTGCCAAGCTCCACGCTGATATCGATATCCGCGAAGGAGACGTCTTCCAGGTTCATAAGCGCAAAACGCGACGCGTTCCAAATTTTGTTCGCGAAGTTGCGGGCCTGCTCCACCCTCTCCCAGCGGAAGCGCAAATCCTGTCCCGGCGTGCTGCTGGTCGAAATCATAAAGCGCATCGCATCCGCGCCGTACTTCTCGATCACTTCCAGCGGATCGACGCCGTTGCCGAGCGACTTGGACATTTTGCGGCCTTCGGCGTCGCGCACCAGACCGTGAATAAGCACGTCCTTGAACGGGATTTGGTCCGTAAATTCAAGCGCCGTGAAAATCATCCGGGCAACCCAGAAGTAAATAATATCGTATCCGGTCACGAGTACATCGGTCGGATAGTAGCGTTTCAGATCTTCGCTGTCCTCATCCGGCCAGCCGAGCGTCGAGAACGGCCACAGCGCCGAGCTGAACCACGTGTCGAGCACGTCTTCGTCGCGGCGCAGCTCGCCCGAGCCGCAGGACGGGCACTCGGCCAAATCTTCGCGGGCAACGTGCAGCGAATCGCACTTGTCGCAGTACCACGCCGGAATGCGGTGTCCCCACCACAGCTGGCGGGAGATGCACCAGTCGCGCACGTTTTCGATCCAGTGCAAATAAATTTTCTCGAAGCGGTCCGGCACGAAGTTGACGCCTTTGCCGGACTTCTGCGCGGCAATGGCCGCATCCGCGAGCGGTTTCATCGCAACGAACCACTGCGTAGACAGGTACGGCTCGACGACCGCGCCGCTCCGTTCGCTGTGGCCGACCTGATGGACGTGCTCTTCAATCTGTATGCAAACGCCGCTCTCCTGCAGATCCTTCACAATCGCCTTGCGGCAGTCCGCGCGGTCCATTCCATTGTAAGGGCCGGCGTTCTCGTTCATGATGCCGCTCTCGTCCATGACAATAATTTGCGGCAGGTCATGGCGCAGGCCGACCTCGAAGTCGTTCGGATCGTGGGCCGGCGTAATTTTGACCGCTCCGGATCCAAAGTCCTTCTCGACATACTCGTCGCCGACGATCGGAATTTCGCGGCCGATAATCGGCAGCACGAGCATTTGGCCGATGAGATGCTTGTAGCGCTCGTCTTCGGGATGAACCGCGACGGCGGTATCGCCGAGCATTGTCTCCGGACGGGTCGTGGCGACCGTCACGTAACCGCTGCCGTCCTTAAGCGGATAGCGGAGGTGGTACAGATTGCCGTTTACTTCTTTATATTCAACCTCGATATCGGAAAGCGCCGTGCGCGCGGCCGGATCCCAGTTAATAATTTTTTTGCCGCGGTAAATGAGACCTTTCTCGTACAGGCGGACGAACACTTCGCGCACCGCGCGCGAGAGTCCTTCATCAAGCGTAAACCGCTCGCGGCTGTAGTCGAGAGAAAAGCCCATTTTCGCCCACTGCTCGCGGATCGTGCCGGCATACACTTCCTTCCACTCCCACACCCGCTCCAAAAACTTGTCGCGGCCCAGGTCGTAGCGGGACAATCCTTCCTCGCGCAGCTTCTGCTCCACCTTTGTTTGCGTCGCAATGCCGGCGTGGTCGGCGCCCGGCAGCCAGAGGGCGTCATAGCCCTGCATCCGTTTCGTGCGGATCAAAATATCCTGCAGCGTAAAATCAAGCGCGTGGCCGATATGAAGCATCCCCGTCACGTTCGGAGGCGGAATGACGATCGTATACGGCTTCGCATCCGGTCTTTGACCGGCTTTGAAGTAGCCGCCTTCTATCCAGTAATCGTAGCCTTTTTGTTCTGCCGCTTTCGGATCGTATGTCGTCGGCATTTCCGTTGTCGTTTGTTTCTCAGACATCGCGTTCATCCTCACTATGAGTAATTGTAGCTTGCAAGCGGAAACTGCAGCCGCCGTCTTATACGGGCCAGCAATAGTTTCGCGGTGAAATCTAAGAAAGGTCAGGCATGAAACGTGAACTTTGCTAGATTTTGAAAAATAAAAAAACCTCTCGCCCCTATAGCAAAGGACGAAAGGTTATCTTCCGTGGTACCACCTTTGTTCCGTGTCCCTTTCCGGGAGAACGGCACTCTGAACAGATAACGGCTGCTGCCGGCCGGCCGGTACGCAGGCATCACACGTTTAAACGCTGCAGTACGGCGGGCAACTCCGGGGCGACCTGCCGCAGCGATATCCTGCAAAACCTCACAGCATACACGGTTTTGCTCTCTGAAGGCTCATCTGCCGGCTCTTCCCCATCAACGTTGTTGAGATCAACATAAGATTATGTCTATTTTACCGTTATTGAGCCGTTCAGTCAACCTGACCGCGCGATATTGGGCCCGCCAAGCGGACATCATCCACATGAAAAAACGGAAGCGGATCGTTGATGCGCCTTCTTATTGGAACGCCCAAAAATAAAAAAGGCGTTTTCCATTTGGAAAACGCCGTCGCAAGCAATAAGGGAGCAGCCCCGGTTCAAGGCGGAGGCGGATGTTCAGAGCGCCGGACAACTTTCGCTGCGCTGCGAAGTCAAGGAATGTAGAGCACCTGTCCCTGGGCGACGCTCTGATTGGAGAGACGGTTGTACAGCGCGATTTCACGCGGATTGAGCTGATAACGCTCCGCGATCTGATCGAGCGTCTCCTCCCTCTGTACAATGCACAGCCGGACTTTGCGGAATTCGTCCTCCTCGCCGAAACGCCCCAAAAACAGACTTTTCCATTCAATATCTTCTCCGCCGCTTGTTTCTTCCTCCAAAGCGAGCCGGCTGGCGTACTGCTCCGCGGCCTGCCTTGCTTCCTGCTCGCGCCTGCTGGAAGCAAGCAGCGATTTAAAGCCGAATCCGCTTTGTTCCCTCCGCGCGGGCTCCTGCGGTTGGTGCGGCTTCTTGCTGCCGACCGCTACCCGCATCTCCTGTTTTTCGTTATCCGGCGGAGCTGCGGCGAACGACGCCTCAGGCTCCGTAAAGAACGGGGAAAAATAAACCGGCTCCTCCTCCGCCTCATCTTCATCCGGCCGTTGATCCGCACCTTCCGTTTGTTCCGCATATGCTCCGGCTACGGAATGAAAGTACGCCTCCGCTTCCGCACGATCCGGTACATCCTGGTATTGATCCTCTTCTTCAGGCTCATTATATAGCTGTGCATCCGCTCCCCCGGACAGCAGCTCCCATCCTTGGGGTTCGGGCTCCCTGTCCTTCTCCGGATAACTCGTATACCCGGCAGATATATCGGAATGGCTTTCCGCTTCCCCGGCAAACGGTTCCGTCACCGGCTCGTGCGGCGGCTGCGGACGTATCGCCTGCTGCAGCTGCTGCGTCCATGCAGGAAAAGACGGCTGCGCATAAGCATCCGCCGCGGCCGTTTGGTGCGGCGGCCGATCCGCTTGCGGCCTTGCAAGCTCGGCTGCAGGCCGCTCCACCGGCCAATACGCCTCCGGATCCGGCGCTGCCGGCTGCCTGAAAGACGGCTGCGGCGCACTGTGCAAGCCTGCTGTTTGCGGCGGCGCCGCATACGCTTTATACGGCTGAGCGCCCTCATAGTCGGCACCCGGTTCCGCCGCAGCTCTCCGCGCCGCACCCCAAGCAGCATCGTCCGCTGCCGGATTCGGAAAGACGCTTGCCGCTCCCGCCCCGGCATTGTCCGGCAAAAAATCCGGATCCCGCCGGTGTACGACGGTAAACGGCTCCTCCTGCCACGAAGGATCCGGTTCGGGCGCCCCCTCCATTTTTATCCCGAGAAGCGACAGCACACCTGTAATATTGAGCGTTCTGACCGAGAGCAGATCGACATCAAAGTTATCGATTTCCACGGAAATATCGTCGAGCCGTTCAATACGGTTCATAGGAAGCGTAATTTCGACCGGAATGCGGTGCTCCATCGTCTGCGGGGACGTCTCGCTCTCCAGCGTCCTGTAGACGCCGCGCAGCAGAAGCTGCCCCTTGAGCAGCGCCTGATTACCCTGCTGCACTACCTGGATGCGGGGAACGAGCTCAATTTCCTCAAGTTCCTCGATAGCGGGGACTTCATCCGGCAAATGAACGCGTTCGTAAACGTCGAAGCGCAGCCCGTTACTTTGATCCGTCATGCTTCAATCCTCCCTTCCCCTGCTGAATGCTTGGGCTATAATATCATTCACTATCTATCTATATGGCAGGGAGAAGCACGGCATGACTATGAATTAACCCTTCAAACGCGAACGGACCGCTTCAAACCATTCCGGTACGGGTGAAACGATTTCCATCCGGTCACCGGAGAGCGGGTGGGTGAAAATGATTTTTTCGCCGTGCAGCGCCTGATGTCCGAGCAGACCTGCGCTTCCTCCGTACAGCGTATCGCCGATCAGAGGATGTCCCAGATGGCTCATATGAACCCGGATCTGATGGGTCCGGCCCGTTTCCAGGCGAAGCCTCAGCAGAGCGGCGGCGGCAAACCGTTCCGCCACTTCGTAATGGGTAACGGCTTCATCGCCACCCGGATGTACCCGCCGGCGCGAGCGGTGGTGCCGGTCCTTGCCGATCGGAGCGCGGACCGTCCCCCGGCTGCGCGCGGGAATCCCTTCCACAAGCGCGATGTACTGCCGGTCAATGCGTTTATGCCGCATCTCTTCATCGAGCCGCAGCTGGGAAAGATCGTTTTTCGTGTAAAGAACCGGTCCCGACGTATCCTCATCGAGCCGGTGCACATGCCGTACAGGCAGCGGGTCACCCGCAAGCAGGCAGTGCAGCGCCGCCGCTTCGTCCAGCGTTCCCCGCTGTCCGGGAAAAGAAGCATGCACGGGCATTCCGGCCGGCTTATCGAGTACCATGCAGTAATCGTCTTGGTACAGAATGGGAACGATTGCGGCGCCGGCCGCTTTCAAGCTGCCGGATTTGTCCGGTCGGCCGTTACTGCCCGGCTTCTCCTCCCTCCGCTTCAGTTCGCGTAGCGCTTCCGCTGCCTGGCGATACAGCGGGTCGGCGGCGGGATTCGCCGCCGGAAACGCCAGCAGGCGCACCGTCTCTCCTTCCAGACGTATGCCGCCGACCGAAAACAGACGGTTGATCCATTTTGCCGGAAACAAAGAGAGGGCCAGAAGCCTCTGCCGCACTTCGTGCGGGTGGCTTCCGGCCCCAAGCGGAGCGGCTCCCTCGCGCTCATCGCTTCCGGCTTCGGACGGGCCGACTTCCTCGTCCGGACGGCTTTCGGGTTCAGACTGGACCGCTCCTTCGTCCGGATTGCTTAAACCTGCGGGCACTGCCGCTCCTTTTGATTCCGATCCGGTTAGCGCTAGGGCGGAAAGCGGTATTTCCAGCCATTCCCCTTTCCGGAGCGCCTGGCTGTAATCAAACATGCCCTGTCCGCCTTTCGTTACAGGCGGCGCAGCGCTTTATCATGCGCAGCGATCGTCTGATCCACAATTTCCGGCGTATGCACAGCCGACATGAACATGCCTTCGAACTGGGATGGGGCGACGCTTACTCCAAGCTCCAGCATCGCGCCAAAATAGTTTTTGAACCGTTCCAGGTCCGATGTCCGGGCGATGTCGTAGTTGATGACATGCTGCTCCGTAAAGAAAGGACAAATCATTGAGCCTACCCTGTTGATCGTTACGGGGATGCCGATCTTGCGGGCGTTGTGCTCGAATCCGGCCTGCAGCTGCACGGACAGCCGCTCGAGCAGCTCATACGTCTGCGGCGTCAGCAGCTTCAGCGTCGTATATCCGGCCGCCATTGCGAGCGGATTGCCCGACAGCGTGCCGGCTTGATAAATCGGCCCCGCCGGCGCCATCCGCTCCATAATTTCCCTTTTTCCGCCGTAAGCGCCGACCGGAAGACCGCCGCCGATCACTTTGCCGAGGCAGGTCAAATCCGGCGTTATGCCGTACAAACCTTGCGCGCAATGATAGTCGACGCGGAACCCCGTCATCACCTCGTCAAAAATAAGCAGAGTGCCGTACTTCTCCGTCACATCGCGCAGGCCCTGCAGAAATCCCGGCAGCGGCGGCACGACGCCCATGTTGCCGGCAACCGGCTCGACGATAATACAGGCGATCTGCTCGCCGAACTTCTCAAACGCGAGCTTGACTGATTCAAGGTCGTTGTATGGAACGGTAATCGTATGCGCCGCAATCGTTTCGGGAACGCCGGGGCTGTCCGGAAGACCGAGCGTCGCGACGCCGGAACCCGCTTTAATGAGCAGACTGTCGGCATGGCCGTGGTACGAGCCTTCGAATTTCAAAATTTTGCTCCGTCCGGTATAGCCGCGCGCCAGCCGCAGGGCGCTCATCGTCGCCTCCGTGCCGGAGTTGACCATCCGCACGATGTCGCAGGAAGGAACGCGCTCGCAAACGAGCTCGGCCATCAGCGTTTCCAGCTCCGTCGGCGCGCCGAAGCTCGTTCCTTTTTCCGCCGTCTTCTTCAGCGCCTCCACAACTTCAGGATGGGCATGGCCCATAATGAGCGGTCCCCACGAACCGACATAGTCGATATACCGGTTTCCGTCAATATCGTAAACCGTGCAGCCTTCTCCGCGCTCCACGTAAACCGGCGTCAGTCCGACCGATTTGAACGCGCGCACCGGACTGTTGACGCCGCCGGGAATAACGCGTTTCGCTTTCTCAAACGCTTCCCGCGACCGGTCGTCCTTTTTTCTGCCTATCTGTCCGATCATATGATCCCTCCTAAAGGTTTTGCCGGAGGCAAAACCACATCGTAAGCATAAGCTTAAGTTTTTGCGAAGCAAAACCACTTCGTAAGCCTATCTTCTACAGCCAGCGGGCGACGTCCTTCGCGTGGTACGTAATGATCAAATCGGCGCCCGCGCGTTTCATGCCGAGAAGCGACTCCATCACGATCGACTTTTCGTCGATCCAGCCGTTTGCGCTAGCCGCCTTCACCATTGCATACTCGCCGCTTACGTTGTAGGCGGCTACGGGAAGATCGAAATTTTCTTTCAGCGCGCGTATGACATCCAAATAGGCGAGAGCCGGTTTTACCATCAGCATGTCCGCCCCTTCGGCGATGTCCGACTCCGCTTCGCGCAGCGCTTCCCGCAAATTGGCGGGGTCCATCTGATACGACTTGCGGTCGCCGTACTGCGGCGCGGAATGGGCAGCCTCCCGGAACGGGCCGTAGTAGGCCGACGAATATTTAACCGAATAAGAAAGAATCGGAATGTCGGCGAACCCCGCTTCATCCAGTCCGGCGCGGATGGACAGCACGAACCCGTCCATCATGTTGGACGGCGCGATCATATCGGCGCCCGCCTGGGCCTGGGAGACGGCGGTGCGCACAAGCAGTGCAAGCGAAGCGTCATTGTCGACTTCCGCCTCTCCGGTCCTTTCGTTGCGATGAACGATCCCGCAGTGGCCGTGGTCCGTATATTGGCACAGACAGGTGTCGGCAATAACGACGAGATCCGGAGCCCACTCCTTCACCTTGCGCGTCGCTTCCTGCACGATTCCGTTCGGATCATAGGCGCTCGTTCCGACCGCATCCTTATGTTCCGGAATGCCGAATATCATGATGGACGTAATGCCGGCGTCTACGATTTCGCGGATTTCCGCTTCGAGTCTGTCCAGTGAAAAACGGTACACACCGGGCATCGAAGAGATTTCATCCTTAATGTCCGAACCATACGTAACGTAAATCGGATAAATGAGATCGTTAAGCGTCAATACCGTTTCACGCACGAGACCTCTCAGCGCGGCGGTCCGGCGCAGCCGGCGGTGTCTTACGGTTGGAAAGTTCATAGCGTTGACCTCCTAATCGCTTTTGCACAAAGACAAACTTCTATATGTTCACGAAACTGTCGTCACTGATGAAGACAGCATCGGTAGCTTCGGATGTGATTCGGCAAAAAAAGCTTCCGGCCTATCCCGTCTTATAACCGCATTTCCGCCCGCCGCGCCGCAATTGCGGCGACGAGCCCGTCGATGGTCGCCTCCTGCGGCTCGATCGTCACCGTCAAGCCGGCTTCCTTGGCCGTACGGGCCGTTACCGGTCCAATGCAGGCGATTTCGGCACCCTGCAGCAGCTCGGCAGGATTATCGACGCCGCTGCGCCGCAGCAGTTCCATCAGATTCGTAACGGTAGAGGAGCTGGTGAACGTAACGACATGGACCTCCTTGTTCCGCAGCCATTCAAGCGCGAACACATCCTGCGCATCGGCAAGCACCGTTTCGTAGACGTCGACGGTTACCGATTTTACGCCCCGCTGATCCAGCGCTGCGGGCAGCGTCTCCCGCGCCAAATCGCCGCGGGGCAGAAGAGCGGTTTGTCCGGGCTCAATATGATCCGCCAAGCTGTCCAGCAAACCGTCCGCTTGAAACTTGAACGGCAGCGAATCGACGCAAAGACCGCGTGCTTCGAGTGCTTCTGCCGTCTTCGGACCGACAGCCGCGATCCGCGCGCGGTGGAACGCGCGGATATCGACGCCCAGCCGTTTCAGCCAGCGGAAGAAGTACTCGACTCCGTTCACGCTCGTAAACATGATCCAGTCGTAGCGCTGCGGATCGGCGAGCGCCTCCCGGATCGCAAGCGCCGCCTGCGGACTTTCCGGCTCCCGCACATCGATAACGGGATATTCGCACGGCTCTCCTCCAAGCGCTTCAATGCGGTCGCACAGCTCGCTGGCCTGCGCGCGCGCGCGCGTGACGAGCACACGCGTCCCAAACAACGGTTTGTTTTCGTACCATTTTAACTGCTCGCGCTGGTTCACCACTTCACCTACGACGATGACCGCCGGCGGCTGGAAATTCGCTTCCTTCACTTGGCGTTCAATCGTCTCCAGCGTGCCGACAAGCGTCTCCTGCTCGGGACGGGTTCCCCAGCGGATGAGCGCGACCGGCGTTTGCGGCGATTTGCCGTAGCGGATCAGCTGCTCGCTAATGTATCCGATCTTGGCGATGCCCATCAGAAAAATAAGCGTTCCGGTCGCGTTCGTCACTTTGTCCCAGTGGATGGAACGGTCCAGCTTGTCCGGACTTTCATGACCGGTAATGATCGACAGCGACGAAGCCAAATCCCGATGCGTAACGGGGATGCCGGCATAAGCGGGAACCGCGATCGCCGACGTAATGCCCGGGACGATTTCGAACTCGATCCCATTCTCCTGCAGCAGCTCCGCTTCTTCCCCCACCCGGCCGAAAATCGTCGGGTCGCCGCCTTTCAGCCGCGTCACCGTTCGGCCTTGCAGCGCCAGATCGACCAGCAGCTGATTGATATCTTCCTGCTTCATCGTATGGCGGTCGGGCAGCTTGCCCACATACACTTTCTCCGCTCCCGGCTTCATATGCTTCAGCAGCCTCGGACTGGCAAGCCGGTCGTAAACGATGACGTCGCTGCAGGAGATACACTCCAGTCCGCGGACGGTGATCAGCTTCGGATCTCCCGGGCCCGCGCCGACCAGAAACACTTTCCCTTTATCCATCTTTATCCCCCAATTTCCGACAAAATGCGATCCGCTCCTATCGCCCGGAGCGCATCCGCAACTTCTTTCCCAAGCGCTTCCGGATCCGTTCCGCGGCGCATTTCCTTTAATACCGTGCTTCCGTCAGGATTGCCTACCATACCGGTCAACTGCAGCTCCGGTTCTTCCTCCGAACCCCCGCTTATCGTCGCATAAGCGCCGATCGGAATTTGGCAGCCTCCGTTCAGGGCGCCGAGAAAGCTGCGTTCCGCACGGACGGCAAGCTCTGTTTCCGGATCGTTATACAGCGACAGCAGTTCCCTGATTTCCGTATCCTCCTGGCGGCATTCAATGCCAAGCGCCCCCTGCCCGACGGCCGGCAGACAAACATCGACCTCAAGCGGCGCCGTCATCCTCTCCTGCCAGCCCATTCTCGTAAGACCAGCTGCCGCCAGCACGATCGCATCGAAGCCTTCGGTTTCCAGCTTGCGGATTCGCGAGTCGATATTGCCCCGGACCGGTTCCAGACGAAGATCCGGACGGTAGTGCTGCAGCTGGCTGGCGCGCCTGAGGCTGCTCGTCCCCACTCTGGCTCCGTGAGGCAGCTCGGCCAGCCCTTCGCCGCCGCGTGTAATGATGCAGTCGCGCGGATCGATCCGTTTCGGAACAGCTCCGTTCATGAGCCCTTCCGGCAGCTCATACGGCATGTCCTTCATGCTGTGTACCGCCAAATCGATCTCTTTATCAAGCAGCGCCTGCTCGATTTCTTTTACAAAAAGACCTTTGCCGCCTACTTTCGACAGCGTCACATCGAGGATCCGGTCACCCTTCGTCACGATTTTGCGGATTTCAAAGCTGTAATCCATCCCGTGCCGTGCCGACAGCTCCCGCAGCCCGTCGATAACCTGGCCGGTCTGGGTCAGCGCAAGCGCGCTCTGCCTCGTTCCGACCACAATCGTCCGCCCTTTGCGCAATGTCATGCGAATCAGCCTCCTCTTTAAGTATGTATGAATGGCAGTGAGAATGTGGCAAAAAGGCTCCGCCGCGCGGGCCGACCATCATTAACAGCCGCTGCCGCACTCTTGACACGCCTAGTGCTGCTCCACGTCGGCATCGCCCGGATTCCGTTCCCTGACCGCATGAACCTCAGATGCCGTCAGCTCCGCATTCATTCGCTGGGCCGCCTCCCGCAGCAGTTCCTTACGCTTGACCGCATCCGGTACCAACTTCTTCAATTCTTCGCGCAAACGTTTCAAATCGCGCAGAGCCGCTTCATAACGCGGCCCGTAACGGTGCTCAAGCTCCTGCCGGATGTGCGCCGCCAGCGCCGGGCTTGCGCCGGACGTCGTTACCGCCAGCAGCAGATCGCCGCGCCGGACGACAGCGGGCGTGATGAACGAGCCGCCGCTACCCTCGTCGGCGGTATTCACCATAACGCCGGCGCGGGCGGCGTCACTGGCAACCCGGGCGTTTACTTCCCGGCTGTCGGTAGCCGCGAATACAAGTCCCGCCCCCCGGATATCGGACTGCTCGTACTCTTTTATTTCGGCCGTAATCCGTCCCGATTCGGCAAGCTTCCTCAGCTGCAGTGTGAGCGATGGACTGACGACGATAACGATATCCGCCCCCGCATCCAAGAGACCGGCTGTTTTCCGCTCCGCCACGGCGCCCCCGCCGATGACGACGCACCGTATTCCTTCCAGTTTCAGTATGACCGGGTAACCGCCCATCTATCGCACGCTCCCTCCATAAGAGGTCATGATCATTGGTGAAATTTCGACATCGGATTGATCAACGAATTGACGATGAGAAAGGCGAAGCAAACCAGATTCCACTGCGCCGTCTGCCAGCCTGTCCGTTCGAGCAGCACCCGCTGAATCAAATAGACGCAGTACATCGCCAAAGCGGAGAACGAGGAAATGACTTTCCAGTCCAGCAAATAGTTCCATCTGCCTTCCAAAACGATCAACGCGACCGCAACCGATAAAGACAGCGCGAGCAGCGGCATGCCGACCAGCACCCACCGGAACGCATAACGGTCGATCAGCTCAAGGCTCGGGAGACGGAGCAGCGTTTGCGACCACTTTTTGAATTTGAGTCTCCGGTGCAAAAAAAGATACATTCCGGAAAAAACGGCTCCGATCGTCAGCGCGGCGAACGAGCAAGTAATAAGGCTAATATGTACGATAAGCAGCTCCCGGGTCGTTTCCCATGCGGCCGGCTTAACCTTGGCATTCGGATTCGTGAACAAATTCAGGGCAAGCACCCCGAAACCGATCACATTGACGAGAAACACGATGAACTCGATCCGGAAAAAGCGGCTGATGACAAGCGACACCGTGACGAGCAGCCATGAGACGCCAAACCAGTATTCAAACCGGGAAAACAACGTCATGTCGAAATGGGATACGATTCTTACAAGCAGGAAGCCCGTTTGCAAAATCCAGACGAAAACAAGCAGCCCTGCACCTATCCGCTTTGCTCTCCGATTCGCGTCCACGAAGTCGGAGAAGTAAAACAGAAGGCTCAGGGCATACACATACAAAATCGCGTCGTAGAACCAATATTTACTGAACATATGCGCCTCCCGGCTTAAGGCATCGTCGCTGCCAATGCGCCTCTACCGGCGCTCTTTATGTCTGCCTTGCCGGATGCGGATGCCGCTGCAGCCGCATTCCTTTCGGCCGCGGCAGCTTGCGCAAGCGGCTCTTCGAGTGCGAACAGCTTCACAAACAGCTCCATCGCCTCGTCGGCTTTTTTGTCGGCGGCCAGCTCTTTAATGCGGAGAATCGGATCGTGCATCATTTGGTTCACGATGCTTTTGGTCAGCTTATGAATGACCTTCAATTCGTGCTCGTCCAGTCCCGGCAGCTTCTTGGTCAAGCTGGCCATCGTTTCCTGCTGGATATCCGAAGCCTTCTCCTGAAGCGCCCGGATCAGCGGGCCGACGCCGAGCGTCTTGTACCACAACTTAAACTCTTCCAGCTCATCCTCGATCATCAGCTCGATCTTCTGCGCTTCCTTGCGCCGCTGCTCGAGATTCATCTCTACGATGCCTTCCAAATCGTCGATATCGTAAAGAAACACATTTTCGACGGAGGCGATGGCCGGATCCAGATCGCGCGGAACCGCGATGTCGATCATGAACAACGGCCGCGACTTGCGCTTGCTCATCGCCTCAGCCACCTGGCTGCGGGTAAGAACAAATCCGCTGGCTCCGGTCGAGCTGATAATAATATCCGCCTCATGCAGCCGGCTAACCGCCTCTTCCATCGAGCAAGGAATGCCGTTAAACTTACCCGCAAGCTCCACCGCCCGTTCGTATGTGCGGTTCACGACGAGCACGCGGTCCGCACCGTTGCCGTACAGATGCTTGGCCGTCAGCTCGCTCATTTTGCCCGCGCCCAAAATCATGACCGTTTTTTTGGAAAATTGACCGAAAATTCTTCTGCCCAGCTCCACCGCCGCATAGCTGACCGATACGGCCGATTCGCCGATCGTTGTTTCGGAGTGGGCGCGCTTGGCCATCGTAACGGCTTGCTTAAACAGCATATTGAAAATCGTTCCCGTCGTCTTCTGCTGCTGGGCAAGCAAAAAGGCGTTGCGGACTTGTCCCAAAATTTGGGTCTCTCCAAGCACCATCGAGTCCAAACCGCTTGTAACGCGCATCAAATGTTCGATCGCATGATCGTCCTCATACATATATAAATGGTTTGTGAATTCATCTCTGGAAAGAGAGAACCACTTCTCCATAAACGAGCGGATATAATGAGCGCACAGGTGATGACGGTCTACGACCGCGTACAGTTCCGTACGGTTGCAGGTTGCAACGATGGCGCATTCCAATATGCTTTTGGTTTGCTTCAGCTGACTGAGTGCCTCGGGCAAATCCCGTTCCACAAACGTGAACCGTTCCCGGACTTCGACGGGCGCCGTTCGATAGTTCAAACCGACAACAATAATGTGCATGCGTTCATCACCTGCCTCTTTAAGAATTCTTCATTATTATATCATGTTTGGACGATCTGTTCCGTGATGAATTTATGAAACTTGTTTGACGCATGTTTTCTATTTTTAACCTTTAATGGCGCTTTCTATTCCGGTACAAAAAGAAATAACCATGGATCCCCATGGTTATTTCGTTACAAATAGCGGGTGCCGGTATTAAACCAGCTCGATTTGTTTCAATTGCGGTTCAACTACTTGAAGTTCACCCATGCCCCGCACAAGTTTCTTCGCATACGCCGTTTCCGGTTTCAGTACAGCAAGCATGTAATCGATCGCCAGCTGCGGATCCACAGTTTCACCACAGGTATAGCAGTCCAGAGCGGCAAAGCCTTTCTCGGGATAAGTATGAATCGAGAGATGGCTTTCCGATAAAAGCACCAACACCGTTGCACCTTGAGGCTCAAATTGTTTGGCTTGAACCGAGAGTACGGAAGCGCCGCAAGCTTCGGCCGCCTCTACCATGTGGGCTTCCAAAAAGTCCGCATTGTTAAGTAGTTCAAAATCTACACCCCAAGTATCAACCGCAACGTGCCTTCCGAAAGTCGAATATTCCATCTTTCGGCTCCCCCTTCCTAGGAATAAAATGTTTGAAAAATTTCATCCGCTAGGACCTACGTCATTCACTTCTCGAGGGAATAATCTCTCGTAACATTACCATGTCCTGAGTGAATCCTGGTTCCTATTATTGATTTCAACGAAGATAAAAATAACATCTATCGCCGCTAAATGCAACCCTTTTTTTTGAAATGAAATATTAATTTTCTGGACACGGACCGATGAAAAAAGAACCGCCAAAAGGCGGCTCCTTCACGATACAGTATCAGGCTTCCAGGACGAATAGCTGATGAGAGCAAATCTGCAGCTGCCGGTCAATCCCTTGAACTTCGCCCGCGGAGCAGGCGCCGTTGCGAAGATCGAGCAGCTCGTTGATCCGGCTTTGCAGCCGCTCAATCCGCCGCTCCACCTCACGTTCCCGGAACTGACGCTCCAGCTCGCCAAGACGGTCCTTGTACTGGAACACCAATCTTAAGCCGGCATCATTTTTCTCTTCAATACGCCTTACCATGCCTGACTCGTAGTGATAAATCATCGTATAATGGCTGTAAATACGGCGGACGATAGCGTCGCCCTTGAATGTCATGACCGCCTTGCGCATCGCATTCGTTAATCCCGGATGCAACAGCCGGCATGACAGTACGCATACGTAAAGCTCTTCTTCCCGTTCAAACGTAAAGCGGATTTCTTCCCTCCCTGCACGATCTTCGAGAACCACCTCTTGGCTGCCGTTATCGAGCACTTTCACATGCAGGCGCACCTGCTGCTCATCAAAAAACCGGACAAATCGGATCATCTCTTCGCGCGTTAACTGCAGTTTGGCTTTAACATATTCCGTGGCTATCCGCTGAGCCATAAAAATCCCTCAATTCTTTAAACTTTAAAGCTGGTTTCGGAGGCTTGCGCCGCCTCGGCTACATACCTTAAGTATATTATACGCGATTTCGGGTTTTTATTCCTGCCGCTCAGCCGTTATAATCCGCCATATTTCTGAAAATTCCGCCTGATTCCTTGATTGACCCGGCTAATCACGCAGTATGCTCCGCATTTTTACCGATCGCCGCGCTCTTTCAGCCGCCGATTCCTGCCGCGCCGGCTATGACCTCCCACAGCTGGTCTCTCCCGTTACCCGTTTCCGAGGAAAATAAAACAACCCGGTCCCGGGGATCGGCCTGCAGTTTGTCGCGGATCATGCGAATATGCTTGTCCCATTTGCCGCGGGGAATTTTGTCCGCCTTGGTCGCAACGACGCAGAGCGGGATATCGAAATGCTTGAGCCATCCATACATAAGCACGTCGTCGGCTGAAGGAGGATGACGGATATCGACGATCAGCAGAACGAGCTTCAGCGGCTCCCGCTGCTGCAAATACCGCTCGATCATCCCTCCCCATGCCTCGCGCTGCGATTTCGAAACTTTTGCGTATCCGTAACCCGGAAAGTCCACAAAATATACCTGATCGTTGACCCGGTAATAGTTAAGCTGCTGCGTCTTGCCCGGCTGGGAGCTTGTCCTCGCCAGGTTTTTGCGCTGAATCATGCGGTTGATCAGCGACGATTTCCCGACATTGGAACGCCCCGCCAGAGCAATCTCCGGCAAGGCGTCATCAGGGTACTGGTGCGGCTGAACCGCACTGATAATAAACTCGGCTTGCGTTATTTTCATGAAATGGTAGTACCCGCTTTCTCATTGCTTTCGGCCGGCAGCAGCGCATGCCGGAGTACTTCATCCATATGACTGACAGGAACGAATTCCAGATCGCTGCGGACGCTGTCCGGAATATCGCGCAGGTCGCGTTCGTTGTCTTTCGGAATAAGCACTTTCGTGATGCCCGCCCTGTGCGCGGCCAGCGATTTCTCTTTCAAGCCTCCGATTGGAAGCACCCTTCCGCGAAGCGTAATCTCTCCGGTCATCGCGACCGCCCGGGACACTTTGCGGCCGGTAAGCGCCGAAATAAGCGCCGTCGCCATCGTGATGCCGGCAGACGGTCCGTCTTTAGGGATCGCGCCTTCGGGAATATGAATATGAATATCGTTCTTCTCATGGAACTGCGGATCGAGGTCCAGTTCCTTCGCCCGCGAGCGGGTATAGCTGAATGCCGCCTGGGCGGATTCTTTCATGACGTCGCCCAGCTTGCCGGTCAGCGTCAGCTTGCCGCTGCCGGTCAGCACCGTCACTTCGATGACGAGCGTATCGCCGCCGACTTCCGTCCAGGCGAGTCCGGTTGCTGCGCCGACCTGATCCTCGGCCTCCGCCAGCCCGTAGCGGAATTTGGAAGGACCGAGCCATTCCTTCAGCTGCTGCGGCCCGACTTCGATCGGTGCGCTCTCCGGGTTCGCCACAAGCTGCTTGGCCGCCTTGCGGCAAATTGCCGCCACCTGCTGCTCCAGGTTGCGCACGCCGGATTCCCGCGTATATTCGCGGATCAGCTGCAGCAGCGCGTCTTCCGAGGCAACGAGACGATCCTCTTCGAGTCCATGCTCCCTCTTCTGCTTCGGCAGCAGAAACGAGCGCGCGATTTGCATTTTTTCCAGCTCCGTATAGCCCGGAATGTACAGCACTTCCATCCGGTCGAGCAGCGGCCGCGGAATGTTGTGCATCGCGTTCGCCGTCGTAATGAACATGACGTTCGACAGATCGAACGGAACTTCGATGAAATGGTCGCTGAACGTGTTGTTCTGTTCGGGGTCCAGCACCTCAAGCAGCGCCGATGCCGGGTCGCCGCGGAAATCCATCGCCATTTTGTCGATTTCGTCCAGCAGGAACACCGGGTTCATCGAACCGGCGGTCTTCATCCCTTGTATGATCCGGCCGGGCATCGCGCCCACATAAGTGCGGCGGTGGCCCCGGATTTCCGCTTCGTCGCGCACGCCCCCGAGTGAAATGCGCACAAACTGCCTGCCCAGCGATTTCGCGATTGAGCGGGCCAGCGACGTTTTGCCGACGCCGGGAGGTCCGACAAGGCACAAAATCGGCCCTTTCAGCTTCTTCACAAGCTGTTGGACGGCCAAATATTCCAGCACCCGCTCCTTCGGCTTCTCCAGTCCGTAGTGATCCTGATTCAGCACCTCTTCGGACTGCTTCAAATCCAAGCGGTCTTCCGTCGTTTTGTTCCACGGCAGCGACAACAACCAATCGATATAATTGCGGATCACGCCGCCTTCGGCAGAGGAAGCCGGCATTTTTTCCAGACGGTCGATTTCCTTCGTTATCTTTTCTTTCACGTGATCCGGCACACCGGACGCCTCCAGCTGGGAGCGAAGCTCTTCCACCTCGCCCGCTCGGCCTTCCTTATCGCCGAGCTCCTTCTGGATCGCCTTCATCTGCTCGCGCAAATAATATTCCTTCTGCGTCTTCTCCATCTGCTTCTTCACGCGCTGGCTGATCTTGCGTTCAAGCTCGAGCACTTCCCGCTCGTTGTTCAGCAAATCGAGCAGCTTCTCCAGACGGGCGTGCACGTCTACCGTCTCCAAAATCTCCTGCTTGTCTTTGATTTTGAGCGATAGATGGCTTGTAATAACGTCGGCCAGACGGCCCGGCTCATCAATGTCGGACACCGCGGCATGCGTTTCCGGCGTAACCTTTTTCGATAAATTAATGTAATGCTCGAACTGGTTCAGCACGGTGCGCATTAACGCATCGATCTCCGAATCCCCCGATTCCTCCTCCGGAAGCTCGCGTACCGTCACTTCATAAAAGTCATCATTGTCCAGGTAGCCGGTAATTTCCGCCCGGACAACGCCTTCCACAAGGACACGAATCGTGCCGTTCGGAAGCTTCAGCATCTGTCTGACTCGCGCAATCGTGCCAACCCGGTAAATGTCGTCCCGTGTCGGTTCTTCAATATTGACCTCCGACTGGGAGCAGAGCAGAATCATATGATCATCGATCATGGCGCGGTCCAGCGCGCGGACGGACTTCTCCCTTCCTACGTCAAGGTGAAGCACCATGCTGGGATAAACGAGCAGTCCTCGCAGCGGCAGCAGAGGCAGCCGACGACCTTTTCCTTTTCCAGGTCCCATACCAGCACCTCCAAAATGTATGTATCATCCATTTTATCACTCTACGGAATCCGCCTGCAAATAGGAGACGCCCGGAGCGCGAAAAAGTTCGCTCGCCGCGGGCTGCTGGGCCGGCTGCGCAAGCTCCTCTTCCTTCGGAAATACGAGATTGAACACTTCTTCGACGCGATCGGCTGCTATGACTTCCACACCGTTCAGATCGGCAAAAACCGCCTGCCAGTTGTCCTTCGGAATAATGACCCTTTGCGCTCCCGCCTGGAATGCGGCCTCCACCTTCGCCAGCACCCCGCCTACCGGCTTCACATTGCCGTGAATGCCGACCTCGCCGGTCATCGCCAGCTTGTTGTCGACCGGAATCCCTTTGATCGCGGAAGCGATTGCCGTCGCCATCGCGATGCCGGCAGAAGGACCGTCAATCGGCGTGCCCCCCGGGAAATTGATGTGCAGGTCGTAATTTTCCGGCTTCATGCCGAAGCGGCGCAGTATCGTCAGCACGTTCTCGATCGATCCCTTCGCCATGCTTTTACGGCGCAGCGTCCGCTGTCCGCCGCCCAGCTCCTCTTCGTCGACGACGCCGGTAATCGTAAACGTTCCTTTTCCGGCTGCGACCGGAATGGCGCTCACCTCAATCTCCAGCAGCGTGCCCATATTAGGACCGTATACGGCGAGTCCGTTGACGAAGCCGATCTGCGGCGACGCCGGAACTTTCCGGTCCGGGCGCGGCGGAATTTGGCTGCTGTTCACGACCCATTCAATGTCGGCGGCCGTAATCGAGTCGCGTTTTTCGGAGAGCGCAAGCCCTGCCGCAAGCTGCACGACATTGACCGCTTCCCGGCCGTTGGTGGCATATTTTTTAATGACCTCGATTGCATCCGGACAAGGCCCGAAACCGATTTTTTTCACTGCGTTATCGGCGATTTCCCCGATCTCATCGGCAAGCAGCGGCCGGAAATAAATCTCCATGCAGCGCGAACGGAGCGCGGGCGGCAGATCCTGCGGCGAACGGGTCGTCGCGCCGACAAGCCGGAAATCGGCCGGCAGGCCGTTTTGAAAAATATCGTGAATATAAAGCGGAATGTTGGTGTCCTCGGAATGGTAATAAGCGCTCTCCAAAAATACTTTCCGGTCCTCCAGCACCTTCAGTAGTTTATTCATTTGAATCGGGTGCAATTCCCCGATTTCATCAATAAAGAGCATCCCGCCATGCGCCTTCGTCACCGCGCCGGGTTTCGGCTGCGGAATGCCGGCCACGCCCATGGCCCCCGCTCCCTGATAGATCGGATCATGAACCGAGCCAATCAGCGGATCGGCAATGCCGCGCTCGTCGAACCGGGCCGTCGTCGCATCGATCTCCGTAAACTTCGCGTCCGCCAGAAACGGCGACGCCGGGTTTTTTTTCGCTTCCTCCAGCACGACGCGCGCCGCTGCCGTTTTGCCGACACCGGGAGGGCCGTACACGATGACGTGCTGAGGATTAGCGCTGCACAGCGCCGCCTTCAGCGCCCTTAAGCCTTCCCGCTGGCCGACGATGTCGTACATCGACTGCGGCCGCGTCTTCTCCGCAAGCGGCTTCGTGAGCGAAACGGAGCGCAGCTTGCGCAGCTTATCCATCTCCTTGCGCGATTCCTTATCGACGGCCGACTTGTTCGTGCGCTGGTTGCGCAGCATGTTCCAGAAATAGACGCCGATCACGACCGCAAAAAACACCTGCACCAGCATTAAAAACATACTCAATGTCATTTCCATCCCGCTCCTTTCAAAGCTCCTGCGAAATAAAGTCCAATAAAGGCTAGTATTGCCTCCATGGGGATGGAATAATCGTGATAAGCAAGAAAAACCCTTCTCTTGATTCCGTGCTCGCCTCAGCGCTGCACATGTACAAGAGAAGGGTGAAAAATGAAGCCGCTTGTTAAGCGGGGCTTGTAAATTTTTTCCGCACCTTTAAAAACAAGAAGTGCGCACATTCTTATTGATTTAAAAAGCAAGCGAGCCTTCCGCGCAGCTGCACCTGCTTCCCCTCTAAAAAAGGAGAGCGAAGCGGGAGGGTTTGCATCTGCGGTGTAGAGGAGTGGAGAGGCTGACTTGTGACTGGAGAAGCGTCAGCGTTCGCCTTTGTCCTCCGATTTCTACCCTAATCTAATACCATTCAGAAATCGGAGGACAACAGCGATCGGAAGCACGAATCAGCCGCGCAGCGGCCTTAATACCACACTCGATCAAAACCCTCCCGCACAGCAACTCCTTTTTCCCCTCTACTTCGTGACGGGGTGATGCTTATTGCGGCCCGGAATTTCGCCGGTCGCTTCGTAGACGCGCACAATCTCGTCGATTTCTTTCTTAAGCTCGCTGAGCAGCTCCTGCTCCGGCACTTTGCGGATCATCTCTCCGTAGCGGAACAGCATCCCTTCGCCGCGGGCGCCCGCAATGCCGATGTCCGCCTCGCGCGCTTCACCGGGGCCGTTCACCGCGCAGCCGAGTACCGATACTTTGATCGGAACTTTAATAGATGCGATATAGTCCTCGACCTCATTGGCGATCGAGAACAGGTCGATGTCTAGGCGTCCGCAGGTCGGACATGAAACGAGCGTGGCCGCGTTCGTGATGAGGCCGAACGTCTTCAGCAGCTCGCGGGCCACCTTCACTTCTTCCACAGGATCGGCGCTGAGCGAGATCCGCACCGTGTTGCCGATGCCCATCGCCAGCAGCGCGCCGATGCCGGCCGAGCTCTTGATCGTGCCGGAGAACAGCGTCCCCGCCTCGGTAATGCCGAGATGGAGCGGGTATTTGATCTGCTCCGCAGCCATCCGGTACGCTTCCAGCGCCATCGGTACATCCGACGCCTTGAGCGACACGATAATATCGTGAAAATCGAGTTCCTCCAAAATGCCGATATGGAACAAGGCGCTTTCCACCATCGCCTCCGGAGTCGGGTACCCGTACTTTTCGAGCAGATGATTCTCAAGCGAACCGGCGTTAACACCGATGCGGATCGGAATTCCGCGTTCCTTGCACGCTTTGACGACCGCTTCGACCTTCTCGCGGCGGCCGATGTTGCCGGGATTGATCCTTACCTTGTCGATTCCGTTCTCGATCGCCGCCAAGGCAAGCCGGTAGTCGAAATGAATATCCGCGACAAGCGGAATATGAATGCGTTTCTTGATTTCCTTAATGGCAGCGGCGGCTTCCTTGTTATTGACGGTTACCCGCACGATCTGGCAGCCCGCTTCCTCCAGCCGCAATATTTCGGCCACGGTCGCTTCCACATCCGCCGTTTTGGTCGTGCACATGCTTTGGATGATGACTTCGTTGCTTCCGCCGATCGTCAGCCCGCCTACTTTAACCGGAACGGTATCTTTACGCGAATACATAAGGTTCTCTCCCCATGAACGCCAAAGTCCACCCTGCTTGGGCAGCCTGAACCAGGCTGCCGGCAGGGTGGAGACTAAGACGGTAATCGAACTGCTCGAATTAGGCGCTTTCTTCCTTCTTCTTGCCTTTTTTGGCCGTCAGTTCCGGAATGATGCGATCCTGAACGACTTTTTCCGTAATGACGCAGCTGCTCATTTCCTCGCGGGAAGGAGCCTCGTACATCACTTCCAGCATGATGCCTTCGATGATGGCACGCAGACCGCGAGCACCGGTGTTGCGCTTGATCGCTTCTTTGGCGATCGCTTCGAGCGCTGCCGGTTCAAACTCCAGCTTGACGTTATCCATCTCAAGCAGCTTTTGATACTGCTTCACGAGCGCGTTTTTCGGCTCCGCCAAAATACGTACTAGCGCCTGCTCATCAAGCGGCTCCAGTGTGGAAATAACCGGCAGACGTCCTACAAATTCCGGAATGAGACCGAATTTGAGCAGATCCTCCGGAAGCACGAGCGACAAGTATTCGCCGGCTTTCATATCTTTCGTTCCTTCGCCGCCGGCGTTGAAGCCGATAACCTTCTTGCCGATCCGGCGTTTGATCAGCTGTTCCAGTCCGTCGAACGCGCCGCCGCAAATAAACAGGATGTTCGTCGTGTCGATCTGGATGAACTCCTGATGCGGATGCTTGCGTCCGCCCTGCGGCGGAACGGAAGCGACGGTGCCTTCCAAAATTTTCAGCAGCGCCTGCTGTACCCCTTCGCCCGAAACATCGCGCGTGATGGACGGGTTTTCGGATTTGCGCGCCACTTTATCGATTTCGTCGATGTAGATGATGCCGCGCTCGGCTTTCTCCACATCGTAATCGGCCGCCTGGATCAGCTTCAGCAAAATGTTTTCCACGTCTTCGCCGACATAACCGGCTTCCGTAAGCGAAGTGGCGTCCGCAATGGCGAACGGCACATTCAAAATTTTGGCCATCGTCTGGGCAAGCAGCGTTTTACCGGAGCCCGTCGGGCCGACAAGCATAATGTTGCTCTTTTGCAGCTCGACGTCTTCGAGCTTGTTCTGCGAATTGATCCGTTTGTAATGATTGTAAACCGCAACGGAGAGCGACTTTTTGGCCGCTTCCTGACCGATGACATACGAGTCCAAAATGGCCCGGATTTCTTTCGGTTTCGGAATGTCTTTCAGATCGAGCTCTTCCTCGTGTCCGAGCTCCTCCTCCACGATTTCCGTGCACAATTCAATACACTCATCGCATATATATACGCCTGGTCCGGCTACGAGCTTACGAACCTGATCCTGAGACTTGCCGCAGAAGGAACACTTCAGCTGGCCTTTCTCTTCGTTGAATTTGAACATGCAATCACCCCTTAGTAGAGATTGTTACAGCGTCGGCGATTCGGGCGTCGTAATCACTTTGTCTACGAGACCGTAATTCATCGCCTCTTCACCGCTCATAAAGAAATCCCGGTCGGTGTCGCGATCGATTTTCTCGTACGACTGTCCCGTTCGTTCCACATAAATCTGATTCAGCTTTTGCTTCGTGCGGATGATCCAGTCGGCATGAATTTTGATATCCGCCGCCTGTCCTCTAACGCCGCCGAGCGGTTGGTGAATCATAACTTCGCTGTTCGGCAGCGCAAAGCGCTTACCTTTGGCTCCAGCCGTAAGAAGCAGCGATCCCATACTTGCGGCCATGCCGACGCAGATGGTTGATACGTCAGGCTTAATGAACTGCATCGTATCGTAAATACCCATTCCCGCCGTCACTGAACCGCCGGGAGAGTTAATGTAAAGGTGTATATCTTTCTCCGGATCGTCGGCCGCCAGAAAGAGCAGCTGTGCAATGATGGAATTGGCGACGTCATCGTCGATGGCGCTGCCGAGAAAGATAATCCGGTCCTTCAGGAGCCGGGAGTAAATATCGTAAGAACGCTCCCCGCGGTTTGTTTGTTCAACTACGATCGGTACCAAGTTCATGCGACCAACCTCTTTTCTGGTTTGGAGTCTGAATACTCTTCCATTTTAACACGTTGAAGATGCAATGTCATTTTTCAGGAAAGCATTCCGAATATTACAGTATACGATCACGGCTTGCTGTTATGTACGGGGAAAATACCCCCGGGATTCACAAATATTTTTATGTAGCGATGAGCGGACGGCCGATTGGTGAAAAATAAGGCACGCATAAAGACGTGCCTTACCTTCTGAAAACCGGTTATCGCGAAACTTAAGCGACCTCGGTTACGACTTTGCTGTTTTCAATGAGGAATTTAAGTGTTTTGCGCAGGGACAGATCGTCCTTCAGGCTGTCCAGAGATCCGTTTTGGGCAAAAATTCCGCGTAGTTCCTCAACGGTACGGCTGTACTGCTTGGCGAGGTTTTCGAGCTCCTCATTCACGTCGGCCTCCGTTACTTCAATGCCCTCTTCTTTGGCAACTTGCTCCAGCACGAGGTTGTTGCGCACGCGGCGCTCGGCGTCGGAACGCATTTGTTCGCGAAGAGCAGCCTCGTCTTGTCCGGAGAATTGGTAGTACAGGTCCATCGTCAGACCTTGCGTACGGATCCGGTTCTCGAAATCTCGGAACAGATAATCGATCTCCGTGTTGATCATCGCTTCCGGAATTTCAACTTCCGCTCCTTCAGCCACCTTCTCGATAACGGCCGTTTCGCGGGCTTGCTCGTTTTCTTTTTCTTTGCGCTCTTTCAGCTTGCTCGACAGATCCTGCTTGTACTCTTCAAGCGTATCGAATTCGCTGACGTCTTTGGCGAACTCATCGTCCAGAGCCGGCAGATTTTTGCGTTTGATCTCGTGCAGCTTTACTTTGAACACAGCCGCTTTGCCGGCAAGGTTCTCCGCATGGTAGCTTTCCGGGAACGTTACTTCAACGTCTTTGAAGTCGCCCGTTTGCATGCCGACCACTTGATCTTCAAAGCCCGGGATAAAGGAGTTCGATCCCAGCTCCAACGAATAACGCTCCGCTTGGCCGCCCTCGAATTGTTCTCCGTCCACATATCCGTCGAAGTCGATAACCGTAATGTCCCCGTTTTCGGCTGCGCCTTCCTCAACGACGGCCAGTTCGGCATGACGCTGCTGCAGACGGTTCAGTTCTTCGCCAATTTCTTCATCGGTTACTTCCGAGCTGCCGGCCGGCACTTCAAGGCCTTTGTATTCGCCAAGCTTCACTTCCGGCTTAACGGTTACTTTCGCTTTGAACTTGAAAGCTTGTCCTTTGCCGAATTGCTCGACGTCAATTTCCGGACGGTCTACAGGTTTAACCGACGTTTCTTGCAGTGCTTCGGAATAAGCTTCAGGCAAAATAATATCGATCGCGTCCTGATAAAGGCTTTCCACGCCGAAACGTTTTTCAAACATCGCACGCGGCACTTTGCCTTTGCGGAAGCCCGGAACGTTTACTTTTTGAACGACTTTTTTGAATGCTTGGTCGATGGCTGCATCGACTTTTTCCGATTCTACTTCAACATCGATTGCGACGATGTTCTTGTCTATCTTTTCCCAGGTTGCTTTCATTTTATGCTTTCCCCTCCAAAAAAATAAGCGTCTTACGCTGATTCTATCACGTTTTCATAAACCATTCCATTATAAACAACATCGCTGTGGATTTCAAGGTTCGGGGTCATCCCCATATCCTTCCTGGAATTCGGCGATTTGCCGCAGCGCCCGGCATGCCTGTTCGTACCGGAAGCGAAGCTCTCCCGTTATTCCGTATGTATCCCTGATTTCGTCATCGTCGGCCGAGCCGTAGACGGCGAGCAGCAGCGTCATATGAAGGGCGGCGGCGAAACAGTCAACCGTCTCCATGTCATCGCGCAGCATCCAGGAATAGACCGAGGTGCCGTACAAAAACTGGAGGCATTCCTTCCAAAGCTCTTTCGCAAAATGCGGCAAGGTTGGATCGTTGACCTCCGTCACTTTTTCTACCCGTTCCAGCATTTGCTGAATTTGCGAAGGGAAATCGTCCATCGAAAGCGGAGTCACTTCCACGTCAAGCTCCACCGTTTCCCCAAGCCGTTCCAAAGCGATCCGGCCGGTCACCCCCCGTTTCCGCAAGCATTGCAGCGCCTTAAATTGGACGATCGGATGTACAGCCTCCCCGGACAGCCATTTGACAATCGCCTCTTCCACCTCGTGGCTGCGCAAATGCGCGGCCCGCTCCAGCGCGAGCATCTGCTGGTCGATCATCGGATGATTTTTCATTATGTATAGCACCTGCTGGACATAGGATTCGTCCTGCTCGCCGGGGTCAAGCGCTTCGCGGCGCAGCGAATCTTCGTCGATGTCCTCTTCCGCATCCGGATCCCCCTCGGGGCTGTCGTTGCCGGTACCCGGAAACGCCATATCCAGCCAGGCGAGCAAGTTGCCCCATTCCTCATAATGGCGGCGATCCTCGCCCTGGCACTGCAGCAAAAAGCGGAGCAGCCGCTTCGCTTCGCCATACTGCTCGGCCTCGAGCATCCGCGTCAGCTGAACCTGATAATGGTCCAGCATTTTCGGAAACAGATAGACATTTTCCTTTTGTTCGTTATGCGAATCGTTAGAAGTCGTAATGGTAACACCGCCCCGTTGTCGCGTCCGCGTTATGGCCAACCCGATATTTGGTTTGATTATAACATGACGTTTACGAAAGATAAAAATGACTGTCCCTATGGTTGCCCATTTACAATTTAACCATAACTGCATATGTCGGAATCGAATCGGAACCGTTTTTCAAAAGAGACAAATTGACAGATAAGATCCGGCGCGAGGATGAAGTCCTGATCTTAATACAAGATGAGCCGTCGAAGCAAGGTAACGAGCGGGTCTTTCTTGATTCGGTCCGGCCTGTATGGTACATTTAGGAAGCACGGATTTTTGCATGCGGGTGTAGTTCAATGGCAGAACGCCAGCTTCCCAAGCTTGAGGCGAGGGTTCGATTCCCTTCACCCGCTCCATAATGAATAACCTCTTCGGAAGGGAAGCGAACCCTCGGCGGTTCGACCGTCCGTGAATACATCTTGAATCATCTCATTAGGACGCGCGTCAAAATCTTCCTCGATCCGTTCCCGGCGGGAACAGTGAAATCGAGGATTTTGAGTATTCCCTTCACCCGCTCCATAATGAATAACCTCTTCGGAAGGGAAGCGAAGATTTTTAGTTCACGAAAGCCTTGAAATGCAGGGCTTTTTTTGTTTCCCTTGTTATGGCGATAATTGCCTTGAAATGGATTTGGGGCCGTTTTTGGAAAAAAATGCGCATGCCAGTGCAGCCAATTTTTCAATTGCGGATAGAATGGCGTTTGAAAGATATTTAAATTTTATTGTTGTTACCTCTTGCGTTTCAGTTCGGAGCGTGCTAATATATTCAATGTTTCTGTCTTTTTTATACGTCCCAGTAGCTCAGCTGGATAGAGCAACGGCCTTCTAAGCCGTCGGTCGGGGGTTCGAATCCCTTCTGGGACGCCATTTCACGTAATAAGCCCGTTAAATCAACGTTTGTCGGACGTTGAATGTTCGGCAGGCACAACGGAAGGGCAACAGTCTAGCCGTTAATTAGCGCCTGAACTGCTTTACATACGAAGCCTCTCGCGGAGAATCCGCGGGAGGTTTTTTTGCGTTGGGCGATCCACGAAAGGGTAAGACGAACGTTAAAGGAAAGACTGATAACAAGCCGGCGTTTTCCTTCCTTATTATATACGGTTCAATTGTAACATCTGGTATAATTAGGATTATTTTGTATGAGGAGGGATTACTCAGGTGTGGAATTTTAGAACTGCGGCAATATTGACATTGCTTGTCATGCTAACCGGTTGTGGTAGTCAAGAAGATAAAGATCTAATTCAAGAACTTCAGACCAAAAACCAAAACCTGCTTCGTGCTGCGGAAAGTGATGCAAACAAAATCAACGAGCTAAATAAAGCACTGAGTAGCGAAAAGGCTAATTCGCTAAGCGCAAAAAAGATGCTTGAAAAAATCAAGGAAAATAAGGCAAAGGGCGATACCGACGTGACACGGGCGTACATAACCGTTTTCTCGAATGAGTTCCCCGATACAGAAGAGTATTCCGAGGTTCAAACGATATCGCAAGAGATAAATCAAGAAATGTCAAAGGAGATTGAGGCGATGGGAGACGATGATGCTAACGCCACCATTAGTTTGGAAGAATATGAATCTGTCAAAATTGGAATGTCTTATTCGGAAGTGAAAAAGATCGTTGGCGGTCCTGGAAACGCACTATCCGAGAGCGGTGACGCCGTAGTCTATATGTATAACGGTGAAGGCTCGATCGGAGCAAACGCCAATTTCATGTTCCTATCCGGAGAACTCGTTAATAAAGCGCAGTTTGGTCTTGAATAAACGAAAAAAAGCGCCCACTTGCGGTATTGTCCGTAAGTGGGCGTTGGTGTTATCCGATCGCGAATTTAAGTACGAAATCGTGCCCAACCCCCTTTTATTCCATCTTGTGCTCATCTTCGATCTGTCTCCGCCCGTTACTTCGATACCAGCTCCCACACCTGTTTGCCGATTAACGATACGCAAACGATGATGAACAGCGGCCGCACATAAGCGGCGCCCTTGCGAATAGCTACTTTGGATCCGCACATCGAACCTGCGATCATCGCCGCTCCCATCGGAAGGCCGATCTCGTAGTTAATTGTGCCGAGCAGCATAAAAGTAGCCAGGCTCGCAATATTGCTGCCGAAATTAAGCACCTTGGCGTTTCCCGCCGCTTTAACGAAATCGAGTCCGAGCATCAAAAAGGCGAAAATAAGGAAGGAACCGGTTCCCGGACCGAAAAATCCGTCATAAAAACCAAACCCGAGCGCGGTGATGGCGATCAGCCAAGCCGACTTTGCGGAGTAGCTCCGGAACGTGGAGCTGCTTCCCCAACTTTTGCGAAAAATCGTATAAACGGTAATCCCGATCAGCATAACGACGACCAGAGGCTTCAGAAAGTCCGAAGGAATGTGCCGCAGCACCAGCGTTCCGCTCACCGCCCCTAACAAGGAGAGCGGAAACAGCCATTTGACCGACTTGAAATCCACTTTTCCCGAACGCATAAAGGTTACGGTGCTTGTCAGCGAGCCCATCGTGCCCGCTAATTTGTTCGTCCCAAGCACGACATCGGCGGGCATACCCGTCATCAGCAGCACCGGAACCGCAATCATTCCGCCGCCTCCGACAACAGCGTCTACAAATGCGGCCACAAAGCCTCCGGCGATAATAAACAGCAGCATTTCAATACTAAGATGCTCCACTTCTTAACTTCCCCTTTTTTCCATTGCAATTCTGAAATCAATGCGTTCAAACGATTAGCCCCGGCTGTTAAACTCCGACCCCTTTCCAATACTACGATCTCTTGTTACAAAATGGAATACATAAGTAATCAAAAAAGCCGCTACTGAAAAGCTTCAATAGACGGCTTCATTCATCTTGTAAACAGAACTTAAACGTAGAGCAGCATTCCGCCATGCATATTTTTTCTCAGCTATCCGCTTGTCCATGTAATCGGCAGCACTCTTGACGGCGATGGATCCGCCCGTTTTCAACCGATCGTTCGCGGGTAATGAGAGGTGAATTTTTTCCTTATGCTTTCGAAGTGGTTTTGCCTCCGGCAAAACCTGAAGGAGGAATATAATATGAAACATCAACTTAATCGTAAAGTTCGAATCATGGATTTTTCCCGAAACTTGATCGCCCGTTTCCGCGATGACGAGGTGCCTGCGCTCGGCGCCCAGCTTACGTATTATCTGATTCTCGCCTTTTTCCCGTTTCTTATTTTTCTGGTGACGCTGATCGGATTTGTGCAGCTTTCAAGCGATACGGTTCTCAATGGGCTGATCCGGAACCTTCCCGCAAGTTCGGGAGACACCGTACGCGACATCATTCGTGAGGTTTCCGTAAACCGCAATGGCGCGTTTCTTTCGGTCGGGATGATTGCGACGATTTGGGCCGCTTCGAGCGGCGTTAACGCCGTTATCAAGGGCTTGAACAAGGCATATGACGAGGAGGAGACGCGTCCGTTCTGGAAAGTGCGCGGCATCTCCTTGCTCGCAACGGTCGTGCTGGCGCTTGTTATTATGCTGGTGATGCTGATGCTTATTTTCGGCCGTTCGATCGGAGAGTACATGTTTCAATTGTTAAGCTATCCCGACGGGTTCGAGCCGATTTGGGCGGTTCTGAAGTATGTCGTGCCGCTGGCTGCGATGATCGGCGTGTTCATGCTGCTGTACTGGATTACACCGAACCGGAAAATGAATTTCAAGGAAGTCATTCCCGGTGCCGTCTTCGCTTCCATTGGCTGGATCGTCACCTCGTTTTTATTTTCCATTTATGTAAACCAGTTCGGCAACTATACAAAAACGTACGGCAGCCTCGGCGGTGTAATCGTGCTCCTGATCTGGCTGTATCTGAGCTCCATCATTATTATTTTGGGCGGGGAAATCAACGCCACGATCGCCTTCGGACAGCGGGGCTTAAGCAAGAAGCCGGTTAAAAGGTACGGTCTGCACCTGCCGTTCTTCAACAAGAAGCACGATCCTGCTGGGCCGAACAAAGGCATCCGGACGTAAAATCGCATATCGTCTGCATCTCTCGTTCAGGCGATAAAAGCTGAGAATTCCTGTACCATCGCCATTGCAGGTTTTCCCTCCTGACATGCGATTTCGATCGATAATACCTGCACAGTCGCAGGTTTAGCGTGGAAAGGACCTCCAACTCCGCTTTGCCAGCGAAACAGGAGGTCCCCTTTTGTCCTATTTAGGACTAGCTCATTTTATGTGAATACTTATGAGACAGCATCCGTCTAATCATTGCATGCGGTTGCAAGATGCCGTTAATCGGCCAGACGGTATCCTACGCCTCTCACCGTCTTAATATAGACCGGGGACGCTGCGCTGTCCCCAAGCTTGCGCCGCACGCCCTTCACGTGCACATCCACCACATTGCTGTTGCCGAAGAAGGGGCTGCCCCAAATATCTTCCATCATGTTTTCACGGGTCAGCACCGCCCCGTCCGATTGAATAAAATGGAGCAGCAGCTCGTATTCGGTCTTCGTCAGATTGATCGGGAGACTGCCCCGGAATACGGTCATCCGCTTCGTATCAAGCGTTAAATCTTTGTACCACCGCACTCCTTCGTTGTTCGCTTCTGCGGGATGATTCCGCTCGATTCGCACGCCGGCCGGGTCCGCAGCTTTGACGGCGGCGGGCGCCTTCCGTGCCAGCGAACCGGCAGCAGCCGGGTGCATTTGCACCGGCTCGCATGCCTGCAGCACCGCCTCCAGCACATGATGGGCAATCGCTTCGAAATCGCCGATTTCCATCACCGGGATGCCGGAAGGCAATGAAAGCGAATTCCTTTGACGATACAGCTGCGGCCAAAGCACGATGCCGGTCAATCCTGCGGCCGATGCAGCCAGATGCACATCTTGCGCTTCCCGGATCAAGAGCAGCTTCGGATAACGTTCGTTCTTGAAGCCTTCAACAAGCACCAAATCGACTGACGGCGCCTGCATAATTAACGCATCAAGGGAAGAAGGAAATTCCATGACGACTGCAGTCCGACCCGGCGACGTAATGGCTGACCAAGCGGCGCCGGCCTCGCGGTGACTTCGGGTATCGCATCCCGGCGGTTCGGATTCAAAGCTGTGCGCATCGTGCTTAATCGTTGCCGTGCGCATCCCCCTCTCCCCGAAAAAGTCGATCAACCTGCACGTTAAAGTCGTTTTCCCCGTATTTTTATAGCCGACGATTTGAAAGACTACAGGATTACCCATCCTTCTTCCCCTTTCTTAAGCGTTTGGTTGAAAAAACTCGTTGCCGATCCGGCAAATCTGCTCATACTCCTCCGGACGGTTCACATTTATTACGAATCGGGCGTCGATACCCGCTTCTTCCAATACATTTTCGGTGATCTGAAGCACATCAACCGTTTCCAAAAAAGCGTTCATCCGCAGCTCGCCGGCTGATACACATTTCCGAATAAAAGGAAGGCATTCCGGGCGGTATACCGCCTGCAGCGGATGAAGCCTGCCGCCTACGAAAGGAACGGCTGCCATCCGGCCGCTCCGGACCAGCATCTCGGCCATATAAGCGGCGGCTTTAGACGACGCGAGCGGCATATCGCAAGCGGATACCCACGCCAGAGGAGTCCGAACCAAGGACAAGCCGGTCTGCAGCGCGGGAAGCGGACCGCGGCCGGGCTCCGATTCCACAACGACGGACAGACCTCCTCCACCTATGGCTCTTTGCTGCGCCTCAGTTCCGACGACGGCATGAACCTTGCCGCAGATGCCGTTCATTTCAGCGGAGACGCGGTCAATCATGGCGATGCCCGCCACGGGCAGATGAGCCTTCATGACGCCGTTCATCCGGCGGCTCTGACCGCCCGCCAAAATGATCCCCTCCATAGTGGAGTTCTTCACCGGCATGTCGGAAGCCGTGAGCGAAGTTGCTTTTGGTGCTCCGGCATATGGTGCCACAGCATTTGGTGCCGCAGCTTTTGGTGCCCCGGCTTCAGGCGCTGTCATCTTCCCTCCCGCTGCAAGAGGCGAACCGGGCGGACGGAAACGGCCGACGTTTTGAAACCCGGCATTTTACAGAACGGGTCGAGTTCAGGCGTGGTCGCCCGGTTGACGTTTTGGGCGCCGCCCCAATGCATCGGCACGAAGACCGTATCTTCGCGAATTTGTTTCGTAACCCGGCTGCGAACGGTAAAGCTGCCGCGTCTGGAGCGGACCTCGACCCACTCCCCGTCCTCGATCCGGAACTTTTGCGCCGTTCTCGGGTTAATTTCCATAAAGTTTTCCACTTCGCGCGCCGCGAGCGAAGGGCTTCTGCGCGTCTGCACCCCGGTGAGGTAGTGCGCGAGCAAACGGCCGTTCGTCAGCGTCAGCGGATAGTCCGCGGACGGCGTTTCCTGCGGGCTGCGGCTTTCCACAACAGTAAATACCGCTTTGCCGTCCGGATGAGCGAATTTCTCCCGGAACAGCAGGCCCGTACCCGAATCGTCTTTGGACGGACAAGGCCAGTATATGCCTTCTTCCCGGCGCAGTCTGTCGTACGTTATGCCGTAGTAATCGGCCACCCCTCCGCGGCTGGCGAGTCTGAGCTCGTTAAAAATCTCTTCCGACGAACCGAATGTAAAATAATCGCCTTTGCCCAGCTGATTTGCAAGCTGGCACAGAATGCTCCAATCGTGGCGTGCTTCTCCCGGAACCGGACGAGCCGCTTCCCGCAGCAAAACGCGGCCTTCGAGATTCGTCATTGTCCCCCCGTTCTCCAGATAAGCGCTGACCGGCAGCACGACATCGGCGAGCGCAGCCGTCTCGGTCAGGAACATATCCGCTACTACCAGCAAATCCAGCTTGCGCAGACCTTCCTCGACCAAACGGGCATTCGGGTTGGACACGATAGGGTTGGAGCCCATAACAAATAATGTTTTGATCTGTTCTTTAGCAACAAGCTCCATCATCTCGTAAGCGGAAACGCCTTTGCCTGGGATTTGTTCCGGCGCAATTCCCCATACCGATGCGACATACGCCCGGTCGCTTTCATTATCAATCATTCTGTAGCCCGGCAGCTGGTCGGCCTTCTGTCCGTGCTCCCGGCCTCCCTGGCCGTTCCCTTGCCCGGTGACGGCTCCGTATCCGCACCCTTCCCGGCCGATTTTGCCGGTTGCAAGCACCAGATTGAGAAAATTCCGGACCGACATGTGGCCGTCCGTCTGCTGCTCGACTCCTCGAGCCGTAAAAATGATGCCCGTGTCCGCCTGCGCGTATGTGACCGCGGCCTCCCGAATCGCCTCGGCATTAAGCCCGCATAACGAGGCAATCTCGCTTAAGTCGGCTTTCTCCAGGTGCGACTTCAGCTCCTCGAACCCTTTCGTTCTGGCACGGACGAACGATTCGTCGGCCAATCCCTCTTCGAGAATGATTTTGAGCATGCCGTTGGCAAGCGCGGCATCGGTGCCCGGCCTGATCTGCAGGTGCAGGTCGGCAACAGCCGCCGTTGCGGTCACACGGGGATCGATCACGATAATCTTCGCCCCGTTTTCTTTCGCCTTGTTGAAATAAGGCATAAGCGTAGGCTGGCATTCCGCGATATTCGTTCCCGCGAGCACGATGCAGCGTGCCAGCGGGATATCCGCCAGCCGGCATGTCAGACCGCGGTCGATTCCGAACGTTTTGTTCCCTGCCGAAGCCGCTGCCGACATACAGAAGCGGCCGTTATAATCGATATACTTCGTTCCGAGCGCCACGCGGGCGAACTTGCCGAGCAAATAAGCAGCTTCGTTGGTCAGCGAACCTCCGCCGTAAACGCCGATGGAGTCGGGTCCGCGCTCCTTGATGGCGGATTTGAAATGCCCGCTGATCGTCTGCAGCGCTTCCTCCCACGATGCAGGCACGAGCCGCCCGTCTTTCTTGATAAGCGGATGCAGCAGCCGCGCTGCGCTCGTTGCATGCTGATGCGCATTCATCCCTTTGACGCACAATCTGCCTTCCGACGCCGCATTCGAAATTCCTTCCGCTTTATAGGACAAGCGGCTCGACTCCGGAATATTCTCCTCCGTCACCTTCACCTTGCACTGCACGCTGCAGAACGGACACTGCGACTCCATCACTGCGAGCGGTTTAATAACCGGTTCTAACGACTGCCGCATTCGCTTCACCTGCCCCTTCCTCGCTTCCTTCGCTTCGTTTGGACTGCATCACTTGAACGGCTTCATGCTTTGAAGCTGCGGCCGATGCAGCCTGGCGCTGCACGAGCTCCTCCCGGAACGCCGGATCCAGCAAGCTTTCACGGACTGCAAGGACGCCGGCCCTCTCCAGCCACTTCCATACCGGCTCGTCGTAACGGGCGCCTTCGCGGTACAACTGAAGACAGGCAGCGGCCAAGCTCCGCGCCTCTTCATCCGTCTCGACGGTGCCGATCAGCTGCCCCTGCTTGACCGGATGCTCCGCATGACCGCCCGCGTAGACTTCCCAGCCGGCAGGAGATCCGGTCAGACCGATATCATGTACGAGAACGCCTGCCGGATATCCGGAAGAGAAGACGGCGCGTACCGAAGCGGGCAGCGTTAAGCGGCTCCAGCTGTTCTCAAGCTCCTTACCTATTGCGTGCGCATTGTAAGGAGCGAAGTCAATGCTCTCGTCCACTCCAAAACGGACCGTCACGCCGACATTACGTCCCTCGCCGCCTTCCGCATCGGCGCCGGTGCCTGCGATGGACTCGCCCCCGGCACATGCCGTTCCGCCTTCACTGACAGCCGCTCCGCAGCCGTTATGGTTCATTGTCTCCAAGTAATATTGGATTGCCGGCCGGCAAACCGGGCATCCCTGCTCGTTATTCCAGCCCAGAGCGGACATCGCTTCGGCCGGGGTGCCGCATCCCGCATCCAAGAGCGCCTCTTTCAACGATTCGTGATCGAGGCCGGTACAATCGCAGACGGGGTCCGCCGAGCGGACGGTTACCGAGCCGCCGCTTGCGAGCGTGTGCCGCACAAGCGCCTCCACCATCGGCCGGCAGCCGCCGCACGATCCCGAAGCCCTCGTCCTTTCTTTAACCTGGTCCGCTGTCGAAAGACCCTCTTCGAGTACGGCGCACATGATGGCAGCTTTGCTGACCGCGTTGCATGCGCATACCGTTTCATTGTCCGGCATGGAGGCGGCCGCTTCATCGGCGGCGTTTTTGCCGCTGTCTCCGGCAGACAATGCCGAAACGGGAGCGGCACGTTTCACGAGGCCGAGCAGCGAAGTACCCTCGGCGGTATCGCCGAACAGGATTGCGCCGGAGACGACGCCGCCGCTCATGGTCACTTTTTTGTACGTGCCCCGAATGCCGTCATACATCTGGACCGCCGTTTCGGCTTGATCGTCGTTTATATCTCCCGCCGAAAAGACGTCGACTCCCGAAACTTTTAACTGCGAATAGGGGACGGATCCCGTATAGGGCCCGGTCTCGACTCCGCAGATGACCTTCGCCAGCACTTTGCCTTGCTCGTACAGCGGAGCAACTAGGCCATAAGCGGTTCCCCGATGCTCCGCACACTCTCCGACCGCATAGATTCCCGGGATATTCGTTCTCATGTAATCATCGACAACGATCGCCCGATTCGTATGAATGCCGCAGCTTCGGGCCAGCTCCACATTCGGCCGGATTCCGACGGCCAGCACGATCAGATCCGCCGCAAGCCGGCTGCCGTCGGAAAATTGCAAGCCCTGTGCACGCGACCTGCCGGTAATCCGCACGGTATTTTTACTGAGCTTAAACCGCATCCCCTGACCTTCCAGTTCCCGCTGCAGCATCCGTGCCGCCGTCTCGTCCAGCTGGCGGTTCATCAAATGCGGCGCATTATGAACGACCTCGGTCTCCATCCCCAGATTAAGCAGCCCCCGGGCGGCTTCCAATCCGAGCAGTCCGCCGCCGATAACGGCCGCCTTGCTGTACACCTTTGACGCTTCCATCATCTTGGTGCAGTCGTCCACATTGCGGAAAGCGATGACGCCGTTTTTGTCCGTTCCGGGAATGGGAGGAATGAAAGCGGAGGAACCCGTTGCAATAATAAGAATGTCGTACGATTCCTTGATGCCGGAGACGGTCTCCACCGTACGGGCCGTAGTATTGATGCGGGCTACCGTTTCACCTGCGTAAAGTTTGATTCCCCGTTCTTTATACCAAGTCCAGTCGTTAATGACGATGTCGTCGAAGGAAGCGTTCCCCTGAACCATTTTGGAAAGCATGATCCGGTTATAGTTCGGGTAAGGCTCCGCGCCGAAAACCGTAATTTGAAATGAACCAGGCGCAAGGTTGACGATCTCCTCCACAACTTTTATACCGGCCATTCCGTTGCCGATGACGATCAGTCTCGTATTCATCATGTTCATCCTCCAAACCCGAATTCTGTCAAGATGAGAGGGGGACCCAGCGGACCGCCTGTCCGTGTGAGGCCCCGGCGCCCCCGGCCGGGATGAGCGCCAGCGCATTGGCTTGCGCGAAAGCGGCCACATTGCCGGATTTATCGTTCCGAAGCGGCTCGACGTTCCATTTATCCGCATCCCGGTACACGTAAGCGCGTATATATCGCGGATAAGGGGATGGTTTGTCCACCGGTTCACTCAGTCGCCCTTCCAGCCATACGAGCCGACGCTCCTTGCGCCCTGAAGCCTGCATCACGGCCGGACGGAGCAGCAGCTCCATTCCGGCAAAACAAGCCGACGGGTTTCCCGACAGGCAGATCAGAAGCCGGGAATCTATTGCAAAGGCGGAGGTCGGCGTGCCGGGACGCATCAATACTTTGGTGAACAGCGGACTTCCGCCGATATTGAGCGCCGCTTGCTTTACCAGATCGTAATCCCCCACCGACACCCCTCCGGTCGTCACAACGATATCCGCCTGCCGGACTGCCTCCCCGATTGCGGTTTCAATCGCTTCGAGGCGGTCCGGTACGGGCGGATATCTTACAATTAAAGCTCCGAACTCGCGCAGCCGCGTCTGGATCATCATTCCGTTCGCCTCGTAAATCTGTCCCGGGCCAAGCTTGCTCCCGAGCGGCATCAGCTCGTCTCCGACAGGGATGACCGCAATCCGCGGCTGGCGGAAGACGTCGATCTCCATCTGTCCGAACGAGGCCAGCACGGCGATCTCTTTCGCTCCCAGCACCGTACCTTGGCCAAGCAATGTCATTCCCGAAGGGACATCTTCCCCTTGCTCGGCGATATGCTGGCCGCTGCGGTAAGGGCGGTCAATCTGAATGCGGTGCGCGTTGTCCGGCTGCTCGATCCGTCTAACCGCTTCCTGCATGACGACGGCATCGTAAACATCGGGAACAGGCGCGCCTGTAAAGATGCGAAGCGCCCGGTTCACCCCCGCCTTCTGGGCCGATGCCGGCATATACTGGCCCGGCTTTATTTCGCCTTGAACAACAAGCTGTACCGGATTGTCCGGGCTTGCGAAGCGGACGGTTTCGGAGCGGATGGCGTAACCGTCCATAGCCGCCCTGCGAAACGGCGGAAGCGGAAATGGACTTGCGAAATCAATCGCCAGTACCCGTCCTGCGGCTTCTTCCAAACGGATCTTCTCAATAGAAGGAAGCCGGGTAAGCGACGCAAGCTTAAGATTGGCCTGATCAACCGTGACGGATTCGGAGATGTCAGCATATTTAATGGACATTCTCTCCCTCCTAATGACTTTATTTATCCCCATATGCAGAAAAAGCCCTCTTCCTATATACATATATACAGGAAAAAGGGCGTCATTGCCATCTTGGTCAGCACGCCGTTGTGCTGAGTCTTATGTTCCAAGAATAGTCGATCCGAGATGCAGTGTCAATATAAATGACACTATTGGATTAGAAAAAAATACTTCCAAAAAAGTTGTGTCATATATATTGACATTGGCTTTGATTAGTCTTTATAATCTGTGTAGAAAATCACAATTTCGTGATGAAGCAATTCTAAATTCAAGAGGCTGCACAATGACGTGCTGCCGTCGGCAATGGGGCCGCGATTCGTTCTATTTAAAGGACGAGTTGCGGCCTTTTTTGATAATTTCCGGCGGCAGCCGTACAGACTGCACGAAACAAAGGTCTCGGACAGGCTTCATCAAAAAAAAAAGGGAGAGATGAAGGATGGAGAGAAAAGGGTTTTGGCAAAGCGGGCATAAGCCTTCACTGTTCAGCGCGTTTTTGTATTTTGACGTCAGCTTTATGATTTGGGTACTGATCGGTCCGCTCAGCGTCATCATTGCGAAAGATTTTGCGATGGATCCGGTACAAAAAGCGAACCTTGTTGCTCTTCCTATTCTTGGAGGATCGATCTTGCGGCTCGTTTTGGGTTTTCTGACCGACTATATCGGTCCGAAACGTACCGGGCAAATCGGTATGCTCGTCACGCTTGTTCCGCTCGTCATGGGCTGGAAATTCGTTCATTCCCTTGATCAGATGTATATCGTCGCCCTGCTTCTTGGTATTGCAGGCGCTTCCTTCGCAGCGGCGCTGCCGCTTGCAGGCCAGTGGTATTCGAAAGAGCACCAAGGTCTTGCGATGGGAATTGCCGGGGCGGGCAACAGCGGAACGGTATTCACGACTCTGTTCGCCAACCGCATCGCCCAGCATTACGGCAGCTGGGAAGTCGTATTCGGCCTAGCCATCATTCCGATCGTTCTCGTCTTCATCATCTTCACGCTTATTGCCAAAGACAGTCCAAACCGTCCGGCGCCTAAAAAGCTTAGCCAGTATGCCAACATTTTGAAGCAAGGGGACGCCTGGGTGTTCTGCGCCCTGTACTGCGTCACATTCGGCGGATTCGTCGGACTTGCCAACTATTTGACGATCTTTTTCAATTCGCAATACGGCCTTGCTCCGGTACGCGCGGCAGATTTCACAACCATCTGCGTCATTGCCGGCAGCTTCTTCCGACCGGTGGGAGGTTTCTTGTCCGACCGTATCGGCGGCGCGCGGATGCTGACCATCCTGTATGGAGGCGCCGGGATCATGCTTGCTTGCGTTGCAACGCTGCCTCCCCTTCCTGTAGTTTTAACGCTGCTCTTTATCGGCATGATGTGTCTTGGAGCCGGCAACGGTTCGGTATTCCAGCTTGTTCCTCAGCGGTTCGGAAACGAAATCGGCCTGATGACGGGCATTGTCGGAGCTGCGGGAGGACTGGGCGGATATGCGCTTCCTCTTATTCTCGGCAACCTGTACAAATCGACCGGTTCTTATATGCTGGGCTTCATCTGTCTCGCTCTCATTGCGGCCGCGGCGCTTTGCCTGCTCGTTGTCATGCAGATGAGATGGCGGAACAGCTGGATGGGAGAAAGCGGCAAAGCCAAAACGACTCCTATCGAATCGGCACAAACGATCAGCGGTTAACACCTCCTTCCAACGGTCCGCTGATCGGGCAGCATAAGCTGCCGATTTTGGGATCTGAACGACCGAAGCAAAAAAATACCGCCCGCTTCCGGCTTATCGGCCGGATCGCGGGCGGTATTTTTGCGTTACCGAAACAGAAAACGGATGAAGCTTAGCATTAGCAATGATGATGTATAACGGGCGGCGCGGTGCGCTATTCTAAACCTACAGCGTTTGTCCGCAGTCTAAGGTGATAATCTGCCCTGTAATTGCTTCTTGCTCCAAGGTCGCGCAGATGAAATGGGCGATATCCTCGGCCGTCGAGATGCGCTGCAGCGGAAGATTCGGGCTTAGCCGCTCCATTTGCTGTTCCTTTCCGGCCCACCATCTTGTTGCGACAGCGCCGGGCGCCACGCTGCACACCCGGATTTCAGGCGCCAAAGCCCGCGCGAGCGATTTCGTAAGCCCGTGAACGGCCGATTTGGAAACAGCGTACGGCAGCGAAGAACCTACCCCCGTTTGTCCGGCAATGCTGCCGACATTGACGATGGCTCCTTGTTTGTTCTGTTTCATGTAAGGCGCGACGGCCCGGGCACAGTAAAACATCCCTTTGACATTCACGTCAAAGAGCGCGTCCCATACGTCTTCCGTTGCCGCTTCCAGATCGTCAAGCGGGATGTGCCGGGTAATGCTGGCATTATTGACGAGCAGATCGACCGTCCCGAATTGCTGCACAATACGATCGACCATGCGTCTTACTTCACTGTCGCTTGAAACGTCGGCTTGCAGCGCGATGGCGCGCCCGCCTTCGTTTCGGATCTGCTGCGCCGTTTCTTCGGCTTCTTCTTTTGAACGCGAATAGTTTACGGCAACCGCCGCCCCCCGCTTGGCGAGCGCGATGCACGTCTCTCTGCCGATGCCGGTGCCGCCGCCGGTAACAAGCGCCACTTTTCCGTTTAAATCCACTCGTATCCCCCCTATTCCATCGTTATCCAACTATACCCTTCATTTTATATCATTTTCGTTTTTCTCACCGCATTTTTTGATACAAACGGACTCCCCGCATCCCAAAACCGCCACGGGTAATCTTTAGCCTCGCCGCTGTTGTCGATGCCGACCCTCGGACCGGACGAGATAAATTCGACTCCTCTGCCCTCCGCAATAAACAACGGCCGTTCAAATAACGGTCTGCGGTAATCGTCCATCCGGATTCCAAGCGCCTTGGTCAGTTTGCCGGGCCCGTTTGTAAGCTCTTGTTTCTTTTTTACTTGTCCGCGGCGATTGGCCATCAGCTCGATTCCGGTGCAAGGCTCAAGCGCGCGAATCAAGACGCCTTCCGGATGGCCGACGTCCCCGCTGACCACATTAAGGAGACAATGCGTATGCATAACGTGAGTGTACGCATGGCCGGCCGGACCGAACATGACATCCGTTCTGGCCGTCCTCCGGTTGTTGTAGCTGTGCGCGGCCCGGTCACCCGGCCCGATGTACGCTTCCGTCTCCACAATCCATCCCGAAGCCGTACCCGCTTCGGTTTCCTTCACGAGCAGCATGCCGAGCAGCGAACGCGCCAATTCCAGTGTAGGTTGTCCAAAAAATGAAGCATCGACAGGTTCAAACGCCACCAGACTCACCTCTTCGTGCATAATTTTACCAATTATATGCTCCTGTTATCCTAAACCGGATTCGCCGCCTCCATCCAGGTACTGACAGTATACTCTATTCAGAGTGTGATAATAAAACCTCTGCCCGTGTCATTCAAGGGGGACGACCTGTGTTAAAATAAGCCCGATACCCTATATTACAGGCTCATATACGGACGAATTGAGGTGGGCTCATGAAGAAGAAAGTGATATTGGCCGGCGGGACCGGTTTTATCGGGAAATATTTAGAGGAGAAGTTTATGCAACTCGGATATGAAGTACGCATTATTTCGAGACAGCCCGGGCATCTATCCTGGAATGATCCGAGCGCCATAACCGAAGCAATGGAACATGCCGAGCTCGTGATCAACCTGGCCGGGAAGTCGGTCAACTGCCGCTATAACCGGAAAAATAAAGAAGCGATTCTTAAGTCGAGAAAGGAGACAACGCAAATTTTGGGCAGTGCGCTGTCCGCGTGCATCAGCCCGCCGCCGCTCTGGATCAACTCCAGCACAGCTACCATTTACCGGCATGCCGAAGACCGGCCGATGACGGAAGCAAACGGCGAAATCGGTTCCGGCTTTTCCGTTGAAGTAGCCAAAGCATGGGAGCGCGCGTTTTTTTCGTTCGAATTGCCGAAGACCCGGCAAATCGCATTGCGAATCGCGATTGTACTCGGGGAGCATGGAGGCGTTATGATCCCTTACCGGAATCTCGTCACATTCGGGCTTGGCGGCGTCCAGGGATCGGGCAATCAAAAGTTTAGCTGGATTCACGTGGAAGATTTATTCCGCATCATTCTTTTTCTTAAAGAGAGAGAAGACCTGAGCGGGATCTTCAATTGTTCGGCGCCGAATCCCGTTATGAACCGCGAGCTGATGAGACAGCTTCGAGCGGCGATGAACCGAAAAGCAGGCTTGCCCGCTGCCAAATGGATGCTTGAAATCGGCTCCTTTCTGCTGCGCACCGAAACGGAATTAATATTAAAGAGCCGCTGGGTCATTCCCGAGCGGCTGGAGAGAGAAGGCTTTTCGTTCAAACACAGCAAATTGGACGGCACCCTTCAAGATCTACTGGGTTTAACTTCTATTTGAAGAGCTTGCCAGCATTGTTATCTCTAATATCACACCTTGTTTATCACTCCTCCCCGCTCACTTCGCAAAATAACGCCTGATCGTTCCTGCAGTCGCAAACGCAAGGCTTAAGCGGGGGCGCCAGCAACCGAGTTGCCTTATATAATCTTGCAGTTGCTATTTAATCGTATATCCGCCGTCAACCAAAATACCGGCTCCCGTAATGGCTCTTGCTTCGTCGGAGGCAAGAAATACTGCCGTATTCGCAATCTCTTCCGGCTGAATCGTTCGTCCGATAGGATGAATATCGGCGATATTTTTCAATACCTCGTCCCTGCCGCCGAACAGTTCGGCATGACGATCGTTAAACGATGTATCAACCCAGCCCGGACAAATGCAGTTCACACGAATGCCGTCTGGCCCGAAATCTAATGCCATCGCTTTAGACAGCATAAGTATCGCGCCTTTCGAGGACACATAGGCGGCCAGTCGCGGTTCCGCTACATAACTATTAGCCGATCCCATATTGATCACGACACCGCCTGCGCCCCGCATGTCCGGTATGATTTCGCGTGATAGCAGAAAAATCGATTTAACATTCACATCGAATGTCCGGTCCCAAATTTCCTCAGTCAGCTCCAGTATCGATCCGGGAATATTGACGGCGGCGTTGTTGACAAGGATATCGACACCGCCCAATGTACGTCGTGCGAACTCGGCAAGCTCTCTGACGTCGAGGATTTGGGAAACGTCCGCGCGGTGAAAGACAATGTCAAGCCCTGCGTTGCTAAGCACGCTCACCGCTTCGGCCCCGGCTTCCAAAACGTCTGTGGCCACAACACGAGCGCCTTCTTCCGCAAACCGCTTCGCGATTTGAAAGCCGATGCCCCGTCCCGCTCCTGTAACGATTGCCCTTTTATTATTCAGTCTCATGTCAAGCCCCCTGCCCTCATATTTCCGAAAGTGCAGGAGGCACCTCGCGGTATCCCTTTGATTTGATGGCGCCGAACACGATCCCTATTGCAAGCCATGCGAATCCGATGATGTAAGTCGTCTTGTCAAAGCCGCTCCATATGAACCCTATGACCGAGAAGCCGATAAGCGGACAGACGAGATAGCGAATGAGACTCCCAAAGCCTCTTCGTTTGTTTTTGATGATGAAGTGGGTGATAACCGAAAGATTGAGCAGCATGTAGGTGGACATGGCTCCGAAATTGACAAGCTTGGCAAGCAGATCCAGGGACAGGAAAAGCCCGGTGAGAACGGAAACGAGTCCAACGAAAATCGTTGCATTGGCCGGCGTTTTGTACCTGTCATGTACTTTGGATAGGATGCCGGAGAATGGGAGAAGCTTGTCGCGGCTCATGGAGTAGATTACGCGTGAAATAGCCGATTGAACCGTCAATGCGTTGGCGATGCCCACACATGCGACTCCGATTACGATGAAGGCATAGTAGAGCACATCACCGCCGACTTCGCGGATAATGTCAAAATAGCCCATTCCAGGATCCAGGTCAGTATGATCCGGGTGAGCCAGTGTCGCAAAATACGATTGGCTCAGAAATAGCAAACCGATGAGGCATAAGCTGGCTACGACGGCCCTGCCGACCGTTCGGGTCGGGTTTCTAGTTTCCTCGGAAAGCGTGCTGATGCTGTCAAATCCGATAAAACCAAGAACAGCGATCGATGCGGCTGTCGCGATGAATTGGAGGTCGACTTTCCCAGGCTGGTAGAAAGGCGATAGTGAAAACCCGCCTAGCCCATTACCGTCGATCAGCACATATTTTAAAGCACAAATAATAAAGATCACTATTAGTCCCAATTGGCAGAAAAGAAAAAGATAGCTGGCCCAGCGGGTAAGAATGATGCCCCGAACATTGACGAGAGTGATGATAGCGGCGAAGACAATCAGAATGACGATTGGGGGGATACCGGGGAGTACGGCGGAAAGCCACAAATTCGAGAACGAAATGAGCATGCCGGGTATGATCAGATAATCCAGGATAATGATCCATCCGGTCAGAAATCCGACATGAGGATTAAGTCCGCGCTGGACGAATGAATAAGCTGAGCCGGCGATCGGAAACTCACGGCTCATCACGCTGTAGCTGAGCGCCGTGAACACCATCGCGATCATACCGACCAAGTAGACAAGGGGTGCCATACCGAAGCTTTCGGCAGATGCCAGGGCATATACTTGAGTAGGAGCAATCGGCAGCATTGTAATTAAGCCAAAAGTAACCAGATCTTTAAACGTTAGCGTCCGTCGCAATTCCTGAGTATAGCCAGTTTGTTTTTCAGCCGGTTCTCTCCGAGTGTTCGGGGATTCCCCCGAATTCAGCATTTCGTTCGATGCCACCGATTTCGACATAAACAGCGCCTCTCTTTCCTTAATGAAAAATATTAACGTCCACCTTTCAAACGGCAGACGGACTGTCTTTTCGTTGATCAGGCTTTATTGAATGAACGGCGACGGCTTATAGCATGGTGGTCGTTCCGCAAGAACGTACTGCGGGCATGACGGAGCTGATCGATGCGTTGTTCTGCCAGACGGTCCGCGGCCGCGTGCGGCGGGATTCCTTCAGCTCTGGATATATCGAAAATTCGGTTAAGCGTCCCATAGATTTCTCCGATCTTCTTGAATGCGCGATCCTTGTTGTATCCGTTCAATTCATCGGCTATGTTGATGACCCCGCCCGCATTAATTACATAATCCGGTGCATAAACGATTCCCATTTTATGCAGCCGATCGCCATGGCGGGCTTCCTTTAATTGATTATTGGCCGAGCCCGCGACCACCTTGGCTTTAAGCCGTGGAATCGTCTCATCGTTGATTGTCCCGCCTAGCGCGCACGGCGCGTAAATATCACAGTGGACATCATAAATATCCTCAGGGTCTACGGCTACCGCTCTGAACTTTTCAACAGCTTGTCGGACCGCTTCATTGTTGATGTCGGTCACTATAAGGTACGCCCCTTCTTCATGCAAATACCGGCATAGATTGAAAGCGACATTGCCGACGCCCTGAACGGCGATTGTTTTACCGGCCAAACTATCGAAACCGAAAGCTTCCTTTGCTGCAGCCTTCATGCCCTGATACACGCCGTAAGCTGTTGCCGGGGACGGATTGCCCGAGGAACCGAATCCTGGCGAGATGCCGGTTACGTAATCCGTTTCCTGGTGAATCGTATCCATATCCTCGACTGTCGTTCCGACGTCTTCGGCAGTGATATAGCGTCCATTCAGACTTTGAATATAGCGACCGAACGCACGCAGCATCGCTTCGCTCTTGTCGGTTCGCGGGTTTCCGATAATCACGGTTTTGCCTCCGCCCAGATTCAACCCTGAAATGGCATTTTTGTAGGTCATGCCCTTGGCCAAGCGCAGTACATCTTCAAGCGCTTCTTCCTCTGAGCCATAGGCCCACATTCGGGTTCCACCCAGTGCCGGACCAAGCGTTGTATCGTGAATCGCGATGATCGCCTTCAATCCGGATCGCTTATCCTTGCAAAACAGTACCTCTTCGTAATCGTCCTTGTCCATGATGTCAAACAATCTCATCTGAAATCCCTCCATTTGTTCACATTTCGCCAACGCATCCAAGTCCAAACCGAAAATGCGCACATCACCGCACTAAATAATTCGACAGCATGCACAAAACCGATGTATTCAGCGGCATACCCGAAACCTAAAACGGGGATCGCAACGCCCAGATAAGTGCCGGCGTAAAAAAAGGAAACCGTATCCCCGCGAGCCTGTTCCGGAGCAAGTTCATTGACGGATGCCAAGCTGCCGGCGTACAGCGGGCCATGTCCGAGGCCGACGAGAACTGCCGACACCGCAAGCAGTATCGATGAACTTACATGCATGGTGAGTACAAGACTTGTCAGGCCTGAAAACAGGAGAACGAATCCCGCGGCCGCCATCCGGGGTAATGGCCATTTAGCAAACAGAGATTGGCTGGCCGATGATACGCCCAATACAATAGCAGCTGTAAAAGCGGCGAATAAGTAGCTCGACGACCTGCCAATCCACTCGTCCATGTAAGATGGGATAACCGACAGGAACAGGCTGACCACGGCCCACGCAATAAAGGAAGTCGCAGCGGCTGTATAAAATGGAGCCCGGATTGTGCGTGGCAAGACAGGCAAATGAAGCCGGGTCTTTACCGGAACCGGGTGCTGGATGCGCACTAACAGCAACCCGATTATACCGGGAAGGATCAACAATCCGTGTACGAGGTATGGAAGCCGGGTCGGGAACGGCGCCCACTCAGCAAGCGCCCCGGACATCAACGGCCCGAGGGCGTTTCCCGTCGTGACGGAGAGTGCCGCAAAGAACGCGGCACGGTGACTGTCGCGACTAGGATGGAGCGCCGTCAACGCGGATACCGCTACGCCGTTGAACATCCCTACGGAAAGCCCCTGTATCGCCCTAGCCAACAGCAGCATGGAAACCCCACCCGCCATTGCGAAGCAGATTGAGGCAAGCAATGATACCAAGATCCCCCAAAGCAGAATAGCTTTGGATCCGATTCGATCCGACAACTGCCCGAATAAAACGATCGAAGGTATTACAACAAAGGCATAAACCGCGAAGAGAAGCGCGATCATCCCTGGTGTCAAACTCCATTGAATCTTATAAGCCGCATATAAAGGAGAAGCCAAATTAATACCCAAAATCGTAACGAACAAGCCGTATGCTACGGTCCAATATGAGAACGCCGCTGTCCGTTCCCGAGCCGACCGGACGACGAGCACATCCTGGAGGCTCCCCATCTCTCGGACGAGAATATCCAGATGGTCATTATCGATACGGGCGTTAATGCGCATAAGAGCGAAACCGGGACGGCATTCCTGCGTGATCTTCATGCTATCGATATTACAGCCTCGACCGGCAAGAAGTTCAGAAACGCGCGCTAATACGCCGGGCCTGTCGGTTACCCGAAGCGTAATCGTTTGCATCGTCCTTCCCTCCTCCATCATCACTCAGCCTTCCGGTTTAATGCAGCCCCGAGGCCACTGCCATTCACCGACAGCACATCGATTAACTTGAGCAACCGCAGAATCAGCTGTTTCCATTCTCGTTCCTCAGCCCGTGCCGTGACGGTCATATGCCATAACACACCGTCATTCGGCGTAACTTTACATTCCAGTTTCAAGCTCTCGATTTCGAGGCTTCTGCGGACAAACAATCCCGTAATTCGCAGCAGCACCTCTTCACGACGCTTCATGAGCACCGTCAGCGTTTGTTGATTGCTCACTCTCATACTCGATCCCCACCTATGGCCGCGCTGTTCGCCCCAACGTTATACCGTGGTCATGGCGACATATTTTAACGAAATAAATTCTTCAAGCCCTTGTCTTCCGCCTTCACGGCCGATGCCGCTCTCTTTAATTCCGCCAAACGGCGCCTGCGTGTAAGCAAGCGATGTCCCGTTGATCCCAATATTGCCGCTTTGCAGCTGCTGGATCATCCGGTGGATTCGGGCGAAATCTCGAGTAAAAAGATAAGCCGCCAAACCATAGCTCGTATCATTCGCAGCAGCCACAGCCTCCGATTCACGTTTAAATGTTAATACGGGCATGACCGGCCCAAATATTTCCTCACGCGTTATATGCATCTCGCGGGTAACGCCATCCAGCAGCGTCGGAGCATAAAAGTGCCCGCGAGTATATGGTTCTTCCGTAAGGCGTTTTCCTCCGGTGAGCAGCTTGGCTCCCTTATTTATGGCGTCTAGCACAAGCCGCTCCACTTTCTGCACCGCCCTTTCATTAATGAGCGGGCCGATGTCGGTGCCTGGTTCTGTACCGATACCCGTGATCAATGTCCGGATAAGCGTAAGAAGCTTGTCCAACAAGGCGTCGTGAACATCCTCATGCACATAGATGAGATTAATTCCATTACAAACCTGGCCGCAGTTTTCAAATTTATTGGCGACAATCTGTTTGGCAGCTTTGTCCAGATCGGCGTCCGGGAACACGATGACCGGCGAATTGCCGCCCAGCTCAAGCGATACTTTTTTGACGGTCGCCGCAGCCTGCTCCATCAATTTTTTACCAACGGCTGTCGAACCTGTAAATGAAACCTTGCGTACGCGGGAATCCTGCATCAGTACGCTCCCGATTCGCGAAGGGTCTCCCGTTACCAGATTGGCCGTCCCTTTAGGCAGACCCGTCTGTATGAGATGGCTGAAGATGGCAATGGCGGTCATGGACGTCGTTTCGGCCGGCTTCAACACTAGGGTGCAACCAGCCGCAAGCGCCGGTGCAACCTTCCGCGCTACGGTCGCGCTAGGGAAGTTCATCGGCGTGATTAGCGCTACTACGCCTATCGGCTCCCGGTACACTAGCAACTGCTGGCCCGGATTGGAGGAAGGAATGATTTCACCGTAAGCCCTTTTTGATTCCTCCGCATACCACCGTATAATGTCGACAGTCCCTTCGATCTCGCCTCTCGCTTCAGAGAAAGGCTTGCCTTGCTCCTTGGACAGCAACAGAGCAAGCGCTTCGCGGTTGTGCATAAGCCGCTCCGACCATTCTTCCAGATAGCGGGCTCTTTTCTTGGCCGGCAGCTCCGACCATTCGTGCAGCGCTTCACTGGCGTGATCTATGGCCTCTTGCACGCCTTGATCCTCCAGGTCGGGGATGAGACCGATCAGCTCTCCTGTTCCCGGATTGCGTACTTCCATCGTGGCCGCAGACGAGCGTCGTTCGCCTCCGACCCAGTTATAATTCCATTCATTTAGCATTACGCTATCCATCCGCATCCTCCCTGATCATGATCAAGTTAATAAAACCCACAATTGGCTAGATAAACTCAAAATATTTCCGGCGCTCCCAGTCTGTCACGGTCGAAAAATATTCCTGCAGCTCCAGATGGACCGCCTGCAAATAATGATCGACCACACTGCTCCCAAGCAATTCGCGAACGGTATCGCTTTTCTCCAGCAGCCGGCAAGCATCGTACAGATTGGTCGGAAGCTTGGGCAGCTCCATTCCGCTTGCATTGCCCTTGATCGGACCGGGAATCTCGATTTTATGTTCGATGCCGTACAATCCCGAAGCCAGCATCGCGGTCAGCACCAAATAATGATTGGCGTCGGCGCCGGGCACCCGATTTTCAAAGCGGCATGACTTGCCTTTACCATCAAAACGGAACGAGGTGCTGCGATTGTCAATACCCCAGCTTACCGTATTCGGTGCGCCGGAGCCGAAATCGTTGATGCGCTTGTACGAATTCACATAAGGAGCGTAGAATACCATCATTTCCGGCGCCAGCGCGAGCATTCCTCCGAGGAAGTAGCGTCCGTTCGTCGACAAGCCGTATTCCGCATCCGGATCGTAAAGTCGATTGTAGACCCCTTCCCTGTCCCAGAGGCTGATGTGGGTATGTCCGCTGCTTCCGGAGTCGTTCGTATCCTGTTTTGCCATGAATGTAGCCATCAGGTTGTTCAAGGCAGCCATTTCCTTAATCCCGTTTTTATAAATCGCGGTGCGGTCGGCCATCTCAAGAGCTTCCGCGTAACGAACGTTCAGTTCGATTTGACCGTTGCCCCATTCGCCTTTTAGCGCTTCGATCGGCACGCCGGCCGCCTCGAGGTTCGTCGTCAATTGACCTAGAAACCAGTGGTCGACCGTCAATCGGAATACCGAATAGTCGATCGGATACGGAAACAAGGGGGTCAGGTTCGTATAATTTTTGACCCGAACGGATTCGGCGGTTTCCTTGAAAATATAAAATTCAATTTCAGATGCGGCAAATGCCTTGAAACCCATGGAATCCGCCTTGGCGATCTGCGCCTTCAGCATATTTCGCGGAGCGATGCTAATCCCCGAGCCGTCTTTATCGTAAAGGTCGGCGAGTACAAAAGCCGTTTGAGGGGACCAAGGATAAGGCCGCAACGTCGATAAATCGGGGACGGTTTTCATATCATGGGCACCCGTCTCCCAATTACAAAAGTCGAAGGCGCCGAAATTAAGGCTTACGTCCCAGGCCAAATTCAAAGCACACATATGAATGCCGTCTTTAGCGTCTTCCACAAAATGTTTTGCGGGGATGCGCTTGCCGAACAGCTTTCCCTGCATGTCAACACCGGCTACAATGACGGAAGTGATCTCGCCGGAGTCGGCCATATTCCCCAGGGCTGCTAAACTCAGTCTTGTCATCCTTGTCTCCCCTTTTTTCCAGTTTGGATTAAGCGATGGTCCAACCGCCGTCCACAAATATTGTCGATCCTGTAATATATTCCGATTCCGGCATGGCCAGGAAAAGCACTGCATTGGCGATATCCTCTGTAGCCGCGATTCTACCGACCGGGATTCGGTCAAGCACCCACTTCTTGATTTCAGGATTCTTGAGACCGTTCTCGGTAAAAGGTGTCGCCACCACACCCGGAGCCACACTGTTCACCGTGATCCCGTAAGGCGCCAGTTCCAGCGCCACCGCCTTGGTGAGCAAATTGAGCCCTCCCTTCGAGGAGTTGTAATGGGGCTGACAGTGACCGCTGCTCGATACAATCCGGTGTGCTTCCACCGATGTAATGTTAATAATGCGCCCCTGCGTTTTGCCATCAATCATTACTTTGGCAGCAGCCTGCGAGCACAGGAAAGGAGCCTTCAGATTGACATCGTGCACTTTGTCCCATTCTTCCTCCGATAACTCCAGGAACGGAGTAAAGGCAACGATGCCCGCATTGTTAACCAGAATATCAAGCGTACCGAAAGCCTCCACGGCGCTTGCAATCATCTGCTCCACATCGCGTTTGTTCGTCACGTCCGCTTTCAACGCCAGTGCCTTGCTGCCGGCCGAAGCCATCGCAACGGTTTCATTGGCTCCATCCAAATTCAGATCGGCTACGACGACCTTCGCCCCCTCCTCCAGAAAACGCAGCGCGATGGATCTTCCGTTGCCCGATCCACCACCGGTAACGATTACGACCTTATTGTCAAATTTCATTGTTCATCATCCTTTATATGTAAAATAAATTCATGCAAAATCCGTACATAATCGCACAGCGACGCAATATCCACATATTCTCCGGGACCGTGGTGATTAGCCCCTGCGGGTCCGAATTCCACGGCAGGAATTCCCTGCTCAGCATAAAACCGTGTATCCGCAGACCCGTCTTGGCCGAAGAAAGAGGCGCCCGCATGACGACAAAGCCTGCTCACCAACACATCGTCCGTCTTGGTTTCAACCGGCGTCCCATGAAAATGCACTCTCACCTCAGAGCCGGCCATCACTTCCCGAACCGCCTTCAAAATGTCATCCGGGTTCTGACCTGGCAGATAGCGGATGTCGATACCGAGCGCGCATCGATCGGGAACCTGATTAAACACATGACCGGCTTGAATTTTTGCCAGATTAAGAGATGGCTGATGGAAGAATAATGTGCTTTCCTGAAAAAAAGGCAGTGAAGTGAGTTTTCGAAAGTGGTCCATCGCCTTAAGAATCGCATTCGTTCCGAGCCAGGGCCGGCTTCCGTGAGCAGCCACACCCGGGACCTCGACGAGCAACTGCAATATGCCTTTAGCCTGAACGGCGATATTGAGATTTGTAGGCTCGCCGCAGATGGCAATATCGCCAATGATGCCCTGCTTCACCAAATGTGCCGTTCCACGCTCGCCTCCGCTTTCCTCGTCCGGCACAAGAACCAGTACGACCCGGCAGTTTAGTGAAGATGCCGCTAGCTTCACCATCAGCACCATCATGCCGGCGACGGCGCCGAGCATATCATAAGTGCCACGACCGAAGAGCTTCCCCCCTCCACCCGAGGGACAAAATCCTCGGGCGAACCGGGGACAACGTCCAAATGTCCGTTTAGAAGGACGGTAGGACTGCCGCTGCCAACGGTTGCCACAACACTGCGCAGCCCTTCATTCTCAACCGTTTCGCAACTTACACCATGTTCGTTCAACCATTCCTTGCAAAATTCGGCACAGCGGTTGATTCGTTCCGCTTCGGTGTTCTCGAAGCCGATCAGTTTGGAGGCAAGCGCTACAAGCAGCTGCATTTCCACGTTTGTTATTGATTGTGTCTTCAGTTCTGATGTCACCCCTTTTAAATAAATTGAGCTCACCCTAAATATAAGCAAGAAGCGTGCCAGCCACGAAAATCAGTTTTTATTTGATATAATGAACCATAAAGTTAGCTGTTTGCCGATATCGAAATATCTCCCTCCCATTCAGATCATCTTTTCAGTAACCCAATTGACCCAATTATCCTAATAATCCATATTTTTCACCTATTAAACCCATTTCAATAAAAAAAGCACCTTTCGGTGCCCTTGACTGTCACGCTCCTAACGTCGTTAACAAACGGTCTGTATTTGCTTAACTATTCGTTTCAGCGGGGTACTCTGGAATTGAATATTGCTGCTTTTCCCGCAAATATCGATAGCCTTCGGCCGTAAGCGAACACCCGGAACGACCGAGCCTCAAGTACACCAGGCCTTTAGCGCGAAGGCCTTCCATACGCCGCCGCACCTGATTTTCCGTCATGACCACACCTTTGCCTTTGGCTATTTCCACAATATTTCTGCGGCCTGTGTGACCGCCTTTTACCTTGGCCTCCAAGACCATTTCGAGGACCAGCATATCGAGATCGACGTCTAAACATTCCGCAGGCAGCGCCGCGATTGCTGAGGAGCCGTTTGATGCCGTATTGATCGACTTCCAATTCACGGAAATCGAATCGCCCGCCAAAACCGGGGTCCGAGCTGGATTGACTACCTCACCCTCGATGGGGTCAAGTATCCTCTGCAAGCCTTGAACCGGCTCCGCTTCCAAAAAAGGCAGTTCTCCCACGCCAAACGTTCCGTCACTCATGATGGACACGTATTCCATCGTATTTTCCAGCTCGCGAATGTTACCTGGCCAGTGGTAACACATCAGCGCTTCCATCACATCATCCGGCAGTTCGTGCGGGTAGCCCCGGCGTGTCAAAAAATAGCGTGCGAGTAATGGAATATCCTCCTTGCGTTCCCGTAGTGGCATAATTTTCAATTGAAGCACCTTGAGTCGGTAATACAAATCTTCCCTGAAGGTACCGTCTCGTACCATGGCCGCTAAATCCCTGTTCGTCGCCGCGATCACCCTAACATCTACCGGCAGCACCTTCGTTCCCCCGACCTTAAGAATCTCCTTCTGTTGCAGGACGCGGAGTAAGCGGATTTGTAAATTGGCTGATATGTCGCCAATTTCGTCAAGAAAAATCGTCCCTCTATGCGCCTGCTCGAAAAGTCCCGGTTTTCCGCCCTTTTTGGCGCCAGTAAAAGCGCCGTCCTCATAACCGAACAGCTCGCTTTCCAGCAAGTTTTCTGGGAGCGCACTGCAGTTTATAGCTATGAACGGAAATCTGGAGCGATCGGATTGCTGATGAATCGAATGGGCGAACAGTTCCTTGCCTGTACCGTTTTCACCGAGAATCAGCACGCTAAAATCATTTTTGGCCATTTTACTCGCTCGTGCGATCAGACGCTTCATCGCCTCTGAGCCGGTAACAATGTCCCGGAATGAGAATTTCGCCGCATGTCCGTTTTCACGAAGTTGCGTGCGCAGCTTTAGCTCAAGTTCCTCGACCTTTTCCGCCATTTTTAGGATCAGCACCCGTTCCGTCGCGCTTCCGTGACCCCGTATCGGCATTTTATTCAGAATTACGGTTTTCTTATTTATCGTTGTAAGCTGATCTTTCGCATCTTCATTAAGGAGTTTCAAGTCGATATGATGGTGACTAAATAACTCCGTAATATTGCGGCCTGACAGTTCCCACACGCCAGCGCCCCACAAATGTTCCGCAGTTCGGTTGACAAAGGTGATAATGCCATTATCATCGTAGGTTACGACACCGTCCTGCACCATGTTGAGAGTTTCCTCAAACAAGTTTTTGGCATCAATCAACTCCTGCATCGTCATCTGCAAACCTTGATTGGATGTCACGATTTTCTTGGCATATGCGTCTAAAATACGCCTTGTTTCTCCGTTGAGCAGATTGAAGCGGGTCAAAATCTCGACAACGGTGCTGATTTCCACTACCCGGTCCCCGACATCAATCACCTCCGCCATGCCTTCGGGTGCCAGCTCCGCTTCCCCCGGGGTAATCGCCCGCAATACGTTCCGGGTTTCCGGCGCTCCGGGATAGTATGGAATTAAATCTACATGGCGTAATCCCAATTCATAAAGCAAAGAGATCGTCTCGACGACTGAATCGCGTTCGTCATTGACCACGAGATATTGATTGCCGGAAGGCAAGTTCTTGATCCGATCCCACCCTTTTTTCGACAACGTCCGTTTGAGAATTAAAATGTCCGTTTGCTTTTTGATATGGAAGGGAGAATGCTTAATGAACAAAATATGAGAGCTGATCATTACCAAATCCATATCCTGCTCACCTGTCCAATTGTCTACGGAAAACGGATGGAATAACATGTATTGGCCGAGCAATGTTGTGAGTTGGCTGCAGAGTTTAGCGCTTGTTGCAGCATACCCGGCGATTACTGCGATGTTCAACCGCTTCAATCAAACTCCCCCTCTACCTCCTGTTTGCTCGCTGAAGAGCCGGAGCAATGCCGAGTTGCTTCCGGTACTTGGCAACTGTCCTTCTTGCGATCACAACGCCTTGTGCCATGAGCAGATCCGCCAGCTGTTGATCGGAGTAAGGCTTTACTCGATCTTCTCCGCTCACAAGTTTCTGGAGCTCTATTCTGACGCTTTCAGAAGAAGCGGACTCGCCGGACAAAGCTTGCAGCGCCGATGAAAAAAGAGCTTTTAGTTCAAAGACGCCCCCTGGCGTCCGAATATATTTGCTCCGGACCGCACGGCTTACCGTCGACTCATGCAAACCGACTTGTTCAGCAATATCCTTGTGGGCCATAGGTTTTAAAAAGCTGAGCCCCTTGTCCAAGAATTCAGTCTGGAGCGTGGAAATAGCCTCTGCTATACGAAGCAGTGTCGCATTTCGCTGCTCTATACATTTCAGGAGCCACTGGGCAGAGCGAAGGTGCTCGTTTAAAAAGCGCCGCTCCTTGTCCGTGATTTTGCTGTCTTTCACTAACTGCTTGTACGCTGTATTTGCCGACAGACGGGGGATGGTCTTATCGTTGACCGTAATGACGTATCGTCCGGCCTCTTTGCGAATAATGATGTCCGGTATGACATAAGGGATATCCTCTACTATGCCAAACCCTCCCGGACGCGGATTAAAGCTGCGGATCACTTCTAGGGCTTGACGAATATCGTGAACGGACACGCCGTATTTGTTCGACAATACTTTATAATTGCCGCTCGCCAATTGATCAAGATCATCAGTAACAATCGATTCTGCAAGCGCATGACGCTCCGGTCTATGTCTTAGCTGTAGTAGCAAGCAATCACGAAGATCTTCCGCCGCCACCCCTGCAGGTTCAAAGCTGCGTACCAGCGACAGACTCTGGACTGCTTCCGTAATCGAAACCTGAAGGATATCAGCGATATCGTCCGCCTTCATCCTCAAATACCCACTGTCATCCAAATTACCAATAATATAACGCGCTATGAACCTGATTTGCTTGGGAAGTCCTCGAAGGCAATTGAGCTGTTCCAACAAAATCGCCTCTAATGTATCCGCTCGGGAAGCGACCATGTCCAGAGGATCAACCCGCCGTTCCGTAAAGGAGTTTCCTGCAGCAACTCCAACCTTCGGTGTAAAGGAAAACACAATTTCGCCTTGCTCCTCAAGCGCCGGATTTTCAATGAGTTGCCGCTCGATGTAATCTTTCAGATCAAATGCGGACAGCTGTAAAATCTCCAGACCTTGAAGCATCTCGCGGCTCATCGCAAGTCCCGTCGATTGGGTTTGATGTAAGCTGTATTCTACGGCCACTCTTCTCACCCTCATGTAAAAGACATGTTGCTTTTTATAACAAAATTATAACGACAAGTTCTGAATGTCAACAGAAATGAATATTACCGCAGGTAAGCCTCGCCATTTGTCGTCATGCCGAAGACAAAAAAAGCTGCATTGCGCATCGCTAACGGCTGCTTTGCAGAAGCTCACTTCGCAAAAAGTCAATTTCGGCTTCTCTTCGTTTGTTATGCTTGTCGCTTTCATCGTTTTCGCGCTTTGTCTTTTGGTTAGGGGGAAGGAAAGCCCTAAACAAATAGCCCGTTGAGATTTCTCAACAGGCTTCATACCGCCGCTTCACGGCGCAAAAATATTCACTTTAGCCAAACATCTCTCCGTATCCGTATTCGGCCAGCGCTTGCTGCTCCAGGCCCGCCAGCTGCTCCCGCACCTTGACGACTTCTCCGACGACGATAAGGGCCGGGTTTTTGACCCGCTGCGACTCGGCCAGCTCGTGGATATCGGCCAGCGTGCCGACGACCGTCCGCTGCTTATTCGTTGTGCCGCGCTCGATTAAAGCGACCGGAGTCGATGCGTCCTTGCCATGCGCGAGCAGTTCCTGACGGATATCCGGGAGATGGCTGACGCCCATATAAATAACGAGCGTATCGACGCTGTGTGCAAGCAGATCCCAGCGAATCCCCGTCTCCCCTCCCCGGCAGCGGCTGCCGGTCACGCAGGCAAAGGAAGCGGCAGAGCCCCGGTGCGTAAGCGGGATCGAAGAATAAGCGGCAGCTCCGATCGCCGATGTGATGCCCGGAACGATCTCATAAGGAATGCCTGCCGCCGCAAGCTCGAGCGCTTCTTCGCCTCCGCGGCCGAATATGAACGGGTCGCCTCCTTTCAGGCGGACGACCGTTTTTCCTTCCTGCGCATACGCGACAAGCGCTTTGTTAATCATCTCCTGCTGCATCGCATGCCGGCCCGGAGCTTTGCCGCAGTAAATCAATTCGGCCCCCGGTTTGGCGTGCGCCAGCAGTTCCTTTCCGACCAGCCGGTCATACAAAATGACATCCCCCGCTCCGATCAGCCGAACCGCCTTAAGTGTCACAAGCTCGGGATCGCCAGGGCCGGCACCGACAATATATACTTTCCCCGTTTGTCTCATAGTCCACTCTCCACAGCGGGCTTGAAGGCGCCCTTCACCGTATAAGCGGTACTGTCCGCCTGCGCTGCGCCGCCGCTCTTCTCCTGATTGGACAGATCAAACATGATGCCCGATAATAAGACGCCGCCGGAGCAACAGCCGGCCGGGATGTCAGATGACATACGCTTGTCCTCCTTTATATAAAAGAATTGAAGCGGCAAATGATCAAGGCCGCCCCGTTTCTTCTAAGCTGAATATCTACCTATTATATAGTGACGTAGATCGAGCCGCTTTCCGGCTCCACTTCCGTCACATACGTCGTTACGCAGCCGTCGTCGGGTTCATGCACGCGCCCGCTCTTCAGATCGATCTTCCAATCGTGCAGCGGACAATGAATCGCATCCCCGCATACCATGCCTTCCGACAAACGTCCGTTTTTGTGCGGGCAGCGGTTTTCCACCGCGCGCACACTGCCGTCGGACAAACGAAATACGGCGATTTCTGTATCCTGCACCCGGATCGTCCGGGAGCCTTTTATGTCAATGTCCGAGAGATGTCCAACCAACAGTTTAGCCATGTGTCGTTCCTCCTATTGCTTTACCGTCTGTACGTCTGCCAGCGGTTCGAAATTTTTGCGAAGTTCACGGTTTTCAATAATTTCTTTCCACGGATCCGTTGTAAGGCTGAGCGTCTTCTCGATCCGCTCCACAAGCGCTTCACGGTCTTCCTTCTTCGCGAGCGCCTCTTTCACCGAATCCAGTCCGACCCGCTCGATCCAGTTCGACGTCCGCTCGTTCCACCGCGCATTCTCCCTGTAATATTGCAAGTAAGCGCTGGCCCACTCTATAACTTCATCATCCGTTTTGACCGTGCACAGCAAATCGGTCGCTCGGACGTGAATGCCGCCGTTGCCGCCGACATGCAGCTCCCAGCCGCCGTCGATCGCGACGACGCCGAAATCTTTGATCGTTGCTTCCGCACAGTTACGGGGACATCCGGAGACGGCCAGCTTCACTTTAGCCGGCGTGTTCAGCCGCTCAAACGCTTTTTCCAGCTTGATGCCCATACCCATTGCATCCTGCGTGCCGAACCGGCAGAACGTGTTGCCGACGCACGTTTTGACCGTACGCAGCGTCTTTCCGTAAGCATGACCGGACGGCATATCGAGGTCTTCCCACATTCCCGGCAAGTCCTCTTTCTTCACCCCGAGCAGGTCGATCCGCTGTCCGCCCGTAAACTTGACTAATGGAACATTATATTTTTCCGCCACCGTGGCGATTTTCTTCAGATCCGCAGGCGACGTGACGCCGCCGTAAATACGGGGAACGACGGAGTACGTGCCGTCCTTCTGGATGTTGGCGTGGTACCGCTCATTCGTGATCCGGGACTCTTTCTCGTCCACGTACTCCTCCGGCCAAAGCATGCCGAGGTAGTAGTTCAGCGCCGGGCGGCATTTAGAGCAGCCTTCGCTCTCCCGCCATTCCAGCACGTTCATGACTTCCTTGACGGTCATCAGGCGCATGCGCTTGATCTCGTCGATAACTTCCTCGCGGCTCAGGCTTGTGCAGCCGCAAATGCCTTCCTTCGACTCGGTCGCAGCATCGCCGGCGTAGAAGTGAAGCAAACCTTCCACGAGCGGCTTACAGCCGCCGCAGGATGCAGACGCCTTCGTGCAGGCCTTGATGTCGGCTACCGACGTGCAGCCTTTCGCGGTAATCGCTTCGCCGATCGCGGCTTTGCTGACCCCGTTACAGCCGCAGACGATCTCATCATCCGGCATCGACTCGAACTTCGCTCCCTTGGACTGGCCCATCAGCTCGGACGGAATGCCGAGCAGCAGCTCTTTTTCGCGTCCCGCAATCGATTCTCCGCTCTTGATGAGCGAGAACAGCGACGCGCCGTCGGCGGTGTCGCCGAACAATACCGCACCGGCCAGCTTGTTGTCACGGATGACGAGCTTCTTGTACACGCCGCCCACTTCGTCCTGGATCTTCAAGGAACGGCTGTCCGGCGAATCTTTGAATTCGCCCGCGGAGAAGACGTCGACGCCGGAAACCTTCAGTTTCGTGGACGTGACGGAGCCTGTATACCCGTCCGTTTCAATACCGGCAAGACGCTTCGCCAGCACCGCTCCCTGCTCGTACAGCGGCGCAACGAGCCCGTAGCCGATTCCCCGGTGCTCGACGCATTCGCCGACGGCATAGACGTCCGGCACGTTCGTTTCCATCCAGTCGCTCACGACGATGCCGCGGTTGACGTCGATGCCCGAAGCGCCTGCCACTTCCACGTTCGGCCGGATTCCGACGGCCATGACGACCAGGTCGGCTTCAAGTGAGGTGCCGTCCGCAAATTTCAGGCCTTGCGCGCGTTTCTTCCCGGTAATTTCGAGTGTCTGCTTTTTCAGCAGAAACTTCATGCCCTGCGCTTCCAGTTCCCGCTGGAGCATTCTGCCCGACGGTTCGTCCAGCTGGCGGTCCATCAGGTGACCGTTGATATGGATGACCGTGACATCCATGCCAAGGTTAAGCAGGCCCCGCGCCGCTTCAAGACCGAGCAAACCGCCGCCGATTACGGCCGCTTTGCGGTACGTTTTGGACGCATCCATCATCGTTTCGCAGTCCGCGATGTCGCGGAAGCCGATGACCCCTTCCTTGTCGGCGCCCGGAATCGGCAGGATGAACGCCTTGGAGCCCGTCGCGATGATTACTTTATCGTATTCCGCTTCGATGCCGGAGCGGGAGATAACCTTGCGGTTTGCCGAATCGATCTTCACAACCGGCTCGCCGGTATAGAGACGGATCCGGTTATCCTCGTACCACTGCAGATCGTTAATGATGATTTCATCCATGCTCGATCCGCCCGCCAGAACGGTGGAAAGCATGATCCGGTTATAGTTAGGATGCGGCTCCGCACCGAAAATCGTAATTTCATAAGAATCGGGAGCGAGCTTGATCAGATGTTCGATTGCCCGTACCCCCGCCATACCGTTGCCGATCATCACTAATTTTTTTGTCGTTTTCATCGAATCTCTCCTCTCTCTATCAACAGGAAACCGAAAAAGTACAACCGACCAGATAAACCTGCGACCAGAAAAAGCCTATTTTCGCTCTGAACGGGAGAAAAGATTACACGTTTCCCATGCAGTAGCGAAAATAGGCTTCGTTGCCAATGATTCCAGATACGCCATTGTATCCGATTGATCCTTATTCATTTGTTTTGTAAAGACAATATACTATGCCGGCGAGCCTGGTGTCAATATAGTTGACACAAATATAGTTGACATAAAAAAAGAAATCTTTACAAAAGCAGACACGGGTGACTCCGTCCAGCGGACAGATAAAAAATCCTTGCTGTGATATTTCGCATTGAAATATAAGGAAGAAGGCGAGAAAACTGCATACTTTCTTATAATTTGAAAAAACTTAATATCGACATTTGGTTAACAGGTATGATATATATATGGCAGTATAATGACGCTAGGGTTCATTCGGACAAGGAGGAATCGCTCTGCATGCGTTCTTTGATTGTGATTCAAACCGAGACGGCACGATCGTCCCCGGAATATTCCGATCAACCAACGTCTTCGCCTAAAGTTATCCTGCAGGAGTACGGCTATTTCGTTTGCACCGCTTCGACGCTCGAGAGGGCTAAAGTGATGGTAAACAAAGCGGACGCAGCGGTGTTGGATCTGCCGGTGGGAGAGCTCAAAGGATGGGGGAAAGAACTTCTGTGGACCAGATCGCTGCCGCTGATCTGGTGGTGCAGCGCGTCTTCTGCTTCGGAATCGTTGGAGGCATGCGAGGAAAACGTCACCGTTGACGGCATCCTCACACCTTCGATGAGCGAACAGGAGCTGCACTGGGCGCTTCATTTCAGCTCCAGACAGTACTTTGAACGGAAGCAATGGCAAAGCGAGCGCGCCCAGATGATGGCGCAGCTAGAAGACCGCAAGTGGATTGACATGGCAAAAGGCATATTGTCCAAGATGAAAAATATTTCCGAAGCGGAAGCCTACGATTTTCTGCGCAAACAGGCAATGAACGAACGGAAGCGGATCGTCGATGTGGCTACCTCAATCGTTAAAGTATACCAGCTCCTGAAGGAATCGAAATAAAGGAGGCAAGAAACAACATGATTAACTTGCTGAAGGAAGTCGCTCGCGGCAAGAGGGGCGCCCGCGATTTGAGCATGGAAGAATCGCTGCAGGCGGCCGAATGGATTATGACCCGTAAAGCCACTCCGGCCCAGATCGGAGCTTTTTTCATCGCTGAGCGCATTAAGATGGAAAGCGTCGAGGAGTTGGAGGCGTTTGTAACGGTGCTCCGCAAACATGCGGAACGCGCGCCGGTTCGGAAAGGCATTGACTGCGCGGGCCCTTACGACGGACGCAAAAAATCGTTTATGGCGACTTTCCCGACCGCCTTCGTGCTCGCCGCGGCCGGACTGCCCGTAACCCTGCACTCGGCCCCTTCCCTTCCTCCGAAATGGGGAACGACGCTTCTCGATCTGCTGCTGGAAATGGGCATTGACGCGCAGCGGATGCAAAAGGACGCCCTCATCCGCGTTGCGGAAGCGACCGGAGTTTTGTTTGTCCCTGCCGAGATGTGGTGTCCGCCGCTGAAGGAGCTGCGTTCGATTCGCGAAGAGCTCGGCATGCGCACGGTGCTGAATTCGGCGGAGAAACTGGTGAATTACTCGGGATCGCCCTATATTGTATATGGCGTCTACCATAACACCGTGTTTGAGAGAATGTCCAAGCTGATCCAAAATCTGCAATACGAGAAAGCGTTAATCGTCCAGGGGCCCGAAGGATCCGAGGATATGTTTATCGACCGTGCGACCCGGACCTACATCGTCGACGGCGGTGAGCCGCGCCTGCATGTGGTGAACCCCGACGAATATGGACTGGAAACACCGCTGCCCGAGAAGGAAAACGGATGGACGGCAGCCGATCAGCTTCGCGTCACCGAAGAGGTGCTTCGCGGCGAAGCGCACATGGCGTTTACGAACCAGGTTATGCTTTGCGGAGCGGTCCGGCTTCATTTGGCGGGACGCGTCGGTTCCGTCGAAGAAGGCGTCTACACGTGCAAATCGCTGCTGGACAGCGGAGCGGCCTTGGATATTTTCCGCACATGGTGCGGCGCTATGTTAGGAAAAGAGCAGCTGATATAACAAGATTAACGTAAGGAGGGCGACCGCCCTCCTTTTTTATTTTCGCAGCAGAATTAACCCAACAACCGGTGCAAATACTCCCGGACCTGTCCGCTTTCCAGCACTTGCAGCTTAAACGTTTCCCTGCGGCCCCAATCCGTCTTTGTGTTTCGATTTTCAAACCATTGCATCGAAATTTCCTCAAAGGCGGTGTGCATGCTGTTATCGAACCAGTCCGTAAGAAAATCCGCATCGTTCCTCACGATAGACACGAGGTCGAATTCATTGTCTCCCGAATTTGAAAAATAAGCGAGTACATTCTCGCACTGAGGGTCATCGGTATGCACCTCCACCTCCCCGCATGTGGCCCCGTCCCGTTCGACGGAGCGTCGTACGTGCGCTTCTATGACATTCATCGCTCACTTCCCCTTTCTTGCTTTTTCCCTCCACTAAAGTCCTGTGGTCATCTCGTGCTTCCGAAAGCCGGGCAGCTTCTTGAAACTGCGGACGGTTTCGGCAGGCGAACGCCTCTTTCGACATTCCTCCACAACTCTTTCCTGGAAGCGTCACCTGTCCCGTTAGTTTCGCCCATTGGACAGACATCTTATCCCTTTTTTCAGCATATCTATTTTAATACGCGAATTTAGCCCAGCAATCATGAGAGGACTGAGAATCAATGTGTGGATTCACCGGATGGATCGACTGGACACGCGACCTGACGGAACAGAGCGAAATACTGGAAGGAATGACGTGTACACTCGCGCTTCGCGGGCCGGACGCAGGCGGAACCTGGATTTCATCCCACTGCGCGCTCGGTCATCGCCGGCTGTCGGTAATGGATCCGGAAAACGGAGCACAGCCGATGATCCGGAAAGAGGAAGACGCTTCCTATATCATCGTTTACAACGGGGAGCTGTACAACGCGCCGGAGCTGAAGCGGGAATTGGAGACGCGCGGAAGGGTGTTTACGACTACCTGCGATACGGAAGTGCTGCTGGTCTCCTATATGGAATGGGGCAAATCGTGTGTCGAAAAATTTAACGGCATCTTCGCCTTCGCGATCTGGGATACGAAGGAGCAGGAGCTGTTTCTGGCCCGCGACCGGCTCGGCGTCAAGCCGCTGTTCTTCAGCCGTACCGGCGGGCTGTTCCTGTTCGGTTCCGAACCGAAGGCGATTTTGGCGCATCCCGCCTTCAAGCCGGTTGTCGGCGCGGTGGGCATCGCGGAGCTGTTCATTGTCGGGCCCGCACGTACGCCGGGCGTCGGCGTCTACGAAGAGCTGTCGGAGCTTAAGCCCGGCAAGTGCATGACGGTGAGCCGCGCGGGCGTGCGCATCTCGACGTATTGGGAGCTGCAAAGCTGGGAGCATGAGGGCGATGTCGACGCAACCGCCCTCCATATCGGCGAGCTGCTGCAGGATACGCTCGAGCGCCAGCTTGCCTCCGACGTGCCGGTATGCACGCTGCTGTCGGGAGGGCTCGACTCCAGCGCGCTCACTTCGCTGGCCGTCAAGTACTATAACCGGAACGGCCAAGGCAGCGTTCATACCTATTCCGTCGATTACGTCGACAACGATAAGCATTTCAAAGCTCACGCCTTCCAGCCGAACTCGGACGGGATCTGGATCGAGCGCATGGTATCGTATTTGCAAACCGAGCATCATGCGGTGCAATTCGATACACCCGAGCTTGTGAAAGCACTGGACGATGCCCTCTGGGCGCGGGATATGCCGGGCATGGCGGACGTGGACAGCTCGCTGCTGCTGTTCTGCCGTGAAATAAAGAAGGGCGCTACCGTTGCCATATCCGGCGAGGCGGCGGATGAATTGTTCGGCGGTTACCCGTGGTTCCATCGCGAAGAAGCGCTGAGCGCCGGCACATTCCCGTGGTCGCTCGCCTCCGGGATGCGGGCGGAGCTATTATCCCCGGAGGCGGCGGAATGGGCAAAACCGCTGGAGTATATTAAGGACCGGTACAGCGAAGCGGTCGCGGAGGTGCCGCATTTGGCGGGTGAAAACGAACAGCAGCGGAAAATGCGGACGATGTCCTATTTGAACATCACCCGCTTTATGCCGACGCTGCTCGACCGCAAAGACCGGATGAGCATGGCCGCCGGGCTGGAAGTGCGGGTGCCGTACTGCGATCACCGACTGGTCGAATATGTGTTTAACATTCCTTGGGAAATCAAGACGGCGGGCGACCGGGAAAAAGGCATTTTGCGGCGGGCGCTGCGCGGCGTTCTGCCGGAAGACGTCCTGACGCGCAAAAAAAGTCCATATCCGAAAACCCACAATCCAAACTACTTGAACGCTGTCCGGGGCATGCTGCTCGAGGTGCTTGACGACTCTTCCTCGCCGCTGCTGCCCCTGATTAATGTTAAAAAAGTCCGCGAATTTGCAGAATCCGACGCGGCCGGTTCGCATACCCCCTGGTTCAGCCAGCTGATGGGCGGGCCGCAGCTGTTCGCCTACCTGTATCAGATGAACCTCTGGCTGCGGAAATACAACATTTCGATCCGTTAACGCGATTTCAAGCTCCAGTCATCAGAACCGGGGCTTTTGTGTTCATAGCCCCATGGGCACGCTATCCCGACAACATTCCTTACGGTATTGAAGCGTAATGGCCGATTCGATGCGGTTGAACGACCAGGCATAAATCCGAAAAAAGCCGATTACGCTAAAAAGTCCCGCAGCTGGAGGCCGGCGAGGCGTCTTGCTGCGGGACTTTTATCGGACGGCATCAACCTGTGCGCCTGCACAGATTTAATGCGATCAGCCCGATTGACGGCCGGGAAACCGACCGCTTACTGGCACGGAACAATTCCTAACACGCGCGACGGATCAGCACTTCTTCAGTCACAGCTTAAGTAACTTTGTCGGTCAGGCCGCATGCGCCGCTACAGCGAACCAAGCTTCTTAAGCAGCAGCGCCAGCGCGCGGCCGCGATGGCTGATGCGCTGCTTGTCCGCAGTGGACAGCTGCGCTGTCGTGAGGCCGGATTCCGGCAGCCAAAAGAGCGGGTCGTAGCCGAAGCCTCCCTCGCCCAGCGGCCGGTCGATAATAAGCCCCGAGACGGTTCCTTCGCTTTCCGTAAATGCGCCCGACCGGGGATCATAAAAGGCAAGCGCGCATACGAACCGGGCGGTGCTGAGCGCGCGTACGCCGCTTGGCAGTCCGTCAGCCGCCTCCGGCACGATCCCTCCCGCCTCCGCAGCCTTCTTAAGTTCGCGCAGCAGCTTGGCGTTATTGTCCGCATCGGCAGCCCCCTCGCCCGCATACCGGGCGGAATAGACGCCCGGAGCGCCGCCAAGCGCGTCCACGCACAGCCCGGAATCGTCGGCCAGCGCAGGCAGTCCGAGCGCATCGCCTACCGTTTTCGCCTTAATGCGCGCATTCGCGGCAAACGTATCGCCGTCCTCCACAATATCGGGAATGCCCGAATAATCGCGGATGCTTGCTACCTCTTTGCCGTATGCGGCAAAGGCATGGGCGAATTCGCGCACTTTACCGGCGTTGCCCGTCGCGACGACAATAACGCTTCCGCCGGCCATCATACGGTTGCCGTTCCGATGCGCGAACCGGCCTCGCCCAGTACGTCCTTTTGCTTGGTGACCAGTCCGGCGATTCCCGACTCTGCAAGGCCAAGCAGCTCATCGAGCTCGGCCCGCGAAAACGGCGATTCTTCGCCCGTTCCCTGAACTTCGACAAACTTGCCTGCGCCGGTCATGACAACGTTCATATCAACCTTCGCCTTGGAATCCTCTTCGTAGTTCAAATCGAGCACAGCCCTTTCGCCGACAACGCCGACGCTCACCGATGCCATATAATCGCGGATCGGATATTTTGTGAAATTGGCCGTCTTGGACAGCTTATGTACCGCGAGCGCCAGCGCTACGAACCCGCCCGTAATCGAAGTCGTGCGGGTGCCTCCGTCAGCCTGGATAACGTCGCAGTCGAGCGTAATCGTACGCTCGCCGAGCGCATGCAGATCGACAACCGAGCGCAGTGCCCGTCCGATCAGCCGCTGGATTTCCATCGTGCGCCCGTTCTGCTTGCCTCGTGCCGATTCGCGCTGGTTGCGCGTCTGGGTCGCCCGCGGCAGCATCGAGTATTCGGCCGTTACCCAGCCTTTGCCTTGACCTTTCATAAACGGAGGAACGCGCTCCTCCACCGAAGCGGTGCACATCACTTTCGTATCTCCGACTTCAATCAGCACGGAGCCTTCCGCGTATTTGTTAACGCCTGTCGTAATTGTCACCGGTCTTGTCTGACCGGCTTCCCGGCGGTCTGTTCTCATGTGTGTCCTCCCAACCCTCATTATGATGCTAATCCTTCCCATTCTACCAAAGACCTACGCGAAAAGCATCTTTTGCGCTTTCACACTTATCCTGCCAAAACGGATCATAACCAATGTATGTCCCATTACCCGATTTTATGCTTATCCGTTTCACTCTGCCCTGCCAAAAGGATGACAGGCGGCGCATGATGGCGAGGTGCTTTTCCGGTCTAACCAAGCAGAAACGGCTGACGCCGCCTTAATAGTCGACCATACGTTTCGCGGTGAAATCTTTTCTTATATTTTAAAAAAAGCAGCCCGTCCGGGGACAGGCTGCTCTTCCTCTTCTGTTCGTGCCGTTACGATTTGAATGCGTTCAGATGCTCGGGACGGCTGACAGGGGCGCTGTACGACGCGTTATTGTCGTCCTTGTAGTCGGAGGAGCCGTTAAGCTTGATTTGCACCTTGGACGCGCCGCTCGTTTCCGTAAGGGAAAGCACGACCGCCTGCAGCATCTCCGACGGCACTTTCTCCCCTTTTTTATATTGCGCATCTTGCAAGTCCACCGTTACGGTATCGCCGCTGGCGGAAATGTCCTTCACGCCGACGTCGGGAAGCATGACACCCGTCAGGGCGCTCGAATCGAGCGGACCGGCAATCAGCTGCGTCATCGCCGTCTTCAGCATGCTGTCGCCGGAGCGCGGAACGAGGCGCGTTACCGGAACGTAATAGGAGTCGCCCGCTTCCGTTTGAGCGGAAAAGTAAAGGGTGACCGGAGTCGAACGGGATGCCGTCCCTTGCTGCTGTTCCAGGTTGATGCCGACCGCCCTTGTAAGCGGCTGATCGAGCGGGAAGCCGTCCACCGGCATTTCGCTCAGCTTTTCGCCCTCGCACCATAACTCCACCTTCTGGATGCCGCTTATCCCCGTCAGCGTCCAGGTCACCGCTTCGACGATGCTCCTCTCATCCTGCGGATTGTAATCCGTAAACGACTTGGAAAACTCGACGACGGCCAGCTTGTTTTTGTCCACATGCAGCGACTTGACCGTCGTTCCCTTCGGCAGCACCGCCGTAAATCCTTGCGGGAGCCCGGAGGCGTGCGGTCCATCGTCGACCATAAGCTCAAGCGCTCTTTGCCCCGGACTGATGCCGGTACCTTCCGCGGTTTGCAGCGACACCGGCGCCAAATAGCCGTTGCCGTCCTTCAAATAGACCGTCATCGAACTTTGAGCGCCTTGCCCGTCCGCGGACGCGGCGGCCGCTCCGGCATTTGTCGTCTGCGTGCCGCTCTGCGCTTCCGCCGGGGGCGGATCAATGTTCTGGCTCGTCTCCTTTGAGAAAAAGCCGCAGCCTGCAGTCGCGAGCGGCAGCGTCAAAGCCCCTGCCAGAGCCGCTTTGCGGATCCAATGATACCGAATCGTCATTCGTTTCCTCCCCTTCGTCTAAGCCGTGGCGGCTTGGTGGTACTGGCCCTTTTGTAGTACTATGTATACGGGCTCACATTTCTTTTAGACCCGATCCGTCCACAAAAAAAAACAAGCAGGAGGTACCGCCATGTCCGATCCGGGCGCATACGCATTAGACAGCCGCAAAGTAGCCGAGGCAACGGATAAATGGCTGGCCCAGCGCGGCGTCACACGAACGCAGATCGCAGAACTCGTTTTATTTCTCCAGAAAGATTATTTTCCGGATATGACGATGGAGGAATGCGAAGAAAGCGTCGCGGCCGTCATGAACAAGCGCGAGGTGCAAAATGCCATCCTGACCGGCATTCAATTGGACATGCTTGCCGAGGAGGGCAAGCTGCTGCCGCCGCTGCAGGACATGATCGCCAACGACGAAGGCTTGTACGGCTGTGACGAAATATTGGCGTTGTCCATCGTAAATGTTTACGGCAGCATCGGTTTCACCAACTTCGGCTACGTAGATAAAGTTAAGCCGGGCGTTCTCGTTAAGTTGAACGATCGGACCGACGGCGAAATTCATACGTTTCTCGATGATATTGTCGGCGCGATCGCCGCTTCCGCGGCGAGCCGGTTCGCACACCGGAAGCAGGAGCAGCGCGAGGAACTGGCGCGGCTTGGGAACAAAAAAAACGAAGGATAGGCGCGAGCCTTCCTTCGTTTTTTTGTTCAAAGCATCGCGCATGTAAGCGAGGGCCGGGAAGCGTCAGCAGCCGTTTGTTCGTCTTCCCTTCGCACGGCGAAACGTTATCCGACCGCCTACCGCCGCTTCCTCCGCCCTGCCCGTGCGCACCAGATGCACGAGATGGGCTAGCGTCTCCGCCATAGCGAACCGCAGGTTGTGAATATTGCCGTGCAAGCGGGCGCCGAAGCTCGCTTCGCAGACGCCGAACGCATCCGTTTCGGTTTCCAGCAGCAGCTCCATCTCGTTAAGACGCCGCACATGGTGGGCATGCAGCTCTGCCGCTCTGGCCGCAAAACCTGCGAAAGGGTCGCGGTGTCCGGGGAAAGCAATCTCCACATGAAAGCGCGAGAGCTGCTCCATACTGTCCATAAAGGATGCGAGCGGATCCGGGTCTTCGCCGGGATGGAGACTGATGTTTGGCGTAATGCGCGGCAGCACCTGGTCGCCGCAGATCATCCAGCGTCTGTCCGGCTCATACAGGCACAGCCCGCCGCTGGCATGGCCGGGAGCCGCGATGAGCTGCCACAGCCCGCCGCCCATCTCAAGCTTGTCCCCGGGCTCAATATAAACGGGATTCGGCCCCGGACTCACTTGGGCGACGAAATTTTGCTGATGCGGTCCCATTTGCTCAGCCAGTTCGTCCGGCAAACCGTGCCGCCGGAACAGCTCCGTCAGCGCCGATGCGGAAACGCGCTCGCCTTCCCATAGCCGCTGCGCGAACCGGTGAGCCTCGCGCGTCAGCAGCACGGGCGCGCCGGTTCGTTCCTGGAACCAGCCTGCAAGCCCGTAATGATCGGGATGGGAATGGGTAAGCACAATGCGCCGGATATCCGATAGACCGATTCCGTGGCGAAATAGCGCCCTCTCCCACGCGCGCAGCGCCTCTTCGGTATGCAGACCCGGGTCGATCAGCGTATAAGCAGCATGATCCGGCTCCGGAATAAGGTAGCTGTTCACCCATTTAAGCGCAAAAGGAAGCGGCACCTTTACCCGGATCCACCCGTTAAACAGCCGCTCGGATTCGCTATCCTTGCCCATCATCGGTCCGCTATTCCGATCATAATCATGCGGGCGGATTCCGCTGCGCTGTAAGCGGAGCCGTCATAGCCGCCGTATACGTGCCGCAGCGTCAAGCCGGCATCCGCAAGCCGCCGTTCGAACCAGGAGAGCGGATATAACCGCACCCGTTCCGCATACCGCCGCTCCCCGTCTTCCTTCGCGACCGTAATATCTTTTTTCACCCAACCGTCTTCAATGCGCCGGCTCTCGGTAATCTTCCAGCCGGTCTCATCGTCTGTCCGCTCCGACAGAGGCACAAGATGGCGCTCAACATAGGAGGGGTTTAAGTAATCGATCAAAAAAACGCCGCCTTCGCTCAATACGCGCCGCAGCTCGCGGATCACCCTGACGTTGTCTTCTTCAGCCTCGAAATATCCGAATGAAGTGAACAGATTGACCGTCGCCTGGAACTGACCGTCCGCAAACGGCAGCTTCCGCATATCTCCCTGCACCCACTGCACCCGGTCATCCCTGTCATGTGCGCGCGCCTCCTGCAGCAGCGTTTCCGACAAATCGATGCCCGTTACACCGTAACCGAGTCCGGCCAGCGCGAGCGAATGGCGTCCCATGCCGCAGCCGACATCGAGCACCCGCGCTCCTTCGCTTAAGCCCAGCCATCCGGCCATCGTCTCCACTTCCTTAGCCGCCTGCTTCCAGTTCCGGTGCTTGTACACGACCATATAGTCCGCCCCGAAGCTTTGCTCGTACCAAGGCGTTGCTTTTGTTTCCGTCATTTATGTTTCCCCCTCATCCCACAGTGCGGTGTTTCCAGTGCCGCGTTAAGCCGAAGCTCCTCGTTCATAGGAGCTTCGATCCAACAAGAGATCACCTTAAGCTCCAACAAAAAAGAACACCGCGGCGGCTCGTATCCTATTGCTTACGCACCAAACGGTCCGTATTCCTTAGCTCGCCCAGATCGGCTGCGCCGATCCCGAACATGGCCGCCCGCAGTTCAAACTCGATTCGCCGGAACTGCTCGATCAGCGCCTCGGATGCGGCGGATCCATGAACGGCGCGCGGCAGCAGCGCCCTGCCGAAGCCGGCAAGATCGGCGCCAAGCGCGATCGCTTTCGCCGCGTCGACGCCGCTCTGCAGACCGCCGCTGGCGATGAGAGGCACCCCGGGCAAGCATTGTCTCACTTCGCGCACGCACTGCGCCGTCGGAACGCCCCAATCGGCAAAAGCGTCTGCGGCCTGCCGCCTGACAGCGTCGCCGCCGCGCTTTTTCTCAACTTGGCTCCACGACGTTCCGCCGGCTCCGGCGACGTCGATAAAGGCGGCTCCCGCTCCGGCGAGAAGCTCCGCCGTTTCCGCCGTAATGCCCCAGCCGACTTCCTTGACGCCGACCGGAACGGGCATGCTGCGGCAAAGCTGCGCGATCCGCTTCAGCAGCCCGCTGAAATCCGTGTCGCCTTCCGGCTGAAACACTTCCTGCATGCTGTTCAGATGAAGCACGAGCGCATCGGCCTCCGCAAGCTCCACCAGACGCAAGCATTCATCGGCTCCGAAGCCGTAATTCAGCTGAACCGCCCCCAGATTGGCGATGACCGGCACGCTAGGCGCATCTTTGCGGATACGGAATGTCGACGCCAGCGCCGGATTTTCCGCCGCGGCGCGCATCGAACCAAGCCCGATCGCCCAGCCGCACGTCTGGGCCGCCTCCGCAAGGCTGCGGTTGATGGTCTCCGCTTCGTTCGTGCCGCCGGTCATCGAGCTGACCAGAAACGGCGCGCGCAGCGGCCGTCCGAGAAATTCCGCTTGCAGCGAAATCTGTTCAAAATTGAGCTCCGGCAACGCATTATGCCGAAACCGGTATTCGCCAAACCCCGTTTCGATCCCGGATCCCTGCACCTCTTCTTCAAGACAGATGCGGATATGTTCGCCTTTTCGCGCCGAGGTTAACGCGCCGGAGTCGCCTCCGTTTGATGTTGAAGCCACCTGCTTACCTCCCGTACTCTGCATCGTTTTGTCCATCATATCGCAGCCGCGTGACAGGGGCAACTCAAATCAATGCGATATGATTTTTACAATCATTTTATTGTTTGTTTTAATCATTTTAATTGTCATTTCTTTAATATTGGCATAAAATGAAGTCAGGAACGAAGGAAGCGCACGCGGCCGCGGGTTGGCCGGTTCGCTGCATTTCCAAACTTGAGGAGGTTTTACGCTCATGGAGATTCATATTTTTGATGACAATGCGCAGCTGGACACTTTTGCGGCGCAATATTTTATCGATACGGTTACCCGGAAGCCGGACGCCGTGCTTGGACTTGCAACCGGCTCGACGCCGATCGGCATTTACGGTAAGCTCATTAAACTCTCGAAAGAACAAAACGTCTCTTTCCGGGATGTCACCACGTTCAACCTGGACGAATACGTCGGATTGACGAAAGACGATGAACAAAGCTACGCTTATTATATGAATCATCATTTGTTCTCCCATATCGACATCCCGCAGCAGATGACCCATTTGCCGAATGGACGGAGTGCTGATCTGGAAGCGGATTGCAAAGCGTACGACCGGATGCTGGAAGAACAGCGGATCGACGTTCAGCTGCTGGGACTGGGCCATAACGGACATATCGGCTTTAACGAACCGGCACCCGAGCTGAGCGGAGGAACGCATGTGGTGAATTTGGAGGAAGCGACGCGGGAAGCGAATGCGCGGTTTTTCTCCTCCCTGGATGAAGTGCCAAAGCAGGCGGTCACGATGGGCGTCGGTTCCATCTTGAAGGCAAGAGCCATTATGCTCGTCGTGCGCGGAGCGGACAAGGCCGCTATCGTCAAACGGGCGCTGACCGGTCCGATTACGACCGAGTGCCCCGCCTCCCTGCTGCAGACTCATCCCCGCGTGATCGTACTTCTGGACCGCGAAGCGGGAAGGATGATGAATTAACATGAACGAAACAAACGGACGGTGGCGGATCGACAACGTCAACATCGTAACCGGAGAAACGCTGCTTACAGGCAGCGTGCTTGTGGAAGACGGAATCATCGTTTCGATTACGGAAACGGGGGCCGGCCGCAGCGGCGAAGAAGCTTTTCGCACCGGGAACGGCGACAACGGCGAAGAGCTGAAAGTCATTGACGGCGAAGGCGGCTGGCTGCTGCCGGGCTTCATCGACATGCATGTGCACGGCGGTTTCGGGGCTGACTTTATGGACGCAAGCCGCGATGCTTACGATACGATTACCAAATTTCACGCTTCAAAAGGAACGACGACGATGCTGGCGACGTCCATGACCGCCCCCAAGGAAGCGATCGAGGCCGTGCTCGCTGCCGCAGACAGCTACACAAGCGGCAGCATGCCGTATGCCAGACTTGGCGGCGTCCATTTGGAAGGCCCGTTTATTAGCAAAAAATGGATCGGCGCCCAAAATCCCGCTTTTGTCGTTCCTCCGAATGTGGAGTGGGTGAAGAGGTGGAACGAGGACCATCCCGGCCTCATCAAGCAGCTGACGCTCGCGCCCGAGACCGAGGGCGCTGCGGAACTGATCGGCTGGCTCGCCGAACAGGGCATAGTCGCCGCCTGCGGCCACACGGATGCGACCTATGAACAAATTATCGCAGCTGCAGATGCCGGGCTAAGAAGCGCCGTTCATACGTATAACGCCATGACCGGCCTGCACCACCGCAATCCCGGCACGTTAGGCGCAGTTATGAGCGACGGCCGGATCAGCGCCGAGCTCATTGCCGACGGCCATCACGTCCACCCCGCCGCGATGCGGATCCTTGCCGCCGCCAAACCGGCGGACAAGCTCGTGCTCATAACGGATGCGATGTCTTCCGCAGGAATGGGCGACGGTCAATATGAGCTCGGCGGCCAAGCCGTCACCGTGAAGGACGGCGTCTGCCGGCTCACCGAGGGCGGCAGCCTTGCCGGCAGCTCGCTCACGATGATCGATGCGTTAACAATATTCAAGCAGGCGACCGGCTGGACCGTTCCCGCCATCAGCCGTCTGCTCAGCGGCAACCCGGCCAAGCTGCTCGGCATCGATAACCGGACAGGCACAATTGCAACGGGCAAGTGGGCCGATCTCGTTTGGACGGACGCCTCGTTTGAAATCCGGACGACATGGGTGGAAGGACGTCCCGTGTTCACCGCCTGAACCGCTTTTCGCCGACTTATACCAATCCGAATATCTCAGAAGGGTAACCCCAAACCGGACAATCCCGAAACAAGCGCAAAAGAACCTTCAAATCCCACTGTAAAAGCGGGAACTGAAGGTTCTTTTTCATTCTCAATATGATATATAACGGCGTTATCGCTCCCCGCCCGCTACATAAACGGTAATTCCGTGACGTTCCGCTTCCTCCCGCAAACTTTCCTGCAGCGGCCGGTCGGTGATGAGGCCGTGCAGCTCCGGCAAGGCGGCAATGCTGAACAGCGACGTCTTTCCCACCTTGCTTTCGTCGAATACGGCAAACGTCGCTTCCGAGCGCGCGATGAGCGCTTTGGCAATCTGCGCCTCCTGCTCCGAGTAGGTCGTAATGCCGCCGGATGCCGAGATGCCGTCCACGCCGATGAACATTTTGCCGATATTCAGGTGAGCGACCATTTCCGCTCCAAGCGGCCCGCACAGCTCGAAGCTGTTATGGCGCATCATGCCTCCGGTCACCACGACATGAATATCGCTGCCAGCGAGCTCCATCGCGATATTAACGGCGTTGGTGACGACCGTGATGCCTTTGCGCATCTTGAGCGACTTGGCGATCAAATAGTTGGTTGTCCCCCCCGACAGCCCGATGACGTCGCCTTCCTCGACAAGCCGGGCCGCTTCCTGCGCGATATGTTCTTTTTCCAGGAGCGAAATGCCCTGCCGTTCCGCGAACGAGCTGTCGCGCACCGTTCCCATTCCGTCATACATGGCGCCGCCGATCGTGCGCACCAGCGGCCCCGTCCGCTCCAGCAGCTCAAGATCGCGTCTTGCCGTCGCTTCCGAACAGCCGAACCGGTCCACAATTTCGGCGATTGTGATCCGTCCCTGCTGCTTCAGCACATTCATAATGCCGTCGCGGCGGCGCGCGCCTTTATTCGGTTGCTCCGTCATAATACTATCAACGCTCCACCCATTGCTTATTGGACAACAGCAAAGTTATCTCATCATCGGAGATGTCATCAAGTACAATAGGACGATATAAATAACGAGAATCAAAATGCTGAACATACGTACTCTGGCAATCGATGCGCTTGCGCTTTGTCCCGACCGGAGCGAGGATATGATCCGCTTCAGCGGCTTACCCGAGATGCCCGAAAGTGCCGCAATAGCAAGAAACAGCACGAGGACGATGACAATCCATGCCACGCTGTATTCTTCTTGCGAGATGAGATAGCCTCCCGTGAGCAGCTGCACGATCAGAAAATATTGCGCGATGCGGTTGCCGAGCAGCAGTCCTTCCGCAAGCCCTTCCTGTCCGCCTCCCGCAAGTTTGGACGCCCGCGCCGTCAAAAACGGCAGCACCACATAAAATCCCATGCCGACCGCTCCCAGCACGTGCAAAAACAACATCATTTTGTACATCGTCATCCTCCTTCAGTTTTTGCGAAGCAAATACGCTTCGTAAGCATATGCCCAGGTTTTTCCAAGAAAATACACTTCGTAAGCATATGCTTAGTTTTTGCGAAGCGAAAACCTTCGTATGATTAAGCCTGGTTTTTGCGAAGCAAAAACCTTCGAATGCTAGGCTCCGGCAATTTGTTACTAGTAGATCGTTCCGAAAATACCGTTACCTTCCGATGATCTAACGGAACTGAGTGCTCTTATTTTGCATTTATGAGCCCATTTGGATAGCTAACGGAACTCAGAGCTCTTATTCTATTTAAAATAGTATATTTGCAGACCGAAAAACAGAAATAAGGTCCGATACTTCCGTTAGATTTTCTAATCGAACAAAATGAGCTGAATAACGTCCACTGCTTCCGTTAGCATCCAAGAACAACCCATAATGGTAACGTTATTCAGGGTCGTTCTACTAGTATACTAGATAATCTTGTAAATACAAAGCGAATAACGCCGTTTTTCCCCTGTTTCCGGCATTATGCGCCGCTATGCTCCCGTTTCCGCCTACATCGGCTGTGTGGACACCACGTTAACCTGTTTCGCTATATGGCTGTTTGGAAGTCGCTGTACACCGTTTTCAGCATATCGGCTGTGTGGATGTCACTTTAACCCGTATTTGCATATGACGCCATGGATCGCAAAATAACTTACGTCTTCCGGGAGCTCGTCCTTGATCGGCCGCAGCTTGTCCGCCCCCAGCCGCCGGACGGCCTCGAGGATGGGCTGCTCCTGCTCTTCGGGAATGATCCGGCTCCAATCGAGCGGATGGCCTTCCCCCGCGCTGCGGATTAAATGGCCCTCGACCGTCACTTTGCTCAGTCCGCGCTCGGCCGCGATATCTTCAGCGGTCCGGCCTTCGCAAAAAAGGGCGTAAGAGATAAGAAAGCTCTCCTGCTTGTCGCCGGGTTCGCCGCCGCTAATGACGGCATCCGGCCTTATGCGGCGCGATGCCTCTGCTTTTACCGCCGCTGCTCCCGCGCCGCTTACCAAGCGCTCCGCTTCCGCGCCTACGCCGCGCCCGGCCCCACTGCTATGCTCCGCGATGATGCGCAGCAGATCGGGACCGTATTTATCCGCTTTGGCGGCGCCGATTCCTTTGACCCGCAGCAGCGCGTCCTGGGTCAGCGGCTTCGCATCGGTCAGCTCGCGCAGCGTCGCGTCGAAGAACAGCATGAACGGCGGCACGCCTTCTGCGGCCGCCGTCTCCTTCCGCCACTGCCGCAGCGCTTCGAACAGCGGCGTATCGTGGACAGCGGCCGCTCCCGCGCTGCGGCGGACGCTCGTCCGCTGGCGCCGGACGACGCTCGTCTTTCCTTCCAGCACCGGCAGCGCAGCGGCGGTGAGCGAAACGGTCGGGTAGGCTCCTTCGCTCATCTTTAAATAACCTTCCGCCACAAGCCAATACAGCCAGTCGGCAATTTCTTTCTCCGGCCAATTGCGCAGCAGTCCGTATGTGGAGAGGCGGTCAAGGCCGAACTGGATCACCCGTTTGTCGCGGGAGCCTTTCAGCACTTTGGCTACCGTCGTAACGCCGAATTTCCCTTTCATCCGGCCGACGCAGCTAAGCGCCTTTTGCGCTTCCGCCGTCCGGTCGACGCGTTCGCTCTTATCGAGGCAGTTGCTGCATTTGCCGCACGGCTCGACCCCTTTTTCTCCGAAATAATCGACGATGAACTGCTGCAGGCATCTCTCCGTCCTCCCGAAATTCATCATCGCGTACAGTTTGGACAGCTGCACGGCCTTCCGGTCATCATCGCCCGTCCCCTGCTCGATCAAATAACGCTGCACCTGCAAGTCCTGCGGCTCGAACAGCAGTATGCATTCGCTCTCTTCCCCGTCGCGGCCCGCGCGCCCCGCTTCCTGGTAATACGATTCGAGGTCGCCCGGAACTTGCCAGTGCAGCACAAAGCGCACGTTCGGCTTGTCGATGCCCATCCCGAACGCATTGGTGGCCACCATGACCCGGTAGTCGTCAAAGCGGAACTTCTCCTGCGCTTCGGCCCGTTCCGCGTCGCCGAGCCCGCCGTGATATTTGCCTGCCGGAATGCCCCGGCGCAGCAGCTCGGCGTGAACCGCCTCGGTTTCTTTGCGGGTCGCGGCATAGATGATGCCGGACTGGTCGGCGCGCTCGGTCAGAAACCGGCTCAGAAACGCTTTTTTGTCCGTGCCGCTCACGACCGACAGCGACAGATTCGGACGGGCGAAGCCCGTAACATAAATCCGCGGCCGGCGGAGGGCAAGCATGTCCGCAATGTCGCGGGACACTTCAGGGGTGGCCGTCGCGGTAAACGCCGCCACCAGCGGGCGATCCTCCATCCGGCCGATCCAGCCGGCAAGCTGGCGGTAGCTTGGGCGGAAATCGTGACCCCACTGCGACACGCAGTGCGCCTCGTCGATGGCGATGAGCGGAATGCGCATCCGCTCGGACAATGTGCCGAACATCGGCGCATCGAGCCTCTCGGGCGCCACGTACAGCAGCTTGTACTCCCCGTCCATCGCACCCCGGAGAACCTCCCGGTATTCCGCCGCGCCAAGCGAGCTGTTCAAATAAGCGGCCGGAACGCCTAGCCGCAGCAGCGAATCGACTTGGTCCTTCATCAGCGAAATAAGCGGCGAAATGACAAGCGTCGTTCCCGTCAGCGTCAGCGCAGGTATTTGATAGCAGACCGATTTGCCGCCGCCGGTCGGCAAAATCGCAAGCGTGTCGCTCCCGTCCAGGATGCCGCCGATAATGTCTTCCTGCCCCGGACGGAACGTGTCGTAACCGTATACGCGCTTCAGCAGCTCCCGCGCCTTCTCCAGCATTCTCTTTGTTGGTCCCCTTTCTCGCCGCCGGGCAGTCTCCGCGTGGGAGCCGCCGGCAGCTTCCGTTCAAAACGCACAACGTTATTGTCTCATGATCGGCTGCAGGTGTCCACTTGGCGTCCCGGACGAGAAACATTATCCTTTTTTACCGGCCCCCCGAACATGCGAAAGGGGTCGTCCCTGTGCCATCCGTGATGACGCGGGGGACAACCCCTTATTGAAGTACGTTTGCCGCTTAGACGCCCGCAACGACCTTGATGACGCTGCGGACCGAATCGGCCGATTTGTCGAGCGCCGCTTTTTCTGCGGCGGTGAGCTCCAGCTCGAACACTTTCTCGATGCCGTCGCCGCCCAGAATGGCCGGAACGCCAAGGAACAGATTGTCATAGCCGTATTCGCCTTCCAGCAGCGCGATTACCGGAATAATCCGTTTCTTGTCTTTCAGAATCGCTTCCGTCATTTGCACAAGCGAAGCCGCCGGCGCATAGTAAGCGCTGCCGTTGCCGAGCAGGTTGACGATTTCGCCGCCGCCGACGCGCGTGCGCTGCACGATCGCCTCGATGCGGTCTGCCGGAATGAGCTTCTCGATCGGAATGCCGCCGACATTGGAATAACGGACGAGCGGAACCATGTCGTCGCCGTGTCCGCCAAGCACGAAACCGCGCACGTCCTCAACGGATACGTTAAGCTCCTGCGCAATGAACGTGCAGTAGCGGGCCGTATCGAGCACGCCGGATTGGCCGATGACGCGGTTTTTCGGAAAACCGAGCGCTTGGAACGCGGCGTACGTCATGGCGTCGACCGGGTTGCTGAGAATAATGACGTAAGCGTTTGGGCTCGTCGCTTTAATATTTTCGCAGACCGATTTCACGATGCCGGCATTCGTGCTTACGAGGTCGTCGCGGCTCATGCCCGGTTTGCGCGCAATGCCCGCCGTAATGATGACGACATCGGAATCCTTCGTATCGTCGTAATTGGAGGTTCCGGTAATGTTGGCGTCAAACCCTTGAACCGGCGAAGCTTCCAGCATGTCCAGCGCTTTGCCCTTCGTCGGATTTTCAAGCTGCGGAATATCGACGAGCACAACATCGCCAAGCTCTTTTTGCGCAAGCATAAGCGCCGTCGTAGCACCCGTGAAGCCGGCTCCGACGACGGTAATTTTTTTGCGTTTGATTGCCATTGTTCGAACTACCTCCCAAATATTTAAATGGGGCGGAACCGGCCGCCGCAATAAAGCGAGCGCCGGTTCCGTCTCGGGTTGCTACATGTTGGCAATGACGTGATCCGCAAATTCCGAGCATTTCACTTCGGTAGCGCCTTCCATCAAACGTGCAAAGTCGTACGTAACCGTCTTGTTGTTGATCGACGTTTCCAGGCCTTTGTAGATCAGATCAGCCGCTTCCTGCCAGCCCAGATGCTCGAGCAGCATAACGCCGGACAAAATAACCGAACCCGGGTTGACGACGTCTTTATCGGCATATTTCGGAGCGGTGCCGTGCGTCGCTTCAAAGATAGCATGTCCGGTAAGGTAGTTGATGTTGGCACCCGGAGCGATGCCGATGCCGCCGACTTGCGCAGCCAGCGCGTCGGAGAGGTAGTCGCCGTTCAGGTTAAGCGTCGCGATGACGTCGAAGTCGGTCGGACGGGTCAATACTTGCTGCAGCGCGATATCCGCGATTGCGTCTTTGATAATAATTTTGCCCGCTGCCTCGGCTTCCTTCTGCGCGTTGTTCGCAGCTTCCGTTCCTTCGGCTTCCTTAATGCGGTCGTATTGTCCCCAGGTGAATACTTTGTCGCCGAATTCCTGCTCGGCCACTTCGTAGCCCCAGTTTTTGAACGCGCCCTCGGTGAACTTCATGATGTTGCCTTTATGCACAAGCGTAACCGATTTGCGGCCGTGCTGGATCGCGTAGTTGATCGCGGCGCGCACAAGACGCTTCGATCCTTCCGAGGAAACCGGCTTGACGCCGATGCCGGACGTTTCCGGGAAGCGGATTTTTTTGACGCCCATTTCGTTTTGCAGAAACGCAAGCACCTTTTTCACTTCTTCGGAGCCTTCCTGATATTCGATGCCGGCGTAAATATCTTCCGTATTTTCGCGGAAAATAACCATGTCGACCAGCTCCGGATGCTTCACCGGCGAAGGCACGCCGTCAAAGTAACGGACCGGACGCAGGCAGACGTACAGGTCGAGCTCCTGGCGGAGCGCCACGTTCAAGGAACGGATGCCGCCGCCGATCGGCGTCGTCAAAGGCCCTTTAATCGCGACGATATATTCACGAATCGCCGTCAGCGTATCCGCAGGCAGCCATTCGCCGTATTCGTTGAACGCTTTCTCGCCGGCAAACACTTCGTACCAGGCGATTTTCTTCTCGCCCTTGTAAGCTTTCTCGACAGCCGCGTCGAGAACGCGTTTGGAGGCGCGCCAAATGTCGCGGCCCGTTCCGTCACCTTCGATAAACGGAATGATCGGGTTGGCCGGCACCTGCAGCTTGCCATCTTGAATCGTAATTTGCTCCCCTTCGGTCGGAAGCGCGAATTTTTCGAGTTGCGGCATTTGTTCTAGTCCTCCTTGAATTCGGTTAGAATTTTGATGAAATGATTGAGCCCATCTTATTATATACTGACGAATGTCCCAAGCGCACGCACAAAGACGCGCACATCGGCAGACGCGCGCGTCCAGCATTCGTTAGCGCTGGTCGATCGGAACGTACTTGGCGGAAGCCGGGCCGGTGTATTCCGCACGCGGGCGGATGAGACGGTTGTTCTCGTACTGTTCCAAAATATGCGCCGTCCATCCCGATACGCGGCTGATGGCAAAGATCGGCGTGAACAGATCGCGCGGAATTTTCAGCGTCGTATAGACGGATGCCGAATAAAAATCGACGTTCGGCTTCAGCCCTTTTTGCCCGGTTACGAGACTTTCGATCTTGACGGACATATTGTACAGATCCATATTGCCGATGCGCTCGCCGAGCTCGCGGGACATCTTCTGCAGATGCTTGGCGCGCGGATCGCCGTCTTTGTAAACGCGGTGGCCGAAGCCCATAATTTTCTCTTTGTTCGTCAGCTTCCCGTTAATGTAAGCTTCCACGTTGGCAGGCGATCCGATCTCCTCCAGCATGACCATAACGGCTTCGTTGGCTCCGCCGTGCAGCGGTCCCTTGAGCGCTCCGATAGCGGCGACAACGCCGGAATATATATCGGAAAGGGTAGCGACCGTAACGCGGGCGGCGAACGTGGAAGCGTTCAGCTCATGGTCGGCATGCAGCACAAGGGCTTGGTCAAGCGCTTTCACAGCAACGGAGTCCGGGGCCTCTCCCGTTAACATGTACAGGAAATTGCTTGCGACGGAACCTCCCGCTTGCGGCGCCACCGGTTCCTTGCCTTCGCGGATCCGGGCAAATGCGGCGATGACGGCGGGCAGCTGGGCTTGCAGCCTGATCGCTTTGCGCTGATTCGCTTCGGGCGACATATCCCCCGCTTCCTCGTCATACAGGGCAAGGCTGGATATCGCCGTACGAAGGGCCGCCATTGAATTTGTATGTTTGGGATAAAGTTTGATCGCTTCAATTACTTCTGCGGGAATGGCAGCGAATTCATCCAACTGTTTGCGAAGACCGTCCAATTCGGTCTTTGTCGGCAGCTTGCCATACCAGAGCAAGTAGGCAACTTCCTCAAATAAAGCGTTCTCAGCCAAGTCATCAATATTAATGCCTCGGTAAGTCAAAATACCGTCGATAATCGAACTTATGGACGAAGTCGTGGCGACGATGCCCTCAAGACCTTTGATTGCTGTCATGGACTATCTCTCCTTTGGCTTCAACTGGCGTTATCGATGCGCAGCCCCTTAGGTTGGATAGAAGGCGCGCACAATCCGAACTATTGCCCCTTAATCGGATACCTTTACTCAATCGACCATTTTAATCATAGTTTATTTCAGTTCAGAAAGAAACTGCAACGGACATAAAAATGCTTTATCGGCTTCATAAATTTTTGTTTTTTCATAAATGAGGCTGCCGCTGCGCTCTTTTAATTTTGCAGGATAGCATGGATGGGCTCATCTGCTCGAAATTCATCCGATAATAACAGCATGCTTCAGTAGGATTAAGACGATCAAAGTGGTAAAATATCGAAAAAGAGTCCACGCTCGCAGGCAGACTTAATGTCAGGAGGAACCTATGACAGAACAACGCATCGGCATAATCGATATCGGGTCAAACTCTATCCGTCTCGTCGTTTACGAACAGACCGAGAGCGGGGCGCACCGCGTCATTGACGGCAGCAAGCATCCTGCGCGGCTGAGCGATCAGATCGACGAGCGGGGCCGCATCGGCGACAAAACCGTAACCGAGCTTATTAATATTTTAAACCATTTCCGGCTGCTCTGCGTCAATCATAAAGTAGGCCGCATCCGTACGGTCGCCACGGCGGCCGTACGGAACGCCGCCAACGGCAAGGAAGTCATCGCCAAGCTTAACGCCGAGACAGGACTAGGCATCGAGATTCTGTCCGGCGAACGGGAAGCGAAGTTCGGGTTCCTCGGCATGATTAACTCAATGGATGTAAGCGACGGTTTTCTAATCGATATTGGAGGCGGAAGCACCGAAGTGTCGCTGTTCCGGGACCGGACCCTTGTGAAAAGCGTCTCCTTTCCGTTCGGCTGCGTCAGCCTGACGAAACGGTTCGCGCCCAAAGGGATGCTTGACGAAATAGCGCTGAAAGAGCTTGAAGATCTGGTGGAGATTGCGGCAGCCCGCGAGCCTTGGCTGCGCTCGGCCCCCGGGCTGCCGATGGTCGGGGTTGGCGGAACGATACGCGCCGCCGGCAAAATTCATCAGGCGGTGCGCAAATATCCGTTTCCGCAGACGCACAATTACGCGATGGAGGAGGCCGGTATAGACCGGCTGTTCGATACGCTGCGCAAGCTGCCGATGGAAAAGCGCCGCAAATTTCCCGGTCTGTCCAAAGACCGGGTCGATCTGATCGTTCCCGGAATCGCCATACTGAGAGTGCTGTTCCGGTTCACCGGGGCATCCGGTTACCTCGTATGCGGAGCGGGGCTTCGAGACGGTCTTTTTTTCCAGGCGTCTTTTCCGCAGCGGCCGCGTCTTGACAATATTATCGGTTACAGCGTGAACAATCTGTATGCGCTGTATCCCGAAGCGCCTCTCCCGCACGTCAACCAGGTCAACCGGCTGGCGCTGCAGCTGCTGGACGAGCTCGGCGGGAAGTGGCAGGCTCCCGAACGGGCGCGCACGATGCTGGACGCCTCCTCGATCCTGTACCGAATCGGCGCCTCCATCGATTATAATCAATATGCGCAGCATACGTTCTACCTGATTACCCATTCGTATTTGAACGGGATGACCCACCGTGAAATTATGATGACGGCGGCCATCGCCTCCTTTAAAACCCGCAGCCGCACGCGCCGCCAGCTGGAGCCGTACGAGGACCTGCTGAGCGAGGAAGACATGGAAACGGTCTACCGCCTCGGCTCGCTGCTGCTGCTTGCAGCCGCGCTGGACCGCGGGCAAACGCAGAGCATCAGCCGCATCGTCTCCTTCGTCAAGGAAGGCGCGCTCGTGCTGAAGCCGCTGCGCAGCGCCGGCCCGCTTGTGCTTGAGAAAGCGGAAGTCGAGAGCATCGCCAAAGAATTCCGCAAATGCTGGGGACTTCAGCCGGAGCTGCTCGATCCGAGCTACCCCTGAATTTTCCAGGAATGAATCCGTTCGGCCTGGAATTGACTTCGCACCGGATCGGCACCGCCGACCGTCGGCTCATATAAGCCGCTGGACTTCAGTTCGCGCGACTTGACGTTGTCCTGCAGACTGAGCTGCAGCACATTAATCAGGCTTGAGCGCAGCCTCTGATCGAACACGGGGCACATCAGCTCGATGCGCCGGGTCAGGTTGCGCGTCATCCAGTCCGCACTCGAAATATATACCTGCTCATCCCCGCCGTTGCGTACATACAGCAGCCGTGAATGTTCCAGAAACCGGTCTACGATACTGAAGACGCGGATGTTCTCGCTTAAATCCGGCACGCCGGGCCTCAGGCAGCAGACTCCGCGTACAATCAGTTCGATCGTAACGCCGGCCTTCGACGCTTCATACAGCTTGTCGATCATCTCCTGATTGGACAGGGAATTCATTTTGGCAATAATATGGGCCGGCCTGCCGGCAAGCGCATGCTCTTTCTCGCGGTCGATGAGATCCAGCAGTATCTCCTTCAGACCGGCCGGCGCAACGCCGAACGCCTGCCATTCATAGGGCGCGGAGTACCCCGTCACCTCGTTAAACAGCGCCGAAGCGTCCCCCCCGATGACGGGATGGGCGGTAAACAAACCGATATCGGTGTACAGTTTGGCCGTAATATCGTTATAATTGCCGGTCGCCACATGGACGTAGCGGCGGAGCGTATTTCCCTCCCGGCGGACGACGAGCAAAATTTTGGCGTGCGTCTTCAAACCGACAAGCCCGTAAACGACATGGCAGCCCGCCTTCTCCAGCTGTCTTGCCCAGGCGATGTTCCGCTCCTCGTCGAACCGGGCCTTCAGCTCGACGACAACCGTCACCTGCTTGCCATTTCCTGCCGCCTCGGCGAGCGACTGGACGAGCGCCGATTGTCCGCTGACGCGGTACATTGTCATTTTGATTGCGAGCACATCGGGATCGGCTGCGGCCTGCTGCACAAAATCGGTGACCGCTTCAAACGATTCGTACGGATGATACAGCAAGACGTCCCGCTGGCGGATCACCTCGAACATATCGTCCGTCTCTTCCAGCTCCGCGGGATAGACCGGCTCAAGCCGCGGGTAACGGAGATCGTCAAAGCCGGGCAGCGCGGAGGCGAATTTCATTAAAAAGCTGAGATCGAGCGGGCCGTCGATTTCGATGACATGATCGTCAATTTCCAGCTCCTCCTTGAGCCGCTCCAGCGCGTAAGGATGAAACGAAGCGCCGGTCTCCAGCCGCACCGGAATGCCCCACCGCCTCCGTCTCAGCTCTTTTTCGATCTCCTCCAGCAAATCTTCCGCCCCTTCTTCATTCAGCGTCAAATCCGCGTTGCGCGTCAGCCTAAACGGATGGACGGCAAATGGGGTATAACCGTTAAAGAGCGTATCGATATAAGTTTGGATCAAATCTTCCAGCAAAATAAAGGTCGCCTTCTTGCTGTTGGCTCTTCCCGGAAGCCGGACATACCTAGGAAGAATGGAAGGAACCTGCACGATCGCGAAATAAGGCTCATCCGCCTCGGTTTCGCCTTCGCCGCGCAGCAGCACGGCCAAGTAAAGCTCTTTCGTATGTACAAGCGGAAACGGACGGCTCTGATCGACCGCCATCGGCGTAAGCACGGGAAACACGATTTCGCGAAAATAAGTGTCCATCGCGGCAGACTGGCTGGCGTTCAGCTCGGCGACCGTCGTCAGCACGATGCCTTTGCGGGACAGTTCCCGCATCACTTCGCGGTAGGTGCGGTACTGTTCCCCGACCATCTGCCCGGTCCGTTTAAGCAGTCGTTTCCACAGGCCGGCCGGCGAGTAGCCGGTAAAGTCGATCTTCGTAAATCCGGCTTTCAACTGGTCTTGAATGCCTGCCACGCGCACGCTCATAAACTCATCAAGGTTGGACGAGACGATCGCCAAAAATTTGGCCCTTTCCAGCAGCGGCACGGAATGGTCCTTTGCTTCCGCCATGACTCTGCGGTTGAATTCAAGCCAGCTCAAATCCCGATTTACATAACGAGACAATTGCTTCATCATTGTTTATTGTGCCTCCCCCTAATGTTGTCCCTATTATATAAGATGATAATTCGGAATTTGTTAAAGATTTGTAAACGTGATGTAAACGCGGCCGTCCTTTCTTTACTGCAGTGTTAAGCCGGACGTTTACTTCGCGGAACTGGTAATAAATAGTCACTGCATGATAAAATCATCTTTAGGCGGTTTATTGAACTGATACAGCTTTAAGAAGGGGGACCATCATTGGACCGTATTATTGTGCATCGGGTGATGCGGGGCTTATTCGTGCTCATCTGCATTGTCCTTCTTTACATGGCGGTCAAATATTTGACGCCGCTTCTCTATCCGTTTCTGATCGGCTGGCTGCTCGCCTACGCGATGAACCCCCTGGTCAATGTGCTGCAGCGCCAGGTCAAATTACCGCGATGGCTGGCCGTTACGATTACGCTGCTGCTGTTCGTGACCGCGCTGCTTACGATCGTAACTGCGGCCGTAACCCGCATCGTCATGGAAATTATCAATCTGACCAGCTCGCTGAACGGAACGATCGAATGGTGGAAAAATGAATTCCAAAAAATCGCCGATTCTCCGGAATTTCAAGATTTCATCAACCGGATCAACTCTTTTTACCAGCAAAATCCGGATTATCAGGATACGATCAAAAACCAAATTTCGGACACGGCCGGTCTACTGGCCGGCGCGAGCAGCGATCTGCTCACCTTCTTCCTGAACGCGATCAAAAACACGCTCACCTCGCTGCCGAACGTTGCAACGATACTGATTGTCGTGGCGCTGGCAGGCTTTTTTATCAGCAAGGACTGGTACAAACATTTTACACGCATTTCCGGCTGGTTTTCCCCGGGCATCCGCAGAACCACATCCGTTATTTGGGGAGATCTGCGCAAAGCGCTGTTCGGTTATGTGCGCGCCCAGCTCATTATGATCTCCATTACGGCGGCCGTCGTCATTACGGGCCTCTTAATTTTACGGGTGAACTATGCCATCACGATCGGGCTGCTGATCGGACTCGTCGATTTGCTTCCGTACTTGGGCGTCGGAGCCGTGTTTATACCGTGGATCGCTTATACGTTTCTGTACGGCGACTGGACGCTCGGCGTCGGGATGTCGGTCCTCTACATCATCATACTCGTCGCAAGGCAAATGATTGAACCGAAAGTGCTGTCAAGCAGCGTCGGGCTCGACCCGCTTCCAACGTTGATCGGCATGTTCGTCGGACTGAAGCTGTTCGGGGTAATCGGGCTTATTATCGGCCCCGTCACCCTTGTCATTTTAACGGCGTTTCACCGGGCGAACGTATTCCGGGATCTGTACCGGTATGTGATGAAGGGCAGCCGCTGACGCTAGGGGCGCGCGAGAGAACTAGTGACGCCCCTGCCACTTTCCGATAATAAAAGGGCCGCTCCCGCCACCACGCATCACCTTTTCCAACCACCGGAGCAGCAATTGCCGGTAAAAGAGGCGGGTCGGCGGAAGCAGCAGTGTAAGTCCAACCAGATCCGAAATGAATCCCGGCAGCATGAGCAGCAGGCCGCCTCCCAAAATGCACAGACCGTCCAGTATCGCTCTGCCCGGAGGCTGGCCGGTCTGCATCTGCCGCTTTGCTTCCGTAAGCGCCTTGCGTCCTTCGGATCTCGCTGCGAGAGCCCCGGCGACAGCCGTGGCCAGCATCAGGCCGAATGTGGCCGCGCCCCCGATCCAATGGCTGACAATCATAATGCCGCCGATCTCCAAAACGGCCGCAACGATTACCGCAAGCACAATCGTTTGCAGCACCCTTCCCCTGCGTTTCATCCGGCTTCCTCCTCGCTACTAAGCGTTTTCAACACATCGTACAGCTCCGGTATCGTTCTTTGCAGCCGTACCGGCTTCCAATCCGAATTGATCCACACATGTTTCGTGCCGCCGCTGACAAGCAGCTCGCCCGGCAGCTCATCCTCCGAACGGACACTAGTAAAGCCCCCTTCGGGAAGCTGCAGCGGTCCGGAAATTTTTCTTGCCTGCGATTGAAACTGAATTTGCGACGGCGAAAACGCGGCAATCCGCGTGCACACGATCACTTCATCGTCGTACCTTGCGGGCGCCGCAAAGCGGCAGTTTAATTCCACCACCGGCAGCAGCAGCCCGTTCTTCTCAATGTCCGCATAAGGAAATCCGCAGCTGCGCACCAGTTCCGTCCGCCCGATCTCGAACCAGGTCGCATAGTTGGCATGAAAGACGACCCCCATCCGGTCTGTTTCCTCATAACGGACGCGCAGCGGATGCAGATGCCACTGTGCTTGCTTCATCTGAATACATCCCCCTTACTCATGTTGCAACTTCAATAAAATACCATTATACAGCAAAAGCGACGGTGAATTCACCATCGCTTCTGTGCGCTTCTATCACTTAGACAATAGCTTGTCCTGTTTGCAGTTCCTTACAGTACCTTGGATTGGCCGGTGTAAATGACGCCCGTCTCGCCGTATACCGTCACTTCCATGCCGTCGGTGAACAGCTCCGTCGCGTTGGCAATGCCGATAATCGACGGGATGCCCAGGTTAAGAGAGACGACGGCCGCGTGGCTCGTAATTCCGCCCTGCTCCGTAATGACGGCGGCCGCTTTTTCAAACGCCGGCATATATTCCTTGTCGGTGCTTACCGTAACGAGGATCGAGCCTTTCGCCGTCTTCGCAATCGCTTCTTCCGGCGTGCGGGCAACGACGACTTTGCCGGTTGCCATTTGGCTGCCGATGCCCTGGCCTTTGGCCACGAGCTCGCCGATGTGATGCACCTTGATCAGGTTGGTCGTTCCTGCGCGTCCTACCGGCACCCCGGCCGTAATGACAATCGTATCTCCAAGGCTCAGCAGGCCTGTGTCCATGCCTCCGTTAACGGCGATATCGAACATTTCGTCGGTCGTGTTTGCAAATTCGCCGTGGGCGGGAATAACGCCCCACGTGAGCGAAAGACGGCGCATCACGTATTCATTCGGCGTAACGGCAATAATCGGCGCAAGCGGACGGTATTTGGATACCATGCGCGCGGTAAAGCCGCTTTCGGTCGACGTAATGATCGCTTTCGCCTTCAGATCGAGCGCAGAGTTGGCAACCGCCTGGCTGATCGCTTCCGTAACCGAAGTCTGCTGCGCATCCGCCTGCTTCGTCAAAATTTCGCGGTAGTCAAGGGCAGACTCGGCGCGCTCAGCAATACGGGACATCGTCAGAACCGATTCCACCGGATATTTGCCGGCAGCCGTCTCGCCGGACAGCATGATCGCATCCGTTCCATCGAGAATGGCGTTTGCCACGTCGCTCGCTTCCGCGCGGGTCGGGCGCGGGTTGCGCTGCATGGAATCCAGCATTTGGGTCGCGGTAATAACCGGCTTGCCGGCGCGATTGCACTTGGCGATCATTTCTTTTTGCACGAGCGGCACTTCCTCGGCCGGTATTTCCACCCCGAGGTCGCCGCGCGCAACCATCAGGCCGTCGGACACTTCCAGAATCTCGTCCAGGTTGTCCACGCCCTGCTGGTTCTCGATTTTCGAAATGATTTGAATGTGGCTGGCGTTGTGGCGCTCCAGCAGCTCGCGGATTTCAAGCACGTCGCTTGCTTTGCGCACGAACGAAGCGGCGATGAAGTCGATGCCCTGCTCGATGCCGAATACGATATCGCCCGCATCCTTCTCCGTAATGCCCGGAAGCGAAATATGTACGCCCGGTACATTAACGCCTTTCTTGCTCTTGATCGGGCCGCTGTTCACGATGCGGCATTTGATTTCCGTACCTTGAACATCGACGACCGTCAGTCCGATCAGGCCGTCGTCAATCAGAATGGTGGAACCGACCGAAACGTCCTGCGTCAGATTGCTGTATGTTACCGGAATCCGGTTGCGGTCGCCGAGAATTTCTTCGGTTGTAAGAACGATGTAATCGTCCTGTACAAGCTCAATCGGCTCCTCTTTCAGTTTGCCGAGACGAATTTCCGGACCTTTCGTATCGAGCAAAATGGCTACGGTTTTGCCAAGCTCGGCGGCTGCCTGCTTGATGTTGGCGATACGCGCGCCATGCTCCTCAAAGTCGCCGTGCGAAAAGTTGAGACGGGCGACGTTCATGCCGGCCATAATCAGTTTCTTCGTGTTTTCCAGCGATTCGCTGGAAGGACCGATCGTACATACAATTTTCGTTTTACGCATTGTTCATTAGCCTCCGTTAATGTGCTCATCTTTTTCAGTGCGGCTGTTCGCCAATCTAACATCTATGTTAAGAAAAACGCTGCGAAAGCGGCATTGTCCGCCTGCGCGTTGTGCCGCTTTGCATCAGACGTCTTAAATCCGGGCCGATTGCGTCAATTCGTCTGCGGGGCCTTCCGGCTGCGAGGCGTTTGCTCCCCCCGCCCCCGGCGTACCGGCATCACTGCCGCCTGGCGCAGGTCCGGCCCCGTTTCCACGGAACGGCTCTTCGCCGCTTCCGGCGGCGGAATTAACCCCGCTCGCCTCCGGCTCCGCGTGGCCCGAAGAACCGGATACCGAATCGCCTTCTTCCGCACCGCCCTCAGCCGCAAATGTGAAACGCCCTACTTTGCGGAATTTATCGTAGCGGTCCTGGATAAGCTCCTCCGCCGTCATCTCGGACAGCTCCTGCAGATGGCGCCATACCGCTTCCTTAATCCACTCCGCCTGCTGCTGCAAATCGCGGTGAGCCCCGCCCTGCGGCTCCGGAATGACTTCCTCCACGATTTCGAAAGCGTACAAATCGGACGCGGTAATCTTCATCGCTTCGGCGGCCTGGTCGGCTTTGGAAGCGTCCTTCCAGAGGATGGACGCCGCTCCGTTAGGCGAAATGACAGAGTAAATGGCGTTCTCGAGCATGAGAACGCGATTGCCCACGCCAAGCGCGAGCGCTCCGCCGCTGCCGCCTTCGCCGATAACGACGCAGATGATCGGCACGCCAAACATAGCCATCTCCCGCAAATTGCGGGCGATCGCTTCGGATTGGCCGCGTTCTTCCGCCGTATTGCCGGGATACGCGCCCTTCGTATCGATAAACGTAATGATCGGACGCCCGAATTTGTCGGCCTGCTGCATGAGGCGCAGCGCTTTACGGAAGCCTTCGGGATGAGGGCTGCCGAAGAAGCGGGCGATATTATCCTTCGTATCCTTGCCGCGCTGGTGGCCGATGACCGTCACCGGCACACCGTTCAGCTTGGCCAGTCCGCCGACGACCGCCAGGTCGTCCGCAAACAGGCGGTCGCCGTGCAGCTCCAGGAAATCCGTAAAGACGGCGTGGATGAAATCGAGCGACGTGGGGCGCTGCTGATGCCGGGCAAGATGCATCTTCTGGGCCGGTGTAAGATCGCTGTAAAGCTCTTCCTCCAGCTGTTTGCAGCGGGCCTCAAGGCGCGCGATTTCATCCGAGAAGTCGATGCCCTTCTCTTCGCCGAATCGTTTCAGCTCTTCAACCTTGCGGCGAAGATCGACAAGCGGTTTCTCAAACGGTAGTTCACCCGCCATTGGACATTTCCCCCCTTGCGCTGTGCATATCGAGCAGCTTGGTCAGCGTGGACTTCATATCTTTGCGGTGCACGACTTTGTCCAGCTGCCCGTGCTGCATATTAAACTCGGCTGTCTGAAAATTGTCCGGCAGCTTCTGGCGGATCGTCTGTTCAATGACGATGCGGCCCGCAAATCCGATCAGCGCGCCGGGCTCGGCCAAATTGTAGTCGCCCAAAGATGCGAAACTGGCCGTCACCCCTCCTGTCGTCGGATCGGTCATGACGGATATATACAGTCCGCCTTCTCCCTGGAACTTGGCGAGGGCGGCGCTTGTCTTCGCCATCTGCATCAGGCTGAGAATGCTCTCCTGCATCCGGGCGCCTCCCGAAGTGGAGAAAATGATGACCGGCAGTTTCCGCTCCATCGCCTTCTCGATCGCCCGCGTAATTTTTTCGCCGACGACCGACCCCATGCTGCCCGTAAAAAAATCGCAGCTCATAACGGCCACGATGACGGGGAAGCCGCCGATCTCGCCTTCGCCGGTAACGACGGCGTCTTTCAGGCCGGAATTTTTTTTCTGCTGCTCCAGCTTGGCCGCATAACCGGGAAACCCGAGCGGATCTTCGGAAACCATGTTTGCATCGAATTCAAACAAACGTCCGTCATCAAGCGTCATTCCGATTCTTTCCCAAGCGCTCAGACGGAAATGATGCCCGCAAGACGGACAGACCTTCAAATTTTTCTCCAATTCCTTGCTGAACTGAATGGTGCCGCACTTCGGGCATTTATTCATCAGTCCTTCCGGAATATCGCGTTTGGGGCGGTCCTGCTGCTGCGCCCGTTCGCGTTCCGATGGAATGGTTGCGTATTTTCTTTTATGGAATAAGTCCTTAAACACGAGTGACACCTCTCAAGGCGCAAAAGTATGGGGCGGCCATTATGAGTGAAGAATAGCGTTCAATACTTCCTGCACTTCTTCCAATTCACCGGAGGGAACCAGGATCTCAAACTGCTGTTTGGAGAGATTGATGGGGCGCGTCTGCACGAGAAACCCTTCCTCCGTTAACCGCCTCTTTATACTCTCCGCGATTTTTGCCGTTGGCGCGATATAGATGACCGTCCACATGAAAGGTACCCCCTAAATCCCGGTATCAGGCCACATGATGTCATAATGATAACATACGATCGCTTTTCACCGCAAGAAAGGGGGAAAGCGCGGCGGCTGGCTGTCAAGCGGCTTGCGCCTTCCAATGGATTATCGGCTGCAGACCGGCCTCCCGCGCGCCGAAATAGGCAGAGCGAGCACTGCCGCTTCAGAAGATTCCCGGATCCGGAACATCGTAGCGCTGCGCTTTCGGATCCTGATGCGCGATGCGCGCCGAAGCCGCCGCCGCAAGACCCGCCACAAGATCGTCTAGAAAGACGTGTATTTTTTTCCCTTTTTCATTCAGCTGCCGGATAATGCCGGGCTTCATTTTATCCAAATAGCCGAAGCTGGTGAGGCCGATCATGCCGTACACGTTCGTGATGCCGAGCGCAAGCGTTTCATCGACGCCGTAGAGCGATTCGTCGTTCTCCATCATCGCCTGCAGCGGCTGCGGCAGCAGTTTCCTCTCGGCCAATTCATCCAGCGCGATGCCCGTATAAAGCACATATTGGACCTCCCGTTTGCTAAGCACGGCAAGCACGCTTTCGCGGCATTCTCCCATCGTCAATTGCCCATTGTAAGGCCGCTGCAGCGTATATACGATCTCCGCCACGTCTTCAAGCGTAACGCCGCGTCTTGTCAGCCATTGCTCCATTGCCGTCATCAATGTTCATTCCTCCCGCATTTGCTTCTACCACACTCGCCCAGCCGCTTTACGGAAATCTCCTTTGCAAATACAGCCCGGCTGCAGCCGGCCGGACGATCGACAACGCACGGGACCATTCTTGTCCAATTATAAGCGCCGTGTTTTGGGTCCCATCGTTGTGCTGTGAGTCTTAATGTATGCGGCGGCGGTACAAATTGTGCCAATCTGGCGCAAACTGAAAGATAAAAAGAGAGCCGCCCCGTTCACATTCGCGTGAATGATCGGGACGGCCGGTTCGATTCGATTCGTCGTTTGGACAGACGCCGTGCAGCTTATCCGCGCCGCGCGCGGCTCCCGGTACGAGGCGGCGTGACAGGTGCAGGCGATCCGCTGTTAAGCGCGCCGGGAGAGACTGGCGTTAGGAAACATGGCGCTTGCAGATTCCGGGCGGTCCGCTACTTGACGACGGCGGCTCCTTTGCCGAGCAGCCCTTCGATGGCCGCAAACAGCTGCGGCGACGGCTTTACGCGATAGCTGTCGCTGAGCGCCAGCGTTTTGCCTTCGCGCTCATAGAACAGCACCGTCGCGAGCGGGCCGGGGTGGTCGGCGAGCAGCTTTTTCAGGCGGGCGAGCGCGGCGGGATGCTCGCGCTCCGCCGCGATCTTGACGTACACCCGCTGCGCCTGGCGCTCAGCGGGTGCGCTGCGCCGCGGCGGCGCGGCCGGCGCCTGCGCCGCGCCCCGCTCCGGCGGCCGCCGTGCCGCTTCGCCCGGCACGGCATTGCCGCCGCGCGCCGCAGGCGCCGCAGGCGCGTTGCGCGCTGCGGCTGCGGCGCCTGCGGCCGCCCCGGCGCGCGCAGCCCGCGCGCGCGCCTGGCGGCGCAGCCGCCGGACCCCCTCCGCCAGGTCGGGGTCCGCGGCCGGCAGGGGGATGACGTCTTCGACGAGCAGCTTGAAGTCGTCATCCCCCTGCTGTACGGCGGCCTGCACAATCGCCAGGCCGCCCTTCTCCATCTTGTCCGCGACGCGCTGCCACACGGACGGAAACACGACCGCTTCCGCCCGCACGATGCGGTCCTCCAGCTCCAGAAACGCCATCGCCTGCCCTTTGCGGTTCATGTACGGCTTCAGCGACACGATCCGCACCGCCGCCACGCCCTGCGTCCCGTCCTGGGCCTCGGCCAGTTCGACCATCCGGTCGAGGCCCAGTGGTTCAAGCGCCCGCTCCGTCTCGTCGAGCGGATGGCCGGACAAATAAAGCCCGAGCAGCTCGCGCTCCAGCTCCAGCTGCTGGCCGGTTGTGAAAGGACGCGCCTGCGGCATCTCCACGTCCCAGTTCTGCACCTCGTCGAAGCCGAACAGCTCGATCTGCAGCTCCTCGCGCTCCTTCCGCCATCTTTGCGCCGCTTCCACCGTCTCGTCGAGGGCGGCAAGCTGCTGTGCCCGGTGGCCGGGCAGCGACTCTGTCGCGCCGGCCTGGATCAGAGACTCCAGCACCCGCTTGTTGCACACGCGCAGGTCGACGCGGCGGCACAGATCGAGCAGACTGGCGAACGGCTTCTCCTCGCGCTCCTTCAGCAGCGCTTCGATCGCCTGCGTGCCTACGTTCTTAATTGCGGCAAGGCCGAAGCGCACCGCAGGCCCGGCCGGCGCAAACGTGACGCCGCTTTCGTTGACGTCCGGCGGCAGCACCTCGATAGCCATCCGCCGGCATTCGTCGATATATTCCGCCGTTTTTCGCTGATTGCCGGTGACCGACGCCAGCATGGACGCCATAAACGGCACCGGATAATGGGCTTTCAGCCAGGCGGTCTGAAAGGCAAGCACGCCGTAAGCGGCGGCATGCGCGCGCGGGAAGCCGTAGTCGGCGAAGCGGACGATCATGTCGTATACGCGGTCCGCTTCCTCCGCCGTATATCCTTGCCGCACGCTCCCTTTGACGAAGAATGCGCGCTGCTCGTCCAGCACCTCCCGCTTTTTCTTCGACACGGCCCGCCGCAGCAGATCCGCTTCCCCAAGCGAAAACCCGGCCATCCGCGAAGCGATCTGCATAATTTGCTCCTGGTATACGATAATGCCGTACGTGTCGGAGAGAATCGGCGCAAGCGACGGATGCGGATATTCGACCTCCGCCAGCCCGTGCTTGCACTGGATATAATTCGGGATAAACTCCATCGGTCCCGGCCGGTACAGCGCCAGCACCGATACGATATCTTCGAATACGCTCGGCTTCAGCTCCCGCAGCACGCGCCGCATACCCGCCGATTCCAGCTGAAAAATGCCGGTCGTCTCTCCCCGTCCGAGCATCGCGTACGTCTTCGGATCGTCGTCCGCCTCCTGCTGGAAGTCGATCTGCCTGCCCTCCGACTGCCGGATCCATTCCAGTGTCCGTTCGACGATCGATAGCGTGCGCAGCCCGAGAAAATCCATTTTCAGCAGACCGACCGCTTCCACGTTCTCCATCGAATATTGGGTGAGCGGCGTTCCTCCGCTCCCCGCCTGGAGCGGAACGTAATGCGTCAGCGGCTCCTTCGAGATGACGACGCCCGCCGCGTGCGTCGAGGCGTGCCGCGGCATGCCTTCGACCTTGAGCGCCATCGCGATCAGCTCGCCTGTCTTCGGCTGGCGCTGCGCCGCCTCGCGCAGCTGCGGCACGCCGCGCAGCGCCGCTTCGAGCGTCATGCCGGGCTGCCCGGGAATGAGCTTGGCGGCTTTGTCGACTTCGCCCAGCGGCACATTGAGCGCCCGGCCGACGTCCCGTACGGCGGCGCGGGCCGCCATCGTGCCGAACGTAATAATTTGCGCCACGTGCTCGGCGCCGTACTTCTCCACGACGTAGGCAATTACTTCGTCGCGGCGCTCGTCGTTGAAGTCGATGTCGATATCCGGCATCGAAATCCGCTCCGGATTCAGGAAGCGCTCGAACAGCAGCTTGTGCTTCAGCGGGTCGACGTCGGTGATGCGCAGGCAGTACGCGACGATGCTGCCCGCCGACGACCCCCGGCCCGGCCCGGTGCGGATGCCCCTGCTGTGGGCGAAACGGATAAAATCCCACACGATCAGAAAATAATCGCTGAATCCCATCTTCTCGATGACGGACAGCTCATACATCAGGCGCTCCTCGGCCCGCTCCCGGAAGCCGGCATCCGCCGTCCACTGCGGCTCGGTCTCGTACCGGCTGCGCAGCCCTTCGCGGCACAGCCGCTCCAGATACGCCGCCGACGTGTACCCGTCCGGGACCGGACGATATACCGGCAGCGCGGCACGCCCGAGCTCAAGCTTCAGCTCGCATTTGTCGGCGATGCGCGCCGTGTTCGCCAGCGCTTCCGGCGCATGCCGGAACAGCCGCTCCATCTCCTCGGCGCTCTTCAAATACATTTGGTCGCTGGCCATCTTCATGCGGCCCTCGTCCTCGACATGGGTGCCCGTACCGATGCAAATCAGCACCTCCTGCACCGCCGCATCGGCCTGCCGCAAATAATGGACGTCGTTCGTCGCCGCGAGCGGAATCCCCGTCTCCCGTGCAAGCTCGATCATGGCAAGCGCAACCTTTTTCTGCTCCGTCATGCCGTGGTCCTGAATTTCAAGATAGAAATCGTCCCCGAAAATGTCCCGGTACCGCAGCGCCGCCGCCCTCGCCTCTTCTTTGCGGTCATAAAGCAAATGCTGCGACACTTCGCCCGTCAAACAGGAGCTGAGGCAGACGAGCCCATCCGCATGCTCCCGAAGCGCCGCCGAATCGATGCGCGGCTTATAATGAAAGCCTTCCAGATGGCCGATCGAGATCAGCTTCATTAAATTCCGGTAGCCGCGCTCGTTTTTCGCCAGCAGCAGCAGGTGGTAGATCGGATTGTCCTTACGCGTCCCCTTGTCGAACCGCGAAGCGGATGTAAAGTACATTTCGCAGCCGATAATCGGCTTGATTCCGTGCTCCAGACACGATTTATAAAAAGGGACGGCGCCGTACATGACTCCGTGGTCAGTCAATGCCAGCGCCCCCATGCCAAGCTCCGCCGCGCGCGCCGTCAAATCCCGGATGCGGGCCGCGCCGTCGAGCAGGCTGTATTCGCTGTGAACGTGCAGATGCACGAAAGGGTTGTTTCCGCTCATCGAAAGATTCCTTTCCCGGTTCGCCCCGTTCCAAACCCGGCCGCAACCGTTCCTTGGACGCAAACAAATGCCGCCGCTGTAACTTTCGTTTTACCTTTAATTGTATCATATTTGGCCGGACAAGGCCCATACAATAGAGGGAAGGGGAAAAAGGGCGCTGCGCGGGTTCATTAGATCTTACGATCGCTGTCGCAGACGGATTTACTGAGTTCGGTGAAGAGGGTCGCTGCGTTGGACTAATTATTCTTCCGAACGCTGGCGCTGCTCGTTGTCTAGCCTGCCGTATCAGCTGCCGGTAAGATCAAGACGCATTGCCGATCATCGCCGTTAGCTCGCTTTTTTTTCATTAATGAACGATAAAGGTGAGGCGGATGAGAATGAATATGATGCTGAGCAAGGCGCTGCTGGATTTTTTTATCGCATTCGGGGTGGTCGTCGGAGGCGCGATGCTGGCGGGCATCGGCTCGGTGCTTGTGCTCTCGCCGCCCTCCTCCATCATGATGGATACGGCCTCCCGCCTCAAAATCTGGGCGCTCGTCGCCTCCGTCGGCGGCACGATCGATCCGATGCGGGTCATTGAAAGCAACATGCTGGAAGGGCATCTGTCGCCTGTTGCCCAGCAGCTGCTGTTTATTCTGTGCGCCTTTCTCGGCGCCCACACAGGCACGGAGCTGATCAAGCTTATTTGCCGGGGAGCGGGCTGAAGCCTATGCGCGTGCCGCCTTTCGAACGCTACGGCCCGCTGCTGCATGGATTCGGATTCGCCCTGATGGGCATGATTATCGGCGCCGCAATCTATCACGCTCTCTTTCAGACGCAGTTCGACCATCTCGTAAACCTGAAGAGCGAGCTGGAGCAAAAGCTCGACCAGCACGAAAACGATTTGAAGCAGCTGAACCAGTTCCGCGACAAGCATACGGTCATTAAGAGCATTCAGATCAAATTTGAGGAAAATGCCTCCGGCCGTACGGCCGGCTCCCTAGACGAGCCGACCAAGGGCAGATTGAGGGAGAGTCTGAAGGCGGATTTGAATGTATTTATCGGCAGCAGCATTTACGATATCGACCGCGAAGCGAAGCTTGCCCGCCAGCTTTTGACCGGCAAAGTTTACAATGACGGGAGCAAGCGCTACGTTGTCGAAATGAAGACGGTGCTTGTTGTCGACAATGTGCTTCAAGTATGGGTAAAGGTCTCGGTCAGCAATATCGATTGAAAACTCTTTCTTTACCAAACATGCAAACTCCCGTGCTATAATGGAGCCAAAAAAAGGAGCTGCTCCTTCCGCCATGTCCGCACCGCAAATCATTCAATGGGTTCTCATTGCCGGCATTTGCGTCACTTCCGTACTGTCCGTTTATTTCAGCTTCAAATCGCGCCGGGCAGCCGGCTACCGTGACAAAGGCGCCGCTGCGGCGAAAATGAACGTCTCGATGGGCTTCATGCTGCTGCTGATCGCCTTCATTCAAATGTTTCTGTTCACCGCTTCCTCCATCCGCGTCGTTGTCGGAGCTGTCTTTATGCTGCTCGGCTTATTCAACATCTTCGCCGGCTTGCGCAGCCTGAGTGCTTTCCGCGGCATAAAGGATTAGTCTTGTTTCAAAGCTCAAGCTATTAGATCGCTCCGAAACACCGCGCGCAGCTCCCAGCGCGTGGTGTTTCGGAGCATGACGGCGGTCGGTCGACCACATGTACCGTTACCATCCGATGATCTAACGGAGCTCAGTGCTCTTATTTTGCATTTATGAGCCCATTTGGATATCTAACGGAACTCACAGCTCTTATTCTATTTAAAAGGGTATATTTGCAGACAGAAACACAGAAATAAGCTCCAATACTTCCGTTAGATTTTCTAATCGAACAAAATGAGCTGAATAACGTCAACTGCTTCCGTTAGCATCCAAGAACAACCATAATGGTAACGGTTTTTCAGGATCGTTCTACTAGATTCTTTCGAAGGAAGGTTCAAGTTTCGCAGATTTCAGATTTGCCGCTCGGGTTTATCCCTTTCGGGTTTATCTCTTTCGGGTTTATCCCTTTCGGGTTTATCTCTTTCGGGTTTATCTCTTTCGGGTTTATCTCTTTGCGGTTTCGCTCTTTCGAGTTTCGCTCTTTCGGGTTTTCGCGGTTCAGACAGCAAGCGCGAGCCTATCGCGCAGCCGCGTTTGCTCTCACCCCCGTGAAAAAGGAAAGCGGAGCGGGCGGGTTTGAATCTGGAGAAGCGTTAGCGTTCGCTTTTGTCCCCGGATTCTAACCCTGTTAAGGGTTTACAGAATCAAAGAGAATCCGGGGACGGTGGCGATCGGAAGATCAAACCCGCCCGCGGAGCGACCTTCCTTTTCCCCCGCCCGCGCAGCGCTCCTTTTTCTAATACGTATCGATTAGCTGAAAATTGACCATCGCCTTGGCGGCCAGACCGGAGACGTCGCTCAGCTCGACTTCCAGCTTGGCCGCTTTGCGGCTCATCTCCAGTGCGCGGGGGACGATCGCGATTTCGCTGTCGATCGGCACCGGCCTTACGTAATACGTCGTAATGCTCTCCAGCATATGGTCGCGGCGGCCGCTTTCGCGGATCATGCGGCGCGACGCCTGCATCATCAGCGTGCCCAGCACGCCTTCGGATACCGTTCCGAGCGGCCCGGACATCTGGGGCGTCACCTTGCCCCTGTACTTCCATCCGATCCCGCTGCCTTGATCGTCCTCCCTGCTCATTTCAAAACCGGTACCCATCAAATCATCGAACGTCTCGCCGGATTCCGCCTGCTTGCCGGTGAAGCGCATCGCCTCCAGCACCTCCTGGCGGCTGATTACGCCGAGCAGCTTGCGGCTGCGGTCCACGACCGGAAGCAGATCGATGCCTTCGGCCGCCATCGTATGGGCGGCGGAGGTGACGGTAATGTTCGGCGCGGCCGTAATCGGATGGCGCGTCATCAGCTTGCCGAGCGGCTCACCGGGCGGCGATCCGGCCGCATCCTTCGCGGTCATCATGCCGACTACCCGGCCGCGGTCGTCGATGACGGGAAAACGGGTCAGTCCCGTCAGAACGGACAGCTTGTAGAAATCGGCGGCCGTTTGTCCGAGCCGCAGCACGTCGGCCGGTTTCCCGAACGTGACGATGTCTTCGATCAGCACGATCTTTTGCTTGATCAACCTGTCGTACATGGCGCGGTTAATCATCGAGGCCACGGTGAACGTATCGTGCCTGGACAAAATAATCGGCAGCCCGCGTTCGTCCGCCAGCCGCTTTGCTTCCGGGCTTGTGTTGAAGCCGCCCGTGATAAGCACGCCCGCTCCCTGTTCCAGCGCGCGGCGGTGCACCTCTTCGCGATTGCCGACGATGAGCAGGCTGCCTTCGTCGATATAGCGCAGCATCGCGTCCAGCTCCATCGCCCCGATGACAAATTTATGCAGCGTCCGCTTCAGTCCTTCTTCCCCTCCGAACAGCTGGCCTTCAACGATTTCGGCCACATCCCCAAACGTCAGCTGGTCCAGCGAGTTGCGCTTTTTTTTCTCGATCCGGACCGTTCCGATCCGCTCCTTCGTACTGACAATGCCAAGCTGCTCCGCTTCCTTCATTGCTTTGTACGCTGTGCCCTCGCTTACCTTCTGTTCCTTGGCGATGCTGCGAACGGAAATGCGCGTGCCGAGCCTCAAACTTTTAATATAGTGGATGATCTGCTCATGTTTTGTAATCGCTTCAGTTTCGGCGCCTTCCTTTGTCATCCTTCCACCTCATGTCAAAAAAATCATTTTCATTTCTCCCGAAAGACAGTAAAGTATAGTTACCTATCATAAAGGAGTCTGGCTCGTGAATCTGCTTTGGAACTCGCTAACCGTTTTTGTTTTTTTATCGATCCCTCAGTCGCTGCTGAACGTAACGTTCGGTTTTTTGTTCCTTGGTATCAAGCCGCAGCTTTATTGGCGGCGTATTGCAGCTTTTTGCTTCGTCAGCTCGCTGTATGTGGACTTGTTTTTCCTGACCCTGCCCAAGTGGGCGCATCTGATCAATTCGCTGCTGTCGTTTTATATTTTGTTCCGGTTGTTTTTCCGGTCCTTCAGCAAAAAGACGGCGCTGCTCATCTTTGCGGTCACCTTTATATACACGATTATAACAGATCTTGCGGTAACCACCGCCGCTTCCGGGTTTATTTCCTACCAGGCCGTTATTGACGGTTCGCCGGCTGTTAAAATGATGGTTTTCTGGCCTGGATTCGCTGTCACCGCAATCTTGATCCTATTGATGAGCAAGTACAAATATTATCCGGCGAAACGAATCCGGTTCATGTTTCAGAACAGCTCCGGCTCGTCGTCCTTGCCGTATGTGCTGCTGCTGGTCTTTATTCAATTGATCGTGCTCAGCGGCATGTACATGATTCGTTTTGTGAACGCCGGCAATGAAGACGAACTGCAGATTTTCCTGGGGGCGGGAATGATTTCCATCGTTCTCGTCACTTACTTCATGCTGCGGCTCCTTTCCCGGACGAGTGAGGAAGCGGTGAAAAAGACGGAGGACGTTTACGTGGGCGATCTTGTGAAAATGCTGACGACGGTTCGCGGACAGCGGCACGATTTTCTAAACCATGTTCAGGTTATGTACTCCATGCTGCAGCTGAAAAAATACAATGCGCTGCGGGAGTACATGGATGAGCTTGTAGATGAAGTGCTTTCGGTCAGCAAGGCCTCTTTGGATCTCGAACAGCTGCAAACCCATCCGCTGGCTGCGCTAATCGAATCCAAGTACGAGACGTCCGTCCTGCGCCGGATCGCCTTTCTATTCCAGGTCGATATTACAGCCGGTTCCTGCACCTTCCACCCGATCCGAAATATCGATCTGGTGCGGATTGCCGGCAACCTGATCGACAATGCGTTCGACGAAGTGCTGCAGCTGCCCGAATGCGACCGGCAGGTGAATCTGCTCATTACGGCCAAGAAAGGCAATCTTACGCTGCGGATGTCCAACAGCTGCCGGTTTATGACCGAGGAAATGAAGAATCGGCTTTTCACCCCGGGCTATACGACCAAGCAGGGAAACCACTCCGGTCTTGGCCTCTCCATCGTCGCCGAGCGTGTCCGGTTTTACAACGGCAGCTTAACGGTTGATACGGAAGGCGACAGCATTATCTTTACGATCCAGCTTCCGTATCAGCATGAACAAGCCGGTTAGCTCCGTCGAGGGATAAACTGCCGCTAGCATAAGCGAAAAAAACTCCTGACGGAGTCATGCGGGCAAACCCCGGGGGCGTTCGCGCGGACGAGCTTTTGTATTCCTGCAAATGTGCAGTTGTTATCGGTCAAACTCGCTTATCGGGTGAGAAACCTGCGAATGCGCAGGAATTCCAAGCTCCTATTGCCTGAACATGCGCTTTGACGGGAAAAAAATGTATTTTCGTAGGAATTTATACGAGGTGGGTAAATAGAGAAGAAAATAGATGTACGAACGCATGTTTTTCAAAAACTGCTGATCGTGCTGCACGACATGGTTGCCTTTCACTCGGGCGGCAGCAGAAAGCCGGCTCGTATGCGCACGGTGTGCTGCAAGTTGCACCGTCATCCGTGCGGCAGTGTGCACGAAATGCCGCCCGTAAAGCGGGAGACCCGCTTCCGCCCCGAAAATTTATAAAATCTATTCAAAAAAAAACCGATCCGCGAGCGCACGCGGATCGGTTTTTTTGGCTGCGGCTTTTGCCCTGCTTGGGGACGGAAGCGGAAAGCCAACCGCCATTGGTAAGTCGCGCCGGTTCAGCGGCGGCTCCTCGAACGATCAAGCTCCAGGGCGCCTGCGTCCGGCTTCCTGAACGAAAGCGCCCGGTTCCAGCCAGACGTCAGGTTCCAGCTAGGCGTCCAGCTCCGGCAAGGCCTCGCCTCCAGCGAGCAGGCGCCCGCCGGCGCGCTACATGCGCCTCCAGCCGTCAGTTCTTCGCCCGGCGAGGCAGCGTCGCGCGGTCCATCGCGCGCTGCCATTGCAGCGCTTTCGCCCGTTTCACCCGCGCCAGCCGCTTCTTCGTCCGCTCGTTCAGATCCAGCAGCGCCCATACATTCGCCGCTATGACGATCACCGCCAGGGCGGTCCACGCCGTACCAAACACGGCAGCTGCCGTCCACGGCAGCCCAAACTCCAGCTTCGGAGCTGCATAAACGAGCATCGACAGCGCACCGATCAGGTACAGCAAATGGCGCCATTTTCCGGATTGCATACGGCTTCATCTCCTTTGCGCAGCGCTCTCATGCACTTTGCTTGTCCGCCATTCATCCTATGCGCCGATCCCGGTCAATATGCACAGCCGACTATTCCAAAACCGTTTTGAGCGAATCGGAAATAATGCGGTTCACATCCTCGAACACGACGGCGAACCGGCGTTCCGCTTCAAAGTAGTGGCTGATAACAGGATTGAGGCTTAGCACCTCGTACAATTTGTTCAGGTTATCTATTTCTTCGGGGGTCGGCTCTTCGCCCGACATCATTTTTTGCTGAAAACCGTTTTGCCGTTCCCGGAAGTCGTCTAGCATCCGCTTCGCATCCGCGTCCGCTTCGGCTTGGCGTCTGGCTTCTTTCAAATCGTGCGCCTCCGGGCTCTCCTTGAGCGCTTTGGCGAGCTCGTACGTCTTATCGTATACATTCACTCGGCCTCCACTCCTTTCTTCTCTCTTGATCATACCACGGGCCGTCTCGGCTCGCCAACCGCCCGCCCATTTGCCCGCCCATTGTTGAAAAGTACGCCTATCCACTAATCACCAAGGGATAGATGTCCTCATATGATGGAGTAATCATTTCAAGGAAATTGTTCGTAGAGCCCGGTTACCTAAGCAGGCGATGCTCCTGCAGGGGATTATCCCGCGCGGCGGCTCCGCTAAGGTACCGACCTCTTTCACAAGGCCCGTTCCGACATCCTCCGGCACGGAAGGAGATTACCGATGCTCAAAACGAAAATCGCCGTTCAGGTGGTCGGCTCCGGCGTGCTAGCCGATGACGCGATCATGCTGGGCGAAACGTACCTGAAGCGGTGGAAAATTCCGCAGGGCCAGTCGGTTGTATTGAAATTCGGCGCTTTTCGCCAGCATGTCAAAGTCGTCCCCGTACCCCGTTACGACGGGCTGCGGATCAACCAGCGTCTGGCGCGGCTGATGGGAATAGCGGAAGGCGCGGCGCTTCGGCTGCAGTACCGCGCCGCAATGGCGACGCTCGCTCTTGGTCCGCTTATCGGCGTGCTCGTCAGCCGCGATTATCCGCAGCAGCCCGATCGTCCCTTCGGCTCCATCACGCTCTTTTGCAAAGAGCTTGTGGAGGCGTGCGCGGCGCAGGGAGCCTATGTTTACTTTTTCACTCCTGGGGGAATTGGCACAGACGCGGACAGCGTTGACGGTTGGGTGTACCACAACGGCTGGACGCGCGTCACGATGCCGCTGCCCGATGTCGTCAACAACCGGCTCACCTCGCGCAAGCTGGAAAATCTGCCGTCGGTGAGGCAATTTATCAGCATGGCGAAGTCCCGCCATCAGACGTATATGTTCAACGAGAAGTTTCTGGATAAGCATGATGTGTTCGATGCGCTCGGGCGCGATCCCAGTTTAAGCAAATATTTGCCCGAATCTCATCTGCTGCTCGGCTTTGCAACGCTCAAAACGATGTGCGCCCGCTATCCGGTCGTCTTTCTGAAGCCGGTGCGCGGCAGCCTGGGAAAAGGAATTATCCGGATCAACCGGCTGGATGGGCAGCAATTTCAAGCGACGTATTCCACTGCCGCCGGTTCGCGCCGGCAGGTCTATCCCAATCTGACCAAGCTGTTCGCATCGCTCTCCGGCAAAGTCAAATCGGTCCGCTATCAGCTCCAGCAGGGACTGCAGCTGATTGAAATCCAGAAGCGGCCGGTTGATTTCCGCGCGCTCGTGCAGAAGAACGCAACCGGCAAATGGGGCATTACGTCGATCGTGGCCCGAACGGCGGGCAGCAACCATTTCGTATCCAATCTGGCGCGGGGTGGCACGCTCAGCAAAGTAAAGGATGCGCTGGCCAAGTGCAGCCTGCCGCCATCCGGACGGGGAGATGCCTTCATCCGGCTGCAAAAGGCGGCGCTGGAAATTGCCAAAGGGATTGAAGCCCATATTCCCGCGCATTTTGGGGAGCTTGGAATCGATTTGGCGCTCGACAAAAATGGAAAAGTATGGCTGCTCGAAGTGAATTCAAAGCCATCCAAAAACGATAATACGCCGCTTACGGAAAACAAGGTCCGTCCTTCCGTCCGCAATATGATTCAATATGCCCGTTACTTGTCGGGCTTTGAGAGGTGAAACGTATGCGCCCTAGCAACACCGTTCTTGGCGTCCTTGTCGCTTCCATTGCTTCCGCACGCCCGCTCCGTCTTCCCGAAGCGCCGTTTCTGCTCGCGCTTTGCAGCAGCGGGGCGGCGCTTGGCATGACCGTCTACGTCTTTTCTCCAAACTTGTGGGATCCCCACGAACGGCGCCTGCTTGGATACCGGCCCGGGCGGGGCGGAAGCTGGCTGCAGGAGCAAGTTCCGCTGCCCGATGTCGTGTACGACCGCAGCCATTACGGCAGCGCCGAGGAGCAGGCCGCCGGCGCGGCGATGCTGGCCCAGATGCACCGGTGCAAACCGTTTTCGCGCTTAAGCCGACCGCTGCCCGGCAAGCTTCATGTGCAAGAGCTGCTTGCAGGCTGCGAGCAGCTTGCCCCTCTGCTTCCCGATACTTTGCGCTGCGAAGGAGTGCAATCGCTTCGCGCCGCGCTTCGACGGTTCGGAGGTTCGCTCTTCATCAAGCCTGACGCCGGCATGCAGGGCAAGGGCGTGCTTCGTATTACCCCTGCGCCGGAGAAAGGAAGCTGGCTGGCGGCAGGCCGCACCGGCAGCAACCGGACCTTCAGCACCGTAATTGCCGGCGAGGACGAATGCGTCCGGCGCGCGGCGCGGTTTGCAGGGCGCACCGCTTATTTGCTCCAGCCCGCTCTAAACTTATATGATCCGGAAGGCCGCCCGTTCGATGTCCGGGCACTCGTTCAAAAGAACGGCAAAGGCCGCTGGTCGCTTACCGGCTGCTCGGTTCGCAAAGGACTTCCCGGCAGCGTCACATCGAATCTGCACGGCGGCGGCGAGCCGGCCGAAGCGGCTGAATCGCTGTCCATGATGTTCGGCGGCCAGCTGGCGGAATCGCTGCTTAAGCGGATCCGCAGTGCCTCTCTCCTTGCAGCGCAGACGCTTGAGTCCCGCTGCGGGCGGCTTGCCGAGCTCGGATTTGATTTCGGCATCGAGCCGGACGGCCGGCTGTGGCTGCTTGAAGCCAACTCCAAACCCGGCCGCGCATGCTTTCTGGAACATCCGGGCAGCCCAATCTCCATCAAAGCGGTGCGTCAGCCGCTGCTTTACGCGCGGCTGCTGTCCAGCCGCGGTTCATCGGCTGCCGCCGCACCGCCTGTGCCGCAACCGAATCGGAAAACAGACGGCAACTCTACACGAAACCACCACACGGAGAACGTTCAGGAGGTTCATCCATGAGTTTAAAACTTTGCAACGTGCACTTCTCCCAAGCCGCCGACAACGTCATTTATTTGTCGGGGCAGCTCTATCATTCGTTGAAGCTATCCGGGAAGAAAAGAATGAGAATCAAGCTGGGCAAGGAGTCCATCCAAGCATCGGTTCGTCCGATCAAACGGCAGGGCAACCATATATATTTGTCGGCCGGCGTCAGACAATCGATCCGGGTGCCCAAAACGGGCAATGTGTACGTCCTGAACTCGTCTGACGACGAGGTTCAGCTCGGTCCGCTCGTCGGCGTCCTGACCGATTCCCCCGGAATCCTCCGCTCCGCCTCCGTTCCTTTTGGACCGCGCACCGGGTTTATTAAGGAACTGATTCGCTTGGGGGAGAAAAAAGCGTATTTCTTCGCCTTTACGCCCCGCGACATCAATTGGCAGCAGGAGACGGTAAACGGCCATTTTCTGAACGCCGAAGGCGGATGGTACCGCAAAATCGTCCCGCTGCCGGACGTCGTCTATAACCGTCTCCCGAGCCGCAAAGCCGAGACGACCGAATATATTTCAACGCTCCGGGAGCGATTCGTCCGCAAAAAAATTCCGTTCTTCAACTGGAGCTTCTTCAACAAGTCCGACGTTTACCGGATGCTCGACAAAGATACCGAGGCGCTGCGCCATCTTCCCGAATCGATCTCCGCTCCTTCGAACGAGAAGATCAAGGAGCTGCTCGAGAGGCACCATTTTCTTTATTTCAAGCCGACCGGCGGCAGCCTCGGCATCGGGATCTACCGTCTGACCTACCAGCCGAATAAAGGCTATTTCGCCCGCTACCGTAACAACGGCAAAAATGTGCTGCTGCGCTTTAACAGCTTCCAGAGCCTGATGCGGATGCTGCACTCCCGCCACGGCAGCTCGCTGAACGGGTATGTGGTCCAGCAGGGCATCCGCCTCGTCGAAATCGACGGCTGCCCGATCGATTTCCGCTTTCATATGCACAAAAACGGCAAGAACGAGTGGGTTCCGGCAGGAATCGGCGCCAAAAAAGCGGGACGCGGCAGCGTTACGACCCATATTAAGAACGGAGGGTCGCTCATGACGCCGGAAAGCGCGCTCAGCCGCGCATTCGGCAACCAGGCTTCCGATGTGCTGGAAAAAGCGAAGAAGGTCGCCATCCGGCTGTCGGAATCGATCGAGCGCAATTATCCGCACCGGCTCGGCGAGCTTGGCCTCGACATCGGCATCGATAAGGACGGCGAAGTTTGGATGTTTGAGGCGAACGCCAAGCCTGGACGGTCCATCTTCAAGCATCCGTCGCTTAAGGCCGAGGGGCGCGCATCGCTGGAATATATACTGGAGCACTGCCTTTATTTGAGCCGTTTCAGGGGAGGGGCAGCTGATGGAGATTAATCTCACTACAGCATCTCCGACCCCGGAACTGACCGCCAAACGTCCGGTGCTTGCCATCCTTACGATGGATGACGCGGCGCTGCAGTTTCGCGGCAACCGCGGCAATTTTTCCGATTTGATCCACACCGGACAGGATATGGGCTATATCGTTTACGTTTTAACGGTCAAAAATTTAAAGCTGACGCGTAAAATGTTGTATGGCTACCTCCCGAAGGATAAGTCGAACGTATGGGAAAAGAAGCTGTTTCCTTTTCCCGATCTCATCTATAACCGGATTCCGCAGCGGGAGGACGAACTGCAGCCGGACGTGCAGCGCAAGCTCGCCGCCTGCATGGAGCATCCGCGCATCAAAGGACTGTTTAATCCGTCTTTTTTTAACAAATGGCAGCTGTTCGAGTGGCTCAAGCAATCGAAGGTGACCAAACCTTACGTTCCTTCGACCCGCAGACTGATTTCACAAGGCGGACTCGACAGGATGATCCGCAAGCATCCTTACTTGTATCTCAAGCCGGTGAGCGGCAAGGCCGGCAAAGGGATTATGACGCTGCGCCTGCAGCCGGATAAGCCGCTTCCCTACCGGTTGAAAATTCAGGAGAGCCGCAAAAGCAGCACCTTCAATTGTTCTTCGCTCGGCAAGCTGTGGTCGCGCATCCAGCAGGAAAGCAACGGCGAAGCGTATATTGCGCAGCAGGGCATTCAGCTTGCCTCTTACCACGAGCGCCAGTTCGACCTGCGCGCGCTGCTGCAGAAGAACGGCAGCGGTCATTGGGATCTGACGGGGATCGGGGCGCGCGTCGCGGGCAGCTTGAGCATTACGACCCATGTTCCGCGCGGAGGGACCATTGAAGAGCCGGAGAAGCTGATTAACCATTTTTTTGGTCCGGATAAAGCAGGCGCAATGCTGCGGCGCGCACGGACGACCGCCATCGTTCTGGCCAGACAGATTGAGCGCGGATCCGGATACCTGCTTGGAGAAATGTCGATGGATCTTGGCATCGACCACGAAGGAAATTTATGGTTTTTCGAAGCGAACGCCAAGCCGATGAAATTTGACGAGCCCCATATCCGCCGCAAATCGTTGGAACGCATTTTTCAATACGGTTCTTATCTGATCCGCAAAAAGCAAGAATAACCGACAAGAGTTAAGGCAGGAGCTGGAGGCGCGAGAAGCATGGACAACAACAAGAGCCTGCAAGAGCAAAGCCGCAGCCGTTTGACGGTTAAGCTATTGTCCGGGAGCGAGTGGATGGTGCTGCGGACGCAGCTGCTCGGGGAGCTGGAGCGCTGGAGCGAAGGGCGCCTGACCGAAGCCGGCATGGAGATGCTGGCTTCTGCCCGCTTGGCCGAATTGACGCCCGTTCCGGGGGAGCCGGCGCCTGCGGCTGCGATCGCGGCGGCATTTGTAGGCGGCAGACTGGCCGGTGCCGCATTCGCCCGCGACGCCGGCGAGACGGCCTGCATCGTGGCCGTTCATCCGAAGGTTCGCGGCCGCGGACTCGGCAGTCTGCTGCTTGAGCGCCTGCAGCGGAATTGGGGCCGGCTGCAGTGCAAAGTTGCCGCGGACAACACGGCAAGCCTGAAGATGTGTTTCCGGGCCGGCATGACCGCTGTCGCCTTAACCGAGGGGCCAACGGGGAAGCCGACGCTGCTGTTTAAGTCCGGCCCCCCCTCTCCGGCAGGAAGCGGCGTCGCGGCCGGCGATCGGAAGACGCCCTCACAGCTCTCGCCGCTATCGCAACGGCCGGCAAGCTCCGGTTTGCGGAACAGACCGGCCTCCGGCAATACCGATGACCCTGGCTTACGAAGTGGTTTTGCCTCCGGCAAAACCTGCAGCTCTGGCTTACGAAGCGGTTTTGCCTCCGGCAAAACCTTAAGGAGTGGCGAAATTGACGCAGCCCGTACTTGGCATTCTAACTTTATACCTCAATGACGACGGCCTATTGGAAGAAAAAACGATCTATCGGCGGATGACGGTTGCCGGAAGGAAGATGGGACTGGAAGTGTTCGTCTTCACTCCTCAGGACGTCAACTATTCGTCGAACCGCATTCACGCCCATATGTACGATCCCGACAAAGAGACTTGGAGCCGCAAATGGAGACCGTTTCCCAATCTCATTTACGACCGCTGCCGAATCCAGCGCAGCCACCGGTTCGAGCAGCTGAAGAAGTTCCGGGCCCGTTACGGGCACCTGACGTTTCTGAACCGGCCGCTGCGCAACAAATGGACGGTATACCTGACGCTCAAGGAAGATGCGCGCTTTCGCGAACGGCTGCCCGAAACCGACATTTACGAGAAGCCGCAGGACCTTGCCGATATGCTCCGCAAATATCCGCTCGTTTATGTGAAGCCGATTAACGGCACCGGCGGGCGCGGCATTTTGCGGATCGAGAAACAGAAAAACGGCGGCTACCTTATCCAGGGCCGCGACCAGGCGCGGCGTATTATTCCTCCCCAGAAAGCCGATGCATCAACGCTCTTTGAGCGGCTGGCTTCCTGGGATCTGAACGGCCGGCGCTATGTGGTGCAGCAGGGCATTCAGCTGAAGCTGTCCAGTGGCAGAGTTCACGATTACCGGCTGCTCGTCCAGAAGAACAGCCGCGGCGAATGGGCGGCAACCGGCGGTGCCGGACGGATCGGAGCCGCCCGCAGCGTAACGTCCAATCTGCACGGCGGCGGCAAAGCGGTGACGATGAAAGAGCTGCTCGGGAAATGGATCGGCGATGATGTGAAAGCGGAATCCATTCGCCTGGAGACCGAGAAATTCGGCATCGAGGTGGCGGCTTATTTGGAGCGGCAGTACGGCCGCCTGTGCGAGCTTGCGCTCGATATTGCGATCGACCGCAAAGGCAGCATTTGGCTGCTCGAAGTCAACCCTAAGCCCGCGCGCGAAGTATTCGCCAAAACAGGCGACACCGAAACGTATCAGCGGGCGATCGCGCGGCCATTGGAATACGCCATGTGGCTGTATGAACGCAAGAAGCGGAGCAGCCGGACGAACGGCGGCAGACGGCACTCCGCCCGGGGCCGTGCTGCCGGTTCGCGAACGGCCGAAAAAATACGGAAGACGAGCGGAAGCCGTTATGGCCGTTCGAGCATATAGCCCCTGTCCAACCGGCTTGACCTTCGGACGCCCGACTTCGGGCGCCGGAGGTTTTCTTTTTCGTTCCATAACGGCGCGGCCCCCGCCTTCTAAAGTTTCCTATTCCCTATCCTTCCATTACGGGTTACAATCAATTGTCTGAACCAAAGTTCAAGATACGATGACAAGAAAGGGCCGCAGCTCGTGAATTTCGCACAAATCTTCAGTCTCCTCCTGCGTGCGTACGGAATAAGAAGAGAATGAATAACATCATTTCCAATTATGTCGTCATTGTCGCAATTGCCGGCGTGTTCAACGTTCTGCTTGGCGTCTACGCTTATTTCCGCACGACGTCCTTCTCCGGAATGCGGGCGTTTGTCTGGACATCGTTCACTTCGGCTGTTTATGCCTTCGGATTTGCCATGGAGCTGGCGAGCTCATCGCTCAAAGAGATTCAGTTCTGGATCAACATCGAATATGTCGGCATGCCTTTCGCAGCTCCCTGCAGCCTGATCATGACGCTTTATTATGTCGGGCTTGATAAATTTTTGACGCGAAAAAAAATGTGGGGACTGTTTCTCATACCCTCCGCAACGTTGATCATGGTGACGACCAATCCTTTGCATCATCTGTTTTACCGCTCGATCTATTTGCGCCAGGACGGACCTTCGCCGCTGGTGGACATTGTGCGCGGGGAATGGTATATCGTGCACGGCAGCTACACGTTCGGGTGTTTATTTGCCTCTGTCTGTCTGCTTGTATGGAAGTGGAACCGGACGCTTCCGGCCTTCCGCAAACAAATCGTCATTTGGCTAGCCGGACATTTAATTCCGATTGTCGGGTCTTTTTTGTATTTGATGGGACTGTCTCCTTACGGGATGGATCCCGTCCCGGTACTGCTAAGCGTGACTTCCGCGCTCTATATTTGGGCGATTTTATCGGCGAACATGCTTACGGTGTCTCCTGTCGCCCGGGAGTATATATTCGAGAGTATGAGGGACGGGGTTCTTGTACTGGATAACGCGGACAGAGTCGTCGATTATAACGCGGCTGCCGTTCGGATGCTGCCCACGCTCGACGCTTCGGTGATCGGCAAGCCGATCGGGAACGTTTGGAAGCTGCAGCCCGGGTTTTTCGGAGCAGCCACCGCAGGTGCGGACAAGTCGCTTCCCGATGAGGTCGAAGCCGAATGGATAAACGGGGACGAGCATTTATATTACGAGATTCGGTTCTCCACGCTGAAGCCGAAAAACGCTGCCGTCGGCACAATCGTCGTCCTGATCGACGTCACCGAGAAAAAAAGGCTGCAGGAGCGGCTCCTTTATTTGGCCAACTACGACGGGTTGACGCAAATTTACAACCGGACCCACTTTATGCACGAGAGCCGCAGGCTGCTGGAGCAGGCCCGTTCCTCCCGTGCCCCGCTGTCGTTTTTGCTGCTGGACATTGACCATTTCAAATCGATTAACGACCGCTTGGGTCATGCCGCAGGCGATCAGGCGCTGAAGCACATTGTGAGTATATGCAAAAAAAATTTGCGGACCCGGGATTTGATCGGCCGGTACGGAGGTGAAGAATTCGTCCTTTGTCTGCCGGATACGACCGTGGAGCAGGCCGCACTTATCGCCGACCGGATCCGGCGCGATATTGAAACAAGCCCGATAACGACCGCATTCGGCCCGCTTGCCCCAACCGCCAGCTTCGGCGCTGCCGAAGCGGCGCCGCATACGGACATAATGGCGCTCGAATCCGTACTGAGCGAAGCCGATCGGGCGCTGTACAGTTCGAAACGCGGCGGCCGCAATGCGGTGCATTTCATCACAGGCGGCACCGTACGCAAGTTTTCCAGACCGGCCGTAAAAATCTAAAGCCGCTTCGCCGCGAAGCGGGCGCAATGCCGGTTCAGCCGGTGATTTCGGATGAGAGATCTTCTTTTGCAGCTTCCGGTTTCGGCAGAAGCGCGAGCAGCTGCTCGAAGTGTTCGATGCATACGTCCGCGCCGGCCAGCTCGGCATTGCCGCCGAAACCGGCGTAAGCGCAGCCGATCACAGCAAGGCCGTTGCCTTTGCCCGCCTCGACATCGGAGGAGCGGTCACCGACCATCCATCCTTGTTTAATGCCGTGCTTCTCCATCAGCAGGGCCACAAGCTCGACCTTGCTTGCGGTTTCGTACTCGCCCGCACTGTACAGATCGTCGAACAGATCGTCCATTCCTTTTACTTTGACGATTCCTTTCACATAATGCTCAAGACCGTTGCTTGCCACAAACAGCTTAATGCCGCGGGCTTTCAGCTCCCGCAGCGTTTCGGCCACCTTCGGATACAGGGAGCCGTTGCCGGCCTCCAGCTCTTCCAGCTCGTACTGCAGCATCAGCTCGTCCGCGCGGCGGCGGGCCGCTTCGGAAGCATCCGGCATCACTTTCTTCCAAATTTCCTCCAGCAGCATGCCGAGGCATGCGATCAGTTCGTCGACCGGCGGGGTTTCACCCGTGTACAGCCCTTCTTCCCTTAATGCAGCGAACAAACGGGGATGAACATGAATGAGCAGCGTTTCGGTCTGGAGTAAGGTTCCGTCCATATCAAATAGAATTGCTTCGGGATAAATGAGTTCAACAGAGGACAAATGAATAATCTCCCTTCCAGTTTTGACATCATCATACCGAAAAAAAGGACCACTCCGCAATCCGGAATGGTCCTTCTCGCACGTTCAGCTATTATCCTACCATTTTGCCGGGTCGATATCTTTCGCGGTCAAACCTTCCCAAACATTCGGAATTTGCGCTTCCTCCGGATGGTCGAAGACGAGCCATGCCGTCGGCAAATACCGCTCGCCGTGTTTGGACGAAGGTTTATTGACGATACCGCCTTCATTAACCAGAACGCTCGATGAACCGCCGTCCAGATTGGCGGCAATGACCGCGCCGTGGTCCAGCATAATTTTCTGAACGTCGTACAGGTCGGCCCCGATGCTGTAGCCGGGCTGGCGGCCGTCGATCACGACGAAAATGATCGCTCCGTCGGCGCGCTGCCCCATTGCGGTACGCGGCGCAATGCCCCAGCCGTCGGCGTGATTTTTCACCAGCCCTTTGCCGTTCACAATGATGCGCGGCTGGAAGGTGACTCCTTCCTGCACACCCATGGCGATCAATTCCTTCAACGAATAATGGCCCGCAACCATTTTGCCCTGCTTATCGATGCCGACGATTTGCGTCTCGCCCTTTTTATCCAGGTCCTCATAATAGACTTTGCCCTGCGAAATGACGACGCCAATCGGCTGGAAGCCGTTGCCCTTCCAGTTCGGATCGGCGAAGCCGCCCGCATTGACCCCGGCGACCGCGCCGTAACGCCGGACCATGCTGGTCACTTTCTCGCCTTTGCCGGCGACGGCGGGAACGCCCAGACGAATTTTCGTCGGATCTTTGACCGTCATGACATAACCTTTGTAGCTGGCGCCGGAAATCGGTTCGATCTGCACGAGCGGACCGCCCGAATCGTCGGCGCCGGATGCGATCTGATGCGTATCCTTCTCGGATCCCATATCGTTGAACTGCTTTTGATACTCCGCGACGCGGCGGTTCAGCTCATCCTGGCCGATTAAATATTTGGCCCATACGCGGTGCTGCGTCGTAATGATCGTATCGGCGGCCAAGTAACGGTAGTTATTTCCCGATGGCGTCAAGAACAGCCAGCCGGTCCCTAAAGCTCCTATAATCAACAACAGGCAGATCATCCACATCAATAGACGTAAAAAACGGAGTTTGCGGCGGCGCGGCCTGCGCTTGCCGGCCCTTCGTGCGGCAGCCATTTGATCACGCGGAGATGGAACCGTCTGCGAAGCTTTCATGCTCATATGTTGTACCGCTCCTCTACTCTCGCATTAAGTTGTACGAAAGAGTAGACGACAGCAGCATACGAAAAGTTTCGAAAACGGCTATTTTTGGATAAAAATGGATTTGATCCGGTTAATACACCTTCTTCTGCTCCCGGTCGGCCTTAATGATCTCCACCGCTTCCTGGAAGCGCAGTGCGTGGATGACTTCCCGTTCGCGCAAAAACTTCAGCCCGTCCTGCAAATCGACGTCGTCGGTCATATCAATCAGCCATTGGTAGGTGGCTCTTGCCTTCTCCTCGGCGGCAATATCTTCGTACAGGTCGGCGATCGGATCACCCTTCGCCTGAATGTATGCGGCTGTCCACGGTACGCCGGACGCATTGGCGTAAAACAATGCATGGTCCCGCTGGGCGTAGTTCGGCCCGAGTCCCGCCGCTTCGAGCTGCTCGACCGTGGCGTCCTTGGTCAGCTTATACACCATTGTGGCAATCATTTCCAAATGGGCGAATTCCTCTGTCCCGATATCGGTCAACAGGCCGATGACTTGATCGGGAATCGAATACCGCTGATTCAAGTAACGAAGTGCCGCCGCAAGCTCACCGTCCGCTCCGCCGTACTGCTCCAGCAAATAACGGGCCATTCTCGGATCACACTTGCTAACCCGAACCGGATATTGCAGTTTTTTTTCATATACCCACATCGTCAGCAGCACCTCCATCAAGTGATTTTTCCGGTCACCCGCTCTGAACCTCCCGGATCGGCGGATCGACCGGATCGACCGGATCATCCGAATCCGCTACACCTGCCACGGCCATGGCGTGTCGTTCCATTGCCACGGGTAGCGGGAGTAGCTGTGACCGAAGTTCATCAGCGGTCCGAACTGCATTTCGAACTGCTGCATGCATTCCTTGTACTTCTGAGCAAGCTGATTAAACTGCTGCAGCGCCTGCAGGTCGCCGGGATGTGTATCGAGGTACAAATTAAGCTCGACAAGGGCGAAATCGAGCTGCTGAAGTTCCTCAAGCTTCTCGTAATAAACGATATTCACATTTTCGCTCACCCGCATTCACCTCCCTTTACCGCTTTTGGACTCATACGGACTGTACAGTGCCGGCCAAAGCGTTCCGAGCTTCAGCGCCTCCGGCAGCGGAAACTGCGGCAGATTCATCGGCTGATACGTAATGAATTTGTTCGGCGGCACAATATAGGTTTTGACCCGCATCGGCGGACACGGGTCGAACGGGCCGATATAAGGATACCAATGCCGTAAGCCAGGATTAACGTTCACTTGCGTTCCCTCCTTGTCGTTTTCCCATTTCCACTCTCATGCCTATGATCAACGGCTTATCCAACTTTCCGGTTTATTTCGATGCAGAAAAACTAGCTAATGTTTATCAACTCTAACGTTCTTCGATTAAGGAAAAATTATTGCTAGAAGACTCCTTCATACTCCGGAAACACTTGATCCACCAATGTCGGTTCGTTTAATTTGGCCTTTACCTAAAGCGATGTGATAAATTCATGTTGCCGCGTTACATGCTGCAATTCCACATGCTGCTCTTCCCAGATCCGATGTGGTTGCACTTCTCCACAGTAGTACATGCCAGCCAAGTGCACGACTTCCCCCAAAAGCACCCACGTCCTCCCGGCTACCGCCATCATAAAGCGCCTAATGAAAAAGGCCAACCAGAAAGCTCTGGCTGACCTGATAAAAAGAAAGCTTCCCCTTGCTTCCGTCGCCAAAGGCAAAATCGAGTCGGGACGGCAAACGCGGAGGAGATCAGGAAAAACCCATTGATATCCGGTCCTCATTTTCTTGGACCAATGCCTTAAACGTATCTCGCGGCGTAGGCAGGAACAATTTGTCGATCATACTCGAGTAGGTCCTGTTTCCTGTGTATTTCCGCTGCGGAGCCGTCCGTTTTGACTTGGATAATAGCGTTCAGGTCGACTTTTTTCCTTCCTCTTGATGCTCCTTCCAGTACGCCAGCGTTTCGTCCCAAACCTTTTGCAGCCTCTCCTTGGCTTCCGGGTTCTTGCTGGCGTCCTTTAAGTCAACAACTATATGTAAGGTTTTCTGACGTTTCTGAAAATGAAAGAGCTTATTCGCAGCCAAGCGCGAATAAGCTCTTCATGTTCCTTTCTCAGCCGCTGCCAAGCCGCAGAAACGTCCCGGTTGTTACGCTTAACAGCTCGTGCTGCTCGTTTTCGACCTCGCAGGCAAGGAAAACCACTTTATTCCCGTCTTTCACAAAGCGGGCGTTCGCCAGCAGCCGGCCTTTATTCTCCGCTTTGAGAAAAGAGGTTTTAATCTCGAGCGAAACATAAGGAGCGTCTTTATATTTCATTGTCAAATAGCCGAAGGCGGTGTCCGCGAGATAGGCATGAATCCCCCCGTGCACGATCTGGAGCGGGTTAAGCATAAGCGGATGGACGGAACATGCGATCCCGCACGTTTTCATTTCTTGATTATAAGAGATTTCAAATCCAAGCAGATCGAACAGCGTCGTATTTGAAGCTTCCATAGCTCTAGCCTTCCATTCACCATCAAGTATTTTTCTTCCGCAGAAAAGCTGCGACCCCCGATTGATAATCCGGACTTTCGTACGATGAAAGCACAAGCTCGGCGACCTCTTCATTTTCTTCAGTCATGCCGTTTAACACCTCATGAATGATCCGCTTCGTTCCGCTAATGGCGAGCAGCGAATTTCGGGTCAGCATCCGAGCATAATCGTAAACTTCGGCTTCAAGCCGCCCGGGGTCGTACAGGCGATCGATCAACCCCATCCGGAACGCCTCTTCGGCCGAAACCTTTCTCGCGGAGTACAGCATGTCTTTGGCGCCCGACGGTCCGACATGCCTCACCAGGTGTCGGATACCAAATAGCTGGTAGACCATCCCCAGCCTGGCGGGGGTAATGGCGAAAACAGCCGAGGTGTCGGCAAAACGAAAATCGCACATAAGGGACAGCTCGCATCCCGCCCCAATGCAGAACCCCCGGATCATCGCGATGGTCGGGATGCCCAGCTGAGCGAGCGTCTCCTCCACTTGATGAGCCGTGGTATTGTACCGTTTGGCGGATTCGGCGCTCGCCCGGACGGAATCGAACTCGCCGATGTCCGCTCCCGCCGAGAAGGCTTTTTCATCATCGCTTCGAAGAACGAGCGCTCTAATCGTCCCGTCCTGCTCCACTTCTTTCAGCAGATCGTAAAGACGGCGCCACATGTCAAGCGAAATGGCGTTTCGTTTTTCGGGCCGGTTGATGACGATTGTGGCGATTTCTCCATCACGCTCCAAGTATATCCGGCGGTCTTCCTCCAGATGAGCCATTCCTAGATCACTTCCTCATGCCGCAACATCCGGATATCCTCCTCGGACAATCCCAAATATTGCCCAAGTATCTCTTCGGTGTGCTCGCCTAGCAGCGGCGCGGTTCTTCGGATTTTCCCCGGCGTTTTGGACATTTTGCCCGGAATGCCGAGCATTTTCGTTTTCCCGGCGGCCGGGTGCTCCACTTCCATCACCATATCCCGCTCCAGCACATGCGGATCATTGATCGCCTGATCATACGTGTTGATCGGTCCGCCGGGCACGCCGGCCTGTTCCAGCTTTTCCACCCAGTAAGCTTTCGTTTCATGCACGAAAATTTCTTCAATTAACTGCTCCAAAATATCCACGTTCTTGATACGGTCCCGGGGCCGCGCGAATCTTTCGTCCTGTATCCATTCCGGCTTATGGACAACATCCGTGCAAAACCTTTCCCACGTGCTCTGATTGCCTCCGCCGACCAGCACATAACCGTCTTTCGACCGGTATGCCTGATAGGGAGCCATAATTCTGTGGCGGGACCCGCTCGGCTTCGGCACGGTTCCGTCGGCAAAGAAAGCCGCCGCTTCCCAAATCGTCCATGCGAGCCCCGACTCCATAATGGACACGTCGATGTACTGCCCTTCGCCGGTCTTTAGTTTGTGGATATATGCAGCGAGAATGGAATAAAGCGCCGTCACGCCTCCCGTCAAATCATTGATCGCGATGCCGAGCTTTACCGGACGTCCGTTCGGCTCCCCGGTCATGCTCATCAGGCCGTTCATGCCTTGAGCGACAATATCAAAGCCTCTTTTATCCCGGTAAGGACCCGTTTGCCCGTAGCCCGAGATTGAGCAGTAAATAATGCCGGGATTGAGAGCGCTCACCGCTTCATAATCAAGGCCCAGCTTGCGCATGACACCCGGTTTGAAATTTTCGACAATAACATCCGCTTCCTTCGCCAAACGGAAAAAGATTTCTTTTCCCTTCCCGGACTTCATATTGAGTGTCATGCTTTTCTTATTGCGGTTGATTTGCATAAAATTCGCGCTTTCCCCGTTAATAAAGGGCGGTGTGGACCGCGTGTCGTCCCCGTCGGAACTCTTTTCAACCTTGATGACTTCCGCACCCAAATCGCCGAGCACCATCGTGCAATAAGGACCGGCCATCACGCGCGTCAAATCGAGCACCTTCATGCCTTCCAGTGGCTGCATAGCGAATACCTCCTGTCTTCTTAGGCCGAATCTAGTTGTAGATCGTTTTCACTAATTCGGTGTCGTACTTTTGATCATAATCATGCAATTCGCCCAGCAATTGGACGGCGTATTGTTCTAGCTTATCAAGCCGTCTAGCGTCAGGAACAGGGATTGGCTTTCAGATCCGCCGCGGCGGCGTATGAACAGTGTCCTCCGCCGAATACTGCGATTTCCATTTCGCCTCCTCCGCTCGTGTTGGTTGAATAAACGTTTAATCCAACAAATCAGGCTGCAAGCGGACGATTATCGTCTTCGGAGAAACCGTGATAACGAACGAAGCTTGTAGGTTAGTTAATTCGAATATAGGGCCTTTAGTTCATCCAGACGTTGCTTGAATTCTTCAGCCGGAAGTCCTTTCGCTTTCAGGTCCGCTACCGTTTTATCCTGGAACGGCTTCATTTTTGCATCCCAGGCTTCTTTTTCTTCCGGCGTAAGCGAAACGATTTGCAAACCTTGTTCCTTGATGGACCAGTCGACCGCTTCTTTCACATGAGTATCCAAATAATTGCCGGTCCAGGCTGCCATCTCGGGTCCCAATTCGTCGATAACCTTCTGTACGTCCGGCGGCAACGAATTCCAGGTATCCATGTTCATGACCGCCGCATGAATCGATACGGTCAGCGGATAATCCGTCAGGTATTTGACCATTTCCGCGAATTTCAAATCCATCAGTACTTCGCGGGAGGATACATACCCCTCAACCACTCCGGTTTGTATCGCTTCAAGCGTTTCGCTCTGCGACATCCCGACCGGAGAGGCGCCGAGCTCTTTTAATACCGGCGCAAGTGCGCCCGGAACCCGTACCTGCTTTCCTTTTAAATCCTTCAAGCCGGTTATCGGATCTTTCATTTGGATAAAGGAAGGCTCCGAAGTAAACGCGGTGATGAGCTTGACATTCTTGAACGCATCGGGGGGAAATTCCTTGATCAGATCGTAAACGACCTTGCTCGCAACCAATGAATTTTGAAAAATCGTGGGTGCTTCGGCGATGGTTAATAAGGGAAACTTGCCCGGCTCATAGGTGGTAACCGAGGAGCCGATATCCGCAACTCCGTTCTTGACCCCGTCGTACATGTTTTTGTCGGTCAGCAGCGTGCCTCCGAAAAACAGCTCGACGTCTACCTTTCCGTTCGTGCGTTTCTCGAGTTCTTCCTTCCACTTCTCCATCTGCTTCGCCGGAAAAGTGCTCGCCGGTGCAAAAAAAGCGTAGGTGAGCTTGATCGGTTTTTCGCTTGATGCCGTTTCTTCCGCGGATGCCGTTTTCCCTGTCGATGCCGTTTCTTGTGCGGAAGTTTTTTCTCCTTCATTTCCGGTAGGAGCTGAACCGGTGTTGCCCCCGCAAGCCGCCAGCACAATCAACAAGCTCACGGATAAAACGCGCATCCACATTCTTCTCATAGAATCTCTCCATCCTTTTTTGGTCTATCTGTTCCATCCGACTACCATCCATTACTCGATTCCGGCATAGGTGCACAGCAGGCTGATTTTCGGTCAGGCTGGGGCATTGTTCGATGGCCCTGGCCACTTTTTCTTCGATGCTCTCCGGCGTGCTTACAGCGCATTTATCTGAGCTCTTTTTATCTGTTACATAATATGTAATACATATGTCATAGAACATCCCCTTCCTTCAAAATTTACCTTCCGCCGTTTTGCTTGGGTTACGTTAACTGTATCTGAATTATCAGTTTTTTTAAACGACTAAATCATATGGTAATTAGGTTAACTTTCCGTATGATTCATTGTTTAATCGATTTCCATAACACATACCATTCGTTTTTATGTAAAGATAGTTGACACGAATGAAAAAATGTATTAAAACCGTTGTGTATCTGTTGAGTGACAAAGCAGCAGCGGATAGGGAGGGAGAAAAATGGACGGACCGGTATCCGTCGCCATTGTAGGCGCGGGCGCAATGGGCGGCTTTTTTGGGGGCGCGTCTTACGGAGGCGGACTTTGCCGTCACGTTGTACGACACATGGAAGGAGAATGTCGCGCAAATTCACAAAATCCATCACACGGAAGACGCCATTAAGCGATTTCGGCCGATTCGGTCCCGATACCTATGTCGTCTCCCTGCAAAACGAAATCTGCAGCAGGGAAATCCTCCCGAAATATTTTCCAAAGGAAAACATTATTATTGGGGTTACGACGTACAGCAGCGATCTGCCGGACCAGGGACGATAAAAATAAAAAGGCGAAGACATAACTTATCTCGCGAAACTGACGGCAGACAACCCGGAGGACGTCCGGACCTTTGCAGCGCTGCTCGAAGCCTTCCGGCTGAGTCCGATTCCCAGATCTTTCGTTGATGCGCGAAAAAAGCCTTCAGCACTCGTCGTTCCGGAATTCCGCTTCCGAATATCCGAAAATATTGGACATCCGCCGGTTAAATAAACGATTTTTCCGTAGATTAACCCGCGGCTGCCTCGAGCTTCTTGCGAATACGGCGTGCCGACGTCCGTCACCACCGCTCGCCGCTCATATTCGATGAATCCGGAGCGCGATGAATAAACAAAAAAGCACCCCGCCTTCATCATAAGCGGAGTGCTGCTTGTTCTATTCGGTTACCGATACATACTGCTATTCGTTTTCTCTCCAAAGCGCCGTTTCGTCCGTTCCGGTTTCACCCTCCTGCGCGGCGTCTTTGTCGGGATTGCGGTAGATATTTACCCTCAGCACGCGCAATCGCTGGCACTCGGCCACTTCGAAAATATAGTCCTCATGCTCGATTTTATCGCCTTTGGCCGGATTGCCTTCAAGCCGCGAAAACATCCAGCCGCCGATCGTATCGACATCCTCGTCTTCGATTTCCAGCGCGAACATATGGTTTACATCGTCGATCAGCATGCGGCCGCCGACCGTCGTTACATCGCCTTTCACGACGATATCCGGCAGCTCGGTGTCAAATTCGTCATGGATTTCACCGACGATCTCTTCCAGAATCAGCTCCGTCGTCAGCATTCCCGCCGTTCCGCCGTATTCATCGACGACGATGGCAAGCTGCGAATGCTTGCGCTGCATCAGCTTCAGAACGACGCTGATTTCCATCGATTCCGGCACATTGAGGATCGGACGGATAAAATGATCCAACTCGTGCGGCTCGTCCGGATCAGCCGTGAGCAAGTCGGTAATATGTACAAACCCGATAATCTGGTCCTTATCTTCGATTCCGACCGGATAGCGCGTATGCTTCGTTTCGTAAACTAACTTCATATTTTCCTCGAACGAATGGCTGGAGTACAAGCAGTCCATATCGGTGCGGGGAAGCATCACTTCGCGCGCCAGACGGTCGGAAAATTCGAAAATGTTGTCAAACAGCTTCATTTCGTCCTTATCGATAATACCGCTCTTCGCGCTTTGGCTCATCAAAATCCGCAGCTCTTCCTGCGTATGCGCCGCTTCCGTTTCGCTGGCCGGCTCAATGCCCGCCATCCGCAGTAGCCGGTTCGCCGTCCCGTTCAAGACGACAATCGCCGGAAGAAAAATTTTATGAAACACCATGAGCGGACCCGAGAGCCATAACGAGACACCTTCGGACTTCTGGATCGCCAGCGATTTGGGCGCCAGCTCCCCGAACACGATGTGCAGAAACGTAATGGCGATAAAACCGATCGCAAAGGAAATGCTCTTGATCAGCGTTTCGTCTTCGAAGCCGATAGCGTACATCAAAGGCTCCACGATCAGATGGGACACCGCCGGTTCGCCGACCCAGCCCAAACCGAGCGAAGCGAGCGTTATCCCGAGCTGTGTAGCCGACAAGTACGCGTCAAGCTTATTGTTCACCCTCAGCGCGTATTTGGCCTTCACATTTCCTTCGTTTACAAGCTGCGTCAGCCGCGTTTGCCTGACCTTGACGAGCGCAAACTCCGCCGCCACAAAAAAGCCGTTCAGCAAGACCAAAACCATGACGATAACTAAATTCAATATAATGCTTCCGGGTTCAAAAACAACCTGTGTCACTGCGATCGACTCTCCTTTGCAACAAGCGGCTAACAGACAAGGGCTGCTTCTGAAGGATCGGCAGCAATCCGCGCCGGAATATCCGCACCCGGCAGGGGCCGGTTACAGGATCGCTTGTCTGCTGTTAAAATCAACGTCACGGTAGTACATATCCTTCACGAGCAAATTCGGTCCGCAGCAAGCTGCAGCCGCACAATGACAGTCGACGCTTCGAAACAGCGGATGCGACAGCCAGCGCCCGAATACGTCGTCAAGCCTTTCGGAGTGAATGTTGCCGAATGCCGGCACCTCCGAGAAGTCGGTTACGAACACCTCGCCGGTGAACATGTTGACGTTAAGCCGGTTGCGGCCGTCGGGATCGTTGCGAACCGTCACATTCGGTTCGGCCGCCAGGCGGGCAATAAGGGCCCGCTCCGTTTCATCCTCGCTGCAGCGGAAAAACGGCAGCGTTCCGAACAGCATCCAGATCGAATTCTCGCGGGCATCCAGCAGATCGTGAACGGCCGCCATCATCTCCGCTTTCGAAATAACGGGCAAATCGCGGGCAAAGGCGCTCGGATACATCGGATGGACCTCGTGCCGGACGCAGCCCATCTCCGCAATTAGCCGGTGGATCTCCTTCATCTTGCGGTGGGTGCGGAAATTAATCATCGATTCGGCGGATACGAGCACGCCTTCCTCGCTCAGCCGGCGCGCATTCTCCATCATCCGTTCATACATGCGGACAGCCGCGGCGCGCGGAATATCATGTCCGGATTTGGCAAAGCCGACCTGGTGGAAGTCATCGGCCGACGTATAATTGAACGAAATATGCATCACATCCAAATAAGGTGCGATAAGTGCGTAGCGCCCGTAATCGAGCGTTACATTGGAATTGAGCTGGGAGCGGATGCCGCGGCTGCGCGCATACTGGAGAATCGGCACAATATATTCGCGGACGGTCTGTTCCGAATAAGACGGCTCGCCGCCGGTAATGCTGATCGTCTCCAGATGCTCCACCTCGTCGAGACGGCGCAGCATCAGCTCAAGCGGTATTTTGGCCGGTTCGCGGAATACGAGCGAATCCCCGACCGCGCAATGCTCGCAGCGCATATTGCATAAATTCGTAACGCTCATTTCGACGCTTGTCAGCTTATGCCTTCCGTATGCGGACAGCGACCGGATCGGGTCCCATGGATCGTATTGCGGCGACAATGCGTCAAGCGAAGCCGCCATGCTTAAATCGGTATTCATGTAAACAGCACCTGACTTGTTAAGATTTTGCTTTCTATTTATTTTACTGTTCACAGGGCAAGGAATCAAATACAGATCCTTTTTTTCCTTACAAGCGGCAAGCGGCCGCTGCTTTCATTATTGTTAAACAAAATTTCTTGCGATGAAATCCAACAAAGGAGTTTGCATGATAACTTCCTGGGTAAAAAAAAGAGCCTGCCGGCTTCTTCAGTCATTCCGGCCGCATCAGGCTTAAGGACCGGTCACATAATTGAAAGAAGCGGAGGCGCCGTTTGGACATCATTCGTACTGACGATCATCGCGTTCAACTGGGTGGACAAATCAACTTCATACGGGCTTTTCAGCGGTATGCCGTCGGAATCGGCCAGGATCCGTACGACCGGCCGGTGAGGACATAACGGAGTAATGCCGACCACGACGCCGGACTCTCCCGTATTCATGCGGACGGTCATGCCGAGCGGATAAATCGCGACTTTATCGCGAAAAAGCCGTACCATCTCTTGTTCATACAGCGTGCCCGTCCCGGCATACAGCGATTCTACCGCCTGATGCGGCAGCATCGGACGGCGGTAGATGCGGCTTGTCGTCATGGCGTCATAGGAGTCGACAAGCCCGATCCATTTCGCATATTCATGAATTTCATTGCCGCGCAGGCCGCGGGGATAACCGCTGCCGTTCAGCCGCTCGTGGTGCTGGTAGGCGCAGTGGGCCGCAATCAGCGGAATGCCCGGCTCGTCCTTCAACAGCTTAAAGCCGTATTCCGTATGCTTTTTCATTTCTTCAAATTCGCTGTCCGTCAGTTTGCCCGGTTTCTTGAGAACGCCGGCCGGCACCTGCGTCTTGCCGATATCATGAAGGAGGGCGCCGAGTCCAAGCGTCATCAGTTCATCCCTGGAATAACCGGAGGCGATTCCGAGCAGTGTCGTGTAGACGCACACATTAAGGGAATGCTGATACAAATAATGGTCCACCGATCCGATATTCATCATCATAATGACGGTTTCTTTGACCGCAACCAGATCGTCGATCACCCGGTTTAACACATCCCTGAACTGTTTGCCGACATAGGGATACATCACGCCCTTCTTACGCGGCGGCTGATCCATCATCGTGCGGAAATGGGAACGGATCTCTCCCAGCGCGACACGCACCGTTTCGTCGCTGATCAGCTCAGGCAAAGTAATATCGGCCGTCCGGGAATCTTGAATATAGACGAACTGGATGCCGCATTCCGCCAGCCGGACGATCATCCGCTTCGTAATCTCGACATGCTCTCCCAACAAAACGAGCCCGTCTTCGGAAAAAATTTTTTTGGCAAGCCTCATGCCGGGCCTGCACATGCTAATGGGCATCAAAATCATTTCTTAATCGATCCCTGCCCCGTTTTTGAAGTTTATAAAGATTATCGGCAAAAGCAGGTTGTTTTGTTAGAGAGCGGCAGCCGTTTCGACGGAAAAATATGGATGATACCGACAGCGGTTCGCCTGCCCTTTCGCATCAGCGGGCGCGGTGCCAGCGGGGGCGGAAGCTCTCCGCTACCGCCTCGCTGTTCTGAAGCTCCGCCGCCAGCACATCGCGCAAAAATTCGGGCAAGTAGTAACGGACATTCTTGCCCTGCTGTAGCGACAAATACCCGATGCCGAACGTAAACATATCGATCGTTCCGACCTCGTACTCTTCTTCATCCTGCAGCGGCTGCCCATCAGCCGCCACCTGGATCGATACAATTTTCGATTCCTCGGGCTGCCCCTCGTCCCAGTGAATATCGAGACCGTCCACCGCAAGCGTGCCCAGCACCAGACCGCGAAACCCGAAGCCGCGTATTTCCATGCCCGTATATTCCGGCAGCAGCGACTGCTCCAGCGCAAGCCGGATGTCGCGGCCGCGCAGCGTTAATCGGCACGGATTAATCGGCGACGGACAGAGGGCGTGCAGCAGCCCCTCCGTCACGCCGCCCGGGAAGAGGCCGCCGAGCAGTTGTCCCGCGTTGACGATGCCGATCTGCGCGCCTGTCCACCGTTTGAGGCCGGCGGCAAGCAGGCTGGCGAGCGGCGATTCCCGCTCGGCATCGGCGGGCAGCTCCCGCTCCAGCCGGACCACCGTCCGGCTCAAGGCGCGCACGCCCGCCTCCAGATAGCCGCCGATAATGGCGGCGGCTTCCGGATGAGGCGCGCAATCGGCGACCGATACGCAGGATGCGCGCAGCAGCGGACGGCCGGAAACCGGGTCGCGGCCTATTTCCACCCGTCCCAGACGCTCGCCGTGCTTGCCGGCGGCGCAAACGGTCGTGCCGCCGATTAGAAGCGGCTCCTCCAGCAAGTGATGGGTATGGCCTCCAAGGATGAGGTCGATGCCGGCAATTTCCTCCGCCATCCTGCGGTCCGTCGGCAGGCCAAGATGCGAGAGCACGACCACGACGTCGGCTTTCGCCCGCAGCTGAGCGACTTCCCGCTCCACGACAGGCATAGGATCGAGAACATTCCAGCCGAGCAGCTTATAAAAATCGTTAAAACGAGCCGTTACGCCGATCAGACCGATTTTAAGCCCGCCTTTGGCAATAACCGTTTGCGGCAATATCCAGTCCGGCAGCAGCCCGGAGTCCCGCTCCGTCATGTTGGCCGCAAGCACCGCAAACCGGGCATGCCCGCGGTAAGCGTCGGTAAGCGCCTCCGCCGTAAAGGTCAGACCTTCATTGTTGCCAAGGGTGGCGGCTTCATAGCCTGCTGCGTTCAAAAGTTCCACATTAACAAGTCCGCCGCTGCCTTCCGTCTCCACGCGCATCCGATCCATATGATCGCCGCAATCGACCGCCAGCACGCGGCCCGATCCGTGGATGCGCCGCTGGTCATCGATATAGGTTGCCATTCTGGCCGCTTCCTCCAGACGGCTGTGCAGATCGTTGCTGTGCAGCAGAACCGCTTCCGGCTGCCATTGTTCGTTGTGCGTCATGTAAACCTCCCTAACCGGCCGCCCAATAATCGTGCGCCCTGCCGAAACGATCCCTCTAAATCGGGCGTCCATCTGCCGCTAAAATTGGTTATTTTTATGAAAGAGACCGTTGTTCATCGGATCATTCAGACGATTCTTGCCGTTTGCGATTCTCCATAGCATAACATTTTTCACTTCTTTATGGTATGCTGAAAACAATGTACATGAAGCGATTCAATACTATTCGATGTGAGGTAAACCGACATGATAACACATACTTGGACATTATCCCTCTTTGCCGGTCTGCCGGAACGTTTCGGCTCCTCTTCCCTGAAGCTGGAACTGCCTGCGGGCGAAATGACCGCCGCTGAGTTGAAAGCGGCCGTGGCACAGCGCTTTCCCGCTCATGCCGCCATTTTGGCCGCCGCCTTTGTCGCCTGCAATCAGGCATACGCCGCCGACGGCGACACGGTGCGCAGCGGGGACGAGCTGGCGCTGCTTCCGCCCGTTTCCGGAGGGGAGGAACAAGGCGAAGAGCAAGAGCGCAGCGCGGAAGATGACGCCTCCCGCCGTTTCACGCTTACGCGGGAGCCGCTGTCCGCAGATGCGATTTCGCAGCTTGTCATCGTCCCCGAAAATGGGGCATCGCTCGTTTTTGTCGGTACGACCCGGGAGTGGACGAAGGGAAAAAGAACGCTGAAGCTCGAATACGAAGCGTATGAGCCGATGGCCATCCGTACGCTCCGCCAAATCGGCGATGAAATCGCTGAGCGCTGGCCCGGCGCGCTGTGCGCCATCTCCCACCGTACCGGCGTGGTGGAAATCGCCGAAGCAAGCGTCATTATCGCCGTCTCCGCCCCGCACCGCGGCACTTGCTACGAGGCGAGCCGTTACGCAATCGAAAGGCTGAAACAAATCGTCCCGATCTGGAAAAAGGAAATTTGGGAGGACGGTACGGAATGGGTCGGGCATCAGCAAGGCCCTTGGAACCCCGTAGCTCCGCCGACGGATGAAGGAGGCTCCGTATCGTCATGACCGATATGCCTTCCTCTTCGCTTCGCTACGCCCGTCAAATCCGTTTCTCGCCGCTCGGAGAGAGCGGCCAGACAAAGCTTGGACAATCGTATGCCGTCGTCGTCGGCATGGGCGCGCTCGGCTCCGTAATCGCCCAGCATCTGGTCCGCTGCGGCGTCGGGCGTGTCCGTCTGATCGACCGGGACATTGTGGAATGGAGCAACCTGCAGCGGCAGATGCTTTACCGGGAAGACGATGTGCGCGGCATGCTGCCTAAAGCGGAAGCGGCCGCCCGCTATTTGCGGTCGGTCAACGGCAGCGTGGAGATTGAACCGGTTGTCGCCGACGTCACATCCGGCAATGTCTCGGACCTTCTTGCCGGAGCGGACCTGATCATGGATGGAACCGATAATTATACGATCCGCTATTTGCTCAACGATTACAGCGTATCGTCCGGCATTCCATGGATTTATGGCGGAGCCGTCGGCGCTTCAGGCGTCACGATGACGATTGTCCCCGGCCAAACCCCATGCTACCGCTGCCTCTACCCGGAGCCGCCCGCAGTCGGTACGACGGACACCTGCGAAACGGCGGGCGTGCTGCCGACCATTATCGATATGATCGGCTCCCTGCAGGCGACGGAAGCGATCAAGTGGCTGTCGGGCAACCGTGACGCCCTTCACGGTACGATCGTTCAGCTTGATGTTTGGCGGCACAGCTGGTTCCCGGTTGCTGTCGGCCGGTCGCGCCGCGCGGATTGCCCCTGCTGCGGTGAGCGAAGGTTTCCGTTTCTGGACGGATCCGAAGAGCCCGTAAGCAGCGCGCTGTGCGGCCGCTCTTCGGTGCAGATAACGCCAGCTCGTCCGGTCAAGCTTGAGCTCGATCAGGTTGCGGAAGCGTTTCAGAAGATCGGACCGGTCACCGTAAATCCGTTTCTGCTGCGGCTGGAGCTCACCGGCGGCTTGTCCTTTCTTTTATTCAAAGATGGGAGAGCGCTTGTGCAGGGCACGGAAGACCCGATAAAAGCCAAAGCCGTTTACGCGGAATTAATGGGCTATTAGCCTTATTTTTTATTCCTATTATTGCTAATGTAGATATAACTTGTTACGATAGAACTACAAAAAGCTGAAATTTCTTACAATTTCCATTTCGAGGTGCAGGCATGAGGGTGCATGTTACGGAACTGAAAGAAGGCGACCGCTTGGCAAGCGACGCCTTCAACGACTTTAGCTTGCATGTGATGGCTAAAGGTACGGTTCTCAGAACGTATGATATCACGAAGCTAACCCAGCATAGGATCGATTATGTGGACATTGAGGAGCGTCAGGATTCGGCTCCCGCCTCAACCATCCGTACGATTGAATCGAGCATAAGCCCAAAGTGGATCTCATCGGTGCAGCCCCTGTATAAATCCGTCGTAAACGGTTGCGAATCTTTGTTCCGGCAAGCGGTTGAGGAAGGCCGCATCGAAGAATTCGACGTCAACGCGATGTTCCAGCCTTTCGTAGGCAGCTTTCAAAGTGAAAGAGACGTCGTTTCGATGCTGCTGCTGCTGAACAGCGAGGACGACTACACGTATCAGCATTCCGTACAGGTCGGCATGCTCGCATACTACCTCTCCTCTTGGCTCGGCTACCCCGATAGGGAGTCGGTCCGAATCGGCAAAGCCGGCTTTCTGCATGACATCGGCAAATGCCGCGTATCGAAGGAAGTGCTTAACAAGCCCGATAAGCTGTCCAAGGAAGAATTTGCCGAAATTAAACGCCATCCTCTGTACGGCGAAGAAATTATTTTGGCCTCGTTCGAAGATCCTTTATTATCCGTCGCTGCCCTCCAGCACCATGAACGAATGGACGGTTCCGGTTATCCGCACGGGCTCGTAGGGGATGAAATCGAACCCGTGTCCCGCATCGTCGCCGTCGCAGACGTCTACAGCGCGATGATTTCCACCCGCGTTTATCAGAAGAAACGCGATCTGCTGTTTGTGCTGAAGGAACTGTACCGGATGAGCGCCACTCAGCTGGACCCGCACACCGTTCAAACCTTTATTAAACATATGATTCCGAACTTTATCGGCAAACGGGTGGAGATGTCCTCCGGCGATACCGGCCTTATCGTGATGACGCACCCGACCGAATTTTTCCGTCCGCTTGTCAAGCTGGACGAACGTTTCGTTGATTTGACGTTGGAACCGGAGCTCGATATTACCCAAGTTTATATGTGAAATAAGCGCAAGTCCGAAGAGTCCGCCGTCAATCACGGTGCTTCGGTCTTTTTTTTGGGCAAACGGTGATCGCCGGAAGCGCTGCTCAAGAGGAGGCTCCGCCTGGCTACGACGGGCATAGGCCGCCGCTCCTATAAGCAGAGCGCGGCCTTGTCCGAGTTCATGATCCTGTTTATATGGCTCTTATCATCTTCTAAATCTATTTCTCAGTTCTCGTCTTCGTCTTCTTCGTCTTCTTCGTCTTCTTCGTCTTCTTCTTCATATTCTTCGTCTTCTTCGTCTACCGAGGACTCCTCTTCATCTACATACTCGTCTTCGTCTTCATCCTCATCTTCAGACAGATTCAGCGCAGATTTTGAGCCATCCTCCAGTTCAATTTCGACATCATCGACTTCATCCCAGTCGATCGTTTCCAGCCAATCATAGAGCGACTCTTCGTCTTCATAATCTTCGGATACATAAGATACTTTTTCGCCGCTGTAATACTCAATTTCGATTTCGTCATATTCCAAATCTTCTAAAGCCGCTTTCAGCTTATCCACTTTTTCCATTCGGCCATCCCACTCCCTATTCTGATTTAGAACCTCTGCAGGTTTATATGTACTCTATGAGATTAGCGAATTTTTTGTCCGGGCAAATAGAGCGGAAACTCAAAAAATAGTAATGCCAACCGATAACCAGGCAGGCATCCCCCGGCAGGTATACGAATCTATTGGAAAAACTATGAACAAACACTCCGAACAAACGAAAGCAACCTTGAGTCCGGTTAAGTACCGAACCAAGGTTGCTTTTGGTGGGTGAGGTAACGTTCTGCACCTATCCCCAGTGGGCCAAAATATCATTCGCGACCCGGTCCCACGTAAACATCCGCTCTGTTAATCGTCTTCCCCGAATGCCCATCTGCCGGCCGAGCTCCATATCAGACAGCAAATAATTGATCTTCTCCGCATATTCCATCGGATTGTCAGGGTCGAACACCAGCATCCCGTTATTATCCATGACAATTTCAGGATTTCCTCCTCTTTGAGTGGTCAGAAAAGGGAGCCCGGATGCCATAGCTTCATAATGAACCCGTGCGAGCGGTTCCTCCCAATTGGAGGTGCATACGAATATGTCGGCTGCGCAAAACCACCGGTGGATATCATGGGCATCAACATATCCTGTCGTCACTACCGGGAGGTGGGATCTTTTGGCCAAAGCCCGCACATAAGCCACATAATCGCTGATCGTATTATCGCTGTACCAAGCTCCGCCGACAATAACCAGCACCGCATCGGAATGCTGCAGATGGTGAAGGGCGCGAATAAGTACGTGCGGTCCTTTATTACGTGATAATCGGCCTGCAAATAAGATAACCTTTTTTCCATGCAGCTGATATTGCTCACGTATTTGATCTCTGGCGTGGCGTGCGGCATCGGACTCGGTCCATGGCGCGAAACGGTATATATCGACGCCGGAATATACGGTGCGGACTTTAGACTCCGCTTGGGGATAGTAGCGGCATATTTCCGCACCGATATAATTGCTGATCGTAATGATCCGCTCCGTCGTTTCGATAACGGCTGCGCCTTCTTCAGCGGATATTTTGAGAGGATTGAACATATCGTTATGCATACTGAGAAAAATACGCGAATAAGGCATTATTTGGCGAACCGGAAGCACAAGCTTCGGGCGGTTGAAAATATGAATAATGTCATAATGTTCTTGGCTGTTGTTCAAAAAATCGATGACATTGATGGAGTAAGTTTCAAACAGGCCGTCGGATGGAACCCTGAAGTATCGAATTCCGTCGCGCACTTCTTCGCCCGGCAATTCGGGATCCGTTCGGCCCAGGAGAGTGATTTGGTGCCATCGGCTTAAGTAATCGATAATGCCGCCAATATAAGTTTGTATGGCTCCGCCTCGAATATTAGGTACGGGGAGTTTCTCCGTACAAATCATCAAGATGTTCATGCTGCATTCTCCTCCGGGCGTTAAGCTGTGAAACGGCAAGCGTCAGGCTTCCGGCATGATTACATAACCGCTTTGCGGCGGGAAGATTTACGGCTCTTGCCTTTATTAATCGCTCTTTGCTGCAATCTCGGTACTGCAGGTTTCTTTATCAAGCCTTTGAAGCGTTTATTGGCCTTGTTCGCCGGTGAAAGCAGCGGTTTGACGGTTCTTTGTTTTGACTTAACGGATGAAAGCCGCCGATTGATTTTTTTATGCTTCGCGGGAGACAGCTGTTTTTTGATTGATTTAAACTTTGATTTTCTTCCGGGCGTTCCCTTCTTGCGCCGTGATTTCAACGATCTGCGCGCCAACAGGGAACGCTTTGATTTCTGCTTGCGCCGCTTTAATGAAGAACGTCTCGGTCCAGCAGCAACAGGCAGCAAAACGGGAGGAGTAACGGCGGCCGGAACGGCTTCCAGCGGTACTGCCGCGGCGCCGCTGCCGTCCTGGGCAACCGCCGGAACAGCCTGGGGTTGATGCTTAGGCGGGTTCTGTGCCGCATAAGCCGAAAAAGCCGATCCCACAGATGGGATCACAAATGCAGAACGGTCCCCTGCCGCTCTTTCCAATGCCAGATAGCTGCCCTGAAGCGTTCTGTCCGGCGCCCGAAGACGATCAAATACTTGTACGCCTTCCAGATCGTATTGGCCGGGTTCGTATTTCATGATATCTCCGGCCAGCTCGGCGAGAACCTGCATCTTGGTGCTCTCAGCCATTAATACCCGATCGAGAACCATGTCGAGTTCCATTGAAATAAATGTTTCCGGATCAAATACGATTTCTTTCACATGCTTGTAAAATTCATTGGGAAAAGCCATATCGATCAATAAAACCTCAAACGTTTCCCTATCGATCGGATTCGCTTGATGATAGGCATCAATCATTCCGCGGATCCAGCCGATATCCCAAGTTCCCATGTCATCCATTGTGCTCGTGATCAATTTCCGCAAATCCCGGATGACCAAATCGTAAGAAACGCCGTCCAAGTCGATAACCCAAATTCCCCCCGGACCTAATTGGCCGTTAGACCAGCCGTAATCCTGATGCGCCAGTCCCAGGTAGGGCTCGCCGATCGAAATAATTTTCGAATAACCGGATTCCAGCAGCCTGCCGTAATTTTCGCGTGCCTGTCTTTCAAATTCATCTACAACGCCAAGCAGCCGGCTGCTCGCCGGAAATTCACGATAAGCTTCCGCAATGTCGCGAAACCATCCGATTTTAGCGATTATTTTTTCGTAATATTTGGGCCAGCCATAAACACGGGAAGACTTTTGGGCGCTGTGGGGATGGATATACCCTTTGGAAAAACGATGAAACTCTCCCAGACCGTAACATAGAGCGGCCGCTCCCTCCAGGTCGATCTTGGAAACCGGCGCAAGCGGTTCGATCCAATCGGTTACAATCCACAGCTTGCCGCCGGCTTCCACATACAGGCTGCCCTCTTTGGTCGCGATCAGGCCGGGCACTTTGGCCCCTTGATTGACCAGATACTCCTGAGCGCCAACACTGAATAAACTGCGCGGCGGTTTGCGGTGCAGCACTTTGAGACTGCGCGGCCCGCGGTCCGTTTCAATTTTCCAGATCGCGCCGCCCTTATCCGGCTTTGATGTAATAAGCGTCATGGCGTTAACTCGCATCTCGTAGAGCTCCGACACCTGCCGTGCAAGCTCTTCCAATTCAGGGGGGACGTATTGCTCAAGTACGATGCCTGGAGAGGCGGTCACATCCATGTTATCCCACGGCTCAACACGATATAGCTCCACAATGTCTCCTCCATAATCCGGGTATTTTGTAAAATTTCTGATAACCTGTCTGCATCTTTTGCGAGCAAATCTTCTGCGGCGAAAGGATGAGCGGTACACGCATTGAAGCGTGATGCTTATCTCCCGATTGCGATATGAACTTTTTATCATTTATATGTCTGAGCGGCAGAGGCCGGTAGGTACAAGCGCGTATTTTGAGACCGAGCAGAGAAAAATCATTTGTTGTACAGTATGACGACTGCCGGCTAATACCGTGGCATTCATCCATGGATCATCTGCTTGAACTGGGCGCAATAAAAAAAATGCGTGCCCGGGAAAACCGGACACACATTTGTAAAGGTGGCGTATAAGCACGCCGCCAAAGGCAGATATGCTGCAATAAAGCCGCTTAAGCTTAACCGATCGAGCCTTCCATTTCGAACTTGATCAGACGGTTCATTTCGACCGCGTACTCCATCGGCAGCTCTTTCGTAAACGGCTCGATGAAGCCCATAACGATCATCTGGGTCGCTTCGGCTTCCGTCAGTCCGCGGCTCATCAGGTAGAACAGCTGATCCTCGGACACTTTGGAGACGGTCGCTTCATGCTCCAGCGTAATGTTGTCATTCATGATTTCGTTGTACGGAATCGTATCCGACGTGGACTCATTGTCCAGAATAAGCGTGTCGCACTTAATGTTCGCTTTTGCGCCTTCCGCTTTACGTCCGAACGATGCCAGACCGCGGTACGTTACTTTACCGCCGTGCTTGCTGATCGATTTGGAGACGATCGTCGACGTCGTATCCGGAGCCAGGTGAATCATCTTCGCGCCGGCATCCTGATGCTGCCCTTTGCCCGCAACGGCGATCGAAAGAACCATACCTTTCGCTCCGCGGCCTCTCAGTACGACAGCCGGGTATTTCATCGTCAGCTTGGAGCCGATGTTGCCGTCAACCCACTCCATCGTCGCGTTCTCATCGGCAACCGCGCGTTTCGTAACGAGGTTGTAAATGTTCGGCGCCCAGTTTTGGATCGTCGTGTAACGGACGCGGGCATTTTTCTTCACGATGATTTCAACCACTGCGCTGTGCAGGGAATTGGTGCTGTAAATCGGAGCCGTACAGCCTTCCACGTAATGGACGAAGCTGTCTTCGTCGGCGATGATGAGCGTTCTTTCGAACTGGCCCATATTTTCCGAGTTAATGCGGAAGTATGCCTGCAGCGGAACTTCGCATTTCACGCCTTTCGGTACATAAATAAAGCTGCCGCCCGACCATACCGCACTGTTCAGCGCAGCGAACTTATTGTCAGCCGGAGGAATGACGGTGCCGAAATGCTCTTTGAAAATTTCCGGATGCTCGCGCAGCGCCGTATCGGTATCCATAAAGATAACGCCCTGCTTCTCGAGATCTTCCTGCATGCTGTGGTAAACGACCTCCGACTCATATTGAGCCGATACGCCGGCAAGAAACTTTTGCTCCGCTTCCGGAATGCCGAGCTTGTCGAACGTTTCCTTAATTTCAGCCGGTACTTCTTCCCACGTCTTGCCCTGTTTCTCGGAAGGCTTCACGTAGTACTGGATATCGTTGAAATCAAGCTCGTCAAGATCGCCGCCCCAACGCGGCATCGCCATCTTATTAAATTGCTCCAGCGATTTCAAACGGAAATCCAGCATCCATTCCGGCTCGTTCTTCATTTCCGAAATGGTGCGCACGATTTCCGGAGTCAGACCTTTGCCGCTTTGAAATACCGCTTTATGCTCATCGCGAAAACCGTATTTGTACTCTTCCATTTCCGGCATTTTTTTGGCCATCTGAAATCACGCTCCTTTGTTTTATGATTACTTGCGCATAATCAAGCCGCCGACGCTAGACGTAACCTTAGTCCTTTTGCTGAGATTCCACGCCTTTGCGCAGCGCGTTCCATGCCAGTGTGGCGCACTTGATGCGCGCGGGAAATTTATTCACGCCCGACAAGGCTTCAATATCTTCGTATTCTTCAAACTCGACCGGCTCGCCCTTCATCAGGGAAGAAAATTTGTCGGCAAGCCCGTAAGCCTGCTCCAGCGTCTTCCCTTTCACGGCTTCCGTCATCATCGATGCGGAGGACATGCTGATCGAACAGCCTTCGCCGGTAAATTTCGCTTGTTTCACTTTGCCTTCTTCAAGCTCCAGCTGCAAGGAAATGCGATCGCCGCACGTCGGATTGTTCAAATTGATCGTAACGGCTTCTTCGTCCATCGTACCACGGTTGCGCGGATTTTTGTAGTGATCCATAATGACACGGCGGTACAAATCATCCAATTGCATGTCCGAAGAACTCCTTTGTCTTCAGAAGCGAGGCCGCAAGCCGGTCCACGTCTTCTTCGGTGTTGTATAAATAAAAGCTTGCCCTAGCGGTAGCCGTCACATCCAGCCAGCGCATCAGCGGCTGGCAGCAGTGATGGCCCGCCCTTACCGCCACCCCTTCGGAATCCAGCACGGTTGCCACATCGTGGGGGTGAATATCGTCGAGATTAAACGTCACGAGTCCGACCCGGTTTTGCTTCGGACCGTAAATGGTCAGCCCGTCGATCGCAGACAGCTTGTCATATGCGTACGAAGCCAGCTGCCGTTCGTGGGCGTCGATCGTATCGAGCCCGATTTCTTCCAAGAAATCGATCGCCGCCGCAAGCCCTACCGCGCCGGCAATAATCGGGGTGCCGCCTTCGAAGCGCCACGGAATTTCCTTCCACGTCGATTCGTACAAGTCGACATGGTCGATCATTTCGCCGCCGAACTCCACCGGCTCCATCGCTTCAAGCAGCGATTTACGGCCGTACAGGGCGCCGATGCCGGTCGGTCCGCACATTTTGTGGCCCGACAGCGCGTAAAAGTCGAGATCCAGATCCTGAACGTCGATTCGCATATGAGGCGTGCTCTGCGCGCCGTCCACGACGATCACGGCGCCGCTACGGTGAGCGATTGCCGCAATTTCCTTAACCGGGTTGATTGTGCCGAGCACGTTGGAGACGTAAGTGACGGAAACGATCTTCGTTTTATCCGTTACCGTCCGTTCCACATCTTCAAGCGAGATGGTGCCGTCCGGCTGCAGCGGGATATATTTCAGAACGGCGCCGCTGCGGCGCGCAGCCTGCTGCCACGGGATGAGATTGCTGTGATGCTCCATCGGCGTGATGACGATTTCGTCGCCTTCCTGCAGCACGGATGGCGCATAGCTGGAAGCGACCAGATTGAGGGCGCCTGTCGTGCCGCGGGTGAACACAATCTGCTCCGGACCTGCAGCGTTCAGAAATTCGGCCACCCGCGCGCGGGCGCCTTCGTAAGCGTCCGTCGCCCGGGAGCCGAGCGTGTGTACGCCGCGGTGCACGTTGGCATTGTCAAGCTCATAATAGCGTTTGACGGCCTCAATGACGGAACGCGGCTTCTGCGAAGTCGCCGCGCTGTCGAGATATACGAGCGGATGCCCGTTTATTTCTTGATGAAGGATGGGGAATTGTTCCCTGATTCCTTGAATGTTCATGCTTCCAGCTTCCTTTCGAGCAGGCGCTGAAGCTGCTCGCGAACGGAGTCAAGCGGAATGGCCGATACGACCGGAGCAAGAAATCCGTAAATGATAAGGCGCTCTGCGTCCGATTTGGAAATACCGCGCGACATCAGGTAGTACACCTGTTCAGGATTGACTTGGCCGACGCTGGCCGCATGGCCCGCTTTTACGTCGTCCTCGTCAATGAGCAGGATCGGGTTCGCATCGCCGCGCGCTTTAGGACTGAGCATCATCACTTTTTCCGTTTGCTCTCCGTTCGCTTTAGTAGCGCCCTTTTCAATTTTGGTTACACCGTTAATGATCGCCGTCGCTTCATCACGCATAACCGCGCGGGTCACCATTGCGCTCTCGGAGCTGCGACCGACGTGAACCGCCTGCGTCGTCAGGCTCATCTTTTGCGCGCCTGCGCCGATGCTGATCACCTTCGCGTCGGATGAGGAGCCGTTGCCCTTGAGCAGGGAAATCGTATCTGAGAGCGTGTTGCCGTCGTGCAGGTCGCCGATAATCCATTCTATGCGGCCGTCGTTTTCCACAACCGCTTTGCGGATCGTCATATCGACGACGGAATCGTTCATATGATGAATGGAAGCAAAGCGCACCTGAGCACCCGCTCCAACGTAAACTTCCACGGCAGAATGATGCACCAAAGGCGTCTGGCCCGAGCTTTCAGTCGTCACGACATAATCGACGTAAGTGACGCTGCTGCCTCTTTCCGCCACAACGACGATATGCGGAGCGAACGAAGCCTCTTCATCGTCATTGTAATAGATGGCCTGCAGCGGGATGTCGACTTCGACATTTTTCGGAACGTACACGAATACGCCGCCGTTCCAAAGCGCCGCATGCAGCGCGTTAAGCTTGTTTTCATCCTTGCGCAGCGCCTGGAACAAATATTTCTGCACCAGGTCCGCGTGGTCGCGCGCCGCCGATTCCAGATCGGTGAAAATAACGCCTTTTCCTTTCAGCTCTTCCGAAATGCGGGTAAATGCCGCACCGGACCCGCGCTGCACATGCAGCGGAGCCGCGCCGTCCTGCGGGAGCAGCGCCTGAACGGAAGCCGGCAGCTCGGCCGTTGAAGAAAGTGCCTCCGGTTTCTTGTATTGCCCGAATGCCGTCAGGTTCCAGCGGTCGATACGGGTTTTTTCCGGCTTTGGCCACTCCAGCGATTCCGCCGCCTCCGCCGCTTCGCCGCGCAGCGCCGTCAGCCACGCCGGCTCTCCCTTCGATGCCGACAGCTGCTCCGCAAACGTCCGGTTAACGGGGTTCGTTAATTGTATACTCATCCTGATCCCCTCCTGTTTACGCCTGGCCGACGGTTTCGTCTACAATACCCAGTTCTTCTTTTACCCAATCATAACCTTCGTTCTCAAGACGCTCGGCCAGCTCCGGACCGCCCGATTTGACGATACGTCCCTGCATCATGACGTGCACAAAATCCGGCGTAATATAGTTCAGCAGCCGCTGATAGTGAGTGATCACGAGAAATGCGCGGTCTTCCGAGCGCATTGCGTTTACACCGTTCGACACGATTTTCAAAGCGTCGATGTCCAGACCGGAGTCGATCTCATCCAAAATGACAACTTTCGGATCAACCATCATCATCTGCAAAATTTCGTTCCGTTTCTTCTCTCCGCCGGAGAAGCCTTCGTTCAAGTAACGGTGCGCGAATTCCGGATTCATATCCAGCTCTTTCATTTTGCTTTCCATTTGGCGGATGAACTTGATCAGCGATATTTCTTTGCCTTCCTCGCGGCGGGCGTTAATCGCACTGCGCAGGAAGTCGGAGTTCGTAACCCCCGTAATTTCGCTCGGATACTGCATCGCCAGAAACAGACCCGCGCGTGCGCGCTCGTCGACCGCCATCTCCAGCAGATCCTCGCCGTCGAGCACTGCGGATCCGGCCGTAACTTCATATTTCGGATGACCCATCAGAGCGGAGGCAAGCGTACTTTTCCCCGTTCCGTTCGGCCCCATAATGGCGTGAATTTCCCCGCCCTTCATGCTCAGGTTGATCCCTTTCAATATTTCTTTTCCTTCGATAGTCGCTTTCAGACCGTCGACGACGAATTGCGTTGCCATTATAAGCATGCTCCCTTCAGATGTCCGCTTAAGCTGTAAGCAGTTATTGCGGCCCGGGCGCGCCCGGGATAGACAAATGTTCGACCCCAAATCACGACTGCCGTTTTATCTCTGCAGCGGGTAATGGTTTCCCGCGTTTCACTGCAATGTTTCAGCTGCAAAGAGGCCATTCTCAATCAACTGATTCTCAGTCATTCTCAATAACAATTCTAGTATAAAACTAATTATAAATCAATCGACGGATGCGTAACTCCCGTCCAAAGCAGCTCGAATTTTGTCGATTTCCGCAGCGAAAGTTTCATCGTCCAGCACCGGTTTCATCGCCGGCCTGTCCGTCGCTTCCTTCAATTCTACCCATGATTTGCACCCCATATAAGCGCTCGTCAGCGGAATTTCAAGCGCTTCTTCCAGCCGGTAAACCCGCAGCAGCAGCACATGCAGCGGTTTAGTCCGCTTCCATTTCAGCCGTTCCTCCGCAAAAGTGTCGGTCCATATATGGAGCCCGCGCAGCTTGTCAAGCGTTTCTTGATCCGTGATCAAAATATCGTCCACCGCTTCGGCGTACGCTTCCAGCTTGACGGTTGCGGCGTCCGGACGCCAATCGGCCAGCACGCGGTCCAGCTCGCCCCGGTACGCTTCCTTGAGCAGTTCCCGTCTTTGGTGCTCGTAGGCGGGCAGCAAATAAAATGCGTGATCCCGCAGCTGGAAATCTCTCGTTTCCTCAGAAATGCCGCCCTTGCGCATGACGAGGATCAATTTCCCTTCCGCAAGCGCATTTACCGTTACGGCCCATTCCTTTAAGGCCACCGGCTGATTTCGGCCGTGTTCCTCCATGTTTCCAGCCTCCTGTCTGATCGTCAAATTTCGCCTGTTGCTTCATTATATCAAAAGAGGTATTCCATGGCGAAAAAATATCCGTTATAATAAATGGTTGAGACATACGGCGGATATACCGGCACCCGTCCAGCGGAGCCTTATATTATAACTATAACGCAAAAATTAAGCCGAAAGGTGGACCCACTATCCATGACAGCCTATCATCCATTGACCGAAGCCGAAGCGGTCGATATCGCCCGTTCCTTGGACAATCTGTTTTCTCCGGGGACCGAGCTGACGTGCAACGAAATCGGCGACGGCAACCTGAATCTCGTCTTCCACGTAACGGAGCCCGCAACCGGAAAAAGCGTTATATTGAAACAGGCGCTTCCTTATGCCAAAGTCGTGGGCGAATCGTGGCCGCTCTCGCTTGACCGCGCCCGCATCGAAAGCGAAGCGCTGATCGTGCAGGGCCGGCTTGCTCCGGGGCTTGTACCCGAAGTGTACTTGTACAACCCCGACCTCGCACTGACCGTTATGGAAGATTTAAGCGATCATACGATTATGCGAAAAGGGCTGATCGAGCGGATTGTTTATCCGCGATTTGCCGACGATATTTCCACATTTTTGGCCAATACGCTCTTCTTCACATCGGATCTGGGCATGAACCAGCAGGAGAAAAAACTGCAGCTGAAGTCTTTTATTAATCCTGATCTGTGCAAGATAACCGAAGATCTCATTTTCTGCGACCCGTACCGGGATGCGGATACGAACAGTTTTGAAGAAAGCATCCGCGACGAGGCGGAGGCGCTCTGGAGCGACGGCGCGCTGCATTTGGAAGTCGCGCTTCTTCGCGAGAAGTTCCTGACAAGCACCGAAGCGCTGCTGCACGGCGATTTGCACACCGGCAGCATCTTCGCCCGCCCTGACTCCACGAAGGTGATCGATCCCGAATTCGCTTATTACGGTCCGATGGGCTTCGACATCGGCGCCGTCATCGCCAATCTGTTGCTCAGCTTCGCGGCCCAGGAGCATTGGAGCGGCGACGAAGCGGCCAGGAAGGAATACCGTACCTTCCTGACGGGAGCGGTGCAAGGCGTATGGAGCGGCTTCGAGAGCAAATTCCGCGCGCTGTGGAACGAGCACGGCTCCGACCCGATGCTGCAGCGCGCTCCGGGATTCCAGGATCTGTATATGAAGCGGCTGCTTCAGGATACGGCCGGCTTTGCCGGGGCCAAGATGGTCCGCCGCATCGTCGGTCTGGCGCACGTAGCCGACATCGATACGATCCCGGATGCCGCCGTCCGCGAGCGGACGCAGCGGCTTGCGCTCGCCATCGGTAAAACGCTCATCAAGCGCGGCCGCCAGACGGAATCGATTGAGCAAATCGTCGACATCGCCGTCTCCGAGACGGCACAATAACAGTTTTCCGGTGCGGGCTGCCAGAGCAGCCCGTCTAAATGAAAGGAGCACCACGATGACAGATACATCAACTTCCTCTTATGCAGGATTGCAATCCCTCATTTGGGCAGGCGACAAGCTCGAGCTGCTCGATCAGCGTCTGCTCCCTGAGGAAACGGTCTATTTGCCGCTGACTACAGCGGAAGAAGTATGGGAATCCATTCGCCACATGAAGGTGCGCGGGGCTCCGGCGATCGGCATTGCCGCCGCCTACGGCCTCGTGCTGGGCACCGCAGGCGCAGGCGGAGAAGGCTCCGATCAGGAAGCATGGCTCGCGGAAGTCGAGCGGGTTGCCGATTATCTTGCAACGTCGCGTCCGACGGCAGTCAACCTGTTCTGGGCGCTGGACCGGATGAAAGCGAAGGCGGCAAGCGCGGCCGGGAGCGGGCTCTCTCTCGAAGCGTGCCAAAAGGCGCTGCTCGAAGAGGCGATCGCCATCCAGAGCGAAGACGAAGAGACGAACCGCCTGATCGGTGAGTATGCGCTCGAGCTGATGAAGGACGGCATGGGCGTGCTGACGCACTGCAATGCCGGCGGTCTTGCGACCGCAAAATACGGAACCGCGCTCGCCCCGTTCTACCTGGCTCAGGAACGCGGCATTTCCCTGAAAGTATTTGCCGACGAGACGCGGCCGGTGCTGCAGGGCGCCCGCCTGACCGCCTTTGAGCTGCAGCAGGCCGGGGTCGATGTAACGCTGATCTGCGACAATATGGCCGGAATGGTCATGTCCAAAGGGTGGGTGCAGGCGGTCATCGTCGGTACCGACCGCGTCGCCGCCAACGGAGACGTCGCCAACAAAATCGGCACCTACAGCGTCGCTGTTCTGGCGAAAGCGCACGGCATTCCATTTTATGTCGCTTGTCCGATGTCTACGATCGATCTGCAGACGCCGACCGGCGACTTGATTCCGATCGAGGAGCGCAGCCCCGAGGAAGTGACGGAAGCGTTCGGCAAACGTACGGCCCCTCATGGCGTGAAAGTGTTTAATCCGGCCTTTGACGTAACGCCGGCCGAATATGTAACGGCGATTATTACGGAGAAAGGCGTTGTTAAGGCGCCATATGATGTCAATCTAAAAAAACTGTTCGAGCTGTAACCCCATAATTGAGCCATAGAAGCTTCCAAAACCGCACTTGATGCGGTGCTGGAAGCTTCTTTTTTCATCAAAAGCACAATTCAAGATCCCGCCCAGCACAGGAAGCTTCTGTCAGAGCATCAGCCGCACCGCGTCCGAACCTTTCATGCCCACCGTTACACCGAGCGCCGCCGCCTGTTCCGTAATCGACTCCATAGGCGCCGCCATCAATTCCTCAAGCGTCCGCACGCCAACCGCTCTGCCGGCAATAATTCCTCGGTCCTTCAGCCTTGTATTCAGCAAAGCGACATCAAGCGCCCCGCACATGATATAACCTTTGTCGGTCGTCACGGCGACAAGCGTTGTTTTGGGCAGCTTCACCTCAATGCCGAGCACCGTAGCTCCGCCTTCAAGCTCCAGCGGTACCATACGCATCATATCGGCACACCTCCTTTCCGAACACTAATTCACTATATGCGTCAGTGGAAGTTCGTGTCTGTGGCAAAAAGATAAAGTTTCACGCTGACATCGACAGCTGTTTCTGCTTGATTGGGAAGGCTATGAAACGAAGCCGTTTTGGTGGTATATTAGTAGTACTTTACAGGTTCGGAGGAACTATGGATAATACAGCGAATAGAGGCCAAAATACCTATTTATTTAATATCGAAGTGTTGATGGAGGGCGAAACGAACGCACATGCTCTGGAGGCGCTGCTTCATCTGTTAAACCGGGCCAATGTTCCGGATTACCGCATTATTTCCGGCAGCAGGCTCGGATTTCTGATCGATCGTTTGAAGGCGGAGACGCTTGCCGGAACGGCAGCGCCCGAGACGGAGCTGCCCGGCGTGCCGATTCCAGCCGAAAAAACCAGGTCGAATGACCCGGCCGCGTGCAAAGCATCGTTATCGGCTGTTCCTTTAACCGCAATTATCCGCAGTGGTATCGAGGAAAAAAAGCTGATCCGCCTGAGCGTCAATAAGGGCAAAGGCGTCAAGCTTGACGTGCCGGCGCGGATGATCCATTTCGATGAGGAAACAAAGCTGCTGACGGTTTACCACGTGGACGAAAAACAAGTCTATACCTTTCATCTCCATGAAATCGATGATTTTACCGTATAGCCGCATCCCCGCCGCCCGAAAAGCGCTTCTAGTTCCGCGCTTTCCAGGCGGCCCATGCCGTTAAGGCCCATCCCGCGATAAAGCAAAGACCGCCCAGCGGCGTAATCGCCCCGAGCCAGCCGATCCCGCTCAAGCTGAGCACATACAAACTTCCCGAAAATAAAAAAATACCGATATGGAGCAGCTTGCCTCCCGTTCTCAGCGCCCCGCCCTTCTGGCCAAGCTTCTCGGACATAATCGCGACCAGAATAAGTCCTAAAGCATGATACATTTGATACCGGACCCCTGTTTCGAACACGTCCAGCATATGCGTCGTCAAGCGGCTTTTCAAGCCGTGGGCGGCAAAGGCGCCCAGTACGACCGCCAGCAGCGCGTGCAGCGCCCCGTAGGACATATATTTACGCATCATTTCGTTTTCACCCCTTTCCCGAACGGGTATAATAGTAGCACAATTCGCGAAAAGGAGTCGTCCTTCGTTGAGTGAAGAACATCAATTGACATCGGCCCATGAGACTCCAGGCCGGGAGCAGGCGCGATCATCGTCTCGACGCTCGTTCTGGTCGGTTCGATTCTGGCGAGCATTGCCGGTTTAAGCCTTGGCATTGCCGGCGCCACTTCCCGGAAACGGCGCAAAGCGATGGCCGTTACCGGAATCGTCCTGAATGCGCTGCCGCTGCTTGCCGTCCTCGGCCTGTTCGCAATCGGCCTGCTTGCAGGAGTGTAAACCTTCTGCTAATTATAGCATAGCGCAGACAGCCTACAAACGAAGTTACGGAGATTGTCAAACAAGTAAAATGGCTTGTAAACGGATGCTCCGCCCACATAACCCGCAAAGCGGCCGAATATAGATGGAACATAGCTCATTAAGCCAACTGCTAAGGGGTGAGTTCCGTGACGGAGCCATTATTTATCGTATCGCGCGAAGACTGGTCGCTGCACCGCAAAGGGTATCAGGATCAGACGCGGCATCAGGAGAAAGTCCGGGAAGCCATCAAGCAGAATCTTCCGGATATTGTAACCGACGAAAGCATCGTCCTGTCAGACGGACGTCAAACGGTTAAAGTACCGATCAAGAGCATCGATGAATACCGCTTCATTTATAATTACAACAAGCAGCAGCATGTCGGACAAGGAGACGGCGACTCCCAAGTCGGCGATGTGCTTGGCGTCGATCCTTCGGCGGCCAAAGGGCCGGGCAAAGGACAGGGTGCCGGCGATCAGCCCGGCGAGGAATACCTGGAAACGGAAATCAGCATGGCCGAGCTTGAAGATATGCTGTTCGAAGAGCTGGAGCTGCCTCATCTGGAGCAAAAGCAGAAGGAAAACGTGCAGTCGCCGGACGTTGTATTCCAAGATATCCGCAAAAAAGGCATTATGTCCAATATCGACAAGAGACGGACCTTGATTGAGAATTTGAGGCGCAACGCCAGTGCGGGCAAGTCGGGGTTTTCCGGCATTTCGCCCGAGGATCTGCGGTTCAAAACATGGCAGGATGTGATGCGTCCCCACTCCAATGCCGTCGTGCTGGCGCTGATGGATACTTCCGGAAGTATGGGCTCGTTCGAAAAATATTGCGCGCGCAGCTTTTTTTTCTGGATGACGAAGTTTCTGCGGCGTAAATACGAGCACGTGGAAATCGTGTTCATCGCTCATCATACCGAAGCCAAGGAAGTGACCGAAGAGGAGTTTTTCACAAGAGGCGAAAGCGGGGGCACCATTTGTTCTTCCGCCTATGCCAAGGCGCTGGACATCATCGACAGCCGATACCCGCCGGTAAATTGGAACATCTACCCTTTCCACTTCTCCGACGGCGACAACTTGACCTCCGACAATGAGAAATGCGTGAAGCTGATCGAAGAGATGCTCAAGCGGACGAATCTGTTCGGATACGGAGAAGTGAACCAGTATAACCGCAGCAGCACGCTCATGTCCGCCTACAAGCATATCCAAAACAAAAAGTTTCTTTACTCCGTCATTCGCGACAAAAGCGAAGTGTACCACGCGTTGAAACGGTTTTTCACAAAATCGGCCGGGTGAAAAAAAGAGGCGCACGGGGCGCAAAATGCGCTGCCCGTGTGCCTCTTTTTTCGCGTTAGCGGTCGGTTACTCCGCCCGCAGCCGGCAGACTATTAATAGCACCAAGCTTTCAGGATAATTACGAGCAGAATGAACAGAACAAGAATAGCGCCGGTGCTTGTAAAAGGGCTGTAACCTGCTCCTCCAACTGGGTAGGACATCAGTAAATCACTCCTTGTTGTAGAGATTACTCTATCGTATGGTGAAAGGCCCCCTGAAGATTGGACACCCGCCCACCGCCGCCGCCCATCTTGTGTAAATGCCTTTCGCAGGTACATACCCGGATCCGCTCCTGTACGCTTTCTTCCCGCTGCCGCCTAAATCGAACCCGTTACTCGTATGATTGTTTTCCCTGCAGCCTTACTTCGAACCTGCTCTTCGCACACATCTCCTTCCCGTGCAACCTTATTTCGAACCCGCTCTTCGCACGCTTGCTTCCCCTGCAGCCGCGGCGTATTCATCCGGCCCCAGCCCGCATATATATAGGCAGGTATTCGGGAAGGGGCGAATGATTGTGCTGCGAAATCAGGTGCGGCAAATGAAGGAAACGCTTGTACGCGAGCTGCTGAACAGCCAGTCGGGTGACGGTTCGTGGCGCTTATGCTTTGAAGGAGGAATAACGTCGGATGCTTATCTCATTGTGCTGCTCTGCTCGCTCAAAGACCCGGACCCCGGACTGATCCGCAAGCTGGCGGCAAGAATCGCTTCCCGTCAGGAGCCGGGCGGAGGCTGGAAGCTGTACCGGGACCAGCCGGACGGTCAGCTCGAAGCAACGGTGGAAGCCTATTATGCGCTGCTGTATTCCGGTTATTACGACCCGGATCATCCGGCAATGGAGCAGGCCCGTTCGTTCATCCTCGCCCGGGGCGGTCTTTGCCGCGTACGCACTCTGCTCACCCAGGCGCTGCTGTGCATGACCGGGCAAGCCGAGTGGCCCGGCTCGCTGCGCATTCCGGTGGAAACGCTGCTGGCGCCGCTGTGGTTTCCGGTCAACTTGTTCGATTTGTCCGGCCATGCCCGCGTACATCTCGTGCCGATTCTGATGATCGCCTCCACCGGCTTTGCGCTTCACAGCGGCGAGACCCCCGATTTATCCGGACTGTTTGTGGGCGGAGAGCGGTCATTTGACGACGACGCTTCGCTTCCTCCTTCGCTGTCCGCGCTGTTTAAAGGATTGTCCTCCGCTTCTTTCCTGCTGCACAAGCCCTCTCTGCGCAAGGCGGAACTATTTTTGCTCGAGCGGATCGAGCCGGACGGCACGCTGCTTACTTATTCCACCGCCACGATGCTCATGATTGCCGCGCTGCTTTCAATCGGATACGAAGCCGGTTCGGACATTATCCAGCGTGCGCTGGCTGGAATCAAGTCCCTTGTCTGGCAGTGGGAACGCGATCATACGGCTCATCTGCAGGTCGCTTCCTCCGCCTTGTGGGATACCGCGATGATCGGATGCTCCCTGCGCGATGCGGCAGGCGGTTTGGAGAGCGGACCGCTTCGGGACGAAGCCGACCGCGCTGTGAGGCGGGCTGCGGACTATGTCGCGCAGCGGCAGCATAACCGCAAAGGGGACTGGAGTATCCGCAATCCGTATACGCCGCCGGGCGGCTTCGGATTTTCGGATGTCAATACGCTTTATCCCGATGTGGACGACACTATGGCGGCTCTTCATCTTCTTCGGCCTTTCGCCAAAACCGACGCCAATCTGCGGCGGCAGTGGGAAAGAGGATTAGCGTGGGTGCTGTCCATGCAAAATCCGGACGGCGGCTGGCCCGCATTTGAAAAGGAATCCGACAGTCCGCTGCTCGGATTCCTTCAATTCGAGAGCGCCGCCCACATCGTAACGGACCCGTCGACCGTCGATTTGACCGCGCGCACGCTGCACGTTTTAAGCAAAGGCGATCCCGCCGGAGCCTCTATTGCCCCCGGTGCCGCTGGTGCGGCGGCGAAAGCGGCGCGCTGGCTGCTGGAACGCCAGCTGCAGGACGGCAGCTGGTTCGGGCGCTGGGGCATCTGCTACGTTCACGGCACGGGTGCGGCACTGTCGGGACTGAGCGCCATACGGGCGGGGGGCCGGGCCTCCGCTGTCGCCCGGGGAACGCGCTGGCTGCTCTCCGTCCAGCACCCCGACGGCGGCTGGGGCGAATCGTGCGCAAGCGACGCAGCCGGCAAATATGTGCCGCTTCAAGGCAGCACCCCTTCCCAGACCGCATGGGCGCTGGAGGCGTTAATCGCCGTCCATTCTGCGCCGACGGCTTCGATCGACAATGGGATCGTCAGGCTGATCGAACTGCTGCAAGCGGAAGATTGGCGTTCTTCCTACCCGACGGGCGGCGGGTTAGCCGGCAGCTTATATATTCATTACCACAGCAGCCGCTATATTTGGCCTTTGCGGGTGCTCGCAATGTATGAGCGCCGGTACGGCAGCCCGTTATGAGTAGGCTCCTTTATTGTAGGGCTGGCCGAATCCCTTCCGTTTGTTCCAATTCCCCATTTTTTCTCTTTTCGGACAGCCTTATCTGAAGTATAATCACTGTTGACCCTTACACGGCAACATCCCGGTAACGACCGGGACCAGCAACATAAGTTACAGGAGGCTAACGATGAATCGACTCAAAGAAAAGATTATGCAGGAAGGACGCGTGCTGGGAGAAGGAGTATTGAAGGTGGACGCGTTTTTGAACCATCAGATCGATCCCCAGCTGATGTGGGAAATCGGACAAACCTTTTCCCGGATGTACGCCAAAGAAGGCGTGACGAAAGTGCTGACGCTGGAATCGTCGGGGATTGCGCCCGCCGTCATGACGGCGCTGCAGCTCGGTGTTCCGACCGTTTTCGCGCGCAAGCAAAAATCGCTGACGCTCAATCAGGATTTGCTGACCGAGACGGTCTATTCGTACACCAAGCAGCAAAAAAACGAGGTTACGATTTCCCGCCAGTTCATGGCACCGGGGGAACGCGTGCTCATTATCGACGATTTTCTCGCTAACGGCGAAGCGGCAACCGGACTGGCCCGCCTTGTGGAACGGGCGGAAGCGGTCGTTGCCGGATTCGGAATCGTCATCGAAAAGTCGTTTCAGGAAGGCGCCTCCAGGCTGGCGGCGGCAGGCTACCGCGTCGATTCGCTGGCCCGTATCGCTTCCCTTTCGGACGGGCAAATCGTTTTTGCCGAGTAACAAAAGAAACCTAAAACACCCCTGCGCCGCCAATGTGAAGACAAAAGCGGCTTCAGGGGTGTTTTAGGTTCGCTGTCGTATGATCAAGCTTCATGTCTGTCAGGCATCATCAAGGCGTAATCCGCTATCCGCCCGCTGGATGTCAGATCGGCCGGACGTCAGCGTCGGCTGGACGTTAAATCAGGATGACGGCAGCGCCGGCTGGACGTCAGCGTCGGCTGGATGTCAGATCGGCTGGACGTCAGCGCTGGCTGCATCGATCATATCCGACTGTCCGGCGGAACATCCGCTTCATTTACAGCAGCCTGTTGAAGACTTTTGCAGTCGGATGCGAGCTTGCTTGCAATTTGCTCTCTTTTCTCCGTCAATTGTTTCAATTGCCGGATCGCCATATCGTCTTCGGGGGTGCGATTCAAATAAATCCGCAGCTCCGTCAGCGCAAAATCAATCTCATGAAGCTCGCTCAGACCGGTCATATAACTGTATTGAAACCATTGCTCGATTGCAGACATTGTCATCCTCCTGTTGCTTCTATTGTGACGGTGTGACGGCGTTTTCGCGCCGCTTCATTTGCCCGCTCCGCCGCGCTCCCTTTCTACATAACCATCCCGACTGCGCTTTGAAACAGCTCACAGCCATCACGCGCCGTCGCACCTCGCGAGGAGCCCGGTTTCCCGCTGCCGCTCCTGGAATCCGCTTCTTATTCAACGAGGATGCAAGAGCTATCGGAAAGAGGCAGTCTCATAACGGTTCACATGAATGAGCTCGTCCGAAATGTGACGCAAAAGGACCTCCAGTTCGCCGCTGGCAAAGCGGAGTTGGAGGTCCTTCCTCGCAAACCTGCAAATGTGCAGGTATTATCGGTCGAAATCGCATGTCGAGGGAAAACCTGCAATTGTACAGGAATTCCGGGCATTTTTTGCCTGAACCGAGATTTGGCCGGCAAAAAAATGTATCTTTGCAGGAATTTTAACATAATCGATAAATAAAAAGAAAAAAGATGTACAAACGCAGGTTTTTCAAAAATTACCCTTCGTGCGGAGCGATTGCAGCTTTCGGCGGCGGTACAATGGTTGATGCTTGATTGTTATTTATATTTCTTCCAGTCCATACCGCTGTTTTCAAGCAAATAGGCAAAATCGTTCTCGCGCCGTTTCTGCTCCGCCGCCCGGGCTTCCTCTGCCTTTCGCCGGGCTTCCTCCTTGCGCTTCTCTTCCTCCGCTTTCATTGAAGCTGCCTGATTCTTCAGCTTATCCAGCGTCTCGGAGCTGAGCAAATCCTTCAGCGTAGCAGGCTTATGCTGTTCGGCAGGCTGCGGAGCCTGCTGGCGTCCCTTTTTCTTGGCCATATCCCTCACCTCTAGTCGAATTATAGCATGATGCCGGATTTGAATCATCAGGAGGTGATGGTTGGCGCGACTCGCAAACGGATCTCACTGCTCCGCTCTCAACCGCTCCAGGAGCTCCGGAAAGTTATTTTCCGAGTACACCTCGATGCCGTGGCGCCGCAGCAGGGCGGCCGTTGTCTCGTCCATCGTACCGGGTGGTGAGTCCCGCCAAACAGGAGCTGATAACGATCATTCGGATTCCCCTTTCGAGAATTCTTTTATTCGATTTCGCTGTAAGCTTGCCCGGCCCGGGAACGGCGCTCTTTCTTTTGTCCGGCCTCCTGGATCTGACCCTCTCTTTCTCCCGGAATTGGGACGGGCATGCTGCGGCTATTCTTCAATGATTGAGTTAGCGGTTTCATTCCTTCTATAGAAGGAGCTTCTGGTGGGCTGAAAGTTACAGACGCACAACGCAATGCTGATCATCAGCATCATCAGAACGCCTGCAAGGACAACATGCTGAAGCGGCATAAGCTGAGCAGCGAAACCAAAAGCCATCGTAACGATAACAGTAAATACCGATTGTATCAGCCCGTAAATGCTGGTCACTCGCCCCATCATGCCGGCGGTTATATGATCTTGATAGAAGGTTGAAAATCCTGTGTTGGCAAATGAAAGAAAAAAGACAAGAACATAAAACCCGATTGCAGCGGCTGAAAATGAAGCGGAAAATGCATAGATGAGATAACCGATCGACACAAATAACGAACCGATCCCGATTAAAATGGAAACCGGCATTCTCTTCACGATGATTGTATTGATTATCGCACCGCTTATGATGCCTATTCCTGCTATACTTACCAGAAAGCCGTATTCACTGTTGGACAGACCAAGAACTTGTTTGGAAAAAGCAGCTTCAAGCGAATCCACTGCCGAGGCCATCACCATGACAAACGCAAACAAAAAATAAATGGACATCACATATTTGTTTTGCCTGCTAAACCGAATCACTTCATTCCAATCGTTTCTTAATAAGTCAAGGGTGGAACGCCCCTTTGTCCAATCAGCAGCTTCTTGTCCCTCCACATTCGGCATGAAAAAGATAGCAATACCCGATAGAAAAAAGGCTAGTGCCGTTATATAGATTGCAAATATGGGGGTGCCAATTAAGAAAAGCAGTCCGGCTACAGCGGGTCCGATCAAAAACGCAGCATGCTCGAATCATATCCAGCACAATCATCAGTTTGCGCTTATTTATTCGGTCAATCAAGCTTCCGGTCCAAAAATTCGTTACTAACGAAGCCGTAGGTTTAATAATATAGAGCACAGCAACCGCCAATTGCGAGCCTGTTTTATCTAATACGATTAAATTAAGTGCAATCAAATAAATCCAATCCCCAATGTTTGAAATTCCAATTCCAACCAATAGGATGGAAGGAAATTTCCAAAGTTCGATCCGGGATTCGACCGCTTTTTTCATCAAGCCGTTCACTCCTTGCCACTCAAAGCGGGTAAAGGCGCGGGAGCAAATCGCCACCACAGACCTCTAGCGTTTTCAATATTTTCTTGCAATAAGTTTATTTTCTATATTTTTGCGGAAAAACCCCCAATAGGATACCCAATCCTTTCTCCGATCAACATCGAAAAAGGGGGCCTTCTCCAACGGATGAAACATCCATTCGGAAAAGGCCCCCGATAACGTTACAGCGTTTCCTTGAAGATCGACGCCTCGTACGGCTGCATGACGCCCGCTTCCCGCTCACCCGTCACGTTGGAGAGCACCAGATGCTGCGCATCCGGCATCGGTACCGGCACTTTCTGATCCGTAAAATTGCACAGCACCGTCCAGCGTTCGCCGCCGTAAGACCGCCTATATCCGCCGATTTGTTCGGAATCCGCAAAGATTTCCTCATAACCGCCATGAACAAGCGCTTTGCTGCCGCGGCGAAGCTTGATCAGCCGGCGGTAGAAATGAAGCACGGAATGCTCATCCGCCAATTCCGATTCGACATTGATCGTCCGGCTGTTCGGATTCACTTTAAGCCACGGCTTGCCGGTCGTAAAACCCGCCTCCGGTCCGCTGTTCCACTGCATCGGCGTGCGGCCTTGATCGCGGCTCCTTTTGGCCAAATAGTCCATGATCTCCTGCTCCGGCCGCCCCAGCGCCCGCTCTTCGCGATAAATTTGCAGGCTTTGGATATCCCGGTATTCATCGACCGAATCGAACGGGCCGTTCGTCATGCCGATTTCCTGTCCCTGATAAATAAACGGCGTTCCCCGCATCAGAAAATAGTAAGCTGCCAGCATTTGGGCCGATTGGACGCGATACGCCCCGTCGTTTCCGAATTTCGATACCGAGCGCACATGATCGTGATTTTCCAAATATAACGCCAGCCATCCGTATTTGCCGTTCTCGGCCTGCCACTTCGACAGCTCCCTTTTAAAATCGGTCAGCTTCCAAGGATGGTACACGGCTTTCGTGTGCGGTTTCATATCCAGATCGACGTGGTCGAATTGGAACAGCATCGTGAACACGCCGCTGTTCTCATCCAAATATTCCGGCACCTGCTCCACCGGAACGCCCGGCGCCTCCGCCACCGTCATGACGTTGCGGGCCTTCAGCACCTCGCGGTTCATCTCCCGCAAAAAATCGAGAATGCCCGGCTGGTTCAGGCACCCCGCATTCAGCGGAGCAAGCGCGCGGTTTTCATCCGCCGGCAGCTGCGGGTACATCTGGTCCTTCTTGATGAACGTAATCGCGTCCACACGAAAACCCGCAATCCCCTTGTCGATCCACCTCTCCATCATCCGGTATATGGCCTGCCGGACCTCGGGATTTTCCCAATTCAAATCCGGCTGCTTTTTGGAAAAAGCGTGAAAATAATACTCGCCGGTGCGCTCGTCATACTCCCAAACCGATCCGCCGAAGATGGATTCCCAGTTCGTCGGTTCCTTCCCGTCCTTGCCCGGTTTCCAAATGTACCAGTCGCGTTTCGGGTTGTCCAGCGAGCTCCGGGATTCGATAAACCAGGCATGCTCGTCCGAAGTATGGTTGGCCACCAGGTCCATGATGATGCGGATGCCGTATTTCCCGGCTTCCGTCAGCAGCTCGTCCATATCGGTCATCGTGCCGAATTCATCCAATATTTGCTCATAATCACGGATATCGTAGCCGTTGTCGTCATTCGGCGAATCGTATACCGGACAGAGCCAGATCACATCGATACCGAGATCGTGCAAATAGCCCAGACGGCTGATGACGCCCCGCAAATCTCCGATTCCGTCGCCGTTCGTATCCTGGAAGCTCCGCGGATAGATCTGATAGACGACGCTTTCTTTCCACCAATGATCGTTTTCCGCCATACCGTTGTTTTCGATCACCGCGTTATTTCCCATCTCCCGCTTGCCTCCGTTCTTCACGCCGTCCGCTTGACTTACGCAAGCCGGGTCGCATCATTCGTCTCCGGTGCCGGATTGCCGACGCTCCGCTCCAAATCCCACTTCTGCAACCGGACAATCTTCATCGATCCTTCCGCAAAAAAACTTACTCCTTTCGACCGTTCATCGGGGTAGATGCGCGCCGTCATCACTTTCTCCCCGTCCTGAACGAACACTTCAACGGAAGAACGGTCGACGAACAGGTGCAGGCGCAGCAAGCCTCCATCCGGCTCCACCGGCGCTTTCCGGATGCCTCCGGGACCTTGGCCGGACCGGTTCCGGTCGAGAATAAGCTTGCCCTCCTCCTTGTTATAAGTGAGGACGGTTTCTTCCTGCGACGCTTCACCGACCCGGAGCTTGATCCCGGCCCGGTCCGCTTCCGAGACGTCGAGCAGAAGCTCCATTTCAAAGCAATCGCCCGTCACTCCGTCCAGTTCCGTCTCACCTTTAACGACCACATTTTCATAAGCCGTTTCGCCGCGGCGGAGCCGGCTCAGCTCCCGGACAGGCCGGCAGCGAAGCTTCCCTTCCTCCATCACGAGCTGGCGGGGAAGCGTCATCGCTCCTGCCCATTGACGGGCCTGCTCGGGCATGGCGCTCTCCCACATCGCCATCCAGGCGATCAGAATGCGCCGTCCCTCGGGATCCTCCATCGTCTGGGGCGCGTAAAAATCAAAGCCGTAATCGAGCATTTTGAACGGGCCGTGCTCGAACTTGCCGCTCTCGTAATCGAGCTTGCCCATCATATACCCCGCTTGATGAAGGTTATGGTATTTGTCCCCTTCCGGCTTCACTCCTTGCGGCGACAATACAAGCACGTCGCGTCCGCCCATTTCGAACAGATCGGGGCACTCCCACATATAGCCCCCGTTTTCTTCGCTTCCGGCCGCAACGCCTAGATAAGTCCAGTTCATCATATCCGCGGACTTGTAAAGAACAATCTGTCCCCGATGCTCCAGCGTCCGCGAACCGAGCACGCAGTAATAGTCGTCCCCATGCTTCCATACTTTCGGGTCGCGGAAATGATTCGGATGAATGTTTTCCCCTTCCGGCGCTTGCGCGATCACCGGATTTCCTTCCCATTTATCGAAAAAGACGCCGTCACCGCTAACCGCAAGACATTGAACCTGCGCCAAATCCTTATCCCGATCGGGACCGGTCCATACATTGCCGGTATACATCAAATACAGCTTGCCGTCCTTCTCCATGGCGCTGCCGGAGAAACAGCCGTCCCGGTCGTAATCGTTCCCCGGTGCAAGAGCGATGGGGAGATCCTCCCATGTCACGAGATCGCGGCTGCGAAAATGTCCCCAGTGCATATTGTCCCACAAAGGCGAATACGGATGATGCTGGTAAAACAAATGGTAGCAGCCTTGAAAGTAACAAAACCCGTTCGGATCGTTCATCCAATTAGCCGTCGGAGAGAGGTGGTATAAGGGCCGCCAATAATCCCGGGCGACCATCTCCCGGACGTTCATCACCGAACGGGTCGCCTTTGCGATTTGCTGCCGATGCTGATCAAGCTTTTCCCCTTCCGCCAATTATTTCACCGCTCCTTCCATGACACCGTTGATAATCTTCTTCTGCATCGCAAGATAGAACGCGATGATCGGAATGATCGACAGCACGAGTGCGGCCATCGCTTCGTTATAATTGGACGTATAGGTTCCGAAGAAATAAAACGTCGACAGCGGCAGCGTCCGGTGATCCTGCGACACGAGCACCAGCGAAGGCAAGAGGAAATCGTTCCAGATCCACAGCACGTCCAAAATCGCGATGGTTGTCGTCACCGGTGCCAGAATCGGAAATACGACTCGCGTAAATACTTGCAGCCGGGTCGCACCGTCGACGAAAGCGGCTTGCTCGAGATCTTTCGGCACTCCTTTGACGAAGCCGTGGTACATAAATGTTGCCAGGCTGACCCCGAAGCCCAAATAAAAGAAGCAGAGCGACCATGGGCTGTTCAGCATGTTCAAACCGCCGTAAATCGTCACAAACGGTATCATGAGCGCCTGAAAAGGAACGATCATCGAAGCGACCAGCGTAAGCAGAATGACGTTGTTCGTTCTCGATTTCCAGCGGACAAGATAATACGCCAGCGTGGAAGAGAAAACGATAATAAGAACGACGGATACGACCGTAATGAGCAGCGAATTGGCGAATCCGCTCAGGAAATTCATCTCCCGGAACGCATTGATATAGCTGTCCAGATTAAACTGCGCCGGCAGCGAGAGCGGGCTGCTGATGACATTCAGCCGCTCCTTGGACGAATTGAGCAGAATGAGCAAAAAGGGAACGATATAAAGGACAAACATGACGCTGAGCAGCAGAAACAGGACCGTTTTTCGCGTATTCTGTACTAGGGTCATCAGGACTCGACCTCCATTCTTTTCATGACACTGACCTGAATGATTGCAATGAGAGCCACGACCGCGAACAGGACGATCGCTTTCGCTTGGCCGACTCCGTAATTGAAACTTTTGAACGCTTCGTTATAGACGTGCATCGAAATCAGCTCCGTCGAACGGAACGGCCCCCCTTGCGTCAGCGACAGGTTCGTATCGTACACCATGAAGCTGCGCTGAAGCGTCAGGAACAGGCTGATCGTGAAAGCCGACATCATGAGCGGAATGCGTACGCCGATCAGCTGTCTCCACGCCCCGGCTCCGTCGATGCTGGCCGCTTCCAGCACCGATTTGTCGATGCCTTGCAGTCCCGCGATATAAATAATCATCATATAACCGGAATTTTGCCAAACGCCGACAATCAGCAAAGCCCAGAACGCTTTATCCGGATCGCCGAGCAGCGTCGTTGAAAGCGGCTCGATGCCGAGCACGCTGCCGATTTGAACGAGAACCCGGGAAAACATGAACTGCCATACAAAGCCGAGAATGATACCGCCGATCAGATTGGGCGTAAAGAAGCCGAGCCGGAAAAAGTTTTGCCCTTTGATTCCGCTCGTCACGAGCAGCGCCAGCAGAAATGCGACGACGTTGGTGAGCACAAGACTCCATACGACATATTCAAGCGTGAAGCCCATCGATTTCCAAAAGAGCGGATCGGTAAAAGCTTGTGCATAATTGACAACGCCGACAAATTTCGATGTAATCGCGCCGCCGTCGGTTTGCGTAAATGTCATGTATACCCCGACCGCAAAAGGAATGACGACGACCGCCGCGAATGCGAGCAGGGGCACAAAGCCAAACATGAGAAACGCTTTCATTTTATCCAACCGTTTATCCTCGCTGTACATAGGAACACCTCCGCGGTGAAAATCGTATTATTTCGCGTTTTTCCAGTATGCTTCAAATTCTTTGGCAACCTCGGCCCTGTCGATGATGCCGAACAAATACTTCTGCAAAGTGGCGCCCATATTCGGCCAGCCGTCAGCCGGAAAGTACGATCCCACCGCTTCGAGCGTCTTGCCCGATGCCAGGTATTCCATCACGGTTCGCGAAAGCAGATCGTCCGGTTTGACCGTGAAATTGTCGTAGGCCGGAATGAAGCTGAATTCATTCACATAATAATCCTGCCCTTGCGGATCGCTGACCATCCAGTTCAGAAAATCTTTGGCCGCTTTCTGCTGCTGCGGCGTCGACTTGGTCGCGTCGATGGTCCAGTAGGATGGTACGCCCGCCGAAATTTGCGTGTTGCCGTAATCGCCGGCGTTATCGCTGATCGGGACCGGCAAAAAACCGTACTGCCCTTGCGGATTGATTTCCTTCAGCTGCGGGTAAGCCCAGTTCCCCATGAACCAAAATCCCGCTTTGCCGTTGGCCAGCGCCAGCGTACCGTCATCGTAGACGGGAGCGAGCGGCGCTTTCTTGAACTGATTGTATTCCTTCAGCATATCGAACGTGTCCAGCCAGCCGTTAAAAACCGGATTGTCCGCCAGCTTTACTTTGCCGGCTTTCAGATCGGCCAGAAATTGATGGCGCTGGCTGCGGTCGTCGGACTGCGTCCCAAACATCATGTTTGTGAAGTGGGCGCCAAGAGACCAATCCATCGGCGAGAAGTGGAAGGCGCTTTCACCGGAAGCCGTAATTTGGTCGAACAGCTTTTTCAAATCGTCGCGCGTCTTGATGGATGACGGATCGAACGAACCGCCTGCCGCTTTGTCGAGAACCGCTTTATTGTACATCATTCCGAACGCCTCCACGTTGACCGGCATGCCGTACACTTTATCGCCGTCCTTCGCGTAATCGAGCGTTCCCGGAAGCGCATGCTTTACCCACGGCTGATTCGACAGATCGAGAAGCTTTCCTTTCATGCTGGGAAGCTCCGAGCCGAGCATCATGATCGTCGGCGCATTGCCGGAAGCGTAAAGAGTGGCCAATTTCTCATAAGCCGTCTGCCCGCCCAAAGGGATGAGCGTAATGTTCGTTTTATACATCTTGCTGTATTCGCCGGCCATCTGCTCGAATTGCTTTGCGATTTCCGGCTTTCCGATTAGAATCGTAATATTCGACTTGCCGCCGGTCGTTACGGAAGCGCTTTCTCCCATCGGCTGCGTATCGCTTTCGTTGTTTCTGCCGCTACCGCATGCCGTTATGGCAGCGCTTAATAAAAGCGTTATCATAAATAGCATCCACTTTCTCATTCGGATCCTTCCTCTCAACCGGTAATATTGTTCCCCTTAATGTAATTGCTTACATTGGGTATTTTAGACCTTTAAAAACGATATGTCAATCGTTTTCATATCTGACTCCGATATGAACTTTTTTACAAGTTACCGAAAGCAAAAAAGTGCTGCCAATACAGCATTTTTTTGCTATTTTTCAAACATGTGAAGGTTTTCATATAAATAATTCTTGGTAGGGTTTCCATTCATAGAAATCGTGATATACTTACGATATAAGCGCTTTCAATATTGCGTTCATTCGCTTCGAGTTTCCGAGGGAGGAACTGCCATATGTCCACGATTAAAGAAGTCGCCAAAATTGCTGGCGTATCTATAACGACCGTCTCGAGAGTCATTAACAACCGGGGATATATAAACAAAGAAACACGCCAGAAAGTGGAGAAAGCGATGACGGCGATCGATTACTATCCCAATCAAATCGCCCGCGCATTGCAAAAGAGTCAATCCTACTTGCTCGGCGTCATCGTCCCCGACTCCAATCACCCGTTCTTTTCGGAACTGATCCGTTGTGTGGAGACGTACGCCAATGATCAAAACTACAAAATTTTGATCTGCAATTCGCTGGGCAACTCCGAGAAAGAAGCCAATTACATCAGTATGCTGCGCCAGAACCGGGTCGACGGCATCATCATGTGCAGCCACACGCTCGATCTTGACGAGTACAAAAAAGTCAAATTGCCCGTCATCTCGTTTGACCGCATCATCTCTCCAACCATCCCGTATGTCGGAGCCGATAACTTCCGAGGGGGAGAGCTTGCGACCGAGCATCTGATTCAGCGGGGCTGCAAACGGCTGCTGCATATTTCGGGCCCGCTGAAGATCGATCTGCTTCCGAACCGAAGAAGCGACGCTTTTCGTCTGACCTGCATGAAGCACGATACTCCGTGCCGGGTAATCGAAGGCGAGCCCTTCAAGCTGACGTTCGACTATTACTGGGATTTCATTGAACAAGAAGTGTCCAACTATTTGCCGGAAACCGACGGCGTCTTTTGCAGCAACGATATATTGGCTTATGCGCTGTATATCTATGCCACAAGGCACGGCATTCGCGTCCCCGAGGATCTCAAAATTATCGGATACGATTACCACAGCTTCACGCGCATGCTGCAAACCCCCAAACTGACAACGATCAAGCAGCCGATCGACCGGATCGGGAATGCACTTTGTTCCAAAATTATTCAGATGATCGAAGGGAAAAACGACAACCTCTTGAATAATGCCATCGTTGATGTTGAACTTATAATCGGTGATACGACGTGAAAAAAAGAAAAAAAGCTTCAAGTCCCGTCAAGGACTTAAAGCTTTTTTGTCCGGATTAAATGGAATTTCGTAAAATCGACTCTACATCTTTTTTTGTTAAAGGGACGTAGTTCCCTATTGTTTCGGCTACCATCGCTCTTTCGGCCATTAAATCGATCTCCGAATCATTAATTCCATAATCGGACAGTTTGGAAGGAGCCCCCAGCGAACTCCAAAACTCGCGCAGTTTGCGAATCGTCTCAGCTGCCAAGTCGGAATCTTTTCTGTTTTCAGCTTCAATCCCAAACACTCGGATCCCGAGTTGAGCGACTTTTACCGGCTTTTTCGCAGCGACAAATTCCATCCAATTCGGGAACAAGATCGCCAATCCGCCGCCATGGGGAATATCATGAACGGCCGAGACCGCATGCTCGATCATATGAGTGGCCCAATCCGCTTCAATGCCCATGGATAAAATGCCATTTAGTGCGAAGGTTCCATTGAGCATGATGACTTCCCGGTACTCGAAATGATGAAGGTCGTCGATCAGTTTGGGCGCAGCTTCCATTGTCGTCTGCAGGATGGACTCGCCAAAGCGTTCCTGCAACGGGGCTTTGGATGAATCATGGAAATATTGTTCAAAAACATGGGACATGATATCTACAATGCCGTATACCGTTTGGTCCTTCGGCACGGAAGCGGTGATCTCCGGGTCTAACACGCTGAATTTGGGAAACGTATGATTGGAGACGAAAAAGCGCTTGTCATTTTCCGCCCAATTGGTAATAACCGAACCGCCATTCATTTCAGATCCGGTCGCAGAGATGGTCAGGACAGTGCCGATCGGAACGGCTTTCGTCGGGATTGCCTTATTCGTCACAATATCCCATACATCGCCTTCGTAGTGGACGCCGACCGCGATCGCTTTGGCACAATCGATTACGCTTCCCCCGCCGACAGCGAGAATAAAATCCAAATCATTTTGTTTGATAAGTTCAATTCCCTTGTTTACCGTTGTCAGGCGCGGATTCGGCTCCACTCCGCTCAATTCCACCACATGGGCGCCCGGAATTTCAGATAAAGCGCGAGTTACTTGATCGTAGAGACCGTTCTTCTTAATGCTTCCTCCGCCATAAAGAAGCAAAATGCGCCGGCCGTACTCCGGAATCTCATCTTTGATTTTGGCCACCTGGCCGCGGCCGAACAGAATTTTCGCAGGATTGATAAATTGAAATGTATTCATCGGTGATCCTCCTGATTATAGGATACTTTGGATAATTCCTCCCTCGACTCTTTGAGCTGCGCCGTTGATGGCCGATGCTTTATCGGAAGCGAGGAAGACGATCGTATCGGCGACTTCCTCCACCGTTGCGTAACGTTGAATCAGCGAAGACGGTTGGTCGTTTCTAAAGTATTCTTCAATAAAGGTATCGAGGCTTTTGTTGTTTTCTTTGGCAAGATCCGTAATGAATGTGCCGAACCCTTCCGTCCACGTCGGGCCCGGAAGAACGGAGTTGACCGTGACATTTGTCCCTTTTGCCACTTCCGCCAAACCTCTGGACAAGGTGATGAGGGCCGTTTTGGATACGCCGTAAGGAACGAGCTCCGGATAGGGTTTGATTCCGGCTTCGCTTGCAATGTTAATGATTCTTCCGGCATTGCGCTCGATCATTTTCGGCAGGAAAGCCCTGGACAACCGGACAGCGCTCATGACATTGATTTGATAGTACTCGAGCCATTCCTCATCCGTCACATCGACAAAAGGCTTTACGGTAAAAACGCCTGTATTGTTGACGAGCACATCCAAATTTCCGATTTCGTCCACTTTGCGGATGAGTTCATCACTTTCCGCTTTATCGGCGACGTTTGCTTTTATTCCATAAACAGTTCCAAGTGCAGAAAGCTCTCTTACCGTTGCATTTACATTTTCGTCAGATCGGCCGTTAACAACTACTTTGGCTCCTTCCTTCAGAAAACTGATGGCGATCGCTTTGCCGATTCCGGCAGTCGATCCTGTAACAAGAACTAATTTATCTTTTAAGTTTAATTCCATTTTAAACAGCTCGCTTTCAAAATAGGTTTATGAAGAAACGGATTTGTCTCAACAACCCTATCGTATCTATTGCTTTTCTATAAATCAAATTAGATTATTTCGGACTATTTATAAATATATTTATAAATCGGACGTGTTGGAAAAAGGAGCTGCCTGTCACCTGCAGTTCCAATCTAGTTCCAATCCAACGATACGATTAGCGATACGATTAACCGCCCGATGGCTTCTATTATATTTCACCATGTAATCCTATTAATTTGGTATGGTTTCGTGGTAATCTAACTTTATCACCGCTGTGATTCATGTCTGCAACAGAGTTCTCTTCTGCATCGGTATCGTAATGGAGGACAGGGCTTCGAGGTGAACGCGTCATAAAAGGAGGATACACATGTCTAACCTAGACCGCTCGAATAGCGCCGTTTCGGTTCGTCCGTTGTTCGAGCCATTCCGGACAGGCCGTTTGGAACTGGCCAACCGGATCGTGATGGCGCCGATGACCCGCGGCTTCGCTCCCGGCGGAGTGCCGGGAGCGGACGTAGCCGATTATTACCGCCGCCGTGCCGAGAACGGTGTCGGTCTCATCGTAACCGAAGGAACGCTGATCAATCATCCGGCTGCGGCAGCAAGCCCGAACTGGCCGAATTTTCACGGGGAAGCCGCCTTGAACGGCTGGGCACGCGTCGTAGCCGGCGTTCACGAGGCGGGAGGCCGCATCATTCCGCAGCTGTGGCATGTGGGCACGACCCGCAAAGTCGGAAGCCAGCCGAATCCCGAAGCGCCTCCAATCGGTCCGTCCGGACTCGATCTGACGGGCGGGAAAGTATCCGAGCCTTTAACCGAAACGGAAATCGCCGATATCGTCGCCGCTTTCGCGCAGGCGGCTGCCGACGCCAAACGGATCGGCTTCGACGGCATTGAGCTGCACGGCGCACACGGTTACTTGATCGACCAATTTTTCTGGGAGAAAACGAACCGGCGCACGGACCGTTACGGCGGAAGCTTGGCCGACCGCACCCGTTTCGCGGTCGAAATCATCGAAGCATGCAGGAGAGCCGCAGGTCCCGAATTCCCGATCGTGCTTCGTTTTTCCCAGTGGAAAAGCAACAATTATACAGCAAAATTAGCGAACACGCCGGATGAACTGGAGCAGTTCCTGGTACCGCTCGCCGCAGCCGGCGTCGATCTGTTCCACTGCTCGACCCGCCGTTTCTGGGAGCCCGAGTTTGACGGGTCCGACCTGAATCTCGCAGGCTGGACCAAGAAGCTGACGGGCAAACCGACGATCACCGTAGGCTCCGTCGGACTGGATGCCGAATTCACGAAGATGTACCAAGGAGCGGGCGCCGATCCAGCCGATCTTGGGGGCCTGCTCGAGCGGTTGGAACGCGGCGAATTCGACCTGGTAGCCGTCGGCCGGGCACTGCTGCACGATCCCGCCTGGGCCGCCAAAGTTCGGGATGGCCGCACGGACGAACTGCTGCCCTTCACGCTGGAATCGACAAAGACGCTCTATTGATGAACCAAAAAGTGACTATCTAATAACTGTTCACATGAACGAGCTAGTCCCAAATAAGAGGCGTGAAATTCGGGTATGTATGGACGATGTGCGATAAAAAGCAGACAGTAGACGAAAAACGAACCGACCAAGGATACCCCTTGATCGGTTCGTTTTTCGCTTTTGAAGCTGAAGGGCTTGATTGATACCGCTAAAACCTTGTTAGGGTCCAGCCCTTCCTTTTTCCGTCGATGCTTAACCATATAAATGGCAGCTGACCGAATGGCTGGGCGCCGTCTCCTTCAATGAAGGCGCAGCCGCGAGGCAGCGTTCATGGACATGCGCGCACCGGGTCTGGAACGGGCAGCCTGCCGGAATATCGAGCGGACTTGGCAAATCGCCCTTCAGAATGATTTTCTCCCGCTTCGCGTGCCGGTCGTCCGCCGGAATGGAAGACACGAGCGCCTGCGTATAAGGATGCAGAGGATCGCTGTACAGGGAGTCGACATCGGCGATCTCGACGATTTTGCCCAAGTACATGACGGCGACTTTATCGCTCATATAGTGAATGACGTTCAGATCATGCGAAATGAACAGATAGGTAAGCGACAGCTCCCGCTGCAGCTTCTTGAGCAGGTTGAGAATTTGCGCTTGGACGGATACGTCGAGCGCCGATACCGGTTCGTCCAGCACAAGCAATTCGGGATTCAGCATCAAGGCGCGGGCGATGCCGATCCGCTGACGCTGGCCGCCGCTCAGCTCGTGAGGATAACGGCCTATGTAGGAGGCGTCCAGCCCGATTATCTCCAGCATCTCTTCCACTCTGCGCAGCCGTTCCTTCCTGCTGCACAGCCGGTTGATCTGCAGCGGTTCTCCAAGCAGCCGGCCGATTGTAAAGCGAGGATTGAGCGAAGTGTACGGGTCCTGAAATACATATTGAATCCGCCGGCGCAGCGTCCGCGAAGCAGCCCCCGCTGCCGGTTTGGACACATCCTCGCCGCGATACAGCAGCTTGCCGCCGCTTGGGGGCAGCAGCCTGGCGGCGATTTGGCCGGTTGTCGATTTTCCGCATCCGCTCTCGCCTACGAGCCCCAACGTTTCGCCTTCGTGTATCGTGAGCGAAACGTCGTCCACCGCCCGCAGCACCTGCCGCTTTCGCAGCGAAGCCGATCCCGTGTACGACATCGTAATGCCGCTCAGCTCGAGCAGCGGCTCAGACTGCCGCATGGCGATTCCCTCCTTCCGCTGCAACGAGGAAGCAGCGCGCGGCATGGCCGTCCCGATCGAACACAAGCTCCGGCTGCTCCGTCCGGCAGCGCTCCGTCGCATGCGCACATCTGGAAGCGAAATGGCAGCCCGTTCCTCTTTCGTGCAGCGCAGGAACGGTTCCCTCGATGGAATGGAGCGGCCGGTTTTTCTTCGCGGGCGTCGGAATCGACTGCAGGAGGCCGATCGTATACGGATGAAGCGGCCGGTCGAACAGATCGCGGGCCGTTCCCTCCTCCACGATTTGCCCTGCGTACATGACCAGAATCCGGTCGCACATGTCGGCGATGACGCCGAAATCGTGGGAGATCAGCAGGATCGACGTTCCGTCCTCCTCCCGGATTTGACGCATCAGGTCAAGAATTTGCGCCTGAATCGTCACGTCGAGCGCCGTCGTCGGCTCATCCGCAATAAGCAGGCCGGGATTGCAGGCGATGGCGATGGCAATCATGACCCGCTGGCGCATACCGCCGGAAAGCTGATGAGGATATTCATGCAGCAGCGACTCCGGGCGCGGCAGCCCCACTTTACGGAACAGCCTGACGGCGTGTTCCTTTGCTTCCCTCCGCGAATACCGCAGATGAAGCCGCAGCGCTTCGGTTACTTGATAGCCTACCGTTAAGCCGTTATTGAGCGAACTCATCGGATCTTGGAAGATCATCGCGATTTCGTTGCCGCGAAAGGCCCGAATATCCCGATCGGTCATACGGTGCAGCGGATGCCGCCCCTCGTACCAGATTTCCCCGCCGCTGATTCGCATGGCGCTCGGCAGCAGGCCGAGAACCGACAGCGACAGCACGCTTTTGCCGCAGCCCGATTCGCCGACGATGCCGACCGTTTCGCCCCGGCCGACAGTAAGCGATACCCTATCCAGCACCGCAACATCCGCACCTCGGGTCCGCTGCAGCTCAAGCTGCAAATTCCGAATGTCGAGCAGCGGTGTTTCCGTTTCGGTTGCCGCCGCATCTGTCACATCTGTCACATCAGTCACATCTGTCATATGAATCACCTTCTAGCTCCTTTTGTCCCTCAGATCCCGAATCCCGTCGCCGAGCAGGTTGAAGCCGAGCACCGTCAGCGTAATCAGCAGTCCCGGCGCCAGCGTAAACCACGGCGCTTTGGCGAGGTAGCTCTGCGCTTCATTTAACATCCGGCCCCAGCTCGGATCGGGCGGCTGTACGCCAAGGCCCAAATAGCTGAGCGCCGCTTCGACCAGAATCGCCGTCGAGAAACTGAGCGCCGCGGTCGTCACGATCGAGGACGCGATATTCGGCACAATCTGGATCCAGATCAGGTTGGCGTGGCCGGCTCCAAGACCCCGCGCCGCTTTGACGTACTCCGCTTCTTTATGCTGCAGCACGCCGCTTCGGATAACGCGGGCAAACGATGGGACCGACAAAATGCCAATCGCAAGCATCGTCTGGAACAGGCTCGGCTTTGATATCGTGACGAGCAGCAGCGCCAGGAGGATTCCGGGAAATGCGAGCAGCGCATCGGTTGCGCGCATCAGCAGCTCATCGACCCATTTTCCGGCGTAGCCGGCAAGCGTCCCGATCAGGAAGCCGCCCGCCAGACCAATGCAGACCGATACGGCGCCTACTTCGAAAGCGGTCTGTGCGCCGACCATCACGCGGCTGAAGACGTCTCGGCCGAAATTATCGGTTCCCAGCCAATGTTGAAGGCTCGGCGCCTGCAGCCGCTCCCGGATATTCATCCCATTCACGGGATGGGGCGTATAGATGAGGCTGATCAGCATCATGACGGCGAGGATTGCGATCAGCACAACCCCGAGCACAAGACTGTAGCTTTTGTTTCTCATATGGCGTGCCTCTACTTTAAGCGTATTTTCGGATCAAGCCAGCGATAGGAAAGATCGACGGCAAAGTTGATCGCAATGACGATGAAGGCAATGAGCACGACCAGTCCCTGCACAAGCGGATAGTCCCGGTTGCCGATCGCCGTAACGAGCAGGCTGCCGATGCCCGGCAACGTAAATACCTGCTCGATGACCAGACTGCCCGCCAGCACTTCCCCGAAGTTAATGCCGATCACCGTAATGACGGGAAGAAGGGCATTTTTGAGCACATGCCGATACATTACGGCCGCCTCCTTAAGCCCTTTGCTTCTTGCCGTTCGGACATAATCAAGGCTGAGCTCCTCCAGCATCGTCGTTCGCAGGTAGCGGACCACGATTGCGATTTGCGGAATAGCTAGCGCGGCGGCAGGGAGAACGGACGATTTCAAAGCCAAGATCGGATTTTCCGACCACGGAACATAGGTGCTGACGGCGAACCATTTGAGCGAGAGTCCGAAAACGAGAATGAGCAGGATGCCCATCCAAAACGACGGAACGGCAAGACCGAGCTGCGAGCCGATCGAGATCAGCATATCGAGCGCTTTGCCCCGTGCCCGCGAAGCGGCAATCCCAAGCGGAACGGCGACGGTTACCGTAATGAGGAGTGCGAGCGCAGCCAGCGAAACGGTAACGGGCAGACGGCTCGCGATCAATTCCGTCACCGGCTTCGAAAAGCGAAGCGACTCGCCGAAGTCCAGCCGGGCAGCGCCGGCCACCCACTGCGCGAACTGTTCGGGAAGCGGCCGGTCCGTTCCCAGCTTCGACTCAAGCAGGGAAATCTGCGCGTCGGTCGCTTCCGTCCCGAGAATCGCCAACGCCGGATTGCCGGGAATGATACGGAATGCGGCAAACGTTAGCAGCATCACAAACAGGATGGTCAACAGCAGCGTCAGCAGGCGGCGTACATAATAATTCATCCGGTTCTCCTTTGCTGGCCCGTTACTCCGTGAAGTACACGGTAGACAGATCCTGTACGTACAGCGGATACTGCTTATAGCCGGCAAGCTTCTTATTAAGCGCCACGTTCAGATTCGGATCCATGATGTACACAGCCGCCGCGTCCTGCGTCAAAATCGTCTGCGCTTTTTTATAGAGATCCACCCGCTTGGCGTCATCGACCTCCGTAACCGCAGCCTTAAGCGTCTGGTCGAACGTCGTGTTCTTATAGTTGAAGAAGTTGTTCGGCGCATCGGATAAATACTTGTTCAAAATGTCGTAAGGGTTCAGCTTGCCATCCAGACCGATAATCGTCAAATCGTAGTCGCGCCCCTTGTAAATCCGGTCCAGCCAAACCGCCCATTCGACCGGCTCGATCTTCACTTTAATGCCGATCTTCTCCAGCTGCTGGGCGATGACCTGCGCCGTATCGACATGGAACTGGTAGTTGGAAGGCACGGACAGCGTCGTCTCGAAACCGTCCTTGAAGCCGGCTTCTAGAAGCAGGCTTTTCGCCTTCTCAATGTCGGGGGCGTAGGTGTTCTCCAGCCCTTCCTGGTAATATTTCGCCAGCACCGGGCTGAGATTGGAGCCGAGCTTCGTCCCTTTGCCAAGCGCTACCCCTTGAATGATTTCATCCTTATCCACCGCGTAGTTGATCGCCTGCCGGACCCGAATGTCGTTAAACGGCTTGCGGTCGATATTAAACGTCATCAACTGCACCAAGTTTTGCGGAGCGCTCAGCGCCGTGAATTTGTCGCCGAGCTCCTCCAGCTTCTCGGTGCCGATCCGCGGATAAATGTCGGCCTCGCCGGATTTGAGCGCAAGCAGCGAAGCCTCAGGATCGGTAATGATGCGGAACTCCACTTGATCGAGCGAAGGCACGCCTTTGACGTAATAATCGGCGAACTTCTCCACGACGAGCCGCTGGCCCGGAAGATATTCCTTGAACTTGAACGGTCCCGTGCCGATCGGATTTTTGTTGCTGTCCTCATAGCCGCTGGGGATGATGGCGGCGGTCAGGGCGGTCAGAAACGAGGAGTTATTCTCTTTCAGCTTGATGATGACGGTGGAAGCATCGGGCGCCTCGATCGACTGCACGCTGCCGAAAGCGGGGTTGAGCGGTTTCCCGGTTCCGGTTCCAGCGAGCCGGTCATACGAGAATTTGACGTCCGCCGATGTAACGGTTTGGCCGTTGTGGAATTTGACGCCGCCGCGGAGCTTGAACGTATACGTCAATCCGTCCGGCGAAACGTCATACGATTCGGCGACGGCCGGATACAGCTCCCCCTTCTCGTTTGGCTTCAGCAGTCCTTCGAAGACGTTAAACAGCACTTCGGACGTCCCTGCCGCTACGGCAAGCTGCGGGTCCAAGTAATCCAGGTCCTGCGGAATATTAACGACGACACTGCCGCCCTCTTTCTTTCCGCCGGGTTCCGATTTGACAAGTTCGGCCGTGCTTTCATTCCCGGACTTTGCGTTCGTATTCGATGCAGCTGTATCCGTGCTCGGCTTTTCATTATTGCCGCTCGTTGCGGTATTGCCGCCGCAGGCAGAGAGCACGAGAACGACGAGCGCGATCGTAAGCGCAGTAAAGAACATTTTTGTGTTGACGATAGGTTTCATGGTTGGTTCCTTCCTTTTCCGTAAAATAAAGTGCACGCTTCATACGCGCGTGGTCAGGAAATAATTTTTGTTTGCGAATCAAGCAAATGCGGAAGCTCCTGGATGGATGCAATTGTCCTCACTCCATCCAGCTCTTCGATGCCGAGGGCGCCGAACCGGTTAATCAAGAAGCTGGACATGCCGACCTTGGCACTGCCGACGACGTCGTCGTAGTAGTTGTCCCCGACATACAGACATGCCTGCGGAGGCAGCTTCGCCTCTTCCAGCGCCATGCGGAAGATCGCTTCGTCCGGCTTCTCTTTATGTACCTCCGAAGAGATGACGATATGGTCGAAATAGGGCAGCAGCCCCGTTTCCTTGAGTACGGTTCTCGCCGTTCCATCCCAATTGCTGATCAGTCCGATGCCGAGCGAGCGTTCCTTCAACGCCTGCAGCACCTGCAAGGAAAAAGGGTACGCCCGCCAGCCGGCATGCCCGTCCTGCAGCTGAGACAGGCGCGAAACCTGCTCCTGCAGCGGAAAGCTTAAGCCCAGCCTGTAGTTCAGCACGCCGAGGTACCACGGATAAAAGCTGCTCAGCTCCTTTCCGAGCGCGCCGGGGTATTTCCGCATGAACAGCTTGTCGGTCTCATGGTACGCCCGTTCGATTTGATTCAATGAAAGTTCGATGCCCTGCTCCAGGAGGAAACGCCGGTAGACGGCTTCTCTTTCTTGATAGACGAGTGTATAACCGAGGTCAAACCAGATAAAAGACACCGTCATCCCCCTTCTTCACCCCCTTTAAAGTCTGCGATGACCGGTAATTGAAGCTTGGAAGGATAACGGGCGTCATGATAAATCGTTTGGGTGGCCGTTACAAAATCCGCTTCCGTCGCCTCGTCGGGATTCATCAGCCGATTGGGGTTCCGGTCGAAGGTCGGAAACAGCGAGCTGGTCACGTCGAGCCGGATCGCATGGCCTTGCTTGAATACATTGGCCGTTGGACCGAGCGAGATGGTGTAGATCAGAACCTGATCCGGCGGCACCGCCTCCGGCCGCTCGAGCCCGCTCCGGAAGCTGGCTCTGACAATGCCTTCGGCAATATTGACCGCCCTCCCGTCCGGATAAACGTCGACCAGCTTGGCGACAAAATCGGTGTCCTCCGCCGTCGTCGCGGCGTACAGCTGAACGGTAACCTCGCCGGTGACGATAAGATCATGCTCAAGGGGAGCCGATGTATAGACGAGCACATCGTTGCGGACTTCAATCGGAAGCTGGTTTCTCGGTCCCATCGGCGTCAAATCGGGCACGGCGCCCGACCGGCCGCCGAGCGCGGGTACCGGGATGGATGGATGGTACACGTACAGATCGGGAAATTCCTCTCCTGGCGGCTCCTGACTGAGCGAACCGTCGCCGTTGACGGAGTTCGCTTTACGAAGGCTGTGCAGATAATAATCTTTCGTCTCCGCACCCGGAACCGGCCACGTCTCGGCTTCCTTCCATGTATTGCTCCCCATCAGGAAGTAGCGGACCCTCGCTGCCGGCGCCTCGGGCTCCTCGTCCTTCAGCCAGCGGCCGAACCACTGCAGCTGCAGCTCATCAATGCGATTTACCGCTTCCGGACCGAAATCCAGTTCCCCGACATAGCGGGACCATGGCATATGAAACCACGGCTCGATGTACAAATATTGGCCGTCTTTTGCCGCGTCCGTCCCGTACCTGCGGATCCCGTTGAAATTCTCAATCGTTCCGTCGATGAAAATATCGTACCAGCCGCCGACATGCAGCGCCGGCACGTTAATCGAGTCATAATGATCGCTCAAGGAGGATCTCTTCCAGAAATCGTCGCGCGTCCTGTGTTCAAGCCACTGCTCATAGTACGGAGCCAGCGCCTTGACCGCTTCCGGCGGATCATTTAACGGAAGCCTCTTGTAGAAAGCATGGATGCCGGTATAGAGCGCGGACAGCTCCGACGCCCAATCGGTGCGCCGAGCCTTTAGCGCCGTATCCTGGGCCACGAACAGCACCCAAGACTGCGTCAGTGCCAGCGCAAACGCGCCGTTGCGGTATGCTTTGCCCTGGTACGAATCCGAGCCGATCATTGCGGGCGCAATGGCGCGCAGATGAGGCGGCTTCGTTATCGCCGCTTGCCACTGGGCGGCCGCGGCGTAGGAGAAGCCGTACATGCCAACCTTCGGGACGACGCCAGGCAGCTTCGCCGCCCACTCGATCGTGTCGTATCCGTCCTCGGCTTCGGCCTCGTAAGGATGAAAGTCGCCCTCGGAGCTCCAGCGTCCTCTCGTATCCTGCACGACCACGACGTAGCCGTGCCGGGCGTACCAGGCGGGATGCGCGAAATTCATCGTTTGCGCATCTTCTTTGTTATAGGGCGTCCGCAGCAGCAGCACCGGATAAGATCCGTCTGCTGCCGGACGATAAATATCCGCGTACAGCTTGACGCCGTCACGCATAGGTACAGGCACATTTCTTTCGACATGAACGGAATGATCGAACGTACTCGCTTTCTCCACCCTCCCAAGCTTTTTTTACTGCGGGCATAACTGCAACACAATCACAAAAAAAAGATGCCGGGCTAATGAGCGCTCATCAGCATCCGACATCTCCAGTTATCTGGTCAATGCAATTTGTATTATCCCGACTAGATTAATGGGTTTTTATGCTAGCTATACTAACATATTACTTTCTTACTCGTCAACCGCCATTTTCCATAATTCCGGTTGACAAGATCGGATTTAACTCTTACAGTGACAATTAGGTCCGACCAGAGGAACTGGAGACACTTTCGATTGCGCATGCTGCGGAGAGTGTCTCCTTTTCTTTTGTAATCATCCCGCCTGATAGGAGTGTTCAACGTGGCACGCAAGAGACAAATGAAATTATCAGCTTATTTGGTAGGCACCGGAATGCATGCTTCTTCCTGGCGATTGGAAGAGGCCGATCCCGGCGCAAGCATTGACATCGAATACTACTCCAAATTGGCCCAAACCGCCGAACGCGGCAAATTCGATATGGCCTTCCTGGCCGACAGCCTTGCCATCAATGAACAGTCTCATCCCAATATCCTCAACCGGTTCGAGCCGATCACCCTGATCGCGGCGCTGGCCGGCGCCACTTCCCGCATCGGTCTGGTCGCTACAGCCTCAACCTCGTATATCGAGCCCTTCAATCTCGCGCGGCAGTTCATGTCCGTCGATCGCATCAGCAAAGGCAGAGCCGGCTGGAACATCGTCACCACGCGCGACTTGTCCGGCAATACGGCACGGAACTTCGGAGCGGATACCCACTTTGAGCTGGAGCACCGCTACCGCAGAGCGGATGAATTTGTGGACGTTGTGCGCGGCCTATGGGATTCCTGGGAGGATGACGCCTTTGTATTCGACAAAGCGCGCGGACGCTTCTTCGACCCGGCCAAGCTTCACCGCATCCGCCATAAAGGCGAATTTTTCGCGGTGGAAGGGCCGCTCAATATCGCCCGTTCGCCGCAGGGCCACCCCGTGCTCGTCCAGGCAGGGAATTCCGAGTCCGGTCAAGCTTTTGCGGCGCGGGTTGGGGAAGTTATTTTTGCAATCAAATACAACTTTGAGGATGCGCGTGCCTATTACAAAGAGTTCAAAGAAAAGGTCGCCGCGGCCGGGCGCAATCCAGGCGACGTATACGTCCTGCAGGGCATTTCACCGGTCATCGGCGCTTCGGAAGAAGAAGCAAAGGCCAAGCAGAAGCGGATCGAAGCGTTTCTGCCGGAGGAAACGATCATCGGCTTCCTGGCGGACTATTTCAAGGAGGTGGACTTCAGCCGCTTCAACCCCGAAACGACCGCCCAAGAGGCCGGACTGAATACGCTGCGGGCGGCGAACCCCGATTACGGCAAGCACCAGCCGGTCATCGCCAGAGAAAATCCGACGCTTCGCGAACTCTACTCCCTCATAATCGGCTCCTTCAGCGGAGATCATCTCGTTGGCACACCGGAGAAAATTGCCAATACGCTCGAACAATGGTTTCTGGAAGGAGCGGCGGATGGCTTCATGCTTATGGCTCCCGTCCTCCCCGAAGGGCTCGACCAGTTCGTCAATCAGGTCGTTCCTCTTCTTCAGGAGAGGGAACTGTTTCGCACGGAATACGAAGGCCGCACGCTGCGGGAGCATATCGGGCTCCCGGTTCCCGTCAACCGAAATTCCGCCGGCAGCCTGACCCGGTAAACACCAAGCGCCTCCCGCAAACGATGATGCGGGAGGCGCTTGGTCCGTGTTAGGTGCCTGCTGCTTCAACGGGCAGAGCTGCTTTGCGGATCGCTTGCTCCAGATCGTCGATCAGGTCGTCGGGATCCTCGATGCCGATGGACAACCGGATCAAATCCGGTGAAATGCCTGCGGCGGCCTGCTCTTCAGGAGTCAACTGCGCATGGGTTGTGCTGCCCGGATGAATAACCAGCGACTTGGCATCCGCGACATTCGCAAGATGGGAAAACAGCTCCAGGCTGTTAATAAAGCGGCTGGCCGTCTCGTAACCGCCCTTCAACCCGAACGTGAAGATGGAGCCCGGGCCTTTAGGAAAATAGGTTTGCGAGAGTGCGTAATAAGGACTGGAAGGAAGAGCCGGATAATTGACCCAGGCCACATCCGGATGCTGCTCCAAATACGCCACGATGCGCTTTGTATTCGCAAGGTGCTTCTCCACCCGCAGCGACAGCGTTTCGAGTCCCTGCAGCAGCAGGAACGAGTTGAACGGACTGATCGCCGCGCCGATATCGCGCAGAAATTGCACTCTTACCTTCGTAATGAAGGCAAGCTCGGCAAACTTCTCCACATACCGGATGCCGTTATAACTCTTGTCAGGCTCCGTAAAGCCCGGAAACTTGCCGTTCGTCCAGTCGAACGTGCCCCCATCCACGATCAAGCCGCCGATGGACGTCCCGTGTCCGCCGATAAACTTCGTTGCGGAATGGACGACGATGTCCGCGCCATGCTCGAGAGGACGGATCAGGTATGGCGTCCCGAACGTATTGTCAACGATCAGCGGAATGCCGTGCTCATGCGCGATATCGGCGATTTTGCGGATATCCGCGATATTGAGCCCGGGATTTCCGATCGATTCGACGAACAGCGCCTTCGTCTTGTCCGTAATCGCACGGCGGAAATTTTCCGGATCATCGGGTTGGACGAATCGCGTCGTAATGCCGAGCTTCGGCAGCGTCACATCAAACAGATTGAAGGTGCCGCCGTACAGCGTGCTGGCAGAAACGATTTCGTCGCCGGCTCCGGCGATATTAAAGATCGAATAGGTAACGGCCGCAGAACCGGATGCGACGGCCAGCGCTCCCACGCCTCCTTCCAGAGCCGCGATGCGCTGCTCCAGCACCTCATTCGTCGGGTTGCTGATCCGCGTATACGTGTTGCCGAGCTCTTCAAAGTTGATCACCGCACGCGCATGCTCCGTATTTTTGAAAACAAACGACGTGCTCTGATAGATGGGAACCGCACGCGCGCCTGTCACTGGATCGGCCAATTGACCGGCATGCACCTGCTTCGTATCGAATCTCCACCGCTTCTCTTTCTCCTGCCGATCGGTCATAGACTCTCTCCTTTATCGTCCAACGCAAAAAAGAGACTGCAGGATCCCTTGGCGGGTCCTTTCAGTCTCCAGTGTTCTGGTCAGCCGAAAATTTTTTCCTTATTTCTCCGGTTGGAATAATACAATTTAATCTTACACGTTTACTGCAAAGCTGTCAATTTGTGGTTCGTTCCGTCAATTTTTTGGGAAGCCAAACACATACTGCTTCGGTATGCTCGTTTCTTTCTTAAGTGCTACCCCCGCTTCCAAGGTCCAGTATGGATTTCTCAGCATCCCTCTGCCGACGGCGACAAGGTCGGCATCTTCGTTGCCGATCACAGCGTCCGCAAGCACCGGTTCATCCAATCTTCCTACCGCAATAACGGGAATTTGCAGCGATTGCTTTAATTCTCTTGCAAGCGGAACCTGATAAGCGACATGCGTTCCCGGTTTCCCATGAGCGGCGATTGCTCCCTCTCCTCCCGCGCTGACGTGCAACATGTCAACACCGGCTTCTTGATATTCCTTGCAAAATGCGGTGCTCTCTTTGATTCCATATCCGCCTTCTACATATTCCCGGGCGGAAACGCGCATAATCAACGGCATATCGGCCGGCATGACGCTTTTGGCCGCTTGAATGACTTCTTTGCCGAATTTCGTCAAGTCTTCACCGTACTCATCGGTTCTTTGGTTCGTTAATGGGGAGTGAAATTGATGAATCAAGTATCCGTGCGCACCGTGAAGCTCGATCACGTCCACTCCGGCTTTTACGGCACGCTCGACGGCCAGGCGGAATTTTTCAACCATTTGCTTTACTTCATCTGTCGTAAGAGCTCTCGGGGTTTTGAATTCACTGTTAAAAGGTACGGCCGACGGTGCAACCGGAACTGCGGCATCTTCCGCTTTACGGCCGGCATGAGCGATTTGGATGCCGACTTTGGCTCCATACTGATGACAAGCTTCCACAATCCGGGCTAATGCCGGAATATGATCGTCCGACCATAATCCCAAATCAAAGTCGGTAATCCGGCCGTCAGGCTCCACATCCGTCATTTCGATTATAATAAGGCCCGCTCCGCCAATTGCCCGGCTTACATAGTGCTGGTAGTGCCAATCCGTCGCGATGCCGTCCTTGCTTGTGACGGAGTATTGGCACATCGGCGGCATAACGACCCGATTTTTCAGTTCCAATCCTTTCAACTTGTAAGGGGTAAATAAATGGTTCATAGCGAAACCTCCATGGATTCGATTCATACACTTAAATAATGTATGCACATGCATATAAATTAGCATAGTTCAATTTACCCGTCAAGCGTGGACTGGGCTCATTGTTGTCAAGGTCAAGGAAGAGAGACGCTTACCGAAACGCCGAATCAAAAGCGACTATCTGCTGTTCAGATGGATGAACTGCTGCAGCAGGCTTTGCATCTCGACTTCCGACAGCTGTTTTTCAAGGACCGCTTTGAAGGTAACTAAAGCTTTTTCGAGCTTTTCTTCCCCTATTCGGGTCAAAGAAGTGTAAACGCCTCTGCGGTCATCGTCACAAATGTGCCGTTGCAAGGCTCCGCAGCCCTTTGCTTCAAATCGGCTGACAAGTCTGGACATGGCGCTCTGGCTTAACCCGACCATCGTCTCCAACTGCTGCAATCTCAGCTTTTTATCGGGAGCCTCGGATAAAAATAAAAGCAAATAAAACTCTTTTAGCGATAGATGATATTCCTCCTGCAAGGCGGCTTCCAGTTCATTTGCAATGTTCATTTGGATCTGCGTTAAAGTTAGCCAGCTCGTGATAAGCCGATTATTCGGGTCATTTTCCATCGTTCGATCACCTGTTTCACAGAAATATTTCACGGGCTTCAACATTCCTCATTTGAATTTCTTATTATTATAGCATCTGTTATAGCAAATTAACGAACCTGCAGCGAAAACTTCTTTGTTAGACCAAAATCAACACGAACGTTATTCCGAGATAGAGACAGAGCGGACTGTACAACCATGTATCGTACTTGGAAAAGGCCGAATGCCTGACTCTTTTGAAAAAACCTAAATACTTGAATTCCCCAATCGCCCGGACGACAAATACGAAAGCACAGACGATGCAGCCCGAGCGCGTCCACAGGTTTGCTTCGATGGATGGAACATACCCGCCTTGTATCGGAAGAAGGAAACCGGCGAGCAAAATAAGCGTCGCCACGATGATCGTTGCGGCCGCTCCGGGATAATGGGCGGGCTGATGTTCCCCCTCCCTTGCATACATGACGACGTGAACGCCCCATCTTCCTCCAAAAGCCCAATAATAATGGAGCAGGCTGATCAATCCGAGAATAATAGCAGAAGAGAACATCATGAATCCCGCCATGTCGGTTACCTCCCATAATCGCTGAACCTGCAAATTTCATTTCTTTAGCCCAAATAAGCCAAGTAGATCAACCGGGCCCGGCCCACCGCTTCAGACTCTTCCATCCCCTCCGTGCGATGCAAGGCCGCCATATAATCGATTCGTTGTGTTTCAATGCCCGAGATTCGGGCTTCAAGTGCAGGATCGTACTTGGCCCAATATAGCTTTTGCCATTTTCGATGTCAACCATTTTTTCCCTTCGAGTAGAGCCGCTCAGACCGGTATGCGCGATGTCCGCAGCCCCCGTGCCCTCTTGCTAGAAAACCGCCTGCTTTAGATGCTATACTGGAAAAAATTCGGTCTCCCTTCGAAAGGGGGAAGTTGCTCTGTTTCAAATCATGCTCGTCGAAGACGATGAGAAAATCAGAACGATCGTGGCGGACACGCTTCGAAAATGGCAGTACGGGGTCATTGAATTGACGGCGTTTGAACAGGTGAAGGACGATGTTGTCAAATATCAGCCCCACCTGATACTGCTCGATATCAACTTGCCGGTATATGACGGTTTTTTCTGGTGCCAGCAAATCCGGTCGGTGTCGAAGGTGCCGATTATCTTTCTGTCTTCCCGAAATCAAAATATGGATATCATTATGGCGATCAACATGGGCGGCGACGATTTCGTGCAGAAGCCGTTCGATTTAGATGTCCTCGTAGCCAAAGTAAACGCGCTGTTGCGGCGCAACTATACGTATCAGGATGAAACGTTGCAATTGAAGCACCGGGAACTGACGTTCAACTTGTCGAACTCCTCCGTTCAATATGGGGGCAGGACGACGGAGCTGTCGCGGAATGAATTTATCGTTCTGCAGGTTATGATGCGCAATATCGGCAAGATCGTCTCAAGGGACGATTTGATGCAGGCGCTCTGGCATGATGAGCAGTTTATCGATGACAATACGTTAACCGTCAATGTAAACCGCTTGCGGCGCAAGGTCGCCGACATTGGGCTCGATGATTTTATCGTCACCCGCAAAGGAATGGGGTATATCATCGAATGAGATTTTGGCGTTTTCTCAAATACGAGCAATCCTATCTCCTCTTGTATGCGGCAAGCTTCCTGATTGCAACAGCTGTTTTTTATATGGAGTCCCACATGTGGTGGCATTGGGACAGTATTGGGTATGCCCTGATCCTCCATCTGCTGCTGGTGGCCGGGTTCTTCTTTCATCGTTACAGAAAAAATGTGCATGCGATCCGGCATATGAACGATGAGGACAGCGAGCAGCTCTCACTTGAAGCCGAAGCCTATCATCAGGCAATGGAAAAGATGGAGAAGGCTCATATTCGGGCCTTGAATGAAGTCCAGGCCAAACAGAATGAATATTATAATTTTATTGTTTCCTGGTTCCATGAGATTAAGATTCCGATTTCCGTCATGCGCTTGATGCGGCAAACGGAAGTAGACGCCAAAAGCCTGGAAGAAGAGCTTTCACGAGTGGAGCATTACGTGGATCAGGCGTTGTATTACGCCAAGCTCGACAGCTTCAATCAAGACTACGAGTTGATCAACTGCGACCTGGAGCCTTTAATTAAAGAAGTCGTCAAAAGTCATTCCCGTTCGTTCATCTCCAAAAAAATCCGGATCTCGCTTGACGTAGAGCGGGCGGTCGTGCAGAGCGATTCGAAATGGCTGCAATATATCGTCCACCAGCTCGTTACGAACAGCTTGAAGTACACGGGAAATCACGGGGAAGTATCGATTGTGACACGGGTAACCCCGCAGGAAAAACTGCTCGTCATCCGGGACAATGGAATCGGCATCGACCGCAAGGATCTCCCCCGTATTTTTAACCGCGGATTTACCGGAACCAACGGCCGAACCCATATGAAATCGACGGGAATGGGGCTGTATTTGGCGCAGGAGCTTTCGAGGAAGCTGGGGCACTATATTACGTGTACCTCCGAGGTCGGTTCGTTTACCGAGATGGTCATTCATTTCCCTAAAAATAACGATCCTTATTTGAATATATTGCAGCAAAGCCAAACGCAGTGACCCCCGGCGGCCGCTGCGTTTGGCTTTGCTCATGCATGCTCCCCGCTTGCGATTTTATAATAAAGATTGGTGGAAGACAGGTAGAACAAAGTGTAAATCAGAAAATAGACGGCCATAATGCCCCAGACCATCCCGGTCAGATTCGGGAAGTCCTTTACGGAATCCAAAATGTATGTTTTGATAATGAACCAGCTGTTCATCAGCCCCAGCGCCAGCGGCGGTGAGAATACGAACAACAACTGCTTGCGGATCACGCTTTTCATTTCCCCGTTCCCCACACCGATTTTACGCAGCGTCGCATATTGGTGCCGGGCTTCCGTCGCTTCCCGCAGCTGCTTGAAATAGATCACGCTGGCGAGAGCAAAAAGCGCGATTAACGCAAGGAACGCGCTTGCGAACAGCATCAAGGCGGACCCTTCAATTTGCTTGGAATAGACGTCCGCGAAAGAAGAGTAGTACGTCTCCGGAGTCGCAGTGACAAGCGCATGCAGCTGCCTCGACAACTCTTCCGCCCTTTCGGCATCCCGGATCTGGTAGATTTCGAAAGATTTTACGTCCGCTTTACCCTTCAGTCCCTGATAGGTCTCGTCCGAAATGACAAGTACAGCCGGTTTTTTCACCATCGAAGTTACAGGGTCGGTGGCCCAGCCCAGAAAAGCGTAATCTTTTTGCTCGATAAGATGCAATGCGGTTTCAGACCCCGTTTCCGCCCCGGTCATCACGTTGAACTTTGTCTGCCGGCCGGGCTCAAACGTTTTCGCGAAATCCGTCCCTTGCGACAGAGCCACCGCTTCATTCCGCTCAAGCTGCACACGCTGGTTGTCGCCGCGCAGGGCGACGATCTCGTTATACGTTCGTTCCGCAACGAGCAATATATCCGGCGTGAAATAGTCAGGATTTTCAAAGGCCTCATCCATCGCGGATCGGGGTTCAGCCGCCAAACCTTCCACGGTGCGATGATATTGAATGTCATGCCCAGAATCGTTGATGATGCGGTTAATTTTCTCATTCGTTGCGCTTTCCCTGGACTCGAAAGCAATGTCGTTGGGCAGATTTTTCCCAACCGCTTCGAATTGAACCGCATAGTTAATCGCGACAAAACACGTTAACAACACAATGACGGAGCTGAACAACAAAATAAATGTTAAATTCAACGTATTGCTCCGCATTTGAAAACGAAGCGAAGAGGTCCAGAGCAGCGTATTGCCTTCATAGTATCGCTTGCGCCGGTTTACAGCCTGCAGCAGCCAGCCGGCAAACTGCCGGAAGAACAAATAAGTTCCGCCGATAATTCCGACGGTGCAAGCAATCAGGCTGGCCGTCGTATACTCCTGCCATGCTGCCGAACCTTTGCCGCTGCCGATGAGGACAAAAGCCAAACCGAGCAGAAATAAGGAAAGCAGCGCCATCGCCTTCGAAGACGGAATCGGCTTCTCCATCTTTTCCTTGGCGCGGAACAATTCGATGAGCTGCACGCGGCGGACGGCGAAATAAGTCTGGATGCTGATGATGATTGCAAGCAGCAAAAATAGCGCAACCGTGGAACCGACAGCCTGGATCGGGAACGACAAGGAGATGACTTGGTCATACCGCATCAAATTCATGAGCAGCATGCCGAATAATTTCGATAATAAGCCTCCGAGTATCATCCCCGCGAGCAGTGAAACCGCCTCTATGAATAACGTTTCATAGAAAAACATCCGCGTAATTTGTCTCTCGTTCATGCCGTACAGCAAATACATGCCGAACTCTTTTTTGCGCTGCCTCATAAAAAATGAATTGGCATACAAGATGAACAAGATGATAAAGAGAAACATGACAACGGACGCAATTCTGACACCGGTTTGAAAGTTTTGGCGATTTTCAAGCGCAGCCAAAATATCTTGATTATACATAAGAGACGAAAACGTGAATTGAATGACGACCCCCGTGATCATGGAAAACAGGTAAATCGTGTACAAGCGGAAGTTGCGGCGGACATTTCGCAGCGTTAAATCAAGAAGGCTCATCGCAGCTTGCCCCCTAATAAGCTCTGCGCTTCAAGAATGCGGCCATAGAACGCGCTCTGCGGTTGCTCGCCGGCGTAGAGCTCGTTTACAATCGCCCCGTCGCGGAGAAAAATAACCCGTTTGCAGTAACTCGCCGCATAGACATCGTGGGTGACCATCAGAATCGTTGTTTGAAACGCTTTATTCAAGCTCGCCAGCTCTTCCAGCAGCTGTGTCGCAGACCGGGAATCGAGCGCGCCCGTCGGCTCATCCGCGAACACGATTGCCGGCTTCGTAATAATCGCCCGGGCGCATGCCGCACGCTGCTTCTGGCCTCCAGAAATTTCGCTTGGATATTTGTCGAGAATTTCTTCGATATTGAGAGTCCGCACGATCGGTCTTAATCGGTTCTCCATCTCATCTGCTGCAAACTTGCGCAAGGAGAGCGGCAGTAAAATATTTTCCTTCACCGTTAACGTATCCAGCAGGTTGTAGTCTTGGAAAATAAAACCCATACGCTCCTGGCGAAACCGCCGCAGCGCCTTCTTGTTCAGATCCAATAAGGACTGCCGGTCCAGCAAGACGTCTCCGCCCGTAAACCGGTCAATCGTCGACAGCACATTCATCAGCGTCGATTTGCCCGAGCCGGACGGTCCCATAATGGCGGTAAATTCGCCCGCTGCAATCGTCAAGTCGATATTTTTCAAGACCGGTGTTTTGCCATAGCTTTTCGTCAGATTTCTCGTTTGAATGACGGCCTGCATGTTTTTTCCCTCCCTCTTCTGTTACCTCAACTATAGACCGCGTTCGACTGACGATCCATCGATGTTACAGAAAGAGAAGTGACGTTTTTGTCACTTTGGAGGTGTTCGGCAAAATATTGAACCAAATAATCGCGAAACTTGCGGGCCGCCAAAGACAGGTAACGTTTATTATGCCATACGATTTGAAATTGGCGCTGGCAGACGGGGGATTCAATGGACAGCAGCGTAAGCGGAGAAGCCCCGTCCCTTCCGCATCCTCCGACCAGCGCGACGCCAAGCCCGGCGCGGACAAGACTGGCAATGGCGGCCGGTTCGTCTACCCGGCAGACGAAATTTGGCGTAAACCCCGCTTCACGGAAATAAGCATCGTTCATTTTTTGGAAAGGAAAACCTTCTTTGTATCCGATAAACGGTTCACCCGCCGCCTCGATTAAGGAAATGCTGTGACGCCCGGCCAAGCGATGTCCCGCAGGAACGGCCAGATAAACATCTTCGTTCATGACGGACAATGCGCTGAATTCCGGTTTTTCAATGGGCAAAGCCGTAAAACAGACGTCCACCTCTCCAGCTTCAAGGAGATCCGCCATTTCTTCCATTGAAGCCTGCGTGATCCGAAAGTTGACATTCGGGTGAAGGGATAGGAAAGCGCTCAAAGGCTCCGACAGCCGCTCCAGGGTCGAAGTCGCCAGGTGGATGCTCCCATGCTCCAGTCCGGCGAGCTCGGATACTTCTTTCCGTCCCTCTTCCAATAAGGTGAGCGCCGCTTCCACTTTATCCAAAAACGCTTTGCCGAACGTATTGAGCCGAATTTGCCTGCCTTGGCGGTCAAACAACGGTACGCCCACGTCTTTCTCCAACCGGGCGATCGTCTTGCTGAGAGCGGGCTGCGCGATCCGCAGCTGCTCCGCCGCCCTCGTCATATGCTCCAGTTTCGCAACCGTGCGAAAATACTCAAGCTGCAGCAGTTCCATGTCTTTTCCTCCTAAAGGTTTTGCCGAATGGCAAAACCACTTCGTAAGCATAGGCTTATATACTTAAAGGCATATAAGATATAGATTAAGATATATTTTTATTTATCGATTATGAGCTATACAATGGGATCAAGCAAGTAAAACTTCCCGGGAAGGCGGGCTTGCAGCAGCTTACAAATTCAATGTATGCATGTACTCCATTATGCGTAAGCGGGGTGAAGAAGTGGAAATGGAAGCGAAAGCTAAATTGGAAGCGAAAGTGGAAGCCGGAGTTCAGCAGCAAACAGGAGAAAAAATCATTCGTATTCTCTCATTCACGCTTGTCATCTCCGTAATGAGCGCAACGATGTTCAATATCGTATTGCCCGAGATCCGGGCGGAATTTCATCTTTCCTTCTCGCAAGTAAGCTGGATTTCATCCGCTTTTTTGCTGATCTACGCAATCGGGACCTTGATCTTCGGCAAGCTGGCCGACATCTATAAGCTCAAAGATTTGCTGACGTTCGGCCTTCTTTTTTTTGCTCTCGGATCGATGGTCGGATTGGCCGCCCAAGCCTATTGGATGGTTCTCCTCGGCCGGATATTACAGGCAGTAGGGGCTGCAGTTATTCCGGCAACGGCCGGAATGATTCCGATTCGCTACTTTCCGCCGGAGAATCGGGGACGCGCCTTGGGAATAACGATGACCGGGCTGGCGATTGGCAGCGCGGCGGGCCCGGCCGTCGCCGCCTTAGTCGTTAGTACAGTTCATTGGCGGTGGTTGTTCTGCATGCCGCTTCTTACGCTGCTCGCGCTGCCGTATTACCGCAAATATTTGGATGATGAACGCGGGAAGACGGGTAAAATCGATTGGATCGGCGGCGGACTGCTTGCCGGTACGGCGGCTTTGCTGCTTCTGGCGATTACGTATGAAGCGTGGATGCCGGCAGCCGGATGCCTGATCCTGTTCCTATTGTTTGCGGTAAGAATTCGAATTGCGCCCGAACCTTTTATTCGTCCCGGCCTGTTCAGAAATAAAAGCTATTCGCTTGTACTGGCAATTGCTTTTTTGACGACCGGGATCGGGTACTCGCTCCCGTTTTTGAGCCCACAGCTGCTGACCGATGTCAGTCATCTCGCTCCGGGAGCGGTTGGCTTCGTAATGGTACCCGCCGCAGTCACGACAGCAGTCCTGGGACGAAAAGGCGGCAAATTGGCAGACGCCAAAGGCAATTCGACTCTATTCTATACGGCATCCTCGCTGCTGCTTGTTTGTTTTATTCTATTATCTTCTTTTGCCGGAATCTCCCCTGTTTTTATTGCCATCTTTCTAATCTTCGGCCAAGTGGGACAATCGTTCATTTATATCGCTTTCTCCAATGCGATTTCCCGGACGCTGCCCAAGGAACAGACCGGTGTAGGCATGGGTCTGCTTTCGATGCTGAACTTTATTGCCGGTGCCGTTTCCGCAGCTGTTTACAGCAAGGTCGTGGATCAAGGTTCCGAAACGCATTGGAACCCGGCGAATTCGCATCCGGAAGCGCTCGTATACAGCAATCTGTATCTCGTTCTCGCGATTTTGCATGTGATGATATTTTTGGTCTATTATTTTCAATTCGGCAGAGTGAAGCGCAAAGCGGCTTAGTCCCAGTCCGAAAGACGCGTTGATCGCAACGATTGGCATCCAATTCTCGAACAAACGGAACGAAACGCTGCACCTTGCAGCGTATTAGAGGAGGAGTATCGTATGAGAGCAGCGGCATTTGCTTCAATCGGCGGACCGGAAGTCATGAAAGTGATGAACTTTCCGGATCCGCAGGCCGGTCCCGGCCAAGTTAGAGTCCGCGTTAAAACAGCCGGCGTGCAGCATTACGATTGCGCGGTACGAAGCGGCTGGACGCCGCAGGGCGTTGACATCAATCTTCCGCAAATTCCAGGCAATGAATTCGCGGGCATCGTGGATCAGGTTGGGGACGGCGTAACCGGCTTCTCCGTGGGCAGCGAAGTGCTCGGTTTTGCAACATTGAACTGCTATGCCGAATATGTGACGGCCCCTGCCGACCAAATCGTGAGCAAACCCGGGAACATGTCCTGGGAAGAGGCGGGAGGTTTGACCGGCAACGGTCAGGGGGCTTACATCGCCTTAAAGGCGATCGGAATCGGACTGGGCGATACCGTCCTGATCAACGGCGCAGCCGGATCGCTGGGCGCGTTCGCCGTACAGCTGGCAAAGGAGTGGGGCGCCAAGACCGTCATCGGCACCGCCAGCGAGAGCAACCACGACTATCTGCGCTCGCTGGGCGCCGTTCCGGTTACGTACGGGGAAGGTCTGATCGAGCGGGTACGGGCGCTCGCGCCGGAAGGCGTGGACGCCGCATTCGATACAGCCGGAGCTGAAGGACTTCGGGCTGCGGTGGAATTGGTGAAGGACAAGAAAAGGATCTGTACGTTCTTCGCCTATGACCTCATCGAGGAGCTCGGCCTTCGTGTCGTCCGCGGCGTACGCTCGGCAGCCCGCCTTGCCGAACTGGCGGATCTGCATTCACAGGGCAAACTTCACATCCAAATCAGGCAATCTTTCCCGCTGGAGCGGGCTGACGATGCGCACCGGGCGATCGACACGAGGCACGGCCGCGGGAAGATCGTACTGGTGATCGATTGAGATTTCGAACTTGAGCTTCAGGTTGCGAAACAGATTCTCGGTGAACTCCGCTCTGCTAACCGCATGATCGGGCCTGAACGCGCCATCGGGATAGCCGCTGCCCCCTTCTCCCTTGCTTCAATGCCCAGCGATCGCTTGTTCAGAATCATGTCGTGTAGTGAAAGGACCTGTGAGTGAAGAGTAGAAATACCACGAACGCAGTCCTTCATGTACGCAAGGAGGATGGGGGCATTCCCTTTACCTTTTTATACATTCTCGTAAACGAACTGATGTTCAAATATCCTAATGTTTCGGCTACCTTAGACACACGTTGACCGTTCTTGAGCATATTCTCGGCAAGTTCAATCTTTACCTGTTGAATATAACCGCTGAATGTTTCCCCTGCCTCCTCTTTAAATACCCGGCTTAAGTAGGAAGCATTCAGGTGATAGCGTTCGGCCACATCGTGCAGAGTAACTGTATCGAACGGATGATCAAGCAAATATTGCCTGATCGATTCAATTAAATATTTCTTCTGTTTGGCCTGTTGATGCAGAAAAATGTTATCGTTGACCCACTGAATTTCCTTGTAGGCGGCGGTGAGCGCTTCTTGCAGTGAACCGGCCTGATTGATGCGCGTCTGCGCATCCTGCTCCGCCTTTCTCATCACGTGCGAATGGCCGGTAAACGGTTCGATGGCATGATAGAGGAAGATGATCAGTTCCTCAAGACCCTTACACACTGCATGGGGGTAAGGCAAAGTAGTGCACGTTCGGAAATAGGCCGTAAAATCCGGCCATGAATCGAGAACTGCGGCGAAGCGCAGCTTTTGGATGTTTTGTTTCATGGTACGGAATTGTTCCGCCAATTCATTTGGCAAATGAACGGTCAGCGAAGAGGAGGTGAAGACCTGCGGATGGTCTCCTCCGTACCATTTCACAAGCATATTTTGTTCGGCCGCGTTGTTATAGCTTGTCCATTGCAGCGGGGATGGAAATGTCTCGCTGCACGAAACAAAAATTCGAAGATTAAGCTCTCTCATCGCCGCCCTCACGATATCAAGAGGATTTGGAATGGGAGCGGAAAGCAGCAATCTCCATCTGAGCTTTGACTCCTCCGCAACCCAACCAATCAAGGAGTGCGGATATAACTTCTTCACGAGATTGTTAAGGTCATTGCCGATCCGATAACCGTAAGCCCGCGTAAGCGGCTGCTCAGCAGCCACCTCGTTTTCCAAAGCTAATACCCAGGCAGCATATGGAGAACGGCCAAAAAAAGTCCTCTTCTCCAATTTCAATCGCTCATGATCCTCTAAACTTAGATGGCCGTCAAGCAATTGTCGAAGAAGTTCCTCTTCTTGTCGAAGCTTCAGAGCGCTCATTTGGGTAAATTGGGCATCCTGTCGTTTTTGCTGCTCTTGTTTCTTTGCAAGCTTGACGATGACCCCGGTCAGAAAGTCCATATCGACGGTTGATTTGTTCAACAAGCTGCTTACTCCCAACGAAATGGCTTCTTTGGCCATTTCGTAATCCTGCATGCAGGTTAACAGCACAAATTCAGTTTCCTGACTTAACGCTTTGGCGCGCTTCACAAATTCCAATCCGTTCATGCGCGGCATCATGTAATCGACCAAAACGATATCCGGCGGCTGATGCTCGAATTTCTTCAACGCGTCTAATCCGTCGTTGGCTTCCATTACAGACGTGATAGGAATATGTTCATAGGGCAGTTTTAACTTAATTCCTCTGCGAATCAACGGATCATCTTCTACCACCATAATAATCATAAGTCTGCCTCCTCACCGACTTGAATGGGGATGTCAAATTCAAACGCAGTTCCGACATCTGCCTCGGACACCAAATTGAAGCGGAATTCCAATCCCATATTTAATTTCAACCGCTGCACCACATTGGCAAGTCCGATGCGCTTCCCGACTGTCTGCGCTATCTCTCTTCTCAGAGCATCCGTTTCATCAGCAGTCATCCCTCTACCATTGTCGGAAATCACCAGCCGCAAGCCTCTTTCGGACCGTTCGGCGGTGATCGTCAACACGGATTCCCTTTTGTCCCAGCCTTTGAAACCGTGAAAAATCGCATTTTCAACAAGGGGTTGCAGCGTCATTTTCGGAATTGGGATATGTCTGCATGCTTCTTCGATTTGTAAAATCAGTTGAATCGGTTTACATATAATCGCTTCCTGGAACTGAACGTAGTGGCGTATATAATTCAGCTCATCCTGTAGCGGCCCCAGAATGATATCCGGCTGCCGAAAGGAGTATTCCAGTATTTGCGTGAGGGAAATGAGCGCTTCGACAAGCGGCCGATCATTCTGCTCCTCAGCAAGCCATCGCAGCGAGATGAGCGAATTTTGCACGAAATGAGGACTGATTTGCGCTTGGAGGCGATCCACCTCCAACTTGCGTCTGTTATTCTCTTCTTCCCGTATCGTTTCGATTTGAGTTTGGATACGATCAAGCATCGCGTTGATGCCTGTCGCCAACACTTCCACTTCATACAATCCTTTGTACTTAATTCGTCTGGTAAGATGACCGGTCTGCATATGCCGCACCAGCATGGAAAACCGCTGCAGCGGCACGGTAATTTTTCGGGTCAGAAGGAAGAAAAACACGGTTGCTATAAGCAACGAATAGAAGAGCGTGATCACCGTGATACGCTTGATAATGTTTGTATCGCTATAAAGAACGTGGCTTGGCGTCAGTTCAACGAACGTCCATGACAGCTCCGGCAGCACTTGATAGAAAAATTCGTAGTTCTCTCCTTTCCATCTCACTCGCTGCGCTCCATTGGTAGCCTTTTTATCCCGAATAAGGGCTTGTGAATTGATAGAGGCCTGTGATAATTGAGTTTCGTTCAAATCGCTGGCGACAAGAAGCCGTCCCTTGTCATTCATGAGAAAAACAGTCGTTTCTTTCGTTGCCTTCGCTCTCAGCAGCAATCGTTCAATGAGCGAATGATTCATCTGCAATACAAGCAATCCCAAGTAGCGGCCATCGCTGACGATGTTCTTGCTGACATACAGCTGCTTTCCTTCCGTCGGCGGCTCGTGGTAATCAAGAGCGAAATCCTGATAGAAAACCATATGATCGATCTGTAGGTTGCTTTCCATCCAGGGGAAATTCTTCACGGTTTCCATTAATCGATTCTCTTCTCTATTATTGAGCGGAAAATTGCTGTAGACCTTTCCTTCTGCCGCCAATATGTGTACATTAAGGGGAATCCGCAGATGATATTTTTCAGACAAAACATTAATCGCAACGACCATTTCGCCATTCGTTCGGTTCTGATCCTTCAGTAGTCTGGACAACTCGTCATCCGCCGACATGGAGCGGCTAAAGTCCTCCAACTGGTTCATGTATAAGTTGAGAACGGTCTCCAGTGATTCAATCTGCCGGGATACGGAATTCTCGTACAGGCGATCAATGGTCCTGCTCGAAACGACGCTGATCCAGATACTTTGAAAGACAAGTGGTACCATTAACACGACGGACAACACAATGAAGGATACCAATTTCCAGTACGACCTGCGAAAAAGCGCCGGCTTCATGAAAAATACTGCATCTTGATACTCATCGCACGGGCAGCCCGCTTAACCGCATCGACCGTTTGTTCCCACAATGTCGGGGTTACCCTCACTGTCGGTATGGACACGCTGATTGCGGCAATACTACGTCCTTCCGCATTAAAAATCGGTGCTGCCGCGCATTGAACCCCATCCACTGCTTCCCCATAACTGAAGCCGACGCCATCATTCCGTATGACATTCACCTCTCGTAATAGTTCATCCATCTTCGTTATGGTCCGGCTGGTCAAAGCCCCAAGTTCGTGATCGCTATACAAATTCTTCAGTTCAGAATCCGACATTGTGCTCAACTGCACCTTGCCCATCGCCGTTGAGTGGGCAGGCAAACGCATCCCCATATGGGAAACGAAGCGAATCGGATGCGCGCTTTGTTTCTCTGCAATATACAATACTTGCTTCCCATCCAGAATGGACAAATAGACGGACTCGTTGATTTCTGCAGCGATACCTTCCGAGATACGCTGGAATTCTTCTGTCAAACTAATATTGTGCGAATAGGCAGAGCATGTTTCAAACAATTTGGGACCAAGACTGAATAGCTTCTCGTTTGCGCTGGTAGTGACGTATCCCCTTCTGAGCAGATTCTGAAGCAGCTTATATAAGCTGCTTGTAGGCACGTCGAGTTTGCGCGCCACATCCATTAAACTCATAGGCGACTTCTCCTGAGCCAGCAGTTCAAAGATATCAAGAACACGATCGGCGGATTTCACAACCGATGGGGAAACATCAGCCATATGAGTTTTCCCTCCATAATTAAATTTTCTATACATAGAATATCCTTCTGTCATCAAAACAGTCAATAGCATCATTTGGAAGTATTCCTTACATTTCGTTGACAAGCAGTTTGCGAATGCTTCTATCTTCGACATTGAATACCGGTTTTTCGTCATAATATATGCCATTAGAAGTCAAAATTTTTATCCATACAGAAAGTGAAGTAAATAAAAGATAAAAAATGTCTAAATATCTGTCGTCACGGCTAATTCGATAAATGCCGTATGATTAATACACAGTCTCACAGCGTATTCATGAATATTCATCCCTGTCGAAAATAATCTTGATTATTTCAAAATCGACATGGATTTAACATAAAAATATTACTATTAAATCCATTTTTAATTTCAAGGAAACGATTGTACGAAATTCAAATGAGCGGCTGATCCACTTTACTGGTAATGAATGAATCAGGTACGGGCTAAAGGAAGGGGAAGGTGAAAACAGATGATGAAATGGAAACGTACGATGCTGCCGGTATTCTCCGCAATGCTTACTTTCGTTTTGATATTGAACGCTTGCAGCAACGGCAACGGTAATTCGAGCGGCAACGGAACCTCGAGCACGGAAACAAATGCTCAACCGTCTTCGGCAAATACAGAAATGAAAAAAGAGTTGAAGACTGAGGAAGGCGCAAAGCTGGTTGTGTGGGAGACCAAAGATCAGCTAGAGTTTGTCAAAGAGGTTGGCAAAAAATTCGAGGAACAGTATGGCGTCCCAGTAACCGTCAAAGAAGTAGGCGCCGATAAAGAGCAAAGCGATCGGCTTGCAACGGATGGTCCGGCCGGATTGGCGGCGGATATCCTCACGCTGCCCCATGACCATATCGGGTTGAATGCAAAAGCAGGCCTGATTCTTCCCAACGATTATTTTGAGGAGGAAACACGTACCTCTTCAACAGAATCTGCCGTTACCGCTTCAACATTCGAGGGGGTGTTATACGGCTACCCGAAAGCGGTGGAAACGTACGCATTGCTGTACAACAAGGACCTGGTGCCAAGTCCGCCAACAACATGGGAAGATATTATCGAATTTTCCAAAACGTTTAATGATCCGACTAACAACAAATACACGATCATGTGGGATCTCGGAAGTTTCTATTACTCCTATATTTTTTATTCCAGCCTGGGAGGCTACATTTTCGGCAAAGAGGATACCGATACTTCTGATATTGGTTTGAACAACGACGGCGCCATCAAAGGGCTTACCTATTTCAAAAAATTGAAAAGCGCACTTCCGCTGAACAGCGGCGACATAACGGGAGACGTTAAAAGCCAGTTGTTCCAGCAAGGGAAATTGGCCTTCAACATCGATGGGCCATGGGCTATTTCCAGTTTTCGCGACAAAGTCAATTTCGGTGTCGTTTCCCTTCCGAAATTCCCCTCAGGCGAACAATCCATCTCGTTCTCGGGTGTGAAATCGTACTGTGTAAATGCTTACTCCAAATACCCGAATGCCGCGCGCTTATTTGCTCATTTTGCTACCAGCAAAGAGAATCAACTGCTGGATTATAAAATGACCGGTATCATACCCGCCAATTCGGAAGCCGCAGAAGATCCGATCATTCAGCAAGATCCTTACATCAGTGGATTTTATCAGCAATTCACTCACTCCAATCCGATGCCTTCTATTCCAGAGTTTGATTATGTATGGGAGCCAACGGATGGGGCGCTTGTCTCCATCTGGAATAATGATGCCGATCCTAAAACGACGCTTGATACTGCGGTAGAAACAATTAAGCAAAAATTGCAATTGAAAAAGTAACTCCTTCATAAAATCGGCGGGCTTCATACGAGCTGTATCCTATGTGAGCCCGCTCACTTTCATGCAAAGGGTGTGAAAATCGAATGAACAGACATTCATTACGGGCGACTGTGCTATCAATTCTTTTTATGGGTTTTGGGCAATTGTACAATCGACAGTGGTTCAAAGGCTTGCCGCTCGCAGTCACGTGGGCGGCTGTCCTCATTGGATGCTCTTCCAATATTTTCGCAACGCTTAAAGGCCTGGTTACGTTGGGCGTTACGCCGACACACCGGCAAAAAGTCAATGGACTTTATGTGACAATACAGGGCGACCACTCGATCTTCCTCATGGTTCAAGGGCTGATCGCATTTTTTGCTTTGCTGCTTATCATAAGCGTCTACGTATTAAATGTACGGGATGCATATATCAACGGCCGAAGGTTGGAAGAGAAAGAAACAATCGCTCCCCCCCTCCACATGATCGGTTCATTCAGGGATAAATATTTTCCCTTTATCACGCTTCTTTTTCCATTTATATCGATTTTATTCTTGACCGTTCTTCCGATTATTTTTAGCACGCTGCTGGCATTTACAAACTATGCGGATCCGATTCTGCCGCCGGGTAATTTGATCAATTGGGTCGGCTTCGACAACTTCTTCAATCTGGTCCAACTTAAATCGTGGAGTTCGACTTTTGTCGGCGTCTTGATTTGGACGATTGTCTGGGCTGTAATCGCAACATTTTCCTGTTATTTTGGCGGTATGTTTGTGGCCATGCTGATTCATCAACCATTCGTCCGATTTAAAAAAATGTGGCGCGCCATCCTCATTGTGCCGATTGCCATCCCAACTCTTGTCTCCTTGCTTATGATGCGAAACCTGTTTAACAACAAGTTTGGTCCGATTAACGAATATTTGAAGATGCTGGGCATGAATGGCTTGCCTTGGCTTACCGACCCATTCTGGGCTAAAGTTACGGTTTTACTGGTTAATTTGTGGATTGGCATACCGGTTTCCATGATTTTGATATCAGGCATTTTGGTCACTATTCCAAGAGACTTGTATGAAGCAGCCGAGATAGATGGGGCTCGACCAAGACAGAAGTTTCGGCACATCACACTGCCGCTTGTGCTTTTTTCAACGACTCCCATCATCATCATGCAGTTTGCGAACAACATCAACAACTTCAACATGATCTACCTGCTGACTAATGGCGGACCCGTAAATCCGAATTACCAGTATGCCGGGGACACGGATTTACTTGTAACCTGGCTCTATAAATTGACTCTGAGCAATCAGCAATACAATTTGGCATCCGTTATTGGCATCATCATTTTTGTCATTATCGCTTCCCTGTCCATTTTCTATTATCGGCGCACCCGCTCTTATAATGAGGAGGATATGATTGGATGAAAGCCTTCATTAGCTATACCGCGCTGGTCATCTTGTCGATCATTGGCATTTATCCTGCTTTATGGATCGTCCTGTCTTCCTTGAAAACAGGGAACAGTTTGTTCAGCGAAACGTTGATTCCGGAAACGTTCACACTGGAGCATTACCGGAACTTATTCCTTAATACCGATTATTCGTTGTGGTTCATGAATTCGCTGAAAATCGCCGTGATCTCGATGCTGATCGGAACGTTATTCGTGCTGCTGACATCATACACTATATCCCGGCACCGGTTTGCGGGAAGAAAAATAACGATGAACATGCTTCTTGTGCTTCACATGTTTCCCGGATTCATGGCCATGATCGCGGTATACATTTTACTTTTGCAAATCAATTTGCTCGATAATCATTGGGCGCTGATTCTTGTTTATAGTTCAAGTGCCGTACTGACCCATAATTTTTTTGCTAAAGGCTACTTTGATACGCTTCCGAAAAGTTTGGAAGAAGCAGCAAGAATTGACGGAGCCGGTCAATGGACCGTTTTCGTCCGCATCATGCTTCCCTTGACAAGGCCGTTGCTGACTTTTGTCAGCCTTATGATCTTTATTGAAACGTTCTCCGACTTCATTTTTGCACAGTTGATCATACGTACGGAAGAGAAACGGACGCTTGCAGTCGGGCTGTGGAACATGGTGAACAGCAGGCAATCGACGGAATTTACAACATTTGCGGCAGGTGCCGTACTGGTTTCTATCCCCATCGTAGTTTTGTTCATGTCTCTGCAGCGTTTCCTGGTCGCCGGCCTGACTTCCGGTGCCAACAAAGGGTGACCCCCCCCCCGTTGTGCCGTTAAATGAATCTGGAATATAAACCTGATTACAAAAAAATCAAAGGAGCCAATTCAAATGAACAAACTCAAAGTTGCGGTTATCGGATGCGGTGCGATTTCCAGACTTCGCCATATTCCAGAATATGCTGCGAATCCAAATGTTGAAATCGTGGCGTTTTGCGATCCTAATATCGAGCGTGCGAAACAATATGCAGAAACTTACAAAGGACGGGCATACTCGGATTACGAAACGATGCTGAAACAGGAGCACCCAGATGCCGTAAGCGTGTGCACGCCAAATTCGTTGCATGCAAGGACAGCGATAGCAGTGGCTGAAGCTGGGGCACACGTTCTGGTTGAGAAACCGATCGCTTCAACAGAAGCGGAGGCGTTGGCGATGATTGATGCGGCACGCGCGAAGGGTGTTTATCTTATGGTGGCTCAGAACCAAAGAATGATGCCCGAGCATGTAAGGGCAAAAGAACTAGTAGATTCCGGCCGTTTAGGGAAAGTGTTGACGTTTCGTACTTCCTTCGGGTATTCCGGACCTGAAAACTGGAGCGTGGAAGGGAACGGAACTTGGTTTTATAGCAAGGACAAAGCGATTATGGGCGTTACGGCTGACTTGGGCGTTCATAAGGCGGATTTGATACGCTGGCTGCTGAATGACGAGGTATCGGAGGTTGCCTCATTTGTTGGAACCATTCATAAGGGAGGCACGGATTTAGACGACAATGCCATTTGCATCCTGCGAATGAAAGGGGGGGCCATGGGTTCGCTTGCTGCCAGTTGGACCTATTACGGAGAAGCTGATAACAGCACGGTACTCTATTGCGAAAACGGCGTGATGAAAGTCGGAACACATCCTGAAGACCAGATTATTCTTGAAATGAGGGACGGAACGGTCGAACGATATAGAGCGGACGATATCGCGACCAATGCCGGACAGCAATCGAGCGGGATTATTGACGCCTTTATCGACAGCATCCTGACGCAAACTCCGCCGCCCATACCAGGGGAAGAAGGTCTTCGTTCGCTTAAAGTCGTTCTGGCGGCATTCGAATCCCAGACAAGCGGAAAAATTGTGCGCATGACTTGATTAGTCAGAACGTACAGCGTACCTGGCTTTTACTGCGATAAAGTCAATTGAACTAGATGAGGAAGTTTTAGATATAAGGAGAGAGATAGAGACAATGGTGAACAAGGCTCATTCGGGCGACTATTACGGAGAACAGGCGATTTGGCTGTGTGCGCATCGTTATGAAGCGGCAGTGCTGCCGAATATCGGGGCGAATCTGATCGCTTTTCGCGATGCGGAGAACGGCTACAAGTTCTTGAGAGAGCCGAAGCAGGAAGAAATGGAGACATTTAAGGCGCGTCCGATCGTTCACGGCATACCGGTGCTGTTCCCGCCGAACCGCTACGAGGACGGCAAGTTCCCATGGAACGGCCAAACCTATCGATTTCCGGTAAACGAACCGGATAAGAGCAATCACCTTCACGGATTTGTGCACAACATTCCATGGTCTGTTGAGCAGTTTGGGGCAGACGATGAGGAGAGCCGGGTCTCACTCAAGCTGATGGTCGACCCGCTGCATCCGATTTACCGTTACTTCCCTCATTCCTTCACAATCAAGCTGCATTATTCGTTAAGTGAATACGGGTTGTTGCAGCGTGTAACTGTTCGCAACAATGGAGCCGAGAGGATGCCATGTCTGCTTGCATTCCACACTGCGGTCAATACCCCCTTCGTTCCGGGCAGCGCACCGAATGATCACCGTTTCAAACTGACGGTTGGCAAGCGTTGGGAGATGAATGAGCGAATGCTTCCAACCCTAAGTCTGCTTCCGCTTTCCGTAAGTGAAGAGAAGATGCGGGACGGCAAGCAGTCTCCATTCTTCGAGCCGATGGACAATCATTATACAGCAGAACCGCAAGAAGGGCGAAATCGAATGGAGCTCATCGATACCCGAACAGGTGTCAAGCTTATATATGATGTCGGAACCGGTTACAAACAATGGATGATTTGGAACGACGGCGCGAAGGGCGGCTACTTCTGCCCGGAGCCGCAGACCAGCCTCGTCAATGCGCCGAATGTTGATCTGCCGGAAGATGAGATCGGCCTGCTCGGACTGGAACCCGGAGAAATTTGGGAGGAGACGAGCCGATTATATGTGACAGATTGAATCGCATCCCCAAAACTTATAGCATGTTCGTTACGTTAAAAATATATATACCAATTAATAAAGGAGAAACCATTACTGTTATGAAAAAAGATATAACAAGTTCTGTTCATTATGCAGTAAAAAAGGAAAGATCAGCTAGTTGGGCATTATTTTCTTTGACTTTAGGCGCTTTTGCAATCGGAATGACGGAATTCGTCATCATGGGCCTCCTGACGAACATCGCCGACGATCTTCAAGTTTCCATATCCAGCGCGGGCCAGCTCATTACAGGGTATGCGCTTGGCGTAGCAGCAGGCGGACCCATTATGACGGTGCTTACCTACCGGATGCCGAGGAAGCAGCTATTATGCGCGTTAATGGTTATTTTCATTGCAGGCAATGTCCTTGCGGCCTTATCATCTAATTACACCATATTGATGATCGCCCGGATCGTAACCTCGTTTGCGCACGGCACCTTCTTCGGCATCGGCTCCGTGGTCGCCACCGGGCTTGTCAAACCGGAGAAACGGGCGTCTGCCATCGCCATGATGATGGCGGGACTTACGATCGCGAACATCCTGGGCGTGCCGTTCGGCACGTTCATCGGCCAGCAGTTCGGCTGGAGCGCCACCTTCTGGGTCGTTGCGGCCTTTGGAACCGTTGCGTTTCTCGGCGTTGCCCTGCTCGTTCCTTCGGTATCCTCCTCCGATAGCCAATTGAACCTTGGACGGGAATTTCACGCCTTCCGCAAGCCGCAGGTCATGCTGGCGCTTGCCATGTCGATTTTCGGGTTCGGGGGCGTATTTACCGCTTTTACCTATATCGCTCCGATCCTGCAGGACATAACCGGATTCAGAGAAGACCAGATTCCTTACATCCTCTTGTTATTCGGCGTCGGCGTCACCTTGGGCAATTTGCTCGGCGGTAAGCTGGCGGACCGCCGGTTGATGCCGTCCTTGATGGTCTGTCTGGCTCTGCTTACGGCCATATTGATCGTCTTTTACTTCACGGACCATCTGAAAGCGGCGACCGTCGTCACGATCTTTTTGTGGGGCACATTCTCCTTCGCCATCGTTCCGGGCTTGCAGATGCGCGTCCTGGATATGGCCAAAGATGCGCCGAGCCTGGCTTCCACCGTCAACCATTCCGCATTAAATCTCAGTAACGCGGGGGGCGCCTTCCTGGGAGGTTTAACCGTTAGCGGAATCGGCCTTCAGTACGTCCCTTTGGCGGCAGCGATTATAGCCGTCATCGGACTGCTGATTACGATTACCAGCTATACCATGGAGCGCCTGACCAAATAACAAAAAAAAAGCGCCATGCCGCTTGTGTGGTCTTCAAGATTGGTCATACAATTACCCGTTAGTTTTCCACGTCTCGCCAAGAAATCTTGAATTCCATTATTCCGAACGGTTCCGGAAGTGAAGTCATGTTCACACTGATTCAACTTCCGGATATACCGGATGAGAGCATATATTCATTTCTGACGTTCCAAAGCAAGACGTGCAGCAAGACCTGTCAAGGCGCTGGCCATGAGCCAACGCTGCACCCGCAGCCACGTTGGGCGTGTCCCGAACCACACAGCAACCCTGCTCGCCACCAGCACAATCAGGAGGTTGACAATGAAGCTGACGGATATTTGTGTAAAACCCAAAACCGCACCTTGCACAAGCAAAGATCCTTGGGCCGGGTCTTCAAACTGTGGCAGTAGCGATACATACAAAACGGCAAGCGAAACGAAAGCGAAAGCGAGTAAGGCGTCGCCTGCTCGGCAGAACAAATTATCATTACTTCAGGCACGCAGCACTCGCTTAATTTATTATGCGAAACAGTTCTTAGCGGCCAGCATGCATTGGCTGTCGAAGATCCCGGTTATGACCACGTACGCTATATTTTTGAACAGCACGGATTTCCGATTGTACCGATTTCACTTGCTCGTGACGGCATTCAAGTTCATCGTCTTAACGCAAGTCAAGCTGATATGGTATACATTACGCCCTCGCACTAATACCCGTTTGGAATGGTGATGCCGTTTAATCTGCGACTGGAGCTTTTAGAATGGGCAAAAGAGAAGCGGGGCTTTATTATTGAAGACGATTATGACGGCGAGTTTCGTTATGAAAACAAACCGATTCCCGCTTTAATAGCGTTGGACAGCCATGCGAGCATCATTTATTTGGGGACCTTCTCAAAAACGCTGCTTCCGTCTTTACGCACTAGTTATATAGTTTTACCTGAATCGCTTGTGGTTAAGCACTGTACCCCCTTTATGCGCTTCTTCAAATGAAAAAAAACACGCCTTATTTGGACGTGTTAGATGTTATTACTCTTCCGAAACCATCCGGTTGGTCAGGGTGCCGAGTTTCTCAATCTCGATCGTAACAACATCCCCGGATTTCAAATATACTTGCTTCTCCAGCGGATAACCGAGGACTACGCCCTCCGGTGTGCCCGTCATGATGATATCACCCGGCATTAGTGTCATATGATGCGAAATGTAACTTACGATTTCGTCGCAGGAGAAAATCATATCTGACGTGTTGGACTGCTGTCGGACCTCACCGTTGACAAGACTTCTGATCGTTAAACCGTTCGGATTTCCCACCTCGTCCGCCGTAACCAAGTATGGGCCAAGCGGACAAAAACCGTCACACGATTTGCCAAGCATCCATTGATTCGTTCGCATCTGCAAATCGCGCGCAGACAAGTCGTTGACGCTGCAATAGCCGAACACATGATCCAAAGCGTCTTCTTTGGACACGTATTTAGCCGTTTTGCCCATAACAATGACGAGTTCCGCTTCATAGTCAACCTTAGCGGATGTCCGCGGCAGCGGTATGTCTTGTCCATGACCGGTGAGCGTGTTGTTGAATTTGTTAAACAGGATCGGATACTCCGGAATCGGTGCATTGGTCTCCTCAGCATGCCTGCGGTAATTCAAACCGACGCAAATAATTTTGTTCGGATGGGTGACGCAAGGCCCGAATGTAAGTACAGATTCGTCAAGAAGATGCGGCGTCGGGTCCGATATCCGGTCTAACGCTTTCTGCAGCTTGGTTAAGGCGGCTTGCCCGCCTCCGATCGCCTCGTGAACAGAACAAGGAATACCTTCTTCCTTGGCATTCGGAAATGCCGAAACAACATCCAGGGCCCCCATGCTGATTTTTACACCCAATCTGTATTCCTTGTTTTGAACGAACGCAAACAATTTCATAGTAACGTCTCCTCAGGCATTTTTACCGAATGTAACTCCGCCGTCAATATATAAAGGCGCGCCCATAATAAATCTGGACTCGTCTGACGCCAAGAACAGCGCCGCATGGGCAACGTCTTCCGGACGTCCGAGTTCGCCACTGAGCTGACGCTTTTTGATGGACTCGAATGCGGCTTCCGGATCATCGTACGAGGATTTCAAATAATCTTCGACGAACGGTGTCATAATCGTTCCCGGCAGTAGGGCATTGATCCGGATGTTATACGGGGCGTAATCAACCTGCATCGATTTGGTCAGTGCCAGTACGGCGCCCTTGGTCGCCGCGTATGAAGCTCTTCTGGCCAATCCGATTTCCGCAACGCAGGATGACATGTTAATGATCACACCCGACCTCCGTTCCATCATGGATGGCAACACATATTTGCAAGGTAGAAATACACCCCGAATGTTGACGCTGACAACCCGGTCCCACACTTCGGGCTCCACCTCATGGATGGCTCCGACTCCGCTGATTCCTGCATTGTTGAACAGGACGTCGACCCGCCCGAATTCCGCGATCGCTTGCCGGATCAGATTTTGGGCGGATTCCTGGTGAGTGACGTCGGCCTGGATGAACCTGCTTTGACCGCCGAATGTCCGGATTTCCTCGAACGTTTCGTTTCCTTTGGAAGAATCGAGATCGTTTACGATCACGGACGCTCCTTCTTTGGCGAAAAGCAAAGCAGCACTGCGACCGATACCCGACCCTGAGCCGGTAATCAGAACGACTTTATCTTTCAATCGCATCCAGCTTATCCCTCCCCCTATATACGCCGCGATCCCGGATTTGGATACCGCACTTATGAGCCGGAACGCCTTTTACGCCCGGTTTTACCTTGAATAAGCCGCCGGCAGTACGGCTATCGGCATTATTTTCGTTAGCTGTCGTGATGTACAATTCATCCAGATTTGCTCCGCCGAAGGCACAGGAGGTTATATAATTGGAATAAAAAGGGATTTCGGTGATTTTATTACCCGTGTCCGGATTGTATCTTGATACTTTCCCGCCTCCCCATAAGGCAACCCACAGCATCCCTTCCTCATCAATGGTCATACCGTCCGGCAATCCTTCCTCTTCCGGAATCGAGACAACGACTTGCCGCTTACCGACTTCTCCGGATGACAAGTCATACTCGTAGGCGGAAATTTCGCGAGTCATAGTATCAGTGTAATACATCGTCTTATTATCGCAGCTCCAAATGATTCCGTTTGATATGCTCACTTTCTCTAATACAATGTCGATTGAACCGTCAGTATTCAAACGGTATAATCTCCCTGCCTCCCGCTTGCCACTCAAATTCATTGTTCCGGCAAAGAATCGTCCAGCCGCATCGCATTTCCCATCGTTAAAACGATTGTCTGCCTCTTGAGATTCAGGAGCGGCAATTAACCTAAGTTCTCTCGTCTTTGGGCTGTAGGAATAGAATCCGTCTTTTAATGTCAATACCAAGCCTCCATACCGGCTAACTACAACGGAACTGACAAATTGATCGAACAGATGCTCTTCGTTAGAACCGGTTTCAGGGTTGTAAATATGCAATTTTTTTTGTAAAATATCTACCCAATATAATCGTTTCGCAATATAATCCCAATACGCTCCTTCTCCCAAGGTGGAACCGATATTCAGCACCATTTCAATTTTATAAGGCATAAATACCTCCTAAAGGTGGGTTATTGCACATCAGTACTCCCAGATTTTAGAGTATGCCGTATTTTTGGTACACATCGCTTAGCAATTTTCCTTCCAACAATTCGGAACGTGTCATATTTTCTGATTGAACTTTCTTCATCGCCATTTCTACGATTTTGTCCGCATGCTCTTTCGGAATAACGACAATACCATCACGATCCCCAAAGATCAAGTCTCCCGGATATACCAGAACGTCTCCTACCTTCACTGGGCAATCATAATCGATAACTTTTGATCTTCCCTTGGAATCAACCGGCTTAAAGCCCGTACAAAAAACAGGAAAGCCCATTTCCATAATTTTATTCGAATCGCGGATGAAACCGTCTATTACCGCACCGCTTGCCCCGCGCATGATAGAAGCAGTAGTAAGCAATTCACCCCATAACCCGGTTTGGGTAGACTCATTCGTTCCGGCTATAACAACCTCATGAGGCTGGATGCTGTCTACCGCTTTAATTTCCAATTCGTAAGGATGATCATGCTTATAATAGACATCAGCTGATAGAATCGTCTTGGCAAAGCCGACGATAACCATACCTCCATCCATTGGACGAATATTGGCTCGCATAGCCTGATTTCTGAACCCAAGATCATCCAACATATCACAAATCACGGCTGTGTATAGATGCAGCTTCATATAATGCAATAACTCACTTTGATTCGAAAAATCCATTGGATTTCCTCCTGAGGCGTATTAAATTTCTCCCGAGACGATATAACTTATTATTTGGTTCATCGAACCGCCTTCCAGTGCCGGTCTTGTCAGTCTCGTATATTGCCCAAGCGCTCCCCGATGCCGGATGTCGGGCTTTATCCACGATTTGCGCCGTTCTTCCAGCGTGGCTGCGATGACATCATCGGTCGCATACTTTCCGGCAATACCGACAATCGACAAATCTCGTTTCGGAATATCAATCCGAACGAGATCGCCGCTTTCCACGAAAGCGATCGGCCCCCCTTCCAGCGCCTCCGGATACACATAGCCGACGCAGGGCCCCCTTGTCGCCCCAGAAAAACGCCCGTCCGTTACAAGTGAAGTGGTTACGGAGAGGACTGGATCGGAAGCAATCAATTCGGACATGAAGAACATTTCCGGCATGCCGCAGGCCTTTGGTCCTTGATAGCGAATGACGACCACATCGCCGGAAACGATCTGCTTGGCGAGAAGCGCCTTGACTGCATCCTCCTCGCTGTCAAACACTTTAGCCTTTCCTTCGTGTACCATCATTTGTTCCGCAACCGCCGATTTTTTGATCGTTGCTCCTTTGGGTGCCAGATTTCCTTTCAACAGCGCAGCCGATCCTTCCGGCTTTAGCGGTTTACCGATAGGATAGATCACATCACGGTAATTCAGCTTATAGTTTGCGAGAAACATCTCGGCATATCTCGGCATTTCGTTCTGATTGAACGCTTCCAGGTTGTCCCCCAGTGAATGACCGGTAACCGTCAACGCATCGAGATGAAGGAAAGAACGCAGTTCCTGCATGACCCGCGGCGTACCTCCGGCATACCAGAACAGTTCAGTCGGGTACTTGCCGGCCGTCTTCGTATCAACCAATACCGGAATTTCGCGATGAATCCGATCGAAGGTCTCGGCATCCAGTTTAATTCCCGCCTCCGCCGCAATCGCGATCAAATGCATGATCGCATTCAGTGAACCTCCGATCGCGGAATGAACCATAATCGCATTTTCGAACGCTTCCTTTGTCAAAATCTTGTCTGGTGTGATCCCGTGCTCAACCAATCTCATGACCTGCTGTCCCGCCGCCCTTGCTGCACGGCGGATTTCCGCATTGGTTGCGGGAATAAGCGCCGTCCAAGGCAAAGCCAGTCCGAGCGCTTCAGACATGACTTGCATCGTAGCTGCCGTACCCATATATTGACAAGCTCCGCAGGTTGGACAGCAGGCGCGCTGGAACGCAAGGAACTCCTCCTTGCTCATCTTCTGTTCTTTCACTTGAACACTCATTGCCCACAGCTCTTCATTGGACTTCAGACAGGGCCCGGCCCCCATTGCCCCTCCGGGGACATGAACAGCGGGAATGTTCAGCCTTGCGATCGCCATCAGGTGGGCAGGAACAGCTTTATCTCCCGCGGACGCCAGAACCATGGCGTCCATCGGCGTGGCAAGCGCGTGAATCTCCACCATCGAAGCGATGAAGTCGCGGGACGGCAGCGAATAATGCATGCCGCCGTGCGCCTGCGCAACGCCATCGCAAATATCAGTCGTCGTATATAAGGCGGGCTTGCCGCCGGCCTGAAAAACGCCTTTCTCCATTTCCTCCATGAGTTCCCCAAGATGATACGAGCTCGGATGACTGGCACCGTGCGTGCTTTCGACCAGAACTTGCACTTTGTCCAGATCTTCTACTGTCCAATCCATGGACATACGCAACGCATCGCCTTCGAAGCTGATCTTGCGGACCTTTTGACTTGCCCATTCTTTATCCATGTTCACTTCCCCCAATCTTTATAATGCCGCCAGCACCTGATCCGCAGTACCTATGGTCCTGTCGATGTCCTCGTCCGTATGCACGGTCGATATATACCATAAGCCGCTGGGCCGGATCAGGATGCCCGCTTCCAGCATCTTGCTTGCAAATACTGTGTATCGTGCGGAATCACGTTGCTGGAATGTATCAAAGTCGCTTACCTCGGGCTTGTCGATGAACATCATATGCATAACCGACCCGATCCGATTGACGATTCCAGGAATTCCGTGCCTTTGCAGGGACTTCCTTAAACCGCTAGCCAGTCGGTTCATACCTTCTTCCATGCGGCTGTATGCCCTCCCTTCACCCTCCGAGAGAAGAGCCAAGGTTGCAAGCCCTGCCGTCATGGACAACGTGCTGCCATTCAGCGTTCCGAGATGGTTGACAGTGCCTTCATCGATGAGTCGCATTATGTCTGCTTTGCCGGCAACCGCGCTAAGCGCTACTCCTCCTGCGATCGCTTTGCCGAAAATGCCCAAATCGGGTGTGACACCGAAACGCCCTTGCGCGCCGGACAACCCGAGCCTGAAACCCGTAATCACCTCATCGAAAATTAATACGATTCCAAACCGGGTCGTAAGCTCCCGCATCCGTTCCAGATACCCCGGATTTGGGGCCAGACAGCCGGAATTGCACATAACGGGCTCTGTAATAACGCAAGCGATTTCATCCGCATGTTCGGTCAGGACCCGTTCTAATTCCTCCGCGTCGTTCCACTTCACAAGCAGAATATCCTGCAAAGCGTTTTCGCTTTGTCCGGCCGTACCGGCCATTGTAACCTTTTCGGCTTCCCCCCGCATGTCCGGACTCGGAAACGAGGTGAAGATAGTGTCCGACCAACCGTGATAATGACCCTCGAAACGAATCACTTTCGATTTGCGAGTGTAAGCGCGAGCCAGCCGGAGCGCGATCATGACCGCTTCGGTTCCCGACCCGCTGAATGCCACTTTGTCGGCGCATGGGAGGATGTCTGTGAGCAGGGAAGCAAGTTCGATTTCCCCCTCATGCTGAAGTCCGTACGTCACACCGCGAAGAAGGGAATTTTGAACCAAGGCTGTCCATTCGGGATGAGCATGACCTAGAATGAGCGGGCCGTAAGCAAGCAAATAATCAATATATTCATTGCCGTCGGCATCCAGCAGCTTTGAACCGGATGCGGAAGACACATACAGCGGTACGGGCTTCATGGAGGCACGAAGCGAGCTAGCCGCCCCGCCCGCTACGACCCGTTTGGCCTTCAGCCAGCTTTGTTCTGAAATTTTGAATGTATTCATAGGAAGCCTCCAGATCTGTTCATTCATCCTTTAATGCATAATCCATCCGCCATCCACGTTCAGAGTCTGTCCCGTAATAAAATCGCTGTCGGCCGAAGCGAGAAAAACGAACGCCCCCTCCAAATCCGCTGCCGTCTCTCTTCTTGCGAAGCACTGCGCCTCGGCCAGCATTTTCTCTACCCTGGGCATGTCATCCGGATTCACTTTCTCCTGTTCCGTCTCGGTCAGAACAGCTCCCGGCGTAATGCAGTTAACGTTTACGCCATGTTTCCCGATTTCACGCGCCAAGGCACGGGTAAATCCGACGATCGCACCCTTGGAAGCAACATAATGAACGAAGCCCGGCTGACCTGTAAAATAAGTAACTGAGGATACGTTGATGATTTTGCCATAATGGTTGGCTTTCATATAGGGAAACACTGCTTTCGAGCAAAGAAACTGGGAACGGACATTTACTCCCATCACCTCATCCCAATCTTCAGACGAAATCTCATGCCAAGGCACACGCGGATCTATAGCTGCATTATTGACCAGAATATCAACGGTTCCGAAGCGCCTCGCTGTCTCATTCACCATATCCTGAACCTCGGATTCGTTCGATACGTCAGCTTGGAATGCGAAGGCCTCGCCTCCGGACGCTTGAATATCCGTTACGACCCGTTCAGCCAACCCGGGATAGGCCCGGTCATTGATAACAACTTTAGCTCCTTCAAGCGCATATCTCTTTGCGATCGCTGCGCCAATCGAACGGGAAGCGCCCGTAATGATGGCGACTTTATGAAGCAGTTTCATCGGCAACACCCCCTATCAGTAAGATGTATATCCTTTCAGCTTCTTCCATTCGAAGTTGTCGTCAAAGGGATAGAAGGGTCTTACAATATGGTGATAGGACAGCTTTGTGATATCAGCAGGGCTGCTGCCGGGCGTGTCCAGAATGTAAATGCGTTTAGAGATGGCTTCATAATCTGCCCGGAACTGGTTGGCCGACTTGACCATGACGATATCCGCCCTCTCAGGCTCAAGCCCCATCGTCCGGTACATGCTTGGATCGCCGGAGAATACCGGTCTTTCCCCGATCAACAGCGAGAGGGTCCCGATTTCCACGACTACGTTTCGTCCCATGTTGGCGACCGTATTCTTGGCATGTCCGCCATTCAGGCGGAACTGTCCGTCGCCGATCCTTCTCACTTTACCGGCGATCGTCAGCGGTTCTCCGGAACGGTCCAACGTATGTCCGACCGTTAATTCCACGTTTTGCCCGACACCGGCTTGAATCGCCTGTTCGACGGCTCGTTCGTCCGTTATGACGAGCAGGCTGTTCAGCCGCTCCTGTACACCCAGATCCAACAATTGACGCAGCACAAAAGCGCTGTCTCCTGTTGATCCTGCACCCGGGCTGTCCGCGACGTCCGAGATGACAATCGGTCCTTCTTCTCCCGTATACGTATCAGCCAACTCGACAATCTGCTGTACGCTATACAATCGGATATCAAAGTCGTGCCTCTTTTGCCAGAAAAGCTCCGCCAGCCTTTCCGCTTCACGCTCGGCTTTCTCCGCTTCGTCCGCAACAACGACTGCCGACGATCCCATCTCCGCAATGTCCAACCAAGGCTGGACGGGAAAAAGCGACGTGACCCTGGATATCCCCCGTTGTTCCCCTTCGAACGCTTCTTTCCACAGTTCCGCGAAAGGGCCGTGAGTGGACTGGGAATTTTCCGCCGGAACGATCATGGGTAGCTTGACCATCGCCATAGCCGGTTTCTTGCCTTCTTTCAGAACCGATATCAGCAATTGCACAGCCCGATAGCCGGTTTCATAGAAATCCATATGAGGGTAAGTGCGATAGCCTACTATAGCGTCTGTATGACGAATCATCTTCGTCGTTACATTGGCATGCAAATCCAAGGACAGCACGAAAGGAAGGTCTCCGATTACGCGCCTGATTTCCTCTGTCAATTCCCCTTCGACATCGTCGCAGCCTTCCGCAACCATCGCCCCATGCATGGCGAAATAAACACCGTCATACTGTTCCGCAGACCGGATCTGCGAAAGCATAAGTTGCTTTAATTCCTTTAACGCATGTCTTGCAAACTTACCGGACGAAACGGCATATGCGCATAAGACAGGAACAACCTCCACGCCGGCATCTTCCGCAGCCTGTATACCGCCGCGGACCTCATTTTCAATTTGGAGCTCCTTGATCTGGTCCCCCAGCAAAAACACGTTGCTGCGAAAATCGTCCATGCTGCTGATGTAAGGACTAAAGGTGTTGCTCTCCTGAACGAGAGCGCCAATCAATATCCTCAAAGTCATGTCCTGTCTCCTTCATATTCTAATGCTGGATCCAGCGGATCAATCGTGGAGAAGAGATCGGGATTAATACGCAACATTTGATTAAGCAAACTCGTCATCCGGTCCGCATCGCAAATTCGAACCTCCGCCAACCCGAACCGTCCGGTATACATAACGCCTTTCTTTATAAAAATGTCGTTGACTTTCCAGAAATAATCCGACCAGTTCTCTCCTCCGCTGTGCCTTCGCGAAGGAACGGGAATTTCGGTCCCGTCAGGAAGTATCGTGTACAGCAGGACAGGACGGTCTGCGACTCTGTTCGGAATATTGGCCCATTCTTCTATGCCATGCATAAATGTATTCCTGCGCAAATCCACTCCAAGCAGCATAATCGTGGCTTTCCGTTCGAGGAGTTTCCCCCATGGCGACTGCGGTCCGCAAGGGGTATCACACTTCTCGTTCCCCGTTACGAATGCTTCCGCATCCTTGCCAAGCGCAGCGACCGAATGAGTTGGGTGCAGCGACCGGACAACGCCGGGTCGCTTGCGAAAAAGCTCCGTCAGAATGCCAACACAGGAGGGGGAGTCCTGAACGTGGAATCTAGGGTTGTTCTCGTCAATGTAAGACCATGTATGGGTAGGCATCACGAGCAGCCCATTCTTCATATAGTCCGTTAGAGCATCGAGGATAGTATCGGGACCTCCCTCCACTTCACCAATGCTCTTGTATGACGAATGGACCAATAGCGTGCCGTTCCGATCGACTTCCAATTGCTCAAGATTCCGTATCAAGCTTTCTTTGGTGTACATGGGGCAGCCTCCTTCTTACATCATTCGGAAACTACGTGGCAAAATGAAGCTGCGCCAGCAATTTTCTGAAGTAATGAAGCCCGCTGACCAGTCTTTCTTCCATCTGATCCAAATAAGGGATGGATTCATACTCGTCCGGGTTTTGAATTTTTCCCTCTGCAAGCTCCGCTTCCGTCCGGCAGGCCAGCTTGACAAACTGTCCCAGTTCGTAAGCTGTTAAGTCCGGGTTGCGATCCATCCATTCCCGGTCGAAAATTTTGGCTTCAAAAAGCCACTTGTGATCCTCGATAGATAATGGCAGGTCCGGACTGTATTGCCCGAGTATCGGAAGAATTTGTTCCCAATCCACTACGCCTTGCCCAGGCGGCTTCCCCTGTCTGGTGATTCCATTCTGCGAAAAATAAACAATTCCATCCTTGGCATGCGTCATATGAGTATAGGGGGCCACCCGTTTGGCCGCCAATACAGGATCCTCCGCATTGACCAGAGTATTCGCCGTATCCAGGCATACGCCGACAATGTCCTCGCCTACCGCCTCGATTACCCGAAGCACATCAAATGTGGTTTCTCCATGGGTTTCCAGATTGATTCGCGAGCCGCATTGCTCCAGGACAGGCCTGAGACTGCGAATGACATTAATGCACTGCCGTACATGCTCTTCCCAGGGAACGGCATGCTCGTACCTCTCGTTTGACGTGTTGATCGCACTATGAAGCTCATGCCATCCGGCCTTCGCCGCCGCACGTATCTCTTCCTCCAGCCTAAGCCTAAATGCATCGATTGAACTTCCGGTAATGACCGGGTTGACATAAGTCACGGAAACATGGGCATACAAGTCTTGGGATGCCGCATACTCGTGAATATCTTTGAGAGACCCGACATCCAATTGGGGGCTCATGCTCCTGATCCCGCCGAATTGCGCACCGTCAAATCCCAGCTTTTTGATGAAATCCAGCGTTTGATAAGGGTCCAATTCCAACTCCCGTAACGTAAACGTGTCAACACCTATCCGCATCTCATCACTCCGTCCTTTTCATTCGTTTCGTATCTCGAAGCATTTATTGCTGCCACGGCGTCGGCTCGATTGGTATTTTCGCAACGCATCCCGTACGTTCGGACAGATACGCCGCTTCGGCCACCTCAACTGTTTTGCGAATATCCGTTCCGTCCGTCAAAATGCTAGCTTCCTCTCCCCGGAGGCTTTTAACCCACTCCTCTATACAGCGCTGATGTCCGGTAAGCTGGGAAGCACTTTCTATTTTCACAAAACTTCCTTCGCCACGTTGATTATATTCGAACAATTGAGACTCTCCATTATGGATCTTGACGTATGTTCCTTTACCGCTCATGAAATACGCTTCTCCCTTCGTCCCGGTCACATGGTTGAATTCATACCATAAACCGTTCGGCGCATCATGGGATTGCGTATGCCAGTTGATTGAGAGCAATGCCAAAGCCCCCGACTTCATTCTCGCCAGTAAGCCGCCGATGACTTCGCCCTCCATTCGTTCCGGCACCACTTTACTCATGCTGGTTACGTTCTCCACCTCGCCTCCATACCAGCGCAGAGAGTCGATCTGATGGGTCAAACAGCTCATAATCGCTCCCCCGCCGATTTTGTCGTAAGAACGAATCCAGTGTCCTTCCGGCACCACGACATTCTGGTTATGTTCGAGCTTCCAGAACAGGATTTCGCCCAGTTCCCCGGATTCGACAATATGCTTCAGCACTTGCCAATCGCCGTCATATCGCCTATCATGGCATACCGTCAAGGTAACGCCTGCCTTCCGGCAAGCTTCGATCATTCGGTCGCATTCATAAACGTTTCTTGCCATTACCTTCTCGGTAAGTACTTGCTTTCCCGCTTCAGCCGCCTCCAATGTAACCGGCAAATGAAGATCGTGAGGCAGTAAAATGTCTACCGCCTCGATATCAGCCCGGTTCAGCAGTTCTTTATAATCGGTTACGATCTCGGTCTCATTTCCAAGCAGCTCCCGTATCAGTCCATGCCGACTGACATCGCGTTCCGCCACCACTACTTCGCATACGTCTCTAAGTCTTGTGAAACCCGGGGCATGGGCATGGAGAATTCCGCCTCCACCTAAAATTCCGACTTTAATTTTGCTTGTTCGCATTCTCAATCGCTCCAATCGAATTATTTAACGGCGCCTACAACAAGACCTTGCTGGATAAACTTCTGTAAAAAGATATAAATAAGCATTGGCGGCAGTGACGTAAGAAATAAACCGGTGATTTGAAGCGGAACATCCGAGGAGAAACGGGAGATCAGCGTTGCGAGTCCCGCCGTCATCGTTTTGACCGAATCGGATTGCAGGAATATCAGCGGCGTCAGCAAATCGTTCCACCAGTTCGTCACGTTGAAAATACTTACGGTCGCAATGGCCGGAGTGCTAAGCGGCACGATCACGCGAAGAAGCAATGAAAAGTAGTTCCCTCCGTCAATGGTCACCGCTTCAATCGATTCGGAAGGAATGGACCGCATTAAGGAAGAAAGCAGAAAAACAGTCCATGGAATGCTCGCTGCCACCCAAATCAGGATGACCGACAACGGAGTATTTAAGAGATTCAACTTCGACATAAACAGATAATTAGGCAGAATGAATGTAATCGTCGGAATCGTGCTGACACCGATAACGACAATATACAGCTGTGAACGAAAGGGAAAATTTCTCTTGGCGAACGTGTATGCTGCCGGTACGGTCAAGCTTAAGTTAATGATACTCGCCACGACAACGCAGAATAATGTATTGCCGAACAAACGAAAAATATCAAACGCATAGTACATCGCCTTCAAATTGTCCAAATACGCTGTTTTCGGAAAGGCCAGTGGAGATTTGAAATATTCGATTGTCGGTTTGAATACAGCGAAGCCCATGAACAGAATCGGATAGAACGTAAGGATAGCGATAAAAAGCAAGGTAGCAAAGATGAACCAACGCATGGTATACGACCGCTTATACACCATTTAGCATTCTCCTTAATCCGAAAATCTCTCCGATACTCGAAGTTGAATCCAAGATATGCATAGCACCAGAACGAAAAGGATAACCGACAGCGTGCTTGCGTACCCCAGCTGATCTGACTGAAACGCCTTAAGAAAGATCATGTAGTCGATCGGCGTCGTTTCATAGCCAGGCCCGCCTCCTGTCACAGTGAATACTAAAGAAAACAGTCCAACGAAAACCCAAATGACGTTGGTCACACAAAAGAAGACGATTGCCGGTAAGAGCAGCGGAATGACGATACGGATAAGCTGCGTTCGCCAATTCGCTCCGTCTATGCGCGCAGCTTCCAGAACTTCGTTAGGCAGACTGGAAAGTCCAGATAGAAAAATCAGCATCCCGTAGCCGACCGTCTGCCAGTAAAAGCAAAAGATCAGCACTAGAAACGCAGTCGGCACATTGGACAGCCAATCGAATTGAGACATATCCATTCCCAGAAACTGAAGCCATTGATTGACCGGTCCGACCGGAGAGAACATCGTTCTCATCAAGTAACCGACAACGACGGCTGACAAGGTGGAAGGTAAATAGTAAACCATCCGAAAAAAATTCGTACCCGGCACTTTCTCAAACATTAATACGGCAATCACCAGGCAGATCATCAGAATGCCGGGCACGGACAAAAGCATTATCAAATTGGTGCGAAGGAGCCTCAACAGCTCTCCGCTTTTGAAGATGTCGATGTAGTTGTCCATTCCGACCCAGTGCGATTCCACCCCGTTCCAACGAGTAAAGCTATGGTAGAAGGTGCTTCCCAGAGGATAAGCCATGAGAAGCAGTAAATACAGAAACATCGGTGCTAGAGACAGATAGGATGTCCATCTTTCTCTTGATCGCAGCTTCAAATCTTTACCTCCTCAGCGGAAGAGGATTGCCGTTCGTTTGCAAGCCCCTCCGACCCTCCAAGTCCATTGTCACTGCGCGTTTTTCAACAATTCATCGCGCTTCTCATCCAGCTTCTTGGCGAAATCCTCCGGCGACATCTTGCCCGTGATGGCAAGTGAGGCTAGTGACGAGATTTCGGCGCTCAGCTCAGAAGGGAAAACATTGTCAGGCCAGAAGATATTGTTTGGGCTTGAGGCACGCTCCTGCATATAAAGCATGATCGGATTGTCCGTGAACTTCGACAGATCGACATCGGTAACATTTACAATGAAAGCTAATTGTCCTTTTAGCTGCTCTTCCTTCTCCTCTTTGCTCATCATAAATTTGATAAATTCGACAGCCTCTTTCTTGTGTGCGGAATACTCAGTTACGACCCAGCCGCTACCCGCTCCTCCGAGCCCGCCGTTGGTGATGGGCGCTTTCTCGCTGATATCAGGAAACCGCATGTAGCCAAGATCATCGCCCATTGCCTTCTGAAAATCTTCGACGTTCCATGGCCCCCCGGTAATCATCGCCGCTTTGCCGGTATAGAACAGCTGAGTGGCCTGCCCTTCATCGGCATTGCTCGAACCAGCCGCGAGATAACCTTTGGTTCCGAGCTCCCCCCACTTGTCGAGCACATCCACTACTTCCGGATCGCTGAAGTTGTGCCCCTTCTTATTCACCAGATCGGCCAGGCCGCCAGGCGTAAGCGTCTGAGCAAGCCAGTAGGACAGGAAATGGAATACGTAAGTGGTTTTATCCAGGCTTATGGGAGTTATTCCTGAAGTTTTTAACTTATCCATCAATTCAGAGAACTTGTCAAAATTCGTCATGTACAAGCTTGGATCATCCACGCCGGCTTTTAGCATCGCTTTCTTGCTGTAGAACAGCAGCATGCTGCCGTCGGAACTGGAGGGTACGCCGTAAATTTGTCCCTGTTTGGCATCCAAGCCTTCCGCGACCGCGTCCCATCCCTGAATTCGGGACAGCTCATCTGCGCTGAAATAGTCATTCATTGGTTCCAAATAATTTTTCAATCCGAGCAGATAGTTACCGGTCCATAGAGTGGCCACATCCGGGCCGTTAGCCGCTATGCTCGCCGTTCGGAACTTTGTGACCTGAGAGATATCGTCAGGAAAAGCTTGCACATCAATTGTCACGCCCGGATGGCTGTCCTCAAACCTTTGAATCGCCTGATAGATGTAGAAATCTTCCTTTTTCTTGGTCTTGTCGCTGGAATCCACTGAGGGAAACCGATTATTCCAGAAAACGAGCTTTATCTGCTTGTCGGTACCAGCCCCCCCGCCGCCGTCGGCTTTGTCATTGGCTGAAAGATCCGGCAACTTTTCGTTGTTACCGCAAGCGGACAGCAAAAATGCCATAAAAGCAACAGCAAGCAATGATAGCCTGACTTTCATGCGAACCCCTCCTCTGTCACTAACTTCACTTCTAGAATAGCGTAATGAGCGGATCATCTGTGATGACGTATTATTGCGGATTTGTTATCATTTCATTACCTTTATTTCTATATGGAAAAAAATCGTACATAAGGCAAGCGCCTCATGTACGATCGGGCAATCCGTAACGAATTTAAAAATGCAGAAACTGAAACCGATCGAGATCCCTCCTTAAATCAAACCGGCTTATGAATCATGAGGTACAAAATGACGACCGGCAGCAGCGTCGCCACTGTGCCGAAGATGGCCCAGATCAGGCTCGCTTTCCGGTAGGCACCGTGCAGAGCTCCCGTTTCCAGCGCTTTGGCGCTGTGGCGAATCATGCTGCGCTGGAGCGGCAGCAGCAACACGACCCAGATCACACCGGTCAAAATAAACAATGCCTGTGAAAGCGTGACCCAACTAAATCCGGACAACGAATATCCGGCTTCTATCGCCATCAGGTTGCCGGTCACGATGATCAGGATAATTCCGGGAATCGTGAACAGAAAGTCAGCCAGCATCACGTTCTTTGCCGCACTGTGAATAACAGCCAAATCCCCTTTCATATCCGCCCTTATTTTCCAAAAAGCGGCCGTTATGATGTTCCCGACAAGAAGGACGGCCCCAAGCAGATGCAGAAACAAGTACAAGCTCATCATCTTCATCACTGCCTTCCATGAAAGGTTTCCAATTTTATCTATTTACATTATACAAACCGACCATCGGTTTGTAAATAAAATAAATCAGCCGTGCAGCCAGCGAAACCAGACGACGTTCCCGCAAGTGGATCTCAAGAATAAAAGCTCTTTAATAACTCCTCTCAAAGTGAAAAATCACTAAAGCGAAAAAGCCGCCTTAGTGATTTTTGCAATCATGCAGCTTTCCCGTTTAACCTATTATTGCCCAATGTTTTCGAGAGGAGCTCTCTGTCCAAAAGTCGGCTGGGCACCGTGCGGTGATGCGGCCCATCTCACGGCATTGGCGATAACCCGTAGAACCGCCTTATTATAATAAGTGGGATAGGTTTCATGCCCGGGTTGAAAATAAAAGATTTTCCCCAGCCCGCGATAAAATGTGCATCCGCTGCGAAACACCTCTCCTCCCTCAAACCAGCCGACTAATATCAGTCCGTCCGGAATGGGAATATCAAAAAATTCACCGTACATTTCCTCCTGCTGCAGTTCAAAGTAGGGTCCGATTCCTTCCGTAATCGGATGGGCGGGATTGACGACCCAAATTCGTTCCCGCTCTCCTTCCTCCCGCCAATTGAGCCTGCATGTTGTGCCCATTAGTTTCCGGAATATTTTCGACTCATGTCCGGAATGCAGAACGATCAGCCCCATTCCTTGGAGCACACGCTGCTGGACCCTGTCAACAACCGCATCCGAGACCCGGTCATGAGCCAGATGACCCCACCAAATTAACACATCGGTATCATGTAATACCGATTCCGTCAATCCGTGCTCAGCCTCTTCCAGCGTAGCGGTGCGGATCAGAAAGCCGCTTGGCCGCAGCCCGTCCGCTATTGCATAGTGTATTCCTTTCGGATAGATGCGGGCAACATGAGGATCTATTTTTTCATTGACATATTCATTCCACACCGTAACGCGAATCGTTTTGGCAGGTTGAAACAATTGATTTCCTATCCTCATTTGGATCACGGCCTGGGATACCCCCTCTTTTCGAAAATCCGCATACTACAATTTATACACATGCGCAGCAACGATATTCGTTATGAATTAGCCCCGGGCCTCATATCCATACAGTAAAGAAACCATTCGTTGTTATGAAATGACAGACCAACTTTCGATGCAGTAACGAAAAAGGATGCTTGATAAGGTGGGAAGAAAACAACGTCCCGGACCAAAAATACCACCTGTCACCCGAAACAAAAAAAGACGCTCCAATCGGCAAAATAACGCAAATAACACGCAATCGAAGATGAGCACTTGCAAAGAGAAAATCGCAAATCTCAAAGCGCAGCTTGCGGAGCGGGAAGCGGTCATTGCCGAACAGGAGCGGCAAATCACCGAACGGGATGCCGTCATCGCCCTCCGGGACCAGCAAATTACCGAACTGAACACCGTCATCGCCGCCCGGGATGAGCAAATTGCCGAGCGGAACACCGTCATCGCCGCCCGGGATGAGCAAATTGCCGAGCGGAACACCGTCATTGCCCTCCGGGAGCAGCAAATTGCCGAACGGAACACCATCATCGCTCTCCGGGAGCTGCAAATTTCCGAACTGAACACCATCATCGCCGCCAGAGATTCGCAGATTGCCGAACGGAATATCGTCATCGCCGCCAGAGATGCGCAAATATTCCAGCTAAACGCCACGATAGCCGCTCAAGCTTATCAGATTGCGCAGCTCGGCACGCTCATTGCGACGCGGGATCAGCAAATTTCGGAGCTAAATACCGCCATCTCGCTGCGGGATACCGTTATCGCAACGCGTGATCAGCAAATTTCCGAGCGGAGCGTCCTGCTGACGCTTAGAGATATGCAGCTCCTTCAATTAAACGATATGCTTTCCTCAGCAACCGCACAGATTCGCGAGAAAAACGAGCTTATCGAGCGGTTAATGGCCGAGGCCGAAATCGGAAAAAATAATGACGGAGGAGTATAGGAGAGGATGGGGAATCCATTGAAATATTACCTTGCAAATGACGGCGATACGCTTGTTGCGATTGCAAACAGGTATAACGTCGAAGTCGACCAGCTTATTCTCCTCAACCCTCATCTCCGGGATCCTGATATAAAGCTGGGCGGCTGCCTGCTGTCAATTCCGCCTTCGACAGAAAGGAAATTCGACCTCTCGGGCATTCCGGTCTGCCCGCCCCGCAAGATAGAGTATCCGATGAAGCAATTTATCGCGTTGACTTCATTGGAGCAAATGGCAGAGACGGATTACGATGTCATCATCGTCGGGACCGGAGCCGGCGGAGGGGCCGCGCTTTGGAGATTGTGCGAAAGGTGGCGGCAGACCGGAAAGAAAGTCGGGGTCGTCGAGCGGGGGCCCATCGTCTTGCAAGCGCATATTGCAAATTTTCCGACACTGGATGGAAGGTTTTGGGACTTTTTTTTAGACCCTCTTCATTCATTCCCGATCGGAGACTTCTTTCCGGACATGCCCGGAGCCAGAGAAGTGTTCGCTCTAGGTGGAAGAATGCTCTATTGGGGACTCGTTTCGCCCCGAATGAGCGCATTCGAGCTGCAGCACCTCCCCGTTTCCGCCCAAGAAATGGAGACGTATTATAATATCGCCGAACAACAGATGTTCGTATCCAAACAGACGGAATGGGTAACTCCATTGCAACAAGCAGTGCTCAATCGATTTTGGGAAAAAGGGGTTCCGCAAGCTCAAATTGCGCCGAAGGCGATTAACCTTGATCCGGCACGATATGGGCCCGTCGTATATTTCAGTTCGATTTCGTTTTTGGCGGATGCCTCGAAGCTGCATCCGTATGATTTGGCGATCCATGCGAGGGCGATCCGAATTTTGACTGCTAACAAGAAAGTGGCCGGAATCGAGGTCATGACGCCGGACAAGACGACCTATTCGCTGCGAACGAAATCTCTTGTTATATCGGCAAATGCGTTCGAAACCCCGAGGCTGCTTCTGTACTCCGGAATTAACGATGGGCCGATCGGGCATTATCTTACCAATCATTCGTTTCTTGACTTCACGCTCAGGGCGAGCGCAAAGCCTGCATATTTGCCGGATATCGGGAACCCGCCCTATATGGAGTGGCCGGCGCAAATCCTTGTTCCCGAATCGGTAGGAAAGCCATTTCAATTACAGTTCCTTAGATCGGGTTATAGCAGGATCGGACAACAACGTTTTGAATTGTCCGGATTATCATTCGGCAAGGTGGAGTCCCGTTATGAGAATAAACTTTTCTTGAACCGCAATCGTCAAGATGTATACGGCATCCCGGAAATACAAGTCGATTTCTCTTATAGTGCGAGAGACAACGAAATCATTGGCGAAATAATCGAATCGATTCACAAAACAGCGGATTTATTAGGCTTTGACCTGCCGCCAGATTATTGCCTGCACACTCCGGGAACCGATTATCATGAGATGGGAACGTGCCGGATGGGATTTGATCCAGCCACTTCCGCCGCCGACCCGTATGGTCAAATTCACGGAACGGAAGGGCTCTATATTGCCGATAACAGCGTACTTCCGACAACCGGGGCGGCCAATCCAACCTTGACAACCGTTGCGCTGGCGATTCGGACAGCCGACTATATTTCCGGACGAACCGCTCATTAGTTCATCAGTTAGCCCGGCTCGATGAATTAATTTCCTGCGGTCCCTTTCTTAATACTTTTCATTGCCGTAACCAAAGTTAAAACCAGGATTGGGATCACTCCGGTTAACGTAATCAGCAAAGGCCAAACGTTGTTTACGAATTCCATAAATTCGACTTCGTGCGTAAACATGGTCAATGAGAGCAGCAGCGCGACCATTGCGACCGGAAAAACAAGGATACGGTAATCATTGATCCGAAATAATTGGGAAATTCCAAGACTGGTAATGTACAACACGATGGTGGCCTTCATATAGGAACCGGCGATGAGGGCCATTCCGGGTATCGATTCGATTCTTTCGATAAAATCTCTGACTTCAATCAAACGCGCGAGGGAAAATAAAGAATATTTATAAATTCCGGTCATTTGTCCAAGCCCCATGATAGTGCATACAATGACGATCGTAAGCGAAATGCCGTTAACGAGCAGCATCGTAAACATCCATCTACCCACATGCTTCCCCTCTCTCTTCACAAACGGAAGAAGCATGGAGAAAAGCACCAGTTCGGCGTTGGGGAAACCCCATGCAAAATAAACGCCGTCAACCCCATTATTGTAAGTATTTACTTTTACGCTAATATTAATCGGAATACGGGCAACTCTATCCTCCCATTCCGGTTTTAAACGGCTCCATAAAGCAGGATTTTTACGGAAAATACGATCCCCTATTCCAAACACATCCAATTTCTGTTGTTGAAAATAAAGGGCAACTTTCTGCAATTTCTGTTGGACGGTTGCTGCAGCTTTTTTATTAAACTGCTCGACTTCTTCCGACGTCTCCAGCGAGGAACAGCTAAGTGCGCCGGCATACCCGTCGATTGAAACCAATGCATGGCCGGATATGGACTCACCGTTAGTTTTCACCGTAAATTTCGTTTTGACCTTATCCACTTCAATGGCTTCCATCACTTTTTCTTTGCTCCGATTGGAGCAAGGCACTTGAATAATGCCCCCTTGATATTTATCAATCAGCATAAGCAAACCTTCAATTTTATTAGGAGGAACCTTTTGAACCATTTTTCCGTTCTTTACGATCATCAGTCCCGTCACTGCAGCCTCGAATGGCTGGCTCTTCGGATCAAAATAAATAAAGGGCATCATGACCACCTGCGTTTCGTTTTTCAATTGATGCGCTAAATCCATCAATGTGGCCCTTAACGTTTTGCCGGCAAATTGATGAGACATTTTTTCGCTCTTCCGCAATTGCATCCCCATGCTTGATTCAAGAAACGGTTTGCTTGTCAAATAACGGGCTGCCTTGCCTTGTCCGATCGCGACGGCAACAGTCGGCCTCGGTTCGTGATCCCGCATAAAAAAATCGAGTATGTCGCCAAGCTCTGTTTTTTTCGCCAGATCTTCTCCGATAATAATGACACGCATATGGCTCCATTGCGCTTTGCGTCCCAAATGGATCGTTATATCGCGGATCGCTTCAAATACGGAGGCATCTCTCGTTTTCAAATTGACCGTTTCTCCTCCTCCGCTGCTGCCGCCGCCTTTTTTTCCGCCCGATTCCTCGCCACCCGGCTTATAGAACTGGACCGTCAACTCAATCATGTTGTTTTTTCCCGTATCGATTGCGATCCCTTGCACGAATCCCCATTGATCGAGTTCGACTGCGTTCCAGCAGCCGGTTAACGGCATCAGCATCAGGAATAGGACAATCATGATGATGACTCTTCCCACAATACGTCCTTCTTTCTGCGGATTATTTGTCGGGCTGCCGCTGCCGCAGATTGGAAGGCGCGCGAATAATGACATCGCGCCATTCCCGCAGACGCAACGGACCTATCGGCGACATATACGGCTGACCTAGTGCGCGCAAACTCATCAGGTGAACAAGAATAAGCAGTGAACCGATCATGATTCCGAATCCCCCCATTGTGGCAGCAAGCACCATCATCGGAAAACGAAGTATCCGGAATGCAACTCCGATACTGTACTGGGGCAGCGAGAAAGATGCGATTCCCGTTAACGCCACTACGACGACCATGATCGGAGAAGCGATGCCGGCATTAATAGCAGCTTCCCCGATAACCAGCGCCCCGACAATGCTTACTGCACTGCCTGTAGGACGCGGCAGGCGGACACCCGCCTCCCGGAGCAGCTCGAAGAAAAACTCCATCAGCACCGCCTCCACAAGAGACGGGAATGGAATCCCTTCCCGCGAATTTAAAATCGAGAGCAGCAGGATGCTTGGAATCAATTCCGGATGAAAGGTAGTCAGCGCAATGTAGATGCTGGGCAGCATAAGGGAAATGACAAAAGCAATGAGTCTCAGCATCCTTGTTAAAGAAGAAAATACGGTCCTTTCGTAATAATCTTCCGGAGATTGAAGAAATTCCGTAAATAATCCGGGACAAATGAGAATCGCCGGAAAACCGGAAACCATGGCGATAATTTTGCCTTGCAAGAGAGCGGCAACCGCCGTATCCGGACGTTCCGTCCACCGAACCTGCGGAAAAGGGGAATAAACCGCGTCTTCCAACTGCTGCTCGATGTAGGAAATACCAAGCACCTCTTGCTCTTTGAGCGGAGCAATCCTTTTTCTAAACTCGCATAGCGTTTCGGAATCAACGACTCCTTCAACATATCCAAACACAAATTCTGTATTTGTCTTCCCTTTTGTTTGCACAAACTCAAGTTTAAAATCCGCCGTTTTCAATCTTGCTCTAAGAAGCCCCGCGTTTTTTTTCAGGTTTTCAGTCGTGGAGTTATGGGGGCCTTTTATAACCGGTTCAGTAATCGGCTCGGATACGGTTCTCTCTTCGATCGAAAAGGCATCGAAACGGAGCGCTTTATTCCAGCGGTCGAAAAAAACCAGCACTTGGCCCGAAAGAATCGCTTCCAGTGCTTGTCCAGTCCTTTCGATCGTTGCGGCAGACTGGGCCGAAACGCCTTTCCGTTCAAAATAGAGCATCACTTCATCGGGGGTGATATCCGCGGCCTGTCCAACACTATGATCCGAAAGGTCCTGTAAAGCCGATTTCAATAAATTGATTTTCTGGTTCTGAACCAAAGTCTCAAAATAAACGACAAGTGCTTTAAACTGCAGTTCGGGACCATAGTGATAGGAAGTAACGGAAACATCACCACAGTTTTTGATAGCTTGTTCCAGCCATATTTTGTTTTCGGAAAGCTCTGACTTAAGCGGGCTGTCGGATGTCTCACGAAACGGCGCTCCTTTCATAAGTCATCCCCTTTCTTTGATGTAAATCTTAGTTCAATTTTTCCAAGTCATAGAAATTTTATGCAGAGGACAGCTGCAGTCGCTCCATTCGGACATCTCGCGGGGACTGGATTGAAAACTAAACAAGCTGACGCCGGTTGAGTGACCGACGCCAGCTTGCTGCCTAGTATATGGATCCGCTCGTCCCCGATCCAGCCTCGTTCTTCATCGCTTTTCGGGATGTTCATCTGGCTAGATCAGGATACCTTTGTGCGATTCTAGTCCTCGGTACTTTTCCCTGTATTCCAACGGTGTTAAACCCGTCAATTTCTTAAACAGCTTGCTGAAATATTTGACATCACTTATTCCGACGGTTTCGGCTACATCATAGATTCGGCCGTCCTCCTCCACCAGGAGCCGCTTCGCTTCCCGAATTCGCAGATCGATCAAATAATCTATAAAATTTCGGCCCGTTTGTTTTTTAAACAGGAGGCTGAAATAATTTTTACTGACGTGAACAGCACCCGCAACGTTCTGCAGCGTTAAATTCTCTTTATAATGATCGGCGATATATTCCAAAGCTCTTGTAATGATTTCGCCTCCGCTTCCTTTATCGAGCAAGCTCGGGATTGCGGCATTACTGATTTTATTCAGCATATCCGTCATAAGCGAAGCGGTCTGCTTCAGGGTCTCGGCTCGCTTTACCCTTTCCAGCCATTCTGGAAGAAGCGTTGCGGCGGCGGATAGTCGTTCACAAGTCTCCGTTAGAAGATCGATTGCTTCTTGCCTGATTTGTTCCGGGGTTAAAAACAAGCCTTTCCAACGTTCAAGGGCGTAGCCAACCGCCGCTGAAACGGGGTCCCCGCTGCGGATGATTTTGAAGAAGGGTTCCCAGTCGTACTGTTTTGTTTTCTCTGCCAAAAAAAGCGGATACCGGCATCTTTCCGCCGTTTCCTCCCATACAAACAAACGACCCAATCCCTCGAAAAATCTTTGATGACAGGCCATGCGGCTGCGTGCCATTCCATTGGGAATGCCGCTTATTCCTTGCATGACGGTATAGCCGGCAGACAGGCCAATACCTAATTTCGTTTCCGCCAAGCGCTTCCATTCGGTGATATTCACTTTCGGTTCCTGAAACGCAGTATCGCGTTCTTTATTGGCGCTGCGAACTTCGCCAGTGCTGACCGGAACGAGAAGAAACAAGCTGTTCTCAGTCAACAGCATGGCGGCTCCCTCGTCCATCTGCTCATAAAAAAGCTTCTGTAAATCCTCGAGCAGTAATTGAACATGTTGAATGCCATGAGTTTCTTTTAACTCCTCGACCCTATCCAGTATGAAATAGACACTAGCATAACACTGTTCCAGCCAAGAGGGGGCCCAATCGATTGGCGGATATGGAACTTGTTCCTGAACGATCAGCCTTTTGATCTCTTGCTCGACATATTTGCGTTCTCTGTAAACAGCCTCATGTTGATATTGGAGAAATTCAGCTTCCTTTGAACGTTCTTCTTCAAGCATGGAGACACACCTGCGAAGGACGGCAAGAAGCTCAGCCGGCTCCAAAGCCGACTTCAGCAAGTAATCGACGGCGCCTAACTTGAGGCCTTCCCTTACATATTCGAAATCGCTGTAGCTGCTGATCATGATTACTTTTAGCCGTGGGTAAAGCACGAATGCTTCCTTCATTAGTTCTATGCCGTTCATCAATGGCATTTGAATATCCGTAATGAGAATATCGACGGGAAGGTTCTCCATTGCCGTCAAAGCCGCTGCCGAGTTGGTACAAACGGCTTCTACCGCCACCCCTTCCTTCTCCCAATCAATGAAGGCTTGAATTCCGTTGCAAATAATCGGCTCATCGTCGACGATAACAACCCGATACATTGAATCCCCTCCTGAATTTGCAATCTAAAAAGCATTATTGGTATGTTCTAACGTATCGGATCATGATAAAAAAAACATTCTATTCAATCCATATAATTCGTATAGATAAGAAATTTTAATGAGGCAACGTCAAATATTACGATAATCATATTAATATCGTATAGTTAACACCAATTTATGGAATCCCGTTCCCGAGTGTCCCTCATTCCTTAGCACTAGATCTTCCCACGTTATTCCATTTGAAAATAGGAAACACAAATTTTTTACAAAACAATCCGCTAGGCATCCAATGAAGGCGCAAAACCGCCCCGGATCTGTATTTTCGGCGTCCGACTCGCTTCCGGCACAGGCTATAGGAAAGCGCTCTCTTTTGGTGTTTTGACCCTGTTGAACGCTTTTTGGTTCGAACCGTCCATTGTATGAGCGGTCTGCAACATTTACTTTTTTAGTAGCCCCTTTTTGACGGGCATGATTCACCAAACCGGAAGGAGGATCGCATAAGGGTCGGGCAAATCATGGTTTCATTTATCCTCGAAGGATAAGCATTCCACATCAAAGGAGAGAAACGTAATGAAAGTATTGAAGAAATGGTCACCTTATGTTTTAGCAACTTCTGTTCTCCTCTCAGGCACTGCCGTTTCGGATCTCTATTTTGCCAAACCCGTGTCAGCAGAGGAACTCGTTTTCCCGGTAGAAGCATTTCGGCCGACAGATGATAGGCCCCTTGTCAAAGAGAATTTGCAAAAACCGATGACGGTGCAAGGCGTCGAGAAGTTGGAGAATGGTGTAAAGCTAAATTTGGGCGGGCAGGAAGCTTATATTCGGATGCTCACATCCGATATGGCCAAGGTGTCACTCTTAAACAAGGGCGACAAAGAATATACCTCTGTGGGCATCGCTAACACGGATTGGCCTGCTCCTAAATTCAAAGTAAAGGAAGACGATAAGAGAATCGTCATTACCACCGGCAGCATATCGGTAGACATCAAGAAAAGCCCGTTCGGAATTAAATATTTAGATAAAGACGGAAACGTAATCAACGAGGACGGGGAGCAAGGCATAGGATACGAAAACGGGAAGCCTTATGTGTTCAAGAAAACCGATAAAAACGAAAATTTTTACGGTTTAGGCGAGAAAACAGACGGCCTCAACAAACGCGGCAAGGAAGAAGGAATCTGGCATCAGGATCCGTTCCCGTATGAGTCAAAATACATTTACCAATCCGTCCCGTTCTTTATCGGTTTAAAGGAAAAAAAGGCGTACGGTATTTTATTTGATAATACGTATCGCTCCTATTACAACTTTGCGAAGGAAAGCGACGATTACTACTACTTCTACGCCGATGGCGGAAAACTGACCTATTATTTCTTCAATGGACCGCAGATTAAAGACGTCGTTGACCGTTATACAGATCTGACAGGTAAAGTCCCTCTGCCGCCTGAATGGTCTTTGGGCTTTCATCAATCAAGTTGGGCTTATTCTCAAAACGACATGGAGGAAGTAGCCAAAGGTTACCGCGACCGGAAAATTCCGGCGGATGGATTGTTCTTTGATATCGAATATATGGACGACTATAAAGCCTTTACATGGGGCAAGAAAGTTCCGGACCCTGCCGGATTAGGAAAAAATATGGAAGATATGGGCTTCCACCAAGTGAATATCTTCGATCCGGCTATCCGAGCCTTGCCGGGATACGGTGTTTATGACGAGGGGACCAAGAAGGACCTCTGGGTCAAAAATCCCGACGGAAGCAACTTCCTTGGTAAACTCTGGCCGTGGAATCCATCGGCACCACCGGACTCCGTTTACCCGAACTTCCTGAAAAAAGAAACTCGGGATTGGTGGTCGATGCAGTACAAACCGTTTTTTGACACAGGCATAGACGGCATTTGGAATGACGTGAACGAACCGGTCAGTTTCATTGCCAAAGACCACTGGACGCTCCCGCTGGATGCTATACTTGAAGACGATAACGGCGTGAAACATACGCATGAAGAGGTTCACAACATTTATGCGCATTTAGAGGTGGAAGGGTCGTACAACTCATTCAAATACCTCAAACCGAACATCCGTCCGTTTGTCTTGACGCGTGCCGGATTTACGGGAACCCAGCGTTACGCCGCAACATGGACCGGCGATAACCACAGCACTTGGGAGCATCTGCAAATGTCGATTCCGATGAACTCCAATCTCGGATTGGCAGGTCACCCGTTTGTCGGCAATGACATCGGCGGATTTACGAAAAATAAACAATTAGGCGAAATCACAACGCCGGAGTTGTTTGCACGCTGGGTTGAGCTTGGTGTATTCCTGCCATTCTCCCGCGACCATTACAATAATGACGGTGCCAGCCCATCGGTTAAGCAAAATACCAATAGACAAGAACCATGGCAATTCGGCAAAGAAGTGGAGGACATCAGCCGCAAGTATATCAATATGCGCTATGAGCTGATGCCTTACCTGCAAAACGCGTTCAAACAAGCGCATGAAACCGGAAACCTCATTCAACAGCCGCTCGTATTCCAATTCCAGGACGATCCGAACACCTATAACAATGAAGACCAATTCATGTTCGGCGATTCGCTTATGATCGCACCGGTTGTTCATAAAGGCGCAACTTCCCGCGACGTTTATCTGCCGGCCGGTGTGAAATGGGTGGATTACTGGACGGGCGAAGAGTTTGAGGGCGGCCAGACGATCCATAAAGAAGCTGACCTTGGAACGCTTCCGATGTACGTAAAGCAGGATTCGATCATTCCGCGCCGCGAAGTTCAGCAGTATGCCGGCGAAAAAAAACTGACGAATTTAATTCTCGACACCTATCTGAAAAATAGCGCCTCCTACAGCTACTATCAGGACGATGCGACTACAGAGGATTACACAAGAGGCGAATTCAACGTAACCGACTTCCGCGTGGAAAACAAAGGAAGCCAAATTGAATTCGAACAGGACAAAAAAGTTCAGAACTACGCATCCGACATCAAATCCTATACGCTGAAGCTGCATAACGCGGTAGAACCGAAGAAAGTACAAGCCGCGAACAACAAGTATGCAAAAGCGGGCAGCATGGACGAAATGAACGGGCAAGAAAGAGCATACTATTTCGATACGAATGAAAAGGTGCTCTATGTCAAAATCCCGGTGAACGAGGACCACAAAGTGAAGATACAAACGAAAAACGATGTGGATGTTCAAGCGAACGTCGGAGGCAACAGCGTGAAGGTTCAAGCGAATATCGGAGTCAACAAATAAAACCGGTGTGGCCAGACCACAGAAATAGCGGTTGGAGACTTTTGTCTCCAACCTCTTTTTTCCAAAAATCTGATAACCTTTCACTTCAAGGAGGGAAACACTTAAATGAAGTTACTAAAGAAGTGGTCGCCGTTATTGTTATCGACGGCAATTCTGTTCTCAGGCAGTGCCGTTTCACAGCTTGCCGACCCGGTCTTTGCGGAAGTCCAGCAGCCGGCTCCCGATACGCCTTTGGAGAAAAACAAACTGCAGCAGCCGATGATGGTACAAAGCGTCGAGAAGCTGGCCAATGGCGTTAAGCTTAATCTAGGCGCGCAGGAAGCTTATATCCGGCTGCTCACATCCGATATGGCCAAAGTGTCCCTCTTAAACAAAGGCGAGGAGGAATTTGTTTCTCCGGGGATTGCCAAAAAGGATTGGCCCGCTCCCAAATTCAAAGTGAAGGAATACGAAAAGAGAATCGTCATAACGACAGATAACTTAACGGTAGACATTAAAAAAAGCCCATTCGGTATCAAATATTTGGATAAAAACGGGAACGTAATTAACGAAGACGACGTAAAAGGGGCCGGTTATGAAAACGGAAAACCCTACGTGTTCAAGAAAACCGACAAGACCGAAAACTTTTACGGTTTCGGCGAGCAAACCGGCGGCTTGAACAAACGCGGCTACGATATCGGCATGTGGAACACGGATGCGTACGGCTATACGAAAGATACGAAATATGTGTATGCGACCATTCCGTTTTTTATCGGGTTGAAGAACGAGAAGGCGTACGGCATTTTCTTCGATAATTCGTACCGCTCCCACTTCAACATGGCGAAAGAAAGCGACGATTATTATTACTTCTATGCCGATGGCGGAAAATTGACGTATTATTTCATCAACGGTCCGGAAATCAAAGATGTTGTTGACCGTTATACCGATTTGACGGGTAAAATCAATCTGCCGCCGGAATGGTCGCTGGGTTTCCAGCAAAGCAAATGGGGTTATTTGCAGGATGACATTGTGAGGGTGGCGAAGACCTTCCGCGAAAAGCAAATTCCGGCGGATGCGATGTACGCAGACATCGATTACATGAATGATTATCGTGTATTTACCTGGGGACCGAAATATCCTGATCCCGACAAGTTGAAAGAAGATATGGACAAACTTCATTATAAATATGTGACGATCAACGACCCGGGCGTCAAAGTGGATAATAGCTTCGATACCTTTCAGGAAGGAACAAACAACAATTATTGGGTGAAAAATGCCGATGGCAGCCCCTACATCGGTAATGTTTGGCCGGGCGACTCTGTGTTCCCGAATTTCCTGAAAACGGATGTCCGCGATTGGTGGGCGAAAAAGCACAAAGCGCTATTTGACAAAGGCGTAGCCGGAATTTGGAACGATATGAACGAACCGGCCGTATTTGGCGGTCCAGGTTGGTCAATGCCGCTGGATACCGTTTATGAGGCAGATGACGGCAGCAAAAAAGAGAACAAAGAAATGCATAACCTCTTCGCCCATCTGGAAAACGAAGCAACGTACAACGCGTTCAAAGTGAACAAGCCGAACATCCGCCCGTTCGTGCTTACCCGGGCTGCCTATGCGGGAACCCAGCGGTACGCCGCCATCTGGACCGGTGATAATTCCAGCAACTGGGATCATCTCCGCATGACGATCCCGATGAATTCGAATATCGGATTGTCCGGCGCAGCTTTTGTGGGCAACGACATCGGCGGCTTTGCAAAACCTACCTCGCAGGATATACCGACGCCTGAATTGTTTGCCCGCTGGATCGAGGTCGGCGCCTTCGTGCCGTTCTCCCGCGACCATTACAGTTGGGATAAGGAGCAAGAACCGTGGGCATTCGGCAAGGAAGTCGAGGACATCAGCCGCAAATATATTTCCTTGCGCTATGAACTGCTGCCTTACTTGTACAACCAGTTCAAACAGGCGCAGGAAAGCGGGCAGCCCGTTCAACAGCCGCTCGTTTACAAATTCCAGCATGACCCGAATACCTACAACATTGACGACCAATACATGTTCGGCGATTCGCTGATGATCGCGCCTGTGGTGAATCAAGGAGCAACGTCCCGTACCGTGTACCTCCCTGATGGTTCAAAATGGGTGGACTACTGGACCGGTGAACAGCTTGAAGGCGGCCAAAAGATCATGAAACAAGCCGATCTCGGCACGCTTCCAATCTATGTGAAGCAAGACTCGATTATCCCTCGCCGCGAAGTTCAGCAGTATACCGGCGAGAAAAAACTGACCAATCTGATTCTCGATACGTATCTGAATAACAAAGCCAAATACAGCTTCTATCAGGATGATGCGAATACAGAGGATTACACAAGAGGCGAATACAATGTTACCGACTTCCATGTGGAAAAGAAAGGGAATCACATTGAATTTGAGCAGGACAAAAAAGTTCAGAACTACTCATCCGACCTTCAGTCCTACACTTTAAAGCTGAATCAGGCCGAAGAGCCGAAGAAAGTGCAGGCAGCAAATAATAAATATGCAAAAGCAAACAGCCTCGAAGAAATGAACGGGCAAGAGAAAGCTTTTTATTTCGATGCGAAAGACAACGTTCTATATGTTAAAATCCCGGTCATGGAAAACCATAAAGTAATCATTCAAACCGAAAATGACGCTTCCATTAACGCGGATGCCGACGTCAACAACGTCACTCTTCATGTGAACGCCGGAAACAACAAGTAAGTTATAGCTCAGCGGCCACTGCCTCAATTGAAAAGAGCTGAAGACACCTTGTCTTCAGCCCTTTTTTTCGGCCAATAACCGGTCGATTGCTTCCGCCGCTTGTGTCAATCCAATCTTCAGCGAGATTTCTTCGCGAAATATTTTACGCATATAAAGGGTGTACACTTCATCGATTTTGTCCCAATTTTTTATCGAAGTCTTCAGGAAAGCATGGTCAATAGCCTCACGATAAGGATAGATATAAGAATCCCTGTTCACTTTCATCGAACGGGCCGCTTCCAGGTTTGTCGGGAAAAGCCCGATTTTTGACATTTTCAGCTGAGCTTCCTTACCGGTCATCCATTTCAGAAAGATCCAGGCAGCTTCCGGCTGCTTGCTTCCTTTCATAATGACCAAATCTTCGCCGTCTGCAACGGGAGAAGGCACCTTGTCAAAGGGGAACGACATCGGGATCGTAAATTGCAAAGCTCTGTGCCGTTCTGTATCGGTCCAAATGTTATAAAACCAAGGGCCCTCGCCCGTGATCAGCACGTTTCCGCTTTTAACACCCTCCCAATTATCGCCGCCATCATCGCCCACCATGGGGTCAATCAGCCCTTCCTTATAAAGGAGCAGCAGTTTTCTGACGGCCCGAACCGTCGCTTGTCCATCTAAATAGCCGGTTGCCTTGGTGAAGGAAGGATCAAACAACGAGCCTCCAAGACTGTAAATATAGGGTAAAGTCTTCCAGGCATTCAATCCCCCAAGTCCGATCATATAACGCTTTTTTCTGGCCAGATCTAAAGTTTCCTCCATTGTCCGGGGCGGTAACGAATACCCTGCCTGAGATAAGAGTCTCCGGTTATAAATGGCCGCTTGTACATACATATCCAAAGGAAGGGAGTAATCATGATATTGATGAAAGCCGGCCGACATTACTTCAGGGTTAAGAGCACTGCGCACATTTTGGAAATCCGAAAATTGATTCAAAGAAAAAAGCAGCTTCAATTGGTAAAATTCAGGAATCCAGGTCGTTTTCATCCGGACGACATCGGGTCCCCGATTCGAAGCAGCTCGGGCAATCAGTGTGTTCTTCAAACCAATATTGAACGGTTGCCTTTCAGATATGATTTTAATGTCGGGAAATTGGCGTTCGAATGAAGGAATCAGCTCCTCTTCCAAAATCCGGCTTTCTTCGTCGCTGTAAGTATGCCAAAACTCGACCACCCGCATTTTGTTCTCGTGGAGCAACTGAATCTCATCCGGATCGTTGATCACCTTTAATCTTCCGCAACCGGCGGTGAGAACGATGATCAAAAAAATGAAAATCCATCGTCTTGTCATCCAGCCTCTCCCTTTCCGTCGAGGAAATTCGATACCTTTCCCAGCAAAATTCGAACCGTCGTACCGTTTCCGGGATTACTGGCAACTGACCACTCTGAACGTCCGGCATAATAGAACCGCAGCATATCGTAGATATGCCGCAAACCGATTCCCATTTTCCCGTCCGCGATGGCCTTCTCCGGATCGGCCAATAGATTCAGCTTCTCTTCCCCAATCCCCACACCGTCGTCCGTCACGAGAAATTCCGTATAATCGCCGCTTATACAAACACGGATCGAGATGCGGCCGTCCGTTTCTTTCGGAATGATTCCATGAAATATGGCGTTTTCCACCAAGGGCTGAAGCAGCATGCGGGGAATGACCTGTTTTTCCAGCCCCTGCTCCACGTCTAAGTCCAGTATAAAGGTCCTTTCGTAGCGCAGCTCCAATATCGTGATATATTTTTGCAGGAAGTCAAGCTCCTCTTCCAATGGAATCATGCTTCCGCTTTTTCCCATATGCGCTTCCAGCAGACGAATTAATGCCGATAAACCTCTTGCAACTCGTTCATTTTGATTCGATTTGATCGACCACCACAACATGCTGAGCGTATTTAACAGGAAGTGGGGGTGAATCCGGTGCATGAGGGCGCGCAGCTCCGCCTGAAGCTTCTGCCCCTGTTCTTCCTCCACCTTACGGATAAGCTGTTCGATTTCCTGCAGCATCTTATTGAACTGACGGCTCAAGAGGCCTATTTCATCATCAGACTTAACTTGCGTCCTGACCGTTATATCACCTTGCTGGACCTTACGCATATCTAAAGTAAGCTGCTTGATAGGCTTCGTAACCCTTCCGACGATCAACACCCCGATTCCTATTGCAAGCAGCGCAAGAAGCCCGAAGGAATACAGGATAAACATTTGCAGTTTGTCCAACTCTCCGGTGATTTCATGAACAGGCACTGTCCCTACGACCATCCATCCATTGCTCAGCAGCTGCTTGACTCCGTAATACGGAACCCCGTTCTCCGTGTATTCAAACTCGGCACGATCATCGCCCACAACTTGTTTCAACAGTTCAGGGTGTTCAACTCTCTTATTGATCAGCTTGAGATCGGAATGAATCATGATTCTGCCTTCCGAATCCACAACGAAAAACTTCCCCGTATCCCCTAGCTTGAGCTTCTCGATCTTATTCAAGATCGCATACCCATTCAAATCAACTAATATATACCCTATCCGTTCCATGGTTTTAAAATTTTTGAGAACCCTCCCGACAGGGAGAATCAGGTCTGTATTGCGGCCTCCCCCGACAAGCCGGTTGAACTGCAGCCCCTGCCACACCAAGCTTCCGTCCTTCCGTTTCGCTTCTTGAATCCATTCCTGGTCAATTGCACGTGCCCGCATCAGTTTGTACATGGACGGATTATATATATAGGGGGAAAACGTGCCGCTCCCCCAGCCGCTGCTTTCTTCCTTAAGCACATAAACAATTTTAACGAAGGAGTTCGAGGAGACGAGCTGGTTCAACATCTTGTTCATGTATTGAAAAATCCGGCCCTGCTCTTCACGCGGACTGGTATTGATGTTGACGACCGCGTTCTGGATGTCCGGGTTGCTGTAAATAAAATCCACCGTATCGCTCCCCGAGTTAATAATATAGGAGAGGGAATCCGCCGTTTGCTCAGCGATTTGAGCGGCAGATTCGCGAACGTTTTTCTTTACGATGAACGTTGATTTTATATAAAAAAGCATGCTGATAGTGAGAGTCGAAAATAAGATCAGGAACAAAAAAGTCAGCACTATTTTAAGAGCGAAACGGTTGGAAAATAGAAAAGCCCGCATCCCGACGCACCACCTTCTCCGTTGTTCACCAATCAGCAAAAGCACCCTTTACGGAATCTTTGAAAGAGTTACTTTTCCCTCTCTAACTATACGGAAGTGGAGGAAAATTGTCGACCTTTGTCAGAATTTGCAAGATCGGATTTCCCTAACGATACCGTTTCTAAATCAAAAACGAACCGGTTCCCTGAACCGGTTCGCAAGCACAATTCCACTATATATCGTTTATTTTGAAGCCTTGATCCACGATTTCTGGAATTCTTCCAGCAATTGATCGGCAGTGAACTGCTTGCCAACGTAGGCTTGCATGGCGGGACCGAATTCGCTTCCCGCTCCGTCAGGGTATTTGTACCAATTCCATGTCAGCGTTTTATTATCTTTTGAGTAACGGATAATATCGGATGCTAGCGGGCCAAGATTATCGGTCTTTATATTTTTGAATGCCGGGATGAATTTGAACTGCTCCGTCATATATTTCTGGCCTTGCTCCGAATCTACCATCCAGTTCAAGAACTTCTTCGCTTCCGCCTTCTTTTCATCCGTCGTTTTTTTATTAACCGCCCAGTTGTTCGGAACGCCGATTGCCAGAGCATCGTTATCCGTATCATCGTTAATCGGCATCGGCAGGAATCCGACATTCATACCCGGCTGCAGCTGATCCAGCATTGGTTGAACCCAGTTGCCCTGCTGAATCATAGCGGTTTGCCCGACTGCAAACATCGTCACTTCGGTATTGTAATCCGTTGTCAGCGGGTTTTTGTTTCCATACTTCAACGTTAAATCAAGCAATTGAATGAGATCCTTGAACTTCTGGTTTCCTGTTATCGTATGGGTGCCATCGTTAAGCCCTTGAATAAAAGCGTCCGTGTCCTCCTGATGCGCAAAGGCGATGTTCAGCAAATGGACGCCCAGTATCCACTGTTCCGAATAACCGACGGCAAACGGAGTAATGCCGGCTGCGTTTAATTTCTCCGAAGCCATCTTCAATTCTGTAAGCGTTTTCGGTAAGGTCTCGATTCCGGCCTTGGCAAACAAATCTTTGTTGTAGATGAAACCGTAGCCTTCCAGGTTGACCGGCATTCCATAGATCTTGCCATCCAATTTCATGGGCTCAAGGGCATAATCGTATGCGTTTTTTACCCAAGGCTGATCAGACAAATCTTCCAAATAATCTTTCCACAGCTTCGCTTCCTCGTATCCGCCGTTTGTGAAAATATCCGGACCTTGCCCGGCGGCAAACTTCGCTTTTAAATCTGCACGGTCGTCCGCGCCGCCGCCGATTGTGTTGACATGAATTTTAACCTGAGGGTTTTCGCTCTCGTACGCTCTCACCATCTGTTCGAACTGTGAGGAGATTTCGACTTTAGGATTAAGCACTTCCAAAGTTACGACTTTGCTTGAACCGGCGCCGCTCTCGCTGCCCGTCTCCCCGTTTGCTCCGCATGCCGTAAGCGATACGGCTGCCGCGCATCCCAACATCATTTGAACCATTCTTTTCGTCATTGATGCGACCCTCCTGTAATTTCTGCATGATTATATGTGCACTTCCCGCTTGAAGCGGTACGGACATATCAGATGAGCTTCGATTCCGGCTTAGCCGGACTCATGCGGTATTCGAGCGGCGTCCGGCCTACAGTCCTCTTAAATAGTTTGGAAAAATATTTTTCATCCCGATAACCGAGCTTCACGGCTATGGAATACATTTTTTCATCGGTTTCAACGAGCCAGCGCTTGGCTTGCTCAATCCTGCGTTGGATGATATAACTTGACAGATTCATGCCCTTTTCAAGTTTAAAACGTCTGGAAATATACTCTCTGCTTAGAAAAAAACGGTTTGCCAGCTGATCCAGACTGATTTCTTCCAAGTAATGTTTATCTACATAATCAACAATATCGTGGATGCGGCGCGCCACATCCAATTCGTTCATCCGGTGAATGGCCCGGAAGCTTTGTACGGCGAGCGCTTGTTGAGCAGTTCTATAAGATATCGGAAGACCGGCAAAGGTTGTGATCGGTTCCCCGCTGACCAGACGCAGCGGCATGTCGAACTCGCGGCTGATCCAATCCTCCAGCAGCAGCAGCTGTCCGTGTATACTGATCAGCAAGCAGACCGAACGATTGTGATGAAGACGGAAGACGCTTCCCCACCCCCGTTCCTCCAGCAGTTCATCCAACCGCGCAATATAAGGATCGGGATGGTGAGATTCATAAAAACAGATGAGCGTCACATCGTATAAGTCCGCTTTCGGCAGATAGGCGGCAACGTCAACCGGATCGAACGGCTCTCCTTCGCATGCCGCCGTGATCAGCTTGTTCGCATGCAGCTTTCGGGCTTCCTTATAGAGACCGGAAGATATCGGATTTCGTTCGGCGGCTTCCTTTTTCAACATTTGGATCGCTCCCGACAGCGCTTCATTCAATGCTTCCGATTCGATCGGCTTAAGCAAATAATCATAGCTGCCGCAGTGGATCGCTTTGCGCATATAAGCGTAGTCGTCATACCCCGTGACGATAATCATTTTACCTGGGTAACCGATAGAGCTAAGCCATTCCATCAGCTCGACCCCGCTCATTTTCGGCATTTTCAAGTCTGTAAATATAATTTCGGGACGTTCCCTCTCGATGATTTCTTTCGCTTCCATACCGCTTGCCGCATCTAAAACCTCCGTAATTCCATGCTGCGCCCATTTCCCCAGAAAGCGAATGACATCCCGCACATTAAGCTCATCATCCACAATTAAAGCTTTCATGCTAATGCCCCCTCCCCGGACAGAACGGGAATAACAAGAAGCACCTTGAACCCCTGTCCATTGTCGGATTCTAGAATGATTCCCGCATTCCAACCGTAATTCAAAACGAGCCGGTCGTGAATATTTTTCAGCCCGATATGATCATCGGCATTCGATTCGTCATGTCCGATTCCGTAAAGCTTGTTTCTCAGCGCACGCAGCGGTTCGTCTGCCAACCCGGGACCGTCATTTTCGACTGCAAGCGTAACTCTATCATTGTTCATTTCCGCATAAATTCGCAATTGCGCTTCATGCCAGCCTTCTTCGACACCGTGCTTGAAAAAATTTTCGACCAGCGGCTGTATAATCATGGCCGGGATCCGAAAATCAAGAAGCGCTTCCTCGATCGCAATGGTATATTGGAAATCGCTGCGAAAGCGTTCCGCCTGCAGAAGCAAGTACGCTTCCACATGCTCGATTTCTTTTCGAACCGTCGTCCATTGATTCCCGCGAATGGTGTACCGCATCATTTTTGACAAAGAGGTAATCAGACGGTACACCTCCGGATTATGGGAACGCAGCGCCACAGCGCCGATCGACTGCAGGGCATTATAAAGAAAATGCGGGTTGATCTGCGATTTTAACGCTCGGAACTGATTCGTCCGATTCTCGATTTCCAGCTTGTATTGGCGCTCGATGTGTGTATTTATCCGGTTCATCATCTCCTTAATATGACGTTCCAGATGGCCGATCTCGTCTTTTCCCATACTGTTGAAGGGAACATCCATATTGCCGCCTTCAATTCGTCTTATTTTTCGGCTAAGCAGCCTAATTGGACGGGTGATCCGGTCGGAGATGATGCTTACCATAATAAGCCCGAGAAGCATCATACCGCCCCCTACCATCATGCTGCTGTATGCGGTTTCCCTTGCATCCCGGTACAACAGGCGGCTTGAGGTGAATTTGGTTAACTGCCAATCGTTTAATGCGCCTGTCAATTTGTTCGATAACACGATATCACCCGGATTTCCCCGCCCAATTGAAGTAAGCATAGCTGCTTGGTCTTGTGAATCGGGCCGGGAACCGATCAATCCCGGGTCGGAGGCATACATCACATAGCCGTTGGAATCGGTCAAATACACCGTTTCATCAACCCCATGGGTGATCCGGCTGCAAATATCTGCAAGACGGTTCAGATCAAAATCAATCGTGACAACTCCAAGAACTTCGTTCGATAAGACATCCACCATTTTGTGATGGATCGTGAGCACCATCGTTTTATCTGATTGCGGCACATTAGCGGAACGATGATAATTTTGAATTCGATGCGGCGGTTCGATTAACACATTACTCTTTGAGCCCATTAATCGGCGAATGGCCAGCTGCCGCATGATTTCCGGCTGATGCTTGCGGGGGCTTACCATCGCATCATAGACGGTAAAGGAATCTTCTCCTTTGGCAATATAGATCCTGATCTGACGAATTTCCCGGCGCATTAGGTAAAACGTTTTCATACCCTTGTCGATTTCAAGCTGATTAAAGTAGATAGCGCTTTCAAAACCTTTTTCAAAAATACGGAACAGGTCGGGATTACGGTATAAAATATACGGCAAATCGAGCAGATCCTCGTAATATTCCTCCAAATCTTCAGCGGTTTTTTGAATTTGATCCCGGGAATCGGCAAGCTCGTGCTGCTCGGCCTTTTGTTTCGTATGACAATAAATAAGCAGCACCGACAAAAAATAAGGAATGATAATAAAGACGAGAAGCATGGCAAGCAAGCGGCTGCGGATACTTTTCACGACAATGATGCTCCTTTACTCTTGTTTTCACATCATGTCTATTGTAAACGTAAATTTGAATCAGAGTAAGAGCCCCTTCCGCTTATCCAAATTATAAAAAACAAACCGATCGAAGAAAACGTTTTCTATTGATTGGAAAGGGGTCTTTTTTTGACATCAAGCAAAAATCCCGACCTCTTGAGGTCGGGTAAACAGGTTTGGCAGAATGTCTAAGCAATGATGACCTTGATGCCGAACTTTGTTAATTCCTCCGTATCTTTCGGACACTTGCTGATCCCGCGTCGCAATGACCGTATTCAGCTGGGCAATCTGATAGGTTTGAGCGACTATCAAGGCATTGAGCTGGAAGATTTGCGCATCTCTTGCGGCAATGACGATATTCCCTTTGGGCGCTTGATTTTTCACTCCGGTCCATTGACGCCATTTGCAAAAAGAAAGCCGAACGAGCCCATGATGGATCGACCGAGACAATGGTCGGAATGACAACAAGGGCGTACAAGGCATAGATAAAGGTCATGACCCCTGAAGATAACTGCCACTGTTCCCGATACAAGGCGTAGAGGGGGGCCGGAAGGTTGTTGCCGAGCAGCGTCATGCACAGGCAATAGGCGACCAGCAGGAATGAAAAAAGGCTCTGTGCGTTCGTCTCCACATCAACCACATGAGGCAGCGTCTTTACTTGCTGTACCACTTGTCCAAGCTGCTGTTCTTCAATGAAGGGTGAAAGGCCTGATCGAAAATGAAAAGGCCTTTTGACTGATTGAGCGCTGTGGCTCTAGTTTCCGAAAACTTCAAGCGCCTGGGTGAAGTCTGCAATTAAATCGTCGGCATCTTCAATTCCTACGGAGAGACGGAACATGCCGGGGATAATGCCCATTTTTCGCCGTACATCGTCGGGAACATGGCTGTGGGAAGATGTGCAGGTATGGTTTAAGGTAGAACGAAGTCCGCCAAGCGTCGGAGCATAGTGGGCAAAATGGAGTCGGTTCATAAAGGCGTCGATCTTATCCATATCCTCCGGAACGATAAAGCTGAGCATGCCGCTGTAGCCTCTGTCGTTGAACATTTTCTTGGCGAGCTCATGCTGCGTATCTGAATCTTTTTGTCAGCAAGCCAAGTCTTAGCCTGTCCGGAACGATGGTTGCTCTTGTGCTCGGACTATCCACGATGAGCCAAATCCTGTTGAAGCGTCAGACAGCGTCGCGCATGATTGTTATCGGCAATTCTTTGATGGTTGTCGGTGTGTTTGGCATCGTCCTGACTTTATATACCCAGTCTTTGTTTGTGCTCATTCTGACGACGGCCTTCATTGGCCTGGGTCATGGACCGAGTTACGCCGGTAGTTTGATTCCTATCAATCACGTCTCGCCGAACGACAAGCGTGCCAATAACATCTCTTGTTTTATGCGGTAACCTTTATCGGGATCGGTATCCCCGTCCTTGTGGTCGGGTTCATCGGACAATGGATGGATCTGGGACGGACGATTGAATGGTCGGCTTACATCATAGCCGGCTTGCTTGCGGTCAACCAAATAGGCTGAATGATCTACCGTAGGAGCAACGCCCGTAAGAAGTAAACGAACTGTCCCCTCCCCGTTCTGGTCGTAAGGTGAGGGGACAGCTTGCCGTAACATACTAACAAATATCGGGCTGTCGTTTCTTTCGGTCGTCCAGTGTACTATTCACGGCAGATCATCAATTTATTGCCGTCCGGGTCCTTCACAACGAACCAATGATCATGTTCGATTTCCGTTACCAGTTCAACGCCGAGTTCTTTCATATAATTAAGTGAACCCTGCAAATCTTCGGTCATGAGCATAAAGGATGGGGTCTCGATGTTCGGCGCTCCGCCCGGCTGTTCGCCTCCCCACTTCGGCATCGTATCCAAAATGACACTGGTTCCTTCCATGGGCAGCGGGCACAAGTGACCCGAAATAATTTCACAGTCAGCCTCATTTAACCCCAGAACCCGACAATACCAAGTACGGGACTTTTCAATATCTCGTACCGGAACAAAAACGCTTCCAACTTTGTTCTTAATCGGGCTCATGAATTTGGAACCTTCTTCAGATTGCTGTTGTTTATTCATCGGTTTTCCTCCATAGATCATTTTTAACGGTTTCGGAACCATCACCGGTCGATAACCTTCCGGCGGCTCTTTACGAATTGGTATTTGGCACATCGTTAACCCTCCGGATCATTCTGAATGGAAATCCTCTAGTAACCGCAGTATCTTCGATCCTGATTGACCCAGATGTAATGACCGTCAGGCGTATATAACTTGAGATAACCACCGCATCCGTTAAACTCCAAGTTTTCCTTCACATCTCCTCCATTGGCCAGCACCCGCTCCTTCAGTGCCCGAATATTTTTCGAGTGCAGCTCCAGTGCGTGCTTCGGCAGGCCGTCCAGGCTCCAATGCATGGGCTGCGGGTTCGCCGGATCATCCGCGTGCACCAATCGGATCATCGGTTGATTCTCTTCGCCGCTATTCACCGCCATATCGATTGCATTCTCATCTGATTTTGCAGTTTCAAACCCAAGTGCACGCTCGAAAAATGCTGCCGTACTCACCGGATCTGCGGCGTACATCTGAATATGACGGAATCCGGTAATGTTGCTTTCGAACCGATCGTTGATTCCGGGATCCGTTCGCTCGTAAGCCCCAATCAAGTTGCCTTCCGGATCGAAGAAGGACATATATCCGTCCGATGGTTCCTTTACGATCTCTGCCCCCGCTTGCAATAGCCGCTGGTGGAGATGAACGAGACTTTTGGCGTAAAATGCAAGAAATTCTTCCAGCTTGTCATTCGCCGTTCCATGCAGATGGCGGAATTCCGAATCCGGAGTTTCCAGTAGATGCAGACCCGGACCGATCCTGGGTATGGTTTCGACGAACGTGTTTCTTTCAATTGACCGTTCCGGATGTGACAGTGTCAATCCCAGCACCTCGACATAAAACGTCACCGTCTGCTTCAGCCGGGTAGCAGGCAACTGGATCAGCGTCATGAGATCGATCCCGGACTCGAGTCCATTGGACGAGTCGATTGCCGGCTCTTGCGTGCGATCCGATGATTTTTCGCTTGAGCCCATGATCACTTTGAATGCCTGTGTCACAAATTGAGGCCGAACATTTTCTTCGCTAACCTTATTTGCAGACTTTTTCATTGAGAGCGCTCTCCTTTTAGGATTGGAATATAGACTTTTACAATCGTATCCCGCTCTACATTTGATCCGTCGTTGGTGTGATATTCAGCAAACCATTGCCGCTCTTCATCCAGCCTGTAGCTGCCATTGTTCGCAATCCAGCGATGCATTTTATCCAGAACGCCGGTTAACAAACCGTATGTCTTGGAGACGCAGCAGGCATAAGTACCGGATCCGATACGTTTCTCTTCCAGTCTCTCCAGTGCCGGAGCTTCCGCTTCAGCCGATAAGATCCCGTTTTCCCACCAGTATTCTTCACAATCTGTAATGCCGTAATGAAAGGCCATATAGTATTTGCCTTGATCCGCTCGCCGGTTTTCGTCAGACCCTCTCTCGTACCAATCGATCAATTGCTGTTCGGCAACCGCTTGAGCCTCGGCTCCGTATCCCCGGCAGAAAAAAGCTTTGACCTCTGTAAGCTCAACGATTTCAATCGGTTCATTATGGAACTTTCGTTGCACGGGAAGGTACAGGTTCATTCTCGTTACTTTATCGTTGTATGCGATGAACTCCTCGATGTATTGATGTGTCCCGATTTCAAATGTGCTTTTCGGCAACCATTCGGACAGCAGCCTGTTCCATCCGTCCTGAACGGTCTTCGGGGATAATGCGGCGATCTTTCTTACGGCATACAGCCCGCCAACGAATGGCTCCTCGATAAACGAATCATCATCAATTCGCTCTTTCGCATCCGCGATCAGCACCCGATAACCATATCGGGGTTCACCGTCTTCTTCGGGAAGATCCACATTGTATCCGAAAAATCGCAGCCTGGATTTAAAGCACCTGGTTGCCTCAGCTGCGTTGAGCTTTTGGCAAACAATCCGGAAAGCCTCATTTTCCATTCCTTCTTCATGCTTGGAAATATGCAGATAGGCAACCATCTTCTCCGGCATGAACCGGATCACTTTGACATCCGGAAAAAGTTCCGTTTGTTCCTTTTCCTCCTTGTAGGCGATCCGTTCGTTAAGACGAATCGGTTCGAAGCTGAAGAAAATGTCGGCGTTACGATAGGCAGCAGGAGTCAACCCTACGATCTTCTTAAACACCTTGGCAAATGAATGATAAGACTCAAATCCGCTGCTCCACGCAAGCTCCTCCACACTGCGTTTCGAGTTTCTCAGATGATTGGCAGCGTCGCTTATTCTTCTTTTGCGAATGTAGTCTTTGACGGGATGTCCCGTAAGTGCGTAAAACACCCGATACAATTGAGCGACCGAAATATAGGCTTCCTCTGCAATGCTGGAGAGATCAAGCTCCTGATCCAGATGCTCCTCGATATAGTCAATCGCCCTTTGCACCGACTCCACGTAGCTCATCTTTTCACCTGTTATCGAATCCGTCTTGATCACATTATAACAGAGGAAATTATCGGCAATATGTTCAAAATTCTCAGATATTAGAAGGAAGCTGATGGATCGGTTAATGTGCCATAACTCGCAAGTTTATAATCTTCTAGGAGTTCGATTGATCTTCTATTGCTATAATAATCAAGAATGTGGTCGGCTATATTAGGGTATAAGACGATCGTTTTCAATTTACTGAGAGGCATCCATCGAACAGCTGTCTGATTGGGGTCAGGTTTGGCAGGCAATTTAGGCTCTTCTTCAGCATTCAGGGTACATTCAAAGATGATATGGATGGAAGGTTTTGTTTCAGGATCATAATCACCCGATTGCTTATTAGGATTAAACTCATAAACAAAAGCAATTGAACCCGTCTCAATATGGATACAAGCCTCTTCATACACCTCTCTGCTTAATCCATCCATCAATAATTCGCCCTTCTTTAAACCTCCGCCCGGCAGGTTATAATGGAATTCACCGTTCTCTTCATACTCAATCAACAAAATCTGATCCTCACGAAATATTAATGCCGTTGGTCTTATTCTGTGTTTCTTCATTGGTGTACTCCCCCCTGTAAATTTGCCCCGAATTCTTATCTCTTCTTTATTGGAATATATAATTCAATCTTGGCTTTCCTTTCAGGATCATCTGAAGGATTATTCATGCAGAACTCCAGACAGTACCTTTCATCGGGTTCATAATCACTATTAGGTAACCATTGACCATATAAACTCTGATAGGTAATAGCAAATTTGTCGATCGTGTCGTAAAACTGATAGAGTCCATAAAGGCCACCCGGTAAAGTTTTAAATTGTACTTCTGATTCATTTTCTTGATTGAATGTCTGTGGAATTGTGATACAGGCGTCGTAACGACAAGCATATTCTTCAGTAATACTTGGATCATCTAAAGAAACCCCGATAAAATATTGTTCGGGTGGAAACAAATTGTTCTTCCCTGCCCAAGCACCTAGCTTCCCCCATGCTTGATAAGTGTCCAGATAACTCCCAACATGTCTTACAAATGCCACATCATAATCAGGAAGTTCTTTAATCGAAATATTCATTTGCCAAATCCTCCTCAGAAAGTTATTATTGCTTCTTTCATCATAGCGAGAAGGATCATTTACTTCCTCTTGCTTATTGCCAAGATATAATGAAATATTGCTATTGTTGACCCGGTTTTTTCTAAGTTCACTCGGCGTCATGTCAAAAAGCTTCTTAAATGCCACATTAAAATTAGAAGGTGATTCGAAGCCACATAACATCGAGATTTCCAGTATTGTTATATCTGTTTCAGTTAAATAGGTTATTGATTTTTGTAACCGCTTATTTGTTAAAAATGAGAGCGGCGTCACTCCAACTATAGAGGTAAAGACTCTGGAGAAATGATACTTGGAGAAGTTTGAAACCTCCGCTAACTTATCCAGATTTATCTTATGAGATAAGTTTTCTTCTATATATTTGATTACTTTGTCAATCCGATCAGCGTAATCGTTCATTGTTGGTCTTATGTCCCTTCGCCGGTTTTCTTATAACGTTGTTGTATTCCCGAATCCGAGAGGCCTAAATGAGCGTCAGCAAACGGGTCGTTAGACTTAGCCTCACAGGAATGTTTGCCTGACATCGCTTCCCCGACTTATCTTCGGGCAGACCAAGGAGCGTCAACGATGCAGCGGGAATACGGTGTTATCAGATGTTGCTGACCACTTCGAAATACTACCAAGATCCTGTATTAATATATTCTTTGAATTTCATACAACTTAAATCATAAAAAGACACTATATTATCTTCAGGCCCATTCACAATTCTCTTATATGCCTTTCCTATTGGATTGGCTTTCGCCTTATTTACTTCAAGCAAAAATTCTCCTTCTTCATAAATCCACATACATGGCTCTCCTATAGTTTTCTTCATTAATTCTCCAACATAAGTTCCCCAAATTACTGCCATCGACCAAATTTGATTTTCGGTGGGTTTTTCTTCTTCTGTAGCATTTAGAAATTCTGTTGAGTAATATTCAAGAATCCTCTCAACATCATTTATAGTTCTCTCTTCAAAATTCAGATCAACTTCAAATGATTTTGCGTATTTAATAGCCAGATATGTATTTTTCTTAATGACTTCGAGAAATTCAGCTGAATCCATTTCAATTCTCCTGTTCATTATAAGATTTTCAGCAATTTCCGATAACGTTCTTGTATTTACGAACCCCCACCACCTTAAGCCCCGAAGGGGCGGCCGCGATACGGGTAGGTGGTGCGGGTGTGTCCGGCTTCAGCTCCCCGATACTGAGATGCCTCATCGAATCCACTTCTAACTTCTGCCGGACTGAGGGTGTGAATATAGTGTTAGGTGATTTCGGGGGGCTTCTTTGATATGCATACTATTCTCTCATTTCTATATTTTCATTTTTATTAAGAGTTTCAGATTCGTGATTTTTATTGAATTCTTCATTCTTCTTTTTTATTAATTCGATTTGTCGTTTGAGAAATTTACTCTTGATTATCAGCAGTAGCATTCCACAAATAAGTATTAGAATTCCAAGAATATAGGTAGTACTAGGAACTTTCCAAATTATAACGTGCAGGCACCAGTCGGGATGCTTCCGGTACAGTTCGCTGATCGGCGATACCATCTCCGGCTCGAACCACAGCCCGAACTGCATGTCCAGCGCGTTGATATCTTCGCCGAGCTTGCCGAGCCCTTCCGGAAGCTTGCTCTCGTCGGTCACCCAATCGCCGAGCGAGCTGTCGTCGTTATCGCGTTTGCCGAACCAGCCGTCGTCGAGCACAAACAGCTCGATCCCGAGGTCGGCGCCCGCAGCGGCAATTTCCTTGATTTTATCGGCGTTGAAGTTAAAGTAGGTCGCTTCCCAGTTGTTGATCAGAATCGGCCGCGCGCTGTCGCGGAACGCGCCGCGGCACAGGCGGGTCCGGTACAGCTTGTGGTAAATGCGCGACATGCCGCCGAGCCCTTCGGAGGAGCGGACGAGCACGGCCTCCGGCGACTGGAACGATTCGCCCGGCGCCAGCTTCCAGCTGAAATCGAACGGCGTCATGCCGATCTGAACCCGCGTCGTAAAATATTAGTCGACTTCGGCCTGAGCGAGAAAGCCGCCGCTGTAGACGAGCGAGAGCCCGTACACTTCGCCGCGCTCCTCGGTGGCGTCCTTGGCAAGCAGGGCGATGAACGGATTTTGGTTATGGCTGCTGGTTTTGTCGATCATGGAGCTGCTGAACATCCGGTTTGACAGCAGCGCGAGAATGAATTTCGGCAGCACGATCAGCGGGATGAACATCAGGATGATTTTGTTGCGCAGCTGCAGATTGCCGAGCCATTGCGCTCGTTTGCGGAATTTCATTTTTCATTCCCCCGTAGCCTATCCATGTGCTGTCAAATGTATCACAAAGACGTGCCGAATTAAACCTCTCCCTAGGGGGGCAAAAAAGAGGATCCGTGCGGGACGGATCCTCCTCTGACATGAAAAGTGAAGATGAATGATTATTGGTTGCACCCTCTTGCGGTAATCGTTAAAATTTTCTCGACCCTTCCGTCTCTAATCCCATAGGCTTTATTGTACAGGTTAACCGTCGGGCACACATGATTGGGGTAAATTTCTATCCGATCGCCCAGATTCAAGGAACCTCCCGGATAAATAATGGCATGTTCATCCGACAGCTTCTTAATCATTAAATCAGGATGAGATTTGATTTTACCGAAGCCTTCCGTTTTCAGTACCCCGCTCGATCGTTGATCAATGGTCATCGATTTGGCTCCTGCATCGGCAACGACTTTTTCCTCGCCTTTCTTGGAGGTAACGGTTGACAAAATCGTAGCCGCACAACGATTAATGTCGCCAAGATAATATGCATGTCCCACGTCATAAAAAACGTAAGTTCCCGGCCTGACTTCCGTGATTCCCGGCAGAAATTCCCCGGCCAGCTGCCCCAATGTGCAGCCGATACTGATTTCGCACGAGATTCCCCACTTCGCTTCGATTTGTTTCCCAGTTTCCACAGCCTGCTTCTGCGTATCGAGCGCGATTTGCTTCATCTCTTCCTTTTCCGACGCATTATAGGTGTGGCCCTCATGGGCAAATATGCCCGCGAGCTTTACTTGCGGGAACCGGGACACGATCTCTCCCGCCAGCTCAACCGCTTCCTCCGGCTCCACGCCGCAGCGATGCATTCCGGTATCGACTTCGATCATCACTTCAACGGGCACTTGGTCCCCGAAGAAACGATCCAGCTGTTCGACATGATAAATCGAGTCTACAGCAAGCCGAACCTTCGCTTTCTCGGCAAGCGAGCGCAAACGGACCATTTTCTGCTCACCAACGATTTCGGTCGCGATAAAAATGTCCGTTATTCCGGCCCCCGCCATCGCTTCCGCTTCGCCAAGCTTGGCCACCGTAATGCCTCGGGCTCCGTATTCCAACTGCAATTGGGCTACTTCCGCCATTTTGTGCGTTTTTGTATGGGGTCTTAATTTGACTCCGGCGGAGTCGGCCAGAGCCTGCATTTCCTTCAGGTTTCGTTCCATCCGGTCCAGATCGATAAGAAGAGACGGCGTATCCAGTTGTTCGGCTTTCATTCCAATCATTGATTTATACCTCCTGGAGTTCATTTATCGAATTGATTTTGGACTTCAATGATTCGTACACAAATGATGCGGCCTCAAGATCTTGAACCGACAGCCCCGTTGAATCGAACAACGTAATTTCACGTTCGTTCTCGCGGCCTTTCTTCTTATTGTTTACGATTTCCCCAATCTCCGCATAAAGCTCTTCGTGTGCGATTCCGTGTTGAAATTCTCCCATGGCCGCACTCTGCACCCACAGATCGCATACCATTTTGTCCGGCTTTCTGTCGATCAGAAGCTCCCGTTTCCCTCTGGTGTCGCTCCCCATCGCATTGATATGCGTTCCATCCTTGACCCAGGATGTATGTAAAACAGGCGTATAAGACGGGGTCGTTGTCACGATGATGTCCGATTGCCCGGCCAATTCCCGAGGAGATGGGCAGATCGCAGCCGAATAGCCCTTTTTTTCGATGATTTCCTTGGCCATTTGTTCCGCTTTCCCCTCCGACTTTCCGTATAGGAGCACTTTTTCGACGGAAAAAGAGGCGATCAGCCCTTCCAACTGTGACCTTGCTTGAGCACCGGTTCCTATGATCCCGACAATTTTGCTATCCTTTCGGGCGAGACGTTTGGCGGCAACGACTCCGGCGGCTGCCGTGCGCACGGCCGTCAAATAATTGGCGCTCAATGCACATAACGGCTCGCCGCTTTCCGCGTCAAACAACATCATCGTTGATTGATGATTCATCTTTCCTTTAACCGCATTGCCTAACCAAAAACCGCCTGCCTTCAGTCCGATATATTTCTTCGTTTTCAGATAAGAGGATTTGATGCCGAAGATCCCTCGATGCTCCCGTATTTCTTCCCGCACCGCAGGAAAGATGACGCTTTGAGAAGCGTTCAGCTCGGCATAAGCTCTTTCCGTTAAATGAATGGCATCCTGTAAGGTCAACAAGTCTTTAACATCACGTTCGCTAATGAATATCACTTGGCAGTTCATCGTCCTTCCCAAATTAATAGCTCATAATTTATTTAACAAACGGGCTCCCGCAATTCCCGGATGTGTCAACTCATACGGATCGAGGATGATGTTTAATTCTTCCTCCGTCAATACTTGATGCAGCAGACATAGTTCCCGAACCGACCGATCGGTTTGAATAGCTTCTCTGGCAATTGTTGCCGATACTTCATAACCCAGATGAGGATTAAGCGCCGTAATGACTCCGGCACTTTTCTCTAGATATTCTCTGCATCGGACTTCGTTCGCTTCGATTCCTTCAAGGCAATGGGTCCGAAAAACTTTGAACACTTGATTCATCATGCTCAAGGATTGCAACAGGTTAAATACCATTACCGGCTCCATGACGTTCAATTCCAACTGCCCGGCCTCTGAAGCGAGGCATATGGTGTGATCGTTTCCGATAACCTGGAAAGCGACCTGATTAAGAACCTCGCACATCACCGGGTTTACCTTGCCCGGCATGATTGACGATCCCGGCTGGCGGGCAGGAATGCTGATTTCGCCCAAGCCTGCCCCCGGGCCGGAAGCAAGCAGCCGCAGATCATTCGCTATCTTGGACATATTGATCATGCAAACCTTTAAAGCTGAGGAAAACTGGGTATAAGCATCTGTATTTTGAGTCGCATCCACCAGATCCTCCGCACTGTATAATGGAAAACCGCTTAATTCCGCGAGAAGCTCAGCCGCCCTTTTCATATAGCGCGGATCTGCATTTAAACCCGTCCCCACCGCTGTTGCACCTATATTTATTTCATACAGATATTCCCCGCTCATCTGGATTCGTACGATATCTCTGGCTAATACACGGCTGTATGCTTCAAACTCCTGTCCAAGTCGAATCGGAACGGCATCCTGCAGATGCGTACGACCCATTTTGACTACGCCGGCGAAATCCTTTCTTTTTTCCCAAAAGCCCGGTGCAATTCATTCATCGTTTCCAGCAGCTTGTCCAGTAAAGAAAGAGCGGCAATATGGATGGCTGTGGGGAAAACATCATTCGTTGATTGGGCCCTGTTGACGTCGTTGTTCGGACTCACGATATTGTAATCCCCTTTGGCCCCTCCCAAAAGCTCTATCGCCCGGTTGGCGATAACTTCGTTGGCATTCATGTTAAATGATGTGCCGGCCCCTCCTTGTATAGGGTCGACGATAAACTGATCATGCCACTTTCCTCCGATAATTTCATTCGCTGCCTGCACGATCGCATCACTCAAATGGGGAGCAAGCTGCTTAATCTCTTTATTGGCCAAGGCAGCAGCTTTTTTTACGATGGCCAACGCCACAATAAGTTCTTTATGAATTCGGTAACCGGTAATGGGAAAATTCTCGACAGCCCGCAAGGTTTGAATACCGTAATAAGCTTCAGCCGGAACTACCTTTGATCCCAAAAAATCCTTTTCAATCCGCACTTTCTTCGGCATTCCAATACCTCCTCATATCGTTGTATGGTTCTGAATGCCGGTTGCGGCTTTCAACGAGAATGCATACTTCTGAGCCTTGTCCCGGTCAAATTGACGTTCCCATTTTGACATCACGATTGCAGCCAGTCCGTTCCCTATCACGTTAACCGCCGTTCGTGCCATGTCCAAAAGTCGATCAATAGCCGTAATAAACGCCACTCCTTCGATCGGAAGACCCGCCGAGCTCAAGGTTGCCAAGAGAACGACCAGAGACGCTCCGGGAACTCCGGCCATCCCCTTGGATGTCAGCATCAGAACGAATACAATCAAAATTTGGGAGCTAATCGGCAAATCAATTCCAAACATTTGGGCGATAAAAACAGTCGCAATCGCTTGATAGAGAGTTGAACCGTCGAGGTTGAACGAATATCCGGTAGGAATTACGAAAGAGGATATTGACTTGGGGCATCCAAACTTCTCCATTTTCTCGATCAGTTTAGGTAATACTGCTTCAGAGCTTGCTGTTGAAAACGCAAGAACGATCTCGTCTTTCAGCACTTTTATAATCGTAATAATGTTGGTACCGCAATATTTCGCGATGAGTGCAAATATAACAAACACAAACATCAGCATGCCAATATAGACAGAGAGTACCAGCTTGCCCATTGGAATCAAAGCGGCGACACCAAATTTAGAAACTGTTACTCCAATCAAGCCAAAAACACCGAATGGAGCAAACTTCATAATCTGATTCGTTACCCAAAACATCGTTTCCGAGACACCTTCAAAAAATTGAAGTATGGGCCGGCCTCTCTCGCCCAGTGTTGAAACTCCAAGACCGAACAGTACGGAGAAAAAGACAATGGCAAGCAAATCTCCATTTGCAAACGCCTGGAATATGTTGCTCGGTACAATATTAACGAATGTATCGGACATACTATGACTTATTTTTTCCGAAGTCTCCACATATTTGCCGATATCGCCTTTGGAAAGATGAGACATATCGACACCTTTACCCGGTTTAAATAAATTGGCAATCAATAATCCGAATACAATCGCAAACGTCGTCACAATCTCAAAATAAAGAATCGTTTTCCCGCCGAGCCTGCCAAGCTTCTTAATATCACCTACTCCAGCAATCCCCACAACGAGAGTTGAAAATACGATTGGCACAACGATCATTTTAATAAGCCGAATAAAAATATCGCCTATCGGCTTTAAATAAACGGAAACTGCCGGATTGCCGTAAAAAACGGACCCTATTGCGATCCCAAGAATTAGTCCAATGACGATTTGCCAAACCAAGCCAATTTTCTTCTTTTTCAATTGCTTCGCCTCCGATAACGATATTACTAATCAGCTTTTAATCCCGCTCCACACAAGGGAATTACAACGGTGGTTCCATGATGATTAAGTTCGAATGGATTACTTGGAAAAAGATTCTGATCCACCGGCAACTTCCCGGATGTACATTTCCTTACATACTCGACAAAACCGGCGTAAGTTGCCGCGGTTGTAGGCTCTACGTAAAATCCTTTCTTCGCCAGTGTTATTCTGGCATCCGGTATCGCCGCTTCCGGTGCCGTCACGACAACCCCGCGGGTTTCTCTTACCGCTGCAAGTATTTGCCTGCTTCTTGGCGGATCTGCTATAGCGATCCCTTCGGCTGCCGTTCCTGTATTTACGACCGGATGAGCTTCATCTTTCATTGCATCAAAAGCCCTTGCAATAGGCGCACACCCCTCTGCTTGAACGGCTAATAATCTTGGCATTTTGTTGATCAAACCCCACTCCAGCAATTCCTTAAAACCGTAATAAGCTCCCAGCAGCAGAGTTCCATTTCCGACAGGAACGACGACGACATCGGGCGCCTTCCTTAGCTGCTCCCATATTTCATAGGCATAGGTCTTTGTCCCTTGATAAAAGAACGGGTTATAAACGTGGCTCGCATAAAAAGCTTCTTTCTTCCGAACCGCCTCTTGAGCCGCCTTCGCTGTATCTTCGCGGCTTCCTGGAACCGGGCAGACCTTTGCGCCATGTGCGCTGATCTGCTTTATCTTTTTGCTTGAAGTACGATCAGGGACATAAATCTCACATTCCATACCCGCCCGATTCGCATAGGCCGCAATGGAAGTACCGGCATTCCCGCTGCTGTCCGCAACAATAAACTTGGCTCCAAGCTCTTGCGCTTTTGTAATTAACACAGCTGCTCCTCTGTCTTTAAATGAAAGTGTGGGCATTAAAAAATCAAGCTTCACGAATATATCGGGAAGGTCCGGAGATAATGCCACCATTGGAGTGCCCCCTTCCCCCAGAGAAACGGAACTGCTGCCGTCGAATTGCTGCGCGAAAGGAAGCGCTTCTCTGTAACGCCAAATATCCTTTGATCTGGATTGTATTTTTTCCAAGTCGAATCGAATGTCAAAATCAACAAGATCAAACAAGCCTCCGCATTTGCATCGCCATAATGTCTTGTCCGGGGCATAAGTTCTCTTGCACAAATTGCATATGTATTTCATAGAGCACTCTCTCCTTCAATTAGCTCAACCGATGAATGATGATCAGCAGATATAGTTTGAATATTCAGTCTTTAAGTGTTAAAGCTCGTTCTTTATATGTAGATCCCAGCATCTCAAATGGGAATTATCCTTCCCATTTGAGATGCTTATTCACTTCCTAGTCCGAATTATTTTTTCTAATTTCATCCAGATAGCTATAAATCGTCACTTTAGACACCTTCAGCAAATCAGCGACCTTATCGATTGCTCCTTTAATCAAAAACACGCCCTTCTCGTCCATAAATTTCACGAGTTGAAGCTTATGACTACGGTCCATATCATCAACACGATCTTTATCTACAATTTTACCGATTAGGTCATCAACGATGTCGAGCACATTTCCATAGAGCTCCACCTCCTCTTTTACGGAATCTTGCTCAAGCTGGGAGAAGCTTCCGAAAAAATCTTTTGCAATTTCCAAATGCGTCAGGTCAAAGTTGATACATAAGGCTCCAATCACTTCCCCTATAGAATTTCTTATAAGAGCTGTAGAGGATTTTATCACTTTGTTGTCGATCGTTTCTGTTTTATAATTGGCAACAAGATCGTTTTGGAATTTATTGGACAGCAGCACCTGGGTGATCAAATGATTAAATGGCTGACCGACTTCTCTTCCTGTAACATGGCCGTTAGCTACATATATTACGGACGATTGAGGATGGGTTAAATCATGCAGAATCACCTCGCAGTGTTTCCCGAATGTTTGAGCGATCGCTTCTACTATAGGGATGTACCGTTTCAATTCCACTTCTGATTTATTCATCATACTGCAACTCCTTTTCATATAGTTTATTATACGAATTAATATAATTTTGTAAAGATAAAATATAAAAAAATCTATGTCCCTTTTATCGTCTCCTGCGTAACGCAAGAGCAAGCCTCTTCCTTACATACGAAAAGCGTCCCCGCCCCTTTTTCCAATTCGGACAACTAATTGGACGGATAAATTGATCCCCGCACAAGTCGTCCACTGGCTCCCGGACATGATCAAGCAATTTCAGAAAGACTATCCCAATATTGACGATTATTCAATTATAGCAATGGTCGACGCGATTGGAGAACGATTTCGTCAGACAGGCGAAGGTGTAAGCGCCGGAGCGCTCGACCAACGTCAAGCAGCGGCCACCGTGCACTGGGAGCAGTGCACGGTGGCCGCTGGGAGGCTAAATTAATGTATTTTTGTTTCATCGAGCTCAGCTTCGATACGGGAGACTTTCGAAGACTCACCCATACGCAAGTAAACGATAAGGCTTACGGCGATGCAGGCAGCTACGTAGAAGTAGAAGAGAAACTCAATTCCAATTCTCTTAAACCATAATGCGATGAATTCCGCCGTCCCGCCGAACACCGCCACGGTAAGTCCGTAAGGGAGACCTACGCCAATCGCGCGGACTTCCGTCGGGAAAAGTTCGGCTTTCACGATGGCATTGATGGACGTGTATCCGGTAACAATGATTAAACCCGCCATCATGATCAAAAATGCCCCGATAGAGCTATTCGTATGCTCCAAGATGAAGAACAGCGGCACCGTCAGCAACGTTCCGAGAATTCCAAAACTGATGAGCAGCGGCCGCCGTCCAATCCGGTCGGACAGCATGCCGGCGAGCGGCTGAAGGATAACAAATACGAGCAAAGCGATAAAGTTGATCCAGCTGACAACTTCCTTCGGAAGTCCCATCGAATTGACCATGAATTTCTGTAAATAAGTCGTGTACGTATAAAAAGCGACCGTTCCGCCCAAGGTGAGTCCAATAACCGTCACAACCGCCTTTGGGTGCTTAAGCAGAGCTCGAATCGTCCCGGCGTTCGCCCGGCTTTCGGACTTCATCTTGGAAAACTGCTCGGATTCGTCCATCGTGCGGCGCAGCCATAATACGGCGAGTGCCCCGATGGCTCCGATAATGAAAGGAATTCGCCAGCCCCAGGCCTTCATATCAGGTTCGCTGAGCATTTGCTGGAGAATGATCTGAACCCCAAGCGCGACCAGCTGTCCGGCAATAAGGGTGACATACTGGAAGCTGGAGTAGAAGCCGCGGCGGCCGCTGCTGGCCATTTCGGACAAATAGGTAGCCGAGGTGCCATACTCTCCGCCTAGCGATAACCCTTGAAGCAGACGGGCAAGAACCAGAATGATCGGAGCAAATATGCCGATCGTACTGTAACTCGGGGTACAGGCGATGATCAGCGAACCGCCGGCCATAACGGAGATGGAAAGCGTCAGCGCGGCACGGCGTCCATGACGGTCGGCATAGCGGCCCAGCAGCAGGCTCCCAATCGGGCGCATCAGGAAGCCGACCGCAAAAATTGCAGCTGTGTTTAGCAGCTGGCTGGTAGGATCTCCTGTCGGGAAAAACTCAGACGAGAAGTATACTGCAAAAGCAGCATAAACGTACCAATCGTACCATTCGATCAGATTTCCGACCGAACCTTTGAAGATGTTGCTTGCGATGTTTCGCTTTTGTGCATGCTCAATCGATTGAATCATTATGATGTCTTCCTCCTGATGTACCGGTGCTAGTGAACAATCGGACAATATTGTTGTCAACCGATAATACCAGCATCCATGATTATACCATATATATTATGCATAATTATACATGCACTCGATTAGATTGAACAGGATGATTTCGTTTTCCCCCAAGAAAATAATTACTGCTGAGTGCTAACAAAATAAAACCTACCATTGAAATGACGACACCGGACCAATTAAAATGCTTCCACAGGATGCCAGGAAGCCACGCTGAGGTCATGGCTTCTTTCAAAAGTAAGCATCTATAATTCAGTCATCCAATTCTTCCACTGCTTGTCTATAATGAGATAACAACGAAAAACGGCTCCCGAAAACTCCGGAAGCCGCACCGTGTATAATAAATTACGGAATGAAGTCGAAACTTTTCAAGAGCAGACTATTCGATAACTTCCACGCTCCACTTTTGCCTATCAAGAGCAGGGTCGGGATCATTTAAGATCAGCTCAGTCCCCGTCTCCGAGACCTCCAGCGCTTTTCCATGATGAACCGAGGTGATGGTAACCGTGCCGTCTTCGTTGTTGCGAAGCAGCCATCGCTGATTGTTAAAGCCAAGATAATTGTACAGCTGGATTTTGTTTTGTCCGGTATCCAGATCGAGGGCCTTCCCTTCTGGAGTGCGGATGGAGTAGGAGCCCAGTTCATCGCCCGTCGGCACTAAAACCCAGGCTTGTTTAGCCTCTCCTTCCCTGACATCCCGAATCGTGACGGGCTCCCCGTTTTGCGATGTCGCGGTGAACAGGAACTTGTTCGTCGCGCTGTTTACGAAGCTTGCCCTTTGCAGCTTGGCCGGCTGCATCTGGCTCGCGTTGACATTCTGATAATAAGCCTGGCCGCCAAAGACATTCACGCCGAAATGCCCCTCCGCAAACGTACCGTCCGAAAGGTCCATGATCTTTACTCCGTCCACGGAGATGCGGATATGCGGTCCATTCGCTTCGATTTTGACGCTGTATGTTTTCCCGGGCGTCACAAAGGTCGGTACCTTCGCCAGCACTTGCCGGTCGGCAAACCCTCCGTCCACTTTGTAGAACAGCCGAAATGCCTTCATATTCGGATCGATATTGAAATAGTAGCCGCTGCGCCCGTCCTGGCTGGCCCGGAACAACAGGGAGCCCGCGCCGCCGGTTTCAGCAAGCCTCATATCCGCTTCATACGTGAAGTCGCCTGCTTGCTCCTGCGCCATGTAATTGGCGTCGCTCCAATAACTGCCCCGGATGCCGTACTCCGCAGCCATCCATTTCGACGAGGACAGATCGGGGGTCCAGCCGGTCAGATTCGTAAGGAATTGGCCGTCAAAAACCCTTACCGGCACCGTTGCCGTCGTCTTCCCGTTAGGTGTAGACGCGGTAATGACCGCTTCGCCTTTGGCTGCAGCCCGAATGACGGCTTGCGTATGATCGGCGTAGACGATCTGCACGACGCTTGGGTCGCTGGTGTTCCATTGGATCGGCCGCTCTCCGTTGTTGTTTTTTCCGCTCTCCACCACGGCATGCAAAGTCTCCGCCCCCCCGAGAGCGATTTCACGGACGGTCGTGTTCATCCGAATCCGGGCCGAATCCGGATCCGCTGTATCTTGATTCCAGACGTCGTTAAGCGCGTACACCTTCATGGATACCACGTTCACCTTGCCGCCGTCGGTGTAAAAGCTCATCCACCGGCTGGCCGGATCCGGGAATATCAGGTCGCTGAAGACAACCTTGCCGTCATTCGCAAACACCTCAATCGAGGATTCATCCACGAAAATATGCATTTTTACGCGATTGTTCTCCGGCTGAAGCGGTGCGGTATGAAGCGTAGAGAACAGATTGGAAAAATCGGTTACGCCGGAATCGGATCGATCCACAAACATCCGATTGTCCGTGACGTTATACCCGGTTACCGTTTTCTGTTCGGCAACCTTGCGGAGATGGAAACCGAATTCCCGCACTCCGCTTCCCTTCGGAATTTCAATTTCAGCTTCGATTTCATAGGCCCCGGAAGTCAATCCATCCAGCAAATTGCTCCCGTTCGGGTTTACTTCGCGATTAACAACGGAGAAAATCTCCCTTCGTAACGATTTCAGCTCCTCGATCGGGGCTTGCGCCAATCGAAGTCCCTCCTCCGTACGCTTCAGCGTCACTTCGCGCGGCAGGGTGATTTCTCCCTTCCAGCCTTGAGTGGGGAAAGCAAAGGGATAATCCCAGTTTGTCAACCAAGCTACCAGGATCCGGCGATGGTTGGGGAGATCCGAGAAGGACATCGACGCATAAAATTCCTTGCCGTAATCGGTTCTCAGCACTTTGCCGACGGGATTATCATTGCTGAATTTGCCTTCCGGCGTAAGCGTGCCGACAAAATACTCCGCGTCCGAGCCTTGCGTTCTCGGGTTGGCGCCCGTACTGATCATGAGCACCCACTTTTTCTCGCCCGTCCCCTCCACGGTAAGCGGGAACAAGTCCGGACATTCCCACACTCCGCCCCGAACGTAATCGCCGTAGCCGAAATTGTCGGTAAGCGTCCAGTCGATCAAATTGGTGGAGGTAAAGAAGCGGATATGATCGCCTCCCGAAACGACCATCACCCAACGTCGATTCTCCTCGTCCCGTACGACCTTCGGATCGCGGAAGTCCCAGCCGCCCGGGTCCTCTCCTTGCTTTCCGGGATTTTCGATCACGATCGGGCGTTCCTTGGGGTAAACCCAGGTTCGGCCTTTATCCGTACTGTATGCGATTCCGATGCGCTGATTGCCGCCCGGCAGATCCGGATTAAAGGACGTATAGTAGGCAATCAACCCTTTACCGCCCGATTCCGTGAACAACCCGGATGCATTATGAAGATCGGCAACGGCCGAGCCCGACCATACGTGTCCGTGATCATTCCAGGGCAAGGCAATCGGAAGGCGCTTCCAATTCACAAGATCGGTACTGACTGCATGGGCCCAAGTCCCTCCATCCTGATGAAACAGATGATATTCGCCTTCGTAGTAAACGAGCCCGTTCGGGTCGCTGGCAGACCCGCGGGCAGGGCTATAATGATAGGCGGGACGATACGGCTCCGTATAATAGTCGTCTGCCGCGGTCACATACACATTCTGAAAATACGCGCTGCCCGCGGATACGGACAAACCGGCCCGACCGCTTATGTAGCTGCTATCAGTTACATCGATGGCTGCTTCGGCATATCCATCGATATATACCTTGATCCGGTCGCCGATTGCACGGATTTCAACATGGTGCCGGGACACCGGCTGCGTGGGATAGGTCTGGTCCGAACTCTTGATGACCGTTCCGTCCGCTTTCCTCAGCTGCACCCAAACCTGATTTCCTTCATTCCGCAAGGAAACCGCATAGCCCGATACCCCCTTCTCATCCACCCTGAACAGCATCGCACCGTCCGCCGATGCCGGACTCAAGGAAATATCCCCTTCAAATACGAAATCCCGGTGTATTTCCCCATAAATTTGCAAGGCCTGAAGCTCCAAAGTTCCCGCACCTTTATAACCTCTCAGGTCCGGCTTCCAGGTACCTGTATGGTAGACCGGAGTACCGAGATTCCCTTTCATACCGCTTATTCTCACATTCTGAAACACCGCCGAACCGTCCCACACATTCAGCCCCAGGTAACCGGTCGCGTATGCCTCGTCATCCACATCGATGATCGGTTTATAGCGATCTTCCCAAAAAACCTTGATATTGGTCCCTTCGGTTCTCACCTTCAGATGATAGATGCCGCCCGCCGCAAGGCTAACCTGGCGTTCCACCCACAAAGCGCCTGCACCGTTAGCGTCTTTCAACCGGAGCAGTCCGGCTTGAGGTACAATTTGCAGCAAGTAGGAGGACCAGCCATCCTCATTGGAACGGAATACAAGCGTGGCGTCCGCCTTCGCGTCCGTCACCATAACATCCGCCTCATAGATAAAATCATCCGCCCGCGTATCTGAAATGGCCATTACATTCTCTTTGGGATCGGAAGTCAGCACAATCCCTTGCTCCGTGTCTTCAAGCTTTCCTTTTCCTGTTATTCTCCAGCCCGACAGATCGCTGTTTGATTTGGTTGCGCTTTCAAAAATAGCGGAGTCTTCCTTATCGGGCTCCACAGCAGCTTGTTCCCCGGCGGCTCGGGCCATTCCCGGAAAGGCGGCCAGGAGCGGCATCGAAGCGAGGACAAGTACGAAGGTCAACAGAACAGGCAGCACCGTTTTGATTCTTTTCATTCGCACCCTCTTTTCTTTCAAAAGGATAGGATCAGATTCTGGATTGAAAGACGGCCGAGAAGAAGGAGCTGCTTGTCGGCAGCTCCTTCCTTACGACTTTAGTTCGAACCCTTGGCAGACGGTACCAACGTATAGACCGACAATGAATAAAGCTTAAACCGTTCCTCATCGGAAACCAGGGAGATTTCTGTGGAATCGGCATTCGGATAGATCAGGTCGGTAATTACCGCCTGCCCGTCATTCGCGAATACTTCAACGGAAGAGAGGTCCATAAAGATTCTTAGATCGAGCGTCTTTCCCGGAGATTGCAGCTTGGCTGCATGAACGCCGCTGAAATGCTCATGAAATTGATGCAATCCGGATTTCGTCCGGTCGACATAAACTTCGCCCCGGCTTGCCTCAACTCCGACCACGGTCTCGATCCGGCCGCCCTTTCTTACCTTGAATGCAAAAGTTGAACCGGCCGGGACGACGGCTGTTACCTCGTAGCTCTCCAATTGCAAGGCGGACAGCGCTTCCTCCGCTTCTTCCCTGGAAACATTCTCAAGCTCCAATACCGGAACGCGAGCACGCTCCAGTTCATGCACGGGCTTCTGTACCAAGATCACGCTGCCGTCCGCAAGCGACCCGAGCCCGATTTCTCTCGGTACGGTCATTGCACCGCGAAACCCTTCCGTTGGGGTAAGGTTGGCATATTTCCAGTTGCTCATCCAACCGATAAAGAGACGTCTGCCATCCGCAGCCGGAACGTCGGACCAGCTTACGCCGGCGTAGTTATCCCTGCCGTAATCCAGCCAGCGCACCGTGTACGAATCCTCATCGGGCATAAACGTCACTCCGTCAAATTCACCAGTAAAATACTGCGTTCTCGAGCCTTCCTTATAGGCCGGGTGATCGCCGATGCTGACAAGCATCACCCACTTTTGACGCGATGAATCCCCATCGACCGCCAGGGCGAACAAATCCGGGCACTCCCAAACACCGCCATGGAAACCGATATCGGCCCCGAACTCGCTTCCGAATGTCCACGATTTCAAATCGCCCGAATGATAGATGCAGACCGATTGCCCGCAAGCGATCACCATGACCCACCGCCCGGTCTGCTCGTGCCAGAACACCTTGGGATCGCGAAAGTCGACAAAAGTGTCGTGCTTCAGTACCGGATTCCCTTCATACTTCGTCCAGGTTCTTCCGCTGTCCTTGCTGTACGCCAGGCTCTGGGTTTGAACCGGGTCGCCGCCCTCCTGCACAAGATGATGCGTAAAAATCGCGACAAGGCCCGGTTCATTTTCGAAAAATCCCGTTGTATTGTTCCAATCCACGACAGCGCTTCCTGAAAAGATCATGCCATTCTCATCCGGCGCGAGCGCAATATCGAGTTCTTCCCATACGATAAGGTCTTTACTCACCGCATGGCCCCAATGCATCGGGCCCCAGGTCATTCCATACGGATGATGCTGATAGAAAAGATGATACTCCCCTTTAAAATACACCATCCCGTTCGGGTCGTTCATCCACTTCTCTTTTGGCGAAAAATGATATTTCCCTCTGTAATTGTGTTTGATCATCGTAGACACAGGATGCCTCTCTCCTTTACTCCATAAATGAGATCCGGCAGTTGACCTGCCGGATTTTGTCTCTCTTGGTCTATGATATAAATTGCTGGCACGTTGCCTTTGACCTCTGAGCGCTCCTCAATGACTATTGCGTCGCTCTGTCGTAACCGGTTTGCTTGATTTCAAGCCATTCTTTCAGCCCGAGCCGGTCAAGCTCCTTCAAATATGCATCCCATTGCTCGTCGACCTTGCCGTTTTGGTACCATTCCGAACGCATTCTCAGCACATAAGCGAACAAGTCGGCTTCAATGGTCACCAAGCGATCCAGCTCTTCGATCGAGTTGAAGACGCTCGGCATGACGTTCTCCGCTTTCATGTGGGGAGCCATCACTTCCTTGACGATCCGCAATCTTTCTTTTGCGTCATCCGGCAAGGTGGTGTATGTGCCGTAATAGCTGTCCAAAATCGCGAGCGGGCCGGCGATGCTCGTTTTGTCCCTCAGTTCAACCGGAGAAGCGCCGTCCAGAGGCAGGTGCTTCAGCGTCTTTTTCTCAGCGTCATACTCGAAAATATTTTGCAGCTTGTCATCGCCATAAGTGCCCCAGTTATTCTGAACGGATTGAATCGGGTCGTACATCCGGTCGATCCATTTGGCCGTCGCCTCGAGGTTTTTGTTGGCGCTAGTGATGACCGTTCTGCCGCGGGCTAAGCCCAGAGCGTTTGTCCGCGCGACATTAATTTCGCCGCTTGGGCCGGCGATCGGCGGCATGACATCATAGCTGTCATTGGCCCCGGTAATATTCGCCTTGTCCCAGGAGAAATAAAGACCGTATTTTTGATCCTTTCCTTTAGCCAGATAAGTGCTCCAATCCTGTGTAAACGCTTCCAAATCAACGAGTCCTTCTTTATAAAGCTCGCTGATGAACTTCACCGCATTCTTGTATCCTTCATCGGCAGGCGCAAACACAACTTTGCCATCGTTCGTGACGACCGCGTGATCCGGATTTTCGCCAAGACCAAACGAAGCGAACAGGAAGGCAACATCTTCGGCTCCCGGCTTGTTGATGAAGGACAACGGAATTTCGTCCGCTTTGCCGTTTCCGTTCGGGTCCTGAGTTTTAAAGGCGATCAGCACTTTTTTCAGTTCGTCCGTCGTCTTCGGCATGGCAAGTCCAAGCTTCTTTAACCAATCGGTGTTGATCCAAGGTACAGCATCCACCGCCTGAATGCGTTCTTTGCCGCTTCCGAGCTCTTCAATCCACGGGAAAGCATAAATATTGCCGTCCGGCGCCGTAATCATCGTTTTGTATTGCGGCGCTTCTTCCAGCACTTTTTTAAAGTTCGGCATATATTGTTCGATCATGTCGTTCACCGGGATGATCGCGCCGTCTTTGGCCAGCTTGAGCAGCTCGTAATCGCTGTACCCGGCGTCAAAAATGGCATCGGGCAGATCGCCGCTCGCCATGGCGAGATTTCGTTTTTCCACGAACACGTCTCGGGTGAAGTTTTTCCAATTGATGTGAACGTTCGTCTCCTCCTCCAGGCGTTTGAGGATGAGCTTCTCGTTCGGATCGGACGGAGCAGTCGGTGAGCTCTGTGTCATCATATTCAGTGTCACTTTCCCGCTTTGCTCCTGCTCCGTGCTGGTGGAACCGCTGTTGGCGGAACCGCTGTTCTCCCCGTTGGTGCATGCGGACAGCAGGAGCACCGAAGCAAGCACCGATACAGAAACGGCCTTGAAGGAGACTTTTGGCTTATTGATCTTTTTCATCGAAATGACCTCCCTGGTTCATTTGCTTCTTAAGCATTTATGTGCAGCCGGCACGCTATTTTAGAGAACCGACCAAGACACCTTTTTCGAAGTATTTCTGGAAGAACGGATACATGATAATAAGCGGCAGACTGGATATCACAATGGCAGCGTATTTGATAATTTCGGACAAGCGCTTCATCTCCGCCATAGCCAGCTGATCCCCGATCATCCCCGGGTCTACCTGGTTCTGAATCAGAATGGACCGGAGCACGAGCTGCAGCGGATGCAGTTTCGTATTGTCCAGATAGATCATGGCATCGAAGTAGGAATTCCATTGTCCGACAAAAGCATACAGCGCCAGAACGAATATAATCGGTTTGGAGAGCGGCAGCACGATGCGTGCAAAGATCTGCATTTCGGAGGCTCCGTCCACATTGGCCGCTTCCTTCAGCTCATGCGGCACCCCTTTGAAAAAGGTGCGGGCCAAAATGATGTTCCACACATTCACGGCATTGGGAATGATCACGGCCCAAATGGTATCGATCATCCCGAGACTCTTGACGAGCAGGTAGGTGGGAATAAGCCCTCCGCCAAAGAACAGCGTGATTAGAAACAGGGTCATAAAAAACGTCCGGCCCCTCAGGCGGGCATCCGCCATCGCGTATCCAGCGCAGATGGAAATCAGCACGGTGACGATGGAAAATGATGCCGAGTAGAGCACCGCATTTCCAAAACCTCGAATCATGGCAGGGTTGGACAGAATCTTTTGGTAGCCGTCCACGGTCCAATCCGAGACGTTAAAGGATAACCCCCGGCTAAGCAGCGCCGACGGGTCCATGAATGAGGCAACGACAATGTAAAGCAGCGGCAGGATGACCAGAAGAACTGCCATTGTTAAAAAAACGGCGTTAAGTACGAGCAGTGAGCGATCCAGCCGGGAATGTTTGATGGGCATTTTCTGTTTGCTCCCTTCTTCAGTAGAGGCCATCGCCGTCGTTCATTTTCTTGACAGCAAAGTTGACTGTAATGAGCAGGATCACATTGATGACAGAGTTGAACAGTCCTACGGCGGCGGAGTAAGAGTAGTCCCCTTTTTGCAAGCCGATTTTATAGACATAAGTCGGAATAATCTCCGATGTTGGCAAATTCATCGCCGTTTGCATCAAGTAAGCCTTTTCAAAACCGATTGACATGATTCCGCCGGCAGCCAGAATGAATACGATGGCCATGATTGGACGGATCGTCGGCAGATCGATATGACGAATCCGCTGGAGCAGATTGGCCCCGTCCAGGCTTGCCGCGTTATGCAGCTCAGGGTCCACGTTCGCCAGTGCGGCCACGTAAATAATGGATGCCCAGCCAGCCCCGGTCCAGATATCGGATAAAATATAGATCCATCTGAAATACTCCGGACCTAGCATAAACATGACCGGTTCGCCCGTCAGCCAGATAACCAGCTGGTTGATCGCGCCGGTAGGCGACAGGAAAATAAACAGCATCCCGACGATAACGACAACCGAAATAAAATTCGGCGCATACAGAAACAATTGAATATTCTTCTTCACGCCTGCTCTTCGCACCTGATTGAGCATTAAAGCGAGCAAAATCGGTACGGGGAAACCGAGAAAAAGACCAAAGGCACTTAATTTAAGCGTATTCATAAAAATGACTTCAAAATTTGGCGACGATAGAAATTTGTCGAAATGCTTGAATCCTACCCATTCGCTGCCCATAATCCCCTTAATTGGGCTGAAATCCTTGAAAGCGATAACGGCTCCGTACATGGGGCCATATTTGAAGATGAGGGTTAAAATGAGTGCGGGCGCAAGCAACAAATAAAGAAGATAAGTCTTTTTTAAATATTCAAGGCCGCTTTGTATCCCCCGGCTTCGTACCGCTGTTCTTTCTTGATGGGTCTTAAGTGAGTGTTGCATTTCTTACCTCCGTTCTCTATGAAAATTTACATTTGTAAAAAGTAAGGGCTTTCAAAAAAGGGCGTTTGTTATTTCCACATTTACAATTTAGCATTAGACCCCACCATTCGTCAATGATTTTGTAAAAATTATTCTGATCAATTTTATGCAAAACGGAACTTTGAATAGCAATGATTTTTTTACATTTGCACAAAATGGGCGTTCTCCTCACAGAAAAAGAGAAGTTTCAAAGGTCGATGTTTGCCACGTTCTTTTTTTACACATCCCCTATGAGCAACTGAGGAAAATTTCTCTTGTTCTTTGCCAACCTTCTTTAGAAAAATGTAAACACAGTTGTGCATTTGCAAATCTTAAGTTGATATTTTTCGTGAACTATTATACATTTGAGGAAAAATAGGAAAGAGAACTTGAGGTGTAATAATGGCGAAGGAAAGAGTAACTATCCAAGACATCGCAGATGCTTTGGGAATATCGCGCAATACCGCCTCCAAGGCGCTGAACAGGAGCAAAAGTATTCCGGACGAGACACGCAACAAGGTCCTTAAGAAAGCCATTGAATTAAAATATAAACAATTTGCTTTTATGGAAAGCGAGAAAAAGTTGTCCAAACCTTCGGGAAACATTGCATTGTTAACGGAGAACCTGCCCAACACTTCCCATTTTGGTTCCACCCTGATCAGCGGACTGGAGAGAAAAATCAGTTCCGCAGGATATAATTTGTCCATTCACATCGTCCGAGACATTGAGCTGCAATCCTTGTCATTACCGAATAATTTCGATGCGGCCAATGTGGACGGGATTATTTGCATTGAGCTTTTTGACCTGGAATACAGCAAGCTCATTACAAGTATTGGCATACCCACCATATTTATCGATTGCTCCGCACACATCTGTTACCCGGAGTTTCATGCAGATGTGCTGCTAATGGAGAACGAACACAGCACTTATCAGCTCACCAAAAAGCTGATTGATGGCGGTTACAAGAGCTTTGGATTCATTGGTGATTACAACCATTGCCGGAGCTTTAACGAAAGATGGTCGGGCTTTAACCGTGCTCTTGCAGAGGCCGGCATCAGCCTCGATCTCGCCCAATGCATCGTGGATGACGACCGGTTTTTTTCCAGTCCTGAATGGATGGATGATCGGCTGAACGATATGAACGAACTTCCCGCGGCTTTTGTTTGCGCCAACGATTACATTGCCGTGAGCTTTATGAAAACCCTAAAGAACCGTAGCATTCTTATCCCTCAGGATGTGGTCATTTGCGGCTTTGACAATGCTCCCGAATCCAGCATCGTCGAACCGCAACTGACAACGGTCCACATCTATCGTCATGAAATGGGGGCCAAGGCCGCGGACATGCTCCTTTCGCGCATCGAGGATCCTGCGCAGCCTTACCAGGTTACGCATTTTTACACCAAACCGCTCATCAGGGACTCAACCCCGAATATCAGCTGGCCCCTTTAATTAGAGCAACAACCCCATTGAGCGTAATAAAATCCGATGGAGACTGTATCTCTCCAACAAGACTGCTTCGAGAAATATGTCGATATAGATTTTGCATTTTGTCTAGTAGACACATCGGGTATTAAGTGAATTGGTATAAAAAAAGAAAATAAAAAGGAGAGGCTCGCCTCTCCTTAATGCTGTTTAAAAATTTTCACCAACCACCCTCTTCTAGAGGTTTACGCGGATGACATCCCCATAACCGAAATATAACGAATCCCGAATATTGGCATGTGGATCCTTGATGGCTGGAGCTAAACTCTTTCCTTCTACAGATTGGGGGATATCAATAGCGACCAGATCACAAAGTGTCTGGAAAATCATGACGCGGCTTCTTCACATCTGTGTAACTTCCCCAGACAGGCTGCTCGAAAGGATACGATACCGTGTCGCCTGCTTCCGCCGCTGCTCGTTCGGATTTTGCCATTGATCCGCCCTCCTCGCTGATGAAAATTCTTCACAGACTATCGGGTAATGGAATTATCACTCCTATTCTACTGCTCGGTCCCGCCTCGAATCCGCCGCCTCCCCGTTCGAACGCCGAGGAAGAATCCAATCAATAAACGGGGTCGTGTCGATGGCGGCCAGCTTCGTCCGCCCAGGTCCCCAGCCGATCGTTGCCCGCCAACTGCCGAGCAATCCCTTTTCAGCCAGCTCGTTTTCCTCGTACGTTACCGAAACGTCCGCATAAGGAGACACATAGAGCGCATCGACCGGACAATACGCTTCACAGATGAAGCACGTTTGGCAATCCTCCTGCCGGGCGATTATGGGAACGCCATCCGTACCCGTATCGAACACATTGGTCGGGCACACTTTCACACATAAGCTGCACTGAACGCACCGGTCTTTGCTGACGAGTTCGATCATGAAGTTGGCACCTCCCCGTAAAAGTCGGATCGACTTGAATAAGGGCTCTGCAGCAAAGCTGTGCCGCTCTCCGGTCTTACCTGGATCGCATCGAGGCCGGATACAAGCAAACGGTACTGCTGGGCGGGATCCGTCAACGGATATTCGCAAAGCGTATGCATTCCTCTCGTTTCGCGCCGAGCTAGCGCGGCCGTATACATCCACCTGGCGGTGGCAGTCATTGCCGCAGCTTCTCGTGCCCGGACACGTTGCTGAACGTTACATTGAACGCGGCCACGTAGAAGAGGCCATAGATCGTTCAGCCGATTAAGCGAAGCGCGCAGCACAGGCTCGCTGCGGAAGTAATTGATTTCCAGCGGGAATACCTCGCGTTGAACCGCTTCAATAATGGCGTGTGCATCCAGCTCAGGCACTGACCGTTCCGGACCTCCTGCTCCCTGTGACGCGAGTCCATACCGCCCAGCCGGACGCAGGTTGCGATGACGGGCATCGTGGCCTTGAGACAGCGCATAGTCCGCCGCGGCTTTACCCGACCATGTGCCTGATGAGATCGCCCAAGAGGCGTTAAATGCGCCTCCTCCCGATTTCCCCCCGGTTATTCGCTCGCGAGTTGCCGCATCCCCCGCTGCGTATAATCCGGCGACTGTCGTGGAGCAATCGTCACCCGTCAGGCGAATGCCGCCCGTTCCCCTCACCGTGCCCTCATAGCGCAGCGTAAGCGGAAACCGTTGTGTGAACGGATCAATGCCGGCCCGGTCATAAGGGAGAAAAAATATGGCGTGCGAATTTCGGAGAATCGTTCTTTTTTCTTCCGTGTCCGCTTTATCCAAAACTGCATATACCGGCCCTTTGCTCAGCATGCGCGGAAGAAAGTCTCCCGCCCGAGGACCGCCGGGCTCAAGGATTTCTCCGTCTTCCCTGGTATACGTCGCCCAGCCGAGCAGCCTGCCGCGGGTGACAGTGGCAAAAGCAGCGCTGGGCGCATACTGACGGGAAAATTCCATACCGGACAGCTCGATTCCGAGCTCTGAGGCCATAAGCAGACCGTCGCCAGTCAACACGTTACAGCCGAGCCCTTTGCTAAGAAATGCGCATCCCCCAGTGGCGATGATGACCGCGTTCGCCCGCACCTTCCACTCCTTACATTCAAGGCGGGATAGGCCGCGGGCTCCGCCAACGCCATATTCATCCGCAAGCAGCTCGAGCGCCGGCGATTGGTCCAGAATCGTAACGCCGGCTCTGCTTACTGCGCGGCGCATAATTTTCATATATTCCGGTCCTTGAAGATGGTCGCGCAGCGGCGTACCGTCATCATCCCGGCGAAACGGATAACCCCACGATTCCACGAGCAGCAAGCTTTCATAGACTTGGTCCAGCACGCGATGAATCCATGCCGGCTCCGCCAAATAACCGCTTTCGCGGTAACGCTGCTGCACCGCTGCATTCCGCTTTTCTCGATCGGGCGGCAAATAAAGCAAATTCGTTCCTCCGGGCGCCGTCGCTCCGCTCGAACCGAGAAAACCTTTATCCGCGATGACGACCTTCGCGCCTTGCTTCGCTGCACTCCAGGCTGCCCACGCCCCTGCCGGACCGCCTCCGAGTACGAGAACGTCGGCAGTCAGCTGTAAGTCACTTTTACTTTTCATCTTCCAGCCTCCTAAACGCAAAAAGAGACACAGCTCGATCGGCATGTGTCTCCAGTTATCTGGTTAACAATAAAAAACTATTTAGATAGGATTAGTTAATTTTATCATCGACCTTATACTCCGTCAACCGCGTCAATTCACCAAGAGGTCACAGATTTTAGTGAAAATGCTCTCTTCCTCTCGCCATAAAGATCTCTTCCTACTGCTTATCCGGACTTTTTAGCGTGATGGAGATCATAATAAAACCCTTTTTTCTGCAAAAGCGATTCATGCGAGCCTTTTTCCACAATGTGTCCTTGATGAAGCACGATGATTTGATCCGCCTGACGGATCGTGTTTAATCGATGTGCGATCACGATGCATGTCCGTCCCCGCATTAGCTTGTATAACGCATCCTGAATTTTAATCTCGGTTACAGTATCGACGCTGCTTGTCGCTTCATCCAGAACGAGAATCGATGGATTGGCCAAAATGGTCCTGGCAATCGATAAGAGCTGCTTTTGCCCTTCACTGATCCGGTTTTTGTCATAGCTCAATTTCGTGTCATATCCATCCGGAAGTTTGACGATAAATACATGCAAATTAGCTAACTTGGCTGCTTGCTCGACTTCTTCGTCCGTTGCCTTAAGATTCCCGTAACGGATATTTTCACGAATGGTCCCGTCAAAAAGGAACACGTCCTGCAGCACGAATCCCAAATGACTGCGCAAACTATTTCGCTTTATACTGCCAATGTCTTGTTTGTCGATTAGAATCCGGCCTTGCTCGACATCGTAAAATCTTGAAATCAGTTGGACAATTGTCGATTTGCCGGCTCCGGTCTGCCCGACCAAAGCGACGGTTTCACCGGGAGACATATGAAAATTGATATCGACCAGCGTATTCCGACCCTCTTGACCGTACGAGAAAGAAACATTCGAGAATTGAATTTCGCCCTTTACACTCTTCAGCTCTATTGCGTCTTCACCGTCTGTCTCGTTTTCCTCCGCCATAATCTCGAAGACCCGCTCCGCTCCAGCAACCGCGGAAAGCACCGTATTGACTTGATTGGCGAGGTCGTTAAGCGGTCTGGTGAATTGCCGCGCATATTCCGTAAACGTTACAATGACGCCGACAGTCACCTTTCCGTTCAACGCCAGCAGCCCCCCGGCCCCCGCAATGATGGCAAAGCTTAAATTGTTCAATACGATCATTAATTTGGAAATGAACCCCGAGTAGGTTTGCGCCCAATACGCCGAGACTTTGTAGCGCTCGTTTCTATCTCTGAATTGCTCCAGCACCTTTCGCTCCCGTGAATAAGCCGTTATCATTCGCTGTCCGGACAGCGTTTCTTCAATAAATCCGTTCATCGCTCCCAACTGGATTTGCTGCTCTTTAAATAATTTTCCCGTACGTGTCGTAATCCATTTCATACCGAGAAACATAAGCGGGACAACGATTAGCGTAATTAACGTCAGCAGGGGACTCAGCCAAAACATCAGCCCCAGCATTCCGGCAAAGGTCAACAAACTGGAACATAGCTGAATAAATGAGCTGTTTCAACGTTTGACTGATATTATCGATATCATTGGTCAGTCTGCTCATGACTTCCCCCTGCTGACGTCTCAAGTAGAAGGAAATAGGAAGCTTAAGCAGATGGCTGAACAGTGCGCTCCGGATCGATGCGACCGTTTTTTGCGCAACACCGATCATGAGAACATTTTGCAAGACGGTACTGAACGTGCCTGACAAATAAACGGCTAATAGTATGCCGATCATGCCAAGCAGCCCGCTACGGTCGTTACCGCTCAATTTGTGGTCAATGGTAAACCCGATTAGATAAGGGCCAACCAAGCTAAGGGCGGAGCTCACGACGACCAGGCAAAAGATCAACATAAGCAGCAGCCGGTAGCGGGAAAGATAAGTCCAGATGTTCCTCAGTGCAGTAATCCAGCTTCGTGTGGTTCCTTTCCGGTTATGCATGGGGTACGGTCTCCTCGTTAAGCCGAGAAAATACAATCTGCCGATACAGAGACGAAGACCGAAGCAGCGCCTCGTGAGTGCCTTGAGCCAGCATCTGCCCGTCTTCCAGCAAAATAATTCTGTCCGCCTCCTTCGCCGCACTCACCTTCTGGGTGATGAATAGCGTTGTGCAGGCATATGACTTCAAAGTTGACAGGATCTTACTCTCCGTCATACTGCATGGGCAGCTTCATGATCGTATCGTGGATTTGGGCATTTCCCGTTGCCTCGACGATTTCATCGGCGGTTGCGTCTTCACTCCCCCACAGGAGGTTTTCCTTCAACCCTGCTTTCTCGAGGTGTTTAACGAGCAGGTAATGCACGTTGGAGCCTTTATTGAGCGCAACCTTTTTGCCTTTAAGTTCGGCCACGCTCTTAATCGGGGAATCCTCTTGAACGAGAATAGCTTCGCTTTGCGGACTTGGCGGCTCGTAGCCAAGATAAACGAGTTCTGTGCTGGCAGCTTGTGCAAAGATCGGAGGCGCTTCTCCGGTAGAGCCGAAATCAATACTGCCCACGTTCAGAGCTTCAAGCAGCTGCGGCCCGCCCGGAAACTCTGTCCATGTAACGGTGTAACCTTGTTCTTTCAGTACTTTATCTAAAGTCCCCTGAGCTCTTAGAAAGCTCAATGTACCGTATTTTTGATGGCCGATGCGCAGTTCCTTTTTTCCAGAGGAGGGGGCGTTGCCGGAAGCGGTTGCTGCATCATTTTTTCCGCCGCAGCCTGATAGAATGAAGGCCACCATGGCCACTGCGGTGAGTAATAAACCCAATTTACTCGCTGTCTTTTTATTTAATCTCATCTCTCTAACACGCCCTTTGAATAATAAAAATTGAAACATACCTTGGTTTCTTGATTTAAACGCGAATTTCTTTAATCACAATGGACTTCTTTTTGTTCATTTTTGTAAAATTTCATTTAATTGGTTTTCTGAAAACACCAGCCCAAAAAAAGACTCATTGTTTTCTTTGGAACTATGAGTTCCGCAGAAAATAATGAGTCTCTGGTTGACCAGTTGACAAAAAAGTAAATTCATAGAGATTTACTTTGAATTGGAATATAACATCGTGTAGTATTTTGTCAAATAATACAAGACTACAGCACTAACAGTTCACGCGTACGATGGGTTTACAACCGTCATTTTAGCCGTCTTCCATTACCCAAAACTGACTGATGATATAGTTCGAATGGAGATGATCGGGAATGACTTTAAAGTTGACTGCTATTGATGCGTTTTAAGCATCTGCAGAAGGGAGCTAATTGATAGACAAATTTACTCTACGGCTTTTGTCATCGAAACTTTGCGCGGCATGGGAAGCGATAATTGCAGAGCCTTTTCCAACGCCCCGGATGCGCCGAACCCATCGTGGTAGTCGATCTTCTTCCCCTTTTTTTCTGCGAGCTCCCGCACGGCCCACATCGAAGAATGACTTATGGCGCCTTTTAAAATGATAATAACATCCGCTTTATTGATAATTCGTTGAAAATAATGTTCCACTGAGCCTCCACCCGTTTTTCCATTATGATGCTCTATGATTAAACCGCGCTTTTCACCCATTTTTTTGAACGTTTCGGTTTGGCTTCCTCCGATGATCGCCACTGTCTTCATTTTCGATCCCCCATATATTAATAAAATCCTCTTCAGCGCTCCCATAATCTGTTGTATTTATCTTAACTCAATATACGTTAAAGTCAATAAGTTTAGTCGGAAAAATAACGGGCCGAAAATCGTACCTTTAGGAATACATCGAATCCGTAAAAAAATTGACTCCGATTTTCACCGGAGTCAATTCTCGCTTTCTTTCATTTCTTCACCTTATAAAACGCAATGATATAGCTTCGTGGCGGTAGATTTTGCTCAATCTTGATCATCCTGAAGGGTGAGTCGGACATTATCCATTGACAGCGTACCACCCGCTTGTGCATTGGCAATGTTTCCAATTTTCAGAACGTCACCTTTTGATACTTTGATCCCAGAAATAGTAACCGTTTTCAGGACGTCAGATGCAGGAACCTCAATGATTTGCTTATCTTTACCGTTTTCGACATAAAGGTAAGCTTCATCAAAATTACCGTTTCGTTTGACATCAGCAGTCAGCGTATAGGTGCCTTCATTTGGAACAACATATTGCCAGAGATCAGATTTAAACGCTTCCTCGCCACCAATTTGAACAGCCCCTTCAACAATGGACTGATTAACCATGTTGCTGCGGCTCCAGTTATCGAATCCTCCTTCGAAATCGCCATTTTGTAGGATGGTTTTTTCACCCTGGACATTTTCAACTGTGATGGAGTCAAGATTAAAGTTACCGTGAGCAGCATTAACCGTTACAAGGTTCGTTCCTTCCTTAAGCTCAACTTTTTGATTCGCTTTTTTCCATTTACCGTGCGTCGCGTTCAATAAAACCGACTCTGAATAAGTGGTTTCACCACTTTTCACATCTCTTACCTGGAGGGCTGCTCCACTGGCTTCATCCGCAAAATATTTTAAATCCAGGTGATAGATTCCTGCTGTTTGGGCACTGATCGCATACGTGACACTTTCCCCTGCCTTGTTAAATCCATTTAGATAACCAAATCCATCATGACCTTCAGTCGCATTGGCGAATTGAATACCTTTCGAATAAGAAGCAACTTCTGCTTCAAAAGTTTTATCCGGTGTTGTCGGTACGACTTTCAAGACAACACTGTCATGGGGCTCGAGTGTCACGGAATGGGAGGACTGGATGCCAAGGTCTTTATGAGCCCATACATCGCGGACCTGGCCTTTTTCAATACCCAGTTCTTCTTTAAAATCGAAATCGAAGGTTTTACTTTCATCATTGCGGTTGAACAAACCGACTACCCATGAACCGTCCGGCAGCTGACCTGCCCAGCGATGGCTGTCACGGCTTGCATTTGACTGCTCATAAGGAACGGCACTCTCATAGATTGGCTTTCCGACCAGCCCCATTTTGTTGAACTCAATCAACTCGGTGTTTTGATAGTACTTATAATTGTCGCCAATTGTGTCGTATTGATCGGCAATCGCTATTGGAGATCCTGCCAACGTGTAAAGAGACAATGTTGTTTTCTTCTCATTTTCCTTATAAGATCCTGAGAACGTATTCAGCCTGAGGAAATCTCCATCTAAAATCATGCTTGAACGACCGCCAATATCAGAGAATCCGGTAAAACCTTGAAAAGAGTTTGCCCACTGTGACCAGCCCGGCTGCCATTCCTGGCGTCTGCCGCTGATATGATCCCAACTGCCCGAGAAAACGTCTTCATTAATTCGGATCATATCGCCGTATTTGTGTTCGACTTCTCCGTGGTTAAAGAGATGGGGCATGACCAGACTTAAAAAGACGTTGTTTTCCTTAGATGCTTCCGACATCCATTTTAGCGCTTTTTCATACCGCTCTCCGCCATGTGCCCTTCCTACCGTTCCAATACCTGCATCCGTTCCGGTTTCATACCAGGAAAGGAAATCTACACGCAGAAACTGTGCTCCTTGCTCTGCAAAAAATTCAATGTAACCCTTTATATATTTTTCAGCGTCCGGATGATTGACGTCGACCCAATAAAGCGAACGCGCATTACCTTGTCCGCCGTTAAACCGGTCGCCGTCTGTCGGATCATTCGGATCACCTTGATCAATGAGGTCCACAACATATGTCGGGCCGCCTGGATTGTTTTCTGTTCCTTTGACAATATATTTATCCGGGTTTTTAACAACCTCGGGACTTATCCAAAGCAGGTTGTAATAAATGCCGAATTCCATGCCCTTTTCTTTAAGATAGTCGCCCCAGAATTTCCAAGTATGGCCTTCCGGATATTTTTCCGATGGATACTGGAACGGCTCATTCTCCTCGTTACCTTCCGCAGGCTTTTCTCCCGTCTTGTAAAGCTCGACATTATCGAGTTGGAAGGAGCTATGTTGTCCTTTGGCGTCTACGTTAAACTCAACCTTCAGCTGGCCGTTTGTCACCTCTGCCTGAAGTTCAAAAAGTCCATAACGCGCTTTTCCGTATTCATCGGTCAAACCTTCCTTCAACAGGGCGACTTGTTCAGGTGCTTCCTCTCCCTCTTTTGCTTCTGCATAGTTTGTCAGCTTCATGTTGGCCGTGCTTGTACCGTCAACGTAATCTTGAACGTCATTCGGGAATTTCACCCGTGCTGTGACCGTATAATTTCCATTTTCCAGTTCTTTGACGGTTTGAGAAACTTTTGCCGTATGCGGCTCAGGGTGATACACCCACAATTTTGAACCTTCATACGCATCATTCGCATCGACGCCAAACCATGCATCAGTTTCTACTTTCCATCCACTCTCAATGCCTTCTTCAAAATCTCCATTCAGTAATTTACCGAGCGTGACTTCTTCATTACCGTCCATGTTCAATGGATTAGTCATCCATTTATCATTATGGCTCACAACATATCCATTTTTATTAAGCAGAGTGGCTCCCTCAATCCATCCATCCGTGGAAACCATGTTATAGCCATACGGCAGAAAATTTTTTGCCATCCAGTCGATATTTTCCTTATAACGCTTCTCGGGCATGAATGTATTTTTCGTCCACTGATGCTCATACGTCATAAAATACATCGGACCTGCTCCGTGCCTTGTGAATTCACTATCCTGAGCTGAAACCGATCCCGTAATTGCTGTCGTGAGTCCCAGAGTGGAAAGGACAGAGAAAGCCGTAATCTTAGTTAACAAACTCTTCTTGGTTTTATTGAAATGTTTACTCATAATCAAAAAAACCTCCTTATCAAGTTCTCACTCATATAAAAGCGCTTACATAAATAGAGAAGCCTTTACATTAATATGCCGCAGCCACCACTTCGGTGTTCTTCCGATAACGTTTCACTCATTCACCCATAGTGGTGGTTGGAAAATATGATTGATAGCAAGTAGTGCGCCCCCGACTAACCAGGCATCGTCTTTCAATCGAGATTGAACCAGTTGTGTTTCGATACCCATTTTTGAGAAAAAGTTATCTTGGGATATTCTTTTTGCATTTTCCATAAATAGGCTGCTATATTTTATCCCCTCACCCGCTATAACAATCTTGTCCGGATTGAAGGTATTGATCAGATTACGAATCCCGTAACCTAAATAACAACCCATCTTATCCATTAATTCCGAAGCAAGCGGATCTCCTTTTTGAGCGTGTTCGGCTACTTCTTCAAAGTTAAAGTGTTTCAGGCTTGTATTCGGATAGAGAGAAAGCAACTCTTTCCCCTTGTTTTTAAAATAAAATTCAGAAGCATACATTTCTAAACAACCCTGCTGCCCACAATGACATGGGTAACCGCCCATTTCCATCGTTGTATGCCCAAATTCACCCGCCCCTCCAATGGAACCATAGTGAATTTTTTTCCCTATAACAACGGAAAGTCCTAAACCCGCACCGACAGATACCAATACAAAATCATCGCTTTCTTGACCCTCTCCATTCGAAAGCTCTGCAAGAGCGTATCCGTTAATATTTTTATCCACAAAAATGGGAACATCTGTTATTTGTTGTTGCAATAATTGAGCTATCGGAACATTGTTCCAACCCAGCATAGATGATCGAAGGATGATTCCTTCATGGCGGTTCACTAGGCCGGAAGAAAGTATACCAATCCCCTGAAGATCAGACCGAACCTTCTGATTCTTAAGGAGAAGCATTTCAATTTGCTTTTCCAGCATGGCCACAACAAACTCTGGTTTAGCATATTTCTCAAATGGTATTTTCATCATGTCAATGATTTCAGCATTCATGTTCGTCAACGCGATGAGAAAACGTTCTTCTTCAATTTTCACACTAATCGTCGTACCAAAATTTTTGTTAAATTCAATGAGCTTAGCTCTTCTCCCACCTGTGGAAGAAGATTCCCCTACTTCAGAAATCAATCCTTGTCTTGTTAAATCGTCAATGATGTACGTGAGCGTCGACATTCCTAAGTCACTTAATCTAGCAATTTCGGATCGACTAATATACTGTTTCTCGCGAATAATATTCAATACTTTATATCGATTGATATCTTTAATTAATTCTTTGCTTCCATTTCTTAATTTGTTCACTGTTTCCCCCCTTCCAATTCTTTAGATTTGGAAACTCCAAGTAGGGTTAAAAACGATCCAAATCTTACTTCATTCAATGAAGGAAGTAATTTATTTACATTATATTACCATCCCATTCAAAATGCAAGCGCATACAAAGTCGCAAAAAAAGAGCCTGCGACTCTAACACGGGCTCTCAGCAAAAAAGGAGTGACTTCAACCGCTTATTACGGAATAAAGTCACTCCTCTTCTTCTAAATCATTCGTCCGTGCAGCTATCGCCTATTGATTTTAATATACATCACGTTGATAACGCCCTTGCTCTTTCATATCATTCAGATACGCTTCGGCTGCTTCACGGGTCATCGTGCCTTCTTTTTCAATAATGTCAATGAGTGTGTTGTGGACGTCTTTCGCCATATACTGCTTGTCTCCACAAACGTAGAAGTATGCGCCATTTTCCAGCCACTCAAACAATTCTTTGCTGTTTTCAAGCATTTTATGCTGTACATATACTTTTTCCGCCGTATCACGGGAGAACGCAGTCTCTAATCGGGTCAGTACCCCGTCTTTTAGATAATTTTCGAACTCGGTTTGATAAAGGAAATCCGTGGCTGAACGCTGGTCGCCAAAAAACAGCCATGCTCTGCCTGGGGCTTTATTCTCTGCACGTTCCTGAATAAAGGAACGGAATGGCGCGATGCCTGTGCCCGGACCAACCATGATAATGTCTTTGTCTTGAGACTCCGGCAGATTAAAGTGTTTGTTTTGTTGAATAAATATCGGCAGCGTATCTCCTTCTTGGAGACGTTCAGCAACTAATGTCGAACAAACTCCTTTTCGTTCGCGTCCGTGAGCCGTATAGCGCACAGCACCGATGGTTAGATGCACTTCCTCAGGATTAGCGGTAATGCTGCTTGCAATTGAATATAGCCGTGGTGTCATTTTTCTTAACAAAGAGACAAGCTCCTGGGCAGAAGCTTTCCACGGTCCATAATCACGTAACAAATCGAGCAGATCACGCCCGTCTACATACTCTTTCAGTTGATCGGCATTTTCAGCCGCTACAAGCTTTTGCAGCTCTTCGTTTTCGGTCAATCCCACTGCCTGCTGTACAATTTTTTTCGTTAATAGCGTAATTTCAAAGTGTGTTGTTAGAGCTTCCTTTAATGGGAGTGTTTCACTTTGCTTATTAATTTCAACAGCCGCTTCCGGGTCCAATTTGATTTCCTCAAGAATGGAATTCACGAGTTCCGGGTCATTTTGAGGGAACATCCCAAGGCAATCGCCCGGGACATAAGAAAGGTCGGATCCTGTTAACGACAACTCAATATGCCTTGTCTCTTTGCTGGATCCAACTCCATTTAAATTTACATTCCTGAGAACTTTCGCATGGAATGGATTTGTTCTTGAAAATATTGCACTCACCTTTTTACCTTCTTTCGTATTGTCGGAGTTTACTGTAGAAAATTGCATCATCTTCACCTCAAAAAAAAGTATACGTCTAGGATAACACAGTCTTATCATTGGATACATCACTATTGTTTCGCGAAGTGAAAATCCGACCTTCCGTACTCGAAACAAATAGGAAACTTCACATTCCCCTTTTGCAATCTTTAGCGGCGGAACTGTCCGGTGTCGGTTATGAGCTTCAGACGCAGTCTAACTGCTTCCTGTTTTGTTGCTTCATCATAATAATTGAATGTTTGTCCCTTTTTGCCATGAAAATCCCCTCCGGTCAACAGTGTTGAATTGATCATAACGTGAACTCTGTTTTCACTGTCTACCGTAAGGGGATAATACCACCTGGAGTTTCGGCAGCTCTTCTTATTCGATTGTACAAAAAATGACTAAATATACGAGAGCAGTTTATCTGGTTGGCATTAGCTTTAACTCGTATACCCGGGCTTCATACGGCCGCAAAGTTATACTGTTCAGCGTTTCATCCTCAATCGATTTATAGTTTCCGATGATAAGCTGTCCTCCTACTTGATACTTAGCGATTTCCTGCGGAGCGGAGAACAAAACCGTCTGCTCCGATCACGGATTGGGCGTCCACTTGCCGAACTTGCCGTCTCCAACGTTAACATGTTCAAAGTGAAACACCATCTGTAACTCGTTTCGCTGCGAGCCGGTATACAGCTTCGCCTCTTCCACCGTCGCACCCGGCATTTCGCCGACCGTCATGACCGGATAGCGAGACAGCACCTCGCGGTTCATCTCCTTCAAAAATTCCGAATTCGTCGAAGAAGTCCCCTTAAAATTTCAAGATGACCAGGTTCTTTATGTTGGGTTAAACGATATGATGGAGCCATTAAAAACCGAAGCCATGAAGGATTTCAAATTGGATATCGTCGGACCTCAACGTATTAAAGTGGACAGCTCTGACGTGCTGAGGTGGCTTAAAGAGCGAAACAAATCCAAAGTTATTATTCACTTCGACCTAGATGTTCTTGATCTAAGAGAATTTCGCTCGCTTCTGATTGCATATCCGGGGACTCATACGGAGTTTTCTGAAACGGCCCCACAAGGCTCAAGCTTTGACCTTTGTCTCCGTTTCCACAGAAATGTCAATATTCGTCTTCTCAGCCGGTTCTTTTTGGGTGCCAAATGTATCATTCCAACCTAAGGTAGTCGCATCCAAGAGATTAATGAAATTGACAATCTCGTAACCTTCCTTCTTCTTGGCAATTGCCCACACGCCCCCTTTATCCGCACTGTCGGAAAGCTGGATTTGACTGCTCTCCAATTTAACATCGGAATCTTCCACACTATCACGCAGCACGTTTTGATAGGCAACCAGAAAATCATAATAATGAGTCAGACTTGTTTCTAGTTCAGGAGTGATTTTCAGATTTTTATGCGGTAAGTATTCTTTGGACAGCATGTTTTCACCAAGTTCTAGATGGGAGCCGTCAGAAGCAAAAATCACTGCATCCGTAAGCAGCACTCCCGGCGCGTTAAATATTCCTTCGTTGTTGGACAAGAAATAGTTCATATACGCTGCAAGCACGGTATTCAGCTTATTGCCGCTATTGCTCAAATTCTGGTCAATAACTTCTTTCAAACTGTTAAACGTAGAATGAGCACTCCATAACTCAGAATACAAAAATTTGACCGGAGCCTTAGCAATATAGGGCTGTCCGTATTGACCTACTGCATTCATGACGTAATCGATATCCAGTTTATCTTTTACCTTCTCAATGAAGCTTTGATAACCGAGCGCAAGGTTCACTGGCTTCCCGTCATAAGTGAACGAGCCTCTGCTACCCAACTGGTCGATATGCCACCCGTCAAAAGGGAGCCACTTGAAAGTATTCTCCTCTTTTGAAATGATGTAATTCTGCCAATCCGGGTTCCCGGGTTCGTATAATTCAAGGCTCTTCCATCCTTCTGGAAGCGGATGAGAATCTTGAACAGCATGCCCGGCATCTTTATAAAGGCCCCATTCCTTCGATACGCCGTCCTGATCCGCATCATTGTTACCGCCAAAAATCAGATTATAGTTCATTGCCTTCATGCCCCGGTTGTGCGCAAGTTCAATATAATCTTTAACCGTGTCGAACGACACAGGCCGGTTCGCGATATCCGTCCACTCAGAGGCAGGCTTGTCGCCGTCCATTTTTAGCGGATCATGATGCTTGTACTGCCAATCATAGAACTGGATTCCGTTAATATGAAACCGGTTTAGACGCTCAATTACGGATCATCGCATCGCTGCTCATCGCAGGGAAATCAGCCAAATACCCGTAACGTGGAAACTTGCCCCAATCCGATGATACATCCACGGCGATATTGCTATGATCAACCGGCTTGTCCTGTTGATTAAGGATCACTTCGACCATATACCCGGTGCCGTCATCTGCAGGCGCCTTCCACTTCCAGGACAGGCTGTCTCCCGTAAACGCTTGCGTCTCTTCCTTAATCAGCTTATTGAGATGCTTGTAACGAATAAGTACGGACTGATCTGCTCTTGATGATTTCAACGATAGCGAGAACTTCACCGAATCGCCCGGCTTGTAGCTCGCTTTGTCTGTAGATAAACTTTTCATGACGGAAACGGTTTGAATCTGATCCACGCGCAGCTCCTCTTTGTTTGTACATGCGGCGGAGAGCATAAGAATCATACTTGCTGCCGCCAACCCGGCCCTGCGAAGAAAGGCTCTGTCTGTCATCATCTATAAAACACTCCTTATCGTGAATGATATGGGTATTACGTAACCGGTTAACCTCATTTTAAAAAAATATGTCTTTTATATATTCCTTTTTGACTCCTTCAATATAATGCCCGATAAGACTCTTTTTTTATTAAGCTAAGTTATCCTCTTGGCATCTGGAGGTATTTCATTGAATCCTCCCGTCCTGATCGCAACCCTGAATCTCTATCACTCCGTGAAACCGAGGCAAGCATCCGTTTCTGAAACTCCTTCGGCGAGCAGTCGTTATATTTTCTGAACATTTTGTAGAAGTGGGCCATGTTCGGCATTCCGATCCGGTCTCCCACCTCAGAGATGCTCAAGTCTTTCGTAAGCAAAATGCGCTCCGCCAATTTTATTTTGCGGTAATTGACATACTCGGTGAAGGAGTGTCCGATCGATTTCTTGAAATATTTGACGAAGTAGTAATAGCTCATATTGGCAAGCTTGCATACTTCCTCCACCTGGATCCTGTCAGTCAAATGCTGCTCCACGAACGCCAATACAGGCTTCAAACGGATCTGGTCGAAGGTTTCCTGCTCCGCCAGCACCTTTCTCTTGTCGCCCCGCAGCAGCAGCAATAATATTTTTTTGATCAGCAGGTTGACCGCCAGTTCATACCCGCTTTCCTTGCGTTCTACCTCCTGCAAGATTTCGCGGACGCAGGAGGCGAATTCGCCCCGGACGGCAATGTTTTCCCGGAAAATGTAATTTGCCTGGCTCAGCGGGTTTATCGTTTCCGAAAAAAAACGCATATAGGGCATCGTGCTGTGATCGAAAAATTGCTCCAGATCAAATTGGAGCACAATATAATCCAGCTGGTCGCCGGAATTTCGGTCTCGGTGAAGCTGATGGGTGCCGATAATGGCGATATCGCCTGCCTGTATGTCGAAGCATTCTTCGTCGATATAAACTTCCAGCGAGCCGCTGTTCACAAGGAGCAGCTCCAGTTCCCGATGAAAGTGCCAATTGTTCAAAACGTTATCGAAGCGCTGGACTTGGAATACACGAAGTGACAAAAGAGGATTCTCATAGGCTACATTCTCAAAATGGATTTTCAACGATTTTGTTCTCCTGTTGCCCATAGTTGTATAATTCGTGTTAACGAGAAAAAAACTTAAATGCATGATCTTGCTTAAAGCGAGCTTCAGCCAGATACTGTCATGCAACTCTTCCTTACGATAATTTCGTGTGGAAGAATCCTCGTTTCTCTCATGTAGTTCTCTTTTTGCTGTATTTGGCTCAGCAGCATATGCGCTGCCTGAACACTCATCTCACGGATCGGCTGCCGGATCGTCGTAATCTCAGGACTGTAAGTTTTCGCAATGGAGATGTCGTCGAATCCCATGATCGAGATATCTTCGGGAACTCTGAGCCCATTGTCTTTCGCCGCCCGGATCGCCCCGATCGCGACCATGTCGCTTACACAGCAAACCGCCGTAGGCCTGTCCTTTCTTAGGAACAACTTCATGCCGCATTCATATCCGTGCTCAATGTCATAGTCATGTGCATAGAACAGTGACTCGTCGTATTCGACTCCATAATCGGCCAGCGCCTGCTTGTAACCAGATAGCCGCTCCATAATTTGTAGATAGTTAGCAGGTCCGCCAAAAAATGCGATTTTGCGATGGCCGTTTTGCAGCAAATATCGGGTGGCATCATACATCGCCTGATAGTTATCAATATTAACGGACGAGAATTGCTTCGTTGAATCCGTATGGCCCGCAAATACGGCAGGAATCTCCACCTTCTCGAAAAACCCGATTTGATGAGGTTTCGGATTAGAGGTCATCAGCACGACTCCATCCACATACTTGTCTTTCAGGAGCCTCAAATAATCCATCTCTATATCATCATCGCGTCTTGTATTGCAGAGCAGCGTCGTATAGTTATACTTGAAGAACTCTTCTTCAAGCGTGTCGATGAAACTTGAAATAAATACATTAGCGATGCCTGGTATGAGAACGCCTATGAGCCTGCTTTCCTTCATAATGAGACTGCGGGCAACGGAGTTGGGTTTAAAGTTAAGCTCTTCCACAGCTTTCATGACTCTCTCCCGCACCGCTTTGCTCACAGGCTTGCTCCGATTGAGAACCCGTGATACGGTTGCTGCTGAAACGTTGGCTTTCACGGCAACATCATATATTGTAATGTCCAAGACTTTACCCCCTAATCTTTGTGACAGGAATAATCGCCAGGCTACAGACCCATAGTGTTCGTATGAATGCGAATATTATCCCTTTTCAGCCCCAACGGTCATTCCTTCAACCAAGAATCGTTGAAGCAAAATGAAAAGAACCGTAATCGGAAGCGCTATAAGTACGCTACCAGCGGCAAACGTTGTGAAGCTTGTTGCTTGCTGGCCGTTGATCATGTCGAATAGTCCTACGGCCAGCGTCTTCTTCTCCGGCGTTTTCAGTACAAGCTTGGCGAAAATAAAGTCGGTAAAAGCGCCTGCAAAGGAGCCCAGTGCCAATAATACGATGAGCGGAGTCGATAAAGGCATGACGATACGGAAGAAAATGGTATTGTGACCTGCGCCGTCAATATGCGCCGCTTCGGTAAGACTTTTAGGAATGGTATCGAAAAAGCTCTTGCAAAATAGAAAACCCATAGGTGCTCCTGATGCATACGTGATAACAACCGCAGTATGTGTATTAAGCAAATTCATCTGATTCAGCAAAATAAATATCGCAATCATACTCATAAAACCCGGGAATAAGCCCAGCACCAACAGTGTATTCATCAGGGACTTCCGTCCATAAAAGCGGAACATCGAGAAAGCATAGCCGGTCAGCAGCGTCAGGATGGTGCCGAGAATCATGCTGGATACAGCTATCTTCAACGTATTCATGTACCATAGATCGAACTGATACTTTGTAAACAAAGTCTTGTAGTGTTCTAATGTGAACGTTGTCGGGAGGAGGCTATCACTATACAATGAATCACCCGTCCGAAATGACGACATCACAACCCAAATTGCAGGGTACACCGAAAAGACAACTATTAGAATGAGCAATATATAACTGACTGATAACCAGACCGTCGTTTTTTGGTTCATTGCAAGTCCTCCTTAAATGCTTTCGTGCGGCGAACATTCCAAATTGCAAATCCCGACAGAATAATGAAGATAAAGATTCCGATTACCGAAGCGAAGTTATATTGACCCTGCTCAAAGGAAAGTTTGTAGAGCCAAGTAATCAGAAGATCGGTATCTCCGGCAAACTGGTAATCGCCATTCACCGGATTGCCGTTCGTCAGAAGGTACACGATAGTAAAGTTGTTAATATTGCCTACAAAAGACATAACCAACAGCGGGGCCATCGAATACATGACAGACGGAAATGTAATCAGCCGAGTTTTCTGAAATGCAGTCGCACCGTCAATATCGGCTGCCTCATACATATCAGTTGGAATCGTGGACAATATTCCAATTATCAAAAGCATGGACGCAGGGAAAGATACCCAGAAATTAGCAAGAACCAGCGTTACTTTCGCCCACGTTGGATCAGACAACCATGGAATTGAATCAATGCCTATTAGTCCTAAGTATTGATTAAGCGGACCGAAGTGGCCGTTAAACATATTCTGCAAAATGAGCATGGAGACAAACATCGGAATCGCGTATGGCATTATAAGCAGAGTGCGCCAAACTTTTTTGAAGCGGATTCCCTTCTGCTGTACAAGCAAGGCGATCGCGAACCCGCCAAAAAAACCGGTTACCGTCGCCAGAATCGCCCATATGAACGTCCAGAGCAGTACGCCATAGAATGTGTGGCTCCATTGTTTAATCGTGAAGATATCCTTGAAAACATCAAAACCTACCCAGTCAAGCAAATGTGCTGGGGGCATATTATTAGACGTATAGTTCGTAAACGCTAGTAAAATCATAAATATAATAGGCATGATTGTAAAGAAAAAGACGCCTACTAAAGGAATCGCAAGTATCAGATAAGGAAAACGGTACGTTGCAATAAAACGGGCTGTTTGCAGGAAGTTATGGGGCTGTTCGCCTCGTTCCCTCCGTTTGCCTACTTGATAGGCATCCTTAATGCTCATCGTGTAAATGTAGATGAGAACGAACGCTGCACATACTGTAATCAAACCTTGAATCATCAAGTAGACGGAATGGTCACCCAAAATCTGCTGATATAACCTGCCCACTTTTTTAAGTTGAGTTTTAGTTTCACCGAGTGTTACAAGTCCCCATACAGCATGAGGAAGACGAAAAATAAATGTATATAACCCGATTGCATGAAAAGCCAGCAGAATGATCCCTTTTACATACTGGCGGTTATATAATTGTCCCAGTCCCATCGCGATTACAGATAACACCACTGCTATTTTCCTGTAAGGTTTCGTTTTTGACAAGTTTTGATCCATAATAAGCTGTTGCACCACCCTTCAGCCCCCTTCAATGAAAGGCGATCACCTTGACAAGCCAGGTGATCGCCGGTTGTTTAGCCTACTGCTGCTAGTTAAACTTACTTTTGATTAGCAATGCTTGACTTGATTCTTTCTGCGGCCTTATCCATTTCAGTTTTCGGATCGGCTCCCTTCCAAATTTCAGCTATTGCAGAATTCAAAGCATCCCAGACAAAACTTGTTTCAGGAACACCAGGGAATATGTGGCTACTGGCAATTTGTTTCATATACCCTTTAGTAAGATCATCTGTGCGAAGACCCGGTTCGGATTCAGACACTGCTGCTGCCGGAAGAGCGCCGGTCAACTCATTATTTTTGATTTGCATTTCTTTGGATGTAATGAAGTTAGCAAAGATTTTTGCCGCATTCGGATATTTGGAGTATGAGCTGACATAGTATCCTGTGCTTCCGGCAAGCGGCTTCGCATTATCTCCGCCTGGCAGCTTCGGCATCGGAAGAACGCCTACTTCAAATGGCAATTTGCTATTTGCACCGATCGACCAGCTTCCATCCATATTAATGGCGAGCTTGCCTTGCTCCCACAAGCCTCCCCTTACACCCAAATCGCTCAGTTCAAGCGGAAGAATTTCTTTTAGCGATTGGAAGAATTTCATTCCTTTAACGGAACCTTCATTATTGACCCCGATGTCATTCACATTTGTTTCATTATCGCCGAAGATGTATCCGCCATAACCCGTCATAAACGCAACATCAAAAGGAGAGTTACCTGCATCCATCATAAAGCCGAATTTATTGTTTTTCACATCATTGAATTGTTTGGAGAAGGCAATGATGTCATCCCATGTTTCAAGCTTGGCATCCTTAACAAGCTCCTTGTTGTAGTATAGACCAAACGTATAGACGTTCCATGGGTAGCCGTATAGAATACCGTCATATGATGCTGCAGCAACCGCGTCTGGTTTGTTAACCTTCTTGGTTTCTTCTTCATAATAGTCATTTGGCAGTATAAGTCCTGCTTTTACAGCCTTGGCAACATCAGGGGTTTGAAGACCGAACACGTCTGCGCCCACACCGGCTGGACCGTCTGTTGTAATTCGGCCCACGCTGTCCCAGTAACCCACGTCTTCAACTATGACTTTGATGTTATACTTTTGCTCGAATTCTTTCAAAGCATAGTCCGTGAACGGCTTCAGGTCCGTGGTGAACGTCCAGAATCTCAATTCTGCCCCTGGTTCCGGCTTAAGCTCATCATTTGCACCAGTCTCGTTCGTATTCGTCTGAGAGTTTGTCGCATTGCTTGGTTGATTAGTCGCTCCTGTTTCCGTTTTATCGCCGCAAGCAGCCAGCGAAAGCATTATTGTTGTAGACAGCATTACAAGACCTAACTTCTTTTTCATGGATTCTTTTCCCCTTTGCAAGTAAAAGTCTAGTTTTTTTATCAACCTGCATTACATTTGAAGCGTGTAAATCAGAAACCATTCAATACGAATATTAGTTGGATACTGCCATGCAACTCCCCCTTACCATAATTTCGTGCGGAAGAATCCTTGTTTCTCTTACATAGTTCTCTTTTTGCTGTATTTGGCTCAGCAGCATTTGTGCTGCCTGAACACTGAGTTCATGGATAGGCTGCCGGATTGTCGTAATGCCGGGACGGTAAGCTTTTGCAATGGAGATGTCGTCAAATCCCATGATAGAGATATCTTCGGGAACACTGAGCCTATTGTCTTCCGCTGCCCGGATCGCTCCGATCGCGACCATATCGCTCACACAGCAAACCGCCGTAGGCCTGTCCTTTCTTTGGAACAATTTCATGCCGCTTTCATAGCCGTTCTCAATGTCATAGTCATGAGCATAATAAAACAGCGATTCGTCGTATTCGATTCCATAATCGGCCAGCGCCTGCTTATAACCGGATAACCGCTCGACAATCTGTTGATAAATATCAGGCCCTCCAAAAAATGCAATTTTGCAATGGCCGTTCTGAAGCAAATACCGGGTCGCATCATACATAGCTTGACAATGATCAATATTAACGGACGAGAATTGCTTCGTTGAATCCGTATGGCCTGCGAATACGGCAGGAATCGCCATCTTCTCCAAGAACTCAATTTGATGCGGTTTCGGATTAGAGGCCATCATCACGACTCCATCCACATACTTGTCTTTCAGGAGCCTCAGAAAATCCATCTCTATATCATCATCTCGTTTTGTATTGCAGACCAGCGTCGTATAGTTGCACTTGAAGAGCTCTTTTTCAAGCGTGTTGACAAAATCCGAAATGAATTTGTTATCCATACTGGGAATGAGAACACCTATGAGCCTGCTTTTCCTCATAACGAGACTGCGGGCAACCGAGTTGGGATTAAAGCTAAGCTCTTCCACAACCTTCATTACTCTCTCCCGCACCACCTTGCTCACAGGCTTGCTCCGATTGAGAACCCGTGATACGGTTGCTATTGAAACCCCGGCTTTCATGGCAATATCTTTTATCGAAATGCTCAAGGTTTCACCCCTTTAATAAGATTTAGGAAATCGATTTCCTAAATCTTATTTAGAATGGTTTGTACTTTGCATACATTAGACTGGACGCTTAACTATCGTTTGAGAACCCATGATATAGTTGCTGGTGAAGTGGGAAATCGATTTCCTATAACTTATACAGAGGGGGTTGTAATTTGCATACATTAGACGGGACGCTTAACTATCATTTGAGAACCCGTGATACGGTTGCCGGTGAAACAGGAAATCGATTTCCTGAATCTTTTAAAGTGGATTGTAATTCGCATATGTTAGACGGGACGTCCACTACCTTTGTGAACCCGTGATACAGTTGCTGCTGAAACCTCGGCTTTCGTGGCAATCTTTTATCTTAATGCTCAAGGCTTCTCCACCCTTTAATTTGATGTTAGGAAATCGATTTCCCAAATCTTATTCAGAGTGGTTTGGCATTTGACTGAATGGCTTACTACCATTTGACTAAACCACCGAAAGCTACGTTTTATTAACTGCATTAGATTTAATAATTATTCGTGTAAGGAAAATATACATCCTCCCGACAATAAGGTCAACTATGTTCACATCTGATTTGTTTAATTTGACGAATAATGTCCTCTTTTATTATGCAACGTGCACTATTGTTTAGCCATCGTCGAAATTTATTGGATTTTCTAAATAATATTGTGTTATAAACATGTCATGTTTAATCCAATAAAAAACTGCTGCTCAACGGATGATAAACAAGATGTTTACACTCCATAGATTACAATAGCTATAAACCTTCTCCATCGACGGTGCCTACGCTGCGAACTCCGGATATACGCTGCACTTCTCCAATCACGTTATACACGCCCTGTTTTCGCGGATCCTGGTAACGAAGCTTGATGCAGATCAGCTCTTCTTCCTCCTGTGACTCTACGATCAGGTCGCCCATCTTGATTTTTTGCGCTTCAAAAATCGACGAAATTTCCGCCAGCTTGCCTGGCAAGTCTTCCACAATAATGTGCAGCGTTTTATTCGTCGGAGAAGGGATCAGCTTCCTGCCGACCTTCTTCAAAATAAACAGCGTCGTTACGATCAATACGGTAGCTAGAGCGGTCACGAAATAAAATCCGGCTCCAGCCGACAGTCCGATTGCGGCGGATACCCATAACGATGCGGCAGTCGTCAATCCGGATATGGACAATCCATTGCGAATAATAGTGCCGGCTCCCAGAAACCCGATGCCGCTTATGACCTGCGCCCCCAGACGGGCCGGGTCCATCCTCACGTTCGGTTCATTGACAAATTCAGAAAACCCGTAAATGGACAGCAGCATGATGATGGCCGAGCCAAGCGCAACAAGCATGTGTGTTCTTAACCCGGCATGGTGCTGGCTCCACTGCCGTTCCAGACCAATCAGGCCTCCTCCAATCATCGCCGTGAACAATCGGATTGCCATTTCCCAATGTGAAATATGCCAAACATCCAATACTCCTGACCCCCTATTTGTATGAGATCTCCTATTTTAGAACGTGCTATCCAAAAAAGACCAGTGCCACATCACGTTCCCACTGATTCAGCTTGTTCGCTAACGTTGCTTGCAGCAAGGGAGACCGGTCATATTTCACGTGTCTCATGTCAATTCGGCCGTCGGTAATCGTCATATAGTGCGCGGTCTTGTCTGGGTCATCCGGGCGCCGGTACGATACGCTGCCAGGATTAATCCAGCGTTCCGTATTGCCCAGATGGTGTATGCATCTGCGGTGAGTGTGACCGAAAATCATTGTTTTGTGTGACATGCTTTTGATCGGTTCAACAGTTTGATGCTCCCAAAATTCCTTATAGTGGTGAAGACTTTGAATCGTTTCATAGCCCTTGTACATATGCTGCATACTGTAGCCGACAGCATCCAGCGTGAAGGTTGCCGAGTACGGCAGGTTTTCCAAAAATTCAACATCCGTCTCATCCAGCTTCTGTGCGTTATCGTGCGCCCATTTTCGCTCCTCGTCCGAAACATTCCAGAGACTGTCCTGATTCCGGTAGAACGCCGCAACCTTCTCATCATGATTGCCCTTGACGCATATGACGTTATGCTCTTGAACCCACTGGATGACTTCCTTTGGGTAAGGGCCGTAGTCGACCAAATCGCCGGCGCAATAAATAACGTCGCTATCCTTCTCTTGTTTCCATATCGCTTCAAGGGCGAAAATGTTGGCGTGAATATCCGAGACTAGCAATGCTTTCATAATCAAATAAACCTCCCTGTAATGCCTTAAACGAAATCAGCTTTTTCGTACCTCCAATCAACCGTTTCCAGCAACTATATACTTTATACTTGCTCATTTAGCCAGATGGAACATTTCGAATCTTCCGAATCAATTCCGCTTGACTTGAATGGATGTTCTTTGAAATGCAGGATCGCTAATAGCGGGCTTAATAAACTTGTTAGCGAATGAACTTCGCAAGTCAATAGTGGTGAGAACTGGAGGCAGAAATTGTGCTTGCGCTTAAGGTGCTGTTAACTTACTACGTTCATGCTGCGAATTCTTCACTCATATCGCTTGAGTTTGAGAAGAAAGGAGCTTGTAGAACAAAATGAAATCCTTTACCTTTATCATTGAAACGAGGGCTATGTTTGAGGCGGAACCAGCCTGGACGCGGTGCCTAATCCAACTTGGCCCCAACGAAGCTAAGTATAAACACAAATTCCGCTTGATGTCAATTAATCTTACACAAAATCTTATTTTACATGAATGACGGTTACAATAAAGGCCGGAAAAACGACAATGCAGCAGCGCTTTCATCTATCATTTACCTGATCGTATCGCACACGGATTCCATGATCCGTCATAGTGTCCCGCTATGTCCTGACCCGGGCCACGATGTTCTATCCGCATGCACAAACAATTCCTCGTGGCAACGGTCAGGAAATTGCCGAAATTGTTTACGAAATGCCAAACGTCAACCGTAAAGCTGTCACGTTTGCCTGCCAACTCGACCCTCTCTTCATCATCCGCTACAACCACATGCAAGGGATTCAGAGCTAAATCACTTCCCCCACTGACTGAAAAGTGGGGGAAGAAGTTCCCCCCTCTTTAGAAGGTGGTGGTTTCCCTATCTATATTTCTTGCCAATCATACTGTAAACAATCTGTAACACAACTGAAATCGTTCGTTCAGTTTCGTTTAACATTATTCTCCTATAATAGGACTCAACCCCCTTTTAATAGATAAATGCTTTGACCCGCTGCCAATGGCAGCGGGTCCTTTTTTTGTGATAGCTCTCTTTTCCTGACGATTCAACCAGATGAGGGATATGAATGAAGGCCGCATGACGTAGCGGTTCAGGTGTGCAATTCGCACACCATCGACATGGAGCGTATCACACTTGCGGGCTTGTTTTGTCTTGTTAATTTTTTATTTTCTATCAGATGCGTAATTCTGGTGAGTATCCATCAGGAATCCGTAGGAGGCCAAATGATCATGGAAGATCTGGGCAGCTGCTGCGGCGGTTGGTTTGCGCCAGTCGGCCTGCAGTTCAGCGACAACGGAAGCCCAGCTTGTAAGTTTTGCGCCAGCTTGCGTCATACGAAGCATAGCCGCTTCGGCAGCCATTTCACTCCAGCTACCGGATGCATCGACTACAGGATAGACGTCGTAACCGTTTTGCAACATGGAGAGAGTGGGGAACAAAACGCAGGTCTCAAGTGTAACCGCGCCAATAATCACTTTCTTGCGGCCGGTCTTCTCCAGCGCTTCTCGGAATTCCGGCCATTCATAGGCATTGATTACTCCAGGACGACGGATCACCTGTGCATCCGGGAACAATTCCTCCAATTCTGGCATTAAGAAACCGTTCGGTCCGGTATCAACACTAGTACTCAGAATAACTGGAATATTGAAGGCTTTAGCAGTTTTGGCAAGTGCAATCACGTTGTTTTTATATTCTTCGAGAGATCGGAAATCTCTAACTCCTTGCATCAGCCCAAGTTGATGGTCAACCAGTAACAGAACAGAGTTTTCAGGAGAAAGAAATTCGGACTTAAAGTTTTTAGGTATTGTTACCTTTTGAGTCTCAGCTTGAACCGGAGTAGGGTTCACTGTAGATTGATAAATTGCTGCACCGCCAATTATTGTAGCTGTGATAACGGACAAGATGATTTTTTTGCTTTTCTTATTCATGGTTTACCCTCCAAGGATTATTGTTTGTAGAAATGACAAAACTTAATTGCAAAAAATGACTTCACCCGCCTTTTTAAATTTTAATAGACGATACCATTTTTTCTAATATCAATCTTTAATTCATATTACTTATATTTTGAATTTAACACGATCCCCACAGAGTGTCAACATCTTTTTTTAGTAATATCAAAATAAAATTTATATTTATAATATTTTAAGCATCATTTTGAACTCCAAAGAGCCCCCCTCAATTTTGAAGGAGGCCTCATTTTTCATCTACAACTTATTTTGTTTTGTTCGTTTCCCGACGTACGACCGGCGCAACCTCCGTTGCCAATCGCTCGATGTTCTCCGCGACCTTCTTAAACGGCATACCACCTATGTCCATTTGGGCGATAAACCGCTGATGTCCGAATAACTCGTGTTGATGCAAAATTTTTTCGATGATCTGCTGCGAACTCCCAACGAATAAAGCGGTGTCCGCGCCGGCCAAGCGTTCAAAATCCGCTCTTGACATGTGTGTACTCATTCCACGTTGACGATTGAGATATCCCCAATAATTCGAATAATAAGGATAGAACTCGTCTTTAGCCTGTTGGGTCGTTTTCGAAATATAGGTATGTCCTCCAACTCCAACCTTCAAATCTTCGAGAGCATGGCCAGCTTGAAGAGCTTCCTTTCGATATACATCCACAAGCGGCTTGAAGCGGATTGGATTGCCCCCGAGTATGGCTAAAGCTAAACCGGTGCCTAATCTACCCGCTCGCGCTGCACTTTCCAGCGTTCCTCCAACTCCAACCCATATCGGAACAGCCTTCTGGACAGGCCGGGGTGAAATATCTGCATTCCGCAATGGGGAACGAAAACGGCCCGTCCAAGTTACTTTCTCATCCGCATTCAGTTTTAGAAATAGTTCCAGGTTTTCTTCAAACAATTCATCATAATGATCCACATCATATCCGAACAATGGGAAAGACTCAACAAAAGCCCCACGCCCGGCAATGATCTCGGCCCGTCCGTTTGACAATAGATCAAGCGTAGCAAAATCCTCGAATAACCTGACAGGGTCTACCGTGTTTAAAACCGTCGTTGCACTTATGAGTCTAATACGCTTTGTAACTTGCGAAAGGGCAGATAATACTACTGGGGGGGCTGAAACCGCGTAATCCAAACGATGATGTTCACCAACACCGAAAACGTCCAACCCTGCTTCTTCAGCCATTGTTCCGGCATCCAATATTTCTTTCAATCTCCGTCTTGCGCTAATTGTTTGCCCCGTATGCGGATCAGGCCCTAAATCTGCTAATGTATATACCCCGATTTCCATACCGGAACGTTCTTCTTCTGGATCTGCTTTCATCCTTACCTCCCTATGCAGTTGAAATGAATCGCTAGAATCAAATCATGGAGATTGCGTACGATTTAAATCTCCATCAATTAATTACCTATATCAATATATTATTTATATTTGATATGATCAAAACGTATCATGCCCAAAACTGAAATGTCAATAAAAATTTTGAACGAGCCGGTTTGCGGTAACTTTTCATAATCTGTCCCAAGCAGCATACAATTGGTATGAACCTCATTCAGGACGTACGGAGGGATAGACGATGACTCAGGATGAAATCCGCAATCTGGAGCGCGCAATAGATGAAATAACGGAAATTGCGCATGGATTCGGACTCGACTTTTACCCGATGCGGTACGAGATATGTCCGGCCGATATTATTTATACGTTCGGGGCTTACGGCATGCCGACCCGCTTCAGCCATTGGAGCTTTGGCAAAACGTTTCACAAGATGAAGATGCAATATGATCTGGGGCTCAGCAAAATTTATGAGCTGGTCATCAACTCCAACCCCTGCTACGCGTTTCTGCTCGACGGCAACTCGCTCATCCAGAATAAGTTGATCGTAGCTCACGTGCTGGCGCACTGCGACTTTTTCAAAAACAATGTCCGCTTCCGGAACACGAACCGCGATATGGTGGAGAGCATGTCGGCCACTGCCGAACGGGTGCAGCAGTATGAGATGTCTTACGGCACCGCGACGGTCGAGCAATTCATCGATGCCGTCCTGTCGATTCAGGAGCATGTCGATCCAATCATCATCAAACCTTACCAGCTCGATAAAACGCGTTATGTGCAGCTGCTCCGCGAAAATAACGAGCGCGCCTCCGCCCCTTCGGTCCGTCATACCGCTTACGACGATCTTTGGGCGCTGGACGATGGAACGGACAGCTCGAATCAAACCGCGGATGCCAACCGGTTTCCGCCGCTGCCGGAAAAAGATCTGGTCTGGTTTATCGAGGAATACTCCCCTAATCTGCAGGATTGGCAGCGGGATATTATGAGCATGCTGCGCGAGGAAATGCTGTACTTCTGGCCTCAGATCGAGACGAAAATTATGAATGAAGGCTGGGCTTCCTACTGGCATCAGCGCATTATCCGCGAGCTTGACTTGACGAGCGAGGAAACGATCGAATTCGCCAAGCTCAATTCGTCCGTCGTCGTCCCCTCCCGCAATTCGTTGAATCCGTATTATTTAGGGCTGAAAATTTTCGAAGACATTGAGAGGCGCTGGGACAATCCGGGCGAGGAGGAGCGGACACGGTTCGACTACAAGCCGGGAAAAGGGCGGGAAAAATTGTTCGAGGTGCGCGAGCTCGACTCGGATATTTCGTTTCTCCGCAATTATTTAACCAAGGATTTGGTGCGCGAGCTCGATCTGTACGTGTTTGAGAAAAAAGGTCCGGAATGGAAAATTACCGATAAGTCGTGGGAAAATATACGCGATCAGCTTGTTTTCTCGCGCGTAAACGGAGGCTTTCCGAGCCTGCATGTATGGAATGGGGATTTCAACCGGGTTGGGGAGCTTTATTTGCAGCACAATTACGAAGGGGTGGAACTCGATCTTAAATATGTGGAGCGCACCCTGCCCAATGTCGTTCAGCTGTGGGGAAAGTCGGTCCATCTGGAAACGGTTGTCGAGGACAAAAAAATCGTGTTCAGCTGCGACGGCAAAAAAACAAGCCGGAAATTTATTTGAAGCGTCCATCTTTGATTAGGACGTCCGACCAGGCTCACAGAAGAAAGCTGTGCCGCCCTGCGGCGATGCTACTAAACGGAAAATAGCCCTGCGGACTCGGTTCAAACCGTTCCGCAGAGCTTACCCTTGTCCGGTTATTCGTCTATGCGGCTCACATCGACGGTGACATGCAGCTCCGAGCCGCCCGCACCCCGGTAAACTCCCTTAACCGGCACAATATCTTTGTAGTCCAGTCCATGCCCCAGCTTCACATACCGTTCGTCAATAAGCGCTTCATTGGTCGGATCGAAGCCGCACCAGCCGATGGAAGGGACGTAAGCTTCCACCCAAGCATGCGAAGCTTGCTCGAAATCGGCGTTGCCTCCCTGCAGATCGCCTACAAAGTGGTAGCCGCTCACATAACGGGCCGGAATGCCCCGGCTGCGGCTGGCCGATATCATCAAATGTGCGAAGTCTTGACAGACGCCACGCTTTGCTTCCAGCAAATCGCCGGACTTCGTCTTGACGTTGGTCGCTTCGGGATCGTAGACGAATTCCGTTCGGATATGCTTGGACAAAGCTTCCAGCCATTCGTAGACGCCCGGCGTCTCTCCTGCCGGCACAGATGAAGCGAACTCGGATATTTCCGGCGTCTGCTCCGTATAACCGGTCTCCAGCAAATATTCCGCGAAGCGGTTTTCCGCTTCTTCTCCTTTCAGCCAAGCCCACGATTCATCCGGCGTCAGCTTGCAGGCGAAGGCAAGCTCCTCCGACGACCGCGGCTCCTCGGTGACGACGGTCATCTGCGTCCGGATCGTCAGCGTGTCGTGCGGCCCGTTGACGGAAAAAGCGTGTACACGGTTGCCGAAATAGTCCTCGTAAGCGAACAGCGGCGCATTCGGCTCGATGGTGATGCTGTGCTGATAGCACGATTGGCGCTCATTCGTAACCGGCGTCAGCCGGATTTCATTGACACTGTCCACGACCGGAGATCCGTAGCGGTACTGCGTCACATGGGAGATTTTCAGCTTCATGCGCTAGCCTCCCCCAGGCGAAAGTACGTTTTGGCAACCGTTAAGCCAAGCTGTCCGGCCGCATCCAGCAGATGCGCCACGATCTGGCCGTCCTTGTCAAGAACGAGATCCTCCTGTTCCAGACAAGCGAGATCGGCCTTTACTTTGGCAACCTGGCGGATAACGCGAATATGTGCGCTGCGCAGCTGCTTCTCCGGCAGCTCGATGCCGCATAAATGCCGGTCCATCGCATGGAGCGAATAGTGGACGGAGCGCGGAAATACCGGATGCAGCACGACAAATTCCATAATCGCGTCGACGGAAAGTCCATCGCCGTGATTGCGGCGGAACGTTTCATTGCCGCTGACCGACTTCAGCACGGCCTGCAAATAAGGGTACGCCTCGGGGCTGCTCCAGTCTCCGCCGGGAACGGCATTGCCGATCGCCTGCAGAATGCGAAGCGTGTTCTCCGTCCGCTCCAGATAACGCCCGGCCTCGAGAAAATGCCATTCGTTCTCGCGGGGCATCACCGATTGGGCGTAACCTTGGAACAAGGCCGTCCATTCCTTGATGCGGCGGAAAAACTGGTGCGGGGAAGCCGGCGTCGGTTCGGTTTCCTGCTTCTCCCGGAGCCATAGGTAGAACCCGTTCACTGTATCCCAAAGCTCCCCGGGCACTTTCTCGCGCAGCGTGCGCACGTTGGCTCTGGCGTGACTGACGCAGGAGACCAATGAATTGGAGTTGTCGCGATCCATCGTGACATATCGCAGAACATCCTCCTCCCGGTATCCGCCGTACTGCTGCTCGTATTCGTTGCGGCTTCCGAGAGCATCCACGACGCGGGCCCACTTGCTCTGCGATTCGGTTTCCGACTTCAATCCGTCCGGTTCGTCTCCTTCTGGCAAGTCCCGCTGCAGATGATAGTGGACATCGATCAGGCGCGCATGATTTTCCGCACGTTCCATATACCTTCCCGTCCAAAATAATGCTTCGGCATTACGGTTTAACATGCGAATCCCTCCGTTTCTATCGGTTAAGCACCCACGTATCTTTGACGCCTCCGCCTTGCGAGGAGTTGACGACAAGCGATCCTTCCTGCAATGCTACCCTCGTCAATCCTCCGGGTATGACATGAACATCCTGTCCGCTGAGCACAAATCCGCGCAAATCGATATGACGCGGAGCCATCTCGTCTTTCAGCATAACCGGCGCCCGCGACAGCTTCATCGTTGTCTGCGCAATGTAACGGCCCGGATCGCACCGGATCGCGTCCGCGAATGCGGCAATTTCCGCCGCCCCGGCTTTCGGTCCGATCAGCATGCCGTAGCCTCCGGAAAGCGACGTCTCCTTGACGACCAGCTCATGCAGATGATCCAGCACATATTCGCATTCTTCCTTGCGCGATAAAATATACGTCGGCACATTGTTCAATATCGGCTCTTCGCCCAAGTAGTAGCGGATCATATCCGGCACATAAGCGTAGACGGCTTTGTCGTCGGCCACCCCTGTTCCCGGCGCATTGGCAATCGCCACATTGCCGGCGCGGTAAGCGTTCATGAGGCCCGGAACGCCCAGCATCGAATCCGGTTGAAAAGCGAGCGGGTCGAGGAAATCATCGTCGATCCGGCGGTAAATGACGTCTACTTGACGGAGACCGCGCAAATCACGCAAATAAATTTTGTGATCCTTATAGACAAGATCGCGTCCTTCTACCAGATGGATGCCAAGCTGCTGGGCCAAAAAGGTATGCTCGTAGTACGCGGAATTGTAAGCTCCCGGGGTGAGAAGCACAATGAGCGGATTCCGGTTTCCCGAAGGGGCCAGCGCGCGCAGCGAGCTCAGGAACACGTTCAGACTGCGTTCAACGTCTTGAACGGCACAGGATAAATACAGATCGTGGAACAGCTCACTCATCATCGTACGGCCTTTGAACAAATAGGAAAAGCCGGATGGGCTGCGCAAATTGTCTTCCAGGACAAAATACTGTCCCTTCTCATCCCGGATCAAATCAATGCCCGACGCTGTGATATAGACGCCTCCGGGCACATCCAGCCCCATCATCTCCGGGCGGAAATATTTGTTGGCGACGATCATGCCCCGCGGCACGACACCGTCGGATATAATCTGCTGGCGATGATAAATATCGTGGATAAATTGGTTCAGCGCACGGGTACGCTGACTGAGCCCCTGCTCGATCATGACCCATTCATGTTTCGGAATGACGCGCGGAATGTAATCAAACGGAATCGTACGTTCAAGCGGATCCGGCTGATCCGGGGAATACAGCGTGAACGTAATGCCTTCCTCAAGCATCCGCCGGTTGAGCTCCTTCTGCCTGTAGGAAAGCTCAGGCTTCTTCAAATGAGAGAACATTCGGTGAACAGGCTCGTAATGAGGGCGAACCGCGCAGTGTTCGTCAAACATTTCATCATAAAATGACTGTGAATCGTAAAAAGGGAATTGAGACTGCCGGGCCGTCGACATGATGGACCGCCTCCTTCGGGATGACGCCTACTGCGCGATTTGATCGGTAAAAACGCCGGAAAATGTCTGAAATCAGATGATTCTAGCGTTTAAACCGGAAATAATTGTAGGTAAATCATACTAGAGGCCCGGAAGCATGTCAACTTATATAACAAAGGACAGAGCCGCCTGGGGAAGCCCTGTCCTTTCACTGTTTGTTGCGGCTTGCCGCAGGCAGAGAAAAAAGCCCGCCGGCGATTAATTCGGACCGGTCGGATGATGACTAAGCCGGTTGATCCAGGATCGGGAACCGTAAGATTGGATCCCAAAGTCCTCGCGGATCAGATGCTTCAGCTTGCCCGCGTTATGCTCCGATACGGTCGCGTAGATGACGCTCCCCTCAGCCGATTCCCCGTCAAAATAGACTTTGCGCTGTTTGGCGTCGAACAGGACGGCTTTATCCATATTAATAATGGAACAGCGGTCGACTTTTTGGAAACCGTGCTTGTTGAACAGCGAAATCAGTTCATTGGTTGTCGTTGGAAACGTGTATATACCGGTTGCCGTATGGAATTCCGGCCCTCTGGTAGTCGGTTTGATTGTCAGAACATCGTCGATGTCGACGCTATGGGGCGCTCCATTCTTGTCCAGCAATGGCAATTTCATCGCAAATCCTCCCCTGTAACGACGATCGTCTACAGTAAGACGCCCACCGTCACGTTCCTTTTCATATACTATTATGAAGGTTTGGGAGAATTTTGTAAATATAAGGAGAACATTCGAACAAAAAGTTGCCTCTAGCGCTTAGGGGACCCGCCCTTCGGCAGGTCCCTGACAAATCATGCCGTTACCGGTTCAGCAGACTTCCGACGTAACGAAGCAGCTCGTTGGCGCTGGCCGGCGTATAGCCGTGCTCGTCGACAAGACGCTTGATCACTTCGTTAATCCGTTTGAGCTGATTTTCGTCCGGCGTCTTGGTCGAAGTCGTAATTTTGACGATATCTTTCAAGTCGGCGAACAATTTTTTCTCAACCGCTTCGCGAAGCCGTTCATGGCTTGAATAATCGAACTTCTTCCCTTTGCGGGAATATGAGGAGATCCGGATCAGAATTTCTTCGCGAAACGCTTTCTTCGCATTTTCGGAAATGCCGATCTGCTCTTCGATCGACCGCATCAGCCTCTCGTCCGGATCCATCTCCTCGCCGGTCAGCGGGTCCTTGATTTTGGACCAGTTGCAGTACGATTCAATGTTGTCCAGATAGTTCTCGAACAGCGTGCGCGCCGACTCCTCAAAGGAATAAACAAACGCCTTCTGTATTTCCTTTTTCGCCAGGATGTCATACTCCTTACGTGCGATGGAAATAAAGTTGAGATAACGCTCGCGCTCCTCCTTCGTAATGGAAGGGTGCTGGTCGAGTCCTTCTTTCAATGCCCGCAAAACGTCCAGGGCGTTTATAAACTGCAGATCCTGCTTGATGAGCGCGCTGGAAATCCGGTTGATGACATAGCGCGGATCGATGCCGGACATCCCTTCTTCGATGTATTCGTTTTGCATCTCCTTAAGATCCGCATTTTTGTAGCCTTCCACCTCTTCCCCGTCGTACATGCGCATCTTTTTGACGAGGTCCATCCCTTGTTTCTTGGACTCTTTCAGCCGCGTCAGAATGGAAAATATGGCAGCCGCGCGCAAAGAGTGCGGCGCAATATGGATATGCTTCATGTCGCTCTGCGCAATCAGCTTCTCGTAAATTTTTTCCTCTTCGGACACTTTCAGGTTGTAAGGGATCGGCATGACAATCATGCGCGACTGCAGCGCTTCGTTTTTCTTGTTGCTGATGAACGCCCGGTACTCCGATTCGTTCGTATGCGCAATGATAAGCTCGTCGGCGCTGATCAGCGCGAACCGGCCTGCTTTAAAATTACCTTCCTGCGTAAGCGAGAGCAGATTCCACAAAAACTTCTCGTCGCATTTGAGCATCTCCTGGAACTCCATCAGGCCGCGGTTCGCTTTGTTCAGCTCGCCGTCGAACCGGTAAGCGCGCGGGTCGGATTCCGAGCCGTATTCGGTGATCGTCGAAAAATCGATGCTTCCCGTCAAATCGGCGATATCTTGCGATTTCGGGTCGGATGGACTGAACGTCCCGATCCCGACGCGGTTGTCCTCGGAGATGAGCACCCGCTCCACCAGCACATGCTCGATATCACCTTCATACTCGGTGCGGACGCGCAGCTGGCACGAAGGGCACAGGTTGCCTTCAATCCGCAGCCCGATCGCTTTCTCGATTTCCGGACGGAGATCGTGCGGAATGAGATGCAGCGGATCTTCGTGCATGGGGCATCCTTTGATCGCGTAAACGGCACCTTTCTCGGTACGGGAAAACCGCTCCAGCCCTTTTTTCAGCATCGTGACGATGGTCGACTTACCACCGCTCACGGGTCCCATCAACAGCAAAATGCGTTTGCGCACATCGAGCCGGCGGGCGGCGGAATGAAAGTACTCCTCGACCAGTTTCTCCACCGACCGGTCCAGCCCGTAAATTTCCTGGTCAAAGAACCGGTATTTCTTTTCCCCGTTCACCTCTTCGACCCCGTACGACTTTATCATCTCATACACTCTTGCGTGCGCGGTCATGGCCGGGGCAGGATTTTCTCTCAGCAACTCAATGTATTGTTTGAACGTCCCTATCCATTCCAATTTCTCGCTCTCGGTTCTGTACTCCGCTATCCGCTTGAAAATGTCCATGCTGTGCCTCCTCCCATCGCTTCCGATCTTCCCTTGCTCCCTCATCCTTATCGGATTTTCTCTACATCCGCCCATCGAATGTCAACATATTCGAAGTATTAAATCCTATGCTCGGACTGCCCGGAAATTGACGGAAATTTTAGACGGCAAGGCTGACGTTTGCGCAGCCGCTCTTCGCGACCCGGGATCGGTGGACAAGACTTCAGGGAAACCCTATAATGAACAAAGTAAATGCGAACGGATACGAACACGCGTATAATAAAGCGCTTTTCCCGCGCAGGAAGGGTCGGATACCAGATGGCGATAGCGAAAGAAACGGAGCTGTACGGACCGGTAAAAAGCTACTTCGAGCAGCGAGGCTATACCGTCCGCAGCGAGGTGCTGCACTGCGACCTTGTCGCGGTATCGCCGGACGGAAACGAGACGATTATTGCCGAGATGAAAAAGACGTTCAACCTCGCGCTGCTGCTGCAGGGCGTGGAGCGGCTGCGGATCGCCGACAAGGTGGTGCTGGCCGTCGAGCGCAACCGGAAAAAAGCGGGCGCGCACAACCAGCGTTTCGGGGATTTGGCGGAGCTGTGCCGGATGCTCGGACTGGGGCTGATGACCGTTACCTTTTATAAAACGAAGGCCCCTGTCGTTGAGGTGCTGTGCGAGCCGGGCGACATGCCGCTGCGGGGCCGGCGGCCTGCAAGGCAGCGGCGGCTGCTGATGGAGTTTAAGGAGCGCAGCGGCGATTATAACGTCGGCGGCAGCGGAGGCAAAGGCGCCGGCAGCCGGATGACCGCCTACCGCGAGAAGGCGCTGAGGTGCGCCTGGGCGCTGCATACGTATGGCCCCCTTTCTCCGGCCAAAGCGTCGGCTCATATCGGCTACAAGCGGACCGGAGAAATGATGCGCCACAACTATTACGGCTGGTTCGAGAAGGTGGAACGCGGCTTGTACCGGCTGGCCCCGGAAGGGGAAGCCGCTCTGAGCCAATATGCAGAAATTGTCGAAAATTGGGTTCGGGCAAAAGCTTAACAAAACGCTGATTAAAGCTTTAGCTTCCCGCGCGCTGCTGTACGGCTATCCATCGGCTTAAACGTAGGTGGCCACCTTAAACTCGACATTCGGCCCGTAAATAACTTCTACTTTCTCGGTTTCGACCCCTTTCTCGTCAAAAACCTCTCCTTTCGCCATAATAAGCGGGATATCTGCCTCATATCCGAACAGTTGCTTCGTTCTGCTGTCCCCTATAATCGGATATATTCCCAATGTCGCTTTTTGCGGAATCTTGTTGTACTGCCGGTTCATAACATTGTACAGCGACTGCTCGGCGAAATCGTACCGGTCGATTCCGGGAAATAGCGATAATGGAATATATGACGTATCGATCGTCAGCCACAACGTGTTCGTTTCCCGTTTCATCCCTCTTAACCGAACCAGTTTCAAGAACCGGGTTTTATTTTCAACAACGATTTGTTTTTCAAGAACATGGGAAACAGGCGTTTCATTTTTTTTACGAATCGAATCGGTAAATCCGCTGAAATTCCAAATGTTTTGCTTCATTTCCCGCAGGCAAACGAGCGTTCCTTTACCGTGAATTTGCATCAGCAGGCCTTCGTTGACAAGGTTCGATATCGCCTTGCGGATCGTCGTTCTTGTTACATCGTACATGTTCATCATTTGGGTTTCGGACGGAATCGTTTCCCCCTGCTTGTATCTCCCGCTTAAGATGTTGTCCCGAATCATATTCTGGAGCTGGACATAGAGCGGTACACTGTCATTTCGGTTAAGCATGCAGGCCTCCTCAAATGCACCCGGAACTTGAAAAAATATCGCCAACTTCCGTTAATGCCGGGGTGCTTTTTTCAATACGGTCGCCCCCAAAGTATGTTCGAAATGGCCTAAAGCCCAGCGGTGCCCTTCCTCATTAAAGCTGGCTACGGCGTCTTCGTGAATAATTAGACGAAAGCCTTTATTGTAGGCGTCCACACTCGTATGCAGAACACATATATCGGTGCATACGCCGACCAGATGAAGTTCGTCGATACCTCTCATGCGCAGCTGAAGCTCAAGATCCGTACCGCAAAAAGCGCTGTACCTCGTCTTGTCCATCCAATGGATCGACGGCTTGTTCCTTTCGTACAATTCTCCCAGCTTGCCGTACAAATTCCTGCCTTCCGTTCCCCGGACGTTATGAGGCGGAAACAATTTGGATTCCGGATGAAACGGATCATTTTCTTCGTGAACGTCCACCGCCATGACGACCCAGTCGCCGCTGCTCACAAATTCCTTCGTCAATTCGGCGATTCGCTCTTCGATTTCGATGGCAGGCTTGCCCACCGGAAGTTTGCCGTCTACAAAATCGTTCGTATAATCAATAATAATGAGTGCCCTCAAATCGTATCCCCACCATTTCATTAAAGTTGTACGTATGAGTCAGCTACATTATATCAATTCCGTGGCATTGTTCAACATGCTTCTGTAAACATTTTCTGAACAACATAACCGCGAGGCCTCCCCCGTACCAGTCTTCCCGGTGCCCGTCTTCCCCGTACCAGTCTTCCCGTGCCCGTCTTCCCCTGAACCTGTATGTCTTTCGAGTTCTTTTCTCCACTCTCCCATTAACTCAGGAAGACAATCTACTTCTGAATTCGTGCCTCAAAATCACAGGAGCGGCCATCATCTGCTTCCTTCCGGGAAACGTCACTTAATTGACCGGCGGGGCATCCTGGGATGTTGGAGCAGATGACCGAGATATTGGAGCAGATGACCGAAATGATTTCCTGAGCCTATGGGAGAGTGGACAAAAGATGCTGAAAATGGACCTTACCCTTACAAAAGCAGAAACGGCTGCTGCCGTCTCATTCGGCAAACAACCGTTTCGTGTATAAAGAAATAAATCGGCGTGTAGCTAATCCCAAGGATAGTCCATCGTCAGGAAGCCGGCAAATTTCTTGCTTTCCTCCCTGCGGTGACGACGCATTTCCGCCCGCACCGGAGCCGTTTCGTGCAGCTTCTTCTCTTCCTCCGTCTCCGGAATGACGCCGGGAACGGCGATCTTGCCGCCGGAATGCTCGTCGAGGGCGACAAACGTTTGAAAGGAAGTGGCTGCGATCGTTCTTTCTCCGGTTTTCAGGTTTTCCTTAATGACCTTGATAAACACTTCCATCGAGCTGTGTCCCGTCCAGGTCACAAACGATTCCAGCGAGACCGAGTCGGTCGGCTCGATCGGATGCAGAAAATCGACGGAATCTGTCGATGCCGTAACCGTGCTGCTGCGGCACAATTTGGCAGCCGATATGGAGGCAATATCGTCAATGTAAGACATCAGCTTGCCGCCAAAAAGGGTGTTGTGGTTGTTGCAATCCGTCGGGAATACCCGCGATGTCTTGAACGCTCTCGTTTCCCGGATGAACTTCTTGTCCATATGTATGCCTCCAGCCTTCCCGCAAAACGGCTCTTCTCAATCCTGACGAGAAGAGCCGTTCCAATTTCCTATTTTTCAAAGTGTGCTGAAATCGATCTTCGCGGAGCAGGCCCGCCCAGCGGCTTTCTATTTGAAATCAGTGTGCTGAAAAATGGCAAGCGAAGCGGATGAATTGTTCTGGAGAAGCGCTAGCGTTCGCCTTTGCAAACGGATTCTAACCTTATCAAGGTTAGTATTCATTCAAAGAATCCGGCTGCAACAGCGATGGGAAGAATAATTCATCCGCGCAGCGCCGTTCATTTCACCACACTTTACGTCCGCGCCATAAATTCGCCCAGCGCTTCTGACAGCCGCTCGATGCCGGCCGCCATCCGTTCTCCGCCGCAATGGGTAAAGTTCAGGCGCGCCCGGTTGCGCTGCGGTTCGGCTGCATAGAACGGGCTGCCCGGTACGAAGGCGACCCCCTTCTTCACGGAGCAGCGCAGCAGTGCCTCGGCATCCAGCCCGTCCGGCAGCTCCAGCCACAGGAACATGCCGCCCTGAGGTTCCACCCAGGACACGCCGCTCCAAGCCTGCTTCAGCAGCAGCGCCTGCATTTCCCTCATCCGGCTGCCGTAAGCATCGGAAATGGTACGGATATGCGCGTCCAAATCGAAGCCGCGCAGCAGTTGGTACAGCGTCTGCTGATCGAGCGAGCTGGAATGCAGGTCGGAAGCCTGCTTGGCTTTGGCCATCATGCTGATTATGCGCCGGTCGGCGACCGCCCATCCCGTGCGCAAAGCGGGTGCGGCGATTTTGGAAAACGAGCTGGTATAAATAACATGACTGTCCTGCGTTTTTCCTTCCAGCGAGGCGATTGTCGGAAAATGTGCTTTCTCGTCGAATTTGATTTCGCCGTATGGATCGTCTTCAATAATAAGCACGCCGTATTTGCGGCACAGCTCCAGCAGTCCGCGCCGGCGCTGCTCACTCCATACCCGTCCGGTCGGATTTCCGAACGTCGGCACGATGTACACGAGCTTCGGACGTTCCTGACGAATAATCCGCTCCGCGTCTTCCAGATCAATGCCCTCGGCATCGCTTTGCGCCGGAACGGGACGAAGCCCAGCCAGACTGAAAATTTGGAGCGACGCCAAATAGGTCGGATTTTCCACCAGGACAACATCGCCGGGCTCGGTCAATACACGCGCCGCGAGATCGATGGCCTGCTGCGATCCGGTCGTCAAAATGATTTCACCAGGATCTGCCTGCATCCCCTTCGCGGCCATACGGGCGCTAAGCTGCTCGCGCAGCGGCAAATACCCTTCCGTCAGCCCGTATTGCAGCGCAGACCTGCCCGATTCGAACACGCGGTCCGCGGCCTGCCGGATCGCTTCGGTCGGAAACAGCTCTTCGGCCGGAAGTCCCCCCGCAAACGATATAATTTCATTGCCCTGCGTCAGTTTCAATATGTCCCGGACAACGGACGATTGAAGCTGCTCCACTCTGCCCGCAAATCGGTAATCCATTGATGCCAAGCCCCCCATAAATTTTGACTGCTTCTTACGCCGCCATAGATTAGTTTCATTTTACGCTCATTGGGCCGCTTCGGCAACCGGACATATTCCGGGCTGATGAACCTCCCCTGCCTACGCTTAACCTCCCCTGCCTGCGCTTCGCTAAGAGGCAGGAGTTTCTTACTAGCCATTCCTACAGGTCTCTGCAAAACAGCAGGTTTGCTGCCGTCTTTCGCTGCATGCAGCGGAGAATCCCGGTGGATTGGTTCAGTAAGCAACACTTTTGCAAGTGGGTGGGAACTCACCTTCTACTACTTCTCGCTTTACGCGATCCGTAGATACTTGATCTTTTTGGTTTTGCCCAGGTACCTTATATCTCCATGGAGATGTTTGGACAATATCCCTTTGCTGCCGTGAACATCACGATGCTCCGTATAGCCGCAGGTACAGATATATACCACTCGTGGCGATCCCTTGCGGACTTCACCGCCGTTATTTGCAGTAAAATGTCCATATCTCTACTGTAACGAACCCCAGAGTCGCAATGGGCAGATAAACAGACGAAAGTACGGTCTTTTTCGGTAAATAGATTCCCCTCGGTCCGTTACATTTTTAATGTGCTTCATTTCGTTCAAATAGCGGCAGCTGAGTTCGTAAGAATTTCAAATCTGCTAAAGGAGCAGGTGATCGTACTTCACCTAAACGAACCGGTCAAGGGCGTCCCCTGACCGGTTCGTTTAGGTGAAGCTTATAAGCGCTGCAGCCCTTTGTCAAGGCAGATAAAGCGACTGTTGTTCAACATTCTAATTAAGGCGTTTAGATGGCTATCTTGCGGTTATTTGCTGCTCATGCTGGTCCACTTGCTCTGGATGTCCTGCAGCATTTGCTCTTTGGTCATCTTTTTGGCGATATATGCCTGGATGTCCGCGCCGACTTCCTGTCCCAGACCTTCCGGCATGCGCATGAAGTACCAGCCGAGCGTTTTGTTTTCTTTGCTGTAGGCCATAATATCGTTCGCGATCGGGCCGAGCACTTTCGGATCGCTTACTTCGATCGTGCTTAACGCCGGAATAAACTTGAAGTCATTGACGATATATTTCTTGCCAGCATCCGAGGTGACGAGCCAATTCAGAAAATCTTTCGCTTCCTGTTTCACTTTCGAGTTATTGTTGATAACCCAGTTGTTCGGAACGCCGACCAAAATGTTTCCGCTTTTCGCATCGTCATTGATCGGCATCGGCAGCACGCCGATATTCAGGTTCGGACTAATGCCGTCAATTTGCACCTGCGTCCAGTTCCCTTGCTGCATCATCGCCGTTTTGCCGCTGGCGAACAGCGTCACCTGTGTGTTGTAGTCCGTCGTCAGCGGATTTTTGTTGCTGTATTTCAGCGTCAAATCAAGCAGCTTCGCCCAGTCGTCGAACACTTTGTTGCCTTCGATTTTGCCGGTACCGTCGCTGAGCGATTTCGCGAACGCTACAGGGTCATCCTGGTTGGCCAGCGCGACGTTGAAGTTATGCAGGCCAAGCACCCACCATTCCTGGTAGCCGTTCGAGAAAGGCGTAATTCCCGCATCCTGCAGCTTCTGCGCCGCCGCTTCCAGCTCGGAGAACGTTTTGGGCGGTGTCGTAATGCCTGCTTTGGCGAACAGATCCTTATTGTACAAAAATCCGTAGCCTTCGATTCCGATCGGCATGCCGTACATTTTGCCGTCTTTGCTGATCGGCTCTTTTGCCGATTCAATAACGTCCTTCACCCAAGGCTGGTCGGACAGATCCTCCAGCTTGCTTTCCCACGTGATGAGCTCCTGATTGCCGCCGTTGTTGAAAATGTCCGGTTCGTCGCCTGCGGCGAACTTCGCTTTCAAAGCCGCGCCGTAATCCGCGCCGCCGCCAACCGTCTCAATTTCCAGCTTGACGTTCGGATGCTCTTTCTCGTATTCCGCTTTCAAACGGTTCATCGCTTCCGCAATTTCAACCTTGAACTGGAATATTTTAATCGTAACCGGCTTGCCCGATCCGGAATTCGATCCGGAGCTTGTCGAATTGGTCGTATTTGTCGTATTCGTACCGGTTTCATTCGCTGTCCCGCCGTTATTTCCGCCTCCGCATCCTGCCAAAGCGCCTGTAGCGAGCATTGCCGTCAGCAGCAGCAGCCATCCTTTTTTCATCTGAAAACCCTCCTCTTTTTTGGTGCAGCCATGTTCTTTTACCCTTAAATCGTGTTTGTAAGCGCTGTACAACTTGAGTATAGAATGAATTTGAAAGCGCTAACACCGACAATGTTGAACAAAAAGGTAGAAAATATTGATTTATGTTATCCTTTGACCGAACCCGCCGTAATGCCGGAAATAATGTGGCGCTGCAGCGTAAGGAAGAAAATGACGATCGGCGTTACCCCCATCACGAGACCGGCAAGCGCCAGATCCCACTGTTTCGTATACTGGCCGAAGAACGAGAACGTCGACAGCGGGATGGTGCGCAGCTCCGCTTTGCCGAGCATCAGCTGCGGCAGCAGGAAGTCGTTCCAAATCCACAGGCTGTTCAAAATAACAATCGTCGCCGTCATCGGTTTGAGCAGCGGGAATACGATCCGCCAAAATACTCCGTATGGAGAGCATCCGTCTACGACAGCGGATTCCTCGACCTCCAGCGGAATCGATTTGATGAAACCGTGGTAGAGGAAAATCGTCAGCGATGCCCCAAAGCCCATGTAGCATACCCACAATCCGGGCAAGCTATTGATCAGCGAAAACCAATTAGCCACTTTGACAAGCGGGATCATGATCGATTGGAACGGAATGACCATCGCCGCGACGAAGATGAGAAACAACGTGCGGTTATAACGGGTCGGGCGTCTTACCATCCGGTAAGCGGTCATGGAGCTGAAGACGGCCAAGCCGACAATGCTTGAGATTGTAATCAGGAACGAATTGAGAAACGCTTTCGGGAAGTCCATAATATTCCATGCCCGCGCATAGTTTTGCCAGTTAATCGCTTTCGGCAGCGCGGCAGAATCCAGCAAAATATCCGCAAAATTTTTCAACGAGTTGCTGAGCAAAAAGTAAAACGGAATGAGGAACAGCAGGGCGATCAATACGGCGACTATTTCGACGACCAGCGTACCTGCTTTATAACGGCTTGTTTCCATTATATCTGCACCTCCCTGCGTTTGGTGATCCATACTTGCAATGTTGTCAGCAGCGCCACGATCAGGAAGAACAGAAACGCTTTTGCCGTTCCAAGTCCGTAGCGGTTATTTTGAAACGCTTCCAAATAAATGTTCAGCGCTACCGACTGGGTTGAATTGTAAGGTCCGCCTTTGGTCAGCGACAAAATGACATCGAACGCTTTGAACGACCACGACAGCGCCAGAAAGAGCGAGATCGTTACGGCCGGCATAATAAGCGGGACGGTAATGTGACGCAATCTTTGCCAAGAGGTTGCACCGTCGATCGACGCCGCTTCGATCAGCTCCCGGGGCACGTTGATGAGCGCCGAAATGTAAATGACCATCAAGTAGCCCGCCGTACTCCATACCGTTACGATAATGACGCCCCAAAATGCGGTCGGTTCGTCGCCCAGCCATGGGAGGTTGAACAGCGACCAGCCCGTTTTTTCACCGATTGCCGCGAAGCCTTTGATGAAAATAAACTGCCATATAAAGCCGAGCAGCAGGCCGCCGATGACGTTCGGCATAAAGAACAGCGTGCGCAGCACATTGCGCGATTTGACCGGCTGGGTCAGAAGCAGCGCCAGCAAAAAGCCGACCAGATTGGAAATAATGACGGCGACAATAGTAAATTTAAAGGTGAAGATAAACGAATTGCGGAAGCCCGCATCTTTAAACACCGTAATGAAATTGTCTATTCCGACAAATTTCGCGGTATCGGCAACACCGTTCCAGTCGGTAAACGAATAGTACATCCCCATAAAAAATGGGAGGGCCACAATAAGGGCAAATGCCGCTGTTGCCGGCCCGGTAAAAACAAGCTGTTGAATCCACTGCGCCGACCATCCCTGTCTTTTCATTCCTGATCTCTCCTTTTGCCTCAAATGCTGAAAAAAAGGCTGTTTTTGCAGCTGTTTCGAGTAATGTAAGCGCTCTTTTTATGTATTCAGTATAATTCCGTTCGACAAAATCGCACACTGATGATCATGACCAGAAAGGTGGAATATATTGATCTTTGCCGCTCTTCTCCTTATAATAGCAGATACAAATACTAATTAAAGCGGTTTCATAAAAACAGGCTTTAGTTCCGGAAACGAGGTGAAACGGCCTTTGAACGTGAAATGGCTGAAGCGTAGCATACGTACGAAGCTGGCGGTCTTCCTGCTAATCTCCATCGCCGTTCCGATGCTGGCTTCCATCATCATTACAAACCTGCGCACCTCCAACATCGTCACCGAGGGCGCCGTTCGCCAAAATGCGAAGCTGCTGATTCAAGGCAAAATAAATATGGCCAATTATTTGGACCAGTTTAACCAAATTTCCTTGCTTCCTTATAACGATACGAAAAATACCGACACGCTTTACCGGATCTTGGAGCAGGGCAAAACGGATTATTTGTCCGAGGAGGAAGTTTACCGCAGTCTGCAATCGATGGGTCGTTCCATTAAAGAGATCTATCAGGTGTATCTGCACTCCAATAGCGCTGAACGCGGCTATTTGTTCACGCGCGGGCTGTACAAGAAGGATGACCAGCTTACGCCCGGCAATGGCGCGGCACTTCCGGAAGGAACGGCGTACCGGGTGGAACCCGCCCACGAGAGCGGAAGCTACGGGATCGACAAGCCGCCCCGTTATTCGCCGGTGCAGGTCATTTCGTTTCACCGGTCCATTCTGCAAATTCCCGGCGACCGCATTATCGGCACCTTGGCGATCGATGTAACGCCCGATATCATTGATGCGATTTGCAATGAGCTGTACGACCGCGAGCAGGAGCAGCTGTATTTGCTGTCCGGCGACGGGACGGTCGTGTACGGACCGCAGCCGGATCAACGCGGCAAACGGCTCACTGACCCTTGGGCGCGCCATGTGCTTCAGCTGGCGGCGGCGAACGGTCAAGGGTACTATCAGTCGGTGAGCGGCAGTTCGTTTCAAGGGGTTTACGTCTACGATCGATTGACCGACAACGATATGAACTGGACGATGGTTAAAGTGATCCCTGAACAAGTGCTGCAGGCCGGCACGCAGCAGGTAACCGAAGTAAACAGCATCGTGCTCGGCATCTCGCTGCTGCTCATTATCGCCGCCGCCCTTATCGTCTCGTTCTGGATTACGAAGCCGGTCAAAGTATTAACCGGTTATGTCAACCGCATTCAATCCGGTGAGCTTGATACCGATATCCGGCTGCAGCGCGAGGATGAAATCGGACAGCTTGCCCGCCGGTTCCGGATCATGATGGAAACAATTAACAATTTAGTACTGCGGGAATATAAGATGGAGCTGGCAAACAAAACGAATCAGCTGAAAGCGCTGCAAGCACAGGTTCACCCCCATTTTCTTTATAATGCTTTGCAATCGATCGGTACGGCGGCGCTTCAGCACGGCGTAGCGGATGTATACAAGCTGATTATGCTGCTGGGCAAAATGATGCGCTATTCCATGAATACGGCTGAAGAGTTTGTCGCTATTTCCCAGGAAATCAGCCACACATCGGCTTATCTCGAGCTGCAGAAGCAGCGTTTCGGCAGCAAACTGACATATCAAATCGAGGTGCAGCCGGCAACGGAACAAATCCTTGTCCCGAAAATGATCGTTCAGCCGATCGTTGAGAACGTATTCAAGCACGCTTTTGACCCGATCGGAGGCGAGTTGGCCGTCGATATTGAAACAGAGCTGCAGGATGGATTCGTGCGCATCCGCATCATCGACAACGGTCCCGGTATGTCTCCGGACAAAAGGGAGCAAATCGAGGCACGGCTCAGCCGTCAATCCGATGCTTTCTTAACCGCTGCGATTTCCGATCATATCGGACTTGCCAATGTTTATGCCCGCATGCTGCTCTATTTCGGAGACCGGGCCGGGATCACACTCGAACCGGGTGAAGCGGGAGGATTGACCGTAACGCTGCATATCCCGCATGTGACAGGAGGGGAACGGTTGTGAAAATTTTAATTGTAGACGATGAGCAGCACGCCCGGGAAGCGGTAAAACTGCTCGTTCCGTGGCAGGAGCTCGGGGTAAACGATATTTTGGAGGCCGACAATGGAGAAGCGGCCAAGCTGCTGATGGAGCAGCATCAGCCTCAGCTTGTGCTGACCGACATGTACATGCCGATCACAAACGGGATCCAGTTTATGGAATGGACGCGAAGCCGCTATCCTCGTACCCGCATCATTGCGATCAGCGGCTATAACGACTTCGACTATGTCCGGCAAGCGATGAAATACGGCGGACTCGACTATATTTTAAAACCGATTGATCCGGATCAGCTTGGCGAAGCGGTCGCCAAAGCATTGGCAGGGCTGCGCGAGGAGGAGAACGAGAAGCGCAGCCAGGTGGAGCGCGGGATTGCGCTGAACCAGTATAAGCCTGTCTATTGGAATCATCTGTTCGACCAGCTGATTCAAACCGGCGGCACCGACGGGACGGCGCAAAAAATCCGGCAGGAATTCGCCGATTTTCCGCAGTCCGGCGAAGGGCAAGCGGTCATTATCAGCCTATTCCCCATCCACAACACCATAGTCCGCAAATTCGGCGGCGATAAGGAGCTGCTGCTGTTTGCCGTCATTAATGTACTGAACGACCTTGTCCGCACCAAATGGAGAGCGGGCTATGCCTTCCGGCCGGCAGCGGCGGACGATGAAGCCGTCATTTTGTTCTGGAATGGATTAGACCTTCTCTTGCCCCGGGTTCAGCAGCTGACCGAAGCGGTATTTACCGCTCTGAAGGCTCTCGTCCATGCCGGGATCGGAATCCGGTCGCCGTTTCCCGCCGGTCTTGCGCAATCGGTGGAAACAGCCCGGGAAGCGCTCTTGCAGCGCAATTTATTGGCTCCGAAAGAGCGGGTCCGCTCGGCCCCAAACGCCAGGAAAGATTCCGCACAATTTCGGCATCTGACCGATCTCGAGGCTCCTGTGCGGATGGCGCTTCAGCTGCGCAATGCGACAGACGCCCGCGCCGCCGTCGAGAATTGGTTTGGGCGCGTTCAGACGATGACTGCGGTGACCCCGGCGCAGCTGAGGCTCTGGGAACGGGAATTCGGCCTGCTTCGGACACGCTGGTTTGAAGCGGCGCTTGAAGAAGAGGATGCCAGAGAGCTTGCGGATCAGCCGGCTCCGCCTCTTCCCTTCTACTTCGACGATAACGGGAAGCTGCTGTTGAATGAAACCGAAAGCGCATGGAAAGAAACGATTGCCGCCTTGATCGAATCCGTAATCGGCCGCGCGCGCCAGCAGCGGAACATGATTGCGGAGATGACGAGATATATCGAGGAGCATCTGAAGGAGGATTTGTCTTTGCAGCAGCTGTCGGCCCGTTTTTATGTAAGCCGCGAGCATATTTCCCGGCGGTTTAAGCAGGAAACCGGTCATACGCTCTCGGAGCATGTCGAGCAGCTGCGGGTGGACAAAGCGAAAAAACTTCTCGGTAACCCGCAGTTGAAAGTGACCGATGTGGCGGCCCAGGTCGGCTATTCGGACGAGAAATATTTTAGCAAGGTGTTCAAAAAACAGACCGGTTTTGCGCCAAACCAGTACCGGCGGCAGCAGTAGACTTTAACGCGCCTTCTCCCGGTGCTATCTGCAGCGCTGCAAGGCGGCAGTCCAAAGAAACCGTTTTCTTTTTCCATTCTTTTCGTTATAATGAAGGAAATGATCGGGAGGTGCCGCGGATGACGATTAAATTCCTCATTGTCCTCGTCGTCTTGGTGTTGTTTCTGACCGCTATCTTAACGTCTTCGTACAACGACGACAAGACGAAAGGGCTGTGAATCCGAACCGAGATGACACAAGCCGACAGGTAAGATCCCCGCAGTGCAAACAAAAAGAAGCTTTCGGAATATCCCGCGTTTAAACAGGTATCCGGAAGCTTCTTCTTTGGGTCCAATGCAGATTGCATCAGCGCTGAAGATAACCCATATCGATCATACATTCCGCACATACGTAACGCTCTTTAAACTCGTGAACCTCTTCCATCGAGCTGCAAAATACGCATCTTGGACGATAACGCTCCAGTATAATATGATCGCCCTGCACCAATATTTCAACCGGATCCCCTTCATTCATCTGATACCTTTTGCGCAGCGATTTCGGCAGCACAATGCGGCCTAACTGGTCAACCTTCCGTACAACACCTGCCGGTTTCATCGAATTTCCTCCTCTGTCTCATTTCATGTCCGTTGCCAGGAAACCTTTGCTCCATAACATTCGATGGATCCGCTGTGTTTCCTTCCCATTTTTACTTCTTTTTAGAAATTTCTTCCCGCTGAATTCACCCTTATTGCATGCCGGCAAAATCGGATTGCCTCAAAGCTTCATACAACACAATGGCGGCGGAATTGGATAAGTTGAGCGACCGCACCTTATCGGTCATCGGCATGCGGATACACGTTTCGGGATACCGGTCCAGCAGCTCCTGCGGAAGTCCCTTCGTTTCTTTCCCAAACACAAAAAAATCGCCGTCCCGGTAATTCATATCGCAATACGTCTTGCTTGCCCGCGTACTGGCGAAAAAAAAGCGTCCTTCCGGATGCTTGTCCGCCAATTCCTGAAACGAATCGTAGTAATGAACCTGAACGGCATACCAATAGTCAAGTCCGGCTCTCTTCAGCGTCTTGTCATCCGTGCGAAACCCGAGGGGCCGCACCAAATGAAGATGCGCACCAGTAGCCGCGCACGTTCGTGCAATATTGCCGGTATTGGCCGGAATCTCAGGTTCAACCAGCACAATATGAAAAGCCATACCCGTCGCTCACCTCTCAACCTGTCCATTATACACGATTTATTGTTGCATTTTACATCCCGTTAACATCCGCTTCATTCCGCCCTAAACTTTCCGTGCCATAATGGCTGTATACTACCCGAAGATAAGGAGAGTTGTCCTATGAGCAAAAAGGTGCTTGTCGTTGATGACGAGCCTTCCATCTCAAGGCTGATCGAGTACAACCTCAAACTTGCCGGATATGAAGTCAGCTGTGTTCATGACGGCGAAGCCGTATTTCAAATGCTCCGGTCCTTCCGGCCGGATTTAATCGTACTGGACCTTATGCTGCCCGGAATGGACGGTATTCAAGTGTGCCGGGAGCTGCGCAAGCAGGCTAACGCCGTCCCGATTGTCATGCTGACCGCCATGCATGAAGTAACCGACCGGATTGCCGGCCTGGATAACGGGGCCGACGATTACATGACCAAGCCGTTCAGCCCGCAGGAGCTCATATCCCGGATCGGCGCCGTTCTGCGCCGTGCCCGGGAGCTTCCGGGTGCTTCGCCCGAAGAGGATGCCGCCTTGGAAATCGGCCGTCTGACTCTGCTTCCGTCACAGCGGGAAGTGAAGGTAAACGGGCAGCCGATCGAGCTGACACCGAAAGAATATGAACTGCTGCTGTTTCTGTGCCGTCACCAGAACCGCGTTCTGTCCCGCCAGCAGCTGTTGCATGGCGTTTGGGACTACCACTTTCTCGGCGATACGAGAATCGTGGATGTACACATCAGTCATGTACGCGACAAAATCGAACGAAATCCGCGCATGCCCGAATACATTCAAACCGTTCGCGGCGTCGGCTACAAGCTTATCGCACCCGCCATTCACTCGGCGCTGTAATGACATGAGAACGCCCTTTCCGGCCGCTTTGCCGGAAAGGGCGTTCTCATGCGGACTAGCAGTAACGGCTGTAGCCGTCTTAATCTTTAAACCATTAAACGCTTAACCGTTTTTGCGCTGAAACTCCTGCATAAAGTCGGCCAATGCTTTACAGCTTTCAAGCGGAACGGCATTATAGGTCGATGCCCTCAAGCCTCCGACGCTCCGGTGCCCTTTCAAACCGACAAATCCATGCTGTTCGGATTCCTTCGCGAACTGTTTCTCCAGTTCTTCGGATTGCAGGCGGAACGTAATATTCATCAGGGAACGGCTGGCCGGATCCGCAAAACCGCGATAGAAACCGCCGCTTTCGTCGATGGCATTGTAAATCAGCTTCGTTTTGTCGCGGTTATACTGCTCCAGCGCCGCAACTCCGCCTTTGGAAGCAATCCATTTCAGCACCAGATTCACCATGTAAATGGAAAACGAAGGAGGCGTGTTATAAAGCGAGTTCGATTTCGCATGCGTATCGTAACGCAGCATCGTAGGCACCGATTTCGGGCTTTCGGCTACCAGATCCTCACGCGCAATAACAATGGTCACCCCTGACGGACCCAAATTTTTCTGGGCGCCGGCATAAATGATGCCGAATTGATTGACATCGACTGTCCGGCACATAATGTCGCTGGACAAATCGCCGATCAGCGGAACGCTGCCCGTATCGGGATATGCGGCAAACTGCGTTCCTTCAATCGTTTCGTTGGATGTAATGTGCAAATACGCTGCATTGTCCGGCACGCTAATTTCCGATAGATCCGGAATGCGGTTATAGGCAACGCTCTCGGACGAGGCGGCCACAGCCGTTTCACCGACCAGCTTCGCTTCCTGCAGCGCTTTTTTCGCCCAGCTGCCGGTCATGACATAAGCTCCCGTCTTGCCTGCGCTGAGCAGGTTGAGCGGAATCATGGCGAATTGAGTGCTTGCGCCCCCCTGCAAAAACAGGATTTGGTAGTTGCCCGGAATTGCGAACAGCTCCCGCATCAGCGCTTGGGTTTCATTGTGCACCCCTTCGTAAATCGCACCGCGGTGCGACATTTCCATGATGGACATACCCGAACCGCCGAATTCGACAAATTGTTCCTGGGCCTGCTGCAGCACCTCAATCGGTAAAGCAGCCGGGCCGGCATTGAAATTATATGCGCGGTGAGTCACCGTCTCCACTCCTGTCCTTTTTACGAATATAATATGGTTATGATAGCAATTTTGAGGGGATGCTTCAAGTCATAAGAATGTAAATGGAGGTCGCTTTTGTGAACAATAGCTTTCGTTTGTTTACCGCTATCGCCGTTTCCGATAACATTCGGCAAGCGCTTGGCGCGCAGCTGCACGGTTGGCGCAAACTGAGCTTCTCCCGCTGGGCCCACCCCGAAGATTGGCATCTTACGCTTCATTTTGTCGGAGAAACGCCGGAAAACAACCTTCCCGCCGTCTGTGAAGCGCTCGACGAAGCTTCTCGCTGGGCGAAACCGTTCCGGATTACATTATCGGGGCTTGGCGTGTTCGGCCCGCCAAAGAAGCCTTCCGTGCTGTGGCTCGGTCTAACGGAAATGCCTCCCGAGCTGCGTGCGCTGCACGAGCGTCTGGGCGGCACGCTGCTGCTCCATATCGGCTATGAAGCCGAACGGCGTCCGTATCGCCCTCATCTTACGCTCGCCCGCAAATACGAAGGCACCGCACCGTTCGATTCTTCTTCCCTCGCCAATGAACATCCGCAGCTGATCTGGACCGCTAGCGAAGCCGTCTTGTACCGCAGCCGTCTCGGCCAAGTTCCGATGTACGAAATCATTCACCGCTCGTCTTTCCAGGGAAGCCACGAATAACGCGAATCCGCCACATAACCTTACAAACGATGTCAATTATGAAAGGCATACGCACAAAAAAACTGCACCTTCAAGCAGATAAGTCTGCTGGAAGGTGCAGCTTCCGTTAAGCGATTAGCAGTCGAAGTACAGACCGTATTCATGCGGATGAACGCGGATGGATACTGCTTTTGCTTCTTGGCGTTTGAACGCTACATAGTTTTCAATGAAGTCCTTCGTGAATACGCCGCCTTCAGTGAGGAACTCGTAGTCGGCTTCCAGAGCGTCAAGAGCTTCGTCGAGCGAACCCGGTACGCTGCGGATTTCTTTCTTCTCTTCGTCAGACAGCTCGTAGATGTTTTTGTCAAACGGACCGTAGCCAAGAGCGGAAGGATCCAGCTTGCGCTTGATGCCGTCCAGACCTGCAAGCAGCATAGCTGCGAATGCGAGGTACGGGTTAGCCGTGGAGTCCGGCGTACGGAACTCGATGCGGCAGCCTTTCGGCGTTACAGCTGCAACCGGAATACGGACAGCTGCAGAACGGTTACCTTTCGAGAACACGAGGTTAACCGGTGCTTCGTAACCCGGAACAAGACGTTTGAACGAGTTCGTGGACGGATTCGTCAGCGCGATCAGAGCCGGCGCGTGGTGCAGAATACCGCCGATGTAGTTCAGAGCCGTTTCGCTCAGGTTCGCGTAAGCGCCCTTCTCGTAAAACAGCGGGGAATCGCCGTTGAAGATCGATTGGTGAACGTGCATGCCGCTTCCGTTATCGCCGAACAGCGGTTTAGGCATGAACGTAGCCACTTTGCCATATTGGCGGGCTGTGTTATGAACGATATATTTATACAACAGGAGGTTATCAGCCGTTTTGGTCAGCGTATCGAAACGGAAGTTGATTTCCGCTTGGCCTGCCGTTGCAACTTCGTGGTGATGACGCTCTACGCGCAATCCCGTTTCTTGCATCAGACGGACCATTTCGCTGCGGATGTCTTGCTGCGAGTCGATCGGTGCAACCGGGACGTAGCCGCCTTTTACGCCTACTTTGAAGCCAAGGTTGCCGCCTTCTTCTTTGCGGTTCGTGTTCCACGCCGCTTCCTCGGAATCAACCGTGTAGAAGGAAGTGTTCATGGAGCTTTCGTAGCGAACGTCGTCAAAAACGAAGAATTCGGATTCCGGAGCGAAGAATGCAGCCGTACCGACACCGGATTGTTGCAGAAACTCTTCGGCTTTTTGAGCGATGCTGCGCGGATCGCGCTCATAGCGTTCGCCGTCAGGAGTGTGGATGTTACACATTACGTTCAATGTCGGGTGATCCGTGAAAGGATCGACAAATACCGACTCCGTGTCAGGCATCATTACCATATCGGATTCTTCAATGCCGCGGAAGCCCGGGATCGAGGAACCGTCAAACGCTACGCCGTTTACGAACGTATCTCCATCCACCTCTGTTGCAGGGAGAGTGATGTGATGAGCACGACCGGAAAGATCGACGAAACGGAAATCGACAAACTGGATGTTATTTTCTTTAATTTTGTCCAATACGCTTTGAACTGACATCTGAAATTTCCTCCATTTCCGAACATTTACGTTGTCTGGAATTGATATTGTTCAACTTTTACGGCAAACTATGAGGCTATTATAAATCGGAGCGCCTGCACCGTCAATACTTATGTTAGATATTTTTTGTGCAAGTGTTAACTATGTTTACAGGTTTTATACAATTTTCACATTTTGGAGCCCAGCGCTGAAAAAATCCGCAACTTCTCAAGTAAAAGGAGAAATTGCGGATGAATTCCGAACATTGGTAGAAACGAACGCTCCTGCATGACATTTCTATAATGTTCATATTTATTCAGTTTTATTCGTTCTTCGAAATGAGGGATTTTATTTTTGCCAAACGGCAAATGCTTCGGCCGATTCTTTGGCCGTATCGAACTTTTTGCCGACGAGGGCTGCCAGCTTCTCCAAATCTTTAAGCAGGCCCGCGAACTGATCGGGGAACAGAGACTGAACCCCGTCTCCGGTCATCGAATTGTCGGGATCGGTATGCATCTCGATAATGAGACCGTTGGCGCCGGCGGCCACCGATGCTTTGGCCATCGGCTCCACCAGCTCGCGACGGCCTGTTCCGTGGCTCGGATCGGAGATGACCGGCAGATGGCTGAGCTGCTGGAGAACCGGTATCGCCGACAGATCAAGCGTGTTGCGCGTGTACGTCTCGAATGTGCGGATGCCGCGCTCGCACAGCATGACGTTCGGATTGCCGCCGGCCAAAATGTATTCCGCCGCGTTCAAAAATTCGTCATAGGTAGCGCTGAAGCCGCGCTTGAGCAGAACGGGCTTGCGGATCGTGCCGAGCTTGCGCAGCAAATCGAAGTTTTGCATATTGCGGGTTCCGACCTGTAAAATATCGGCGTATTCCGCGCACACGTCGACGTACTCGGGCGTCATAACTTCGGTAATGGTCAGCAGGCCGTGCTTTTTCCCCGCCTCCGCCATCATAATCAGCCCTTCGACGCCGACGCCTTGGAAGCTGTATGGGCCTGTACGCGGCTTGAATGCGCCGCCGCGCAGTACTTGTCCGCCGGCAGCCTTCACGAGGCGCGCGATTTCGTCGATCTGCTGCGGCGATTCAACGGCGCACGGTCCGCCCATGACGACCATATGCTCGCCGCCGATTTTGACTCCGTTAATTTCAATTACAGTGTCGTCCGGATGAAAGTCGCGGCTCGCAAGCTTGTAGGACTTGGAGATTTTCACGACGTTGTCGACGCCTTTCATTTGGCGCAAATGCTCGGCAAGCGTCGGCTCCGCCTTGCCGATAATGCCGATAACGGTACGGTCTGTGCCGCGCGATACATGCGCCTGCACGTTTGCCCGCTCAATATGGGCTACAATTTCCTGAATCCGTTCCTCGGTAATGTTAGGTTTCGTAATGACGATCATCTATGGCACTCTCCTTGAAAGTTAAGTTAATTATACTTAGCACTTCAACGCTTGTTCGCTTTTGTGCTTTGTGGCTTTTATGCTTTTAATGACTAAAGCAACTATACAAGAAAAAATCATCCTCGTCAAGGATGATTTTTCTCCGTTTGCCGGCAGGGAAAAAATCGGTTCACGGGCGTTCCGTTAACGGCTTCACCTTCACTGCGGAACGGTTCTTTTTGCGTTTTTCTTTTCGCTTGTTCGCAAAAAAAGCAATCATCATCCGTACCGGAAAATAAAACAACGTTCCGAGTATAATGCCGTTGATTACTCCCCCGACGATCAGCTTCAAGTTCACAAGCAGCAATTCATTTAGCCAATTCGAAATAAAAGGGATCTCGAATCGGATGTGGGAGGGCAATATATAACCTCCCATTTTCTGATTGAGCACCGCCATCGGCAGATAAATGATTTTTCCGAGTACAAAGCCGACAAGAGCGCCGGCTAAGCTCGCCCGGGTCAAATAAACAAGCGGAAAAATGAGAAAAAAAGCTAGCCCGTAGGTGGGAAGAGTGAACATTTCGACGCAAATGCCGATCGCAAAGCCAAGCGCCACCTTTGAAGGTCCGCCCGGCGCCCGCAGCAGCTGCACAAATTTATACCTGGACCATCTCCTCACCCGCTCCGGCGCAGATTTCGATTTCGTGAAAGCCATGCTCCATCCCTCTTTATTTAACTGACTTAACCTTTACGTTCGGCAAAAGCTTATTCATATCGACGGTCCGTTTTATTTCCCAAGTGTCCGGGTTGTCGTGATCGTACTGTTCCAAATACGCGATAACTTCCCGTGTCAATGGAGTCGGCGTCGAAGCGCCGGCCGTTACCGCAACGCGCTGCGCCCCTGCCAGCCATTCCCGGTTCAGCTCGGAAATATCCGAGATGCGGTATGCTTTGACGCCTGCAATTTCCTCCGAAACCTGTGCAAGACGGTTGGAATTGTTGCTCCGCGGATCGCCGACTACGATGCACACATCGGCTTCGCCGGCCTGTCCCGCGACGGCCTCCTGCCGGACTTGCGTAGCCAAGCAGATTTCGTTATGAATTTCCGCTTTCGGATATTTCTCCAGCACCCGGTTGATCAAGTGGCGGATATCCCACTGCGACATCGTCGTTTGATTTGTAATCAGTATACGATCGCTCTGCAAAAAAAGTTGGGCTATTTCGTCTTCCTTCTCAATCAGATGAACGTGCTCCGGGGCAACGCCGATCGCCCCTTCCGGTTCGGGGTGGCCTTTCTTGCCGATATAAATGATCTCATACCCTTCCGCGGTCTTCTCGCGAATAAGGTCATGCGTCTTCGTGACGTCGGGACAAGTGGCGTCGACGATCGTCAGCCCTTTGTCGCGGGCGCGGCGCCGCACTTCCGGCGAAACGCCGTGAGCGGTAAAAATAACGGTGCCGCAGTCAATTTTCTCCAAAATCTCCAGACGGTTCTCGCCGTCGAGCGTAATGACCCCTTCTTCTTCGAAGGCATCGGTGACGTGAGCGTTATGAACAATCATGCCCAAAATATAAATCGGACGCGGCAAATCCAAATTACGGGCCGTCTGCAAGGCAAGCACCATTGCATCGACAACACCGTAACAATACCCGCGCGGTGCTATTTTTACCACTTCCATCGATAAATACCCGCTTTCTAAAGCCGGCTATTTCTCCAAGTTCCGACTTTGTTCTTCCATTATACCCGAATCATAATGCAGAGAAAAGGCAATGGGAAGCCAAATCGTGAATGTCGTTCCCATTCCTTCCTGGGTTCTGACCTCCACGGAACCTTTGTGCTCGTCGATAATCCATTTGGCGATCGATAGGCCGAGCCCGGTTCCTCCCGTCCTGCCCCTCGATTCATCCGCCCGGTAGAACCGCTCAAAAATATTCGGCACTTGCTCGGACTTCATGCCGATTCCCGTATCGCGTATAATGATGCCCGCCTGACGGTCCCTGCTGACGGCCTGCAGCTCGACGTAACCGGCGGTCGTGTATTTGAACCCGTTCTCGATAAAAATAAACAGCAGCTGGCGCAAAAAATCGGGATGACCGTTCACCCCCACATTTTCGAGCACGGACAGATCGCCAACGCGCCATTCCGCTTTGCGCGGGAGATGACTGGCGCGGCGCGCCACTTCTTCCACAAGCGGCAGCAGCTCGACCGGTTCTTTTTCCATCACGTAACCGGCATCGGCGCGCGCCAAAGCAAGCAGATCGTTGACCAGACGGCTCATCCGCTTCGCTTCATCCGATATATCCCCCATCGCTTCCCGGGACAAGGCGGCACGCTCGATATCTTCGGGGGAGAAATGCACGGCGGGATCGTCGTTGCTGGCCTGCAGAGCCGGCAGCCACATGCGCTGCAGCAGCTCAATATTGCCCCGGATCGTCGTCAGCGGCGTCCGCAGTTCGTGCGATGCGTCGGAGACGAATCGGCGCTGCGCCTCATAAGCTTCATCGAGCTCATTGTAGGCCGTCTCCAGACGGCCGAGCATGCCGTTGAGCGTATCGGTCAGCCGGCCAAGCTCGTCGTTTGGCCCCTCGTGGCTGATGCGCACGCTTAAGTCCGATCCCTTCTCGATCTGCTTGGCTGCATCGATGACGACTTCGATCGGCCTCAGCGACTGCCGGGCCATAAGAAGACCGATCGTAAAGGCGATGACAAGTCCGATCAGCGAAGAAAAAATGAGAATCGTCTTCAGGTTGTTCAGCAGCTTGTCTTCCTTGCTTGTAATGACGCCGACCTGCAAGTAGCCGATGACCTGTTTGGTGCCTTCCACATATACCGGTGCCTGGTAAATATAGAACGGGTACCCTTGCAAGTTAACCTTGACGTATCCGCTTCCCGCATTCACGGCTTTCTCGGCCGTATTCGGAAATGGAAACCTCAAATTGCCCGGGAGAGTGCTGGAGACCCCCGTTGTGTTAATCCGGCGATAATCGATAATCTGTGTATAGATGTCGGTGTTCTGTAATGAATCCGGGTTAATGATCAGGCTGTCCGGATCAAAAACGCTGCTTTGTGAAAATTGCTGCGCAATCAGCGCCGTGGCCCCGTTGATCCGCCCCTTGATATCTTTCACCGTACTATAGCTGAGAAAGGCGTATACGGCGATTCCGATAATGATCAGAACGGCCGTCAGGATGCAGGAATACCAAAGGGTCAGCTTATAGCGGATAGGCATCGGTCAGCCTCCTTCTCCGCGCAGCACATAACCGGTGCCGCGCACCGTTTGAATGAGCCGCTTCTCCCCGCCCTCTTCCGTTTTTTGTCGAAGCATGGCAATGTATACCTCCAGCACGTTGGACTCGCCGCTGTAGTCGAAGCCCCAAATTTTATCCATAATGGAGTCCCGTGTCAGCACGCGCCGCGGATTTTGCATAAACAGATGCAGCAGATCGAATTCCTTGGCCGTCAAGTCAATTCGGCGCCCCGCCCGGATCGCTTCCCTGGAATCGATATCGAGCAGCAGATCTTCGTACAGCAGCCGGTTTCCGTTCTCTTCAAGCTTGTCCGGCTTGCGCCTGAGCAGGGCGCGCACGCGGGCGAGCAGCTCCTCCAGCGCAAACGGCTTGACCAAATAATCGTCCGCTCCAAGATCAAGCCCCCGTACCCGGTCCCGAACGTCATCCTTCGCCGTCAGCATCAGGATCGGAACCGAGCTGCCGCCTTCGCGAACTCTGCGGCACACTTCCCAGCCGTCGATCTGGGGCATCATCACATCGAGCACGAGCAGATCGGGTTCGGACATCAGCATCAGCTTCAGTCCTTCGGATCCGTTGTTCGCCGTCGTCACCTCATAGCCTTCAAATGCCAAACTTCTGCGCAGCAGCGACGTTATTTTTTCATCGTCGTCGACGACAATAATTTGCTGTCTCATCATTTTTATCCCCCTATTACCATCCGTAAATTCATCTATTAATTTGGTTTGAAACTTAAAATAAGTGCTGGACTGAACTCAGCTGTATGGAGGCAACGCAAACGGACACAGAATCCGCTATGTCCCTCTAATCACTCTTTTTGCCTGTAAGCGGACATATGATCCGTTTAATGGCTATGAATCCTCACAAATTGGCTTATCCGCGCATGAATAACGGCTCCTCTGTCCGCGAATGTTGCGAAATAGCTCTCATAGCAGGAAATAGCGGCCATATGGTCCATCTGCTGGCCCCGGACCTCGGGCACGTATAATTTCAGCTCTTGGTTCAGGCGGCAAGCGAGTCTCCCTGCGCAGCCTAACTCTGCTCCCCTCCGAAAAAGGAAAGCGGAGCGGGCAGGTTTGAATCTGGAGAAGCAGGGCTTTCTTCACCGGGTGAAAGAGAGTGGAGTGGACTAATTGTTCTGGAGAAGCGACAGCGATCGGAAGAATAATTAGTCCGCGCAACGGCTCCCTCTTTCACCAAACTATGTGAATCCGGCTGCATCAGCAGTCGAAAGATCAAACCTGCCCGCGGAGCGATTCCTTTTTCCCCCACTCTATCGGTTCATAACAAAAAGCGCAAGCGGACAATGCCTGCCTTGCGCTTTGTCGAAGCCGGGCCGTTCACTAACGGGAAGCGGCGCCGACGGTATCAACTGTTATTGCATGCTATAGTCGTTCCGGTTGCCGATTGTAACCGTCAGATCCATCGCTTTGCCGTTGCGGATAATGTTCAAGGTCACTTTATCGCCGACAGATTTTTTCTGGATGGCTTCAATGAGCGCTTCTTTCGTGCTGATCTTGGTGCCGTCCAAGCCGGTAATGACGTCGTATTGACGCAAATCCGCGTCATAGGCCGGCGTTTTGTATTGCACGTTGGAAACGATCGAACCATCCGTGCTGCTCAGGCCAAGCTGCTGTGCCATTGCATCGGTGATGTCTCTCAGCTCCGCTCCGATAAACGGCCTAGGAGTCGTCACATTCTCGTTATTTTTCAGCCTATCGACAACTTCTTTAATGGTAGTCGTCGGGATCGCAAAGCCGATGCCTTGAGAAGAAGAACTGATCGCCGTATTAATCCCTACCACTTCGCCGTTCATATTAATGAGAGGACCGCCGGAGTTGCCCGGATTGATCGAAGCGTCCGTTTGCAGCAAATTCGTGTAGTTGCGGGTCGTCCCGTCTTCTTCGTCCGGAATCGAAATTTGACGGCCTTTCGCGCTGACGACGCCTACCGTTACCGTATGGTCAAATCCGTTCGGGTTGCCGATTGCCACGACCCAGTCACCGATGACGCTCGCATCGGAGTCGCCCAGCGGAAGGGTCGGGAAAGGCTTGCCGCCCGTGTTCTCCACTTTCAGAACCGCAAGGTCGAGATCTTTGGCGGTACCCATCAGCTTCGCCGTAAACGCTTTGTCATAGCCTTGAACCTTGACTCTAATTTCATCCGAACCGGCGACAACGTGCTGATTGGTCAAAATGTAACCGTCCGATTCAAAGAAAAATCCGGAACCGATTCCAAGCTCCTGCAGCTGGCCGCCGTTGTTGCCATTCCCGCCATTGCCGCCATTGCTGCCATTGCCGCCGTTGCCTTCGTTCGACCCGTATTGATCGCCGAAGAACTGCTGGAAGAACGGATCGTTGAACATGCTGTTGCCGCCGCCGTTTCTCGATTGCTTCACATAGGTTTCAATCAGCACAACGGCCGGACTGGATTTTTCCGATATTTGCGCAATGTTGTTCGGACGAACCGTATCGGCTGCAGTTGATGCTTTGCCCGAAGTCGTCACATTCGTTCCGGTGGTGCCTGCGGATGCCGACAGCGCTTCATTGCCGGTAAACCAGTTGAACTTGTCGGAAGCGAACATCAGCGAGCCGACGAGCAGGACACCGACAAGAAACGAAGCAAACATCGCACGAAACGGAGATCCTTTTCTCTCATTCATTTTCCAGCCGTCCCGGTTCACCTGCTGTGTCGGCGCAAACGGCCGGACTTGACGGGGCGGAGTCACCAATACGTCCTTGCTGCCGGCGTGAACGCGCTCATTGTACCGGGAATCTTCCGGGTAATCGTGATCACCCGCCGGCTTGCCTTCCGAACGGTAGCCGTCGCTTGGCCGCTGCTGGGAACCGGATTTAAACGGACCGTACGAATAATAGTAGGATTGCTTTTGTTCCTCGTCCGAACCTCTGTCTGCAGGTCCGGCATTATCGTCCTCGGCCCGGTGCCGCTTATCCGAATCTCCAGATTCGCTGAAGAAATCGTCATACGGATTTTTTTTGTTTTGATCGTCCATCGTTGTTTCTCCTCTCTTGTATCCATCCGTCTGTTGTTCATCGCAACGAGCCGGCTTAACGTTGTTGTCGCTCTTGCTGTTACTATCATGCACAATCTACCTTAAAACAAACTTAAAAATCATTTAAACCAAAATAAAAAACCTTTGCTCCAGCTGCAAAGGTAAAATAACTGCTCTATATTTAAGAAATTGGAAGATATTAAAACTAGTATCATTGCCGCCGAACTCTACTTCGTGATGAAAGAAATGAGGGCGTTACACGTTTTTCGCCCAGCCTTTGCGATGGGCATACACGGCAAGCTGGGTGCGATCCTCCAGTTCGCACTTCATCAGCAGGTTGCTGACATGGGTTTTTACCGTTTTGACGCTGATATGGAGCTCTTCCGCAATTTCCTTGTTGGAATGCCCTTCGGCGATGAGCAGCAGAACTTCCTTCTCCCGCTCCGTAAGCCCTTCTTCCTTCCCTTGCGCGGTACGCTGGCGCAAACCTCTGGTGAGTGCCTGGGACACATCGGCGGTCATCACCGGCATTCCTTTCACCGCGCCGCTTAAGGCGTAGACAAGCTCTTCGGCCGACACGGTCTTGAGCACATAACTGACCGCGCCCGCCTCCACAGCCGCAAGCACCTTTTCATCCTCCAAAAAACTGGTCAGCATGACGATTTTCAAATCGGGATATTGGGCGAGCAGCGTCCGTGTCGTCTCGACGCCGTCCATCCCGGGCATCATCAGATCCATCAGCACGACATCGGGAGCGCCGCCCTCAAAACCTTTCTGCAGCAGGCGCAGCGCTTCCTCGCCGCTGCCCGCCTCCGCGATCACTTCAAAATTCGGTTCCAGCAGCAAATACGTTTTCAATCCCGCCCGCACCATATCATGGTCGTCGACAATCATAATTTTATGGACACTAGTCATTGTTGTTTCGCTCTCCTTCATCACCATATTTCGGAATGGTCACCCGAATCCGAGTGCCGGCGCCGGGCTTGCTCAGAATCGAGGCGTCACCGCCGATTTTCTGGGCTCTCTCCTGCATCGTGGACAATCCGTATGAGCCCGCCTTAACCTGGTCTGCGCGAAATCCCGCCCCGTCGTCCTGCAGCGTCATAAACAGCTGGCTCTCCGTCTCCGAAAACGATAGGGAAACGATACGGGCGCCCGCATGTTTGACGACATTGGCCATCGCTTCCTGGATAATCAAAAACAGCTGATGCTCCTTGGCGTCCGACAACGGGTGCAGCAGCCGCCAATCCAGCTCGCCCTGAAGGCCGTTTTGACGGCAATAATCGGGAAACCAGCGGCCGAGCGCTTCATGCAGCGTGCGGTCTTCCAGCTCGAGCGGCCGCAGCTTCGCGATAAATCCGCGCATTTGTTTTTGCGCGGAGGCGGACATGACAATGAGCTGCTCCATCACATCCCCGGCGCGGTCACGGTTCAGTTCAAGCAGCTTCGGCAGCGAGGAGGCCGACATATGTATTGCAAACAGCTGCTGGCTGACCGTATCGTGCAGGTCGCGGGCCAGCCGTTTGCGTTCTTCCAGAACGGCAGCCTCGTTAGAGGCCGCTTCGCGCATCACTTGCCCCTCTCCTTTGCGCTGCATCACCTGCAGCCGCTTCTCAAGCGATTCCGCCATCTCGTTAAATTCCCGGTAAAGCGACGCAAAGGAATAAGCGTCCGCTTCCGGTATCCGCTCGGCCAAGTTGCCGTTCGCCGCCTGCTTGAGCGCCAGATGCAGCGCATCGATCCGCCGCTGCTGCCGCTGGGCCATCCAGTAGCCGAAGGCCGAACCGACAAGCAGGAATACGATCGCGGCAATCAGATGCACTTCCCCATTTCCCGCCTTAGGCGCCAGCCACTGCCATACCCCATATGATACCAGTGCCGCCAGCACCGACGAAATGACGAAGAAGAACATCAGCTCCAGTTTGCCGCTGCGCAGCATCCGCACCATCATAACGACGTTTCTCCCCCTTAAAATAGTTCCGTTAGCCGTTGCTCCGGCGGCAGTTATTCCAGCGGCGGATGTTCCGCCGGCAGTTATTGCACTTGCTGCAGCTCCAGTTGCTGCCCGCTTCTCTTTCATCACATTCGCATCCTTGATTCTACCCGACCTTGGTGACGCGCACATCGCCGATAAACGTGCTGCACACAATCCGGATTTTTTTGTCGGTATCGTTGTAGCTCGGACTTTCGACGTTCATGTTGCGGAACAAGCCGCCTTCTTTGCGCCCCAATATTTTGGCGTCGCCTAGAAATGCGCTGGAGATGACTTGGACGCCGATCTCATAATCGCTTGGCAGAAACACCTTCACGTCCCCGATAAAAGACGAAATGACAAGCTTCGTTTCTCCGTGCGGGATTTGCGCTTTCGTCAGATCAATAATCGTATCGCCGATAAAATGGGATATGTTCATCGGCTTCAGCTCCCAATAGTCCTCTCCCAAATGCAGATCGCCGATAAATCCGGAACGCGTTTGTGCTGCCGGATCGTAATTCCACCACTCGACGCGATCGTGATGGCCATGTCTGCTCCTGTGCGCATGCTTCCTAGCGTGCCGCATTGCATGCCGGTACTCTTTCCACTGCTGCTTGGTATCCATAGATGAATAACCGTCTTTGTGATCATACTCCTTATGATCGTCCTTATCCGTGCGGCCTGGAGAATGCTCTTCCTTTGCAGCGCCGCCATCCACATTCAACGGTTCCAGACGCGGGTCGGGATGCAATGGCGGAGCGGGCGGCACCGGTTCGTTGTATGCCGAATAAGATTTCCACTCATCGTCCTGCGATGGAAGGCTTGGCTTGCGGCGGGGCTTGAAAATAAGACCGACACCGATCAAGATGAGCACGATCGGACCCGAAAACTGCATCACGTCTCCAACCGACCAAGTGATCCAGCCGAGATTATTGCCCAGAAACACGAGACCGAGCACGATCATGATCGCGGCCCAAATAAAGGATCCCCGCCCGCCGCCGGCGGATCCGCCCAGCATGCCGCTGAGTCCGATGACGATCAGCACGAGCGGCCAAAAATCCGACGCCAGCTCCCCGATATCAAACTGGATGAATCCCGATTGACGCATTAGAAATGCGGCTCCTACCGCGATTACAATTAAGCCCCAGAACAAACGGTTCAAATAATGATTGTTCATATCTCCAACCCCTATTCATGTTCAAAAACCATTATGTATTTGTAGTATAGCTTAGCGGGCAATACCTCCAAAAGGGCCATCCGATTGAACCTTTCCTCCGTCTGCAGACCGATACGGGCATATCATGAAAGATAATTTTTACGGCATCTCAAATTGAGGAATAGATGAATTAACAATTGTGAAAAATAACCTTTCTTAAATTAACAAAAAGCAACATTATCCATTGACATCGTTAACACCGTAAAATTATTATGGGGACCGGAATTTGCAACAACATTAATTCGGATACCGAAATGACCGGGAGGATTATTTGAATGCAATTAGCCGATCTGTCGAGAGGCTTGGATACGATTTGGGTCGTATTGACCGCTGCGATGATTTTGCTGATGGAAGGCGGATTTGCGCTGCTTGAGGCCGGTTTTGTCCGTCAGAAAAATGCGGTCAGCATTATAATGAAAGTATTTGTCGATATCGCCTTCGGCGCGCTTGTGTATTATACGATCGGATTTGCCATCATGTACGGCAAAGATTGGGCCGGTCTTCTCGGCACAAGCGGATTCATGCTGGGCGGGGACTTGTCGCACATTCGCTTGAACATTACCCACGATACGTACTGGCTGTTTCAAAGCGCGTTCGTCATCGCGGTCATATCGATCGTGTCGGGTGCCGTTGCCGAAAGAATCAATTTCCGCGCCTATATCATCTATACGATTGTTATGACCGGCTTCATTTACCCGGTTGCGGGACATTGGGTCTGGGCTGCCGGAGGATGGATCGCTTCCCTCGGCATGATCGATTTTGCAGGCTCGGCTGTCATCCATGCGCTCGGCGGCTTCGCGGCGCTTGCGTCCGCCATCTTTATCGGTCCCCGCATCGGCAAATTTTCGCCGGACGGCAAAGTGAACATCGTGCCGCCGTCCAATCTGCCGCTGGCGTCCGTCGGCGCCTTTGTGCTGTGGTTCGGCTGGTTTGGCTTCAATTCCGGCAGTACCCTCAGCGCCACGAACGGCTCCATCGGCCATATCGCCGTCACAACGATGCTGGCGGCTTCGGCCGGAGGAGCGGCATGCATCCTGTTTACGATGTTCCGTTACAAGAAAGCTGATCCGCCAATGGTGATCAACGGCTCTTTGGCAGGTCTGGTCGGGATTACGGCCGGCTGCTCGTTTGTCTCCGACAAAGCGGCCATTGTAATTGGCGCCGTTTGCGGCATATTGATGGTACTGGCGACCGAAATGCTGGAAAACCGCCAAATTGACGACCCTGTCGGCGCATTTGCCGTGCATGGCGTAAGCGGCAGCATCGGGACGCTCGCCGTAGGCTTGTTCGCCCGGCCGGAGCTTGCAGCGGACGCAGGCAATGGGTACGCCGGCTTGTTTTATGGAGGCGGCTGGCATTTGCTCGGGGTGCAGGCGCTCGGCCTTGCGATCGTTTCCGTCTGGGGATTTGCAGTGACCTGGGGAGCGATGTGGCTGATTAACAAATTCGTACGTGTACGGGTTTCAAGAGACGATGAGCTGATCGGCCTCGACGTCGGCATTCACGGCGTTCCCGCCTACAGCCAGGATCAGGATTTTATTGATTTGGACCGTTTGAAGAAAGAACGCTGAAGCGATATTACTAATAAAGGCCGTTCCCAACCGGGACAATCCGGGTAGGGAACGGCCTTTATTTTATTACAAAATGAGTTCCTTTAGCTGTCATGGAGGAGCGATTCCCTTGCCTTCTCAACTTCGAGCTTAAGCATGCGAACCTTCTCCATCGGTTTCTTCACGTAATGAATATATTCCAGGGCAAGGTGGTGGTCCGGTTTCTTGCCGGCAATCATTCTGCGCAGGGACGACATTGACTGGTATGCCTGGTCTTCCATCATACGTCGCTTCTCATACCGCTTCACGATCTGTTCGATTTCGGCAATTTCCTGTTCTTTCTTGGCGATATACGATTCCAAAAATGAATAAATATCCGCTTTTGACTTGGAGCCGGTGTTCGGACCCGCCTCCCTTACATCCGGATAGCCCACGTTCGTTCACCTGTCTCTCCATGTGATGCATGTTTACATTATTTAAATATTCTACTACATTCGTGTTTTATTGCAACCAATTTATTTTAATTACCATCATTTCGTAACTTTCCGGATATCGATTCATCATATATAGAAAGAAAAAAATGCACGGCAAAAAGCGGACAGCCCATGCAGCTAATCTCACATGGGCCAATCCGCTTCCGATGAAACCATCCGTCCCTTCAGCTTCTCCCGGGTCCGGTGAATACGAGCCTTTATCGTTCCAATCGGCACGTTCATCGCATCCGCGATCTCCTGATCTTTAAAGCCGTAATAAAATTTGTACAGCAGCAGTGTCCGCGACGTTGGATCGAGCGCGCCGAGCAATTCGGAAATTTCCAGCATTAATTGGGCTTTAACGTCCGAATGCCGGGATGCTTCCGCCTCAGCGCACTGCTCGGTCGCAATTACGCCTCTGCGGCTGCGGCGGTTGATGTTGCATGCGACGTTGGCCGTTATCGCTTTGGCCCAGGCTGCTAATTTCCCGCGTTCCCGCAGCGTTCCCCACTTGCTTAAAATATTGACCCATGCGTCCTGAACGGCATCGTGGACGTCGGATTTATTGTTCACTCTTTTGTAAGCGACTTGAATCATCTGGGCGTAAAGCTCGCGCAGCTCTCTTTCCTCTCGCTCCGGCACAGAGAAGCCGCGTTGTTCAAATTTATTTTGCATACGGTTGGGCATATACGATTCGCCTCACAATGATAGCGATATATCTTTCATGTAATTAAATTTTACCATACGAATTTCGATTGAAAAAGAATAATTTTTCGCTTCGATCGCCATTACTTATTCCCAAATGACAAAATTCGCGTTTTTTTGTCAGTTAATATTACACTAGCGAAATAACGGCCGCGCACTATTTTTTCACATGAGTCGAAATCATAATTTGCCGAAACAGTTTCGATATAAGCGTTTTTGGAATGTTTTTCACACTTCTGTCAACTTTCTCAGATCAACTTATTACCTTTCCCTATTTTCAGCACATCAAATTTATGTTATGTTTTATTACATACAAGCACGAGGGGGAGAACGTCTTCATGAAGCTTCCGCAATTAGATGACATTGACCAGCAGATTGTCCAGCTTCTATTGAACAACGGACGTATGCCCTACGCCAAAATTGGAGAGTCGCTTAATTTGTCCCGCGTCGCCATTCAAAAACGGGTGGAGGCTCTTCTGGACAATGGGATATTGGAGCATTTTACGGTCAGAGTAAATGTTGCCAAGCTGGGCAAAACCGTTTCCGCTTTTTTCGAGGTGCAAGTAGAACCGCGCTATGTCGATCAGGTGGGAATGCGGCTGTCGGAAGAGATGGATGTCATCAATATTTATCAGATGACGGGATCGAGTACGCTGCATATGCACGTGCTGCTGCGCAATGAGAACGAACTGGAAAAGTTTCTGTACGAGAAGCTGTATCCGCTCGAAGGCGTCGTAAACGTACAGACCCAACTGATGATCAAGCAGTTTAAAACCGGCAGCGGTCTCACGATATAACCGCAAGCGCGAAGGAAGGTTTCAGGCCGGACTTGCTGATGGGGCTGTCCGACAAACTAAACAACCGAACCCGTTCAAGGTGTTACCTTTGAGCGGTTCGGTTGTTTTTGTGATCGACTGCCCCGTTCCCCGTTCCCCGTTCCCCGTTTCCCGCTTAAGATTCCAGATAAAACTGCGGAATTCCTTTTTCCGCATGCACGGCTCTGTTCAGCTTGTTGAATTCGCTTTGGGAGAGCCGTCCCTCTCCGAGCTTTAAAACCTGTATATTCACCGTTTTTTTGCCCCATTCGCGGTAGACTTGGCCGATCGTATCGAAGTACAAATCGATGCGCTTGCCTTTGATTGCAGAGCCGGTGTCGGCGACGATGCCGTATCCATATCCGGGAATGTACAGCAGAGTACCGATCGGAAAGACGGAAGTGTCGGCCGCTACCGTTGACACTTCCGCGCGTTTGACCTTCACACCGGAGTATGTGATTCCGTACAGCGGGTGCCCGGGTCTTTTGCCGGTTGACTCCACTCCGGCCGTATAACCGGTCGCTGTCACTTTCATCGTTCGGATCGTGCGGCTTCTTCGTTTATGTCCGCCGACAGCTTTTACGGAGCTCCTGCTCGTCATTTTGCCGCGTTTGGTGCAGTTCGGCTTATTGAAATCGGTTCCGGCCGATTGGATACAATTATGCTGCGGCGGCTTTGTTTTAACGGCAGCGGCAGCCATCATGGACGCTCTGCCCATTCCGGTTTGCGCTGCGGTATTTCCCGGCGCCGCGCATCCTGCTGCAGCCAGCGGAAGCGCAAGCGCGATAAGCATACAGACGGCGCGGTATTGCCGCCCGCATGCCAAAAAGCCTGTGAACATATGGGATATCTCCTCCTCATGGGAGAGGTTTCCCATCGTTCACAGGCTTTATTCAGGCTGGTAAGTCCGCCCAGCGGGCCGCCTGCATGCTGATCTGCAGAGGTGCAGCAGCCAAACGGTTAGATGCGCTTGCTGGCGATTTCGTCCCGAAGCAGCTCCAGCAGCTCTTGAACCGGCTTCGCTCCGAGGTCGCCCTCTCCCCGTTTGCGGACGGATACCGCTGCCGAAGTCATTTCATTTTCTCCGACGATCAGCATGTACGGAATTTTTTCAAGCTGGGCTTCGCGGATTTTATAGCCGAGCTTCTCGTTGCGCAGATCGCTTTCGACACGGACGCCTCCGGCCTGCAGCTGCTCCTCCACTTGACGCGCGTAAGCTTCGTAAGCGGTGGAGACCGGAATGACTTTCGCCTGTACAGGCGAAAGCCACAGCGGCAGCGCGCCGGCAAAGTTCTCGAGCAGGAATGCGGTCATCCGTTCCATCGTGCTGATAATGCCGCGGTGAATGACGACCGGACGGTGTTTTTTGCCGTCGTCTCCGACATACTCCAGCTCGAAACGTTCCGGCAGCAGGAAATCAAGCTGAGCGGTGGAGAGCGTCTCTTCCTTGCCGAGAGCCGTTTTGATCTGCACGTCAAGCTTCGGACCGTAGAAGGCCGCTTCGCCCTCCGCTTCAAAGAACGGCAGCCCCAGTTCCTCGACAACCTCGCGCAGCATCCGCTGCGACATTTCCCACATCTCGTCATTAGGGAAATACTTCTCGGTATCTTGCGGATCGCGGTATGACAAGCGGAAGCGGTATTCCTTAATGCCGAAATCCTCGTAAACCATTCGGATCAGATTGATGACGCGCGCAAACTCTTCCTTGATTTGGTCCGGACGGCAAAAAATATGGGCGTCATTAAGCGTCATCGCGCGCACGCGGTGAAGCCCAGTCAGCGCGCCGGACATCTCGTAACGGTGCATCGTGCCCATCTCGGCAATGCGGACCGGCAGATCGCGATAGCTGCGCATGTCGCTTTTGTACACCATCATATGGTGCGGGCAGTTCATCGGGCGCAGCACCAGCTCTTCGCCTTCAAGCTCCATCTTCGGGAACATGTCCTCGCTGTAGTGCTCCCAGTGGCCGCTCGTTTTATACAGCTCAACGTTGGCAAGCACCGGCGTATAGACGTGCTGGTAGCCGAGTCTTTCCTCCAAGTCGACAATGTAACGCTCGAGCGTGCGCCGCACTTTGGCGCCGTTCGGCAGCCACAGCGGGAGGCCTTGTCCGACTTCGCGCGAGAAGGTGAACATCTTCAGCTCGCGTCCCAGCTTGCGGTGGTCGCGCTTCTTCGCTTCTTCCAGGAAGTGCAGATGCTCATCCAGCTGCGACTTCTTCGGAAAAGCGGTGCCGTAAATGCGCTGCAGCATCTTGTTCTTGGAATCGCCGCGCCAGTACGCGCCCGCCACGCTCAGCAGCTTGAACGCCTTGATACGGCCGGTCGACGGCAGATGCGGTCCGCGGCACAGGTCGAAAAATTCGCCCTGGTCGTACATCGTAATGACCGACTCTTCCGGCAGGTCCCGGATCAGCTCCAGCTTCAGCGGATCTTCCAGCTCGGTGAAGATCGCGAGCGCTTCCTCGCGGCTGACGACCCGGCGCCGGATCGGCAGGTCTTCCTTCACGATCCGTTCCATTTCTTTCTCGATCTTTTGCAAATCGTCCGGCGTCAGCGACTGCTCCATATCGATATCGTAGTAAAAACCGTCCTCGATCACCGGGCCGATTCCGAGCTTCACATTTTTTTCGCCGTAGAGACGCTTGATCGCCTGCGCCATCAAGTGTGCCGTGCTGTGGCGGTACACTTCGAGTCCGTCCGCCGAATCAAGCGTCACGATTTCCACCGCGTCACCGTTCTGAAGCGGCGTATAGACGTCCACCACTTTCCCGTCCACTTTGCCTGCGATCGCGTTTTTCTTCAGCCCTTGGCTGATCGAGCCCGCCACATCGCCAATCGTTGCGCCGGCTTCATATTCCCGGACGGCACCATCCGGCAGCTTAATTTGAATCGTCATTTCAAGTCTCCTCCTTCTTGAACGGTACATAATTCAAGCGAATGCGGTCCGCGCGCTTTTTTGCGACAACAAAAAAAGCACGCATCCCGCGAAGGGACGAGTGCTTGTTTACCCGTGGTTCCACCCTAATTCAATTGCCCTTCAGGTCCTCATGAAGCGACCGGCAATTCTCATCAATGTCCGCTAACGGTGACGTTCCGTCAAGGCTTACAGCCGATCTGACCGGGTTCAACCTTGAAGCTACAAAGGGGTACGCCCGCAATCGCCCGGAAGGAACTTTCAGCCGTTAGGTTCCTCTCTCTGGTCCGCTCGAATGAAGCAGGCACATGTCTTTGTCAATGCTTTTATCAACGCTTTGTGCCTCATTATATCCCTTTCGCGCCGCAGGCGTCAATAGACAGATCGTCCGCCCGCCTGCTTATCCGCGTTCCAGACTCTGCTTGCAGGAAGCGCAGCCCATGCAGACCGATATCCGGTTCTCGAAAATGGTTTCAATGGTGCGGATGACCTGCAGCTCGGGATGCCGGGTATGGATGACGACCTGCCCGGGGGCGACGCTTAGAAGCGTCGATACGATCATATCTTCCATGTTCATTTCCACATCGGCAATTTCAGCGACGATTCTCTCGCCGGGCCGCGTCTCCAGCGGGTTAAAGTATTCATCCATCAGCTGGAATTCATACCCTTCGCGATGCAGGAGATGAACCCGGCCGATCTTGGCTTCTTGTGCCGACACAAAATATTTCAGCAGCGCTACAAAGTCACGGTACTGCTTATCCATGATATATTCTTCCATTGCGAACTCAGCCGCCTCGCGCAGCTCGTTCCAATACGCGTGCAGCCTGAAGGTGACGATTCCGTGCAGGTTGAGGTATTGGTTTTCTTCCATATACTGCTTCAGCTCTTCGGCGATTTTGTGCTTTCGCCGCTTGATGTCTTCGAATGGCGAATGGCCTTCGCCGCTTTCCGCATCTATGTACAGATCCCAGTGCGTTCCGGAAAGAATCTGCCGGCAGCAGGCTTCGACGGCGGCAAGCTCTTCGGAGTTCTGACAGCTGAGCTGCTTGCGGATAATGGAGCGGATCAGAACCGGTTCGTATACATCCATAATATAATCGGTCAGCACATCGGCCGACTCTCCGTAAATCGCCTCTCCGTGCTCGCCCAGTTTAAATTGCGGCAGCAGCGCTTTGCAGCTGATTTCAGAGCCTTCCGGCCGGATCGACCACTCGGCGATTGGAACGCCCCCTAATCGGCGATGAAGATTGCCGAGCGCTTCCTGCAGACTGCCGGCCAGCCGGAGGAGCTCGTCTGAGGAGCCGGACATTAAAGAAACGGTTAACAATTCCATGCGCCCTCACCCCTTTCCTCCTTTAAGTTTATGTTGCCCGCAGAGAGGATATACGACTAAGTGCCGCCTTTGGGGATTGGATAACAGTGCCATTCATGGTATATTGGTTAACGAAAATAGCCGAAACGCTGGAGTGAACCGCAATTATGGAAAATTCGCTCGACTACAACCGCAATCGCTGGAACCGGATGCTGCTGAACGGGTTCTGGCTGCTGCTCCTTCTTACGATCCTGCTCGAATCGCTGTATCTTCCGGTAACGTACTTGCCGTCCTCTCAGTTTGTCATGCATTATATTGCGCTTCCCACCCTGTTCCAGCTCATCGTCCTTCTCCTGGCGGAAACAGGACTTCGCTTGCTATCGGACCGGTTCAAAGATTACATGCTGATTGCCGCTTCCGCCCTGTTGTCGACCGTTATCGTCAATGTCCATATTGAGATCAATTACTTGCTGTTAGCGCTGTTTTGTCCCGTTATTGTGTCGATCTTCTATTTTCATACCAAAAAACTGCTGTTCGCGCTCGGCTGCACGTTGGCTTCTTTATACGGGCTTTATTTTTTCAACTCTTATATGCATGAAGACATCTCGCAAGCGGGCCTTGCGACGATTACAATGATGTTCGCTTCATACAGCCTGATCGGCTGGGGCGTCCTGCTGCGGGGACGGGAGCTGACCTCCTACTACCGCACGATTACGAAATCGAATCAGGAGCTGCTCGTCAAAACGATTGTGATGGATAAATTGGCCAAAACCGACGCGCTTACCGAACTATACAACCATATTACGTTCCATGAATATTTGGACAAGCTGATCGAGCATCATGATACGAACGGAATGCCGCTTCAGCTCGCGCTGATCGACATCGATAATTTCAAATCGGTCAACGACACGTACGGACACCGCGCGGGCGATGTCGTGCTGCGCACGGTTGCCGATATCGTGCGGGCTGAGGCGGGGCAGAACGATTTCGTCGCCCGTTACGGCGGCGAGGAGTTCGCGGTTATTTTTACGGAAATAACGCCGGAGCGTTCGCTAAAAGCATTGGAGCAAATCCGCCACGACATCGCCCAAATCCGCCATGAAGTGCTGGGAGAGCGTTACATAACGGTTAGCACCGGATTTTCCTCCTACCGCCCTCATGAGGGCAAGGAACCGTTTTTTCAACGAACGGACCAGGCGCTCTATTTGGCTAAAAAAACCGGCAAAAACCGCGTTGTCGATGCGGATGTGGCGGAATTGAAAGTGGAGCAGCTTGTGTGATCATAAAGCGGGGAATGGAGATCTTGTCTGGAGGGGCAAAAAGAAGCGCCGCCCGTGATGGACGGCGCTTCTGTCGTCTGCGTATGGAACAGTTGTTCCCGCGGCGGCATCAGTTTTGCAGCACGAAATCGCGGTCGGCGTGTTCCCCTTCGTTAAAGACGCGCAAAATTTCATAGCGCGTATTGCGCTGGGCGGGAATTTTGCCCGCTTCGCGGATATATTGCAAAATCAGCTCGATGTTCACCTTATGCGTCGTGCCGGCGGCCGACACGACGTTCTCCTCCAGCATCGTGCTGCCGAAATCGTTGACGCCGTAAGAGAGCGCCAGCTTGCCGATTTCCGCCCCCATCGTCACCCAGGACGCCTGCAGGTTCGGGATATTGTCCAGCATGATCCGGTTAATGGCAACCATCTTCAAATATTCTTCCGGCTTGGACTTCTCCCGCTTCAGATTGGTATTATCGGGCTGGAACGGCCATGAAATAAACGCGAGGAAACCCGGCGATGGATAGCCGTTCGCCTTGCATTCATCCTGCGCGTCGCGCACGCGGATCATGTGCAGCGCCCGCTCCTCCATCGATTCACCGAAGCCGTACACCATTGTCGCCGTCGTGTTCATTCCGTTCTTGTGGGCGGCCTTCATCGTATCCATCCAGTCCGTCCAGGAGCCCTTCAAGCGGCTGATTTTGCGGCGCGTGCGGTCGTCGAGAATTTCGCCGCCGCCGCCCGGAAGGGAATCGAGACCCGCTTCGTGAAGCTGGCGCAGCACTTCCTCCAGCGGCAGGCCGGACAGCTCCTTCATCTTCTGAATCTCGGCCGGCGAGAAGGAATGCATCGTAATGCCCGGAAAATGGGCTTTAATTTTGCGCAGTAAATCGAGGTAATAACCGAAAGGCAGATCGGGATTAACCCCGCCCTGCATCAAAATTTCGTCTCCGCCGACGTCCACCGTCTCCTGAATTTTTTGCAAAATCGTCTCATCCGGGAGCACATAACCTTCCTTGGAGCCCGGCGGGCGGTAAAAGGCGCAAAATCTGCAGTATACGTCACATACGTTGGTATAGTTAATATTGCGTCCGATGTTGAAAGTCACAATTGGCTCGGGATGGCGCCGAAGCATCAGCTCGTTGGCGACACGACCCATTTTTTCAATCTCATCGGATTCAAGCAGCGTAATGCCGTCCTCCAGCCCGATTCGCTCTCCACGCAGCGCTTTGTCCAATACTCGGTCTACTGTTTGCATGTTTTGCCTGCCTCCTTGTTCTCCGAACCTATCAATTACTCTATCCTACCATGAATAAGGGCTTTGCGTCACCCTGCCTTCAGTGCGCTAAAGAACATGCGGTTGACCACCGAAACCGCAAAAAGCCTCCCGCCCCGCTAAAACAAGCGGGTTGGGAAGCTTTTCCATTAAGCGCGATACGCGGTTACCCGCGCAGGGCGGAATCCAAATCGTCCAGCAGATCTTCAATATTTTCCAGTCCGACGGAGTAACGGACAAGCCCGTCGGAAATGCCGCGCTCATAGCGCACTTCGCGCGGCATCGCCGCGTGCGACATCATCGCCGGGTAAGAGAGAATGCTCTCAACCGCGCCGAGGCTGACCGCGACCAGCGGAAGTTGAATGCGGCTCATCAGCGCCTTCGCGCGCTCTCCGCTGCCGACGTCGAACGAGACGACGGCGCCGTAGCCGAGCGACTGGCGCTCATGAATATCCCGGCCCGGGTGATCGGGAAGCCCCGGGTAGTAAACGCGCTCCACCTCGGGGTGGGAGGCCAGCCACTCCGCCATACGGCGGGCGCTGCGCTCGCTTGCTTCCATCCGCGCCTGCAGCGTCTTCATGCCGCGCATGAGCAGCCACGATTCCTGCGGCGCCAGCACGCTGCCGAGTCCGTTCTGCAGCTGTTTCAGCCTGCGGCCGAGGCTCTCGTCGGCCGTGACGGCCAGTCCGGCCAGCACGTCGCTGTGGCCGCCGAGAAATTTCGTCGCGCTGTGCAGCACGACGTCGACGCCATGCTCAATCGGCCGCTGATGATAAGGCGTCATGAATGTATTATCCAGCAGCGTCAGCAGTCCCTTCTCTTTCGCCCACGAGCAAACAGCGCCGATGTCGGTAATTTTCAGCGTCGGGTTGGAAGGGGTCTCCATATAAACCGCCTTCGTATTGCTCTTAAGCGCCGCCTTGACCGCATCCAGGTCGGTCATGTCGACGAATGTCGATTCAATGCCGAGCCGGGTCAAAATCGTCGTGAGCAGACGGTATGTGCCGCCGTACACATCCTCGGTAACGATGACGTGATCGCCCGCCGACAGCAGCAGAAACGCCGTCGAAATCGCCGCCATGCCGGAAGCGAACGCAAAGCCGCGCTTACCGCCTTCCAGCAGAGTGATCGCGTCTTCCAGCGCCTGCCGCGTCGGATTGCCGGAACGGCTGTAGTCGTATTCCGGCGGATTGAAAATATCATGATGATGGAACGTCGACGCCTGATAAACCGGTACGCTCGACGCGCCCGTATGCTCGTCGATCTCCGCTCCGAAATGCAGCAGCTTCGTCGCAAAGCCCCGCTCCTGGTTGTTATTTTGCGCCATGGCGGTTACACCTCCCCGATTTCAAGCTTGGCCGCTTCCAGCGCCTGTCCCAAATCCGCGATCAGATCGTCGATATGCTCGATCCCGACGGAGAAGCGCAGCAGCCGGTCATCGACGCCGACCGCTTTGCGGATTTCCTCGGGGATGTCGGCGTGCGTCTGCACCGCCGGATACGTCATCAGCGACTCTACGCCGCCGAGGCTTTCCGCGAACGCGATCAGCTTCACATGCTGCAGAACCGGTCCCACATAGCGGGGATCCTTCAGACGGAAGGAGAAAATGCCGGTATTACCGGATGACTGCCGGTTTTGAATCTCATGGCCGGGATGATGCGGAAGCGCCGGATAGAACACCTCTTCGACAGCCGGATGCTCCTGCAAATATTCCGCCATCTTCGTCGCATTGTACTGGTGGCGCTCCATCCGCAGCGCCAGCGTCTTCATGCCGCGCATCAGCAGCCATGAATCCTGCGGCCCCAGCACCGCCCCGATCGAATTGTGCAGGATGGCCATCTGCTCCGACAGCTCCTTACCCTTCGTCACGATCAGGCCGGCAAGCACATCGTTATGGCCGCCGAGATATTTTGTCGCGCTGTGAATAATGATGTCCGCTCCCAGCTCAAGCGGCCGCTGGAAAAACGGCGTCAGCAGCGTATTGTCCACGATTGTAAGCAGTCCGTGCCCCTTCGCCCACGCCGCCACGCGCTCGATATCGGTCACCATCATCAAAGGATTCGTCGGCGTCTCAATCAGAACCGCTTTCGTATTGGGCTGAAGCAGCTGTCCCACTGCATCGAGATCATTCGTATCGACATACGAAGCGCTCACGCCGAAACGGGACATAATGCGCTCCAGCAGCCGATATGTACCCCCATACAGATCGAGCGAGACGATCAGGTGGTCGCCTTGGCTGAACAGGGCGAATATCGTTTGCAGCGCCGCCATGCCCGAGCTACAGGCAAAGCCGGCGTCGCCGGATTCCAATTGCGCGGCCGCTTCTTCCAGCACGGCCCGGGTCGGGCTTTTCGTACGGGCGTAATCGAAGCCCGTGCTTTCGCCCAGCTTCGGATGGCGGAACGCGGTCGCGTGATGAATCGGGAAGCTGACCGCCCCCGTAACGGGTTCTTTAATGGAACCGATTTGCGCCAATTGACTTTCAATTTTCATGAACAGTTAGCTCCTTTATTATCGTCTGGACAAGCAAACATGGCTGTCAGTGTCTTGATCGGTACATCGTACGTTTAATCGCTTTCCTCTATCATAACGGAAGCGGCAGCAGCGCGCGACAAATGAACGCTATACAGACAAATGAGCGGCACAGCAGCCGCCCAAAGTTGTAGGTAGCGCTCCCGGGCTTTCCCCCGGACGTTCTAGATCCCGGCGCCGAGTTCAAACGGCGTCTGCTGGTACACATAATAGTTCAGCCAGTTGGAAAACAGCAGGTTCGCATGCGCGCGCCACGTCGAACGCGGCTGGCGGCTCGGATCGTTATTCGGATAATAGTTGGTCGGCAAGGCAACGTCAAGCCCCTTCGCCACATCGCGGTCGTACTCGTATTTAAGCGTATGAGGATCGTATTCCGAATGGCCCGTCACGAAGATCTGCCTGCCATCCTTCGAGGCGACGAGATAAACTCCGGCAATCGGCGATTCGGACAAAATGTCCAGGTCCGAGTGCTTCTCGATATCCTCGCGCCGCACTTCCGTATGGCGGGATTGGGGCACGAAAAACATTTCGTCAAATCCGCGCAGCAGATTAACATTCTGCTTCTCGATCGTATGCGGAAACACGCCGAACATTTTTCTCGGAAGATCGTATTTCTCAACGCCGTAATGATGGTAAAGCCCTGCCTGCGACGCCCAACATATATGGAAGGTCGACGTCACGTGGCGGCGGCTCCAGTCCATAATCTCTTTCAGCTCTTCCCAATACGTGACCTGCTCAAACGGCATCTGCTCCACCGGCGCGCCGGTAATAATCATCCCGTCGAAGTACAGATGGGCGATTTCATTAAACGTCTTGTAAAACGATTCCAAATGTTCGGCCGACGTGTTTTTGGAAATGTGCGTTTGCGGATGCATCAGCACAACTTCCACCTGCAGCGCCGTGTTGCCGATCAGCCGGAGCAGCTGGGTTTCGGTCGTCTCCTTCGTCGGCATCAGGTTGAGAATGACAATCCGGAGCGGGCGGATATCCTGATGATAAGCGATGCTTTCGTCCATGACGAAAATGTTTTCATTCGATAAAATTTCTTTGGCCGGCAAGTTATCGGGTACTTTAATCGGCATTGGTCATTCACTCCTTTGGTTTCAGATTATGATCGGTGCAATTGTTCGGGCGTGGTCGACGAGGCCGGGCGGCGGCGCATATAAAAAAACCCCTTCCCGCAGCTCGAGAAAGGGTCGTATGGACAGAACACAAACGCCTCTCTCATCTCCCAGAAACGTTGTCGTTTCCGCAAGAATTAGCACCGTGCTATTACGCCGGTTGCCGGGCTTCATCGGGCTAGTCCCTCCGCCTGCTCTTGATAAGAAAGTTAGTATTCAATTAGTTAAAAGTGGTCAATAAAAAACTGATGCCTCTACTTTAAAACATAATGCCGGGCGCGTCAAGCGCCTAATTCCTCCAATCCCGTTCCCTTGGATGCTCTAACTCATCAGCGCGATCAGAATGGGGAGAATGGCGAATGAAGCGAGCGTCGTCCATAATATGCATTTGGACAGCAGCTTCGGCGAAGCGTTGAAACGCTCGGCCAGCACGACCGCATTGACGGCGACCGGCATCGAAGCGAGGATAAACAGCACCGAATATAAAATGCCGTCGATATGCAGAATGAACAGGATAAGGCACGAAATAAGCGGCGACAGCAGCAGCCGGATCGCAAGGCCCGTCCAGAATCCTCTCTGTACGTGGCGTTCCAGCTCGGCATTGTTCACGCTGACCATCTGGGCTCCCAATATCGCCAGCACGACCGGCGCATATGCGCCCGCTACCATCGAGACGCCCTGCGCAATGCCGCTTGGCAGCGAAATGTCCGTCAGGCGCAGCCCTGCCGCCAATATTGCGGCATAGATGGAGGGCAGCGAAAAGACCGACTTGACCGCATTGCGCACGGAAAATTGCGAGCGTGCGGCAAAATAAACGCCAACGGTATTGACAATAATCATTTGCGCAATGACATAAATCGACGCTTTATCCAGCCCCAACTGGCCGAAAGCAAGCAGAACGAGCGGAAGTCCGTAATTGACGCTGTTCGTCAGCGTAGAAACAAGCGTCAAGCCCGCAGTCTCGGGTCCGGGGAGCCGGAGCAGCCGCCCCAGCGCAGCAGCAACCGCCCACAGCGCAATTAAATTCACCAGGCAGAACGCAATCGTCTTGTAGATGTCTGCGGACGAGAGCTCTGCTGTCGTCAACGTTTCCAAAATGATCGCAGGGCTCAAAAAATAAAGGTATAACGTCAGGAGCGGCTTCGTATCCAGGTTCCGGAATTTTTTGAGCAGCGCCCCTGCGGTAACCGGAATGGAAAGCGGAACGATCACTTGGAACAGCGTCGCCAATACGGACTGAATCATAGCTTTTTTCCTCTCTATCGATAGGGTGGCACTCTATTCTTCCAATATAGCCCTAATTATACCTTCCGTCCAAGAGGAAATTGCAATAACGTTATTGCAACGTGCACGCATAGGCGAATACCGCATACGATGAAAAATCAAAACGATTCCGAACAGGAAGGATGCACGTTCAATGACCATTGAAAACCAAGCGCAGATGGAGTCCGTCCCGCCTGCGGAGCGGGCGCTTCAGCCTGGCTTCCCGCCGTTCACGCCCGGCTTCCCTTCGCCGCAGCCACCGGTTACGCCCGGTTTCCCGTTCCCTCAGCCGCCCGTATCGCCGGGATTTCCAGCTCCGCTGCCGCCGGGTCAGCCCGGATTGCCTTCACAGCTTTCTCCAACCGCCTTGGCCGGCATTCTCGGCCAGTATCCGCGCCCGGTCGGCAGTCCGCCCTATGAGATGATCTTTTTATACAATCTGCTCAAAAGCAACCCGTTCCTGCTGCAAACGTTCATAACGCAGCGCCCCCAATCGCTGCAGCAGGCGATGCTGTTCGCCCAAACGGGTGCGGGAGCTGGAATAGGGGCCGGAGTTCAACGAGAGCCGGATGAACGCATCCTGCCCCGCTACTGTTATAACAGGTGGTCGCTCGTATTCACCTTTACCGACGTCTTCCTCATGTTTCCGGTAACGAACTTTTTCGGCTTTGTAATCGGGTACTGCTATCCGTTCCTCTCGCCGTGCATCATCCCGAATTTTCAAATCATTTTCGCTTTATGCTAGAGCGCAGGCACGGATACCGGCAATTGATGCGCCGCCGCGCACAAAAAAAAGCGGACCTCCGACAATCGGAGGTCCCAAACCATATATATTATAGGGGGGTCTGATTACTAGTTAACCACCTTAAATGATGTTGAATCACATTAAAAAAAATTTTTTTATGCCTGCCCGCCCTGTTTTCAAGCGCCGCAAACTGCTTTTCGAATACCGTACAGATGACCCGGTATACGATTGCCGCGTCTACATACATCTCCAAGCACCGGCATCCATCTCCCGCCACAATTTTAGCGACCGCCATAATCTCGATCACTTGATCGTTCACGTATTCGAACAGCCCCTCTTCTCAAGCTTTTTCCGCTTGTATCACCTGCGGCGCAAGGAGTATACTAGACGAGGATTATTCCGACATTTGACGATAAGGGAGTGTTAACGCTCATGGAAGGCGACTTACCGAAGCCCGATGGCAACGATCGAATGCAATGCGCTCAATCAACAGACAATAAGTCGGAGACTGCCTTCCGCGGACGTTGACTCCTGTAAGTTTCACGGGAGACTCTTCCTCTATCCGGAACCGGCAGCGGCTCCGGCGTGTTCATCATGCTGTCTTAAAGGCATCATGACGGCAAGAAAGGGAGGAGAGAGTATATGAAAATTCGCATGGTAAAGAACGGCGTCTTTACGCCTGTCGAGGATATTAATGAAACGCTTGTCCCGCCGCTTAACGGCTTCTACTGGATCGACGCCGACATCGACGATCTTGCGCTGCTGCAGCCGCTCTTTCACATGCACGACCTGGCTGTGGAGGACTGCCTGAGCGAGGAGGAGCAGCGTCCGAAGATCGAAGTTTATGAAGGCCATTATTTTATCGTTATTAACAGCATCCGCTTCGACGACGAGGAAATTTTTCTGCGTGCGCTGAACATCTTTCTCGGACGCCACTTTATTATTACAGTGACCAAGCAGAAAATAAACGAGTTGCGCAGCTTGAAGCCCGTCCTCTGGGAGCAGGAAGTGAACCGGCCGGACCGGTTTCTGTACCACCTGGTCGACCTTGTCGTGGACAATTACTTTCTGGTCGGCGACCGGATCGAAGTGAGGATTGAGCGGCTGGAAGAAGACATTTTGATGCATACGAAAAAATCGCATCTGAACGAAATTATCGGTCTGCGAAGCGAAATTTTGTGGCTGAAAAAAGTGCTCGGCCCGCAGCGCGACGTCATCGCCACGCTCAACAAGAAGACTCTGCCGCTCATCGACGACCAATTGCAAAAATATTTCAGCGACATCTATGAAAACGCCGTGAAAATTACCGAGACGTTCGACACGTACCGCGATCTGATGGCGAACTTGCGCGAGGCGTACCAGTCGAGCCTTTCCAACCGCGCGAACGAAATCATGCGCATCTTCACCGCGCTGACAACGATCTTCATGCCGCTGACGCTTATCACCGGCATTTACGGGATGAACTTCGATATCATTCCCGGCCTGCACAGCGCTCAAGGCTTTTATATCTTGAACGCGTTCATGCTGCTGCTCGGCTCCGGGATGTTGTACCTGTTTAAGAAAAAAGACTGGCTGTGAACAAAAACAAAAGCCTGCGTCCTTTGCGGATGCAGGCTTTGAATTTGATATCGGGTTGTTCGGTCCTGTTTAAACTTCGGCATTGTCAACTTAGATTTTCTTTCAAAGATTTATTCCATTTATTGTTTTTCCGTCAGGCCGACCCACACCAGCTTATGTGCGGTATCTCGGCAAAGTATTGCCCTCCGCGGCACTAGGGTTACTTGTTGTTTATAGTATCAAAGATGTCAGATTTTTATCCGGTAACCATGGAGTACCCGAACTGATTTCTATTGTTCTAGTTGCTTTGCTCCATATGTGGAAGCGAAATATGTTTTTGTCAATTGCAAGCGGAACTCTTGTCTATATGTTTTTGATTCAGTTTTTGTTTTAGATTATCCAAAACAGCCGCAAAAGCGGCGGATTAAGACTTTATTTTCGAGTCCTAATCCGCCGCTATTGCTCTTTTTCAACGAACATTATCCATGCTCCGCCGCCGTATGCGTCAGCGCTCTTTTTTGCCTCAGCTTCTTCCCGATCACACCGTGCCGCGGCGAGAACAGAAACGCCAGCAGCAGCAGTCCCCCCGCTGCCGTAATCATGCTCGCCGCGATGGAGGCGTCAAGCAGCTTCGCAATATAGTAGCCGCTGACCGCGCTCAGCATGCCGGCAATGACGCTGATCGCAATCATGGCCGACAGCCTTTCGGTCAACAGGTAAGCGGTAAGGGGTGGAACGACAAGCATGCCGACGACGAGAATGGCGCCGACGCTCTCGAACGAGGCAACGGTCGTCAGCGAGACGAGGCTCATCAGCAAGTAATGAAAGAAGGCGACCGGAATGCCGACCGCGGCGGCAAGCGCGGGATCAAACGAACAAATTTTGAATTGCTTGAACAGCATTCCGATCGTAATCAGATTGATGACAAACATCGAACCGACCAGCCATAACGCTTTCGGACCGATATCGAAGCCCGCAATCGTAACCGTGTTCCAAGGCACATACGCGATTTCCCCGTAGAGGACGCAGTCGAGATCCAAATCGATATTGGAGGCGTACATACTGATCAGCAAAATGCCGACCGCGAACAATGCGGTAAATACGACGCCGATGGACGCTTCCGTTTGAACGCCGGACTGTTTGAACAGCTGAATCAGAAAGACGGTCAGCAGACCGAGTACGGACGCTCCGAGCATCATGACGATCGAATCCCTCGATCCGCTTGCCAGGAAGGCGATAACAATACCGGGAAGCACCGCATGGCTGATCGCGTCCCCGATCATGGCCATTTTGCGCAGCACCAGGAAGCAGCCGATCATACTGCACGCTCCCGCGACGAGCATTCCCGTTAAAATAATGTAAAAGGTGTTCATATCGCCCTCTCCTTCCCTTCCCGCATTCGCTTCCCGTCCAGCAGCCTTCTTCTGGCGGAAGCGCGAATGAGCAGCTTCGGAACGATTCCCCTGCGGGGAGCGGCAAGCACGCTGACGCCGAACAGAACGGTGGCGCAAAGTACGGTTAACGGTCCGGTCGGCAGATTGGCGCCCAGAGCGCTGAGCACGGTGCCGAGAAACCCGGAAACCGCGCCGAAGACGCCCGACAAGACAACCATGACGCCAAGCTTTTCCGTCCAATAGCGGGCGGTGACGGCGGGCGTAATGAGCAGCGCCGCCATCAGCACGACGCCTACGGCCTGAATGCCGACCACTACGGCGGCTACGATAAGCAGCATCATCAGCTGGTCCAGCCATTTAACCGGAAGACCGAGACCGCGCGCAAATCCGGGGTCGAAGCTGAGCAGCTTGAATTCTTTGAAAAACAGCGTGCACATTCCGATCAGCACGACTGAAATGACGATCATGGCGTAGACGTCGGACAGGACCATAGCGGCCGCCTGACCGAACAGGAATTTATCAAGACCGCTTTGATTGCCCGCCCCGCTGTGCTGGATTTCCGTGAGCAGCATAATGCCGAATCCGAAAAAGACGGACAGGACCGCCGCAATCGCCGAATCCTGCTTAATCCGTGAATACCGGGTCATCACCCCGATCGATACGGTGGCGAGAACGCCGGCGACGGCGGCTCCGATCATAAACGCTGCGATCGATTTCGAGCCGGTGATCAGAAAGGCGAGACAGACGCCCGGCAGCGCGGCATGGGCAAGCGCATCGCCCATCAGCGACTGCTTCCGCAAATACGCAAAGCTGCCGATCACCCCGCTGCTTAGCCCAAGCAGCATGCATCCAAGCAAAATCCACTGCACGTTCGGATCTGTAAAAATACGAAAGAAATCCGTCATCGCTTTGCTCACCCCTCACCGTAAATGAGCGGGAACTGTTCTTCTCGTTCCAATAAGGCCAGTCGGCCGCCGTACGTGCGCAGCAGGTTGGATTTCGTAAATACGTCTTCGGTCGGACCGAAAGCCGTCAGCTCAACATTGAGCAGCATAACCCAGTCGAAATACTCGGTTACGGTGGACAAATCGTGATGGACGACGAGCACCGTTTTCCCTTGCTTCTTCAAGTCGGTAAGCAGCGTAATAATCGCTTTTTCGGTCGCGGCGTCGACGCCGACGAACGGCTCATCCATGAAATAGAGCTCCGCGTTCTGGGCGAGCGCCCTGGCAAGAAAAACGCGCTGCTGCTGGCCTCCCGACAGCTGGCTGATCTGGCGGCCGGCGTAGTCCGCCATCCCGACCTTATCCAGACATTCCATCGCCGTCCGCTTCTCCTGCGCGCCCGGACGCTTGAACCATCCAAGCCGGCCGTACATTCCCATCGTCACAACATCAATCGCGTTCGTCGGAAAATCCCAGTCGACCGATTCGCGCTGCGGGACATAACCGACCCGGTGCAGCTGCTCTTTATACGGCTTGCCGTAAACGAGCACCTCGCCCGTCAGCCGTGGAATGAGTCCGAGCGACGCCTTAATCAGCGTCGACTTCCCGGCCCCGTTCGGTCCGACGATGCCGATCAGCTTTCCTTCCGGCGCCTCGAACGAAACGTGGCGCAGCACCGGCTTCTTCTGATAGGCGGCTGACAAATCCCGAACAACAAGCGGTGAAAAGCTCATTTTTTTCCCTCCTCGTTTATTTTAATGCACCCGCAATCGTATCGACATTATATCGGACCATCCCGATATAAGTTCCTTCCTCGGTTCCTTCCTCGCCCATCGCATCCGAATACAGCTGACCGCCGATTACAATTTCATGCCCCATCTCCCGCGCGCCCTCAATGACGGCATCGATCGCCTTGCGCGGCACGCTGGATTCGATAAATACCGCTTTAATTTTGTTTGCGACAAGGTAGTCGCGCAGCTCGGTCACATCTTTGGAACCCGCCTCCGAAGCGGTGCTGATCCCTTGAAGCCCCATCACTTTAATTCCGTAGGCATCGCCGAAGTAACCGAAAGCGTCATGAGCCGTAACGAGCACCCGCTGCGATTCGGGGATCGAAGCGATCGTCTTCCGCACATAATCGTCCAGCTCCCGAAGCTGCTGTAAATAGGCATCGGCATTCGCATTGTAAGCCTCGGCATGTTCCGGGTCGAGCTTCGACAGTTCGCCTGCCACCACCTCCGTCGCCGACATCCAATGCTTCACGTTAAACCAGATGTGGGGATCGTGCTGCGTGCCGGCCGCAGGATCGCCTGCGCGCAGTTCATTTTCCTTAATATCCCGGGAAACGGCCACCGTCGGTTTATCCCGGGCCATCTTCTCCAATATCTCCTGCATTTTCCCTTCCAGGTGCAAACCGTTATAAAAAATAATGTCCGCCCGGTCCAGCTTGCCGATATCGCCTTCGGACGCTTTGTACAAGTGGGGATCGACCCCCGCTTTCATAATTCCGACCGTCTCCACGTATTCGCCGCCGACTTCACGCACAATATCGGCAATCATTCCGGTTGTTGCTACTGCGCTTACTTTCGCTCCGTTTGCGGCGCCGCCCTCACCGGCCGTATTGCTTCCGCAGGCGCTGACCGCTGCGGCGAGCAGCAATAATGCCGCAGCAATCGGCAAACGGGTCAACAAATTTCGAATTCCGGACTTTTTACGCATCCCTCGATCCTTCCTTCCGCCGAATGTTTTGTCCAGGACAAAAAAATTGAGTTTTATTAATTATTTTGCCCCTTGTTTATATTTTAGATTATACGCATGTTTTTTGCCCGAGCGCAACATTTAATTGCGGCAAGCTGTCCGCCATGAACGGGCCGGAGATTTTCCGGCGGGGGTAACGAAACAAATCGAAGCGCCGGAAGGGGTAAACGTCCCGCCGGCGCTGTCGAATGCTATGAGGTTGTTCCGGCAGCTTCGCGGCTTCCCTTGGCGAAATCGACCGTAGCCAGAATAATGATGCCGATCACGAAGAAAGCGATCAATGACAGGATCGACCAGCGGCTGGAACCGGTAATCGTCCCTACGACCGAGAAGACGAGCGGCCCGAGTATGGAAGAAAACTTGCTCGACAACGCGAGAAATCCGAAGAACTCCGCCGTACGGGCAGGCGGCAGAAGACCGGCGTACAGCGAGCGCGCCACCGCCTGGCTTCCACCCTGCACCAATCCAACGAGAAACGCAAGCGCATAAAAGTGAAGCGCCGTTGTCATCAGGAAGCCCAGTATGACGATGATGACATACAGCGTCAAGGAAAACTGCAGCATTCTGCGCGCCCCGAAGCGCACCGCGAGCCGGCCGAATAGCAGCGTGCTCGGGAACCCGATAAACTGCGTAATCAGCAGCGCCAATATGAGGTCCGTCTGACCGATTCCGATGCCGCTGCCGTATATCGTCGCCATCACGATGACGGTGCTGATTCCGTCGTTAAAAAACCAGAATGCGGCCATATACTTCAGCAGTTCCGGATAAGCCTTCAAACTGCGAACGGTCCGCACAAGCCTGGCCAAACCTTCGCGAACGGCGACGGTCCGAGTGCGGCTAACATGCGGCACCGGCTGCTCCTTCACCCACCGCAAAATCGGCAGCGAAAACAGGAGCCACCAAACTCCAACCGTCACGAATGCCGCCTGCGTGGCGGACGTTTTGTCCTGAAAACCGAGAAAGGACCATCCTTCAATCATCGCGATGTTAATTGCAAGCAGCAGGCCGCCTCCGATGTATCCCATCGCATAGCCTTGAGCGCTGACGAGATGACGTCTCTCCTCCGGTACGCCGTCGGCAAGCAGCGCGTCGTAGAACGTTCCGCCCGTCGTAAACCCGATTGTCCCGAGCACGACCAAGACGGAGGCAAGCAGCCAATCGCCATTGCCGACAAGCGCCATCAGCGCGCTGGCCGCAGCGCCAAGAACGGTGAAAAAACCTAAAAATTTCAGCTTGGATCCGGAAGCGTCGGCAATCGCTCCCGCCAGCGGCGACATAACCGCCACCAGCAGCATTGCGATGCTCTGCGTGAACCCCCAATAGTTTTCGGCCGTGTTTCCCGCAAGCCCGCTGCCCGCCACCGTTTTATAATAGATCGGCATGACGGCCGCCATCATCGTCGTGGCAAAAGCCGAATTTGCAAAGTCGTACATGACCCAGCCGCGAATCCCTTTTGCATCCAGTAGTCAACGCCCCCCTTAACTCGCCGCCGTTATTCAGAGCGAAGCGAATCATTTGCCGATAGCCCGCTTCTTTAAATGACGGCTTTTATTTCAACTTTTTCGACGCGCGGTCGCTCAATCCTTTTCAAGAATTTGTTAATGCGTTCGCTTTACCGGAAGGTTGTTTTTCTTTATACTCATTTATACGGTTGATAAATTTCTTCTATCAACGAAGGAGGGGTTCCATGAATATCAGCCAGCTTGAAACGCTTCAGACGATCTCCAAAACGATGAGCTTCCGCAAAGCGGGCGAGCTGCTAAATTTGACCCAGCCTGCCGTCTCGGCACAGATCAAGAGCCTTGAAGATGAATTCAAAACGGTTCTTGTCGACCGCAACCAGCCCGTTACGCTGACGGACCGAGGGCAAGTGTTCCTGGAGCATGCGGAACGCATTCTCGGCATCGTGGAAGAATTAAAACAAAAGCTTTCCGACTTGAACGAGATCCCTCAAGGGCATATTATATTGGGAACGACAAGTTCCATCGCGATACAGATTTTACCGCGGGTGCTGTCCTACTTTCAGAATCAGTTCCCGCTGATCAAAACGACGATTCATTCCATGCCCTCATCCCTCGTGATGACAAGCGTGGAAAACGGTACCGTCGATCTGGGCATTACGTATTTGTCGGAACGCAATCCGAATTTGGAATCTTCGGTGCTCTACTACGACACCTTTGAGCTCGTCGTCCCTCCGGGACACCCGCTTATCGGCCATGAGCGCCCGACGGTTGAGCTGCTAAGGGATTTGCCCCTAATTATGCTGTCACCGGATACGCTCGGCAGGCGGTTTCTGGAAAGCGTATGCCGCAGCAACGGCATCGAGCCCAATATCGTCATGGAGCTGTCCAGCAGCGAAGAGGTGAAGCGGATGGTCGAGCTCAATCTCGGCGCGGCGGTCGTGTCCAAGCTATCCATTTTTAATGAACTAAGGCTCGGCACGCTGCATATGATCAAAATTACAGAGCTGGAAACGAGCCATCCGGTCGGCATCGTCTACAAATCCGGCCGCTACCTCAACTCGGCCATGCAGCAGTTCTTGAGCGATCTCAAAGGGATGCCCGAGACTCAGTTTATCGGCAGCGAGTAAGGGGCGGCACGTAAGCGAAGTCACACAAGCGGAAGGTAATCGAGCGGGCGAGTCAGCTGCAAGCAAGACGAGCTCCGCTCCCCTTCCTTCTTTTCACAAGTAAAGCGAATGAAAAGTTGCCGTCTTACGGCCGACAAAGTGGTGATAGCGAGCGGAGCGGCTGACTTGTGACTAAGCATACGCTTTGTCACCGGATTTTTATCGCTTATAGAAGTTAAATCAAAGAAACGGACAGGGATAGCGGAAAGAGCAGAATCGTTCTGGAGAAACGGAGTGGTCGCCTTTGCAGCCGAATTCTTACCCCATTGGGATTGAGAAAATCAAAGAATTTGGCTGCAACAGCGATCGGAAGAATGATCTGCTATTGAAGCGAACTGCTCAAGTGCAAAAGTTTAACTCAACTTATATAGCGTTAATAAAATTCCGGGGACAACAGCGATCGGGAGATCAAGTCAGCCGCGCAGCGACCCCTATCACCAAATTCTTTCAACCTCGGAGGTACAAAAACATGAAATTCGATTTACATACCCACCATTTTCGCTGCGGCCATGCCGATGGAACCATTGAAGATTATATTCAGGCAGCGATTAAAGCGGGCCTGCAGGTCATCGGCATTGCCGACCATTCCCCTTATTTCGGCAGCCCGGAGGATCACCCCCAACCCGGCATCGCGATGGCGCGCAGCGCTTTTGCCGGCTATGTGGAGGAAGTGCTGCGGCTGAAACAAAAATATGCGGGCAAGATCGAGGTTTTGCTCGGCATGGAGTCGGATTTTTTCCCCGAGCACATCGACGCTTATCGTCAAGCCTATGAGAACGTTCCGTTCGACTATATTATCGGATCGGTTCATCTTTCGGGCGGAAAAAGCATCTTTAACCGGAACCGCTGGAAGGGGCTCTCCGATACGGAGAAGGTTGAGCAAAAAACGATCTACTACGATCTCATCCGCCAGTCGGCGGAAAGCGGCATGTTCCAAGTGCTGGGACACATCGATGCGATGAAGGGTTATTTTCCCGAATTCTCGGACATCCCCGCCGCGGAGCAAATCGACGGCACGCTGAAAATTATTGCGGAAAGCAACGTTGCGATTGAAATCAATACATCGGGCAAAACGAAAACGGTCGGCGGCTGGTACCCATCCGACGCCATTCTCGAACGCGCCCTATTCTACGGCGTCAAAGTGTCGTTCGGATCGGATTCGCATGTGCCGCACCGCGTAGGTGACGACTGGGAGGAAGTCCGCGCCAGACTGAAGGAAATCGGCTTCAAAGACTGGGTCTTTTACCGCCGCAAGGAGCCTGTCGTCGTGCCGCTGTAGCGCACGATGCGGGATAAAAAAAGTGGACCTCCCGCAAAAAGGAGGTCCCAAGGGATATATTAAAAGGGGGTCTTGGCTATATCTTAACCCCTGAATGTAAAGGGAGCATCACAGGATTATTACCGTTGTGTAACAAATGACAGATGATTCAGGCTAAAGCTTCATGAATATTTAACGGAGCAGAATGATGAATAAGGGAAGGAGCTGCTCCGGATGTGGCTGTTCATCACCGCGGCCAGCGCCCTCATCTTCGGCTTTGGGGGCTGGTTCATGAAAGTGTCCCAAATGCGCGGCAGTTCCGTGGACGCCATGCTGCTGGGACTTTATTGCAGCGGCTCGCTCGGCTTCGTCATTCAAACCGTTGCGGACGGATCGCTGCCTCTGGCGGCCGATTGGCGTTACTGGGTCGCCGGACTTATTATCGGAGCCGGATCGTTGTGGGGCAACGCCGCCTTTATGCAGGCGCTTCGCTATGGCCCCGCCAGTCTCACTTCCCCGGTAACAAACTTGAACATCGTGCTTATTATCGCGGTTTCCACCGTATTTTACGGCGAGACGATCAGCCCGGCCGAAGGGACGGGAATATTGCTGCTGCTGGCGGCAGTCGTACTGATTTCGGTCCGGCGCAAAGAGAAGCTGACCATTAAGGAGAAAAAGTGGTTTTTATACGCGGGCGCGGCTGTGATTCTGTTCACATTCCGCAACGGCGGCCTCAAAGTCACCCAGGAGCTCGATATGCCCGGGGCTCCGGTGCTGATGATCGGCTACGTCCTCTCCTTCTTCTGGTTTGCGGTTGCCGTTTGGCGGGAAAACGGAAACAAGCTTTGGCCGCAGGACAAGCCGGCTCAATCGGCACGGCCTGAAGCGGCGGAACGCACGTCAGGAGCTGCGGCCAATCCGGTATTAGGCGCGGCGGCTCAGGAGGAAGCTGCGGCACAAACCGCAGCAGCCCGATCGGAATCAGAGCTCCGGCCAGTTGGGGACGCGCAAGCGGTATCGGAAACCCGCTTCACTCGGGACGAACAAGCTGTACCGGCTGCCCGCTTCACTCGGGACGCGCAAGCAGTACCTGCTACCCGGCTCACTCTGGATGCGCCAGCGGACCGGTTCCGTACCGGGCTGTTACTGGGGCTGCTCGTGGGGCTGTTTTCCTACGGCGGTCTGCAGATTTATTCTGTCGCCTTGGAGATGGGAAAAGCCAATCTGACGGCCCCTATCTTCGCGACAAACAGCCTCGTCGTCGCAGCCGGTTCCATCATCGTCTACCGGGAGCGCCTGACGAGGCTGCAGTGGGCCGCCTTTTTTTGCCTGCTTGCCGGCATTGTCGTCATTAAGCTGTAGCGCGTTATTCACCATGCTGCTAGCATGAATCTTTCGTTTTGAAAGTAGCTGCTATTGTATCGAACCATCGTTTCAAGCTGCTTTTGAAGCGGTACTGGAACTTCATTTTCATCACCGAACCCCAGCCGTCGTATTTGCCGCCGTTTCCATTCAGCAGCTGGTACAGTTCGTCCACCCTTCCGTTGACGGTTTCAAGCCTCACATCTTCAAAACGGCTTATAACGAGCGGATAGGGAAAACCGGGCTCCGGTTCGCCGCTCTTGCCGTCTTCGATCCGGTAGCCCATTCCTTCCAACCGGCCGCGCATCCGTTTGCGCTCTTCCGAGCCTTTAAAGAGCAGCCAATGATATACATTGCGCGGCTGCTTAATATCGTCCCCCCGGTGAAGCAGAGCGTAAACCATCTGCGCATTATGAATAAAAAGCTCCTCCAGCGCACTCGGCAGCAAATACCGGTAAAAGCTCCAATCGGAATCTTCCTTTCGGTATTGCTGCATACGGTACAGGCGGTGCTTATTAAGCAGCGCGTCCAGCCCTTCCAATGTATGATCGGATGAAATATAGTAATAATATTCAAGACGTCTCGGCGTATTGATCCGTCCTACATAAACCGCTTTCGCACCTGCGGTAATGATCTGCTCCAGCTCGTTCTCGATCTGTTCCAGTTGACGGATGACCGTTTGTTTGGACGATTTATAATCCTTGATGGGGTACAAGTTAATCGTCACCGACAGCAAATCGCCGAACTTGGGCGCTCCTTCTTGTTTCCAGGCACTGTTCACGAGAATCCGCATATGCTCGGTATCGGTACGGCGCTCAAAAAAACCCCAATCGTCAGTCATGTTGCACCTCACTATCTTCCGTGAGAAAAATTGGCCTTGTCTGCACAACCATTCAAATCGGCTGTTCTTTCATTGTTCCATTATATCCAACCTTTTTCAAGACACGGAAGTGTTTTTTTGAGAAGTCAGATCGTTTTTTGCTTGCAACCGAAAGCCAGTCTCACCCTGAGACGAGTGAGTGCCGCTGAAAGTTGCGATTTCGGCGACATTTCGTTATCACTTACATTTTTTCAGTACGTATGTTAAAATAGAGTTAATAAAAGCGGGGTGACTGTGATGGATTACTCCAAAATGTGCCCAAAATATGAAGCTGCCATTGAACTGCTTGGCAAGAAGTGGACGGGCTTGATTATCCGGGTATTGCTTGGCGGACCGAAACGTTTCAAAGAGATTAAAGAACAAATTCCGGAAATGAGCGATAAAATGCTGACCGACCGGATGAAGGAACTGGAAATCAGCGAAATTGTAAAACGGACCGTTTATCCCGAAATGCCGGTTCGTATCGAATATGAACTGACGGACAAGGGGCGGCATCTCCAGCCGGTTATCGAGTCCATTCAAGACTGGGGCGAACATTGGATGTAAGAAGGAAGAAAGCTGCCGTGCGGCAGCTTTCTTTTATTTTGCAACGGCGTGGTGCGCGTCTGTGGGCGGGGCGATGGTGGATCCCCCCTCTTCCCCGATCCGGCGCGCGGTTGCTTAACAAGATCAAAGAAAGCTGCCGTGCGCGACAGCTTTCTTTGAGAAGGAGTGAGGGAAAGGAAGATATAATAAATATTTCCAAATCGCACAAATAATGCTGCTAGTACCATTGGAAATGTTCTGCTATGCTGAATTCTGTGAAATTCAGCATAGGAGGCAGATCTTGGTCATGCAAAAGGCACTTCGGATTACGCTATTCATTGTTTTATCGATTTTTCTCGTTCAACCTCTTGGCACAGCTTCTGCCGAGACCGCTTCAATCGCTCCACTGGATAAATATTATCCTGTCGACATTGATGATCATTGGGCTTACGATGCACTCGACAACTTCATCAATGCCGACTTGGTAAGCGGCTATGTTGACAGTGAACGAAATGTGACCATCAAGCCGAACAATTCGATCAGCCGTGCCGAGTTTGTGGCGATTCTTGTAAACGCCGCGGGACTAACGAGCGACAAGCCTGCCAAATCGTACACGGATGTCAAAAAAGGAAAATGGTATTACGAGCCGATCCGGATCGCGAGCTCTCTTGGCATCGTCGGCGGAATCAGCAGCACGGAATTCGGACCCGACCGTCCCATTACGCGCGGCGATATCGCGGTGATGGTCGTGAAAGCTTTTTCGGCGACAGTCGATTTCAAAGGTACGGCCAAAACATTTTCAGACGTTCCGGATTACTACGGAAAAGCGGCAATCGATAAAGCGAGTCAGGCCGGAATCGTTGGCGGCGTAACGGAAACGATGTTTAAACCGTTCAATAAGGCAACACGCGCCCAATCGGTTGTCATGCTCCAGCGGGCACTGGATCTGCAGCAAAAAGATCTTGCAAATGACAACGATTTGATCGCAATTGCGGTAAGCGCCGATTCGGAACAGCTCAAGCTCATGCAGGAAAACAAATTTGACGAGCTTTCCGCCAGCTTCCGCAAGTTTTTCACCGGATACTATTTGGCTTACAGCCACAGTGCGCTTCAATCGCTGACCGATATGGTACAAAGCGGAGCCGCGATTCAATTCGAGTCGGTTCAGGAACCGAGCTATAAAGTGGTTCAAAAGTCGCAGCGCTTCGCCACGCTGGAGTCAACCGGCGGAGAAATGAAAATTACGGTGACGAAAGGCTCGGAAAAGCACGAGGAAACCGTAAAATCGGATGGTATCTATATGATGAAAAAAATGGCCGACAATTCTTGGAAACTATACGCACAATTTGATTTCGAATAATGGCTAACATGACGGACGGCTTTGGAAATCCAAGGCCGTCCGTTTTGCGTCATGTTACTGCGCCAATACTTTGCCGTCCCGCTCCTTCCGCTCCTGTTCCATCGCCTGCAAGCCGGCCTGATTCAGCAGGTTCCAGGGCTTGTTGTAATGCGGCTGGAAGAAAAAGTCCACGAATGCCAGCTGCCGGGTCGTCATCCGGTTCTGAATGCAAACCGAGAGGGTGTTGATCGACTGCGTCATATCCGCTCTCGAAAGCACCTGCGCTCCTACGATCCGACCGCCTTCTTCCTCATAGACAAGCTTCAGCATGACGTTTTCGTAATGGGGCATAAATTCGGGCTTATCATGATCAATGATTGTGATTGTTTTCACATTCATTCCCGCAGCAAGAGCGCCTTGTTCCGTAAGTCCCGTCGATGCAATGTTAAGATCGTAGATTTTGATGCCCGACGTGCCTTGAGTCCCTCGGTACGGTATAGCCGGCTGCACAAGGTTATGAGCGGCAAGCGTGCCCATGCGCACGGCGTTCGTCGCGAGTGGGATATAAAGCGGCTGCTCCGTCGGGTTGTACCGGATCGCACAGCTGTCGCCTGCCGCAAGCACATCCGGGTTGCTCGTTCTCATATACTCGTCAACGAGGATCGCACCGTTTGGCAGCATGTCGATCTGTCCCTTGAGCAGCTCCGTATTCGGACGGAATCCGATGCAAAGGACGACCATATCGGTCTCATACTCGCCGGCCGTCGTCACGACGCACTGCACTTTCCCGCCTTCGCCTTTGAATGCTTGCACGCTTTGACCGAGCGCGAGACGGATTTCTTTGTCCGCGAGCAGTTTCTCGATCGGATCGGTGAAGGCCCGGTCCAAATATTTAAACAAGATCCGATCCGTGTTATCGATCAGTATGACCTTTTTGCCGAGCATTTGGAACGCTTCCGCCAGCTCGATGCCGATATATCCGGCTCCGACCACGGTAACCGTTTCGGCATGCTTTGCTTTTTCGATGATCGCCTGGGCGTGGTTATAGTTTTTGCAAAGCTGAATATTTTCCAGACCGATGCCTTCCATTTGCGGAATGATCGGCCACGATCCCGTCGTGATCACGAGCTTGTCGTATGCGTCGCGAAACCGTTCGCCTGTAGCCAAGTTGCGGATCTCCATCGTTTTGGCCGCTGTATCAACCGCGAGCACTTCATGCCGCATGTGCGTTTGAATGCCAAGCTGCGCGAGCTGATCGGGGTTGCTGTAGAACAGCTGCTCCGCATGCTCGACGACGCCGCCGACGTGAAGCGCAATGCCGCACGACAGAAACGAAATGTTGTCGTTCTTTTCATACACGGTAATGTCGGCTTCGGGATACAAGCGGGCCATGTTCGTTACGGCTGCGGTACCTGCATGGGTACAACCGATGACTGCGATTTTCATTGAAAATTCCTCCTCAAATTAATATCGTGAAAAAATTCACAAATGAAGCTGAAGAATCGAATGCGAATATTTGCTTATCCGCCTCGTCTGTATACAGCATCTGTATTTTAATGACTTGAACTAACAGATCCGAAAGAAAATGTTTGTGATTTAATTCACATTATCTTTCTGTAATTAGCATACAACATTCGATCCGACACTGCAAGGGGCGAATGTGATTTTTTTCACGTACGTAACAGCCGGATCGTTTCAGTCAAATAGCCTCGATGATAATTCTAACGGACCCCTATGCCCTTGTAGGCAAGCTGAAAGCCAACATGCGGACTGTAACCGTAAATTGAGCCTCCCGGGTCCGTTCGAACTCTAAAACTGACAACTCGGACTCTTCTGCCCTCTCCTCAATACGCCTTCTGCACTTCCACCTTCTGTGTAATTCCCTGCTCGTTGGTGAAATAAATGTGCACGCCGTGGTCCTGGTCATCCAAGAAGTAAGAGACGTATTTGCGCTCGCCCTTCTTCATCGGCACAAGCAGACTGACCAGGCGATGGCTCGCCGCCGGCTTCGTCGCCGCGTGCAGGTGCCACTGGCTGGCCAATCCTTCGGTCTCGGCCGGATCGACATCCGTGAACCGGTCATGCTGCGACAAGGCCAAATCGCCGGAGGAGTTGTAGACAAACCGTCCTTCCAGCTCGGCCTTCACGCCGTTCACGCGGAACGATTGTCCCTTCAGTGTCATCTGATACAGCGTGTGGAACAGCCATTCGACCGTGCCCGGCTGCGCAAGATCCACGTAATCAACGATAACCGCATAAGTCCGATTGAAAAAATAAATCTCCCGTATATAGCGGCTCAGGTAAGGGACGTTTTTCTTGTAAGCCGCTTTGGCGTTCAATCGTGCGTAGCCGAAACCAGGTCGGTAATAGGCCTCCTCCACGACGCCGCAAGCTTCCTTGCAGAGCACTTTATCCTTGCCCGCATATTGGCCTTGACCATCGACGAGGATCGTATTGGTCGAACGCGTCTGCCGCCGCCAGTTCATATGCATCGTGCTGCCGAAGGCAACGTAATACCCGCTCTCGATCGCCAGCGGCTCGCCGTAAGCGTGCAGCAGAAAGCCGTTCTGGTCGCCGTGGCTGTGGCTGATCGAGCCGTATTTGCTGCTCTTGGCCAGCACCATAATATGCTCCCCCGGGTCATCCATTCGGTGATGCATCGCGACCCATCCGATGTCGCGGAACCATTTGACCGGCTGGATCGCGTTATCGACAGGTTCGACCGCCTGGATTTCGGGATAATCATGTTTGTAGAGCATATCGTCGAACCGGAAATCCCACCAGCCATAATTGTAAAATTTCTCATCGGCGTCCGTGTCCGACATCTTCACCCGCTCGTAGTACCATTGATAGAGCCCGTTGCCCGTCAAGCCGGCAAACTGGCGGATATTGAAGCCGGTTTTGAGACTGGCCGGCTCGCCGAGGAACGACTGGTCGCCGAAGCTCGCGCGGATCGTGTCCGGACTGCAGCAGTAGAGCGGAAAGTCGCCGGCCTTCGCGAAGAACGGCCGTTTGAAATAATCAAGCGACGTATAATTGCGCAGCAGATTGAGCGCGTCGATCACGTAAGCCATGCCGCTCGTCCAATAGAGCGGACCTTCCGCCCAACCGCCGTCCTCGCCGCCCCAAGGCGAATAAAGACATGCGTAATATTCCACTGTATAGTCGAGCCATTCCTTTGCTTTCGGCTCATCGTGCAACAGCGCGATCGAAGCCGGCACGAGCACCGAAGAGAGCGAGCGGACGGCATGGCTGTCGTACGGCACCTGATGAATTTTGGATCGCTCAATGACATGGAACGCCACCTGCTCGGTCCTCCGCAGCAGATTGGCGCGCACGTCGGCCCGCTCCTGTCTTGACAGATGTTCGTACAGCCAGTCATAGCCCCAGGCTATCGCTCCCGCTATCCGGAAGGCAGCTTCATCGTTATAGTCGCGCGAGGTCGTGCCCTCCGTATCCCAGGAGATAACATGAAGCAGCCACGTCTTGGCGCGATCGATCAGCGTTTTGTCCTCCAGAATAATGCCCGCCACGCTTAAATGACGGATGGCGTAAAGTGTCTCCTGGCAATCGATATACATCTGGCGCCACAGCTTGGCAACCCGTTTATTGCCGGGATAACGGGCGGGTTCAGCGGTTGGCGTCCTTTCGATCCATGGACGCACCGATTGCTCGCAAAAGACATCCCAGCCGCAAAAGGCAGGATCGGCCTTGAGCCGCTCACGAAAGGCGGCGACGCCCTCCGGCGACAGCCATAAGCGGGGATGGCCGGCCTTCGCGTCCGCAAATCTGGTCTCACGCGCTGGCAGCGGCGTCTCGGGCAAGCCTTCCGGTACGTTGAAGCTGCGTACCCGGCTCCATTCGGTTTGCGCCGCTTCGCCCGCTTCCTCCAGCAACGCATACCGCCAATAATAACGGCCTGGCGCCAGGGGGTGATCCGGCGTGTACAGGTTGTGCGGGATCGGGCTTATCGTTTCGGTCCGGCCGGAAGCGAAATCGGCCGAATCGGAAATTTGCAGCACATAACGGTCGTCACCCAGCTGCGCTGGCATCCATGTAAAGCGCGGCGGATTTTCCAGTATTACCGTCTGCTCGTTCGGTTCATAAGGCACGGACAGCAGACCGCTTATCGGTTCAAAAAGCTTCTTCAAGATGGCTACCTCTCCTTCAAACCGGAATCGGTTAAAGCAAAGCGGCAGACAAGCTTACCGTCCTTGCGGCTTACTTCCAGCGATTTATTAGTCCCGGCATCATCGCTATTGCTACCGGCCCATGATAATGAGAAAGGCTCATCGCTGCAGCGATAGGCGGCAACGAAATGCAGCATTGTTCCGCTTTGTTCGTGCATGATGCCATGCATCGGCCGCGTCGGATCGTCCGCCGTACCCGGTGACGCCACATGGTAGAGAGCAGAGCCTTCCGCCGTCAGCAGCGAAACAGACAGGCAATCTCCGGCCGCTTGGCGGAACTTCAGCTGCACCGCCTCGCCGGCCCGCTGCCTCTCCCATTGCCCAAGCCATTCAATATAGGAATAACCGTCGCCGCCTGCAGGCGGGTTCGCGCATGCCGCCCATCCCCCATTGCCATCGTTGCTGCTGTAAGCGTTATTTCCAGAAGTTCCACTGTTTCCGTCACTGACGCCATTGCTGCCCTTTCCGCTGCCAGGCAGCAGCTCGCCAAGCGAGTGGAACCACCACTGCACCGCCCTTGGCTCCGCAGCGTCAAGCTCGACCGTAAACCAGTCCAGCACGAACTCGCCGGCTGCGAACAAATGACGATCCAGCTTGCAGCCTTTATAGGCCTGCTCCGAGCTGAACCAGCCGTAGGCGTGCATCTCCGTCGCTTCGAAACGAAGGCAGCGGCCTTCGGCCTCACGCTGCGACCTGCCGCCGACGGTTACCGTATTATGGCATGCCGTTGCCGGATACCACATCTTCTTCAGCGGCGAGCCGTACGGCACCGTGCCACGGTCGGGCGCAAGTGGTGAACGGGGACCGTTGACAATCAGATTCAGCTTGTCGTAATGGCCGTGCGAGCCGCCGTGCGGCCCGAAATCGACGATGCAGCTCAGCCCGTTCGCCGTCTGCCTCAGCACCGCGAAGCCGCTGTCCTCCAGCAGCAAGCTGCCGCTGCCATCGTTCGGCCGGGACAGGTCCCATTCCCCGGACCCGAATACGACCGCTTCCAGGCCGAAGCGCCGCGGCGAGCCGTACAGCTGACGGTACGCCTGCGCAAGCAGCGGCACATAGTCGGTTCTTCCATATTTCGCCAGACCGATCTCCGCAATTTCCGCAATCTCCCTGGCGAACGGCTCCCTTGCATACGGGCCGTCGTGCAGTGCGGCCAAATAACCGCTGCGGTCCGCAAGCGGCAGCAGCGCATCCAGCATGCCCTGCAGCGTCTGCCCCCGGTCGCCGGCCGCCGAATAGAGATCGATGCCGAACCGCTGCGCCATCTCCGCCGCGATGAAATACGCCCGCAGCACGAACAGATGATAATACGTGCTGCCCTCGAATTCGAAGTTGTCCGGCCTGACGGCGATCGACAGATGATGACGAAAGCCGCCTACACGCTCGATATGGGCCTGCAGCTCTTCCTTCTGTCCACGAACCGCATAGATGCAGCAGAGCGCAGCGTTCAGCCAGGCCGTGTAATTGTTCTCGGGATTGCCGCGCTCGAATGTCAATATCCGGTGATATTCCTTCATGCTGCTCTCCAGCATGAACAGAAAACGGTCGAACGATTGGGCCTGCCCTTTCTGAAGCTTATTCCCTTCGTCCGCGAGCAGCAGGTGCGCCCGCAGCAGCGTTGACGCCCAGATCGCTTCTGTCAGCGCCTGGTGAAACGCCCTGCCCTTCAACATCCATGGCTGTGCATCCGGGTGTACGGGGTAGTTCGGGAACCGCTCGGCATACCGCACAATGATCGACGTACCCAGATCCGCATAAGCCGTCTCCCTTGTTGCCGCGTAGACAGCAGCTGCCTGAAGCGCATAACGGGCCATCGCCTGATGCTTGAAGACGAGCCAGGCTGCGCGGTACGGCTCCCCGGTCAACCGGCAACCGTAAGGACACGCGTACTCGCCGCAATCCGGCGCGAGCGGATCGAACAGCAGCTCCGTATGATGCTGCGGACAGACGTATTGATGCCACCAACCGCCAGGTTCGGACGGAATGTCCGGCCGAAGCGTGATAACTTGATCCAGCTCCCGCTTCAGCTCCTGTACCGACTCCACGTACCAACCGCTGCGCCATTTCTTCCCGTCCGTCCTCATCGCATGAACATGCCTCCGTTAACCTCGATCGTCTCGCCCGTCAAATACGCGCTGAGATCGGAAACGAGGAACAAGATGACGCCCGCCACATCCTCCGGCGTGCCGGCGCGGCCGAGCGGGATGCCCGCGATCGTCGCCTTCTGCGCCGCCTCCGGCGTAAAGGTCGAATGGAACGCCGTCTGTCCGATGAAGCCCGGTGATACTGCATTCACACGAATGCCGCAGGAAGCAAGCTCTTTCGCCAGCCCTTTCGTATACGTCAGGATTGCCGCTTTGCTCGCCGCGTAGATGGAAGCGCCGGGTCCGCCGCCGTTATGCGCCGCGAGGGAGGTCAGGTTGACGATTTGCCCCGCTCCTTTCGCTTTCATGCCCGGAATGACCGCCTTGCTGACGAACACCGTGCTCTTCATATTTACGTCCATCACTTTGTTGTACAGCTCTTCGGTCATCTCCTCATTCGGAAGACGCTGCACCAAATGGCCGGCATTGTTGACCAAAATATCGATGCTGCCGCCAAGCTCTTCCTCGGCCGAGCGGACAAGCCTCTGGGCCTCCTCCACCTTCGTGACGTCCGCCTGCAGCGCCGCCGCCTTGCCGCCGTTTTGCGCGATTTCGGCGGCAACCTGCTTGGCCGTTCCCCTGCTGTTCAAATAGTTGACCGCCACCGCGGCGCCGTTTGCGGCCAGCGCAAGCGCCGCGGCGCGGCCGATGCCGCCGCTTGCTCCTGTTACCAATGCGATTTTCCCCGTCAGATCAATGTTCATGTTCATTTCTCCTCTCCAAATTATAGCGGCATCGTCATCATAATTTTTGTGCCGAAATCCCGCGTGCTCTCGATTCGAATGCCGAACTCGTCCCCGTAAACCATTTGAATTCTCCGATGAACATTGATGAGGCCAATCCCGCCTCGCTTGTACGGTTCCGTCTCCTCAGCAGTGTCCGCCAGCCGATTGCGGCGCAGCCGCTCCTGCAGCTGCCTCAGCTTTTCCGCTTCAATGCCGACTCCGTTATCCTCGACAGTGATCTGCAAATAACCGTCTTCTTTTCGCGCGTCGATGCAGACGAAATGATGCGGCTCGATGCCATCTGCAAACGCGTGCTGAAAAATATTTTCAACTATTGGCTGCAGTGTCAGCCGCACCGTTTTCTCGAGCAGCAGCTTGGGCGGGACGATCACGTCGATTTCGAACTCCCTGCCGATCCGGTGCTTCAGAATCATCATGTAATTTCGGACATGGTTCAGCTCATTGGCGATCGTGATTTCCTCCAGGTTCGTCTGAATCGAGTAACGCAGCATGTACGCCATCGCTGCGACCATCTCGGAGATGTCGTCGGAATCCTGCACGATGGCATAACAGTTTATCGTTTCCAGCGTGTTATACAGAAAATGCGGGTTAATCTGCAATTGGAGCGCTTGAAATTCTGCACGCTGACGTTCCAGCTGAATGTTCTGCAGCTCCAGCTGCGTCTTGTACTCGCGCAGCTCCGCGCGATAGACCCGCTCGATCATCTCGGACAGGCGGCTCACCATCACGTTGTAGCTGTGTATAAGGCCGCCGATCTCGTCCTCCCTCGCTTCGCCGCTGATCGAGCTCCAATTGCCCTTCTCCGTCTCCCTCATGCTCTCCCTTAAATGGCGGAGGGGACGCACGATCGAGCGTCCGAAACGGACCGCCAGAAACAGCGCGACTACCAGCGTAACGATGCCGACCGCGATCGTCGTGGAGCGAATGCTGGAAATCGGTGCGCGCAGCTCCTTGACCGGAAGCGATACGACGAGACTCCACCCGGAGTAGCCGGACTTGCGGGAGACAAACATCATCGGCTCGCCCCTGACGTTCCGGATGAACCGTTCGTTCCCTTCCTGTACTCGCTGCGAAATATCGGTCTGCAGCACATCCCCCAACCTGTCAGTTTCAGGTGCGTAGACGACGTTCCCGTTGTCGTTCAGAATGAAGAAAAATCCCTGCTCGCCCAGATCAACTGTGCTCCATAAGCTGGTCAGAGGCTGATCCTTGATCTCGATCGCCAGAATGCCTTTCACCGCGTAAGAATTGTAACCGCGAATTTTGCGTGCGATCGTAATGACATGGCCTTGGTCCTTTTCCAGCAGACTCGTATTCATTATCGCGATTTCGCCCTGCTCCGGCGTCTTTTCGATCAACTCCCGCAGCCGGTCGGACGGATCGACCGTGTTGGCCGAAAAATTTTGATTGTCGTCGAAAATCGAGCGTCCGTGGTAGCCCAAAATATAAATCATATTGATCTGCGTCGGATAGGTGATAAATATTTTTTGCAAGACGTTCTTGCGCACTTCGTTTTGAAACCGATAATATTCGTAGCTGTCTTCCGGATCCATGTCAAGAAATCTCTTTACAATCTGCTGGGACAATATGGAGTTCGACAGCCGCTCGAATGTCTTCAGATGGTTGTCGGTCTGCAGCAAGGCGTTGTTGATGACCTGTGTAACGTACTTCTCCACCTGCTCGTCGATCGCGCGCGACGACTCAAGATAAGAAAAGAAACCGACGGTGGACAACGAGAACAGAATGACGACGAAAAAGTAAATGAAAACCGTACGGGACAAGCTGCGCTTCATCAATCGATCCCCAGCTTCTCTCGATATTCGGACGGGGTGCAGCCGGTCATGCGCTTGAACGTTTTCGTAAAATGCGGATGGTCGGCGTATCCGACTTCAAACGAAATATCCGTAATTTTATAATGCGGAACCGCCAGCAGCTTCTTCGCTTTCTCCATCCGCCGTTTAATCCGGTAATGGACGAATGTCTCGTCCGTCATCTGCTTGAACAGCTGGCTGAAATAAGACGGATTCAGTCCGACCATATCGGCGACCTCATCAAGCGACAGCTCTCTGGACAGATTGCGCTCGATGTAATCCTTCGCCTCTTCGATCGGCTCCTTCAGATTGCCTTTGCGCTTGCCTTTGATCCAGTTGACGAGCCCTTGCAGCGACTGCCCGAACCACGCGTAGATCTCCGCCTGCTCCTTCAATCCGGCCGCCAGCGGCAGCGGATCCTGAGCTTCGACTTTATAAACGTCGCGCTTGTTCAGCTTCTTGAGCAGATTGGCATAAACATCCGTCAGCAGCTGGCGCGTCTGCACCCCGTCCAGGCACTGCGTGCGGCAGTAGCTTTCCATTTCCGCTATCGTTTCGCCGATCGTCTTCTGCTCCAGATGCCAGACCGCCTGCTCCAGCAGGTCCAGCCACTGCTCCAGCTTCGCGATCGAGAAATAAGCGGGCTGGTACCGCTCGTTCGCTTCGGCGATCAGCTTTTTCACCGTTTCTCTCACCCCGTCGCGGGTGACGGGCTTAAGCAGATATTGCTTGACCCCGCAGGACATGCACTGCCGCGCATATTCAAATTCGCCGTATCCGGAAATGACGACGATCGGCAAATCCTTGTACAACTCCCTGGCTTGCCGGCACAGCTCCAATCCGTCCATACGCGGCATCTTAATATCTGTGATCAGGAAATCGGGCCGGCACCGGCGCATGAGCTCCATCGCTTCCTCGCCGTTCGCCGCGGTCTCGGCTGCGGAGATTGATCCGTCCGCCGCTTGCAGCAGCTTGACCAAACCTGTGCGAATCATCGGCTCGTCATCGACAACAAGAATGCGGAACATGACAATCCCTCCTCAACGATTCATGGATGTGCCGGCCAAAGAAGGCTGTAGTGCCGGGATGCTCCCTTCCCGGGCAAAAAACGCAGGGAGGGGAGTAACGTATCCGTAGTCGATCCGGCGGCAAGTTATTCGAAAGCGTTTTCTTTTGCTTGGAAACGGGCAGTCGCTTCCTCGATTACTTCCCGTCCGCCTTTGGACAAATACTCCTCCAGCACCTTCTCGTAATCGTCGACCGGTTCTCTGCCATACACCATTCGCAGCACGTGCTCAAGAATGAGCGGCGGCAGTTCGTCGGATTTCGGATTCAAGTCCGGATATCTGATCAACGCGTCAAGCCTCGGGTCGAACTCGATGCCGCGCCGTCCTTCCTTGGACAGCATGTTGTCGAACGCATCAATCATCTGCAGGCCCGTCTCGGAGAGCGAGGAAACCCGTTTGTTATACGTCGTGTCCTGGACCATCCATAGCCAGTAGTTGAGGTAGCGCAGCTTGTCGGTTCCCTCGGTATCGGTCGGAATCTCCAGAACCGGCCTGCCGTTCTCCACTTTGTAATCCTCTCCTTCGATTCCGAAGCTGAAGAACAGCTCCGCCTGCTCACTGACCATCCAATTGAAAAACTTCACGATGTCGGCCGCTTTATCCTTCGCGTTGGCATTGATGAAGAACGACCGGGTAACCGGATTGTAATGGGCATATCCGCCGCTTCCGTCCGGTCCGATCGGAGACGGGATCAGCGCGACCTTGGCCGTCGGCACGTTATTCATCAGCTGCGCGCCCCAGATCGGCAGCTCGTTGGCGTTCATCGACCACATGCCGGCTTTTCCGCTCGTAATGATATTGCGGAAATCGGTGCTTTCGATCGTGGCGAATTCCCGGCTGATCAAGCCCTCGTCATGCATCGTCTTATACAGTCCGATCGCTTTCTTCATGTTTTCGGCGTCGAAGAAGCTCGGCTTCACCTGGCCGTCAGGGAACAGCTTGAACTGATTGTTATAACCGAAGACGTCGTAAGCGCCGAAGATCGTGTCCGCATATTTGAAATTTTTGCGTCCGGCAAACGGATGCTCGACGCCTATTTCCTTAAAGGCGCGCAGCACGTCGATCATCTCTTCGACGGTCTTCGGGACCGGCTTGCCTGCTTTCTCAAGCAGGTCGGTGCGTATCCAGGTGGCACGGCGGGAAGGATTGGACAGCACCTCGGGAATACCGTAAATGGTGCCGGTTTTCGAATCGGTCAACCGGTCCCAGGCATCCTTCGGAATGAATTTCAGCAGGTCTTGGCCGTATTCCTGCAGCAAATCGTTGAGCGGCAGCAGCACGCCGTTCTGCACCGCACCGGCAAGCTCTGGTCCGCTTATGCCCCCGCTGCCCTGCACGACGTCGGGAATATCGTTGGTAGCGAACATCTGAATCATCTTTTCCTGATATTCGTTATGGGGGATCAACCGAATGTCTAGATCCGTATTCGTCATTTTTTCCAGTTCAAGCACATATTTGTCCTTGTTAATATCCGGGCTTTTCTCGACATAAGCGACGTTAAGTGTACGCATTGCGATCGAGAACTTCGTGGGCTCTTTCTGCGGCTCTTCGGCAGCAGGCGTATCTCCGGGCGTTTTGTTCGACGCGTTCGTTCCGCCATTGTTGCTTGTGCAGCCGGCAAGCGTGGCGATGACAAGTAAAGTAATCATCGAGCGGGTGAACAACCTTTTCATGGATTAACCCCTCTTTCGAATGTATCGTTTTCAAAAGATAGCGCTTTCAAAAATTCGTCTTCATCTCATTTCAAAAGGTTATCGGCCCAGAATCCAGTGAATGAGGGTGCGTTTGCCGATTCGTTCGGGCTACGACTTTATCGAGCCGATCAGCATGCCTTTGATGAAAAAGCGCTGCAGAAACGGATATATCATGATGATCGGAACCGTAGCCACCAAAATGACGGCCATCTGCACGCCTTGCACCGACTGGGAGGTCACTTCGAAGGCGAGGTTGCCGGTGTCGGTCAGATCGTCGGTAATCAGAAGCTCGCGCAGCTTTACCTGCAGCGGATACAACTGCCTGTCATTAATATAATACAGCGCGTCCATATACTTGTTCCAGTTCGTCACCGAATAAAATATGCCGATCGTGGCGAGCGCCGGCTTCGACAGCGGCAATACGATGTTCCACAGGATGCGCGGCTCTCCGCAGCCGTCGATGCGGGCGGAATCGATAATTTCGCTGGGCAGCTGCATGAAGAACGAGCGCAGCACGAACAGGTTGAATGCGCTGATTGCAGTCGGGATCATCAGTGCCCAAAGCGTGTTGACGAGGCCGAGCTCGCGCATCAGGATGAACTGCGGAATGAGCGGCGCGCTGAAAATCATCGTGAGCATGATGAAAATAAGAAGCGTGCGCCTGCCGACGTATTCCGGTCTCGACAGCGGATAAGCAAGCGATGCGGTGGCGGCCAGATTGATGAGCGTGCCCAGCACCGTAATATAGACGGAGATACCGAACGCTCTCCATATCGCTATATCTTGGAACACGTACTGGTAATATTGAGTTGTCCATTCGATCGGCCAGAACATCACCTCCCCGCGTTCGATCGCGCCCGGGCTGCTTAGCGACTGGGCGATTACGTTCATAAACGGCAGGAACATGATTAAAGACAGCAGCGTTAAGAAAGCGTAGTTGGAAATAAGAAACGCCCTGCGGCTAATACTACCATATATTTCCACTTTTGTCATCCCCTTAATAGAGTGATTCCCCGGTCGCTTTCTTGCTCAGCGTATTCGCAATGACGAGCAGAAACAGACCGACTACCGATTTGAACAGCCCGATTGCCGTGGCATAGCTGTACTGCATCTGTCTTAAACCCGCCTTGTAAATATAAGTGTCGAGAATTTCACTGTTGCGCAGATTAAGAGGATTTTGGAAGACGAAGACGCGCTCGAAGCCGTAATCCAGAAAATCGCCGATTTTCAAAAGGAACAGTATGGTAATAACCGGCAGCAGGGAAGGCAGTGTAATGCTAAACGTCTGCTTCCAACGCCCCGCTCCGTCAATCTCGGCCGCTTCATACAAATCCGGATGAATGCCCGCGAGCGCAGCCAGGTAAATGATCGTGCCCCAGCCTACATCGCGCCACAAGCCGGAACCGACGAGGATGCTGCGAATATACGATTCTTCTCCGAGGAAATAGATCGGATCGATGCCGATCCATCCGAGCATCACATTGACGATCCCGGACGATGGCGAAAGAATGCCAACGAAGATACCGCTTACAATTACCCATGACAAAAAATGCGGCGCGTAGATGATCGTCTGCACGATTTTTTTGTAGAGCATAAGCCGCACCTCGTTCAGCAGGAGCGCAAGAATAATCGGTGCGGTAAAGGCGAATGCGATGTCGTATATGCCCAGAAGCAGCGTGTTCTTCAGAATGTTCAGGAAGTCGTAATGCGAGAACATCCTTTGAAAATGCTCGAGCCCGACCCACGGGCTGCCGGAAATGCCCTTAAACAGATTGTAGTTCTGAAAAGCGATGACCGAGCCCGCCAGAGGAACGTACTTGAAGATCAGAAAATAAAGGATGCCGGGAATGGAGATGAAGTACAGCGCCTTGTATTTCCACATAAACCCGAGCAGCCTGTTTTTCCTGACGGTCGGAATAACGGAGCTGTAGCCTGCGGTGCTGATTTTTCCGGCCATGTGGGAACTCACCTCTTCTTCTTCAGATTGTCCGGCGCGTTCTCATCAATCTCGATTTCGTCGAAATGAATGTGGATGTGCTTCGGTTCCCGGTCGATGATTCGGGAGAGCTCCCGTGTGAATACTTCGACAATTTCATTCTTTTGCGCCTGCGTGCGTCCCTCGTACATTTTGATCGTGATTTGCGGCATCGTCCTTTCCTCCTTAAATCAGCTTTGAAATCGCTTACTTTCAATCCTATATTTTTATCGCAAACGCAACAATGGAATCGCTTTAAGCGTCTTGTGTTTTTTTAAGCCCGAATCCGCTTGCCGATTGCGAGAAGCCCGCCGAATAAAAGTGCAGCCAGCAGCAGATGCGCGGCCCACGGCAGCCATGCGAAGAACGGATGCTCGGGGTGCTGTGAAGCCAAATCATATAAGTAACCGGCCCCGCTGCTGCCGAGGAAGCCGCCGATCGCAAGCCCGATGCCGGAGAAGCCGAAATACGAGGCAAAATCGCGTTCGTCCGCAAAGTCCGATATGATCTGATTCAGTGTCGGCACGACGATCATTTGTCCAAGCATGAAGATCAGCACCGACAACAGGAGAAGCGGACCGCTTGTTGCAAAACCGAGCGAAAACAAGCCAATCCCGAGGATCAGCGTGCCGCACGCCAAAATCCGGTTGGACGGGCAACGTTCATTTAGCAGCCGGATGAGGGGCAGTTGGAACAGCACCATGAACACCGCTCCCGCCGTGTACAGATAGACTATGGAAGCAGGATCGGACAGCGCGGACTCCGCCTGCACAGGAACGGCTAGATACAACTGCGAGTTCAGCGCCCATACGCCCATTTGCAGCCCGTTAAAAAGCAGGAATGTACGGTCTCGAATTATCCTGCGCAGCACCCGCAGCAGAGCGCCGTCCACGCTCGAGCGCCTCTCCATAGCCGGCAGGAGCAGCCAGGAGAGAACTGCTGTTGCCGCGAACAGGCCTGCAGCCGTGAAGCTGACAGTCCGAAAGTTGAAACCAAGCAGGTACATGCCAACGATCGGACCGACAATAAAGCCGGTATTGCTGAGCATCTCCCTGATGGCGAAGATGCGGCTTTTGCCGGCCGGACCGGTTAATCGCACATAAGCGGCATAGCTGGCCGGATGGAACAGTGCGCCGCCCAGGCCGGAAAGGAATGCCGCCGCCGCATAGCCGGCCGGATCGGACACCGCCCCGTATAGCGCAAAGCCGGCGACCCGCGTCACGAGCCCTAGCAAGATCGCCCGCTTGTAGCCGATCCGGTCGGCAAAGACGCCGCACAGAAATTTGAAGCCCTGCTGCGTAACGCCGCTAATTGCCAGCACGCCTCCCGACAAGGCGGCGCTCCAGCCCAGTTCATTAATAAAATAATAGCCGAGTATCGGTACGAACATAAAAAAACCGACCGCTATCATAAACGTATCCGCGTACATCACGAGCAGCGCCGGCGCGAACAAGCTTTGCTCCGCGGCCTGCCGCGTGCCTTGCTTGGTTTGCAGGTCATTATGCATGGATCGCTTTCACTCCTGAAAGGGGAATACTCCGCTTCGATATCCGGGTCCAAACAGAGGATTGCCGGTTGTTTATGCGCTATCTTTTTTCCATTTCATTGTACGGTGAAGCCGGAGCGCGCACCTATCGGTTTTTTTATGTTCGCTTGGGATCGTTTCAGGTCGTGAAAACAAACTTTTCAGCCCTTTGGCTTCCCGGTAGGAAGCAGATTTTAGAACCATTCAAGAAATTCAAGACGATTGCCGAACGGGTCGTTTATGTAGAATCGTTTAACGCCCTCGTCGTTTTCTCGCATCGTCATCCGTCACTTGTATATTTTGACTGATTAAATGCTGACGAAGATGATCCAGCTGTACGACTTGAAACGCCGGATGTGCTTTTGCGGCAGGAACAAAATCGTTCTGAACCCCGATATGAACTTGATGCTGTCCGCACTGAAACCAAACCCCGGCGCGCTTTCTTAAGTTTTCGGGTTTCGGAATTTCAGCCCAGCCTAGCAATTCTGCAAAAAAACTTCTTGCCGCCGTTTCGCAGCCTTCAGGAGCTGCCAATTGAATATGATCAATTCCAGTAAACGAGAAATTCATCGTCATGATTTCATTGACAGCACAAAGATGCTCCAACTGCACCTAAAAAAGCCTGTAATCCTTTGTTATATGAGTACAAATACGGATAATCCTGAGGCTGACCGACCGAAACGATGGATTCCTTGGCAAGCGAGTTATGAATGCTGATGATATTGGCTAACGAACCGAGCCATCGTTATTTGTACATATTGAACCTGTTCCAATCTCTAACGAACCGGAGATTCACTATTCGATTCCGATCGACTCGGTTGGGTTGTTTTTTTATGAAATAATGATTGTAGGGTTCGTTACCGCTCAAGAAATCTCATTATTCCTGAAATAACTGTTTTACGATTCCTTAGGCCAGTTTCATAAGGCGTTCGCTTCCGTTCACTGCTCGAAGACTCCCCCTACCTCAAGATTCTCCCAAACCCTGCGGCCATAACTAAACAAAAACGAGGCGGAAAACCCGCTCCCGCTCCGACTGCACCTAAAAAAGAAAGCCCTTCCCGCTCGCCGGGAAGGGCTAAATGCTTCGATTAAACGCCAAGCCATTTCTTGAACAGCTGCTTGGTCGTGTCTTTGTTGATCGCCGCAATCGAGGTCGTCAGCGGAATGCCTTTCGGGCAGGAGCGGACGCAGTTCTGCGAGTTGCCGCAGCCTTCGATGCCGCCGTCTTCCATCAGCGCCTCCAGCCGCTCGTCCTTGTTCATTTCGCCCGTCGGATGGGTGTTAAACAGGCGCACCTGCGAGATCGCTGCCGGACCGATGAAGCTGCTGCGGTCGTTCACGTTCGGACAAGCTTCCAGACAAACGCCGCACGTCATGCACTTGGACAGCTCGTAGGCCCACTGCCGCTTCGTTTCCGCGAGCCGCGGACCGGGACCGAGATCGTACGTTCCATCGATCGGAATCCACGCTTTCACGCGCTTAAGCGCGTTAAACATCCGCTCGCGGTCAATAACGAGATCGCGCACAACCGGGAACGTGCGCATCGGCTCGACGCGGACCGGCTGCTCCAGCTTGTCGATCAGGGCGCTGCACGCCTGGCGCGGCTTGCCGTTGATCACCATGGAGCACGCGCCGCACACTTCCTCGAGACAATTGGACTCCCAGCAGACCGGGGTCGTCTTTTGCCCGTCGGCTTTCGTCGGGTTGCGCTGGATTTCCATCAGCGCGCTGATGACATTCATGCCGGAACGGTAAGGGATTTCGAACTCTTCCGTATAGGGCTGCTTATCCGGAGCATCCTGCCGGGAAATGATCAGCTTGATTGTTTTCGCTGCCGTAGTCGTTTCAGCCATGTTCATTCTCCTTTCTTTCACACGGATTAATGAGAGCCCGAATAGTCGCGTTTGCGCGGAGGAATAAGCGAGACGTCCACTTCTTCGTACGAAATTTGCGGACCTTCCGGCGTCCACTTCGCAATCGTCGTCTTCAGGAATCGGTCGTCGTCGCGCTCCGGAAACTCCGGCTTGTAGTGGGCGCCGCGGCTTTCGTCGCGCAGCAGCGCTCCGACCGTCATCGCCTCGGCAAGCTCCAGCATGTTCCAGAGCTGGCGGGTAAACGCCACACCGGCGTTGTTCCAGCGCGCAGTATCGTTAATGTTGATCTTCGTGTACCGCTGCTTCAGTTCCTTGATTTTGCCGATCGTCTCTTCCAGACGCTTGTTGAAACGCACGACCGTCATATTGTTCGTCATCCACTCGCCCAGCTCTTTGTGCAACACATAGGCGTTCTCGGTTCCGTCCAAGCCAAGGATGCTTTCGTACTTCTCGGTATGACGCTTAATCTCGCGGTCGTAGACGGAGGAAGAAATGTCTTCCGCCGACTTTTTGAGCCCTTTAATATATTCGACGGCTTTCGGCCCGGTAACCATTCCTCCGAAAATGGCCGACAGCAGCGAGTTTGCGCCCAGCCGGTTCGCGCCGTGATACTGGTATTCGCATTCGCCGCAGGCGAACAGGCCGGGAATGTTGGTCATCTGGTTGTAGTCGACCCACATGCCGCCCATCGAATAGTGGACCGCCGGGAAAATTTTCATCGGCAGCTTGCGCGGATCGTCGCCGACGAACTTCTCGTAAATTTCGATGATGCCGCCGAGCTTGACGTCCAACTCCTTCGGATCTTTGTGCGACAGATCGAGATAAACCATATTTTCACCGTTAATGCCGAGCTTCTGGTCGACGCAAACGGAAAAAATTTCGCGAGTCGCAATGTCGCGCGGCACGAGGTTGCCGTAAGCCGGATATTTTTCCTCCAGGAAGTACCACGGTTTGCCGTCTTTATACGTCCAGATCCGGCCTCCTTCGCCGCGCGCCGATTCGGACATAAGCCGGTTTTTGTCGTCGCCGGGAATGGCTGTCGGATGAATCTGGATCATCTCGCCGTTGGCGTAATGGACGCCCTGCTGGTAAACGGCGCTCGCCGCCGTCCCCGTGTTAATGACGGAGTTCGTCGTTTTGCCGAAAATGATGCCGGGTCCGCCCGTTGCCAGTATGACGGCATCCGCCTTCATCGCATGCACTTCCATCGTGCGCAGGCTTTGCGCGGAAATGCCGCGGCAAACCCCGTCGTCGTCCATAACGGCGCCAAGGAACTCCCAATGCTCGTACTTCGTGACGAGCCCCGCCGCTTCCCAGCGGCGCACCTGCTCGTCCAGCGCGTACAGCAGCTGCTGGCCGGTCGTTGCCCCCGCGAACGCGGTGCGGTGGAATTTCGTGCCGCCGAACCGGCGGAAATCAAGCAGGCCTTCCGGCGTGCGGCTGAACATGACGCCCATCCGGTCCATCAGGTGAATGATTCCGGGCGCCGCGTCGCACATCGCTTTGACCGGCGGCTGGTTCGCAAGGAAGTCGCCCCCGTATACCGTATCGTCAAAATGAAGCCAAGGAGAGTCGCCTTCCCCTTTCGTATTCACCGCCCCGTTAATGCCGCCCTGCGCGCATACGGAGTGGGAGCGCTTGACCGGGACAAGGGAGAACAAATCGACGTGTACGCCCGCTTCCGCCGCTTTGACAGTCGCCATCAAGCCTGCGAGACCGCCTCCGACGACGATAATATTATTTTTTGCCATCTCGATATCCTCCTTAAGTTTTTGCGAATGCAAAAACACTTCGAAAGCATAAGCTTAGTTTTTGCGAATGCAAAAACACTTCGAAAGCGTAAGCCGCCTCTTTCTGTTAGCCGATCGGAATGAAAGCGGTAACAGACGATGCCGTCTCCGCGAAATCGCTTCCCGTAAACGCCGCAAGCGAAAGCAGGAACAGCGCCGATACGAGAACAAACACCGCCATCCAGATATAAGAAGAAATCCGCTGCGCGCGCGGTCCTACCGTAATGCCCCAGCTTACAAGAAACGACCACATGCCGTTGCTGAAATGGAACACGGCCGAAAGAACGCCGATGCAGTACAGGACAACCGTCACCGGATTGGTGAAAATGTCGTGCATATGGGCGCCGAGCTGCTCATGCGTCAAATTGCCGACGGCAACTTGAAAGCGCGTATCGAAAATGTGCCAGATCAAAAAGATGAAGGTGATGATCCCCGTAATCCGCTGCAGCGTAAACGCCCAGTTGCGGCCGTAAGCGAAGCGGCTGTTGTTCCAGTTGGACTGGTACGCCACATAAAGACCGTAAATCCCGTGATAAAGCAGCGGCAGAAATATCCCGAAGATTTCCAGAAACCAGACGAGCGGGAGTCCGTTCAAAAATTTTACGCTCGCCTCAAACCCTTCCGGTCCGCCTTCGAACGCGGTGTAGTTCGTGATGGCATGTTCAATAATGAACAAGCCGAGCGGGATCACCCCAAGCAAGGAGTGAAACTTGCGCGCAAAATACGAATTTCCTGTCATAACTTGTGCGTTCCCCTTTCCAGACTTTGTCATGCATGCGCTACCAAATCTGTTTTATTTTACTCCCGGCCCCGAACAGCGTCAACAAATCGTGACATTTATCGGCATGCCCCCTTGACACATTTCAGTCACAGTTCCCATCCTACTCCTTTTAGGCTTATAATGGAATTGCTTATTTTTTATTAGCTCTTATAACCGCTGCGCATAACAAATAGCAGGAGATGATTGGCATTATGCTCGAAGAAATGCATGTATTCGCTGCGGTCGTCGAACAATCCAGCATGAACAAAGCTTCCGCCCTGCTCAACTTGTCCCAGCCCGCTTTATCGCGAAAAATCGGCAAGATGGAAGAAGAGCTCGGCGTCAAATTGTTCCGGCGGATCGGCAAGCGGCTTGAGCTGACGCGTGCGGGCGAACTGACATACGAATATGCCGTGGAACTGCGCCGGCTGAACCGCCGCTATTTGCGGACGCTCGGAGAATTCATGACGACGGGCCGCTCGCTGCTGACTGTGGGAGCAAGCCTGACGACGCTGCAGACGACGCTGCCGGATTTCATTCAGGCGCTGACGAACAGCCATCCGGAAATCGATATTAAAGCGGTTACAGGGAAAACGCACGAAATCGTCACGCTGGTACGAGAGAAAAAAATCGGCCTCGGCCTGGTCGCTTCCGTCATCGACGATCCGCAGCTCACTTGCGTCCCGCTCTTCGACGATCACCTGCAGCTGGTCGTTCCGCGCAACCGGCTCGTGGCCGAAAAAAATTATCAATCGATCGGCGACCTGAGCGGCATGCCGATGATTTTGTTTTCCAAAGGGACGTGGTACCGGATTTTGACGGACGAGCTGTTCGAAAAATATCATCTGCAGCCGGATGTGCGGATGGAAATCGATTCGTTCGAAGCGATTTTGCGGCTGCTTCAGACGTGCCGGGCGTGCACACTTCTTCCCGAATCCTACCTGCGTCCGCAGCTTCTTGCAGACAACGACCTTACGGTCGTCTCCATTCCGGAGCTGGCGGAGTCCAAAAGGACGACGTCCCTTATCTACAGCAATTCGGAGGGGCTGCTGCCTTCGGTCAGACGCTGGATCGCGGAAACTGCCGCGCACAGCTTCCGCGGCAGCCTGCGGCCCGATCTGTAAAACCGTCTATCCGATAATAATTTTGCCTTCCGGATGACGGTACAACTCCTTCTCCGCTTTCGGTCCAAGCGCATAAGCAAGCGTCATCGGGCCGAGCCGTCCGGCAAACATCGTCAGGCAGATCATAATTTTGCCGACTGGGGTTAATGTGGACGTGATGCCCGTGGACAAACCGACCGTTCCGAAAGCGGAGGTCGTTTCAAACAGAATTCGCAGAAAATCCCGGTCCTCCGTCGTACACAATATCATGGTGACGGCAATGACGAGCCCCAGCGACAGAATCGTAAGAGTAAGCGCTTTGTAAATCCGCCCCCGCTCGAGCCGGTAACGGAACAACACGACGTCTTCCCTGCCTCTCATCATCGCAATCGCCGCTCCGATCAGCGTCATAAACGTTGTCGTCTTGATCCCCCCGCCCGTCGATCCCGGCGAAGCGCCGATAAACATGAGAATAATCATGAAAAAGACCGTTCCCTGCCTTAACGCCCCGATATCGACCGTATTGGCGCCGGCCGTTCTCGTGGTGACGGATTGGAAAAAAGCCGCCAATACTTTGCCGCCCGGCCCGAGCGAACCAAGCGTCCTCGCATTTGAAAATTCGAACAGAAAAATGACCGCGGCTCCCGTCACAATAAGAACGCCCGTCATCGACAGCACCACTTTGGAATGAAGCGACAGCTTCCTGATTCCGCGGAAATGGAGCAGATCGGACAATACGACAAAACCAAGTCCGCCCAGCACAATTAGCAGCATCGTAATGATATTGACGGCAGGGTCGTTCACATACCCCGTCAAGCTGCGGAAATCGCCGAACAGATCGAACCCGGCATTGTTAAACATCGATATGCCGTGGAACAGACCGAGATAAGCCGCCCTCCCGAGCGGCATATCGGCGGCGAAGCGGATCGCATAAAGAAGCGCCCCTGTTAATTCGATCGACAGCGAATAAAAAATAACTTTGCGGATGAGCCGCACAATGCCTTCCATACTTTGCTGGTTCATCGCTTCTTGAAGAATAAGCCTCTCCTTATAGGAAATGCGCTTTCGTATAACAAGAGCGAACAGCGTCGTCATCGTCATGAAGCCAAGGCCGCCGGTTTGGATCAGCAGCATAATGACGATCTGGCCCGCCACGGAATAATGCGTTCCGGTATCCACCACAACGAGTCCGGTCACACAGGTGGCCGAAGTCGCCGTGAATATCGCATCCAGCAGGTTTGTCCCTTCGCCGTCAGCTGAAGCATAAGGCAGAGAAAGCAGCAGCCCTCCCAACAAAATGATCATAACAAATCCTGCGGACAAAACACGCGGCGGCGACCAATCCCAAATCCCCCGCTTTCTCAACTCTTTCATCTTGGACACGTTCTCCCATCTTAACAAGTTTTAAACGGTTGTCATCAGCTAATGAAATTGGATAAATTCACAGATCTTATGATAAGGTAAAAAAGCATCGTTTGCACGAAAACCGACGGCAAAACCTAAGCTTAATCTTACGAAGTGGTTTTGCCTCCGGCAAAACCTAAGCTTAATCTTACGAAGTGGTTTTGCCTCCGGCAAAACCTAAGCTTAATCTTACGAAGTGGTTTTGCCTCCGGCAAAACCTTTAGGAGGAATGACATGCAGCACAATCGTCTGCAAGCGGATATTAAACGTTATTTCTGGATTGGAATTATCGGAGCGATTCTGTTCGTATTGATCCAAATCCTCCCTTCGACGGCGGACAGCTTCTTTACGGGCACAACCGGGAAGACGATCTCCAAATCTTCCGCCGAGCTGAAAGCTGCCGCGTTCGCCGGCCTCCAGTTCGGACAAGCCGTCGTGCGCACGCATGCCGTTTACCAGTCGGACAGCGTTTTTTACGGATATTTGTCCAGAGAGGGGCTGCTGGATGATTTCGCAGAGAAATACGAGGATCGTTTCCCTACCGACACGTTTCAGATTGCGGCCGAACTGGGCAATGGAGAAACCGCCTATATTTATATACATATGACGAAAGGAACCGTCGTCGGCTGGCATCTGTTCGCGCTGGAGCGGAATACAAATACAACCCTTACCGGCAGCAAGCTGCTGAGAGCTGCCCGCTCGGAAGCGCTGAACAGAGGCTTCACCGCTTCCGAGCTTGAAATCGCCGAAGCGGGCGGCGATCCAAGCGTACAGGTTCTGAAGCCGAAAGACGGCATGATCGGCCAAGCAAAGCTGCAGCTGCATATCCGGGCGCAGCAGACGGCTTCCGGCTCGGTACTCGTTACCCGGTATGAGCCGGTATTCAACGTTCCGTCGGAATACGTTGCCTACGTGAAGCGTCAGGACCGCCTCGCCGATCTTCTTTCGATCGGCGGCAGCCTGCTGCTGAGCGCCGTCCTGTTCATTCTCGCGATTGTTTATGCGGCGCTGTACCGGAAACATACCTCCTTCAAAAGGGGCTGGCTGATCAGTGCGATTTTCCTCGCCTTTTATGTCGTGAACAACTTGAACATGATGGACGGCATCCGCGCCAGCATGGGCGAAAGTCTAAATGCCGAACTGTACGCGATCATTGCGGTGACCGTCACGATGGGAATAACGCTGCTGCTCGGCGCTTCCTGTTACTTCTCTCTCGTCGCGGGAGACGGGCTGTGGCGCGCTATGGGGAGAAGCCTGTGGCCGAGAGCGGGCGAATCCGATTACGGCAGCGTCGTCTGGAACAGCATGAAGCTGGCCTATATTTTTGCTTTCATTGTGATGGGTTTGCAATCGGTTGTTTTGATCGTCCTCCAGCAGACGACCGGCGCCTGGTCGACGACCGACGTGACGCAGTCCACCTATAACTTCGCTTATCCCTTCCTGCTGCCGCTGCTGGCGTGGTGTGCCGCGATCCAGGAAGAAGCCGTATATCGTCTGTTCGGTATCGGCTTGATGCGCAAATGGCTGCGCAGCCCGTTCGTCGCCTCGCTTATTCCGACCGTTATTTGGGCGCTTGGACATGTTACTTACCCGATCTATCCGTCGACGACGCGCCTGATCGAGGTGACGCTGCTCGGGCTGCTGTTCAGTTTTATTTTCCTCCGGTACGGGTTTATTACCGCGGTCTTCACACACGCCATTATGGACAGCGTCCTGATGTCGAGCTCGCTGTTCTTCCTGGGCTCGGTCCGCGACATCATCGCAGGCATCGTCTATATTTTGGCTCCTGTCGGAGTCGCCTGGCTGCTGCGCAAATACAGCGGAAGTCGGACGGGCAGCCCCACGATCGCGTAACCCTCCCAAGGCCGTCTTCATCAGGGTATCCTTTAATACGTCCATCAAATAACGGCGGTGCGTCGCAAAGCCGATAGCAAATTATCAATCACATCGCAAAATCGTCCAATCTACCCAATCCGGAGCGAATCGCCAAATCACAATTACAAAACGAACGGGGCTGTCCCATAATCAGGCTTTGAGTCGTATCAATCAAGTTTTTCCGCTTCAAAAGCGAAAAACGAACCGATCAAGGGGCTATCCTTGGCCGGTTCGTTCGGCTTTATCGCTTTGAACGAAGGGGTGATTGTTGAAAATGATGCGTTCGTACATCTTTTTTCATTTTATTTATTGATTACGATAAAATTCCTGCAAAAGTGCTTTTATTGTTGACCCGATCTCACGTTCAGACCATTGTAGCCCGTAATTCCTGCACCATCGCAGGCATTTTCTCTATTCATGCGATTTCGATCGATAATACCTGCACAATCGCAGGTATTCTCTCAAGACATGCAATTTCGGTCGAAAAACCTCCACCACTCTGTTACAGGTATTCTCTGCACCGTTGCAGGTTTAACGAGGAAAGGACCTCCGACTCCGCGTTGCCTATTCCTCTTCGTTCAGCGCCTCCAAAATTTGCGCCGCCAGCTTGTCGCCGATCGACAGCGGACGGAAGTCCTCGATGGACGCCTCGCGAATTTTTTTGAGCGAGCCGAAATGCTTAAGCAGCAGCTTGCGCCGCTTCTCCCCGATGCCGGGGATGGCGTCGAGCCGGGACGCCACCATCGATTTGCCGCGCTGCTCGCGGTGAAACGAGATGGCAAAGCGGTGCACCTCGTCCTGGATGCGCTGCAGCAAATAAAATTCCTGGCTGTCGCGCGGCAGCGGCACCGCCTCCGGCGGGTCTCCCGTCATCAGCTGGGCCGTCTTGTGCTTGGCGTCCTTCACAAGGCCGCAAACGGGCAAATAGAGGCCCAGTTCATTTTCCAGCACGTCGATGGCGGCGGAAATTTGGCCTTTGCCGCCGTCCACGACGATCAGGTCGGGCATCTCCAGCCCTTCCTTGAGCACCCGCTCGTACCGGCGGCGGATCACTTCCCGCATCGTTTCATAATCGTCGGGCCCCTGCACCGTGCGCACCTTGTATTTGCGGTATTCCTTGCGGTCCGGCTTGCCGTCGGTGAAGACGACCATTGCCGATACCGGGTTCGTCCCTTGAATGTTGGAGTTGTCGAACGCTTCGATGCGGCGGATCGTCTCCAGCCCCAAGTAACGGGCCAGACCGCCCGACGCTTTCACGCTCCGCTCCTCGTCCCGTTCGATCAGCCGGAACTTCTCGTCGAGCGTCACCTTCGCGTTGTCGACCGCCATCGCGACCACTTCCCGCTTCCGTCCACGCTGCGGCATGTATACCTTTACTTTCAGCCACGACTGCAGCGTGGAACGGACATCATCGGCATGGGAACCGGGGGCATGTTCTTCCTCGGCTGGGGAAGCTATTCCCGCGGATTCATCGCCCTCATTCGGTGCGGCCGGTTCCGCCCCGCCTTCCGCCGCGGGAGCGGCCGAAGCGGCCGCATGCTCCCTTGCATCGCCACTGGACTCGGCATTCGCTCTGGGTTCCGCGGCTGCAGCGGCCGCATGCTCCCGCTCCCGGGCGCCGTCACTCGCCTCGCCATACGCGCCGGATCCCGACACCGAAGCTGCCGCTCCGCCTTGCTCCTCTTGCGGAGCCGGCAGCAAAATTTCCTTCGGCAGCGCCGGGTTGTCGCTGTAATACTGCGTCACGAACGTGATGAAATCGTCGTACGCCTCCCCGTAATAAGGAAAGGAAGACGCATGGCGTCCGATCAGCTTGCCTTGGCGCATGTACAAAATTTGCACGCACATCCAGCCTTTGTCCACGGCGTAGCCGAACACATCCCGGTCCATCGCGTCGGCCAGCGTAATTTTTTGCTTTTCCATCACCGCGTCGATCGCCGTCATTTGATCCCGGTATTCCTTCGCCCGCTCGAATTCCAGCGATTCCGCCGCCGCTTCCATCTTGCGTTGCAGCTCCGCCTTCACCTCATCGTGGCCGCCGTTCAAGAAACGGCTGATCTCCTGCACCATCGCTTCGTACGTTCCCGGCTCCACCTCGAACTCGCACGGGGCGACGCATTGGCCCATATGATAGTACAGGCACACTTTGTCCGGGAGGCTTTTGCATTTGCGCAGCGGGTACAGCCGATCCAGCAGCTTCTTCGTCTGCTGGGCGGCGAACGCATTCGGGTACGGACCGAAATATTTGCCTTTATCCTTCACGATGCGCCGCGTCACTTCCAGTCGCGGGTGGGTTTCATTCGTAATTTTAATATAAGGAAACGACTTGTCATCCTTTAACAGCACGTTGTACCGCGGATGATATTTTTTGATCAGGTTGCATTCCAGAATAAGCGCCTCCATGTTGCTGGAGGTGACGATATATTCAAAATCGCGGATTTCCGAAACAAGCCGCTGTGTTTTCCCGTTATGGGTACCGTTAAAATAAGACCGGACGCGGTTTTTGAGAACCTTCGCCTTGCCGACATATATGATGTCGCCTTCCCCGTTCTTCATCAAGTAACAGCCCGGCTGGTCCGGAAGCAGCGCAAGCTTGCCCCGAATCGTGTCCATCTTTCGTTTCACCGACCACCTTTCTTTCAAAACGTCTTAAACGCCTCACACTTATTTTAGCACAGGGAGCAAGCGTTCGGTATCCCGCCAGCATCAACTCTCATCACCTGCTGTAAACGAGCTCGGCAATCGCCTGGGTCAAATCAGGCTGCCGGCCAAAGCCGCCGTTTACAGATTCCGGGTAAGTTGGGTATACTGTAGCTGTAGATCAACCATTTACGGATGGCGGCAAAGACGGGAGAGTCGCTCCAGTCGTTGGACCGCGTCCCGGGGAGGTATGTTCGATGGATAACGCTAATGTCCGCGATCCGCGCGAGCATGTGAACGAGGAGCCGCGCGATGATTTGGGCGATCTCATGATGGGCGCCGTCGGTATGTCCGCTTTTATGATTATCGTGTTTGCCGCTGCCGTCGTGATCAAGTACTTGATCTCCTGATCCCCTGCTCAGACCTGTTAACCTTCACCTATTAGTCACCGTTTCCGTAACCGCTTTCTTTTTTTGCTGCATCAATCGGTTAACTTCATTGTTGAATTTCGAATCGAATGACAATCGATCAATGTTCCTTAAGTTCTCAGGAGGCAAGCAATCAATGAAATTATCCGGTCATCAACAAGTCATGGAATTCATGAATCATCTCGAACATCTCTGAAGCAGGAAATAGAGGAGTTTCGAAAAATCATTTTAAGTGCAAATAGCCAAATTACCGAACACATAAAATGGAATGCGCCGAGTTTCTGTTGACAGAGCGATCGTTAAATTGACCGACATGAATGATGTGCAAGCCAAGAAACAAAAGCTTACCGAAGTGTTCGTTAAATGGGTGGAAGTGACAAGTTCATAAGAGCAAAGCAATCGACCAAAGGTCGCACGGATGAATACCCGCTGGCACGGCTAGTGGGGATTTTTCTTGTTTCATTCGTTTTTTGCAGGAAATTAGTCCCGGAAGTCGAATCAAATTACGGAAATCAAGGGAGAAGGGCGGAGGTTGAATGAGCTTCAATATGGCAAGCGTCAATGATGCTGCGCCACAGCCAGCCAGACTGGAGATTCAATCCTATTTTGACGGGAAGCTCCGACAACTCATCGGTCTATACATTGCCGGTTGGTTTGTTACGATCATCACATTTGGCATTTGTTATCCTTGGAGCATCACGATGATTTACAAATGGGAAATCGAGCACACCGTTATAGAGGGGCGGCGGCTCCGTTTTGAAGGAACGGCGATTAGTCTGTTTGGACAGTGGATCAAATGGTTTTTGCTTACGATTGTAACTTTAGGCATCTATTCTTTTTGGTTGTCGATCAAGCTTAAAGAATGGAAAACGAAAAATACTTACTTCATGTAATACATGACCGATTCGGGCTGTAAAAAAAATCCCTGCCGGAGCTTCCTGGAAGCGGCAGGGATTTTCGGTTTCAACGGTTTAGTTTTCATCTTTTGTTCCATCAACGGACGGGCTTCTTGCATTATTTCGCTGAAGCGGAGTTTTCCTGACGGGTAAGGGCAGCGGCGTCGTAACGCTTGCGCTCCGTCCGGTCAATCTGCACTATGCGTCCGTCATGCACCGTGATCAGTACCGAACCGTACTCCAGACCATTCACCTGGTCGGCGATCCGGTCGATCCAAGCCTCATCAATTTCCAGCGGTTTTGCCATATGCTATCCCTCCGATTTTGTTGTATTCCGCCCCAGCGCGGCGGTTCTCCATTCCACGAACCCTTTCACGGCCAGCGTCAGCAGCGCCAGCAGCATCAGCAGCGATGCGACCGCGAACGAGGCGGAGAAGGCATATTCGTTATATAAAATTTCGATATGCAGCGGCAGCGTGTTCGTCTCTCCGCGAATATGCCCCGACACGACCGACACGGCGCCGAACTCGCCCATGGCGCGGGCGTTACACAAGATGACGCCGTACAGCAGCCCCCACTTAATATTAGGCAGCGTCACCCGCCAAAAAATTTGCCAGCCTCCCGCGCCCAAGCTTGCCGCCGCCTCCTCGTCCTGCGTCCCTTGCGCCTGCATGAGCGGGACGAGCTCCCGGGCGACAAACGGAAACGTAACGAAAATGGTGGCCAGCACGATGCCGGGGACGGCAAAGACAATCTGGATGTTGCGCTCGTCAAGCCACGGTCCCAAATATCCCTGCGCCCCGAACAGCAGCACGAACACCAGGCCGGCGATAACCGGAGATACCGAAAACGGCAAATCGATCAGAGTCAGCAGCGTGTTTTTGCCGCGGAACGGAAATTTCGCGATCAGCCACGCCGCCGCTACGCCAAAGATCGTATTGAGCGGTACGGCGATGCCGGCGACGAGCAGCGTCAGCTTCAGCGCCGCCAGCGCGTCCGGGTCCTGCAGGGCGGCGAAATAGACGTCGACGCCTTTTTTGAACGATTCCGTAATGACGGTAATAAGCGGCAGGATAACGATAAGAGTCAGGAACAGAAACGCGATTCCAATCAGCAGCCACTTTACGGGGCCCGATTCGGTAATATGCTTCGGCCTGTGCGAAGCTTCTTCCGACAAACGGACGGTGACGGCTCCGGCCATATTTCAGCCTCCTTCAGTTTTGACCAAAACAAATCATGTTTAAAGCGAATTTCAGCTGGCGGCGACGCGCCGGTTGACCCGCCACTGCACCATATTGATCACGAGCAGCATGAGAAACGAAATGACAAGCATGACAAGCGCGATCGCCGTCGCTTTGCCGTATTCGAACTGCTCCAGCTGCGACATGATGAGCAGCGGCGCAATTTCCGTCTTCATCGGCATGTTGCCGGAAATGAAGACGACCGAGCCGTACTCGCCGACGCCTCTGGCGAAGGCGAGCGCAAAGCCGGTCAGCAGCGCCGGCACAAGCTCGGGCAGCACCACTTTGCGGAACGTCCTCCAGCGGTACGCGCCCAGCATGACCGCGGCCTCTTCCGTTTCCTGCTCCATATCCTGCAGCACCGGCTGCACGGTCCGGATGATAAACGGCAGTCCGATAAACATCAGCGCAATTGTAATGCCAAGCGGCGTAAAAGCGATCTTGAATCCGAGCGGCTCCATCAGCTTGCCGATCCAGCCGTTTGGCGCATAGATTGTGGTGAGCGCCACGCCCGCCACAGCGGTCGGCAGCGCAAACGGCAGATCAACGAGCGCGTCGACGATCTTTTTCCCCGGAAAGCGGTAACGGACGAGCACCCAGGCGATAATGAGTCCGAAAAATAAATTAATGAAAGCGGCGATAAAAGAGGTCACAAAGCTGATCCGGAACGAAGCCACGACGCGCGGATTCGTAACCGTCTGCCAGAACTCGCTCCAGCTGAGCTCCGCTGTCTTGAGAAAGACGCAAGACAGCGGAATGAGCACCATGACGCAAAGGTAAAACACCGTAATTCCCATCGACAATCCGAAGCCCGGAAGGACGCTCTTCGCTCGGGAACCTTTCATGTGAAGTCAGCTCCTCATCTTCCGCCGGCTTACGATCCCGGCTGATAAATCTGATCAAATGTGCCGCCGTCCGCAAAATGCTTCTTCTGCGCTTCGGCCCAGCCGCCAAAGTCTTTGTCGATCGTCAGCAAGTCAAGCTGCTTGAATTGATCCTTGAATTTGTCGGCGACGGATTGCAGCGTCGGACGGTAGAAGTTCTCGGCGGCGATCGTCTGCCCTTCTTCGGTGTATAAATATTCCAGGTACGCTTCGGCTACTTCGCGAGTGCCTTTCTGATCGACCACCTTGTCGACGACGGCAACCGGAGGCTCGGCTAAAATACTGACGGAAGGATAGACGATTTCGAATTTGTCGCCAAGCTCCTTCTGGGACAGGAACGCTTCATTCTCCCAGGCGAGCAGCACATCGCCGATGCCGCGTTCGGTGAACGTCGTCGTTGCGCCGCGCGCGCCGGAATCGAGCACCGGTACGTTTTTGAACAGCTTCTTGATGAAATCAAGCGTCTTCGCTTCATCGTTGTTGTCCTGCTTCTGCGCATATCCCCATGCGGCCAAGTAGTTCCAGCGGGCGCCGCCCGACGTTTTCGGGTTCGGGGTAATGACCTGCACACCGGGCTTGACCAAATCGCCCCAGTCCTTAATGCCTTTCGGGTTGCCCTTGCGGACGAGGAATACGATTGTTGACGTATACGGCGAGCTGTTCAGATCGAACTTCGTCTGCCAATCGGCGTTCAGCAGCCCTTTGTCCGCGATCGCATCGATATCGTACCCGAGCGCCAGCGTCACGACGTCTGCCTTCAGGCCGCCGATGACCGACAAGCTCTGTTTGCCCGAGCCGCCGTGCGATTGCTTGATCGTCACATCTTGGCCCGTTTTATTTTTCCAATAAGCTGCGAATGCTTCGTTAAAGGAAACATATAATTCCCGTGTAGGATCGTAAGAGACGTTAAGCAGTTCGACCGGCGGTTTCGCCTCGGAGGTATTGTCGGCTGTCGTTTCAGTGGTTGCGGAGCTGTTTTGTTCTGTTGTACCGCTTCCCGCGGATTTGTTCGTATTCGAGCCGGCGGAGCCGCATGCTGTAAGAGCGAGCGAGAAGATCAGCAGGACGGCAAACGAACGAATCAAATTCCATTTTTTCATTTTTTAACACACCCCTTGTTTGTTGCCAAACAATCGAATCTCCGCTCCTGCTCCGGTTGGTCCGGTCACAAAAAACTTAAATTCCTACTTGTTTAGTCGGTTATGTGGAAATAATACCAGCAGGCCCGTGTCCTTGTCAACGACTTTTTTCAGGTTAACTTATTGGTTTTATCAGAATTATTTATGAACCAGAGATTGGATAAAGTTCAGGGGCAATAAGAGCGGTAGACCTTACAATCAACAAAGCAGTTGGACCGTCAGGCCGTTATTTCGTGCTGTGATCGCTTACATGCAATATTCGCGGACAGAGAAGCCGTTATTTGATCATTCTTAAGTCAATTTGAGAAGATTCACAGCCAATAACGGATCGTCAGTCCGTATTTAGGCAAAAAATGAGTGATTAGACGGATATAGCGGATTCTGTGTCCGCTCGCGTTGATTCAGGCTGTCATACGGAGAAAAAACGGGCAAGACCGCGAAGCCGCGGTCTTTTCAATCGTCGTTAATGGCCGTTAATGGTCGTTGGTCTGTGGTTTTAGGGGAGCGTGACGTGACGGATCGTGCGGATAACCTCCAAAAAGAGCGGAACGGCGCGCTGCTCATCGTCCTTGAAATAACGGAAGCAAATGCCGTACTTCTCGCCGTTGTAATCGAAGGCAAAATAGCTTGTCATGACCGCGCTGCTGTCGCCGCCTTCCGGCTGCGATCCGACGTATTCGGCATACGGAAGCAAGAGGTCATTGGTTCGCTTCAATTCGCTTTCGTTGACTCCGAATTGGTCGAACTTCAGCAGCGTAAGACGGTTTCGTGACTCGAAGCTCCATTCGGATCCATCTTCAAAATCTTGTCGTTCCAGAACAGAAGGAATGAAGAAACCGAACGGGGAATTGATCGGATCGGTTTGGAACGCCGCTTTCGTTTCCTTGCCGTCCAAAGTTATGCTTATTTCGTTCGTGCCGTCGTATTCGGGAATGTCGGCGAACAGAAATTGCTTATTCATGCCAGATTCCCTGGATTCCTCAGATTGCCCCGAAGCGCCCTGAGCAGCATCCTTCCCGGGTTGGTCCGTTTCCGTTGCTTCAGGCGCAGTCCCGGTCTGCCCGCCCTCGTTCGACTGAACGGTGTTGGCGTTCCGCTTGGCTGCATCGTCCACGACGTTGGTACAAGCCGAGGCGAATGCGGTGGCGGCAGCGACAAGCAGCAGCATGAACATTTTCCGCTTGGCAGGTATGGTCGGTCAGCCCCTTTCCTATTTCTTTTACAGACGGTGCCGCGTTGAAATATGTTCCCGTCTTGAATCGTTAATCACCGGCCTTCTCGCTAAAGCAGGAAACTGCAGTGAGCGTGGTGAAGTAATCGCAGTACGAGAAGAGTTTAATGGGGGGATCCAGATGAAAATGCTGCAAGCTATCCCTGCCCTGCCTGTAAGGAACGTTGCGCTCAGCGCTGACTTTTATCGCGATAACCTTGGTTTCACGATCGTCCACCAGGAAGACGGCTTCGCGGTTCTTCTGCGCAACGATGTCCGCATTCATCTTTGGGCTGCAAGCGATGAAAGCTGGCGTGCCCGCACCGCTTCATCGCCGGTCGTTTCAGGCGCCGAATCGTTTATTGCCGGGACGGCCAGCTGCCAGATCGGCGTAGAAGGCGTTGACGAACTTTATCACGAAATTGAGCCCATGGGCATCTTGCATCCCCGTGCGAAACTGAGCGACCGGCCATGGGGGGTCCGCGATTTCGGCGTCCTGGATCCGGACAATAATCTCATTACATTTTTCGAACGTCTGTAGCGCGAATTACGGATTGGCGATTTGTGAAAATGCGGATTGTCCCAGCAAGTTTGATTGCAGCCAATTGGCGGTATGCGCATAAGCGATCGGATTGTCGAGCAGACCGTCATGATTCGAACCGGGAACGATGTGAAGCTGCGCTTTCGTATACTTCCCAAGCAGCGGCTCATAGCGATCAGCATAAAAGACTTCGTCTTCAGCCCCGACCAGCACAAGAGTCGGCTTCGTCAGCTTCATCAGGCTGCGTCTGTACTTCATCGGCGAGCGTGACAGCAGAAGCCGAAAGCTGAGCTTTGCAGCCATTCCATCGTGCAGCTCCTCCGGACGCTTGTACAGCTCCATGGCCGTGAGTCCGTGCCAGCCCTTGATGCCGAGCGAATCGAGCAGGCTGAGGATGATCACCCTTCCCATATGGAGCTTGCGGTGGCCGTTTGCCGGGCGCTCCGTCGGGTTGCCCGGACCCAGGTGCGGCGCAAGCAGCAAATACGAGTCGACGAGGTCGGCATACCGGCTCCCGGCGAAGCGGATCGCGGTGCCGCCCCCGGCTGAGTGACCGGCCATCACGATTTGTTTGACATGAGAGAGCTCGGCTTTAATGTGCGGGATTAGATCCGCGAGATCATCCTCTAACTGGCCGATATAATCGACGTCGCCAAGGCGTGCGGCTCTCGGACCGTAGCCTCGAAGATCAGGCGTATAAACGTGGGCGAGTCCAGTCGATGAAACTTTTTGCGCGTAAGGGTATAAATATTTGCTGTCTTCGGATATTCCATGAAGAAGAATAATCACGGGTGCCGTTTCAGCCGCACTGGGGTAATACCGATAATAAAGCTCGCTCCCATTGCGGGTCGCGTAAGGCTGCAGCTCTGGAACGGGATATTGGGACGGATTTACATAAACCAGACGGATCTCCTCCAAATGAACATAATTAACGGGCCTGATGAGCGAAATCAATCGACACTGCTAATTTTCAACATAAATGTCAAGGATCCTTTTTTCATCGAACAACCAGGAACGAAAAATAAAATGGTAAAATGTTCCTAAACCATTTTAAATTAGTTGAATGATCACAACTTGAAGCGAGGAGGGATTAGCATGAAACGTTTGCCATTTAAACGTCCAAACGAACATTATGATGAACGAGCATCACAAATTGACGAGCAAATTTGTGCCTTGTTAAACCAACGCCGGGTTGCTACAAATAAAAACCCCGGTTTTCCACCTCTTGAATATATCTCTAAGTGGGCAAGAGCGTATGACCTGCTCGACGATTTTTTATATGCCGTTTTTGGAGTATTGGAAAATGAAGAACAGTTCCGACCTGTTGTGGAACCAACAGGGTTCAGAAAGCATGTACAGGTCCTAAAAGCAATCGAACGGGAGCAATATATATATTCCGTAACCTCTATACGGCAATATACGAATGCGAGTGTTGTAAATTTGTCTATAGATTGGGACCCTACTAGCGATGGACCTGGTGAACGGCCTCAACACCATTTTTTAAAACTAGATATAGGCGCTCAGTATCATTGTCGGATGGATAGAGGAAGTGGTTCCACCGGACATTCATCTTTTAACTTTGTTGTGACTCCACCTTTACCTGACGACATTTCAGGACTTGATTTTGTTTTTACAGCTAAAGACAATTCATCGGTTGAAATCGTAATACATGCAGATTAGGTTAATCAAATAAAAATAATTCTTTGCGCTATACTGCTCTTGGAGTGTTCCTCCGTGAATTTAGTAATAAGGTAACATGAGCAGAGGAATGAACTGAGGAAATATGAACGTGCACTTTTGAAACTTTCAATATAAGGTACTGGAAAAAGAGGATCTGAACATACAGATCCTCTTGCATAAAGACGGCGCTAACTGCGGCCGCGTTTGTTCTCTCCGGTTACCATGACCACTTCCACGAACGGACGGATCCGGTCCATCAGCCGCTGGCCCTTGTGGAATTCTTCCCCATCCTTGCTCGTAAAGCTGAAATGGCGTTCGAGATCATCCAGTTCATGGTTGGACGTGTAAAAAGTCGGCTTGCGCTCCATCCGGTAATTCAAAATCGAACCCATCACATGGTCGCGCACCCACGGATTTAAATTTTCCGCCCCGATGTCGTCGAAGACGAGCAGGTCGGCCTCTTTCATCAAGTCCACCGTTTCCTTCAGCTTGCCCGGCTCTCCCAGCATCGATTTCAAATCCTCCACAAAATCCGGCATATATACGATGACGCCGGAATAGCCGGATTTGGCCAGTTCTCCGAGCAAATAGCCCATCAAAAACGTTTTGCCGGTGCCGAACCGTCCGGCCAAATAGAGCCCGTCGGCCTGCAACCCCTGCTCCTTCGTCCGTTCGATGTACCGCAGCACCTTCATCACCGCCGGCGCCCGCTCCAAGTCCTTGGTCAAAATCTCGTCGGCGGAATAAGCCCGCTGCAGCGTCTTCTCGCTTACATAGAAACTGCGGATCCGTCTGCGGATCTGCTCTTCATTGCGGCGCGCGATAAATTTGCGGCACTCCGCCTTGCGGTCGATCAGCTGCGCGCTTCCGGACTCCCCGCTGCAGGAAAGCATCGTATAGTGTCCCTCATAATCGTTCGGACACCGGTCCAGCCCCGGGCAATCGGCGCAGTTCCGGTGCTCCTTCACATATTGGTAGACCACGTTCAGGTTCAGCCGGATCATCGATTCGTCCAGCTCCGGATATTTCTGCCTCAGCCGGATAACGAGCGGTTCCTCCAGCAGCTGTGCCGCCTTCTGCTCTGCGCGCACCGTCATTTCGCCGCCCCGGGGCCACATCTTCAGCAATTCGCCAAGCGATTCCACCGGCGTCTCTCCCCTCTGACGCAAAGGACGGCGGCCTCCTTCCATACGCCGCCGTCCATGGCTTAAATATAATAGCGCAAGCCCTCAGCTTGCTCGAATAGCCGCTAGTTGTTGCCGTCCAGCTTGCGGGCCAGCCGGCGCATCTCTTCCAGCTCCTCCGGCGTAATCGCCGCAGAGGAGGACGTCTTCTCCTGCACGATCGGGATGACCGGCTTGCGCGACAGACCGCCGCGGGCAGAGCCTCTGGCACCCCCGCTTCTCGCGCCTCGCGCCCCGGCCGCGCCGCCGCCTGCCGGCGATTGCTTGCGGAGCTGCTTCTCCTTTTCCATCTGCACCTGCTCGCGGACGTACATCACCGCCTTCTCGAAAGTATCCACCTGCTGAACGAGCATGTTGGACACAACCGCTTCGATGAATGTTTTCGTTACCCGCTTCGATTCGTTCATCCCGAGCACATAATGGATCAGGACATTAATAACCGGTGCGGGAAGACGGTAATTGAGATCGATCCGTTCGTACGTGCGCTCTATCCATTCCGGTACGGCCCCGGGAAAAAACCGCTGCAAAAACTTCGTATGCGGCTCGTTGCGCATCAGCATATTGTACTGGTGAATATCGCAGCGCCCCGCGAGCCGCGGAGGCACTTCCATATAATCCTTCGCTTCCACAGCGTATTCCTCAAGCGGCTCGGCGGCGCCGCCTTCGTGGCTCATCGCAGCCGCCCGCGCAAGGTGGCGTTCCCGTTCGGATTCCCGTTTGCGGTCCTGACGGTACAGCTGCCCGGCCTTCAGCTGCAGCTCGTCAATGAGCAGCTCCCCGCGGGAGCCGAAGACGCCGTCCTCGTCCAGCAGCCGGCTAATATCGGCAGCGTTCAGGCTGTACTTATACGCGACGTAGTTCAGCTGTGCCAACGCATCCTTGTCGCCGCGCAGCCGTTCCACATAAGCGCGGTTGCCGGAATGGCGCGGGAAACGGAGCAGAATTTCCCCGTAAGGAATGCCCGCCGTCTCGCTCGGCAGCGGTCCCGCAGGCGCAGCGGCCGGGCGGGAAGGAGCCACCTCCGTCAGCGCCTGCTCAAGCTCATAATCAACCACCTGCGTATTAAGCCGGAACAGCTCGTAGAAGGGCACGGAAATATTTTCCTTTTGCAGCTCTGCCCCGGCCAGCTCATCCGGCTCGCGGACGAAGAACGCCTCCCGCAGCGAAATGACCGCAAATTTGCCGACCTTGTCCCGCAGCAGCATGCTCAGGTGCTGATTCCGGAAAAACTCCGCCGGCGTCAGCGGAGCGGCCAGCTCATATTCATAGACGACGTCGTCGTTTTCCGGAACGCTGAGACGAGACGTCTGCAGAAGTCCGACCGCTTCCAGCGCCGATGCCTGATCCGCCAAGAAAGCTCTGCCCCGCTCATTCATCTCCAGCCCCAGCCCGAGAAACAGCTTCCGCTGCGGCTCCAGCGGCGAATAGCCGGTAAAACCTTCCGCCACCTGGAAATAGAGAAGCTGGTAGAGCGAGGCGGCAAAAGCGCCGATCATAGGCTGATAGATTAGCGTAAGCATTTTATGGTCAAGGGCACTCAGCGAGAAGTCCCGGTACAAGTAGAAACGATGATGCTCCGTGAACTGCAGCCGATTACCGATTTTCATGTTACCTACTCCATCCCTCTTCTATCTTTCTATTAGTTTATCATAAGTTGGACCGGTTATGACAAGGAACGACAAATTGGAAGCGGGATCAAAAAAAAGACATGACCCCGGCACCCGCCATGTCAAAACATTTTATACCCGCCGCGCCGCAGCGCACGAATCGCCCATCCGCTCATATAAGCGCCGATAATCGCGCCGATGACGGGCAGCAAATCTACGATCGTAAAGGATGTAAAATTGGCAAGAGCGGATTTGTTGTGATCCCATGTGGCCCAAACGCCCAGAGGCACGATGACGACCAGAAACAGATAGATCGGAAACCAGGTCGTCTTCATCAGCATATTTAAGATAAAGCCGATCCCGAACATCATCACACAGAACAGCACAACCGCCACGGCAACTTGAAGCATGCCCGCCATCCTCCTTTAATCGTGAAGTGGTGAAAAAGCAGTCGCTGCGCGGGCGGGTTTGAGAATATGAAAAGTGCGGTGAAGTAAGGCCGCTTCGCGGCTGACTTGTGCTTCCGATCGCTGTTGTTCTCAGATTTCTGATTCGAATTTATCAACGGTAGAAATCCGAGAACAAAGGCGAACGCTGACGCTTCTCCAGTCACAAGTCAGCCACTCCGCTCGTTTCACCGCACCCTTCGCTGCTTATCCAGATTCAAACCCGCCCGCTCAGGCGAAGCTTTTTCGGTGGGGAAACAGATGATTGCTGCGCGGATAGGTCCGCTTGCCGCCTATAGCCGGTAAAAGGATAACGCTGCCGATAGCCGGCTTTTATTCCCAACTGATTCCGAACCTCGTTTGTAAGCGCTTAACATTGGATGTTGTAAGGCATGACGACGCATTGCTCGCGCTGTTTTTATCATTTGCTTTTAGTGTAGTAGAAGGTCCTGCCGAAGTCAATTTCCGATTTCCTCTCCGCATTGTTTATTCCCGCCCGCTCTCATACGCGGTCATAAATCCGTCATTTGCTCTAATCGGAGCGGTTACGCTACAATGATATACATTGCAGATCAGGGGAGGGAACCCTTCCCCATTATAAAGGAGGAATCTCAATGAGCGAAGCGGCACAAACATTGGAAGGCTGGTACGCGCTGCACGACTTCCGCAGCATCGATTGGGCGGCTTGGAAGGCGGCTGCCGAATCCGAGCGCGCACAAGCTTTGGATGAGCTTCAATCGCTTCTTCAAGTATGGAGCCGCGAAGAGGCGGACAAAAACGGCAGCACGGCCTTCTATTCCATCGTCGGCCAAAAAGCCGATTATGTGCTGATGTTCCTGCGCGAAACGCTGGAGGATCTGAATGCGATAGAGACGGCCTTCAACAAAACGTCGTTCGCGGCGTTTACGAAGCCGGCCCACTCCTACGTCAGCGTCGTGGAGCTGAGCAACTATATGGCGAAGCCGGGCAGCGACCCGCTGGATAATCCCGATATCGTCGCCCGCCTGAAGCCGACGATGCCGAAAGCGAACCATATTTGTTTCTATCCGATGAACAAACGGCGCGAAGGCAACGACAACTGGTATATGCTCAGCATGGACGAGCGGAAAGCGATGATGCGCAGCCACGGCATGATCGGCCGCAGCTACGCCGGCAAAGTCAAGCAGATCATTACCGGCTCCGTCGGCTTCGACAACTGGGAATGGGGCGTGACGCTGTTTGCGGACGACGCGCTGCAGTTCAAGAAGCTAGTGTATGAAATGCGCTTTGATGAAGTGAGCGCCCGCTACGGCGAATTCGGCGAGTTTTACGTCGGCAATTTGCTGGACGGAGGCAAATTCGCCGAATTGCTGCGGGTCTAACCGATTTAAGTCACCTCAAACATATGAAAAAAACATCTTGCCGCGCTGAGGGCAAGATGTTTTTTTCATGGCTTTTCTAGACATCGCAGCTGTTCAGACAATCTTATACCTTTGGTCGGTTCAGACAGCAAGCGCAACACTCGCGCAGCCACATCTGCTCCTTCACCGTGAAAAAGGAGAGCGGAGCGGCTGACTTGATCTGGAGAAGTGCCAGCGTTCGCCTTTGTAGGAGGATCGTAACCCTGCTAAGGGTTATATAATCAAAGGATCCGACTACAACAGCGATCGGAAGATCAAGTCAGCCGCGCAGCGGCCTTAATTCACCGCACTTTCTCCCCAGGACAGCGACCGTAAGACAAGTCAGCCGCGCAGCGACCTTTCTTCACCGCATTTCTCTCCCCGCGAGCGATCGGAAGATCAAGTCAGCCGCAGCGCCCCCTTTTTCACTCCTCCTCGTCGTCCTCAACCAATTGCAGCCGCTTCGATTCCAAATATTCCTGCGTCGCCCGGTCGCGCTCGCGGCCTTTGTCCTTCAGCCGTTCGATCGCCGGCTGAATCAATCGGTCAACCTCCTGCTGGACCGTATACGCCAAATCGTAACGGTTCTGGGATTCCAGAAACGATCCGACCTCCATCAAGGCGTTGTAGCGGTCCAGCTCATCCCGCGTCAGCAGCCCCCGCACTTGCACGCTGCAGTGCCGCATTACAGAATCTTTCCTTTGCGCAGCACGAGCGGAATGCCGCCGATAATGAACAGGTAGCGCAGGTCGATCAGCTTTTTCAGCCAAGCCGCCTTGCGTCCTTTATACTTCTTGCCGAACGCGATGCCGATCGCTTCGCCCTTGCCGAGCGAGGCGACCGTTCCTTTGTTGCTGAATTGAAACGTCTTCAGCGGCTGGTTGCGGATGGAAGCAACCAGGTTGTGCGCGCACGTCACGCCCTGCTGCATCGCGATTTGCGCCGTCGGCGGATACGGGCGTCCTTCCTCGTTCATCATCAGCGAGCTGTCGCCGATAATATAGACTTGCTCGTGGCTCGGGGCGCGCAAGAAGTCGTCAATCTTAACACGGCCGCGCATCGTTTCAAAACCGGCTTCCTCGATGAGGCGGCTGCCGCGGATGCCGCCGGTCCAGATGACCGTCTTGGAGCGGATTTCCTCGCCGTCTCCGACGATGACGCCGCTCTGCGTGCACTCTTTGATCGCCGTGCCGATTTTGAAAATAACGCCTTTTTTCGTCAGCACATCCATCGCGTATTGGACAAGCTCGGGATCGAAGCCCGGCAGCGCGGTCGGCGCGGCTTCGATGTTATAAATTTTCACCAGCGAGCGGTCAACGTCAAATTCCTTGCACAGCTCCGGGATGCGGTCGGACAGCTCCCCGATAAATTCGATGCCGGTGAAGCCCGCTCCACCCACCACAAACGTCAAATAATCAATGCGGTGCGGCTCGCGTTTAAAGCGGGCGAACTGATACTCGATATGCTCGCGGATGAGACGGACGGAGTTGATGCTGCGAATATTCATCGCATGCTCAGCCAATCCGGGAATGCCGAACGTTTCCGGCTCCCCGCCCAGACTGATGACCAGATAGTCGTACGATAACGTTCCGTCTTCGAGAATGACCTTTTTATCCTGAACGCGGATCTGCACCACGGTCGATTTGACAAAATCGATTTTGAACTCATCGATCAATTTGGAAATATTTACGCGGGCATTTTCCGGGTTGTCGGTACCGGCTGCGGGCATATGAAGGTGCGTTGTAATATAATGGTAATCATGCTTGTTGACAAGCGTTACGTCCGCTTCATTGTAGTTCAGCTGCTTCTGAAGCTTCAGCGCCGTCAGCACGCCTCCGTAGCCCGCCCCCAATATAACGATTTTCGGTATATTGCTCATAAAAAATCCCATCCATTCCGTCTCTATTTAAGTATCGTTATTGCCGGTTTTGTGTATGATTTCATCCTTCCGAAAGACGTCCGAATGAACAAAAAAGTTTGTGAAAAATTACACAAACCCTGCTAGAAAACAAATTTTTAGAAATAAAAAATAAAGGCCCTGCAAACAGGTCGCACCGGTCAGAATCGAGAGAATCCCCCAGTACTTCTGAAATGATACAAATTTTTGGCATAAAGTTCAAGGTGCATTTATACGAAAAACTTTAGAAGAACATACAAAAAGGTTATTTCCCTCCTTTCGCAAGAAACGTTATAATAAAAATCTAATTAGTTGTTTGGGAGGGCTTTTTCGTCCGGATTTCCGAAAGTGACGGCTCAGGAATTGGTCGATTCGCTGCAGAAGCAGCTGAGTCACTTCTCGCAGGAAGTTTGTCTGGAGGAGAAAGTGGTCGAGCTGATCAAGCGTGAGGAGCGCCTGTTTGAGATCCGTACGGACAAAGCGGTCCACTTCGCGCGTTCGGTCATCATTACGGCCGGCGTCGGTGCGTTTGAACCCCGCCGTCTGGAGCTGCCGGAAGCGGCGAAATACGAAAAGAAAAACCTGCATTATTTTGTGAGCGACCTGCATCAGTTCAATGGGCAGAAAGTGCTGATCAGCGGCGGCGGCGATTCCGCAGTCGACTGGGCGCTCATGCTGGAGCCGATCGCGGAAAGCGTAACGCTCATTCACCGCCGGGACAAATTCCGGGCACACGAGCACAGCGTGGAAAACCTGATGAAATCGAAAGTAAACGTTGTCGTTCCGACGGAAATCGCAGCGCTTGAAGGCGAAAGCCAAATCGAGAGCGTCACCCTGCGCAACGTCAAAACGAAAGAAGAAGTAAAGCTTGACGTTGACGCCGTCATTGTCAATTTCGGCTTCGTCTCGTCGCTCGGTCCGATCACCGAGTGGGGTCTGAACATCGACCACGGATCAATCGTTGTCGACTCCCGGATGGAATCCAGCATCCCGGGCATCTTTGCGGCAGGCGATATCACAACTTATCCCGGCAAAGTGAAGCTGATCGCAGTCGGGTTCGGCGAAGCGCCAACCGCCGTCAACAACGCCAAAGTTTATTTCGATCCGGGCGCCAAGCTGTCTCCGGGCCACAGCAGCAACATGAAGCTTTAGCAAGTCGGTTAAATGAAACAAAAGAGGGTATCCTAACCTTGCGCTCGAATCACCGGCTCGAAGTCGTTAAAGCGACGGCGGCCGCAGGCAAGGAGGATACCCTTTTTTATGTTATGTCCCGTTTGCAATGGAATTCGACTGCTCAACGTGCCCTGCCCGCACTGCCGCTGCGAAGCGGACGATTGCGGTCGGATTGCGGACTGGAGCGGTCCTTATGCTCCCTACAGTCCCGTTTCAACGGAACCTTTATTCAACCGAACGGAATTATATTGTGAACATATTGTATATTGTTCCGGGTGTAACCGCAGCTATGAAGTGTCGGTTGCCGAATGGGAATCACCGAACCTGAACGTTTGATCGTTATGCACCGAGTCGAATTTTGTCCGGGTTGATCTGTCTGCGCTTTAATTCACCGATCAACATCTCGATAAATTCAGGGTCCAGATTGAACTGCACAGCCGCTAAATACGTTTCCACCAACAGCTCATCAGACAGCAACTCCATCCCTCACACTCCTTTCATCTATATTGCCTAATTCTTCCTAACCCATCTTAACATGCCCTTAATCACCGGAACAAGCGTTCTGTTATCCACAGCCAGTCGTGGACAAGGTGTGTACAATATGTGGGTAGGAGTCGAAAAATGAGGGTTTTAGATGGGGATAGTGTGGATAGAGTTATGCACAGCCGGATTTAATGTCGAATTTGGTCAAAAAATTTTTTGAATTTTTGTTCTCTTTAGGTTCTATTTCTTACCTATCCTTTACTGCGGACGCGTATTCACTTCAAAAATCCAGACTTTCCCGCTCCGGTCGATGCCATAGTCGAAGCCGAGCTGGCCGATTCCGTGAAATTTCCCTTCCAGTACCGCCGTAGACACTCGTGTCAGCTCTCTCATCTCCCGTTTTTTGCGGGTGACCATCGCCCCCGACAATGAACGGCTGATTCCTTGCGCTGCAGTCAGCATGCTTCCTCCGCGGCATAAATTGGTCACGAACAGGCCCGGCCTTGCCACCCGTCCGACCATCGAGCGGATTTGCCAGCCCGTATCCGTCTTCACATATTTTACCCGGTAGTCAATCGGCCGTCCGCTTATTGCCGCGAGACGAATTCCTTTCTGGATCAAATACCGGCGGCCCTTCTGTTCCTTCTTTAATGCCTGCAAAAGCCCTTGAAAACTGTTAAAATGCCGGGTCCGCGAATAGTAGGTATACGAGAATCCGCTTCCGCTGGACGTTACCTTCATAACACCGTGTCCGCCTGCGCCTTTCACCGGCTTGATGACGACCATTCCGTGCACCCGAAGCATGCTGCGCAGATTATCCCCGTTAAACATCCGAGTGGGCGGAATATGGGAAGCAATCCTGGGGTGGGAAAGCAGCGCCGCCGTCTTGGCCCATTTGCTGGCGAGCTGCCGGCCTTGAATTTCACTCATATCGATGAATCTCCTTTCCATATCTTTCTATTCATCATATGAATGGGAGATCCGTCCCTCTTGGATGATTGTCCGAGTAGAAACGCCTGATTCCGCTAGGTTGCAAGAGTAGACAGGTATACGGGAGAGTGCAGAAACCAATGAAATCGGGACCTTTATGTGCAGAGGACGCACGATAAAAGTCCGGCGGCTAACATCACATTCTCTTAATATTCGGAACGAAGCCCTCAGCAATATTTACCCTTTAAGCGCCCCAGCTGTCAGTCCTTCTCTAATTTGTCGTTGAAAAAAAGTGTAGAGTAGAAACACGGGAATAACCGAAATAACCAATCCCGCGAACAGGATTCCCCAATCGACACTGTATTGCATCTCTCCTTGCATGAAAACAAGACCTAATGACACCGTATATTTTCCCGGGGAGCTTATAAGAGTCATCGAAATGATGTACTCGTTCCAGTAAGTAAGTGCGTTCATTATGCCTACGGTAATTAAACCGGATCGGGACAGCGGCAGCATGATTTTGAAGAAAGTGCCGAATATTCCGCAGCCGTCGATTGTAGCCGCATCCTCAAGTTCTTTGGGAAGTGCTTGGAAAAAGCCAGATAAAATAAAAATCCCAAACGGAATCTGAATGACCGCAATACACAATCGTCAAACCGATCAAGGAATCTGTCAAACCTAAGGTCGACATGAGGAAAAATAAAGGAATCAACCCTAAAATGGTTGGAATCATCATCGTCGAGATATACCATAAATAACATACGACTGCCCTTGAAAGGATGTCGTGTTATCATAAAGGCCGATGTCGAGGAAAGCAAAAGGGAGATAATCACCGCAGAGATAACGATCAAAGTGGTATTGATGAAATAGTCTCCAAAATGCGATTTTTGCCAGGCTGTTGCAAAATTAATAAATTGTAAAGGCCATTGAGGCAAATCCCAGGGTTTTCCCAAATTGAATTGCTGCGTCCTTTTCAATGAAGTAGCGACTGTCCAAAACAATGGATACAGAACAAACATCGCCCAACAGAAAAGCAGCGCCCTCGCGATTAGCTTAAACATGGAAATCCCCCATTCCTACCATTGAACCACTTCTTTTTTCATGAGCCTATTGATAATAACGGTCGTAATCAGGGATACAACCAATATCATGACACCAATGGTAGACGCATCCGACGGCAAAAAATATCGCGATCAACATAATGAAAATGACTTTCCAGAACACCAAAAAATAATCGTGGTAAATCGTGCGCGGAATGATCGCATCCTCGAACAATTTGCGATAGTTATCCAGCCCGACAAATTTCATATTCGAAGCACTGCCTGTCCAATCAAACAAACTGATATACATCCCTTTTACCATCGGGTACAACGTAAACAGCCCAAACAGCAAAAATGTCGGAACGATAAAAACACCGATAAACAAAAGATATTGCCCTTTTGAGGACAAGCTCTTCTTCTGAGTGTTCATATTACCACCATCCTATCAATAGAAAGGGGGGAAAGCTCCCCCCCTAGCTCATTTTTTCCGCGCTGCTGCTGCTGCTTTTTCCATTCGATCCGACCATTCCTCTTTCGTAATCTTCTCACCAAGCAAGGCCGCTGTTGCGTCTTCCATAGCCTTCTCTACATCCTGGTCAAACGTGCTGTCCGTAGAAGTAACAATTGTATCCGGCGAGTTCAAGTAGGTCATGGCGCTTTTCACGGCTCCGCTCGCTTGAGTGGAAGCCAAATCAACTTTATAATTCATTAACGCGCCTGTTTTTTCAGCCCAGTTAATGGCAGCCTTTTTCGTGAAGACGAATTGTAAAAATGCTTTTGCAGCTTCGACATTTTTGGCGTACTTCGCGATCCCTATTTCGTTCGTATAAGGGACGGCAACATATTTTCCACCTTTATCTTGAGTAACAGAAGGAATGAATCCATATTCGAAGCCTGCAGGAGCCGTCTTTTTCATTTCATTTTCCAGCCAAAGTCCGGACGGAATGAAGATTGCCTTGTGCTGCAACCACTGATTTTGGGAGTCCGTATGATTCAAAGCCAATGCTGCCTTGTTAATATAGCCCAGTTTGTTCAAGGATTCGACTTTGTCCAATGTAGCCATGACCGGTGCGCTCTTGAAGACACCTTCCTTCAAATTGTTAATGTCGTCCAGAATCGCCGGATTGTCCCCGTTAGCCATCCATGCCCCTCTCGGGGCACCACAGAGTAATGAAAATTTTGGTGCGGCGTTCTATACTATTCTTACGGCTGGTGAGGAAGGTCGTTAAGCTATGGTGTCGCGAACCCATCCGTTAGTCTGACTACGACGATCACGGTGCACCACGGTATGTCGCTCCTTTTGGGAAGCACGCGGGGTAGAGTAATCCTTTCTGGTTGTTGCACCAGTCCTCAATTTCAATTGCCGTAGAAAGGTGAATGTTATGGATGTCCTCATCGAGCGCGCTTGCGGTTTGGATGTTCACAAGAAGTCCATTACCGCTTGCGTCATGACTCCCGAAGGAAAGGAGATTAAGACCTTTCGTACGCATACGGTGTTCCTGCTGGATTTAATCGACTGGATCAAGCAGCATCGCTGTACGCACGTGGCCATGGAGAGTACCGGTGTTTACTGGAAACCAATCGTCAACCTGCTTGAAGCCGAGGAGATTCAATTCCTCGTCGTAAACGCACAGCACATTAAAGCTGTTCCCGGCAGGAAGACGGATGTGAAAGATGCCGAGTGGATCTGTAACCTTCTGCGTCATGGACTGCTCAAACCCAGCTACATTCCGGACCGTAACCAACGCGAACTCCGCGAATTAGTCCGTTACCGTCGCAGCCTGATGCAGGAACGCTCTCGTGAACATAACCGGGTTCAGAAGGTCCTTGAAGGCGCCAACATTAAGCTCGCTGCTGTTGTCTCCGACATTATGGGCGTGAGCAGCCGCGATATGATGGGGGCCATGATCGAGGGAGAAGAAGATCCCGAAAAGCTGGCAGCTTTCGCGCGACGAACTCTGAAGAAAAAGAAGGAAGAGTTGGAATTGGCCTTACGCGGCAACATGAGTGCCCACCAACGGATCATGCTGAAAACGATGCTCACACACGTCGATTTTCTGAATGAGCAGATTCTCGAACTGGATACGGAGGTAGCCAAACGGCTCGACCCTTTTCAGCAAGACATTGAACGTCTAGATACCATTCCAGGGATCGGCCGACGAACCGCAGAACAAATCCTTGCCGAAGTTGGGACTGATGTCGGTTCGCGCTTCCCATCCGCCCCTAATCTCTGTTCATGGGCGGGCCTAGTTCCAGGGCAGAATGAAAGTGCCGGAAAACGAAAATCCTCAAAAACTCGCAAAGGCAACAAATATCTCCGAGCGGCACTGATTGAAGTCGCCCATTCCGTATGCAGATCCGACAACTACCTAGGAGCACAGTACAGACGCATTGCCGCCCGAAAAGGCAGACACCGAGCAGCCGTAGCCGTCGCGCACTCCATCATGACCATTGTTTATTACGTTCTTACACGAAAAGAAGATTACAAAGATTTAGGAAGTCATTATTTTGAACAGCGACAACAAGAAGCGATCGTGAGACAAGCCGTACGAAAGCTTGAGAATCTTGGTTTTCAGGTAGCCCTCTTTAATTCGGAGGCCTCTTAGCGTTTCAATGTCTCAAAATTGCGAAGAAGCACAGTTTTTAAAAACCATAAAAGCTGGGCTTAGTTTCGTGCTGCCATTTTTGGGTCTGAGCTAATAGTAATTTTCGGGGTAGCCGTAACAAATCCTTGTCTCATGAAGTTGCGAATGAAATAGTACGGATATTGGCCTTGATGAATAATAGGTTTAACCCCGAATGCCAAGCCTTGTTTGTTGGCTTCCAAAAAGCTGGTCCAATCCGTAGGTACGGCCCAACCCTTTTCTTTGAAAAGCGCTTTGTCATACCACAAGCCGAACACTCCGAAAACGAGCGGAATGGCGTAACTCTTACCGTCATACAGCTTCGGTTGACCGATCAATTGATCCTTGATCACTTCTCCATCGACGTTTTTGGCTGTCTTGACCCAATCGGTAATATCCATCAGCTGCTGATTTTTAACTAACAGCGATTCTGTAAATGTACCGTCTCCATCGATGTAGACGACATCCGGCGGATTGCCTTGAATCCAGCGCGGCTTCATTTGTTCATTGATTTTCGGACCCGCCTGTTCGACGATCTGGTACATTCAATAACTTTTTTTCCATAAAGGAACATGTACTTTACACAAGTGGATAAGGCAAAATTTACGCGAAGACTCAAAGAGAAAGAATGTGTCAACATTTGGCTTATCGGCAGCGCGGATTAAAAGAGACAAACGTTCAGTCCTTTAGAGAAGAGACGAAGAAAAAAGCCGTTCGAATGTGGATGGGAGAACAAGAAAAATCGGCGATCTCTCCCCGCTTGAATTCCGGGCAGAGTCCGCCGCTTCGTTAAATCCTGTTTTCTTTTCCGGCTCTGAAGCCTTGGGCAACAAAAAAAAAGACCGGCTAATCAGCCGGCCGTCCCGCGTCTTATACTGTGAATATACGTGGAGCATGAAAAAAGAAAATATACGGTTTGCATGACAACATAAATACCGATGACGAGCAGCCCGTACATCCACACCGGCGCCGCCAGCAAATCGCCGAGCGCCTTCAGCGCGAACAGGCTGTGCCCGATTCCGACCAGACAGGGGACGAAGAAAACCATCCCGACCTGGGTGGCGACGATGCGCCGGATCTCCCCGGCCGTCATTCCGATCCGCGCAAGCGCCTTGAACTGCGCCCGGTCTTCCTGCAGCTCGGTAAACAGCTTGAAATAAATCATGCTGCCCGCCGCGATGAAAAACAGCAGACTGATGAACATGCCGATGAACAACGCGAGCGATATCGACTGCTGGGTTTCGATATATGAGCTGACCCGGTACGTCTGGGCCTGAGCCTTTTTATCTGCCGGAATGAGCTGTTCAATCTTCTGTACGGCCGGCAGAGCCTGTTCCCAGCCGCGAATCTCGTAGCCGTACGCAACAAGCTTCCGCTCCGCCGGCGTCTGCCGGTCCCATTCCATAAACTGCTTGTCGCTCGCCACGATCAGATAAGTCGCTTCTGCGACAGGACTGAGCACCGCGCCGTACGCGTAATCGTCCAGGCTCAGTTTCACCGGGCTGCCGTTGATAACCGCTTCGATAACGCCGCCCTTGCCGCTGCCGCCGGTATTCATTTCTTTGTAAGGCAGCACATATACGGCATGGCCGTCTTCAAGTTTAACCGGCTTTTTGCCCAGCCGCTGCGCCTGCGCATTATAATCCGTCTGTGAGATCGCCATCGCCGAACGTTCGGGGAAATTTGCCGTTTTGCCTTTCGTCTGCTGAATCCGGACCTTTGCTGCGGCGATGCCGACAACCCGGGCCTCCGCTTCGAGCATCTCCCCCGATGCGGCGATAACCGACCTTACCTCCTGCGGATCGGCAACTTCATGCGTGTTCAGGCCGCGTTCCAAAAAACCGACCGTATAAGGGACGTGCTCGAGCAGCTGATCCCGGCTCACTTTCTGGATCGAGTAAACCGAGCCGACGGCCGTCACCATCACCGCGCTCATAATCGATACGGCAAACAAAATTCGGGCATTGTCTTTCATTTTAAACGCGAGCTGGGATACGGTAATAAGGTTGGTGCGGTTGTAGAAAAAGCGAGTGCTGCGCTGAAGCAGCCGGATCAGGGCGACGCTGAGCTGGGTGAACAAAAAATAAGACCCAAGCGTCACAAGCCCGATTACCGGGAGCGCAAACAAAGTGAAATTCATCATCGTCATCTTGAGCGCCATCGTATACCCGGCCGCAAGGCATACGCAGGCGAGCAGCGACAACAGCGGCGAGAAAGTGGGCGGCTGCTTCGGCTTGCGCGCTTCCTGAAGCAGATCGATAATTTGCTTCCGCCCGACACGGAGGACCGTTGCCGACGATATGAGCATGAACAGCAGAAAAAATCCGCCCGCCGTAAGCCAGACCGCTTTCATAGGTACCGCGAAAAGGATGGAAACGTCCGAATTCAGCAGTACGCCAAGCCCCATGAAAAACAGCTTGCTCAGCAGCATGCCGAGACCGATTCCGGCTGCGATTGAAACGACGGCCAGGGCAGCGCTCTCATAGAGCACCATTATGCGCAGCTGGCCGCGAGTCGTGCCAAAGAGCGTCAGCAGTCCGAACTCCTTCGTCCGTGTTTTCAAAAAAGCCGAATTGGAATAGAGCACAAAGAAGAACGAGAAGATGACGATCAAATATTCGCACACCTGCATCATCGTCGTCACTTTGCCCGCCGCCGCAATGTTGCCGTTCACGATGTCGGGGTGAAACAGGAACGCCGCGTACAAGTAAAAGATGAGAACCGAGAACACGCTGCTGAGAAAAAAAGCGCTGTATGTCCGCAGATTCCCTTTGATGTTGCTAAGCGCGAGCGAACGGAACGTCATCGAAATTCCCTCCCAACACGCTCAGCGCGTCCAATATTTGCTGGAAAAACGTCTGCCGGTTCGTCCCGCGGCGAATCTCCGAGAAGAAACGGCCGTCCTTGATGAACACGATCCGCCGGCAGTAGCTGGCCGAGAACGGGTCGTGGGTGACCATTAGCACCGTCGCTCCAAACTTTTCGTTCATATCTTGGAGTGATTCCATCACATCCTTGGCCGCCTTGGAATCGAGATTGCCGGTCAGCTCATCGGCCAGCAGCAGCGCCGGCTTGTGAATGATGGCCCGGGCGATCGCCGCGCGCTGCTTCTGCCCGCCCGACACCTCATAGGGACGTTTGCCGAGAATGGCGGTGATGCCAAGCAGCTCGGCGCACGGCGCCAGCGCTTCTTCGATCCGTTTCGGCGGAAGGCCGTCCAGCACGAGCGGCAGTACAATATTTTCTTTTATGCTGAGTGTGTCGAGCAGGTTGAAATCCTGGAATACGAAGCCGAGCTCGCGGCGCCGGAACAGCGCCAGCTTTTTCTCCCCCAGCATGGACGGGTTCACTCCGTTAATTTCGATCGATCCGGTTGTCGGCTTATCGATTGTAGCCAGCATATTGAGCAGCGTCGTTTTGCCGCTTCCCGACGGTCCCATTACCCCGACGAATTCGCCCGCATCCACCCGCAGATCGATTCCATCCAGTGCTTTGTAATTCACATTCCCTTGCGTACTGTAAATTTTGCCGACGCCTTGTACGTTCAAAACATTCATAAGAGCGGTACTTCCTTTCCGAATGGAGTAGCTTAATGTCAAGTATAAACGGAATAGAAGCCTCTACCCATCGATTTGCCTTTCATTCGGAGCCCCTAACCTTACAATGTTGTCACCTTTACAGCACCGTACCTTACACCCTTAAGCGCAACCTTGAAAAATTACGCCGACATTCCGTTCCCCATTCACCATTCACCGTTCTTCCGCAAAAGTTTGCATCTCCCGCGCCATCCCGTGAATTCCGCCGCCGCTTATTTCAACGGTCACCGCCGTTCCCCGTCCCTCCGCCGATTCGATCCGGATCCGGTGGCCGAGCTTCAGGCACACCTGCTGAACAAGATACAATCCCATCCCGGTGGACTCCTCGCTGGAGCGGCCGTTCTCGCCCGTAAAGAACGGATCGAACACGCGCGGCAAGTCTTGGGACGGGATGCCGATGCCCTCATCCTGCACGGTCACCGTCGCGACGCCGTTCAGAGCGTGCCCGACTTTTACTGTCAGCCGCTTGCTGCCCGGTTTCGGACGGGAATATTTGATGGCGTTCGCGATCAGCTGGTTCAGAATGAAAGCCAGCCATTTCTCGTCCGTTTCCGCCCAAGCCTCGCCCTCCACCTGCGGAAAAATGCTCCCGCGAATAAGAAGCCGCTTATGCGTATTGATGCAGCTGCGCGCCGCCTCGTGCAGCGCTAGCCGCTTCGGATGCAGATCGAGCTCGAATTTGTCCAGGCGGGCCGTGTTCAGCATTTGCTCCAGCCCTCGTGCGAGCCGTTCCGCCTCTTCGCCGACGCTCAGCAGCAACGCCTTCGCTTCCGCTCCGGACAGCCCGCCGCCGCTCTCCTGCTGCGCGATCAGATCGATGACCGAAACAGGCGTCTTCATCTGGTGAACCCATTGATGGATAAAATGATGGTGAAACTCCTGTCGTTTCTTGTATGCATCCAGCGCATTGTGATAGGCCAGATGGCGGGCGGCAAGCAACTCCTGCACGGCGCGCTGCTCACGCGTGACGCCCGCGTTCAGCTGCTGCAGAGCTTGCGGATCGCCCGCCTGCGCAAGCGCCGCCTGCAGCTGGCGCAAATAACGTTTGTGGCGGGCGTAATCCGCCGCCAGAAAAAGCACGAGCGCAAAAACGGACAGCAGCACAAAATAAAGCAGTGTCCACCCGTAATAGCCGCTGCCCGCAGCGGTTCGGTCCAATATCCAGATGAGACACCCGACTCCGATTGCAGCCAGAAAAGAGACGATGTAAAAAAGCCTGTCCAGCACATACGTCCATCCGCTCCTCATACCGTCCTGTCCGCCAACGTTTCCGTCCGCAGCCGGTACCCTTGTCCGCGCAGCGGTTCGGTCCAATATCCAGATGAGACACCCGACTCCGATTGCAGCCAGAAAAGAGACGATGTAAAAAAGCCTGTCCAGCACATACGTCCATCCGCTCCTCATACCGTCCTGTCCGCCAACGTTTCCGTCCGCAGCCGGTACCCTTGTCCGCGCACCGTTTCGAGCGCTTCCGAAAGCCCGAGCTCCTCCATTTTTTTGCGCAGCCGGGTCACGTTCACCGTCAGCGTATTGTCGTCGACGAACTGAACATCGTCCCAGAGCGCTTCCAGCAGCCGTTCGCGGGAAACAATCCGACCTTCCGCTTCCAGCAGACATTCCGCCAGCAGCCGCTCGTTGCGGGTCAGCTCTACAAGGCGGTCCGACCACTCGAGATGGCTGCGCCCGTTGTCGAGACGGAGGCCGCCGCAGGACGGCCCGGCCGCTTTGCCGGCCGCCGAAGCCGACGCATATTCGCCGTAAGCGCGGCGAAGCGCGCTTTTGATTTTGGCGATCATCAGGTCCAGATGAATCGGCTTCGTCAAATAATCGTCGCCTCCGTTTTCGATCGCCATCACCTGATCCATCTCCCCCGCCCGCGCGGAAATAAAGATAACGGGCGCATTCGAGCGGACGCGAAACTGGCGGCACCAATAAAAGCCGTCGAAAAAAGGCAGGTTGATGTCCATCAGCACCAAATGCGGAGCCGTTTCTTCAAACTCCGCGTTCAACTTGTTCAGCCGTTTGGCGATGATCGCCTCGAAGCCGTATTTGCAAATATAGCTTTGAAGCAGCGCGCCGATCTTCTCATCATCCTCTACGATCAAGATACGATACATTGCTGTTGTCCTCCTGAAATATATGTAAACCTCAAGTCAGCGTCGGCGGTTTTCATCCGTCCTGTCACTATAGTAAACCATTGCGGCATGCGCAAGCGAATAAATCCCATTTATAGAAAGAAACTATAAATAAGATAAATATTATATATTTGTTTAATAACGATTCCTTTTGTTATGATAATGACAGGGAATGAAAGGAAATTACTTTAAGCGGAGGAGATTGAACATGGACAACGGCCGGCATAACGTAATCGCCCGATTTGATGAAATTGCGCTTGACTACGACTTTCAGCGAAAAAAACTGATCCCTTGCTTCGACGATTTTTACAACATTGCGGTATCGCTGGCCGCGACGGCGAAAGATTCGCCGACCATATTGGATATCGGCGCCGGGACGGGACTTTTTTCAGCCTTTCTGCTGGAGAAATATCCTGAGGCCAATGTGACGCTTATCGATATTTCAGAGAAAATGCTGGAGGTCGCTAAAAAACGCTTTAACGATCGCCCAAATGTGACTTACATCGCAGATGATTACACAACGCACGATTATAGCGGTTCTTTCGACATCGTCATTTCGTCCCTCTCCATTCATCATTTGACGGACATCGAAAAAAAGGCGTTGTACAAGAAGATCTACTCGCTCCTGAATGACGACGGGGTAATGGTTAATGCGGACCAGGTTCTCGGAAGCACTCCGTATCTGGAGACGCTTTATAAGGAGGATTGGAAGCAAAAGGTCGAACGCAGCGGGCTGCCCGAAAAAGCGATCCTGTCCGCCTATGAACGGACGAAGCTGGATAAAATGTCGCCTTTGGACGAGCAGCTAAGTTGGCTGAAGGAAGCCGGTTTTGCGGATGTGGACTGTATGTACAAATATTTCAACTTCGTTGTCATGTTCGGCCGGAAAACCCCGGGCTGAATTTCTACTCTCCAAGCAAACGAACCGGTCAAGATCAGCCTTTGACCGGTTCGTTGTTTTGAAGCTTATGAAACGGGACAGCATCTTGCTCCCGATTTTAGTTCTTAGGCGATGCGCATCGGCAGTATTTTGGCGGAATGCTGCAGGATTGGATGCGCATTTTTCACATGCGCAATCGAATCTGCACCGATATCTTCCACGATTCTTTCCACTTCCGCTCGAAAAATCGAAGTTGCGCTTCCCTCGTTCAGTTCACAAAGCCGAAGCAAATAGTTTACTTTCTGACCGATCTTGAACGACTTATAATTTGTATTGACCAAATCCTTTAGCCATTTATGCGACGGCTGGGAGATCTGGGCGACCTCACTTATATTTGCGATAATTCGTGTTCCGTCATTGGTAAAAAAACCGATCGAATAGATTGTTTTTCCATCGGTATCCACGCTTGTTATGACAGGATAAGCATATTCTTCGCCAGAACATAAGCGGATTCGCTCTGCCTCTACTGCTCCCCCGACTTTTCGCTCATTTCGTATCACGGTATGAATATCCTGCAAACCATTAATTGACGTAATCATAATAGCCTCCATCTTATGCAGTTAATTCCTGTTGAAGTTCAAATATCCCAGTACGAAACAAGCAAAGAAGAGCAAGAACAACAGAAATACAGCAGCAGTTTGATCGTTTCTTCGCGATAATGATTCTCATTATCTTGAGACCATCATAGTATAAGGCGGTCGCATTTGTCAAGAATGATTCTCATTCCCAAAATTCTCATCTCAGTGCTTAACTTATGATTTTCTTCCTGTTATTATTCAAGAAAAATAAAAAGCATGCCCTCCACAAAGGAGAGCATGCAAAACTTAAGCTTCTTCAAACGTACAAATCGCAATTGGCCGCTTGATGCGGAGCACGATCGTCTCATAAACCCGGAACAGAAAATTCAAATGTTCCGAATCAAGGAAGGCGCTGTCGAAATCCTCGGCGATGACCAAGTCAAAATTGTGGCGCCCTGTATTGACCATCACTCCGGATCGGCCTTTAAGCGACGGAGACTGGAATACGCCGTCGGTTACGAGCTCCTTCACATGCTCGATCTCCAGAACATTGGTTCCTTGATGGACACGATGCAACGATGCGTATAATTCGGGCGACAACACAAGCGCGTACGGCCCGGTTTGTCCCACCTGCTGTAATTTACGGGTTGCCTCTACGACATCTTCAAACGCTTTTCCCGATTCCATCCAATTCTCGATAATGTGGGTCAGACGGCCTTTAACATTCATTAACCCGGGAAGATCGAATTCTTCCGAGCCTTGGAAGATCAGCTCATCCTCAAGTCTTGCGCACTGCGTTGCCGCATTGGCAGCCGGACTTAAGTCAAGCGGGATGGAAAGACTTTTCGCCAATTCAAAATCTCTTCGATACAGCGTAAAATCTTTGTACAGCATCGGTATGGTCAAGTTCCTTCTCCGGCTTGGGACGGAAAGTTCAAGTTTACTGCCGTGAACGTCGATTCCCCCGCCCTGAAGTTCGTCGAAGATGTCGACATTGATCGACTGGATGCCTTCTCCGATCGGACCATAGATTTCGATAAACCGTCTGCCGATCAATTGTTTGCGGGCGGCCTCAATAATGGTTTCATTCATTTGCTCCCATTGCGCCGCATTTAGCGGGGAGTCGGGATAAATATCGACTTTGTTTGCCATCGTAACCCTCCGGAAAAATTGCTCTTTTTTCATTCCTTTCAAGCTGCCAACCGTTAATCCTTTTCTTGCCGGCGCTTCGTTCTTCCAATTGAAATCGGCTGAAACGGGGCTTTGATGAGCCGCGCTGTGCACGTCATGATGATCGGATGCTTTGGCACGATTGGCTTCCGGAAGAAATTCTTCATTCAATTGAAACAAAATATCTTTTATAATAAGGTAATCACGTTTCGTTTGGTCAATCATTCCGTGCAGCTTCTGGTTGGTCTCGCCGGATGTAAAGTGGAATAGCATCAGTTCAAGGTGCTCCAGAAAATTATGCTGCCCGAACGTTTCCAGGTTGATATCCTGCAGCAAACCTATCAATTTGCGCTCGGCAGCTTCGTTCGGAGAAACGATAGCCAGCTCGGCCAACTTAGGGAGAAATAGTTCCAGACGCTCCAAATGCTGTTCTTCTTCTTCGAAAATGTGATGAAAGTACATCCGTTGATGCTCATCGACAGCGTTTGCAATAATCGGACTGATCAAGTTCATAAAATATTGGATATTCTCTTTGGTGACGGTAAACATATCTCTTAACTGTGCGATTCGCTGCAATCGTTTCTCCCCCTTTCTCGCTATTGAACTAGTATTTACTTGTTTCATTCATTTTATAACACTTCGTTGTCACTTGGAAAGGAGATGCCGATTATGAATCGAAAATTGACGGTCGGCTCTTTAGTGCCAAGCTCGGTTGTTGTCAATCAACAACATAAAACGTCGACTCCCCCCGGGATTCCAAAGACGGTATCAAGAACTGCAATATCGGGCATCCGCCTCATTCAGGACGGAAATGTTTATGAGGTATCTTTTATTCCAGGGAAAAATCTATTAGAGTCAGGCTTGGACAACGGTATTCCGCTCAAATACAAATGCCGAAAAGGCTCCTGCGGCGTATGCAAAATACGCTTAATCAGCGGAGCCGGCTTGCTCACTGAGGCCAATAAACGCGAGCGCAAATTATTGTCCGACGACGTTAAGGCTGGTTACCGGTTGGCCTGCCAGGCAACGATGGGACCTTCCGCCATTGATGATTAAGCGGCATCATCCGGAATCAAGCTGCAGCCGGCTGCGCTGCACGCCGTTTCGCCCGCTCTTTTTCACGCTGTACAGCGCGTTGTCGGTTAGCGTATACAGCAGCTCAAGCTGCGTCCGCTGATCGGGGACGACGGTGACGAGCCCCCCGCTGATCGTAAACGTTAATGGAATATCCGGCAGCGTAACGGAGCTTACCACCTCGCGGATCCGCTCGGCAGTCCGGCCAGATGCCGTTTCATCGGCGCCGGGCATCAGAACCGCAAATTCATCGCCTCCGTACCGGCCGAACAGATCGCCCGCGCCGAGCTGCTCCTGGATGCGGCTCGCCAAAAGCTCCAGCACCATATCCCCGGCACTGTGACCGTATGTATCGTTAATCGTTTTAAAATGATCGATGTCAAACAGCAGCAGCGACACCGGCGCTTTTTTTCGCGCATAATCGGCGAGGCACTGCCTGGAACGCAAAATGAACGTTCTGCGGTTCAGCGTGCCCGTCAAATCGTCATAGCTGGCCACCCGCAGCAGTTCCCGATCTGCCTGTTCCTTGGACAAGAGCACAAAACCGGTATTGCCCAAAATCATGACGAGGTAAATGGACACAAACGTCAATGTCTGAAACAGGTCTGGCGTGAACAACCCCATGCTGGAACCCGGCCGAAGCGCTAAGATCCCTCTGCCAATGAGAGATATAAAAACGAGCAGATACAAATACCCGACCATAACGTTAAGCAATGAGGAATCCCGCCGCCGGATCATCAGCCACACAGGTATAATAATGTAAGCCGCCGTGCCGAACGAAGCGACTGCAATTCGTATGTATTCGACGTTGTACAGCAGAAACACCGCATGAAAAGCCGCGAAATTGACGGCGGACAGTATAATGTAGATCCGTTTGATCTTTTGATTGAAGGCTCCCTGCAGCTTCAGCAGCGCCGCCGTTTCCAGCGCCTCCCCGAGAAACAGAAGCGTGTTGCCTGCAGAGACGGAGAGATAGTCGGGTATTTGGCCGCGCAGCGCGACGAGCAGCCATGCCAGCGCTTGAGCTAATTTTGCCCCGAAAAAAGTGTTCACGGTGCTGTCTTTCGCATGCTGACGCCGGTAAGCGCTGATCAAAATGACGGTAAACAGATGTCCAATCATAAGCAATACGAAAACGGTTTTCATATCCAGCAAAAAATTCATCACTGCGCCACCATCTCACCTGAGAAGTTCCACGTCGGAGAGTCCCTTGTCGTTATCCGGTCTGTTCATGGCAACGAAAGAACTCCCTCGTATCTCGGACGGAGAACAAGGGAGTTGAATCGGTCTATATTTTGTACCGGGAATAATCGCTGCCATTATTTTACCTGACTATACTTGCAGCCGCAACCCTCGGACCTATTATTGTCTTCACTTCTCTTACGAACCATGCACCTTTCGGACCCCAAGGCGCTGTGTTCAAATCGCTTTCTTCGAGAAATAGAGCAGGCCGGACACGATAAACAGCACAAATCCGCCCAAAATGATGCCGAATAACGATTCCGCAGACACGTTGAAGGCGCCATACGAATCCGGACCGCCGGGCACCATCGCAAGCATCGGCTGCGCCCAAGGGTAGTAAGGGGCGTAATCTTCCGAGTTTACAATGAGCAGGTTAGGCAGCGTAAAAATGACATTAACGGCGAGTGGCGCGCCGAAGCTCGACCAGGCCGTCGACACGCCGAGCTGCAGAGCGGCCAACGGCAGACAGGCCAGCAGGCCTCCCGCTACCGAACGAAGCAGCTCCGCCCACGGGATCGGAAAGGCAAACCCGAGCGCCAGACCGATCAGCAGCAAAGCGGCAAGAAAAATAATTTGCGTGACCGCAAGCAGCAGTACAACAAACCCGAATTTGACCAGAAACACCTGGCTGCGCGTTACCGGAAGCGCGAGCATCATTTTCCAGCCGCCTCCTATATGTTCATATCGGCAAACGAGCGCCGCATAGACGCCGGTCAGCAGCGGCAGAAACAGCATCGCGTGCAGGACGGACATCATCGAAAGCGCGTAAACCCAAGCTGAGGAATCCTGAGTTCGATCGACGTCAAGAACGCCGATTACCGCCGCCAATATCGGACTGACGGCAGCCAGCATCCAGATCACCGTTTTGCGCAGCTTTAACCATTCGGAACGAATCATCGCCACCATCTTTATTTCACATCCTTTCGTACAAACTCGATTACCCCGGCATACAGCACAACAACGCCGAAGACGATCCCGAGTGCCGCGGAATAAAGCGGGTTATCCGCCGCATTTTGCAAATAAGGCCATTTATAAGGCATCCAGTCGTCGAAGCGGGTGGAGAACAAGGAAAAGACGGTGCCCGCAATTCCGATGGTCAGCGCAATCGCCTGGTTGTGCATCGTAACGGAAAGCCACACCTGCAGCGCGATAAACGGCACAATCGCCAAATATGGATAGTAAGCCATTTCAAGCAGCTCGCGATAAGGGATGTCCGCCGCAGGAAAGCGAAGGGCGAAACCGAGTGCGACCGTTCCGGCCGCCAGCAGCGTGGACGAACAAAAGAGCAGCAGCGCCGACAGCAGAAATTTGCCGATGAACACCTGAGATTTTTTGACCGGCAGCGCTAAAATCTGTTTCCAGGAATTTGTCTGGTGTTCGATTCCCGCCGTCATCGAAGCGATGATCGCCAGCCCGATGAACAGCGTCGGCACCATCAGCATGCCCACATTCCATAACAAGCCGCCCCATAGATCGGCCGCATACTGCTTCGTCAAGTAGTCGTAGCGGAGGCCGAAATTCACCGCTTGCAAGCCGACTACGCCAAGCGGTCCCAGTACGGTCAGAAACCAGATCATCTTTTTGCGGATTTTCAGCATCTCCGCGGAAAGGACGCGCACGATCACAAGCTTCCCTCCCCGCCGGTCATCTCCAGGAAAATGCGCTCAAGCGAAGCCTCCTCCTGTTCAACCCGATAGACGTCAAAGTCGTTCCGGACCAGTCTTGCGACCATATCGGCAATCGTTTCGTCGGTATCGCTGCTCACCGTCAGTTCGCTGCGGTTCCAATCGGCCTCATAACCGCCCGCCAGCAGCAGCTTCCATGCCGTTTCCGGATCGCTCACCCGAAGCCGGATTTTCGTCTGCGCTTTCTCCTGCAGCGCCCGGATGGAATCCTGGAAAATCATGCGGCCTTTTGTAATAATGCCGACTCTCGTCGCCATTTGTTCGATTTCCGACAACAGGTGGCTCGATACCAGCACCGTAACGCCCTGCTCCTTCGGCAAACTCTTGATCAGTTCGCGAATTTCGAGAATTCCCGCCGGATCGAGTCCGTTGGTCGGCTCGTCCAAAATAAGCAGCTCCGGCTGCCCGAGCAGCGCCGTTGCGATTCCGAGCCGCTGTTTCATGCCAAGCGAGAAGCCTTTTACCGGACGTTTCGCTTCCGCCGTCAGCCGCACAATGTCCAGCACTTCGCCGATCCGGGCTCGCGGGACATCCAGCAGCCGCCGGACAACCTCTAAATTTTCCCATGCGTTCAAATGGCCGTAATAGGAAGGATACTCGACAAGCGAGCCGACCTTGCGCAAAATCGCCATTCGTTCTTTGCGCAGATCCTTTCCGAAAATCCGGATATTTCCTTGGGTCGGCTTGGCCAGACCGAGCAGCATGCGGATCGTCGTTGTTTTGCCCGCGCCGTTCGGTCCGAGAAAGCCGTAAATATCCCCTCTTTCGATCCGGACGTCAACATCGCTCACGACCGCTTTTCCGCCCAATTTTTTCGTCAATCTGTCCGTCTGCAATATCCATTCGTTCATTCTTTCATCACCTCGCAAACTATCGTACACCCGCAAGGTTAAATCCGAAGTACCGTCCCGTTTAAAATCCGTTTAAAAAAGCAAAAAAGCCGGCGCATTTATGAGTCCGCGAACTCATAACGCGCCGACTTTGGGCGATTGGCGTATGACTGTCTCATGCGTCAGCTTTAGCGCTAGGACGACCGTTCCATGCGCCGGTTTTAGGCGACAGGCGAACGAATCGTTTCATCCGCCGGCTTTAGGCGACAGGCGTACAATAGTCTCTCCGGGTTTGCTGTCGGTCGCGCTTTGCAGCTTCATTTCCTTCAGCATCAATGAAATGATGGACAGTCCGAGTCCCGCCCCCTTCTCAGCCGATTCCGTTTCCATGCCCGGGCCATGGTCCGTAATGATAATGGTTCCTCCGCGCTCCTTCGTGACTTGCATTCCGATGTACCGGCCCGATTTCGCATGACGGAGCACATTTTGCACATAATTGTCCAGCACCCGCTCCAGCCACGCCGGATCGACCTGCCAATAAACGGCCGTTTCCGCAAGATCCAGTTCGATTGTAAACCCTTCTTGTTCAAAAACGGGGTACCAGCCGGCAAACAGCGACCGTACGGTGCGCACGATTTCGATTTCTTGCGGCTGATAAGGATACTTGCCGGCGGAAAGCAGCGAATACGAGAACAGATTGTCAATCAACCGGCTCAGGTAGTCGATTTTCCGTTCAATGAGAAGCGTGGATTCCATTCCCCGGTCGGACAATTCCTCGTTTCTCAAGCTGAACGCATGGCCGCGAATCGTCGTAAGCGGGGTGCGGAGGTCATGCGAAAGCTTCGCGATCAAATCGCGGCGCAGCGCCTCCTCCTTCGATTCCCGCACCCGGCTGTCATCGAGTTTTCGCACCATTTCGTTAAACGTCGCTTCCAGCCTTCCGATCTCGTCTTCGTTCTGCACCTCGATCATGTCCGGAATGGCCCGCCCGGGAGCACCGGTCATCGCCGTTTGCAGACGGACAAGCCTCCTCCTGATCCGATAAAAAAAGAAAAAGGAGATCAAAAGAAATCCGGCCAAAATAAGCAGCGTGCCGGCAATAAAAGCGGTATCCGGCACTCGCTGAACGGGAGCCTGCATCATTTCTCGCGGAACTTCAAACACGATGAACCCTTCATCTCTCGTTTCCCCGATAAAGGCAACAATCGTAAATGGATCGCCGTTTATCCGTTCCTTCATAAATTGAACGGTATACGCGGCTGACCAAACGTCCGGCAGCGACGAATTGTCCGGCAGCTGCAGCCTGGTCGTGCCTGACTGGTCGACCCAGAACATTCCGGCTTCCGGGTAAGCCGTCTGCAACCGCCGAAGCGCTCTGTCGATAACTTCAGCGGACGCTCCGCCGAGCTTCTTTGCTTCCTCGTGCCACCTTTTTTCCAAAGCGGCTCCGTTCTGATATCGGTAGTCATCGAAGATATCGCTATTCATCACCTGCATGGACAGGAAAAACAACAGCGACACGAAAGGAAAAGTCAGCGGCAGCAGCACCAGTGCGGACAAAATGATCAGCAAATATTTGGAAAGAAGCGAATTGCGAAGCTTGAATCTCATAATTTCACCCGGTAACCGATGCCGCGAATCGTCTCGATGATCGCCGGTTCGCTCGGATTGATTTCGATTTTTTCGCGCAAGTAACGGATATGGACCATTACCGTCTTATCGCCTTCCATGTAAGGCTCTCCCCAGATCGACTCGTAGATCTGCTCCTTCGTCATGATCTGATTCGAATGCTTCAGGAAAAAAAGCAAAATTTGCAGCTGTTTGGCCGTCAGCGGAATTTCGTCCCCCGTCCGGCTATCCATGACGGATTGCTGTTCAAGCCGGACGGTAATGTGACCGAGTCTCACTTCACTGCCGATCGACTGCCCGAACCTCCGCTGCAGCACCTCCAGACGCGCCGCCAGCTCGTCCGGGTGGAACGGCTTCGTCATATAGTCGTCCGCAAAGCTGAGGCCCTGCAGCTTGTCCTCCACTGAGGACAATGCGGACAGCATCAGAATCGGCACTTGCGGCGCCTCCCGCTTCAGCCTTTGCCCGACTGAGTAGCCGTCCAGTCCCGGCAGCATCACATCAAGCACAACAAGATCGGCCTGCTTCACCTCTTCGGTCGCCCCTTGGCCGGAAGTGAGCCACCGGACGCTGTAACCGCGTCGTTCAAGGTCCGATTTCACCCACTCGCCGATTTCCGCTTCGTCTTCGATATATAAAATTCGTTTCATTTATAGACATCTCCATCAGTCCCTGTTGCTTTAACAGTGTGCTATTGAATATTAAAACTTTTCAACATCTTATCGTACTCTTTAAAGTCAGATTGTTTGAACCTTGTCTTATCTACAAAAAAGCGAATGATAATAAAATCATTACCGTTTTGGATTATTGCCAACTTTCCAATTGAATCCGATGATTCAAAAGTGGCTTCTTTTGCCTGTTGCTTGAATATTTCCGTATCTGTTTCACTTGTAATTTTTATACCTGAAGACTGGTCATTTACTATAGACTTGTAGTATTCATCTAAACTATCGCTTGCTTCGGTCTCAAGAAAGAAGTCAACTCCCATATAATAATTACTGTAAATTTTTCTGTTCGGCGTAATTATTGACGGATGCCAGTTACCGTTAACAATCATCTGATAAAAACCATCGCTATTTTGGGAATAGAGATTGAGGTACATTGGCCCACCAATGATCAGCTTGTTTTTCTTGCTGTCGAATTCAATTCTACTGTCCAGTGCGGCTATCTCCGAAATATTTCGTATTGGCAGATAAGTTGTTCCTTCATAGTTAATAGCCTTCATTGGTGCAAGCTGTTCTCCATTAAATTCAACATTTAACGATGGATTTAAAATAGCCTTAATCTCTTTGAATTTTGAAGATGCCATAGCCCCAACAGCATTACCTAGTAGAAAAACAATTGAAGCCCCAATAATAATCATCTTTTTCTTTGGCAACATATTTACCCCTCCATCACGTTGAAAAGCCATCAGTTTGTATCCAATAATACTGTAACATATATTGGAATAAATGTTGCTTTTCTAGTATCGTTTCCCAATCGCAATCTGCGTCAAAGCTTCGAGTCAGCATCAGTATGCAAGCATTGCATCACACAGTCGCCGAAAGAGCGAATGCTTTCCAAGTAATTATAGCCCGGCGGGTTGCCGAGCCGATTCATCAGCCTGACCACAACGATGTTATGCGTTGGAATTACTAATACCGCTTGTTCCATAGCTCCAAGGATTTGATAGGAACCGGGTGGCACCTGCGAACCAATCTCGCTTTGCTTGGCTGGCCGATCTTTAACTTGCCACAAAAAACCATTTTGAGGAAGATCGGAACTGGGCAATTTGGGACTTTGAAGGGCGGTGATCCAGTCGATGATTTGTTCAGGAACGATTTGCTTGCCGTTGATGCAGCCCCTCTTAAGGTGCAAATACCCCCAGCAAGCGAGGTTTCGTGTTGAAGCAAACAAGTTCGGCATATCCCCGTCCGGACTCATCTTCAATTCCGAGGAAGCTCCTCTGCCGGGATCGTGTACAACCTGCACAAGATCATCGTGCGGCTTAGTTCTCCATCCAATCTCCGTTAATCCCATAGGGAGAAAAACGTGCTCCCGGCAAATTTGTGCGACCGTTTTGCCTGTAACCTGATGAACGATTTCCGTTAACAGCCGGATGTTTTCGCCTCTGTAGTCCCACCCGCTGCCGGCCGTGAAATGGTTGTACAGCTCATCTTTTTCGTTCGTTCTCAGCCCGTGAGTATGCGTTAACAGATGCCGTAAAGTAATTCCCTTCATTACATCCTTATTGAGATTCGGTAGATATTGGAGCACGGGGTCGTCAATTGAACCTAATCTCCCGTTATACATGGCCCAAGCAACTGAAAAGCCGATCAAACTTTTGCGAACCGAAGCAACGTTGAATTGCGACTGCGGCTGCACCGGCTTTGATCCCGGAAGGGTGGAGAGAAAACTGTGATACGTTTCGGCAACAATTTTATCGTTATGTATGACCATTAGTGCGGATGCGGAAGCCATTCTTAAATCATGAAGATTTTTAACATGTTTAACAAGCGGGTCAAATCGCGGAGACAGATTTTTTTCAAGCAACAAGATTTATTCATCCTCACTTATGAATTTAAACGAACCGGCGTAGAGAGTTCAGCTATTCCTCGGACTCGCTTTTAATACCGAATTCTGTTTTTCGGGGTAACTTCCTTGAGCGTAAATCATTGTAGGCGTGGTTTATGTTCGGTTTATTCTTCTTGGTGAGTGAGAGTCCTCGTAAAATATCTCTTAACGGAAGTTGAGGAACAAATCCTATGTTCTTTTCGTAATAACTTTCGCAAATAATGTTGTTGACAGAAAAGAGATTAAAACTGCCGGTATCAAGGCTGTAATGCTTGCAATAAATAAATCATCACTGAACTCCTGGATTTTCAAAACTAATGGTAAAGGCCGGCCATCCTCATTTCCTGACGGGAGAAAGTACATAAAATGGTCTGCGATTAAATCGGTCAAAGCAAATACCCAGAAAAATACAGATCCTACAATGGCTGAGCTTGCTACAATCTCTCCGGACTTTTTCCATTGTTTAGAGGTTAGATTAAAAACGATTGCAATAAGAGAAAGAGAAACAATGATAACGTAGAGTTCGATCCGTTCTACATAAAGCGATTTCGTTACAAGAAGAAAAAACGTTGTTACGGCAACAATCAAACCTACAGTTCTTTTCAACGCAATCTCCTCCACAATTTAGCTGTACTGATCTATCATTCTAACAAGTATACTCCCGTTACTTCAGGAATAGAAAGCACCCGACTGAGCGGCAGACATCCCGGAATGCTTGGCAAATACCTTTAAGCAAACAAAAACCTCCTCAAAATAATGAATGTACGACATTCACACATTAAGGAGGTAAATTAACAATCAAATTTTATTCGACCGATTTTCTAATCAGCACTGCTCCGGATTCGGCTTGCCGGCCGCAGCCGCCGTGCGGAAGCTCGAGCCACACCCGCACGTTGCGGTGGCGTTCGGGTTATGAATGGTAAAACCGCCGCCCATCGCGGATTCTTTCCAGTCGATTTCGAGGCCGTTCAAATAAACGATGCTGTCGCCGTCGACGACCACTTTCAGGCCTTGAACTTCCATTTCTTTGTCATTATCGTGATGCTCGTCGTCGAAGCCCATACCGTAGGAGAAGCCGCTGCAGCCGCCCTCCTTCACGCCGATACGAAGGAACAAATCCGCGCTTTCCTCTGAGGCGAGCATTTCCTTAATTTTATCCGATGCCGATTCGCTGATTGCGATCATGCGTTATCCCTCCATTTCATCTTCCTGTTTCTTCATTATACTCCAAACAGCCGAAATCGCTCAAGGCATGGCTGCCCCGAGCTCACCTCTAAACGCGGTCGCTCATCTTCGAATGACTCCGATACGAGTTTTTCTCATTGAAGCTTTAGTATATGCAGTTTATAATAAACAAGACGTGTTTTTGTGGAGCGAACAAGTTCTTTTTTTCACAATCCTGGAAAAAATTCAGGCGGAATCGAAGCTGTTTTTTGATTACCTATAAGGAGGTTGCATCATGAGCGTCATACTACCGACTGAAGACCGGAAAATGCTGGACATCATGGAAAAAGTCCGGCATGGCGAGCGAATAACGCGGGAAGAAGGCGTATTCCTGTACAAGTCCGACGATTTGCTGACGATCGGCCAAATGGCCAATGAGGTGAATCTGCGCAAAAACGGCAAAAAGGTTTATTTTATCGATACGATGACACTGTACTTTACGAACGTATGCGAAGCGCACTGCGCCTTCTGCAGCTTCCGCAAGGATCAGGGAGAGGAAGGGTCCTACACGCTGTCGGGTGCGGAAATGATCGAGTATATCGAGCAGCATATTCACCCCGGCGTCCGGGAATTCCATATCGTCGGCGGGCATAACCCCCATGTTCCGTTTCAATACTATGTAGATTCGCTTAAAGCGCTCAAGGAAAAATACCCGCATGTCACGCTGAAAGCTTATACGGCGGCAGAAATTGATTTCTTCTCCCGCATCAGCGGTCTCAGCTACAAGGAAGTGCTGCAGGAGCTTATGAAAGCGGGGCTCGAGTCGCTTACGGGCGGCGGAGCGGAAATTTTGTCCGATCAGTACCGTCAGAAGATGCGCGTGGAAAAAGCGAACGTAAGCCAATACCTCGCCGTTCACCGCGCCGCGCACGAACTCGGCCTGCGCACGCATACGACGATGCTGTACGGCTCGGTGGAAACGTACGAGCAGCGCATCGACCATATGGCGCAGCTGCGCGAGCTGCAGGATGAAACGAACGGCTTCATGGTCTTTATTCCGCTGTCGATGCAGCCGTCCAGTCCTAAAGCGGGCATCCGTCGCCGCAATTCGGCATACGAGGACTTGAAGACGATTGCGATCGGGCGTCTCATGCTCGATAATTTCCAGCACATCAAAGCGTATTTCATCAACATCGGCCCGCAGCTGACGCAGGTATCCCTGACGATGGGCGCCTCCGATGCGCATGGGACGCTTGTGCGCGAGCGGATCAGCCATTCGGCCGGCGCGCTGACGCCGGCAGGGCTGTCGCGTGAAGATTTGGTCTGGCTCATTAAAGGGGCAGGCCGCATTCCGGTGGAACGGGACACCTTTTACAACGAAATCAAAGTGTATGAGTAAGCCGCTTCAGCGAGGCGCATATTAGGTTAACAACCCTTATATGATATGGATGAAATGCGTTGGAAACATTAGGAAAAGATTCGAGAAGATAAGGTTGTGGATACGATGAAACGTTTTGTCATTCTGGGCGGCGGATACGGCGGTTTGGCTTTAGCGCAGGAGCTGCTCGACGGGGATGTCCCCAGCGATGTTAGCCTTGTTATGATTGACCGGATGCCGTTTCAAGGCCTCAAGACAGAATATTACGCGCTTGCGGCGGGAACCGCTTCGGATCATGAACTGCGGGTATTGTTTCCTTCCGACCCGCGGCTGCTGCTCACGTACGGTGAAGTGACGGAAATCGATCCGGCGAACAAGCTGGTTTATCTGGCAGGCCAAGATCCTCTTTCTTACGACTGGCTCGTCATTGCGCTCGGCTGTACGGACAACTACCACGGCATCGAAGGCGCGCAGCAATACTCTTCCAGTATCCAAAGCTTTTCCTCGACACGCAAAACGTACCAGCTGATCAACGATACGAAGCCTTACGGACAAGTGTCGATTATCGGGGGCGGACTGAGCGGCGTCGAGGTGGCTGCAGAGCTGCGGGAAAGCCGGCCGGATTTGAACATCCGGATTATCGACCGGGGAAGCAGCGTACTGTCTGCATTCCCGGGCACGCTGAAACGTTATGTGAGCTCCTGGTTTGTCGAGCATCATGTGGAAATGCGCGGAAACGTTTCGTTAGACCGTGTTGAGCAAGGAGCGCTTCACGACTGCAAGTCGGGCGAGACGATTCTGACCGACGTCACGGTATGGACGGCCGGCATTCAGCCGGTTGAGATTGTGCAGCGTTTAAACTTGCCGAAAGATAAGCAGGGCCGGCTAGTGGTCAATGATTTTTATCAGCTTCCGGAGCATACGAACGTGTTTGTCATCGGCGACTGCGCATCCGTCCCTTATTCCCCAAGCGGGCAGCTCGCGGGCGCAATGGGCAAGCAGGTCGCGGAAGTGATGCAGGCGCTTTGGAAAGGCAAAGAGCCGAAGATGTCCCCGATCAGGCTCAAGGGCGTACTCGGCTCCCTCGGCAAAAAAGCCGGGTTCGGTTTGATGGGCAAAACGTCGCTCGTCGGACGTGTGCCCCGTCTGCTTAAGAGCGGCGTGCTCTGGAAATCCAAGCGTCACTTCGGATAGCGGACAAGCCGGCCGGCGGCCGGTTCGCGCTTACAGATCGTCGATCAGCTTGTCCAGCGCTTCCCGGTCCGCCTGCTGGTCCTTCAGCACGTCCCGGATCCGCTCTTCAAGCTGTTCCACATCTTCAGCGGAGACAATCTCTCCGTTCACAAGCGCAAACGGCGCCAGGTAGCATTCGCCGCAGTTGCCCAGACAGCCGTACTCGATGACATCCAGTTCGGGATTCTCTTCGAGCTTCTCGAGGAGCCTTCGGGTGCCATGATGCATGTTGCTGGCGCAAAATTCAATCATTGGTTTCAGCATGATGTTCACCTGCTTATACAAAAATACCGGGCGTGCCGGTTTAAGGAGTCCATTTTCATTTGAATGGCTTTGTATTATAATAGGGGAGAAAGGAGTGAATTGCAATGAGCGAGAATGCACAAAGCACGATGTATGATGAAGTGCTCGACGTTCTGGACAAACTCCGCCCGTTTCTGCAGCGCGACGGCGGTGACGTTGAACTGGTTGACGTGGAGGACGGCATCGTTAAATTGCGTCTGATGGGCGCATGCGGCAGCTGCCCTAGTTCCACCATTACGCTGAAAGCCGGCATCGAGCGCGCTTTGCTTGAAGAAGTGGAAGGCGTGCAAGAGGTTGTTCAAGTATTCTAATATGAGCGCTTCACAAAAGCAACGATACGAATTAAAAGAGTCTTTCCGATGCGGGTTCGTTAAACCGCCGGAAAGACTCTTTTTTGTTCCGCTCCGTCGTTATTCGGGTTACGTTTTTTTAGCCAATACCTGAACGGCTACCGTTTGATGGACGGCCGGATCGGGTCGAGCCCTCCGGTTACGTCAATGATGTTACCGGTTAAAAAATCGGACTGCGGCAGGCACAAAAAGGTGATGACCCTGGCAACATCCTCGCCCGTACCCGGCCTTCCGCGCGGCGATTCGTCGTCAGGTACGCCGATCACTTCGGAAATCGACTTCTCTTTATTCTCGCCGCGGATATCTCCCGGACAGACCATATTGACGGTAATGCCGTATTCCGCTTCCTCGACGGCCAGTGTCTTGGTAAACGATACAAGACCCGTCTTGGCGGCGGCATATACGGCGCGGTGCGGCCAGGCTCTGCCTTCCATTGCACGGCCAAAGCCGAAGTGCACGATGCGACCCCACCTTCGCTCTCTCATGCCCGGCAGCAGCCGATGATCGAGCAGCATGGCGCCAAGAAGATTGCCGTGCAGCAGTCCGACGATATCTTCGCGATCATACTCGGCGAATACGCGCCGCTCCCGGATGAACGGCCCCGCATTGTTAACCAGAATGTCAACGCCGCCGAACAGCCTCTCCGCTTCCGCGCCGAGCCGCTCGACGTCGTCCGGCTGCGAAATATCCGCCTGCACGGCGGCGCAGCCGACGCCGAGATCCGATATTTCCGCGCACAGCCGCAGCGCTTCCGCTTCGCTCGTTTTGTAGTTCAGTACGACATTGCAGCCTTTGGCGCCAAGCTCCATAGCAGTACGCCGGCCCAATCCCTTTGCACTTCCCGTGATCAGTACGGTGCGGCCCTGCAGCTCCAAGCTTCTCCCTCCCCGACTACATATGCATGGTGCCAGTATACCATATTCAGGAATGCTATCTCCGCGCGGAGTTCAGGTAGTCAAACGCGATTCGCAGCGTTTCCGCAGCCATGGCCAGTCCCGCCGCGGAATCGTCGATTTGCTGCTGCAAATTTTCCAGCTTCATCTCCGTCCCGTAATGAAGACGGCTCTGCGCCAAGTCGTCCTGCAGCTCAGAGTTCATATTGTGCACTTCGACGTTCCGCCGTTTGCGCAGTCGCGTCATCGAATCCTCGTATTTGTCGTTCACTTCGTTCAAAGCTGCCGCAAGCTGCCCGTGCAGCCTGCGCTCCCGCATCCGCCGCAGCACCGTGAAATACGAAAAATACGGCTTCACCCGCTCCGTTTCAAGCGCCAGCCGATCGTTCAGCAGCGTACCAAGCTTATCGAGCAGGGCGAACAGCCGGATAAACATATTTTTGTCGAAATAGACGTAACGCCGGTAATCAAGCCGCTCTTCATCCGTTAATCCGGCATACGTATCGCTCCGGATGCGGCTTCCGAACCGTTGTGCGGCATAATGGCTCTGCTCAAGCTCATCGAGCGACGAGATCAGGCCGAGCGTCCATATTTCGTATGTCCGTTGCTTGTGGTTCATGTCGCGGCCCCGCTCCGCTTCCCGGCGGAAATAGGCGGCCGCGGCCGTCATCGATTTCACCGCATCCGCAAGCTCACCCTGCGGCGTATGCGGCGATTCGCCGAACAGGAATCGAAGCATGTCGTCCTCCTTAAGGCTTTGGGTAAGTCAAACCAGCATCATTAAGGTTAGACATAAGTCAAAATCAGCATCGTAAGCATAGGCTTAAGGTTTTGCCTCAGCAAAACCACTTCGTAAGGTGCCGTGATTCAGCCCGGGAAATATTCCTTCCAGCGGCTGTCTACCTTTTGCACAATATCTTCGCGCGGGAAGAGCTCATCCGGATAGCCCGGCTTCATGCGGGCATCGATGACAAGCGGCAGCCGGTATCCCAAGTGATGCCGCTGCACATCGGTTGCGGCGTAAATATCGTCAGCCGGGTTGAAACGGGTAAATACCGTCCATAAAAACGGCGTCTGCGCGCTTGCCGTCTGCTTGGCGTCGTCGACCAGCACGACGAGCGGCCAATCGGTGCCTCGCTCCAGAAGCTCTCCGAGCACACGCTGCGGCAGCTCCGGATCAGACGCGTAAGAAGCGCCGGATACGGTCAGGCAGCCGCGGCAGTAAACGGCGATATCGTTAATATCGGCCAGCGGGCCTTCGCTGTATTCTCCCGGCAGCGACCGGACCGGCTCTCCTACGCCGAGCAGAATCGCCTTGCTGCCGTGATTCAGCTTGCCGCTCGTATAATCGAGCGTATCGTGCGACGTTTTATCGAAGACGAACAGATCGGTTTCCGGCCGGAAACGCTCCAGCACCGTCTCCAGCAGCGTGTCGAAGCGGGACAGGTCGAGCGGCTGGTCGGTCAGCATCAGCACCTTGGTGAGCGACAGCTGTCCTTCGCCTAGAATGCGGAAGCCGGTTCCGAGCGCTTCGCGGGAATAGCTTTCCCGAACGATGGCGGCAGCCAGCGCGTGAACGCCCGTTTCGGCATACGCCCACAGGTCGCGCACCCCCGGCATGACCATCGGGAAGGCAGGCCCGAGCAGCCGCTGCAAATATTCGCCCAAGTAGTAGTCTTCCTGCCTCGGCTTGCCGACGATCGTCGCCGGATAGATGGCATCCTTCCGGTGCCAGACGTGGTTCACATTGAATACCGGAAAATCGTGCGTCAGCGAGTAATAGCCGAAATGATCGCCGAACGGTCCCTCCGGACGCCGCAGATGGGGCGGAACGCTGCCGCTGATGGCGAACTCCGCTTGTGCCGGCAGACGGTGCGGTCCGTACGGGTCGGTAACGACCGGCAGTTTGTCGCCGAGAATGAGCGATGCGATCATCAGCTCCGGCAAATGTTCCGGCACCGGAGCGATCGCCGACGCGATAAGCGCCGGCGGCCCGCCGAGAAATACCGTCACCGGCAGCGGTTCATTCCGCTTCTCGGCCTCGTAATAATGAAAGCCGCCGCCTTTATGGATTTGCCAGTGCATGCCGGTTGTGGAATCGTCGAATACCTGCATCCGGTACATGCCCAGGTTATGCTTTTTGCGGTGCTCCGGATGTTCCGTATAGACGAGGGGCAGCGTGACGAACGGTCCCCCGTCCTCCTGCCAGCTTGTAAGCACCGGAAGGCCGGCAAGCGGCTTGTCCTTGCGGCACACTTCCAGCACCGGCGCATTCGAAGGGGCTACCGTCTTCAGCCCGACCTTCAGCACATCTTTGATCAGGCCGCGCTCGCCCCATACGGCGCCAAGCGACGGGGGCAGCAGACGGTCGGCCGCGCCGACAATATTTTTCATCAGCGCCTCCGGCCTCGGTCCAAAAGCGAGATCGACGCGGCGCGCGGTGCCGAACATGTTCGTCAGAACAGGAAAAGAGCTGCCTGTCACGTTCGTGAAAAGCAGCGCCGGTCCTTCCTGTTCGATTACCCGTCTATGAATTTCCGCCAGTTCCAGATAAGGATCGACCGGCGCGTCGATGACGGCCAGGTCCCCTTCGCTGCGAAGCAGCTCGACAAATTGCCTTAAATTATGATTCATGAACCAAGACGACCTCCCCGTGTTCGCCACGCCTGGATTCCCATATCGAGAATAACGGAGAACAACCCCGTCACGATGACGTTATGCAGCAAGCTGGTAAAGACAAATTTCTTCTCGTCGCCGATCGTAGCGGTCAACAGCGCGCCGCTCAAAATTTGTACAATGACGAGCACAAGCGCCCACTTGGCGGATGCGCGCATGCTTGTCCGTCCGCTATGAACCCGCTTCATGATCAGATAGAACATCGCTATAAGAATAAAGAGCAGCAGTCCCGCAATCCGGTGCAGGAACACGATTCCTGTCGCTCCGTTAATTTCCGGGACGAATTCGCCGTTGCACAGCGGCCAGCCGAGACAGCCGCCGCCGGAATCGGTATGGCGGATAAATGCGCCCAAATAAACGACGACATAACAGTAGACCGCGATAAACAAAACGAAATTGTATATGAAGCGAGGCACAGGTTCGCCTGCGCGCTGCGCATAGCCCCTGTCCATCCTCCGCACCCAGACGACGAGCAGCGCCGTGCTTGCGACCGCAAGCAACGAAATGCCGAAATGAAGCGCAAGCACCGGCGGCGACTGGGAATAGACAACCGCGAGAGCGCCCATAACAGCTTGAATAATTGTTAACACCAGCGAAGCCGTCGCATACATGACCGCTTCCCTATGTTTGCGGTACAGCCTAAGCGTCGCGATGAACGTAGCCACGATCAATAGCCCTACAATACCGGTAATAAACCGGTGCGAATATTCAACGAGCGATTCAAACGTATGAGCCGGTACGAACTTCCCGTTACAAAGCGGAAAATCATGTCCGCAGCCGAGTTGGGATTCGGTTGTCGTCACCGTGGAGCCCGCAATGAGGACGATAAACATTCCGACACACGATGCCCATGCAAGCGCGCGATAACGGCCGGATATCATTACAAATCACACCTTCCCGAAAATCATTACAAACCATTATATCGATATAAAATGACAAAAGCCATGTTGAAAATGTGACGATTCCCGCTATATTCTGCAACTGCCCATTTTCTATTCTGCCCTAAAGAACGCAGTAAAAGAAGGGGCTTGGCCCCTCCCGCGACCGGTATGGTAAGCATGAAGCTAATGAACGCCGTAAACGGCATCCATTTTGCATCAAGCCTATCATCGTATGGCTAACGAACCGAGCCATCGTTATTTGTACCTTTTGAACCTGTTCCAGGTTCTAACGAATCGTAGCGTCACTATTGGATTCATATCGACTCGGTTGGGTTGTTTTGTGATGAAATAGTGATTGCAGGGTTCGTTATCGCTCAAGAAGTCTCCTTATTCCTGAACGAACGGTTTTACGATTCGTTAGGCCAGTTTCATGCATTCGTTCGCCGCCATTCGCCGCCGTGCACTGCTCGAGGACTCCCCTGTCTCAAGATTGTCCCAAAACCGAGCAGCCATAAGGAAAACAAAAACGAGGCGGAAGACTTCCTGCCCCGAAATTTTGGCTCTTACCTCGACCGGACTTTCACCGGCTAGTTGTCCCTAGCTTGGCTAGGCGCGCTAATGTTGAAAAAACCGCACGCCCCTTCTTAACGAAGGTTCGTGCGGTTTCAAAAAAGGCTTCTCAAGCTTGCGGCATCGCATCGCTTACTTGCAGGGCGCGGTCCAGAAATTGTTCGATCTCCTCGCGCGTCTTGCGCAGCTTGCTCACAAAGCGGATCACTTCGCTGCCGCCGCGGAACGCGATAAAGCTCGGAATGCCAAGAATATTAAGCTCCGAGCACAGATCCGGCAGATCGTCCCGGTCGATCTCGATGAATTTAATACGGCCAGCGTATTTGGTTTCCAAATCCGGCATGAACGGATTGATAAAGTGGCAGTCCGGGCACCAGGTCGTCTTAAACACGGCTACGGTTACGCCGCTGTCCGACACCGCCGAACGGAACGCCTCTTCGCTTTGCACCTTTTCCATTCTGAATCATCCCCTTATTCCTTGCGCTCATATAAATGGACTTCGCGCTGGCTCAACAGCGATTTGTAATGATCACCAGTTGACTCCCATTGTAGCGTACAGCCTGCCGCTTTGACAAGATTCGCGCACCGGCACGAAAGCGGATTAATCGGCTTTCACAGACGCCGCGCGGCTGCGGCCCAGTCTGCGGACAAGCGGGAGCAGCAGCTTGCGCAGCGGACCCGGAAACGATTTCGCTTCGGTTTCCGTTACGACTCGCAGCATGATCAGCAGCAGCGCATACAGCCCAAGCGTGACAAGCCCCGTCGCCATACAGCCCAGCAAATAAATGAGCTTCGGCGGCAGGGCGCCTTCAAGCGCTCCGCGCACCAGCACGTCAACGCCGTAGCCGGCTCCGGCGGTAACCACGATCGTGAGCAGATAAGCCGGCCAACGCTTACCGAGCACGGCCAGCTTCACGCTGCTTCTTACGACTCTCAGATTAAGCACGGTAATAAGCAGGAAGCAGAGCGTGGAAGCGAGCACAAGGCCGTATCCGCCAAGAAGCGGAGCGAGCGCGAGGCTGGCGGCGATCTTCACGGCGAACCCGAGCAACGTGTGGATCATCGCCGGCCGCGGCTTTCCGAGTCCGAACAGAATGGAATTGCTGGTCATCATCGTAATCTGAAAAATCGTTCCCGCCGTCAGCGCCGCTACCATCCCGCTCCCCGCCGGACTGCTGAACAGCAGGCCGTTCACGGAATACGCCGCTACGGTTAATATAAGAGCGGCGGGCACGCCGGTGAAGACGACGATCCGCATGACGAGCGACGCCTGCCGCTGCACCTCATCCATGTTCCGCACCGAGTTGGCAGCGGAGATCACCGGGATGATGGACTGGCTGAGCGCAATCGCCAGGATCGGCGGAATTCCGGCAATCGCCTGGGCATTGAAAGTAAGATAACCCATTGCCTCTTTTGCCGCAGCATACGAAGAATAATACGATTCCGTCAGACGCACAAAAAACGATGTATCAACCAGATAAAGAAACTGAACCGTCATCGCGGTTACGACGACCGGCAGCGACATAGAGAAAATTTCTTTGTAGATGGAACGGAACGGTAGCTTCACCCGCTGTTCGGTTTTTGCGGCCGCTGCCGACTCGACCGCTGCAGCTGAGGCGTCGGGTGCCGCTGAAGAAGTGTCCCGCCGGGCGAGCGCCGCTTCTGCCGCGTCCATTCTTTTCAGCTTGCGGCCGTACCACAGCATGACGGCAAAAGCGCCGATACTGCCGAACACGCTGCCGAACGTTGCGGCCGCGGCGATCCAGCGGTCCCCCCAACCCCAGTTCAGCACGATCAGCGCAATGCCGATCCCGAGCACAACGCGCATGATCTGCTCCACAATTTGCGAGATGCCGCCGGCGGCCATCATTTGCCGTCCCTGAAAATAACCGCGCATCATCGCGATGACCGGAAACAGCAGCAGCGCCGGCGCGATGGCACGGACGGATATATCCGCCCCCGGCGTCTTGGCGATGAAGCTGGAATAGAGCGGTGCCAGCGCGTAAAGCAGCGCCGCCAGTACGATGCCCGTTACCGCGCCGAAGATCAGCGCCGCCCTGTAGATCTGCTGCGCTTCGGCTGGACGGCCGAGTGCGTAGCGCTCCGACACCATTTTGCTGATCGCGCTCGGAATGCCGGCCGTCGCGATAATAAGCAGATACATATAGACGGTATTGGCAACCGCGAAATAGACGTCACCGTCATCGCCAACCATATAATCGAGCGGTACCCGCTGAAAAATGCCGAGAAACCGGGCGACGAGCGCTGCCGCCGCCAATATAAGCGTACCTTTAATGAGCGAATCTTTTTTGACCATGAGTGCGAATCCTTCTTCCATCAATAGGGCTGTATTGCGCGTTCCAACAAAACCTTTTGCTAGTTTAACACAAAAAAACGCCACACGGTACATGCGGCGTTTCGTCTATGCGCATTAAGCTTCCGGCAGCTTATTGAGGCTGCTTCACCTTGATCGTCTCCAGCGGCTCCGGACGGTGTCCGCGAACCGGCGCTGCCGCATTGGACGGAGCCGCCCAGTTTACGGCGTTGCGTATAACATGGAGCACGTTCTCGTTGTAGTACGTCGGATGCGTCTCATGGCCCGGACGGAAGTAGAAAATTTTTCCTTGTCCTCTCGAGAACGTGCAGCCGCTGCGGAACACTTCTCCGCCTTCGAACCAGCTGACGAAAACGAGCTCGTCCGGTGCCGGAATGTCAAAGTGCTCGCCGTACATTTCCTCTTCCTCGAGGCTGAACTGCTCGGGCAGACCCGCGGCGATCGGATGGGCGGGATTGACGACCCAAATCCGTTCGCGCTCGCCCGCTTCGCGCCATTTCAGATCACAGCCGGTGCCCATCAGCTTTTTGAAAATTTTCGAAAAATGGGCCGAGTGCAGCACAACGAGACCCATGCCGTTCCAAACGCGCTGCTGGACGCGCTCTACGATGGCGTCGTCGACTTTGTCGTGCGCCATATGGCCCCACCAAATCAGCACATCGGTATCGGCAAGCACTTCTTCCGTCAAGCCGTGCTCCGGCTGATCGAGCGTAGCCGTCCGGATCTGGAAGCTGCTGTCCGCAATGCCTTTGGCGATCGCGTTATGAATGCCGTCCGGATAAACCTCTTTCACTTTTTCATGAATGTTTTCGTGCACAAATTCGTTCCAAATCGTCACTTTGATCATGTGTATGATCTCCTTTTAAATGGTCTGATTGAATGAGGATTAAATAATCCAAATGATAAACAGGATGATCATGACCAGCTGCAAAATAATTTTGACGACGGTGCTCGTGAACAAACCGACCACCGCGCCGAAGCCGACCTTCACGGATTGCTTGAAATCCGAGCCGGCGATCAGCTCGCCGATAACGGCTCCCAGCAGCGGTCCAAGCAGCAGCCCGAAGCCGGGAATGACGAACGGACCAATAATAATGCCGATGGTGCTGCCGTAAACCGAAGCTTTGGAGCCGCCGTATTTCTTCACGCCCCATGCCCCGACGGCGTAATCGGCAATGAACAGAATGGCGACAATGAGCGTTTGCAGCGTCCAGAACACAACGCCGAATTCCCCAAAGCCGAGGAACAGACCGTAGACGAAAAAAGCGGCATAAATCGCAAGCGCACCCGGTAAAATCGGATAGACCGCTCCGGCCATCCCGACCGCAAACAGCGCGACTACCAGCACCCAGCCGATGATTTCAAGCGTTACGTTCATAAGAAGCATTCTCTTCGAAAATGAATTTGCGGATCACTTCGGCCACGCCGTGCTCGTTGTTCGTCAGCGTCACGGCATCAGCGGCTTCCTTCACCGCATCCTGCGCGTTGCCCATCGCGACGCCGAGTCCGGCCTCGCGGATTGCCGCGATATCGTTCAAGCTGTCGCCTACGGCAATCGCCTGCGACATCTCGATGCCGAGCAGCCCGCACAGCTCGCGAACCGCAGTTGCCTTCGAAACGCCGAGCGGATTCATTTCCAGGTTGTATGGAGAGGAGTTCGTAATTTCGAACGCCCCCCAGCTCTCCAGTTCCTCCCGGAGCGCCTTGCGGGTGAAATCGTTCTCGGTATAAAAACCGAACTTGAGCCAGTGATAATGGTCGTACTCTTCCTCCGGCCGGATCCATTTCTCCTTGTTGAAAATACCTTCAACCGAGTAAGCCCAATACCACGGCTCTCCGTACTGGAGCGCCAGCTTGTGCATCCGCTTCATGTCTCCCGGATTCATCAGCGTCCGCCGGTGAAGCACGTGCGGCTTGCTCCAAATTTCGCTGCCGTTGACCGTAATCATCGGCGTGTCAAGCCCGAGCATTTCGGCGAAAGGAAGCGCGCTTTGGAAGCCTCGTCCGGTCGAAAAGCTTACCGTCACGCCGGCATCAAGCGCCTTATGAATCCAAACGCGGTTTTCTTCGCTGATCATTTGTTCGTCATTGAGCAGTGTACCGTCCATATCGAGTGCGAGCAGTTTATAATTTCCCATTGTATCCTCCTAGCGACTGTTAGAGCCATTTTATCACAATTCGCAAGGATTTTAAACGGAAGACTCGGTAAATGCCCGTTCGAAGGATCGGCCGGGTGATCTTCGTTCCATTCGGCTCATGTCCATTATAGCTCCACCGTCAGTTGAATACGCTTACCTATTTTGGCGTTATATGATTCGATTTTGGCACGCTGAAATGAAAAAAACAGAATAGAACAGAACGGACCGCTCCGCTCTGTTTCCGGTAAGACGTACGAAGGCTGTAACCAGCAAACTCATTAATACAAGTCAAAATGGCCGCATCGGGGTTCTGACAAGCGACTGGATATTCTTAGTCTGTCGGGAGTAAAATAACTCCATCAAAGGAGGGATAGACCGTGCTGCAAAAAAGGTTGGCAACTGCTTTACTTCTCACTTTCCTCCTCACTGCTTCCCTGCCCCTTCAGGTGGTCGCATCAGAACCAATCCATCCCCGTCAAGATCAATTGCCATGCGACGTCCTCAGGGATGCGTTCCTCGGATCTTTGTTCACGCCAATCCGCAACGTTCTTAACCGATACGACGAACCGGAAGCAGTAAAAGTTAAGCAAACGTTATAGGTCCAAGTTACTGTGCGTCGATTCTGCTTGAGAAACATTGTAATCATTCCGCTTGGATGGGTAAAGTAGACGAGATACCCTATCCCTCTGGTATCGTCAATTTCGGAACATCCTCTATTGACGCAAAAGGACCTCCAATTCACACCGCCGGCAAAGCGGGGTGAATTGGAGGTCCTTCGCTAAACCTGCATCGGTGCAGGCTTTATCCATCGAAATCTCATGTCTGGAGAGAATACCTGATCGTACAGGAATTCCAGGCTTTTATGGCCTGAACGTGAGATGGAGTTGACAAAAAAAGTAGTTTCGGTTTTGGAGGAATTTTAACAAAGTCTTGATATAAAAAGAAAAAAGATGTACGATCGCATGTATTTCAAAAATTACCCCTTCGGTGCAGAACGATTGCAGCGTTCGAAGGGCAGTACGATCGTTGATGCTTATCCAACATTCGCCGGGTCATCTGCTTGCAATTGCCGGAGTTTAACGAGCCGCCCCCGCCGCTGCGGCCGTATCAGTGTTAGCCGTACCGGTTGCCGCCGTGCCTGCCGGGGCCGTGCCTGCCGAAGCGTTGCCCGCTGCCCCGCCCGAGGCGGGCGCGTTCGCCGCCTTGCGCGGCGTTCCGTTCAGGCCGATGTAATCGTCGTAAGCGTCGATAATTTGCCGCGCGACAGGAGCGGCGCCGTATCCGCCGAAGCCGCCGTCGGGAATGACGACCGACACGGCGATTACCGGATTCTCCGCCGGGGCCAGTGCGATAAATACGGCGTTTTCGACCTTTTTGCGGTCGCCTACATCTTGCTCGGACGTACCGGTTTTACGCAGGAACGAGTAGTTCGCGCCATCAAAGCCCTGCACCGAAACTTTCGACATGCCGCGGAAAATCTCGTTCCAGTACGAATCCGGATACGTCACCGAGTTAAGCACTTTCGGCTTAAACGACTGAACGACATTGCCGTCCGCATCCTTGATTTCGTTCACGAACTGCGGCTGCATCCGCTTGCCGCGGCTGCCGAGCGCCGCCGCATATTGCGCCAGCTGCAGCGCCGTATAACGGCCCTGCTGGCCGAACGAGGCATAAATGAGCGCCGATTGCGCGCTGCCGCTGTCGGCTTCGTGGTAATAATCGACGACGCCTTTGGACTCGCCCGGCAGCCCGCTTTCCGTCGAGACGCCCAGGCCGAACTGCTTGACGTAGCCGTCCCAAATGTCGACGCCTTTTCTGCCGTATTTCATGTACAGCTTGTTGCCGATCATCTCCGACATGAACGTGTTGGAGGAGTGGGCGATTGACATCGCCGGGTCGATGGGACCGTATGCGTGATTGGAAGAGTTGCGAACGGATACCTGGTACCCTTTTTTACCGAACGAGAACACGCCGGAATCATGATATACAAAATCCGTCGAATACAGATCCTCTTTCAATCCGATCAGCACCGTCAACGGTTTTTGCGTCGATCCGAGCGGCACCAGCGAAGACGGATGACGGTTGCGCTGCTTCGCATCGTCGTAAGGCGGGTATACTTGACGGATCGCGCCGTTTGACTGAAAGTACTGGATGTTTTTCAGATCCTCCTGACTGATTTTGCCGCCGGACCATACATTCGGATCATAATCCGGCATGCTCGCCATCGCGATCACTTTGCCGGTCTTTACTTCCATCGCCACCGCATAGCCGGTCGTCGCCTGGTTTCCCTCTCTTAGGGGCACGCTCGTCGCATGCTTCAGCTTGTAGAGCTGGTCGGTGATCGCCTGCTCGGCCGCCATTTGAACGTTTTTGTTCAAGGTCAGGTACAGATCGTCTCCCCGCTCAGGGTTCGTAATTTGCACCGGCCCGATGATGCGGCTGGCAGCGTTGACCGGATACGATTTCAACCCGTTCTTGCCGCGCAGCACGTCCTGGTACAGCATTTCCAGACCGTCCATGCCGACCTCTTCGTCATCGAGATATTGAAGCTTGGGGTCTTCCTCGGCCTTCATTTCCTTATACTTGTCGACGCTGTCTTTGACGCCCCTGTACTTCTTCAAATAACCGACGAGCTGGACCGCGATCGTGCTTTTGTCGTAATTGCGGACGCTCTCCTCGACGATGTCGATGCTCGGAAATTCGTCCCTGTGCTCCGAAAAGTAGGCGATTTCTTCGTTGGTGAGGCCCGACTTAATCCGGCGCGGAACGGATACCGTGTTCTGCTTGAAACCCAAATCCATCTGCCGGATGATGTCGTCGACCGTCATCGCTTTCGCCGGATTGCCGTATTTGGTAAATGCGGCTTCCAGCTTGTTGGCGAGCGACTTGGCTTCCTCCGTCTTGAATCCGGTCTGGATCGTAAAATAAAGCGACTGCGTCGACGTCGAATACGCAATCGGGTAGCCCGATGAATCGTAAATGTCGCCGCGGATGGGCGGAATTTTCACATTCCGGGTTCCCATGCTGCTCTCTTCCTTGGAAAGAGAAGGTCCCTCTACAAACTGCAAAATCGCCAGCCGCACAATAAGAACGCTGAATAGAAAAAACGCGGCGAAAAAAAACACGTTCAACCGCAGCGAGAAATTTCGCCGGTTAACGACATCCCGCTTCTGCGGATCATCTTCATGCACTTGAACTGATCACTCCTTGCTGCATTCGCAATAAACCAATATTGATCTCAATATCCCTGATCGAATGACATCTTGATACAATAACGATTCTGGTCTCCATTCGGTTTTGCCGAGATACGGCAGAATCCCCCGGAACTTTCGCTACACTTCCCGAAAATGGGTTTTGTCAAAATCGGGCGTGTCGAACCAGTCGCCGGAGGAAGCCCATGTCGCGTCCAGCGGAACCCACCTGCCGCCGTCGTCCGCCAGCTTCACTTCGTTCCAGGCATGCGGACCAAAGCCGCCCCTGCCGTCCGCACCTTGACCGGTGACGACGCGCACTTCAAGGCCGACCGACCGCGCCATTACCGCATACAGGCGCGCCGTATCGATGCAGACGCCCTTGCGCGTCGCAAACGTCTCCTCGGGCGTCTGCTCCTTCCAAACGCCGTTGTTAATATAGTTGTTCGCCTTATCCCAATCGTAGGCGATGCGATCGCCGAGCCAGTCATAAAGAGCGCGCGCCCGCTCCTCGTCCGTCTGTTTCCCATTGACGATCTCTTTGGCGGCGCCGTTAATATCGGACGGAATGTTATAATCGATAATTTCATACTTGCGCTGCAAGATTTGTTGAAATTCATCGCCGACCGCCTTCGTAATGACCGGTCCGCTCTTCTCTAACACTTGTCCCGCTACCGGCTGCAGCAGCTTCGCGGACGCTTCTTTATATACCGGGGAAGCTTTAATGCCGTCCGTAAACGGAGCGACCGGGAACAAGGAAACATAGATGAACAATATCGCGATCAGTACGAGCGAGCGGGCAGCCCCATGCAGCACGCCGATCAGCGCGCCGGTCAGCCTGCTGATGACCCGCCCTCCCGGAATCGTCTTCTCCCCCGCCTTCAGGCCGCCGGACAGGCCGGCAAAGAGCATCCAGGCGAGCGGACTCAGAAAAGAAAACAGAAACCGCAGCAGCATGTAAGCGATCAGAAACAAAACGCCGAAACGAAGCATCGCGAAGTCGCGAACGCTTGTGGCGAACGTATACCATGCTTGTTCCAAAGCGCCGAGCTGCCGGGCGGGAACCTCTACGCTTGCCATCAGCCAATTGCGGACGGGCGCAGAAGCAGCCCCCGCAATCCTTCCGGCCAGAAAGAGGGAGACGACCAGCAGCACGCCCTCCCACAAAAATATAAACAGCCGGTTTGCCGAACCGGAAGCGCCGCGGAACAATCCCTGCATAAACGATCCGAGCAGGATCAGCAGCACAAGCAGCGCAACCGGTTCCAACTTCAGCAGCATATCCGCCCATGATGTCATGTCAAGCACCTCCTGGAAGCCGTGCGGTTATACATCGTTTTTGGCCCGGTCAATCAATCCTCGAATCGTTTGATCTATTTTCCAGGTGCCGAGCGAAGTGCCGCGATACGATACGGCTACCTCGCTGCCCCCAATTTTGCCCGTTAATTCGACGTTTTTCGTTTTGACGGTGTATGTGCCGTCGCCGTTATTCGTATAAGTGGCATCCTGCGCTTCCCCGATCATCGCATTAACCGCCTGCTCCTTGACCGAGTCCGTCACCTTCGTGCCCAAATCCTTCAAATCCTGCAGGTTGTATCCGCTGTAAACAACGATGCCGATTACGATGACCGCCACGAGCGCCCACTTGGCGACTGTCTTCACAATGCCGATCACGGCCAGCAAAATGACGAGAGCCACTGCGAGCACGATCCAGTTTTCCTTGAAAAACTGACTCCATGTCGTCCAATCGTATTGTATATCCATTGCTTTGAAGTACCCCCTCTGGTTTTACAAAAAAAATTCATTTACCTCCCATTATAACCTACAGGGGACAGAGCGTAAACGCTGCCGGGAAGCGGGGACGGAAGCGGTAGACATATCCGGCCCCCTGTCCACGTACAAGTAAGTGTGGTGAATAAGAAAGGAGGCTAAGCATGAAAACGGCCGTGTGGCTTTACCTGTTTCTGTTCGTTGCGTTCTTCGATCTTCATGCCCAGTACCCTATTCTGACGCCGTACGCCGTTTCGCTTGGCGCCGCTCCGTCATTTATCGGGCTGATGATGGGTTTATATTCCATCACCCATCTGCCCGGCAACATGATTGCCGGCTTCAGCGTCGACCGTTACGGCAGCCGTATGTTCATTGTATTCAGCCTGCTCGGAGCGGGCATTATTCTGCTGCTGCAATCGCGCGCCGCCAATCCGTGGCAGCTGCTCGTGCTCCGCTCGATCAGCGGCTTTGTGCTGGCTTTCCTTTCTCCAGCCTGCATGGCGCTGCTCGCGCGGATGGCCCGCAGCAGCGAGCAGCAGGGGAAGCTGATGGCCGGCAACGGGCTGGTGCACACGCTCGCTTCGGTTTTCTCCCCCGCTGCCGGTGCTTATCTGGTTGCCAAGCTCGGGTTCACGATGGCCTTCTATCTGCTTGGCTGGATCCTGATCGCAACCGCCGTATGCGCGCTGCTGTTCGTCCGAGATCAACCGGCTGAGACGTATTCGAACGTCCAGCCCGGCAAAGCTGCCGCAATTGGTCCCCGTTCAGAACGCGGCGGCCGCGCCGGCAGAAATAGACTCTCGCTGGCCTCCCATACCGCTCCGGCAGCAGCGGAGCTGCCGCACGGAAGCGATTCGTCCCGTTCCTATCCATGGCTTGTATTTCTGCTCCCGGTTGCGCTTAGCTGCTCCCAGGGCATTCTTTCGTTTGAGCTGCCGCTCATGAATACGACCAAGGAAGGGATCATGACGACTGGTCTCTTGTTTTCCGTTGTCAGCGCGGGCGGGCTCATTACGCTGTCGATGCTGTTCCTGAACCGGCTGTCCGCCTTCCGCCGCTCGCTCTGGGGGGCGTTCATGCTGGCGCTTGTTTATTTTGCAATTGCCTTTGGGGTCGGTGCACCGTTTGCCCTTATGCTGCTGCTGGTCGGGATGGCCAAAGGAATCATTTTTCCCGCCTTGTCCACGCTGCTGATCGAGCTGAGCGGCAGTTCGCGTTACGGCCGGACGTTTTCTTTTCTGTCGATCGCGTTTTCGGTCGGTTCCTTTCTGGGCCCGATGCTCGCCGGACATTTACGGCACCTCGTATCCCCGTACTATATTTCGTTCGTTGTTCTCATGCTTGCCGTCACGCTCCTGCCTTTTCACGGCGGCGGACGGAAAATATCCGCTCGCACCCATTTTACTTGAACCTGGGTGTTTGCACAGGGCGGCTATCTACAGGGTACATATACTACCATTGTGTCGGATGGTTCGGGAGCGGAGCATTCCACGATCGGGCCGGACGATTTAATTCGGAGTAAGAGGGGTGACTTACCTATGTCATACGGAAAAGGTCATGATAACGATCAATACCCTGCCGTTGGTGGAGTATGTACTACTCCCGGTACTGTTCTTGTTTTGTTCATCCTGCTGGTCATTATCCTCAGCGCCATTTGCTGGTATTAATGACAGGGGCTTAACCGCCCCTGCCTCTCTTTGCAAGCGAACCTTCCATAGAAGAAAAAACTCTTGTACGGATCTTATTCCGATTTTCAGGCTTGCGCGGGCAAGCCTTTTTTTGTATATGTATAAGGACAAGCCCTATTGATTAACATACGCGGGAGAGGGAGCGGATTTTTATGGAGGCGGCCATCATTGTGGAGGGTAAAAACGATCGCAGCCGGCTGAGGCTCGTACTGGGTGAGGAGATTGCGATTTATTGCACGTATGGTACGCCCGGCACACAGCAGCTCGAAACGCTGCGCAAGCAGGTGGGCGACCGGCAGGTGTATGTTTTTACCGACAACGATTCATCGGGCAAGCGTATCCGCGGCATATTGCGCGATCTGTTCCCGGACGCCGAGCATATTTATACCCGCAAAGGCTATCCCGGCGTCGAGAAAACGCCGCCCGAATATTTGATCGAGCAGCTTGAAAAGGCGGGGCTGGAGCAATATGTACGTTATCCCGAGCCGGATTCGGCCATCCGCTGGACGAAGGAAGATCAAATTTGAAGCATCGCGATGACAAGGGTGACGGTGAAAATGCTGAGCACGGTCGAGGCCAGCACCGCCTGCGAAGCAAATTCCGGTTCATTGTCGAATTCGACGGCCAGCAGCACGCTGCTCAGCGATGTCGGAACAGCTGATGACACGATCAGCGCCTGGGCAATGATGCCGTCAATTCCAAGCGCCCATACCGTCAGCGCAGCGAGCGCCGGCCCTGCGACAAGCCTTGCTGATACCGACAGCAGCAGGTCCGCAGTGCGAATGCGGCCCGCCATCCCCTTCATCGAGCCAAGCTGAACGCCGAGCGTAATGAGCGCGGTTCCGATAAATGCGTCCGCCAAATACCCGACCGGCGTCTCGATAAAGCCCGGCAGCGGCACTGAAAATCCGCGGAGCGCAAAGGCCAGCGGAATGACATAAATAATCGGCTGTGAAACGATGACGCGCCAGATCGCCCGAATGTCGTTCTTGTGGGCGTTGACGCTGTAAATGCCGTATGTATTCGGGAGCAGCGACTGCACCATCATAATGACCACCTGAACCGCGAGCGTAACCGGATTGCCGGCAAAAGCGAGCTGGTTGAGCGGAATGCCGTAATTGGCGCTGTTATAGAACAGTACGCTGCCGCGCATCGTCGCGCGCATCCGCCGCGCAGACCGCGCAGCCGGATAACCGCTTCCAGAAGTCCGTACTGCAGCAGCATAAACACGGTCACAAACAACAGCACCTGGCCGATCAGCCCGGCCGAAATTTCGGTCGTATAGAGCAGATCGAATATGACTGCCGGAGAAAACAAATAAAAATTCAGTTTTGACAGTGTACGAATGTCGAGCGCAAAAATGCGCTGCAAAAGGATTCCGAGCGCAATCATGATGGAGAGCGGCAGCACATTGTTCCATAATATCGATAAAAATATCATGACGTCGGTTCACCTTTTCCCCGCCGCCATGCCCCGCCTTCAGGCTGCAGCAGGTTCGTTTTAATAAGCGAGCAGCTTCGTGACATCCGAAACGATGGCCTTGGCGTTCTCTTCCGCCGTCAATTCCGTGTTCATTCCGCCGGTAATATATTTCCGGATCGAGCCTTGCGGATCGACGAGCACGATGGAATCGTTGTGGGTGAAATTCCCCTTACCGTCCTTCATCAGCCCAAGACCGAAATCCTTCACAAGCTGTGCGGAAGCCGATTCATCGGAATGGCGCAAAAACTTCCAGCCTGCGGCATCCGCATGAAACTTGTCCGCGTACTTACGGATTGCTTCCGGCGTATCGCGCTGCGGATCGAACGTGATCGACTGGATCTCCGCCTTGCTGCCGAACAGCCCTTTCGCCTTGAGCTCATCCTGCACCTTGGACAGTATAAATGTCGTTACCGGACAAACGTCGGGACAGTTCGACCAGTAAAAATAAACAAGCCTTACTTTGCCGGCCGAATCGGACAGCTTCACCTTCCCGCCGCCAAGCGCGTCGGCCAGCTCGAATTCCGGTGCCGGGTTGTTCATGGGGAAGCTTGCCGGAGCATCCTCCCTCATCGTCATAAGCAGATAAACTCCCATTGCCGCGCACAGCGCGATAACCGCAATTTTGAAAGCATGCTTACGCGCGAAAGCCATCAAGCTTTCCCCCCCGCTTTCGGACAGTTTAGGACCAGCTCGTATCTGCAATCATCAGCAAAAAGACAATCATTAAATAGTTGACGGAGATCAGGAAGTTCACTTTCGCCCATTTCTCCGTGTTGGAAGTGTTCAGTCCCGTTAAGGTATGGACGAGCCAGCCGGCCGAGAAGATGGCGCTGACCCACAGAAACCACTGTCCGACATACCCGTAGCTGTACATCAGAATGACTGTCGGAACGAGCAGCAGCACATACGGAACCATCTGCCATTTGGTGCGGGAGATGCCTTTGACGACTGGCAGCAGCGGGAAGCCTGCCGCGCGGTATTCCTCCACCTTGCGGATCGCAAGCGACCAGAAGTGGGCCGGCTGCCACAGAAACAGAAAAGCAAATAACAGCCAGGCCCCGGCGTCAACCTGCCCGGTAACGGAACAGTAGCCGATAACCGGCGGCATGGCGCCCGAAATCCCGCCGATCGATGTGCTCCAGGTCGAGCTGCGTTTGAGCCACATCGTATAGATGACAATGTACACGAACCAGCCAAGAATGCCGAGCCAGCCGGCCAGCGCATTAACGAGCGTAAAAAGGATGACCAGTCCCGCGGCACCGAGAATGATGCCGTACCAAATGACCGTTGACGGCTTCATTCTGCCCGAAGGAAGCGCGCGGCCCTGGGTCCGCGCCATTTTCGTATCCAGCTCGCGGTCCCAATAATTGTTAATGACACATGCGGACGCCATCGTGAGCGATGTGCCGATGAGCATGTATAAGAGCAGCAGCCAGTTAATATCCCATTTTGACGCAACCCAGAATCCGCCGAATGCTGCAAACGCGTTCATCTGCACGATCCGGGGCTTCGTGAGGGCAATAAAATCTTTAAGCACAGCGTGAGCCTCCTGTTTATTATAGCGGCAAAGCGCGAAGGCGCTAATAGCTTCAGTTTATGAACGCTCTAATGATACCGGAAAAAAAACGCGCTGACAACGAGATGCGGACATGTTCAATAATTTGACGAATACAAATGGCGATAATTTGACGAATTGAGGAACCAAATGTGATCTTAGGCATAGATTAAGGATGTAGTCAAAAGCCCAGTCGGGCTGGTGCAGCACGTCACGTTTCACGAAAGGAGCGATACGAATTCTATGGCCGTTATCAAAGCGAATTCCTCGGATGTTCAGCTGCTTGCCCGGCTGCTCCGGGCCGAAGCCGAAGGTGAGGGCGAGCTTGGCATGCTGATGGTCGGCAATGTCGGCGTTAACCGCATCCGGAGCAACTGTCTTGATTTCCGCAACATCCGGTCCGTCCCCGATATGGTGTACCAAAGTCCGGGCGGTTACGAAGCGGTTCAAAAAAGTTACTTTTATCAGAAAGCCCGCTCCAGCGAAATCAAGCTGGCCCAGCGCGTCATCAACGGCGAGCGGCAGCATCCCGCATCCAACGCGCTCTGGTTTTTCAAGCCGGCGGGCAACTGTCCTTCCACCTGGTACAATCAAGCCAATACCGGACGGTTTAAAGCGCACTGCTTCTTTGCGCCATCGGCGGCAAATTGCCCGAAAGTATACTGAGGACGGATACTTACATGCATCATGATGCTTTTAAATAAGAAGAAACACGGAATCTAAGCTTTACGGCCGATTCCATCATCATATGAAAGCGGGGATTTTATTCATGTCATACGGTTACGGTTATCCAACTTCGGTCAGTCCTGCTAGCACCGGTTTTGATGCAGGGTTTGGGTACGGCGGCAATTTCCGTCCTAATATCGGCCCTTCCATGCAGGTGCCTTATCCGGTTTCGCCGCTCGCGAATCAAATGCCTTATCCGACATCCGTACAAGGGGCGGCGACCGGCATGCCGCCTGCGGTTCCATCCGGTGCTATCGTCACTCCTTCCGGAGGGACCATTAATACATTGCCCGCCGTCGAAGAATCTTATGTGGAAAACATACTTCGATTAAACCGCGGCAAAATGGCGACTTTTTATATGACGTATGAAAATAACCGCGAATGGAACGCCAAAATTTTTCGCGGCATCATCGAAGCGGCCGGACGCGATCATATCATTATCAGCGATCCGACGACCGGCATGCGGTTTTTGCTGTTGACGCTGAACCTGGATTACGTCACCTTCGAAGGACCGATCGCTTATCAATATCCGTTCCAAGGCTCGGTCGTCAGCAACCTCACACCGGTTTCGACGTCTGCGACGCCGGCATCGACTCCGGCCTCGACTGCGACAGCCACCATCGGCACTGCCGGTCGTTAAACAATGATCCGAAGAACGCTCGCCGGAGCGTTCTTTTTTTTGCGACCCGCAGCTTTTGTCCCGACATACAAGACGGCAGGAAAGGAAATACTAATTTGAAGCGCCAGTATCTTTAATTCGGGAGGCATGCCCCTAATGGATTCCGGAACACATTTTGTCGTCGGTCTCGGTCTCGCCGGCCTCGCAACAGTCGACCCTGTCGTTTATAACAGTCCGGTCGTTTTTTCGGCTGTTTTAATCGGGACCGTTGTCGGTTCGCAGGCACCTGATTTCGACAGTTTCCTGCGGCTGAAAAGCAATGCCGCTTATATCCGCAACCATAGAGGAATTACGCACTCGCTTCCGGCAATCGTCATTTGGACGGTGCTTATTACGGCAGCGCTGCAAATCGGATTTCGCGGATTGCCGTGGCTGCATGTCGGCGGCTGGGTGCTGCTCGCGGTCTTGGTGCATATCTTCTCCGATCTGTTCAATACGTACGGGACTCAGGCGGCGCGCCCGTTCTCGCAGCAGTGGATTGCTTGGAACATCATCCACATTTTCGATCCCGTCATTTTTACAACCCATGTGATGGCGCTGCTGCTGTGGGCGTTCGACTTTGCCGATCCGCGCATCATATTCCCGGTATTGTACGGTTTTACCGCTCTCTATTATGTGTGGCGGACATTCGAGCATAGACGGCAGTCAGCCGCCTTGCTCAAGGCCGACGCGGAAGCGGCGGACGGCGAAGAGTATCTTCTCATTCCGACCGTATCGCTGTTTGACTGGAATGTCGTGAAACGGATGAAGGACGGCAGCTTCCGTGTCGGCGATTTCCGGGGCGGCAAGTTGAAGTGGGCCGATTTCGCCAGCTGCTCCGATCATCCCGCCGTCGAAATTTCAAAGCGCGACGTCTCGATTCAAGCCTTTCTTCATTTCACCTCATACGCCAGCGCGGAGGTGCTGGAGCATTCCTGGGGTTATGAAGTTCGGTGGGCGGATGTCAGATACCGCCGCCGCAAGCAGTATCCGATGGTGGGCGTTCTGGTGATGGATTCCGACTATAAGACGCTCGGCTCCTACGTCGGCTGGCTGAGCGATGAACGACTGCAAAAGCGGCTGCGGATGAATACGTATTGACCGCGAAGCGCCCCTTCCGTCACAATGGAAGGGGCGCCATTTTGATTCAAGCGGGTCGAACATCATAGAAAAAGCCCAAGGTTTCCCTTGAGCTTCTTCTTTGTATTTCGTTACGATTAACGGAACTGACCGCCGGACAGTTGTTGTTCGGCAATTTGCACCAGACGTTTCGTGATATATCCTCCGAGGGAGCCTGCATCACGAGTTGCAACGTTGCCATAATAACCGTCAGCTGGAATTTGTACGCCCAGTTCTTGCGCGGCTTCAAATTTCAATTGTTCCAAAGCCTGCTTTGCACCAGGTACTACCAAAGTGTTGCTGCTACGGGATCCGCCTGCCATAGGAATTTCTCCTTTCGATGTATGCACTGTGATGTGTTGCAAGCTTGCAAGCTTATTATGCTCCGTTTAAGAAGTTCTATTCTACCCGTTTTGAAAATATCATCATTTTTTTATTCAGGAGGTAATTTCGCTATGTCCAAGCCTTTTGCCCTTGTTTATGCCGTCATATCGACGCTGCTTATGACGGCTACCGCCATATCGATCAGCTTCGGCGCCTGGCCTGCGATCGGTATGACCTTGTTCACGTTCATGTTCATCGGCTTCGGCTTTATGATCAAATCCCGGCTGCGCCGTAAATAAAGCGGCGGCCTATGGCCGCGAAGCTTGAAATGCGGCGGCCGGCTGTCAAACGGCACCCTAGCGGGGCGGAAGGAACCCCATGCGCCGCTTCACTTCGGCCAGCGTCCGGTCCGCGACAGCGGCGGCTTTGTCCGCACCCTGCTTCAAAATATCGTGAACCGCTCCGGAGCTGCGGATTTCGTTGTAGCGCGCCTGAAGCGGCTCGAGAGCCGCAACGATCTGCTCGGCCAGCTCTTTTTTGAACGCTCCGTATCCCTGACCCTCGTAACGGTCCTGTACTTCCTGCAGCGAGAGTCCGGACACCTGCGCGTAAATACCCATCAGGTTGCTCACTTCCGGCTTGTTTGCCGGATCGTAAACGACTTCCCTTCCGGAATCGGTTGTCGCCCGGCTTATTTTTTTGCGGATCACATCCGGCGAATCGAGCAGCGCAATATAGCTGCCAGGGTTCGGGTTGCTCTTGCTCATTTTTTTGCTCGCGTCGTCGAGCGACATAATGCGCGCCCCGACCTTCGGAATATACGGCTCCGGAATGGTGAAGAAATCGCCGTAGCGGGAGTTGAAGCGCTGCGCCAGATCGCGCGTCAGCTCCAGGTGCTGCTTCTGGTCCTCTCCTACCGGGATCAGATCGGAGTTATAAATGAGAATATCTGCCGCCATCAGTGCCGGATAAACGAACAGACCCGCTCCGACGGACTCCTTGCCCTCCGACTTATCCTTAAACTGCGTCATCCGCTCGAGCTCGCCCATATACGTGAGCGTCGTCAGCAGCCATCCCAGCTCCGCATGCGAGGGAACATGGGATTGCATATATACGGCCGCTTTGTCCGGATCGATGCCGGCAGCGACAAAGAGCGCGGCCACCGACTCGCTCTGCTCGCGCAGCGCCGCAGGCTCCTGCGGCACTGTAATGGCGTGCAGATCCACTACCATAAAATAACATTCGTGCGTATGCTGCAGTTTCACAAAATTTTGCAGCGCTCCGATATAGTTGCCAAGCGTCAGCTGACCGCTCGGTTGAATGCCCGACAGCACCCTTTTCATCTTCCATCCACCCTTTTCTTTAATAGGTTCGTATTGAAACGCAAAAAAGGCCCCCGCCGCAAGGGACGAGAGACCGTGGTGCCACCCTAATTCGTTCGAACCGCCTCATTGCCGCATCTTGGGGACACGTTCATGCCGGGCAAGTTCAAACCTTATCGTTCCGTAACGTGGAACATTCCGGAAAGCAACCCGCGCGGGGCATAGTTCCGCGAATATCCGGTCGGAAGGTTGCTGCTTCCGAGCCGTCATCCGCTCCGCCGTCCGCTTAAGGACAGCAGCCGCAGCAGTTCCGCTCCCGGCTCCAGGACCCATTTCGGCCGCGGGCGATCCGCCGGCTCTCAGCTGTCACCGGCTCTCTGGAGGATCATGCTCCCGTGCTTACTTCTTCCTGTCATCGCCATTTACAACGATTATAACTCCCGCCCGCAAAAAGTCAAGGCAGGGCTGTCCTAAATCATCCATGGGAGGCATACACTGGAACGACCGATGATTTGAAGCTGTCCAATGATGTAAAAAAAAGAGAGGATGCCCAATGGTACCATCCCGGATTCGCACGCCAATAACAGCGCTGGCCGCTGCCGGCGCTGCTGCGGCGGCACTGCTTATCGCCCGCCGCGATCTGCACCTGGCCCCCGACGGGCTGAACGCGTTCAAGACGGCGTTCGCCGGCATTATTTTGGAAGCCGTTCCTTTCGTGCTGCTTGGCGTTCTATTTTCAGCCCTTTTGCAAGTATTCGTGACCGACCGGCAAATTCGCAGGCTTACCCCGCGCCATCCTGCCGCCGCCATCCTGTTCGGGAGCTTGCTCGGACTGCTTTTTCCAATATGCGAATGCGGTATGGTTCCCGTCGTGCGCCGGCTGATCCGGAAGGGGATGCCTGCTTATATCGGAATGGTGTACATAATCGCAGGTCCGATCATCAACCCGGTCGTGTACTATTCCACGTACACCGCTTTCCGCTCACTGCCCGCGATGGCATACACCCGGATCGGTCTCGCTTTTGCCGTATCGATCGCCGCCGGCATTGTCCTTTACCGGACGATCCGGCATGATCCGCTGAGGAATCACCCTTACGACGACAGCCGCCATCATCACCATGATCACAGCCATCATCACGATCATGACCATCATGACCATGGTCACAGCCATCGTTATGATCACGACCATCACGATCATGATCACCCGGCAACGCTCCGGGGCCGCATCGCTTCGGTGATCTCCCACGCTTCGGACGAGTTTTTCGATATGGGCAAATATCTCATTATCGGCGCCGCTCTGGCGGCATTCGTGCAAACGGGAGTGGAGCGGAATCTGCTCGAACAATTGTCGGCTCATTCGCTGTTCACCCATTTGTTTATGATGGGGCTCGCTTTTCTGCTTTCGCTCTGCTCCACGTCGGATGCGTTTGTTGCCGCCTCCTTTCAAGATATTTTTGACAAAGGGGCGCTGCTCGCATTTCTCGTATTCGGTCCGATGATGGATATGAAGAGCGCGCTGATGCTTTATTCGGTCTTCCGCGCCCGCATTGTGCTGGGACTGATCGCTCTGACAGGAGTGTTCGTACTCGCCGGTTCCTGGCTGGCGGAAACCCTATTTTTCCGATAATCGTTTGATTGCCGGTAAATAAAATCAAGGCGAGGAGGACTGCCGATGTCTGCCGCCCGGCGCGTCACGTTAATCCATCACAGCTTGCGTGCCCTCACTCTGTTCCTGTACAGCGCCGGCATCGCTCTGCTGGCCCATACGGGAAGGCTCGACTCGTATATTGAAGGCTACAACGTCATCTGGGTCAAGCTTGCGGCTTTGACGCTCGGCGCCGCATCCGTGTACGAGGCTTTTGCAGCTGTACAAATCCGGCTTGGACACGGAGCACCGGACTGCGGCTGCGGCCACGATCACATCCCTTCCCGGCTCGGTCCTTTGCAGCTCGCGGTCTATGCGCTGTTCCTTATCCCTCCTGCCCTATGGCTGTTATTTCCTTAGTTTAGAGAAAGCAATCCGGCGGCTTCACCGCCTTAAGCGACAGCAAACGGCCGCCCTGCGAGAATGGGCGGCCGTTTGTGTATGTTCTTTAAGGTAAGCTGCCGCTTGCCGGCGGTCGCTCTAGTGCATTTTGCCGCTATCCGTTAACCAAATCCATCCTGTTCCTTCCTTTCTCTGGACATCGGATGCTTCGGCTGATAGCGAAAATGAGAACTTGCCATGTTGTAATTCGATTCAAACAGGATGCTTGCCGACCAAGAGCCGGCTGTACTTTGACGGACGGAAAAATCAAACAAAATTTCGCCGTGAGTCCAGCCGCTCTTGAATTTCAGCGCGTCCACAGCCATTGTGCGGAACGCTTGCACTTGCGCAGGAGTCATGCCCTTCGACGATGAGTCGAACCGTCCGTCTTTCCATTCAATCGGGTTATGACGGACTCCGAATTTGCCGACGGTATTATTGCGAATATGTATGAGCACCGTCCCGGCTGTTGCGTTAGTCAACTCTTCTTCGAGCTGGCGGAAAACAAAATCCACCTGTCTCGCAAGCGGCATTGCACCCATATCCATGAATTACCCCCCTATCAACTAGGGCGTTGGCCCTGTAATATAGTTCCCAAGTCACATTATAGGGCACAACTGGAAATTGTTCAATGAATTTTTGTAATATTTCGTCATTTTCAGTCTTTTTACGCGATTATTTGCGATTTATCGCCATTTTATTTACCATCTATAGACCCGTTTCTGCAACAATGCTATAATATGGATATTTCGAAAGTCCTACATAACTTGGCTTTAACCCGCAATCAAACCGACATTCGACCCGGCAAAATCCACCATTACAGCAGAGGAGAGATTTAATGCACTGGTTTCATTCTTTATCGGTAAGGAACAAAATTCAAGCAGGCAGTTACTTGCTTATCTTGTTGTTTACCATCTTGGCGCTTCTTCTAAGTCTGTTCGCAGGCGGTGCGCTTTGGCCCGTTCTCGTCTCTGCGGCCGTTTCCGCAATTGCCGCTTATCCTCTTACTTCCGTCATCGCCAAATCGCTGACAAGCTCGCTTGAGGATATAACAACGGTCGCTTTCCGGATCGCTAAAGGCGATTTCACGCAGCGTGTTGATACGTCTGCATCTTCCCTTGGGGAACTGGGCCATTCGTTCAACAGCATGATCGACAAGCTTCGCGAAATTTTAATGAATACATCCACGATCAGCCGCACCGTTACCGACACAAGCTCCAGTATTTTCGAGAAAAACCGGGAATTGAAGCAGGTTATGGAACAGGTAGCCGCCTCTGCAGGCGAATTGGCCACCGGCGCGAATGAAATCACGAACGATGTCGGCGAGATGACCGAGTCCATACGCGAGATCGAAGAGAAAGTTACCGGTTACGTAGAGGCCAGCAAACTGATGAACGAACGGTCGGAAATCGCGTTTGCATGGGTGGAAAAAGGCCGCAAATCGATGGACAGCCAGTCTGAAGGCACCCGCCGCAACGCGGAAGCGACGGCCCATGTTTCGAAGACGATTGAGGAGCTTTCGCGTAAAGCGGTCGGAATTTCCGCCATTACGAAGACGATCTCGGATATCGCGGAACAAACGAACCTGCTGTCCCTCAACGCATCGATCGAAGCGGCGCGGGCCGGCGAGCACGGCAAAGGTTTTGCAGTTGTGGCGCAGGAAGTGCGCAAGCTGGCGGAGGAATCGACAGCTGCGACGAAAGAAGTATTCAGCCTCGTCAGTTCTATTGAAAAAAGCATCAATCAAGCGATTGAAAGCATTAAAGTAAATGAACAAGCCGTACACTTGCAGACTCAGCTGATCCAGGAAACGGGGCAGATTTTTAACGAAATTACTGAAAATGCCCGTTCGATTACCCAAGAAATTCACGCTTTCGCCCAGCAAAGCGATTCGATGCTGGACGACGCCCGCAACATCTCGGCAGCGATTCAAAATATTTCCGCCATCACCGAGCAGTCGGCTGCCGGAACCGAGCAGGTATCCGCCTCGATGAATGAGCAGATCCATTCGGTACATGCCGTCGTCGAAGAAACGGAACGGATGCAGCAAATGGCTTCACAGCTTCAGCGCACGATCCAAATTTTCAAAGTGTAAATGAAAAAGAGCTTTTCCGAAAGGTTATCGACCTATCCGGAAAAGCTTTTTTGCGCTGCTCATTAAAGCTCGCCGCGCTCCGCGGTCGTCCATTTTTCATCCTTCACATCGTCGGAATCCGCGACCGGATGCAGGTCGTACCGGCTCCTTCCTTCCCAATCCTGCTTTTCGATGTGGCCTTTCACTGCCGCAATCGCATCCTCTTCGGAATCGTCAATCGGATCCGTACCGTCCTCTACGATGCGCGATTCGTCATAACGGTCATTACGGTTCGTAACCGGAGCGTAAATATCGCTTTCCTTCCTGTCATCCATCTGCTTCTTGCTCCTCTCTGCTCCTTGATTATTGTATTTAGAGACCGCCGCATGATCCAGGGAAACCGTCGTTTGCCTGCATTTCATCAAGCTGCTCGCGCATTTCCGAATCACCCGGCATTTCCGCCACAACCTTCACTTCCTGCTGCGCGCCAGCCGTTTCGGATTTGCCGCGTTGTTCCGTTTTGTCGTTCTTCAACCTGGCACCTCCTCCCTTGTTCCATTCTTTGTTACGTAACTAAACGCGGATTTTGGAAGTTAAGCGATAATTGAAAAAGAAGAGTGGAGCAGCTGACTTGTGACAACAGCGATCGGGAGATCAAGTCAGCTGCGAAGCGGCCACTTTTTCACCACTTTTTTAGAATTTCCGCTTTGGAGCGCATCTATGCGAAGCTGGTCCATTCGGGAACCGGAAACAAACACCAATAGACAATGGCGGTTCATCCCGGTATGATGGAACAAATGTTCCTATAAGCGGGAGGTATCGGCATGAAACGGTCGGGCGCAAAATTCGTCCATCTGCATGTTCATACGGAATACAGCTTGTCGAAAGCTCTCTGCAAGTTGGATGATCTCATAAGAACGGCTAATTCTTGGAACATGGAAGCGTTGGCGGTTACGGATATGGGGACCGTTAACGGAGCCTTCCGCTTTCACGAGCTGGCGAAGCGTCACGGTATTCATCCCGTTATCGGCTGCGAAATGACTGTGGGCGGCCGCGGTGAAACACTCCTTTTGCTGGCTGCTTCGAACCGGGGATACGAGCAGATAATTGAACGATTAAATAGCGGCGCTTTCGATCCGCCCGCTTCTAATGGCGACATCATTGCACTCAGCGGCGGCAGAACCGGGATCATTCATCAATTGATTGCGGATGGACAAATGGCCGAGGCGGAAGAGCAAGCGCTTCAATATTTGCGGACGTTTGGAAAAGATAACTTCTTTCTGGAAGTACAGGACCACGGATTGGCGCGCGATAAAGAATGGATCGAGCGGACGGTCCGGCTTTCCCGGCGCACGGGAATTCCGCTTGTGGCCACCCACGACGTTCATTACGTTGTTCCCGAAGACGCTGCGCTGCTCGAATTGCTGCAGGACGCAAGAACATCTGCGAACCGGGCCGAGCAGCCGAAATCCGGGCCGTTCCACCTTCCTTCTCCGCATGAAATGGTATCGAAATTCAGCCATCTTCCAGATGCTTTGGCAAACACGGTCCGCATCGCCCGGCGGTGCCGCTTTCGTCCGGAGCCCGGTCATTACCGGCTTCCGGCCTTCTCCGTAGCGCAACAAAAGAAATCCGCTTCGGATCGGCAACCCCGGCAGCCGGCCGAACCGTTAACGGCCGTTATGGCAAATCCGGCGCTGGGCTCCGAAGAGGCGCTGCGCAATCTGTGCCGGGAAGGTTTAGTGCAGCGATTCGGATCGGATTACCTCAAAAATACGGATAACCAGGCGGTTTTAGAGCGGCTCAACGAGGAACTGGAAGTCATCATAAACCGTGGATTGGCCGATTATTTTCTGATCGTGGCAAATATCGTCCGGATGGCGAGAAACCGCCGAATTCCCGTCGGACCGGGAAGAGGTTCGGCAGCCGGCAGTCTTGCCGCCTATTCGCTTGGCATTACCGAGGTCAACCCGCTGCTGCACGGCCTTTCTTTCGAGCGTTTCTTAAGTCCGGACCGTCCCGGACTTCCGGATATCGATTTGGACGTCTGCCAAAGACGGCGGCACGAAATTTTGCAGGATATCAAAGAAAAATATGGACCCGATCGGGTCGTTCATGTCGGGGTGCTGAACCGTTACGGGACACGGGGAGCGGTACGGAAAGCCGGTGCCTGTCTTGGAATGCCGCAAAAGCAAATCGACGTGCTGGCCGGCCTGATGCCCGCATTTTCCGGAAAAGGCGGTCTCCGTCACTGCCTGCAGACGCTTCCGGAACTGCAAAAGCTGCCGGTCCGCCAAGAGCCGTTCCGCTCCTGGTTTGGGCTGGCTGAACGGATCGAGGGACTGGCTCACAATTACAGCACCCACCCTTCCGGCATCTTAATTGGAGATGAGCGGATGACGCGCACGATTCCTTATCTTCGGCGGCCAAACGGAGAAAGGGCGACTCCGTTCACCAAAGAAGATACGGAGATGCTGGGACTGCTCAAAATCGACCTGCTCGGACTGCGTAATTTGACCATTATTGACGATACGCTCGCCGCCGTTCGGGAACGTACGGGCAGCAGCATCGAAGTGAACCGCCTCCCCTTGGACGATCCCGATACGTTTCGAACGATCGCATGCGGGAACACCGTCGGCTGCTTTCAGCTCGAAAGCATGGGGATCCGCCATTTAATGCGCAGGTTGAAGCCGCAAAGCATCGGCGAGTTGGCCGATCTGCTCGCCTTGTACCGGCCCGGAGCATGGAGTGAAGGGATCGTGGATACGTATTTGCGCAGAAGGCAAGGCGATCAAACCTATCGGGTGGCGCTTCCTGAAATGGAGCCTGTCCTTTCGTCTACTTACGGCCTCATCCTCTATCAGGAGCAGATCATGGCGATCGCTCATGCCGTCGCCGGTTATTCGATGGGCGAAGCGGATTCACTCCGGCGGGCCCTTTCCGCCAAATCGGCTCATGCGCTTGCAGACCACCGGGAACGATTTGTCCTTGGAGCGGCGGCACGCGGCATAGCGGATCAAGAAGCGGATGCCGTGTTCGATTTTCTGGCCCGGTTCGCCGGGTACAGCTTCAACAAAGCCCACAGCGTTTCCTATGCGTACCTCTCCTACTGGACGGTCTATTTGAAAACGCATTATCCAAGCGAATATATGGCGTCCGTGCTGAGCGGCGAAGGCGGATATTACGATAAAAAGGTATATTTGATGGAGCTCGGAAAATTGGGGATCCCCCTGTTCGGTCCCGATATTAACCGCAGCCGGATCGGATTTCATGCGGATGATGAAGGGGTTCGCGCCGGCATCGATGCAGTCCGCGGATGCGGACCGAAATCGGTAGCCGCTCTGCTGCGCTCGCGCGATCGCGACGGCGAATTCCGTTCGTTTGCCGAATTCATCGGCCGGATGAACTCGCTTCAGGTAAAACGCCCCGTATTGGAAGCGTGGATCGGCGCGGGAGCGTGCGACTCCTTTAGCGGGAACAGACGCCAAATGCTCGCCGCCTTGTCGGACGAGGGCTGCGACGTTCGCCGCCCCCCTTCGATCCCCGATTTTACCGGATTGGAAAAAAGAAGCATCGAAAGAAAACTGCTCGGGTTTGCACTGAACCCCTCCCCGTCCGGGAAATGGAAAGCTTTTGCCGATCGTTTCAACGTCGTTCCAATCGAAGCTCTTTCTGAGTCGCGGGACTATGCGAGGGTCCGCATTTGCGGCACGATCATTCACAGCAGGCGGCAGGCAGCCGGCGGGAAATATGTGCTCGTACTCGTCGTACAGGATCATACCGGCATGATCGAAACGGTGCTGTCCCCCGGCACATACAACTCCTTCTTATACGAGCTCAATCCGCGGGGCATATTAATCGAAGGCCTCCTTCGGATGAAAGAAACGAATGTCCATATGGTTGCCGAGAAAATCAAGGCGCTTGGAGGATGAATATGCTGCTCATCGGAACGGCCGGTTACAGCTACGAAGACTGGCGCGGACCTTTTTACCCGGAGAAGCTGGACAAGAAAGAAATGCTGCCGTTTTACGCCCGCGAATTTTCCTTTACCGAGGTGAACTCCTCCTTTTATGCGATGCCGAACCGGTTTATGCTGTATCATATGCGGGAGAAAACGCCGGACAACTTTCAGTTCGTTATGAAAGCTTACCGCGGAATGACCCATAAACGGGAGGATAACGAGCAGCATTTCGCCGATTTCAAGGAAGCGCTGAAGCCGCTCATTGAGGCTGGAAAGCTTGGATGCGTGCTGGCCCAGTTTCCGACCAGCTTTCGGAACAAAGATGAAAACCGCGATTATTTGAAGGAGTTCAAGGAACTGATGGGGGACATACCCGTTGTGATCGAATTCCGTCACGAAGAATGGATTAACGAGAGGATTTTCGATCTGCTGGAGGAAGAACAGCTCGGCTATGTTTGCGTCGACGAGCCGCAGTTCAAAACGCTCGTTCCTCCGGTGGTTCGGGCAACGAGCCCGATCGGTTACGTCCGCTTTCATGGCAGGAATTACAAAAAGTGGTGGCAGCACAAAGAAGCCTATGAGCGTTACAACTATTTGTATTCCGACAATGAGCTTCAGGAATGGGTGCCGAACATCCGCAAGCTGGAGGACCGAACGGAAAAAACGTTCGTCAGCATGAACAACCACTACCGGGCGCAGGCGGTCATCAACGGGCGGATGCTGCGGGAAATGCTGCAACAGGCGGCTGTCCAACTATGAGTGTGAGCTTAGAAACCGTCTCCGCCCAGGACTGGAAGGCGGCCGGCGATTTGGAATCGTTAAAAGCCGCATGTCTCCGTGCCTTTACGCCCGAGCCGGGGGAGCAGCTTGTGTTCGGCGAAGGACCCGGCCATGCCCGTCTTATGCTGATCGGGGAAGCGCCCGGAGAACAGGAGGCGCTCACAGGCCGGCCGTTTGTCGGCAATTCGGGAAGGCTGCTGGACCGTTATTTAGCGAAAGCCTCCATCGCCAGGGAAGAAGCCTACGTAACGAACGTCGTCAAAGTAAGGCCTTCCGGTAACCGTACGCCGCGCAGGTCCGAAGTCAAGGAAGCGCTGCCGGTACTGCTGCGGCAAATCGAATTGATCCGTCCGTCGTTCATCGTCTGCCTTGGAAGCATTGCCGTGCATGCAGTCTACGACTGGAAAGCGAAAATTACCGAAACACGGGGAAACTGGCTCGAGAAGGACGGAATCCGCATGATGCCGACCTATCACCCTTCCGCCGTTTTCCGCGACGAAAACAAAAGACAATTGCTTAAAGCTGATCTGCTCGCGGTCGGTGCCGCTTTAACGAATGGACAACGAAAGGAGCGAAGCGCTAACGATGGCTGAAAAAAATATTATTGCCTATTTCAACAGTCCCGAGCAAGCGGAAGCTGCACTGCAGCAGCTGAAGGGACAGGGACTGCGTCTCATCGATACGTCGATCGACCGGGTACACGCCTATCCCGGCAGCGGTAGCGACCGGATTATGAACCCGATTACGAGCGATTTTCCAAGCCTCGGCTACTTGACGCTGGGCGGCGATTTCTACGATCGGGACGCCGGCATTTTGGCGGCAACAAGCGTCAGTGCGAGCGGAATGAGCGGTGGAGGGCCCGACAATCGTGTGACCGGCATCGATACGGTACTGACGGTCATTGTTGAAGAAGCGGATTTCGAGCAGGCGATGCAAACGGTTAAGGACGCCGGAGCGTTGGTTTAGATTCAACTTGATTGAAGGAGCGGCCTCCCTCTTAGGGCCGCTTTTTTGTCCGCAGTTCTCGAAATATATCTGTTCGAATACATGCTGCAATAGATCAAATGAACGACTCTTCACGCAATTTTTTCCACATAAACATACTTTCATGGTATGATAGTCCTGCTTGTTATGAAGAATAATGTCATTTTTTATCATGCTTTTTGCAAGGAGTTACGATATGGAAACGATCTCAACCAGCTATAACCTCTCTCTTGTCCTTCTTTCGATTATAATTGCAATTATCGCTTCATTGGCAGCACTGGACCTTGCGATTCGAATCCAGAAAGCAACGGGTGTTGTACGTTACATATGGTTATCCGGCGGAGCGTTTGCGATGGGAATGGGCATATGGTCAATGCATTTTATTGCCATGCTTGCGTTTCATTTATCGATCCCGGTAACATACGATTTATCGTTGGTTCTTGTTTCGATTATGCCGGCGATATTGGCATCGGGACTGGCTTTGCATATCGTGAGCCGACCTTCAGTCCGCATGGCCCAAGTTTATAGAGGAGCTTTTTTTATCGGGACGGGCATTGTTGTCATGCACTATACCGGAATGGAAGCGATGGTGATGGGAGCGGAAATTAAGTATTCTCCCTTTCTATGGGCTCTTTCTGCAATCATTGCTTATGCCGTTTCATTAGCAGCCCTGTATCTGTTGTTTTTGGCGCAGCAACGATCCGGGACACCGGGATTTTGGTGGAGGAAAGCCGGGAGTGCCGTCATTATGGGGATCGCCATATCGGGCATGCATTACACGGGGATGTCGGCCGCAACGTTCCAACCCGATCATCATGGCAGCTTGCCGGCATCATATGACAATGCTTTGCTGGCGTATTTAATTGGATTTGGCATGCTGATCATATTGGGATTGGTGTTCATTAGCGCTTTTGTCGATAAACGGTTTGAATCCCAATCCATAACGTCGGAAAGAAAATTCCGTTCCGTCATCGAGTCCGCTAATGATGCGATTATATTGGCCGATCGCAAAGGCGCCATTATTTCCTGGAATAAAGGAGCCTGCCTCATGTTTGGATACGAGGAACAGGAAGTTATAGGAGAACAGCTGCAAATCATTATACCTGAGCGGCTCAGGGAGGCTCATCAGAAAGGAATGGAACGTTACCTTTCCACGAGGCAGCCTCAGGTCATTGGCAAAACGGTCGAGCTGCAAGGACTGAAGAAAGATAACAGCGAATTTCCGATCGAACTATCGGTTGCTGCCTGGGAAGAGGAAGGGAACACCTACTTCAGCAGCATTATTCGGGATATTACGGAACGCAAAAAGGCTGAACAACAAATCAATCAAATGGTTTACCTCGATCCATTGACGGGATTGCCGAATCGCCATTTATTGAACGACCGCCTTACGCAAGCATTGGATCAAGCAAGTGAAAACAAGATGAACATCGGCATAATGTTCATTGATTTGGATCGTTTTAAATATATCAATGATACGTTAGGACATACCGTTGGCGACCGTTTATTGATTGAGGTTGCCAAGCGAGTCCAAGCCTGCATTAGTAAAGCAGATACGCTCGCGCGTCAAGGCGGAGATGAGTTTATTGTGCTCCTCCCCAATACGAATTCGGATGAGGTTACGAAAAAAGCCAAAAAAATCCTCGGCCAATTCAGTCATTCGATTGTACTGGATGAAACGGAAATGTTTGTAACACCTTCGATTGGAATCAGTTTATATCCATCCGACGGCAGGGATATCGAAACATTGATCAAAAATGCAGATACTGCGATGTACCGCGTGAAAGAGAATGGCAAAAATAATTTTCAGTTTTACACCCCGGACATGAATGATGCGGTAACGAGAAAAATGCAGCTTGAAATCGGACTTCGCAAAGGACTGGAGCGCGGTGAATTTAACGTTTGTTACCAACCCCAAGTGGATGTGACCACTGGTAAAGTGATTGGCATGGAAGCCCTTATCCGTTGGCAGCATCCTGAATTGGGAAATGTTTCTCCCGCTGATTTTATTCCGATCGCGGAGGAAACGGGATTAATCATTCCAATTGGCGAATGGGTGCTCCGTGAAGCATGCCGCCAAAATAAAAGGTGGCAGGATGCGGGATACACCCCTTTACGAATGGCCGTTAATATTTCTTCCCGTCAGTTCCAGCAAAGTAACCTGGTTGAAGTGGTCCGCAAAGCATTAAAGGAATCGGATCTTGATCCTCAATATCTTGAGCTCGAGCTGACCGAAAGTATCATTCAGGATTCGAAGTATGCGATATCGACCATGCATCAATTAAAAGCAATGGGCATTCATTTATCGATTGACGATTTTGGAACAGGTTACTCCTCTTTAAGCTATTTGAAACTGTTCCCGATCGATTCATTAAAGATCGACCAGTCTTTTACGAGAAATATTCATACGAATTTAAAGGATGCCGCTCTCGTCCAGACTATTATCAGTATGGCTCATAACCTGGATTTAAAGGTAATCGCAGAAGGCGTTGAAACAAAGGATCAGCTTGATTTCCTTCAACTGAGAAAATGTAATGAAGCGCAAGGATTTTTCTTTAGCCGTCCTGTATCAGCCGAACAATTATCCGACATTCTTCAAAAACAATCATCAGACTGACATCGTGAAAAAAGTCCCGCCCCACATTGATCGTGAGGCGGGACTTTTTTTTGGGATCATCTCCAGCTTAATAGCGGCCGAGAAAAAACTGATAAATTTTGTCGTGCAGCCCCGGCAAGCCCTCGTGTCCGAAGTCCGGATAAATTTCCAGCCGCTTTTCCGACGTTATTTTATTGTAAGCGGCGAATTGGGTGGATGGCGGGCAAACCGTGTCCATCAGCCCTACTCCCATCAGCACCTCGCCTTCGATGCGTTCCGCCAAATGCTGGATATCAATATAGCCGAGCTTGGTGAAAATTTCTTCTTCCCTTTTATGCTGCGGATCGAAATGCCGGAAATAAGTGCGCAGCTCTTCATAAGCGTCGCGGGCCAGATCCATCTTCCATACCCGCATGTAATCGCTGAGAAACGGATAGACCGGCGCAAGCTTCTTAATTCGCGGCTCCAGCGCCGCGCAAGCAATCGTAATCGCGCCGCCCTGCGACCAGCCGGAGGCGTATACCTGCTTAGGATCCACCTCGGGCAGATTGAGAGCGATTCCCGCAAGCTGAGCCGCGTCCAAAAAAATATGACGGAACAGCATGTTGTCCGGCTCGCCGTCCAGTCCGCGGATAATGTGCCCTCTATGCGTTGTGCCCTTAACGCCGCCCTTATCCTCCGACTGGCCTCCTTGCCCTCTGCAGTCCATGGCAAGCACCGAAAACCCGAGCGACGCCAAGGCCAGCTTATCGTGCCAATCTCCCGCATGGCCTGAATATCCGTGAAATAGAACGACAGCGGGGTGAGGCTTGGCAGCGGCGGTCGGCCGCACGTATTTGGCATGAATGCGCGCGCCTCTGACCCCTGTAAAATACAGATCGAAACATTCGGCGCCCGGCGCCTGAAAGCTGCTTGGCACTAACTCCAGCTTGGCGTCGGTCTGTTTCATCTCCTGAAGCGCGCGTTCCCAATACTCATTGAAATCGGCAGGCCTCGGGTTAATTCCCCCGTAATTGTGAAGCTGCTCAAGCGGCATATCGACAAGCGGCATAACGAATTTCTCCCTTCCCCATCATGAATATGGAGTATTATTCCCATTGCTTATCTTACCTTTAATCTTCGCAAGAAGTAAAGCGCAAAATTGCATGATTCGCCCAGCTTTGGGGAACAACATATCGGCAGCCTTTTATTTCAATATTAATTCGATTCGGGCAAGGAGGCAAGTCGATGAGACAACGCATCCGTTCCTCTATATGCTGTCTGCTCAGCAGCCTCTTTCTGCTTGGTGCGATCAGCCCTCTTTCGATAGCGCATGCCGGGAGGCGGGAGGACATTACGTTTGAACGGTTCACGGTGGAGGAGACTGCTGCCGGCGAGAACGGGAGGTGCGTTTCATGCGATATATACGAAGCAGCCGCGCAACCGAGGAGGCAAATTTCCTGGACCGAACTCAGGCGCCGTTTCCGTGGCACGTTCACAACGCGGGGACCGGCGGTACCCCGGCGGGTAGCGCTCACCTTCGACGATGTTCCTGATACCGAATTTACGCCGAAGGTTCTCGATATTTTGGCCCGTTACCATGTGAAAGCCACCTTTTTCATTGTCGGCCAGCGGGCGAAGGAGCATCCGGAGATGGTGAGGCGGATCGTGCGGGAAGGGCATGCGATCGGCAACCATTCCTACAACCACATGGTTTTCTCAAATTTATCACAACACAAATTCAGCCTGCAAATTGCGAAAACAGAGTCGATCTTGAAGTCCATCGTCGGGTTTGCTCCGCGTTATATTCGTCCTCCATACGGTGAAATTACACCGGGCCAGCTGGAATGGGCACGCAAGCACGGCTACTATATCGTCAACTGGAATGTAGACTCGGAGGATTGGCGCAGCATCAGCAGCGGACGGGTGCTGCAAAATATTAAACGGACGCTGACTCCCGGCTCGATCGTTCTTCAGCACGCAGGAGGAGGCGTTGGCGAGGATTTGAGCGGTACCGTCAAGGCGTTGCCGGAGTTAATCGGGTACCTTCGACAGAAAGGGTACGAAATCGTCACCCTGCCGGAGCTGCTCGGAAGAAGTGTGGAGGTGCGCTAACAAACATGAACGAACGATGCGCTTCAAAACGGGAGAGAACGGTTGATAAAACGAAAAAACCGGAGAAGGCCGTATCAATCAATCGGCCTTCTCCGGTTTCTTCTTGCTTGATGTTATTTTAACAGCTGAACGTTAACATATTGAAATCCGAATGTGCTGGCTTCGCTGGATGTTCCCGGAACGAAAATATCGATCCGCTTCCCTTTAATGGCTCCGCCCATATCCGAAGCGGTTGCAATCATCCCGCCGGAAGGCAGGCCGCCAAAGTCGTATCCGGTAATGTAAAGCTTGGTGCCGAGCGGAATCACGTTCGGATCGACCGCTACCGTGCCGACTTTAAGCGGGTTGCCGAAATAATCGACGGGGCCCCATTTGCCGTTCTCTTCGGGGGCGGATGTATAGGCCGTCGCTTTTACTTGAAACGATTTGGCTACTTCGTACGAAACCCCGTTTGCGGAAATAACAGCTCCGCCTTCGCCCTCAGACGCTGCCTTAAGCAAGCCGCCTGCCGGCTTTGCCGCAGCCTTAACCGTTCCGGACGGGATCGTAAGCGTCAACCCTTTATAGATATTGCCTGGATCCACATCGGCATTTGCCTCCATCAGCTTATCGAGCGGCACCCCGAATTTCCGGGACAACAGCCAAAATGTATCATCGTCGTCAGCCGTATATTGGCTGGCCGCCAATACCGGTGAAGCCGCCGTAAACAGTGCTATGCCGAGCAGCGCCGCTGCGGCTTTTTGTTTCCATGTCCGTTTCATCATCGCAAAGCGTTCCTCCCTACATATGAACAAGTTGAAAAATGCTTGTTTCGTCTGACTCTTCACAGCGGCTCCTGTCCTCTATGTATACAGGCCGCTCAAGCGGCCTGCAGTCACGTCAGCATGGAACGGCGCCTAAAACGCCAAACCGCATGACATGGAAGTCATTATGAGGTAAATTCCTGAACCCATTCGCCGTTATAATAAGCAACGCCGATTTTATTGAAATTTGTGCTCAAAATGTTGGCACGGTGTCCGGGGCTGTTCATCCAACCGTTCATCACTTCCTGCGGCGAACGTTGACCTTTGGCAATATTCTCGCCGGCATAGGAGAATTTCACGCCGAATTGGCGCATCATATCAAATGGAGAGCCGTACGTCGGCGAATTATGGTCGAAATAATTGTTGTCGTACATATCCTTCGCCTTCGCAAGCGCGACCTTGTCCAGCAGCGCATCGCTCTTTAAAGCATTCAAGCCTTGCTTCGCGCGTTCTTGATTGACCAGCGTAACGACTTCCGCGGCGAACGAGCTCTTCGAGCTGTCTGCGGACGTACCGGCTTTGCTGTCCTTGGCCGGAGTCGGATTTGCAGCCGGTTGCTTATTGACTGCCGGCTTATTGACTGCCGGCTTCTTGACTGTGTTCGGTGTTCCTGTATGATTCGGCGTGCCGGTTTCTTTGTTCGGCGCTGCCGTTCCTGCTTCGTTCAAAAACTTTTGCAGATCCGGAATTTGCTTCAGCAGGCTATCAAAATCAATGTTGTACTGCTGCTGCATCACTGTTTTACAATTCGGTATATTGACCGTTGCGGCGAAGTTCGTGTCCAATGCTGCCGCGTCGGCTGATTGCGCGTTAGCTCCCGCGCCGACTAATGTCATACCGGCGATTACCGCAGTTGCGATACCTTTTCGAATCGGTTGCTTGTTCATGAATCTTCCTCCTTGTTCTGGCTGTATGAATTTTGTTTCCTAAGACGCCACCTATCTTAACACGGGGGAAGAGCATAAACATGACACAATTATTGGAATACCGTTCTTTTTCAGTAAATTATCTTCGATTATTAAGAAAAAAGTCGATTTATTAAAAAAAAACGACCCTTTTCGGCCGTTAAATGAAAAAATGTTAATGTTTTTTTCTAGAAGTCATCAGGTGCAAAACTAAGTTTATCTGCTTTTCGAAGATTGCAATCGGAACAAGCGCAAACGCAGTTGGCCGGAGTCGACAAGCCTCCTTTGGATTTCGGAAAGACATGATCGATCGTATCGCCGAACTTTCCGCAATAATGGCACGTATAATTGTCCCGCTGTAAAATAAGCAGCCGGAAATCGCTTTTGCTGTACAGCTTATGAATTAACCGGGGGTGCAAAATGCCGGCCGCGCCTTCATCCACCATACGCGCAGCAACCTCTTTTTCAATTTCCGTATGCCACCGCTTCCCGCTTTCCCGCCGGCCCCGAAGCTGAATCATCCCGGTTCCTTTATCGTTCAGCAGCCGCGAATCATAAGTGAAAGGTCCTTTGAACGGCTTGATCTGCCGGAAAGGCATGCGCGTTCCCAGACTGGATGCGTGAGTGGAAAGCGTGCTTTTGCGCGATTTGCGCCGTCTGCGCCGCTTGCGTTTGCGCACCGGATGCAAGCTGTCACCCGATGTTTCGTGCTGGTTGTCGTTCGTCGCTGCCTGATCCGTGCCCGCGTTCGCTTGGGCAGAGGACATCTCCGAAGGAAGGAGCACCAGTTCCGCCGCACCATCAGGCCGGTCACGATCACGTTTGCGCTTGCGTTGGCAGGAACGGCAAGTTCCGCGCCGCCCTTTGCGCCCGGTACGTTTCGGGAAAGCGCCCTCCGGCTTCTCCTGCCCGCAGATCGCGCATGATTTCGTTTCCATAGTCAAATACGCTCCGTTTCGTGCCAATCCATTTCTGCCCGCCGGCTAAGTTTTGCAACTGCTGTTTCCGGCTTCGTCATTTCTCATTTAAGCATATCACAAATGAAGGCGCTGAATAAACACGCCTTTCGTCTTCGAGGTACAGACAGCCGGCCAACAAGGGCTACGATCGTCTGCAATGTCCGTCATTATGTAGGTGTTTCTTCTATATAACCCGGTATTCGAAACGGTTTTTCGATCTATCGTTGTGCCGCGGTCATTTTTCCTACTTAAGACTCTCTTGAACGACCGCAACAGATTCTTCTTACCTATAGTTAGATGCATGATTAGAGTGGACATGATATAATATTTTAAGCTGGTATCGACTGATATACATAATATAACAATAGAGATGGTTTGTTCCTTACTTACAGGGGGATTGTATGATGTTTGCGAAGCGTCTGAAACAGTTGCGAAAGAGAAGAAAGCTTACGATGCAGGAAGTGGCGGATTATGTCGGGGTGGCGAAAAGCACTTATGCCGGCTATGAGTCCGGCTACCGGCAGCCGACGTTGGAATCGATTCAGACCATTGCGCGCAAGCTGAACACGACAGCCGATTACTTGCTTGGACTGAGCGATTACGCCGAGCCGGTTGAGCCGAACAACAATGCCAGAGAGTGGTTAAATCACGAACAGCTGCATTGGGACGGAGTCCCGTTGGAAAGTGAAGATATCGAACTGATCCGCATGCTGCTGGAACGCGTCGTCCGTGAACGGGCGTCCGGCAAAAATTCACCCGAATAACGTTTTTATTTCCCCATCCACTGTTGGATTGCGAGTAATGCTCTACCTTTCATGCTTCCTTTTTCCTCTTGATATTGCTTTTTCCAACCCGCTATTACGGCATCGGAAACGGAGTCGCTTTCAGCCTGTTTGACCACATTCTGAAAAGCTGCGTCGCATTGCGATTCGGCGGCAGCCGCCTGCTTCAACAGTTTCTCCTGCGCCGCGCCCGCACCGGATGAATCCGGATCCTTCGTAGCAGCAGCCATCTCCTTCACGGCGCCGCTCATTACCTTGCCTGCTTGCCGCATACACGTGGAACGAACCTGTGCAAGCTTCGTCTCATACGCCAGAACGGTCGCGCTTCCCGAAGCGGAAGATTGTCCGGATGAATCAGAAGATGTCCGCTTCTCATCGTTTGGCGCTGCAGCCGGCGTCTCACCGCCGGCTGCATGCCCGGAATGCTCCCCATCCGCCGCATTCGCCGATTCTTTATCCGCTCCATGATCCGCGTTCTGCTGTCCATTGCTTCCTCCAGCGGAGGAGCCGGAACCTTCAATCGGTGCGGCTCCGGAACCGTTACCGGCGCTTGTGCCGGCACCCGGCCCGGAGATGATGCCGCCATTTGCGCCGGCCCCCGTTCCCGCACCGCCGTTCGTTCCGGCGTTCGCGCTCGTTCCCGAACCGGAGTTCGTGCCCGTTTCCGTACCGCCGTTCGTGCCTGCGCTTGGATCATCGTCCGTGCCAGGGCCGGCTGCAGAATTGTTGCTTTTGTTAGCGTCCGCTGCGTTAGCGGACAGCCCGCCGCCGGCTGCGTCATCGTTCAGCGTTTGAAGCTTCCAATAAAATACGCCCGTGAATACGGCCGCAAACAACGCCAAACCTGCCAAGGACAGGAGCACGACGTTCACCGCTTTGGATTTCCCCGGCTTTCCGCTTCCTTCCGGCCGGCCGACAATACGCTGCTTGTCCATCGTGAATCATCTCCTTGGAAATGGAATTGAACGGGAATGCCGCCTCTCCCGGCTTCAGATTATAGCTCGGATAAAATCTTCCGCCCTTCATCCAGTTCGCGTTCGAATTCGGTACGGTACTCGGCAATAATGGCTGTGCTGTACCCGTACTGTACCAGCTGCTGCTCCGTATTGGCAACAATTTTCTCAAATTCGGCGCTGCAGCCCGCCATCTGTTCCTTTCCATCCGCCGCAAGGGTTTGCTTTCCGCTCTCACTTGTTTCCGACATATATTGGATCGCGAGTGCCGTCAGCTTCTGCTGGCAAGTGGATCGAAGCTGATTGAGCGATTGTTCTGCCGCTCCCGTGATCGAATCGTAAGAAGGCTTGTTTGCGGATCCCGGGCTGCCTGCGGAACTGCCGCCGCTCAGACCGCTCTCGGAACCGCCGTCCCCGCCGCCGCCCCCGCCTAATACCGGCGGCCGGATCGAGACGATGCGCGTTGCGCCGTCCCAAGATACGGAAGCTCCCGTAAGATCGGATACGAAGCGGATCGGCACGTACAAGGATCCGTTCACAATATACGAGGACTGCCCGGCCGGCAAGCTCTTCGCTTTGCCATTGACGATAAACGAAGATTTAACCTTTACAACGCGAACCGTTCCTTTGGAATCGGCGGAAAAACCGGCCTTGATGATGCGGCTGCGCACATAGCTGTCAATTTCGCGGGACTGCTGGTAGGTCGCTTCCGCAATCGTGACCGTTTTCGAAGCGCCATTCCAGCTTACCGATTTATGAAGAGCATAGGATGCCGTGCGGACCGGCACATACATGCGCCCGTTTGCAATAAATAGATGCTGTCCGTTTTCAAGCTTCAAGGTCGATCCGCCAATAACCAATTTGGCGGTTAAGGTTTGTACGTTAACGTATACGTTTTTGGCGCTAACGGTAACCGGTGACGCTAAAAGGACTGCCAGCATCAGGGAGATCACAACCCGGATCCCCGGGATACGCCGGATCCCGTGCGCCTTCGCGCCTCGGGTTAAACGGTTGTCTGGAATGCTGCGGAATCTTCGGTTGCGAACGAACATAAGATTCTCCTTTCAATGTTCGGCCGGAACGGCCGTTATTTTTGAGTGGACATATACTCTTTCGCCTCGTCATACGTTTTGCCTTTGCCGACTCCATATTTGAGCGCAAGCTCCGAAAGCTTGTTATATTCGTCCTTGGAAAGATTTGAAAGAAGCAGCTGTTTCGCTTGTCCCTTCTCCTCGCTTGTAAGACCGTCCTTGGCGAGGCTCTGCAGCTCTTTCATTTCCGATACGCCCAGATTTTTGGATAAAATGGATGCTGCCTCCGCTTTATCGCCGACCGTCAGCTTCTCCCCGGCTTTTTTTACCTGCTGGGGCGTTACGGCTTCCGAGGGCTTGCTTTCGCCGCCGGAAGACGCGGTGCCGCTCTGCTGTCCGGCACCCGTTTCAGAGGAGGCTTGCGGGGAGTCGCCGGTGGAACCGCTTGAGCCGGTGCCGGCGGAATCACCGGAATCGGTGCCGGTACCCGTGCCGGCGGAACCACTGCCACCGGTGCCGGTACCGGATGCGGCCGCACCGCTCCCGGGGGCAGCTTCAGATTCGGCTTCACCTGCCGGAACATCGGCAATAAGCTCGGCTGCAAACGAATCCATCACCCGGTTGACGGCATAATTGGCGGCCAAAACACCGCCGGCGCCGATAATAAGCAGTGCGGCCAACGTGCCTAACACAATCGCTTTCCATCTCTTCTTTTTGACCGGTCCGGCTGCATCGCTGCGCTTCTTCATTGGCATGGGTATCCGTCCTTTCTGCGCTGATGTGGCGGTAAACGCGCATCTCTTTACCGCAATATACCCGTAAATGACTAAAGCGCACCCCTCTCCGGAAGAGAAGGGTGCGACCAATCGTTGTTTCACTCCATGATTACTTTTTGGGACCGCCTTTTTCGGCCGTAAGCGTCACTTCCTCCTCAAAGATCACTTTATCATTGCCGCCGAAAGGGTTCGTGAGCTTCGCCTGGATGACGGCCGAAGCGGACGGCACGCCGTTTGGAATCGACACCTTGCCGTTTGGCGATACGCTGACGTCGGCGCTTCCGGAAACTTTGGACCAGGTCAGCGCAAACGACGGCACCGTCACGCCACGGACCGTCAATCCGTAATGATGGATTCTGCCGCCGCCTGTAATCTTAACCGTCTCTTTTGCGCTCAAGCGCAGCGCAGCGACCGCAATCGCGCCGGATGCCGGTCTGTACGTCTTCAGCTTGAGCTGGAAGTTCAATACGGTGGAACGGATGTCCTGCGCCGTAATGCCCAAGTTATTCAGGATGGCGCTGAAAGACTCGTCCTTTTCCAGCACGATATTCAAGCCTTCCAAAGCCAATTCGTTTCGTTTTTCACGGCTGGCCGCAAGCTGAAGCAGCTGTCCCTGGCTCAAGCCGCCGACCAGCTCGCGTGTCGTTTCCTGGACTTCGAACAAAAAGATGAACAAATCTCCGAACGTAATGTTGGAGTCCCCGCCGGCGACTGCAATCGTATGCAGCGCTGCACGGTAACCGGGATCGCTGTAAATCGCCAGCAGATCGCTCGCTTGCGGATCGTACTGGAGCGTGAAAATCGCTTTAAACAGTTCGAACACTTTCAGCCGCAGCGCCTCTTTATCGAAGGATGGGGGCAGTTTGGCCGCGATTTTGCTCCATACCGGATCCGTCAGCGCAAGGTTCGAAGCCGGATCCAGTGCCGCGATCTCGCTGCGCAGCTTGCGCACATCCTGAACGTCGGCCGGATCGCCCGCCAGCAGCGCCGCATGAAGAGCGTTCAACTGCACGAGCAGCGGCTGAATGAAGCTGTCGGCAGGAGCCGCATATACGGATTTCGGACCGACGAAACCGGAAACCGGACTTGTGACTGCAGCAGGAAGCACGGAAAGCGATGAGGCCGTCATCGACAACACCAATGCCGAAACGGTTATTTTCTTGCGTAAATTCACGTTTAATTCCCTCCCAATCCTTTTTTTATCGTCATAAAGAAAAAACCTCTATCGAGTCCTTTCGATGACGAGAGACCGAGTTCAAATCTATTCGAACCCTTTCCACGATGAATGACCCGGTTTAGAGGAAGTTTTTCATGCCGAACAGAAAATCTACGCACTTTAACACTTTAGAGCAGTTAAACTTCCTGTTGCGTCTAAAGAAACATCAGCTCATTTTTGAAAAAGCTGCATTTATACATCTTTTTTCTTCTAATAGTTCTATCACGTAAAAATTCCTGCAATAATACACTTTTTTTACGCTGAACACACTCAAGTTCAGAAAAAAATGGTTGAATTCCTGTATTATTATCGCAGGTTTTTCATTCCGAAAAGCGAATTCGATCGATAAAAACTGCACTTTTGCAGGTTTTGATAGCCTCGTGAGGCGGAACAGCCCGGGCGGACTGGCTAGCCGACGCGGATTGGCCAGCCGATGCGGACCGACTAGCTTGGACTGAAACCCGGGGCTCACCCCCTTTCGCGGAGTACGCCAAAAAACAAAACGAGGCGGAAGCCCCGCTCCCACCCCGAAAATGAATAAATTCGATATACGAAGCCTTCTCGAACAAGAATGACCGGACATTTCGCTTTGAAAGCGAGATGAATGCCTCTGCGTAAGCGGCTACGTGTTAAAATTGCAGTGTCGGCACCGGCTCCTTGACGCCTTTGTTCAGGTTCGGCCGTCCAACCGAATAATAAATGAAATCGGTATCCGCCAGATCTTCCTCCCGGAACGCGTTGCGTCCGTCAATCAATACCGGCTGCTTCAGCACATGCTGCAGCACGTTCAAATCGACCTGGGAGAATTCTTCCCATTCCGTCAGCAGGCAGAGCGCGTCCGCTCCGGCGGCCGCCTCCAGCGCACTCGCGCACCAAGCCACTTCGCCGCTGCCGTAGGTGCTGCGGAAGTTGTCCGTTGCAATCGGATCGTACGCCCGCACATGAACGCCGTGACCGGTCAGATGCCGGATAATTTCCAGCGCCGGCGCTTCCCGCACATCGTCCGTTTCCGGCTTAAAGGACAAGCCCCAAATCGCGATCGTTTTTCCTTTAAGATCTCCGCCGAAAATCGTCTCCAGCTTGCGGATCACGTTATAGCGCTGATCCTGGTTCACTTCCACCACGGAGCGGAGCAGCTTGAATTCATAATCGACGTTGCCGGCGATCTGGATCAGCGCCTGCGTATCTTTCGGGAAGCAGGAGCCGCCGTATCCGATGCCCGCCTTCAGGAACGAATCGCCGATCCGCTTGTCGTACCCCATGCCGGCCGCAACCTGCGTAACGTCGGCGCCGACCTTTTCGCAAATGTTGGCGATTTCGTTAATGAACGAGATTTTCGTCGCCAAAAAGGCGTTGGAGGCGTACTTGATCATTTCAGCGCTGCGGATGTCGGTTACGACAATATTGTCGGTCAGCTTGGCGTGCAGCTCCCGCATTACGTCCGCCGCCTTCGCCGAATCGGCTCCGACGACGATGCGGTCGGGATGGAGCGTGTCCTTCACGGCCGATCCTTCGCGCAAAAATTCCGGCAGCGAGATGCTGTCGAACGGCTCGCCGGTGTGAGAGCGGATAATATCCCGCACCCTTTCGTTGGTGCCGACGGGCACCGTGCTTTTGACGGCAATAATCTTGTAGCCGTTCATCGCGCCGGCAATCTCGGCAGCAGCCAGATCGATATAGGTGAGGTTAGCCTGCCCGCTCGGCAGCGGCGGCGTTCCGACCGCAATAATGACGATGTCCGATTGCTTAACCGCGCTCGTCAAATCGGAGGAGAAACTCAGGCGCCCCGCGGCGACGTTCGCGGCCGCAAGCTCCTCCAGCCCCGGCTCATAGATCGGGATGCCTCCGTTTTGCAGCGTTGCGATTTTCATAGGATCCTTATCTACGCAAATTACGCTGTTGCCGAGCTCCGCATAGCAGACGCCCGAAACAAGTCCGACGTACCCGGTTCCGACGACGGTCAGTTTCATAGGTTTCACTCTCCTTGTTGATCTTCGAGTTTCACGCGTTGATGAATGTCCGGATTTCATTCCAATCGAGTGCCAGACGGACGATATCCTCTTCAATCAGCTCCGTGCCGGTTTGGACTTCGATGATTTCGATTTCCGTCTGCGCATGCAGGCTGTGCAGGCTTCCTTTCGGAATCCGAAACACATTGCCGGCTGCAAGCGGGAGCAGCTTGCCATCGAGCAGCAGCTCACCCGTTCCGGAGATGACCGTCCACACCTCGTCGCGGCGCATATGGTACTGGTAGCTCAGGTTTTTGCCCGCTTCCACGCAAATCCGTTTCGTCAGCACTTCATTGCCGTCCGGATATTTGAGGAAATCGAGCACCCGGTAGCGCCCCCACCTCCGCTCCTCGTACATCGGACGCTGTTCGGAATGCTTCATCACATCTTTAATGAGCGGACTCGACGCTTTGTCGGATACGAGAATGCCGTCCGGACTGGCGGCGACGATGACGTTGGACACATTGAGCAGGGTTACCGGGATTTCCAGCTCGTTAATAACATGTGTATTCAGCGAGTCGTCTGTAAGAATGCCCTTGCCGATCAGCGGCGTTTCAATTTCTTCCGTCAACGTATTCCACGTGCCGAGGTCTTTCCAGCTGCCCTCGTAAGGAAGGGCGACGATATGGTTCGCTTTCTCGACAACCTCGTAGTCGAAGCTGTTCTTCGGAAGCTTGGCGTACTGCCGGGCCATCTCTTCGTACTGAATCGGAAACCCTTCGGCGATCAGCATATTGATCATCAGGTCCAGCCGGAAAGCAAAAACTCCGCAGTTCCAAAGCGCATGATGACGGATCATTTCAGCCGCTTCTTCTTCGCGGGGTTTTTCGCGGAAGCTTTCAACCTTCAGATAGGATTCACCTTCCGCTTCGCCTAAAGCCCCCGGAACGATGTAACCGTACTTCTCGGATGGGTATGTCGGTTTCACGCCCATCAAGGCGAGATCGGCGCCGGAGCGATCCAGCACCTCGTCCAGCTCTTTCACCTTATGAAAGAACGAATCGTCAACATAAGGATCGACCGGCATGACGACGACGGATTCGTTCAAGCCTGCTCCCGCGACCGAATACAGGTACGTGGCGGCAAGCGCGATGGCCGGAAACGTATCTCTGCGCTCCGGCTCGACGATCACTTCCAAATTGACTCCGAGCTGACTGTAAATCATTTCAACCTGCGACTTGCTCGTTGCAATATAAGCGTGATTGCCCAGTCCGGCTTTGCCGATTTGTCCCCATACCCGCTGCACCATCGATTCGAGCGGACCGTCATCGCTTTTCAGCACCTTCAAAAACTGTTTGGAGCGGGATTCGTTTGAGAGCGGCCACAGCCGTTTGCCTGATCCTCCTGACAAAAGAACGATTCTCATGTCGTTGCCTCCATTCTGTTCGTTGAAGTTTGAAACCGGGTCGAACCTGCTTCTGCCGCTTCCGCCGTCTCTTCCGGCTTTTTCGGTTTTCGCTCCGAATTCAATTCGGCGGTACGAATGTTCTGGGTCCAGGTCAAGTAATAATTGCTGTTCTTGCCGTATGAATTGTCCAGCAGCAAATTTTGCTTGTTGAGCAAGCACGATAAAATATGCCCGTGCAGGCGGGAGGTCTGGATCATTTGATAGCGGCTGAACCTGTTCACCGCTTTTCCGACCAGATGATCGGTATATTTGCTCCACACCCAGTACATGGGAAGCCCCGGGCTCCTCTGCATCACCTTGGCGATCAAGCGGATGATTTTATTTTGCGAGCGGCTGTATAGATTGACCCAATCCAAGTAATCGGCCTTATTCGAGCTTTCCAGCTTCTCCTGCTCCGCCGTCTTCTCGATGTCCATCCGGAAGAAGCACAGCAGCTCTTTGTCCGGATTGGAGCTCGTCCGAATGGGCCACAGCTGGTGCGCCATATCGGGAGACATGTAGACGTTGCAGGTCGAAAAATGATCGGTGGCGATTTTGTACGATAACGTGTCCCGAACGTAAAGATGAACGTCCTTATGCTTGTTAAAGACGGCCGCCGTTTTCAGCAGCTCTTTTTCATCATGATAAAAGATCGTTTGCGGAAGCATCACAATGCGGTGGTTCGGGTAAGTTTCAATGATCTTCTCCCTCAGCTTCTGGTGAACGGGATACAAGTCGCCGAAATTGCCGCCGCCGTGAAGGACGATAATATGATCCTTCGGAATATCCGCATGCTGCGGGAAGTCGAGAACGCTGTACCGTTTCTGCACACGGATGTTGAACGCTTTGAAGAACGCTTCCGTCCCTTTCATAATGAGCAAATCTCCGCCGTTGCTGTGAACGGGGTAATCGATGTAATAAATTTTCGATCCGGAAGGAATGACGTTCAAGATCTGTCGCAGGCGATCCTTCAGCTCATCCATGGGGTGGATGCTACGTACCGTTTGCATGATTTCGCTCTCCTTTAATCACTGATCTCATCTTCAGCCGTTCAAGCAAATAACGAAAATCGTTTTTATTGAACAGCATTTCGGTCATCCTCACTTTAAACACGATTCGCATGGAGGTCAGAGTAACCAGCATCCGAATGAATGCGCCGATCAACAATGCAAGCGCGATTCCGTTCAACCCGTATAATGGAGTGAAAATGAAGCAAAGTCCAATTGTAATGGCGAGTGCGATAATTTGGCGTACCAATACGAGTCCCGGCCGTCCCATCGCATTAAACGAGGCGGCCAATATCCACGAGCCCCCGCCCAGCACGCATTCGAACGAAAGCAGGTAGAGAGCGGCGCTCGCTTCCAAAAATTGATAGCCGAATAAGATCCCCATTAAGTAGCGCCCGATAAACATGCTCGGAATGACGATGATCGTCATCAAGATGAGCGACAGCCGGAATGCCCGGCCGACCGTTTCGATAATTTTTTCCTTGCTCAGGCCCGTCACTTTCGGGAAGATGACATTTGTAATCGCCATCTGCACGACGTTGAACATTCTCGACAGCGCATAAACAACGGTGTAAAGCCCGAGCTCCTTTGCCGTCAGCATCGATAAAATAATGATTTTGTCGAACTGCGAGTACAGCGTGCCCAGCATGTCGACGCCGAACACTTTGCTGCCGTAACCAAACAGGTTTTTAACGAAAAAGGTGTCCGGCTTGCGGAACCAGTTGATGCGGAGTTCATCCTTCAGCTTGACAAAAGACCAGATGACGACGAGGGTCGTCGTTGCAAAAAAGACGGCCGCCGCCCAGTCCAGCCTCGTATTGCCTGCCGCCCACAAGACGAACAGGCCCGCCACATTGAGCAATGGAACGTATAAGCGTACGCCGTTATACACTTTGAACTTATCCACGCTTTGCGCGAGTGCAACGAGCAAATTAATGGCCAGTAAAAGCGGCAGCAGCGCAATCGTATACCACCGGGCCATCGCGATGACCGCTTCCGAATAGTTGTTCAGCCACAAGGGCATGCAGTTCCAGGAGACGACGCCGACGATGACGCTGACCGGGATTTGAAACAGAAAGCCGGCCCGTACATACTCCGCTCCTTTGCCCGAAGTGCGCTTCATGTTGTAAATCAATGACGTGGGCAGACCGAAGCCGACCACCCCGGCCAAAAAAGTCGGCCAAAACAAAACCGCTGAAAACTCACCCTTGCCGACGACTCCGAACATTCGCGCGGTGACGATTGCGGTCAATGTGCTTAAGATCATCACAAGCAGATTGACGGCGCTCGTTCGCATGATCGTCTGGAAGATCCCGCTTCCTTTTAACACTTTATGAACGGCAAGCTGAGCCATAAACGTCCTATCATCCCCTATTGGTATAACGTAAAATGCCGACGATCGATCCGTTCCGGTAGGATATGTTGACGAGTTGGCGTGTCAGCTTGCGCAAATTATAGATGGACAGCAGCGCCGTAACCAACGCTTGAAGCAGCCGGATCGAATGCTTGGCGATTTTCAGCACGCTTCGGTCCTGCGCCCTGACGGCATCGCCTACGCCCTGCCAAAATATTCGCCGCAGAAACCATTTCTTCGTCGCCCGCTCCTTGGCGATTTTATGCTGCACGGAAGCATACGGGGAATAATAGACCTTGTATTTTTGGCGCAGCCTTGCGATCAGCTCGCTTTCCTCGCTGGATAGCAGATTTGTCCCCACTCTGCCCAAATCCTCGCGAAAGGGCTGCATTTCCTTAAATACGCTTTTTCGAAAGGCGACGTTCGCTCCATAAGGAATGTTCGGGGGTTTCATTTCCGTCACGTGCTGCGAAAAATCGAGAATCGTATAAACCCCCCGGTGCTCCTCCGGAATCCACTGCGGCTCCTCGCCTTGCCAGATCGGGTCGATCTTGCCGCCGACACAGCCGATTAACGGGTCGCTTTCGAAGATGTCCGCAATCTGCCGCGCCCACTGCGGAGAAGCGACCGCGTCGTCGTCAAGAAAAAGAATGTATTCCCCTCTCGCTTCCTTTATGGCCCGGTTTCGCGCGACCGACAGCCCAAGCTTCGGCTCCATAATATAACGAAGCCTCGCTCCCGCCGTTTTCTGCATGGCGCTTACGAGCTGCGCCGTGTTGTCGGTTGACTTGTTGTCAATGACAATGACCTCGAGCTCACCATCGCCAAAGGGTTGATCCAGTCCGCTCTGGATCGCTTCGCCTAAATCCTGTGCGCGGTTATGCGTACAAATGGCCACTGTGACTTTCAAAACGGATCTCCCCTTCGCTTACCCTTGATAAACTTTTTTTAATTTGACGGCGATATTGCCCCAATCCAGCTCCTGCAGCACTTCCTCGTACGGCAGCGACATTTCCATTCGTTTCACATGGAGCGCGGTACGCATCGCGCGCTGAAGTCCGTTTTCCTCGTGAGGATTGTACTTCACCACCATATTCTCCGCGAAATAATCGTCAATGAACGGCGTGTCCGGCATGACGAGCAGCTTCTTGAAACTCAGCGCCAAGATGGCCGAGCCGGAAGTGGTGATCTGCTTGTACGGCAGCACCATAATATCCGCCGCTCCGAGCAAATCGGCCACCTCCTCGTTCGGAATGAAGCGCGTATCCATGACGATATTTTTCGTATCGGCAAGCCCGCTGAAGAAAGCTTCCATTTGCGAATCGGCTTTCCCGGCAACGATCAGATACGTCCGCTCCGTCTTCACAGCATTAAAGGCGGCGACCAGCTCCTCGACCCCCTTGTACGGTTTGATGGCGCCGAGAAATAAGTACACGTCCGCCTCTTTGCCGATGCCGTAGCGCTTGCGGAAATCCGTTCCTTCCGGCTTGTAAGCGCCAAGGTAGTGGCCGTGCTTCACAATGGAAAGCTTGCGCTCCGGCACTTGAAACTCCTTCATGACCTGCCGCTTGATCGAATCCGACGCGACGACGATATGATTGCACAGCCGGCAAATCAGGGTTCGCATAAACCGTTCCATCCGTTTGTGCTTGGCGTTGTGCGGATACAAATTGTGCAGCGTCCACACGATCCGAACGCGCTTTGCTTTCAAATAAAGCAGCGTCAGGATAAACACCAGCGATTTGAATGCGAACAGCGGCAGCAGCCGATGCTGGTAGGCGTGATGCATCCAATGAATATGGATAATATCCCGTGCCTTGATCTTCCCGATCTTCAGCATGAACTTGCCGTGCTTTAAATCTTCGATTTCCATCCCGGCTCTGTAAAGCGATTCCGTCAGCAGATTGTTATACAAGTTGAAATCGCTCGTCTTCGGCCACATCCATACTGTCATGCTCTTCCTCTCCTCAAACCGCAATCGCTCTTCTTCGCGATTTACGTCCAATGAACGTCATGCTTCACCACTTTCGCCGGCACTCCCGCCACAAGCGTACCCGCGGGCACATCTTTCGTTACGACCGAGCCGGCCGCAACAATGGCGCCGCTGCCGATGGTGACCCCTTTCAAGATGATGGCCCGGCAGCCGATCCAGACGTGATTTCCGATCCGGACCGGTTTGGCATCATCGTTCATAACCGATCCGTTAGCGTCAAGGCCGGTTATTTGATGATAGTCCGTATCGGTAATGACGACGTCCCACGAGATCGCGCAATCGGATCCGATAACAACCGATTGTTTGCACATGATCTCCGTTCGGCGATTGATGTACGTCCGGTCGCCGATCACGATTTCCGCGCCGGGCTTATCGAGATAAAAGTTTACGAAATCGTAGAGCATCACTTTATCGCCGATAATCAATTTTGTATTTTTGCATTTCGAAATTTTGTGGCGTCCGGCAACTTTGATCCGTTTCCCGCTTTTCGTCGTCTGGAGCTTGAACAAGAGCCCTCTTACGAGCCGATTGGACTGCTTCACGACATGCGATAACGCAAAACCTTGGGTTAGATTCAAGTCATCACATCCACTCAGTTGTATCTTCTGATCCACTCGCCGGGCACTTTAATTTCGCGGATGACTTTCGCCGGCGTTCCTCCGGCCAGCACGCTGGGTGGAATGTCGCGCGTGACGATGCTGCCGGCGGCGACGACCGAGCCCGCGCCCACCGTGACGCCGGGCAAAATGACGGCTCCCCGCCCGATCCACACATTTTCTTCAATGACAATCGTCTTGCTCCTGGAGCGGTCTTCCACATCAACCGGATGAAAGTTGCTGTCGATCACGTTCACCATCGGTCCGATGATCGTGTTGCTGCCGATCGTGATCGAATGCGTGCAGCCGATGTCGAGCCCGTAATTGAAAAAAACGTTGTCGCCGATCGTAAGCCTGGCTCCCTTCTCAACGGAGACGCTCGAAGGAAACGGCTTCCCCTGGAACGACACGTTGCGCCCGATAATCAATTCGCCTTTGTTCTTCACCGACAACTTTCCGGCAATCCGGCTGAGCCGTCCGGCGGAGCTTGTTTTGACGGAAAAGACGAGCGCTCCCTTCAGGACGGCGAACAGCTTCGCGATATTTACGTTTTGATAGGAAGTGCTCATAGGTTCACCTACAATTGATTAGACTTGAGCCGTTCCGATTCGTACACGGTTCCTTGCCGCTCTTCCGGTTTAAAACCGTATTCCGACAGCGACCGGTACAAATCCGACACCTCGCCGGCGATTGTGTCCATATTGAACTTTTCCATCACCCATGCGTACCCTTTGGCCGCCAACTGCTCATAGTCGACGTCGTTCTCATAAATGCTGCGCAGCGCAAGCGCAAGCTCATCCGTGTCCCCGTCTTTGACGATCAAGCCGCCCCCGGTACGCTGAATAATTTCAGGCGCGCCCCCCGAGTCGGAGACGATAACCGGCGTCTTCATCAGCATCGATTCAATAATGACGCGTCCGAAAGGCTCGTTATGCGAGAAGTTAATCGTCACATCGCATTTGGCCATGACGTCGAGCGGTTTTTTGCTGTAGCCGTAGAAGATCACCTTATCTTCCAAGCCCGCTTCCTGAACCTGCTGCTTCAGCCCGTCGAAATAGTCGTCGGAACCGTCCACGGATGTGTCGCCGACGATGATCAGCTGCCAGGCGCGAATGCCTTGTTCCGACAGCTTCTTCAGCGCTTCCACAACCAGATGATACCTTTTCCATTCCACAATTCGGCCGAACGTTCCGATGACAAGCGTTCCGTCCTCCATGAACTTCCGGGTTTTATCGGCGAGAGCCAGCCCCGGATCGACGCCGTTATAGATGACGGTTTTGTTTGACCCTTGAATGGAACTCGCAACGAAATGCGAAATGCAAATGACCTGGTTGAAGAACCTCGGCAGTACTTTGTTATACATGCGCAGATGGGTGTGATCGCGGTGATGCCAGACGAGCTTGCTCTTCACGCCAAACTTTAGCGGAGCCGCATACCAAGGCGCTCTCCAGCCGTTTGCATGGATAATGTCGATGTTGTTTTGTTTGACGAATTTGCGGATACGCAGCACCGTCTGCAAATACCCGAAGCCCAGCCGCTTCTTGATGCTGTTCAGCGTAAGCGGGAAATGCACATACGATGAGCGGATTTCATGAAGGTAATTTGCATCCTTGGGACTGAGAAGAAATACCGAATACTTTCTCCGGTCCATAAAGTTGACCAAATGAATCAGACTTTGCTCGGCTCCGCCTTTTTTATCCGCGTGCGTAATATATAAGACGTTCTGTTTGCGAGTTTCCATCTCACAACACCTGCTCCATTTGATAACTGGTACTGAGCGACCCGATGAATCCGTTTAAAACTTCCTTATGATCATAATTTAACCGAATAAAATTTTGTGAAGCATCCAGCAGCTTCCTGGCCTGCATCGGGTTGTCCAGCAGCTGCTGGATATGCTGGTAAAACCCTTCGGCGTCATCGGCGACGAGAATATCCCGGCCGTTAACAAGTCCCGTGCCTTCGCAGCCGACCGACGTGGAAACGACCGGAAGCCCGTTCTGAATCGCTTCGATCGTTTTCATTTTCACTCCGGCTCCGTTTTGCATCGGATTCACAAACAAGTAACCGCTGCTGTAAATGTCATCCAAGCTTTTCGGCGTGTCATGGACGATCACATTCGTCAAATTGTAATTTTCAAGCCAGCTTAAGCTCTGGCCGCGGCTGTTGCCCGCAACGACGAATTTGTAATCTCTCTCCTGCAGCAGGCGCGGATGGACATATTTCAAATACCATTCGATCGCTTCGCGGTTGTTCGGCATAAACAAGGAGCCGATAAATACGACATGCTTATGCTGGAACGAGCTTGCCTTAAAGCTCTCCTGCGTGATCGGCGGCGGCAGAAACTTGCTTTTGGCCGACGGGTGCATCCGGATAAATTTTTCATATTCCTTATTGGAAATGAACAAATACTTGTCGATATCTTCAAGTATTTTCTTTTGCAGCACTTCAAACTTTTTGCTTTCGATATAATAATAAAATTTATGAATCATATTTCGGGTGCTCTTGGCGAGCGATTGGAAATATAACGCTTCGTCGTTATGGACGCGCAGGATGACGCTGCCGTTTCGAATATTCGGATGTTTCAAAATGGGATAAACGTAGTCTCCTTCGAGCAGCACATAGTCGTAATCGGCCGAAATGTTTGCTTTATGGAGCTCATCCCGGGATTTGACCTGCATCGGGAACACATGCAGCAAATCGAGCAGCTTGCTTCTCCGGTTGCAAATTTGAACTTCGTCGACATACGAATTGACGACGTCAAGATCTTCTTGCGAAGGAGCGATTTTGCCGCATACGATCAGATGGATCTCCCATCCCATTTCATGCAATACTTTGATTCTTCCCCAAGTATCCACCCTCGCGCCGTGGTTGGCCGGGTACGGAAAGTCGCTGCAAACGATAAGTATCTTCATTTTGTCACCTTCGTTAAACTGGATTGGTTTCTTTCCGACGTACTTAAGAAATAGCTGATAAAAGCAAAAAGCAACCAAACCTCGTACTTGATCTCCAATGCGATAAAAAGCAGCGACAGCAAAATAAAGATGACGGCGAGCGATAGAATCGCGTTTGATTTCGTGGTTTTAACCATGTTCTTCGCGACATAATAAAAGAACACAAGCGCAAAAATGCCGCCGAACATCATCCATTGAAACAAGCCCGACTTGACGCCCAAATTTTTATCGGATGATACGTATTGAAGCAGCTCGCCGGTATTGATTTGGCTGATCCCGAACATGTTATAGTAAAAATTCGATAACCCGTTGATTGCGCTGTGAATGTATTCTTGAAAATAAAACAGATAAGCTCCTGTACCGACTCCGAGCGGATGATGAAAGACCGTAATAAAGGCGATCAGAATCGTTCCGAAACGGGTGTATGATGACGAATAATTTGCCATGTCGTTTTGGAACGAGTTGACGACTCCCTGCGAAAAATGAGAGACGAAAAGATACATGAGCGCGGCCATTAATATCAGCAGAAAAAAGTTTCTCTTTTTCCGGAAGTCCATAAATTTGATCAATGTAAACAGCAGCGTCAGCATGCAGACAATGAGAAACCCTTTGGAAGACGTCACAACCAGATAGTAGATAAAAAAACCGATGATATAGATAAACGATGCGGTCTTGGCGAATTTACCCAAGTACTGCGTTAAATAGGCAAGAATCGCCGCGTAAACGACAACGATCGAGCCGGCCGTACTGCTCTCGGAAGTGAGCAGCCTGACCCGCCAATAAGGGTTGCTTCCGGCATGCATAAAGGGCAGTGCATTCGGAATGCTGATCAATTCAATGATCATAATCGAGAGCAGCAGCGTAACGATGGCAAAGAAGCATCCGTAAAGCACTTTATAGCTGTTGATTTTTGAGAAAACCAAATGCAAATGCCGGATATACAAAAAAATCAAAATAAAATAAATGAGCACCTTAAACGATTTGACCAAAATGTTTTCCGAACCGAATTGGTAGCTTCCTCCGATGAATTTAAAGAAAACGTAGAGAACGCTAATAAAACTCAAATACAAAATAAAAACGAGCAAATACTTTTGCAGCTTCGTGGCGACAATGAATTTCTTATGTTTGCTCAATTGCACAACTTCACATAACACAAAGAGAGGCATAAATAAAATGATCGGGGATCGTCCAATCTCTCCGATCATATTGGCTAGCGGGAAATCCTGGTAAACCGTCAACAATAACAAGATGCACAAATACATCGCAAAGAACGGCTGCCCTTTGGAACTTCCCGCCTCCAGCCGCTGATCCAAAGGCGGATAGCTTTGCTGAACGACACCCATCGAAGATTTCATCAGATGTGATCTATACATACTTTTTTACCTGGAACGCAACCTGCGGATTTGGCCGCTGCACAATGGATTCGTACAGCTGTTCAATCTGCTCGTTCATCTTGCTGGAGTGGAACTTTTTCCGGAATATTTGCTCCCCGGTATTGCCCATTTTCTCAAGCGTCGGTTTGTCGAGCTGCTTGATAATGGCCGCCAGCTCTTCCCTCTTGTCAAAATCGAAAATATAGCCGTTTACGCCATGCTGGACAATTTCCGGAAGCGCGCCGCGGTTGCTTGCGATGACCGGCTTTCGATTGCGCAGCGCCTCAATGGCGACGATGCCAAACCCTTCCCAGCGGGACGGGACGATGACCGCATCGCACGCCCTGACGTACTTGTCGACCTCGGAGTTTTTGACCCAACCGATTTTGATCGCATTGTCGGGCAGCTCGTAATGATGCTGATCTTTCAATACGGTATCGCCGACCAAGTACAGATTGACATTAGCAAACTTATGCCGGTTAAAAACATCGAGCAGCAAATCAAAACCTTTTTGCCGGTCAAATCGTCCAATGTAAAGAAGATTGATTTGATCTTTTTTCGCCGTGAACGGCAGCTCGGACGCCTTCTCCGCTTCCGACACGCCGTTATAAACGATGACCGATTTTTTGGGCGGGATGCCGTACTTTAACGCGTATTGATACTCATAGTTGGAAATGTTGATGATCGCATCCGTCGTTTTTGCCGACAACACTTTTTCGATCCATCCGAACAATTTCTTTTTCCAGGAAGCCGTATCCATCAGAAACGACCATCCGTGCGCGCAGTAAATGACGGCCGGGCGCTCCTTCTTAAAAAAAAGCAGCGTCCGCAAGAAAAATCCTGCGAACGTGCCGTGAATGTGAATAATGTCCGGATTGATTTCTTTAACGGTATTCCAGATGCTTTTCATCGCCCCGGCAAAGTATTTCGGATGCCGCCTGTAAGGATAGAGAAACAACCGGTCGGGACTAATGTGCAAGGCATCTTTATTCGAGTTTTGTTCGGAAACCATCAGGTAAACGTCATGAAAAGCGGCCTGATATGTCAGTATTTCATTAAGATGAGTTTCGATTCCGCCTTTCGTAAACTCGGACACATGAAGAATTCTTGCCATCACTCTCAACTCCGTATCAGTTTAAAAAGCGTCTTTCGAGCCGAACAGCACTTTAACCGTTTTCAGCAGGATTTTCAGATCGAAGCCGATGCTGCGGTTTTCGATATATTTGATATCCAATTCAACCATTTCTTTGAAGCCCAATTCGTTCCGTCCGCTTACCTGCCACAGGCCCGTACATCCCGGCGTTACGAGCAGGCGCAGCTTGTCCCGCTCCGTATACTCCGCCACTTCTCTCGGGAGCGGCGGCCGCGGACCGACAAGCGACATGTCGCCTCTGAGCACATTGACAAGCTGCGGCAGCTCGTCGAGACTCGTTTTGCGGATAAACTTGCCGACTTTCGTGATGCGCGGGTCATTCTTCATCTTGAACATCGCGCCCTGAATCTCGTTTTTGTCGAGCAGCTCCTTCAGCCTTTCTTCCGCGTTGCTCACCATCGAGCGGAATTTGTACATCCTGAACGGCTTCTCGTTTTTCCCGATTCGGGTCTGATAAAAAAATACGGAGCCGCGCGGATCTTCCAGCTTGATCAGAATGGCAAGCACGAGAAAGAGGGGGGTTAAGACGATTAACCCGGCTAACGCGCACGTAAAGTCGAGCGAACGTTTGAAGATGGAGTAACCGGCAAGACCTTGGTTGTTCACATTGGACAACCGTCCCGGATAAACGTTTATCACCACTTCATCCTGTTGACGGGAAGGGTTCATCGTTTATTCCCCCTTTGCCGACAGCAATTGTTTACCGATTTCCCTTTCAAAGAGCCCTTCCAACTCGGTAATTAAAGCATGGCGCAGTTCAGGTCTGCGAAGCGCAAATTCGATGGTCGTCATAATAAAACCGAGCTTCTCGCCCACGTCGTACCGAACGCCTTCGAAATCGTAAGCGAACACGCCATGATCGACATTCAGTTTCTGAATCGCGTCCGTAAGTTGAATTTCGCCTCCGGCGCCCCGTTCCTGATGACCCAAATATTCAAAAATTTCCGGCGTCAGCACGTATCTTCCCATAATCGCCAAATTCGAGGGCGCCTGTCCGATCGGCGGCTTTTCCACGAAACGATTCACCTGGTACAGACGGCCGAGCGCTTCCGTTTCGATCGGATCTACGATTCCGTAACGGTCCGTTTGATCGACGCCTACCGTTTGGACACCGATAACCGAACGGCCGGTACGGTCATATTGGTCGATGAGCTGCTTCGTGCACGGAACCGCCGCATCGACGATATCGTCGCCGAGCAGTACGGCGAACGGTTCGTCGCCGATAAAATTGCGTGCGCACCATACCGCATGGCCAAGCCCTTTCGGTTCTTTTTGCCGGATATAATGGATTTCCACATTGGAGGAACGCCGTACCTTTTCCAGGATTTCCAGCTTTCCTTTTTCCTGCAGCGTCTGTTCGAGCTCAAACGCGATGTCGAAGTGGTCCTCGATCGCCCGTTTTCCTTTTCCCGTCACGACGATAATGTCCTCAATACCCGATTCGATTGCTTCCTCGACGATATACTGGATGGTGGGCTTGTCTACGATCGGGAGCATTTCTTTGGGCATTGCTTTTGTTGCCGGCAAGAAACGGGTACCAAGTCCAGCTGCAGGAATAATCGCTTTTTTCACTTTTTTCATCGTATTCACCCTATCCTCTATTATTTTTTTCTGTCTAGACTAAAAGTGTCAGCTATACTCTCCATGAAACCAAAGAGCATAGCTCACACTTTCAGAAATCGAATCGTTATGAAAGAACGGGCATCGAACCCATCCTCACACCACACCCTTGACGATGAACGTCTAAGGTCTGCAACATGCAAGACCCACAGCGTGGCCGAGTGCCTACGTTGATAAAGGTACAGTAGGCATCACCTGAACTTCTGTCCTCTCGCTTACTCGGCTGTTTCACGGTAGTAATAGTAGTAACCGTCTTTGCTTTTCTTCACGTTGTTCAGCACGACGCCGATCAGCTTCGCATTAACCCGCTCAAGACTTTCCTTCGCTTTTCGTACCAATTCGCGCTTCACTCTGCCTTCCTGTACGACGATAACGACGCCGTCGCACACCGAAGACACAATAAGCGAGTCGGCTACAGCGAGAACCGGGGGCGTATCGAAGATGACCATGTCGTAGGCGCCCTTCATTTCATTCACAAAAGCTTTCATCTTCTGCGAAGCGAGCAGCTCTGCCGGATTGGGCGGTATCGTCCCCGAAGGCAATAACGATAAGTTAATTACTTCCGTACTTTGAATCGCATCGGACGGACGAATCTGACCGGTAATGACGCTTGTCAAACCGACCCGGTTAGATAAGCCGAAGATTCGATGCATCGTCGGTTTTCGCAGGTCCGCATCGATAAGCAGCACTTTTTTGCCTTCCTGTGCATACGTGACGGCCAAGTTGGATACCGTCGTGCTTTTGCCTTCGCCGGATTGAGCGGATGCAACCATCAACACGTTTATTTTGTTGTCGATAGATGAAAATTGGATGTTGGTGCGCAGCGTCCGGTACGCCTCTGAAATCGGAGATTTGGGCGTATGCAATGTCACCAAATTGGAATTACTGATTAGCCGCGGCATATTTACCCTCCCCTACCGGTTGCTTTTGTGAAGCCGAAGGCTTTCGTGACTGGCTTCCACTGGCTTCAAACTTCGTAATCATCGCCAGCATCGGCAGCTCCAGCACGCTTGCAATATCCTGCTCCGACTTGATGGTGTCGTCCAAATAATCGAGCAGAAAAGCAAGGCCGACCGCCAGCATAAGCGACACGATGAAAGCGACCAAAATATTTAGCGTCGGCTTTGTATTAATGGGGGCCGTTGCATCATCAACCTTTGCGGTACTTAAAATCGCAACGTTATCGACCTTCATGATCGAAGGGATTTGATCCTTGAACACCTTGGCAATCGCATTGACCGCTTTGGCCGCTTGCGTATAGGAAGTGCTTGTGAACGAAAGGTTCATGACTTGCGAATCGCTGGCCGAGCTGACCGAAACCCTGCTTGCCAGCACATCGGAAGACATTTTTAAATCCGGATAGATCTGAGCCACCTTATCCATAATGGCCGCCGATTTAATAATTTCCTTGTAAGAATTAATCAGTTTAATATTCGTCTGAACATCGCTGTAATTGAGCGTTTGCATTCCGTTGCCGATCATCGTCTGCTGATTCACGACAAGCTTCGTATCCGCCTTATATACCGGGGTTGTAAAATAATAGCTTTTCACAGCGGTTAACGAACAAACGACTGCAACAATTGCAATAATCATCCATATACGCTTCGTTATGATGCGGCCATACTCTTTAAGTTCCATCCCAGATCCTCCAATGTCGCTATTTTTACCCATTCATTTTGAAATGCGGTCCAGTTCTAAGGCACTCCTCCATTTTTTCTAATTGAATAACTAATTTGATTAAAGTTATTCAATTCGAGAACTAAAAGGCATAACAAATGACTTTTGCAGCGGCAACGAAAATTGTGCGAACTTTTTTGAGATGATTATATTCAATATGAATAACTTTGTAAACTACTAATTTTCCATTGATTGCTTTTTATACTTCCTAAAGATTAGATTAATTCAACAATGACAAAAATAATTATTCCAATTTGAGGATAATCATTCGTTCTATACAATTTCAATAAACATCAGAAGGGAAAGATTTCATAAAATCTTTCACGGATCCTCCCTGCAGCACATAGTCCATCAGCTCTTCGCATCCGGCCGTCATTCCCGATTTTTGCAGCAGCAGCGTCATCAGCTCGGCCAGATCGATCCTCGGCTTTTGGTCTGACGGCACATAACGGTTCTTGTTGTAGTCATAGACAAACTCTTTGCGCAGCGGGTATTCCGTATAAAAGAGCAGTTCCGCCAGCGTCTGTCCGCTTGCGTTCTCGCTTCCGGCACCGAGCGTTTCATCGTCGGCGAGAAATTTCAAAAACTGTTTCAGCCGGATCTTTTTTTGCTCCTGTGCTATTAAAGCATGCAGGCTCTCTTTCGTCTCTTCCATCTGTAAACTCAAATCACGGTAATCATTGATTAAAGCAAGGTTAGCTGTCATCTCAAATCCCTCCATTTGAATCCTTTACAGAATTGCCGTCAAACCAGCCGTACTCGCGTATTGCGCAAGCAGAAGAACTAAATTTCCCGTGAAAAGGCAACTTTACCAGCGAAAACCCGCTTGCCTTTTCTTTAACGTCAGAAAGAATCGGTTGGGCGGGTTTATTCTATGTGTCGATTATGACACACAAAGTCGCATCAGCTTGAGGGGAAAAAGTCACTTTTAGGTTAGTCATTCAAGTTCATTTTTTTCAATTCGTTTCCAAGTGCCCATTACCTATTTTTCGGAAAGGAATCTTTAATGCTTCTCTCATTTTTTAACGGAACCGATAAGCTCCATTTCGGCGGGAACAAATGCAAGCGCTTTAAAAAATTTGTCTGTTTTGTGACTTCGGACTCAGGGTCCATCCGCAGCGAACAGCCCAAAAAAGCCCGCGTGATGCGGACTTCCGGGCGGCAGATATGATTTAGATCACCTTTTTAAAATTACTTTTTATGCGTATCGCGACCCTATCGAGAGGGACTTTAGCCGGATCGTCCTATAATGCCGGGAAAAATGTCAGGCTGTTTCCGTCCCGCATTCGACATCATTCGTCTTTCGCCGTTTCGGAAGAAACGAGCGTCTCCGCCTCCCGGAAAACCCAATACCGGTTCGCGGCATAACCTGCCGCCGTAGCGATGACGACAGCGATTGCTTTCGCTGCGAGGGCATTCCACTGCAATCCGGAGTGCAAAATGGCAAGAACCGCCGTCGAAATTCCGAAAGTAAAGCCGTTTACCGCCAGAAATTTCAACGCTTCTCCCGCGCTGACTCCCCCTCTGCGCTGAAACGTCCATTTCCGGTTGACCAAATAACTGTTGATCGTTCCGCAGGCGAAGCTGATCGTCTGCGCGAGCAAATAGTTGACGCCGAGCAGCGCATTCAGCAGACCAAAGACGGCGTAATCGATCACCGTATTCAAGCAGCCGGTTAAGGCGAATTTAATCAATGTGCCCACGATTGGCGCACTCCTTCCCTGACTTTCGTTTGCATTTGCCGGTCACCAAAACTTTTTTTTAAAATTAAATCCGGTTGGCTGTTTCAGATCATTCTTCCGCGGTTAATCAGTTATTAGCGCTAAGAATAAATGCAAGGAGGTCATGAAGCCCGCCAAAATAACGTCTAGCATGACAGCCATACTCCTACTTGCCGATCGACGTACGAAGCGTTTTTTTGCAAAACGTAAGCTTGGACACCGGCTGTTCGAAGTCGACCTGCAGCTGACGAGCGACGGTTACTTGGTCACCCGGCACGACTGGAGCGTATGTATGTACGGGCAAGTTGAGAGCATGAAGAGAATATGCCTGTCTACGTACATACTAGCGTACTATGATCACTGCGGTTATTCAACGGGTTAAGCCGACGCTAACGTGCAGTGATGATATTGGGCAGAAAAAAAGAGGGCTGTGCCCTCGAAGTTAATGATTAACGCGCGACTAGCGTGCGACACCTTGAGCGGCAAGCTCGGTAATACGGGCGGACGGATTACGGTCATACAATCCGCCATGGTAACAAACGACGCGCTGGGCCGGTAATCCGGTCAGCTTGTGGAGGGACGCGATAGCAAGCGGCATATCCGGCGTCGCCTGTTCCGCAGGCCCTTCCAGCTCCCCGTTCACAACGCGCAACTCGTCGGCCGCTATCAGAATCCGATCCTGCTCCAAATAGAAGCAGAGATGTCCGGGCGTATGTCCCGGTGTATGAATGACCCGGATCCCCCCGTGGACCGGCAGCAGCTCGCCATCCACAACGATCCGGTTTACTTTGCCGAACGGAGGATGCGCAAGCATCGCTTCCAGCTTCTCCTTTATTTCCGGCGGAGCGGATTGCAGCATCGGAGCGAGCCGTTCGCGGTTGAACTTCAGCATCGGAATTTCGCCTTCGATATAAGGGCGGTCATCCGAGTGGGCGAATACTTCTACGGAAGGGGGCAATTCGAGCAGCAGTTCCGGCAGTCCGCCCATATGGTCGATGTCTTGATGGGTGATCAGAATACGTTTGATATCCGAAGGTTCCACTCCCGCTTCACGGAGCGCGGCCGCCAAATTGCCGTATTGCCCCGCCATGCCGGCATCGACGAGGGTCGGTCCGTCCTCGCCTGTAATCAACACAGGCGAAATGATGCTTTTCTGGCCGCTTGAGCCCACCAATTCAATCTCCAGCATTGTAACTTGATCCGATAATTTTTTCATAGGTACGATCCCGCCTCTCCCGCAGAAATGTTAGTTCCTCATCTTCGTGATCCCCGCAGCCCGTCTCGTTACCAATATATGCGTTCATCATCAATTATTACTTTAGAGCTTAATAATTTTATCACATTCGTTAAGTTATCGTAAACTATTCAACACGATGATATCTTCCATTATAGGGCATCCCTAAAACATACATATAGCATCCCTAATAATAGGCCATGACGCAGGCGATGCGGATATTGGCTTTTTTTAGCTGCAGAGCTCCAATTGATAAAATTTTGGACCAGACACGTTTCAACAAAGGAAATGGTGGTTGTGCGTAGAAAACAGAAGTGTCGTCTTTCGTGACCGACGGAGGGAAGCCGGTTGCTTGCGCGCACTGAACTTTCAATGTCATAAAATTATAATGCACTTTTAAGAATCTATTAATCTTTCTCGGCTATACTAATAATAATCATTTTAATGGAATTGGAGTGGTTAAGATGAGAACGATGATTCTGTTTCAAAATAAAAACATCCCCGTCTACTTTAATGAACAAAACAACAAAAAAGCGCTTGATAAATTGGCTGAAGTGTTGAACCGCAAGCTGATTACGGGAAAAAACGCCTTGAAAAGCTGTATTAAATCGCTGATCAGCGTGGAAATTAGCGGCAGCGAGGCGACGCTCCATACGTTTAACGAGAAGGATACCCTCACGATCTCGCTCTACTAAGGGCGCCGATTAAACAGAACCGACGGCCCACTAGTCGATACGCAAATAGTGCGACCGCCGTTCTATTACCTGTCCTATTAATAGTAGGAACTCATTTCACTTGCTCATCAGCTTCAAAAAACCTTCAAAACGAACCGGTCAAGGGTTAACTTTGACCGGTTCGTTTGCTTTTGAGGTCTAGCTTGTCTTCAGCCGATTGCAGCCAAGGGAGAGGCCACTGACCTCAACGCTCCCTTGCCTCAAACCTTGAAGCAGGAAGCGACGGAATCCCCATTCCGATTAGACCCTCAGCCGCCAAATTGCCGGGAACCCCTGACCCATGGAACCCGGCAAACGCCGGGAACCCCGTGTATTGAATTTCTTACGGATCTAATAGACTCTATTTAAAAGAAAGGAAGCATATGAAAAATGTAACGGATCCAGCGGAGCCTATTCCCGGAAAAAGGCCGTACTTTCGTCTATTTATCGCCCCATAACGGCTCTGGTATCCGTTACGATCGAGAAATGGGCTTTTTGTTGCAAATAACGGTTTTGAGATCCGTTAGGATCGTCGCCGGCCAGTCTCAGGACTGGCCTCAGGACTGGCCTCATGAATTCGATCCTTTTTGGGCTGGCCGGCCTCTTTCGATTGTGATGCATGCGGTTCACCACTGCCATGCGACGCTACACCGCACACTGGGAGCTCCCGCGGTGCGAGAATTTCCGCCATCTGCACACTGGGAGCTCGCACGGTTCGAAAAATTCCGTCATCTCGGCCGCACTTTAGCTTGGGTCCGAAGGAAGGTTGAGCAGCCTTCGCACAAGCAACGACAGCTCCACCGGCGAGAACGGCTTGGCCAGAAACTCATCCGCTCCAAGCGCTGCGGCCCTCTTCGCGGCCGCAGTGTTGTTTCTGGCCGTCAGCAGGATGCTCTTTACGTGACGAATGCTTTTGCCGGGAAGCTCGTCCCGGATCATCCGAAGCAGCTCAAACCCGCTGCGGCCGGGCATAACGGCGTCCAGCAGGCATAGATCGACCGAGCCGGCCAACAGTTCCTTATAAGCCGCTTCGCCGTCGTGTACCGAAACGAGATCGATGGGAAGCGGCTCCAGGCTGCTGACAAGAATCGAACGGAGAATGTCGTCATCGTCGGCGACGAGCACTCTCGGCCGCCGTAATTCCGGAATGGAACCGGAGCTTTCTTGTCCGGTTGCGGCTAAGAGAACACGGTTTCTGCCCTGATGCTTTGCATCGTACATCGCCTTATCGGCGCGGTTAAGGCATTCTTCCCTTGACAACCCCGGCAACCATTCGCATATTCCGGCTGAGAACGTGATCCGGTATTCACTCTCCTCGTCGCGGGCAATAACCGCCCCATGCACCTGCTGCCGGATATCCTCCATCAATCTCAGCGCTTCGTGACCGCCGGTCGCCGGAAGCATCAGCACAAATTCTTCGCCGCCGTACCTCGCAACGAGATCCGATCCTCTGACACTGCGCTGCAGCAAATGCGCCAGCCCCTGCAGCACCATATCGCCGACGGCGTGCCCGTAAGCGTCATTGATTTGCTTGAACCGGTCGATATCGATAAAGACGACCGACAGCGGGGCCGGGTAGCGTTCCACCCGCTGAATTTCCGCGCTGAACTGATGATCGAAATAGCGCCTGTTGTACGCGCCGGTAAGCGGATCGCGAAACGCCATATTTTCAACGTTCTTCGAGCGGGTCAGAAGCCCGTATATACGCGCGGACAGCTCCTCGTACTGAAACGGCTTCGTGACATAGTCGTCCGCCCCCAAGTAAAAGCATTGAACCTTATCCTGCAGATCTTCCCGTCCCGACAGGACGATCAGCGGCAGCCATTTCAAGGTTGCGTCTTCCTTCAAATATTCGAACAGGTCATAACCGGACTGGGGCGACATCATCAAGTCGAGCATGACAAGATCGAACTTCCATTCTCTCAGCAGCTTCTTCGCGCTTTCCACGTCGGCTGCTTCCATAACGGTGTAACCGTCCAATTCCAGCCGGCTCCGCAAGTAAGACCGCAGCACATCGTCATCGTCGATGACAAGCAGCCGGCCGCTGGCGGTGAGCTTGGGGCCGATGCGCCCTCCGCGCTTTTCCATCTCCAGCTCTTTGCTCGATACTTCGTATTCAAGCAGCATCTGATTGAGTAAGCGACTGCTCCGCTCCAGTGATTCTTCAATTAAACGGCCCGCATCTGAGGCCGGGTTGTCTTCCTGCGTCCACTCCCAAACATCGGCCAGCTCTCCGAAAACGGTTCCGATGCGCTTCAATCCGAATATCGGCGCACTGCCTTTCATCGTATGAAAAATACCGTAAAGTTTCGAAGCATCGGCGCTGTGACCGTTACGAAGGCGCTGTATTAAGGCCGCAATCAAATTCAGCTGGCCTTCCAGCTCGCGAATAAACCGTTCGCGTCCTTCCCGCAGAAGCCTCTCACTGCGCTCCTGCTTGTTCACTCTGCTCTGCTCCTGAGGTACGAACATGCAGCATTCACTTCCTTAATCATTCGATTTCATCCGATTCCGCCGTCGTTCTACCATAGCGAAAATTGCCGTTAATTCTTATTTAATGCGGTTTTGTGTCCCCTGTCAATGAGAATGAAACAGACCCTTGTTGCAGCGCATCCACGGTTGTAATAAAGTGGAACTATTCATAGCCTAAGGGGGAACAACTTATGCTGTTTGTGGACAACCGCAATATCCACGATCCGTCGCTTAATTTGGCGCTTGAGGAATATATTCTCCGTAAGCTGCCTGAACACAACGACTATTTGCTTTTTTATATTAACGGACCTTCCGTCATTATCGGCAAAAACCAGAACACCGTCGAAGAGATCAATGCCGAATATGTGGAAGCAAACGGCATTCAAGTGGTCCGCCGTCTTTCGGGAGGCGGAGCGGTCTATCACGACACCGGCAACCTGAACTTCAGCTTTATAACGAAAGATGACGGTCAATCATTCCGCAATTACCGCAAATTTACAGAGCCCGTTATTAAAGCGCTCCATTCGCTTGGCGTCGAGGCGGAGCTGACGGGCCGCAACGATATTCAGGTCGGGGAGCGCAAAATTTCCGGCAATGCCCAATTCGCCACACGCGGCCGGATGTTTACGCACGGCACGCTGCTGTTCAACTCCAACATCGAGCACGTTTCTTCCGCCCTTAATGTCAATCCCGAAAAATTCAAATCGAAGTCGACGAAATCGGTGCGCAGCCGCGTGGCCAATATTTCCGAATTTTTGAGCGAATCGCTCACGGTCGAGCAGTTTAAGGCCAAGCTGCTCGAGGCTATATATAATGGAAAGGACGCAACTTCCTATGAGCTTGACGAAGCCGATTGGGAAGGCGTGCTGCAAATTGCCGAGCGGCGGTACCGCAACTGGGATTGGAATTACGGACGTTCGCCCGCATTTAATATGCGCCAGGTCAAACGGTTCTCCGCCGGAACATTCGACGCAAGATTGAATGTCATCGACGGCAAAATTGCCGAAGCCGTCGTATACGGCGACTTCTTCGGTCTTGGCGAAGTTTCGGAAGTGACGGAGAAGCTGATCGGTGTCCGTTACGACGCGGACGCGGTTAAAGATGCACTCGCAGGCAGCGATATTTCGTATACGTTCGGTCCGATTACGATGGAAGAGTTTCTCAGTCTGCTGTTCTAAAGCCGGCAGTCCGATTATTATCGCGGGGCTTCATGCGCCATGCGTCCAAACAAAAAAACATACGTCTCCCGTATGTTCTAATGGTCTCCTATAATGGTCTCCAAATACAGGCTCAGCCCATCTGGCCGAGCCTGTTGTTGTCGCGATCGAACCCGAAATAGCGCGTTCCCTGGAACGTCAATTTTCCTAGATCGCCCTCGGCGATCAAGCCGTAATTGCGCCCTTCGATCGCAAACTCCATCCGGTCGCCGCTTTCCACTTCGAATGTTACATAGTACGTATAAGATTGCGTCTGCTGAGACGCATTATCGTCGCCGCTGTGGCGGCGGGTTTGCGCCTCGAACCGCCTGCCCACAACAAGGGCGCGAACGGACAGCACCGGCTGCTTGTTGTTCCGGTTCCAGAGATGAAGCGTGCGGAACAAGCCGGCTGCCACAATGACGGCGACTGCGATCATAACGACCGTCATAAACGGACCGGTGAGCGAAGTCAACGGATCGGCATCAACATGGATTCCCATCGGTGTTCCCCTCCTGATGATTGGACATTATGGACCAAACCGCTTCTCCTCTACTCATCCTATGCCGTACCAGACCAACCATGCCGAGCGGACAAAAGAAAAAACAAAAAACTTTACCTTATGACAGCGGAAAGTGGCAGGCGACAGCCCGGCCCGACTCGTCCTGCAGCAGCAGCGGCTCCTCGATCCGGCATCTCTCAGCGGCCAACGGGCACCGCGGGTGAAAGCGGCAGCCGGACGGCGGGTTGGCCGGCGACGGAACGTCCCCCTGCAGCACGATCCGCTCCCGTTTGCGGTCCGGTTCCGGCCGCGGGATCGAAGAGAGAAGCGCGGCGGTGTACGGGTGTCGCGGCGCGGCGAACAGCGCTTCGGTCGGGGCTACCTCCACCAGCTTGCCGAGGTACATGACGCCGACCCGCTCGGAAATGTGGCGGACAACGTTTAAGCCGTGGGCAATGAACAGAAACGTCAGCCCCAGCTCCTTCTGCAGCTTCCGCAGCAGGTTGAGCACCTGCGACTGAACGGACACGTCGAGCGCGGATACCGCCTCATCCGCCAAAATAAATTGGGGACTCAGCGCAATCGCGCGCGCAATGCCGATCCGCTGGCGTTGTCCGCCGGAAAATTCGTGCGGATACCGGTTGCGCCTGGACGCATCGAGTCCGACCAGCTCCATCAGCTCCACGACGCGGTCGTCCATCTGGCGTGCCGTCATTTTGCGGTGAATCCGCAGCGGCTCCGCGATCAAATCCCGTACCAGAAAGCGCGGATTGAGCGAGCCGAACGGATCCTGAAAAATAATTTGCATCCGCTCGCGCATCCTGCGCATCTCCGCGTGTCCAAGCCCGGTCACATTGGTGCCGTCGAAGATGACGTCCCCTTCGGTCGCCCGCTGCAGCTGCAAAATGACGCGGCCAAGCGTCGACTTGCCGCACCCGGATTCGCCGACCAAGCCGAACGTCTCGCCCTTTCGGATCGACAAGCTGACGCCATCGACCGCTTTCACCTGTCCGACAACCCGGTTCAGCAGTCCTTTTTTGATCGGAAAATATTTTTTCAAATGCCGCACTTCAAGAAGCTGCTGCTCCGCTTGCTGCACGCTCATATCCGTTCCCCCCGTTTCACGGCATTCTGTTTGTCGCGCACGCCAAACTTGACGGTCACTTTGTTCCCGGTCTGGGCGGAACCGGCAGAGACAGATTCGTCATAGAGCCAGCAGGCCGCTTTATGATCGTCCCCCAAACGAAAGAAACCGGGATCCTGATTTCGGCAGCGGTCCATCACATAAGGGCAGCGCGGATGGAAGCGGCATCCGGATGGAAGCTGGCTGATCGGCGGAATGGTTCCTTGAATCGTGTACAGTTCCTCGCCGCGATCGCCTTCAAGACCGGGAATGGAGCGCAGCAGACCGGCCGTATAAGGATGGGACGGGCTGCGGAACAATTCGGACGCCAATCCTTCTTCCACAATCGCGCCCGCATACATGACGGCGATGCGGTCCGCCATTTCCGCCGCAACGCCCATATCGTGCGTAATGAGCAGAATCGACATGCCCATTTCTTCCTTCAACCGCAGCAGCAGATCGAGAATTTGCGCCTGCACGGTCACATCAAGAGCGGTCGTCGGCTCGTCGGCAATGAGCAGCTCCGGGCTGCAGGCGAGCGCGATGGCGATGACGACGCGCTGGCACATCCCGCCCGACAGCTCATGGGGATACTGTCCGGCCCGGATTTCCGGCGAAGGAATTCCGACGAGGCGCAGCATTTCCACCGCCGCTTTCCACGCTTCTTCCCGGCTTTTGTTCTGATGCAGCTGCACGCTTTCGGCGATCTGATCCCCGACCGTAAAGACGGGATTGAGCGCCGACATCGGGTCCTGAAAAATCATGGCGATCTTGTTGCCGCGGATTCCGATCATCTCCTGCTGCTCTTTGCTCGCCAGTTCCTCTCCTTTAAAGCGGATGCTGCCTTCCATAATGACGCCGCCCGCGTAGTCGATGAGGCGCATAATGGACAACGAAGTGACGCTTTTGCCGCTTCCCGACTCGCCGACGATGCACAGGGTCTGTCCCGTATCCAACGAAAACGACACGTTGTCGGTCGCCTTCACCCAGTCTTTCTGCGAGCGGAACGCGGCGGTCAGATTTTCGATTTCGAGAAGCTTTTGCGCCATTTGTTCAGCCTCCTTTGCGAAAGATGCATTTTTTGCCGCGGATCGAGCGCATCGCGGACACCGTCCCCGACAAAGTTCACCGCAAGCACGACGATGAGTATGCAAAGACCGGGATAAAGCGCCTGCAGCGGATCAATGAGCATAAACTCCTGCGCGTTGCTGAGCATCAGCCCCCAGCTCGTCTGAGGCGCTTGAATGCCAAGCCCCAGATACGACAGCGCCGACTCGCTCAATATCGCTCCCCCTACCATAAGCGTCGCGTTCACGACGATCGGAAAGCTCGCATTGCGGAGCAAGTGGCGGAAAATAATGCCCCAGCTCGACACGCCGATCGCCCGGGCCGCTTCCACATACTGCATTTCCCGCAGCTGCAAAAAGGTGCCCCGCACGAGACGGGAAACGCTCATCCAACCGGTAAAAGCCAGTATGAGAATCATATAGCTGAACTTGGAGCCGAAAATGGCCAAAATGAGAATGTTCAGAAACAGCAGCGGAATCGAGTTCATTACATCGACCAGCCGCATCAGGCAGGTGTCAACCCAGCCCCCGAAGTAGCCGGAAACCGCGCCGACAAAAGAGCCGATCAGAACGGCGACGATTGCGACGAGAAAACCGACCAGCAGCGATACGCGGCCGCTGTACAGCAGCCGCGCAAAAATATCGCGGCCCAGCTCGTCGGTTCCGAGCAGATGGCCGTCCGCGCCCACCGGCAAATTCGCGTAGAGCAGATCGATTTTGGCGGGATCGTACGGTGTCAGCAGCGGAGCGGCGCACGACGCCAGCACGAACAGGACGATAATGCCGAGCCCGGTCATCGCATAGCCGTTGCGCGAAAACTTCGACCACATCGTCCGCCACGGCCCGGGCGGCCTTTTGCCCGGCCGGGACACGCTGGTTTGCTGCACCGCTCCGGTTCCCGAAGGGGAAACAACGGGATTGTCCTGGAGATCGGCTTTGCTCATGACAAGTTCCCTCCTCTGCGTCCCAGCTGTACGCGCGGATCAACGATCGCATACAAAATGTCGGCGATCAGGTTGCCGACGACGACCATGACGGCGACAACAATGGTGATTGCCATCAGCACCGAATACTCCCGCGACATGGCCATTTCCACGAACAAGCGCCCCATACCGGGCCAATTGAATACATTTTCAGTAAGCGCCGCACCGCCGACAAGGATCGATAAATCGAGCCCGAGCACGGTAATGATCGGAATGAGCGCGTTCCGCAGCGCATGGCGGAATACGACCCGTGTTTCCTTGACGCCTTTGGCGCGGGCCGTACGGATATAATCCTGTTCCAGCACCTCGAGCATGCTCGCGCGCGCATATTTGACGTACGAGGCCAGAAACCCGAGCGTCAGCACCGTTACCGGCAGGATCAGGTGCATAAACAAATCGCCGAGGTTGCCTTCCTTTCCCATCGTCCACATATCGGAGAGCGGAAGCCAGTCCAGCCGAAGCGAGAACAGCTCCTGCAGCAAAATGCCGAACCAGAACGTAGGCATCGCAAACCCGACGTAAGAAATAAAGGAGGCGGTCTGGTCGGAGAAGCCGTATTCGACGGTACTATTATAAATGCCCCAAGGAATCGCGATGACCAGCGACAAAATCCATGCCGCCCCCATCAGCACGATGGTGTTGCCGACGGTCGGCCACAGTATTTTCCCTACGGGGATATGATTTTTGAACGTATAGCCCAAATCGCCCTGCAGCAGATCGCCCAGCCAGCGGATATATTGGATGTACACCGGCCTGTCCAGACCGAGGTTATGGGCTTGAATTTTAGCGGCTTCCTGCGATAATCCCGGCGATAAAAAAATTTGCGTCGGTCCGCCCGGCGCGGCGTGAATAAGACCGAATGTAACCAGCGTAATCAGAAAAAGAACAACTACCGACTGAATGATCCGGCGGATCAGATATTCGGTCATTACGGTAACCTCCTAAAGGTTTTGCTTAAATGGCAAAACCCGCATCGTAAGCGTAAACCTCAATCAAAACGGCTTATTAAACAAGTACCCGCTTTCGGGCAGGCAAAAACCATCCGCAACCGATTCCCCTTTGCTTGCTCGATTGGAAAGCGCCTATCATTTTGAATGGCAAAAAAGGGAGGGATGTATCCCTCCCCAGGTTGCACTTACGCTGTTGTAAACGACTATTTGACCCACCAGTTGATGATGTGGAAGAAGTACCCGTAAGGAAGCGTCGGCTCCGGAGCGTCTTCCTCCGCATAGTTCACGCGTGAACCGATTCCTTCCGGCAAGCCGTATTGGTACAGGAATACGTACGGCAGGTCGGTACTGATTTCTTTGCCCACCTCGGCGTATACTTTTTTCCGGGCCTCCTGGTCAACCGTGGAGTAACCGTCCACCCAAAGCTGGTCGAGTTTCTCGTTTTTGTAGAAGCCTTGGTTTTGGCCGTTCGGCGGGAAGTATTTGCTCGAGAACGTGCTCTCACCGTCCGGATCGGGATTGTTCAGCGACCAGGCCAGCAAGATCGCCTCGTATTTGCCCGGCGTCAGATTTTGCTCTACCCAGGAGGAGAAGTCGATCGCCTTCGGCTTGACCTCGATGCCGACATCCTTCAAGTTTTGCTGGATAATGGCGGAAACCTGCTCACGGCGGCTGTTGCCGGAGTTGTACTGCAGCTCGAACGAGAAGCGGTGACCGTCCTTGGCCAAAATGCCGTCCTCGCCGGCTACCCATCCGTCTTCGGCCAGCAGTTTCTTCGCCTGCTCGACGTTGTAATCATAGTTGACGACCGAATCGGCCGGATCGGCCCACGAGCCCGGCAGGAACGGCGCGTTCATCAGCTTGCCGGTGCCTTTGAGCACATTATCGACCATGCCTTGGCGATTGATCGCGTACGCGATCGCCTGTCTCGTTTTTTGCCCCGTGAACGGTACGAATTTGTCCGGGAAGTTGTCCGCTTTAAAGTTGAAGCCCAAATATTCATACTGCGGTCCCGGCTGCAAAATGACGTTGATTCCGCCTTTATTTTTCACCGCTTCAACCTGGGTAACCGGGATCGCCTGGGTAAGGTCGACGTCCCCTTTCATCAGCGCTTGAACCTCGGTATTTTGATCCGCATAAATTTTGTAGATGATTTTGGAAATATGCGGCTTCTTCTCGCCCCAGTAGTTCGGATCGGCGTCAAAGCTGATATATTGCTTCTGCTTCCATTCCGACCATTTCCACGGGCCGTTCGTAACCGTCTTCGCCGGATCGGTGCCGTAAGGATTCGACACGAGCTCCTTCACCGGCACATCCTTCAATATATGAGCCGGTACGACCGCCGCAACAAGCACGTTCAGGAACGGCGCATAGACTTGCTTCATCGTAAATTTGACCGTGTAGTCGTCGACGACGTCGATTTGGGCCACCTTGTCGACCAGGCTGATGCCGGGAGCGCCGGCGTCGGGATTTTTGATCGTATCGAAGGTGAATTTGACGTCTTGGGCGGTTACCGGCTGGCCGTCGCTCCATTTGGCCGTATTTTTCAGCTTGACGACGTACTCTTTGCCGTCTGCGGAAATTTGCGGCAGCTCTGCGGCAAGCGACCACGGTTCGACCGCTACGTTCCCTTGTCTGTCGAAGTCGTAAATGTTCGAGTACAGGAAGTAGCCCGCGTCCCCGGAAGCGGTATCCTGCACAAAGATCGGGTTAACGTTCACGATATCCGAGAAGGTGCTGACCGTCAGCGTCCCTCCGTCCACCGGCTCGTTTGCCGCAGCGGCAGGCGGCTCCGTTGTTGTTGAGGTATTTGTCGTTCCGGTCGAAGTATTCGTTGATTCATTCGTATTCCCCCCGCCGGAATTCGATGAGGAACACCCAGCAATCATGATTCCCACCAGCGATAAAATGACAATGAGCGACAACCATTTCAACGATTTCCCCACTACTCACGCCTCCCTGTTTTTGGTAATCACTTTTTACATTGTCCAATTGTAGCATCATTTTCTAAATTAGAATATAAAAAATTTTCAGAATTTATAGTTATTAATAACTTTTCATTAATATACAGATTCTAGGGGATTAGAAAGCGCTATCATTCAACAATATTGAATTCCCTTTTCCTCAAATATATGTTTCTCTTACTAATCTTTCTTTTTCTTCCTTTCGATCACCTTACTTTATATGTAAGACGAATTGAAGACCTTCGTCTTTCCGGCCCATCTCCACGCTTGCGTTGATTCGACAAAAACCGCTAGCATCTCCCATTCCGATTAGGCCCGCTCTTTTTGCGGGTCGCTTTTTTTGTCCGCACGTTCATCGTGACAAGCGAAAAACGGCTGCAAGCCAGGGAACCTTATCTTCGGAAAAAAGAACGGCTGCAAGCCGCGGACCTTGGGTCCGCACAGCTTGCAGCCGTTCTATTTCACGCTGATCGATTACCGCCGGCAGAAGGAACAGCGGCTTTCCGGGAATCGGCGACGACGATGCAGAGCAGCAGCGCGCCGAGAGCGGCACTGACCGTGCACGACAGATGCATCAGCGGCACGCCTCCCGCTTCAATTAAATAGCCGTTCAGCAGATTGCCGATAATGCCGGCAAAACCGGCAAACACCATATTGAACACGCTTTGTCCCGTCGCCTGCATTTCCTTGCCGGCCGTCGCTGCAACAAATTCAACGGCGGCGATATAAAAGAAGCCGAACGACAGCCCGTGCAGCACTTGAATGCCGATCATAACGGCAGGAACGGGGAACAGCCATTGGATCCCCCACCGTAAAATATAGGCGACCGCCGCCAGCATGAGCATTTTTTCACGGCCTATCTTTCGGATCACAAACGCGGCGAGCAGCATGGCCGGCACATTCGTAATCGAAGCGATCAGAAGCGCGACGCCGGAGAGCCGGAACGAACCGCCGATCGATTGAAAGGCGAATACGAAAAACGAATTGAATGCCGTCAGCGTTTGATTGACAAGGAAGCAGCCCCCGAGAAAAACAAGAAAGCTTTTGTTGCGGGCAAGCTTCTTCAAGCCTTCCGAGAAAGACATCGATACGACGTACCGATCCGTCTGTTCGGGCAGCGTGCAGACGGCGAGCACACCGAGAAAAGCGAGGATCATATAGGGGACCCACAGCGAAGTGATCTGGAAATAGGACAAATAAATCCCGCCCGCAAATCCCCCCAGGGCGTAGCCGAGGCTCGCCAGGGAACGGATCGTTCCGTATGACGTGCCGGCGGCGCGGGCTGTCGCAACGGCGTACGAATCGGCAATCGGCGGCTGCGTAGCCGAAAATATCGTTGAGACCGTATAAACCAGCACCGCTACGGCAAACACCTTTGTATTATAAAAGAAGACCAGCACCGCCGGTACGGCCAAGCTTAAGCCCAGCACCAGACGGGTGCGCCTGTAGCGGTCGACAATCATTCCCCACAGAGGCTGTACAATGACCGATGCGAAGGTGCCGATCGCCATGCTCCATCCTGCCTGCTGGCCGGAAAAGCCTTGATGAATAAATAAAGTCGTCAAGTAGGGCGCCAGCATTCCGCCGGCCAGCCCCGACACCAGATAGAGCGCTCTTAACTTCAGCAATGCGATCTGCAGCTCCGATATACCGGCTGTCCATTTTGAGAAAGCAATGCTTATTTTCATCCGTTCACGCTTCTTTGCCGTAAATTTGGTCACTCTTTTTATTATAACGATAACAGCGGATGTTACAATTCAAACCTTTTGCGGCCTCTCTCTCCCCTATTAGTACGAGAAAACCTCTATCGAGGCCTCTCAGGGATGAGCGACCGCGTTTAAAGGTAGGTTTTATCGCCAAGATAGAATTTGATTTTCGCAACTGCGAAATTTATAAATTCTATCTGTGGTAAAAAAGTATCCTATATATCAAAAATGTGCATACTTACAAAAAATTATTGTTTGTACTAGTATAACAGAGAGCGGCGCACAAAAAACACCGGCCCATTGATTCGCCGCTGTGCTTATAATCTTTCACAATAAGAAAGGAAGAGTGGACACTATGGCATTGATGAAAGCCGTCGGTTTGTATCGTTATCTGCCTGTCGATGATCCGGAAAGCTTCCTCGATCTGCAAGTTGAAAAACCGCGCGTCACGGGCCGGGATTTGCTCGTTCGAGTGAAAGCGGTTGCCGTAAATCCCGTTGATTACAAGGTTCGTTCGCCCAAAGAAAAGATTGAGGAAAGCCCGAAAATTTTAGGCTGGGACGCGGCGGGAATTGTTGAGGAGGTTGGCGCGGATTGCACGTTATTTCAACCGGGCGAAGAGGTCTATTACGCCGGCGACATTACGAGACCGGGCTGTAACAGCGAATTCCATCTTGTAGACGAGAGGATCGCAGGGAAAAAGCCGGCATCGCTGGATTTCGCACAAGCCGCCGCGCTTCCATTAACAACAATTACCGCATACGAGGCGCTGTTCGATCGTCTGAACATCAGCCGCGATCCGAATGAAAATAAAAATAAAACGATTCTTATCATCGGCGCTGCAGGCGGAGTCGGATCGATTGCCACCCAATTGGCGAAATGGGCCGGGCTGGCCGTTATCGGTACGGCGTCCAGACCCAAACGACGCTGAAGGAACGACTTTCTCCGATTGATGCGCAGCAATTGCGAAAAGCCCATTCTTTACTGGAAGCCGGAAATTCGATCGGAAAAATTGTCGTTGAAAATGATTAGCTTCAAGATCAAGAAATCTCTGGTATAATTGTTGGAAAAATCGTTTCGTTTACGACGACGTTCCAAGGGGGATTACCTTGTCGATCGAGCATTGGATCAGCAAAACACGTAAAATCATCGGTGTCGGTCCGAACTTCAAAGCTTTCAGGGCCGAGAAAGGCATTACGCATTCGGAGGATCCTTTTTTATTTTTGAAATCTCCGGAGAGCTTAACGACAGATGAACATATTCATCTGCCCTTATCATTGTCTGAAATCATTTGTGAAGTGGAAATGGCCGTTATCATCGGTAAAGACGCGAAGCATATTACGGAAAAGGATGTTCCTTCCATTGTCGCAGGCTATGCGCTTGTCAATGATATGACCGCCAGCGCCCATTTTGATACGGGACGGTTCAAGATGTTTGACCGGCTTACTCCGGTCGGCCCTCTCGTGCAAGAAATTGACCCTTGCGACGTTACACTGGAAATGCGGGTGAACGGAGTACTCGTCCAACGAGATCACACAAGTCAGATGCTGTTCTCCGCTCATTGGCTCGTCTCCCATATTTCGGACATCATGACGCTGCGCGAAGGGGATATCATTTTAACCGGAACGCCGGCTAACCCTCAGTACGGCAAGGATGGCGATACGATCGAGCTCATCAGCCCGCAGCTTGGCTACACGAAGCATACCATTCATTGGGGACCTTGATGTTAAAGGTTCCCTTTTATTTTGCCGTATTCGAATACCCGCAGCGCCAGCTGGAGCTGAAATTTCGTTTCGGGATCTTTAAGATCCAATTTCAGCAGGCATTGTATTTTTTCAAGACGGTACAAGACGGAATTATAATGGCAGAACAGCTTGGCAGCCGCTTCTTTGACATTTCCGTCATGCCGCAGGAAGACGCTGAGCGTTTCCACCAGTTTGGACTGGTTTTTCAGGTCATAGTCATACAGAGGCTCAATCATTTTAAATAACCGCTTGTTAATTCCTTTTTGATCGGCAAGCAGATGTACGATCGGGTACATGCCCAGATTCTCAAATCTGCAAATAGGCTCATCAGGTTGAATGATTGAACCGAGCTCCAGAACCTGAAGCGCGTCCTGATACCCTTCATGAACGGAAATAAACGACTTTATTTCACTAATTCCCATACGGATAAAAGGCTGCTTTAACGTCTGCCGCAAATCGGACAATAACCGGCCAAAGCTTTCCTTGCTTCCGGAAGCCCCTTCTGCCGGCACAAGCAGCACCCATTCGCTGCCAAGGGACACCAGAATGATGCCTTGCATGACAAGAAGTGAACGGAGGCGGGCGTAATCTTTATAAGCGACGGCGCCAATCTTGGAGGTTATACAAACATAATAATGGTTTCTAAGCTGCATCCCTACGATTGCGGCATTGAGTACGATCGTTTGCCGATCCGAAACTTCACCGAGTACCCACATTTTCAGAAATTTGTCCTTGTGGCTGTCTTCAATATCGTGTAAAGCTTGCTGCTTGGTCAAATACAGCGTTAATAATGCCACGGCATGCTGCAAAAACAACGTATACTCACTCCAATGGGTACCGGAACTCCAGCAAACCAAGTAAGCGACGACCTCGCTGTTTCTTTCGATCGGAAAATAACACGCATCCTTCTCCGAATCGCCTTCCAGCCTGTACGCCCGCAGGAACCCATCCTCCCCTGATGCAGATGGGGTCATCCTGCTGAGGTCGGGCCATTTAAAGCGAACGGCCGCATCCGTTGAAAACGATTCGTTCGTATGCAGCAAAATGGCGGCATTCATCTCCATGCATTGCGCAATCGTTTCCACGATCGTCCGCATGTTTTCGCCCATCATGACCGTTTTCGTCAACAGTTGAATCTTCAGATGAAGCTCCGACAGCCATTTCGCTTCTTGATTCATAATTTCATTCAGCACTTCCGAGATCGTCTGGGAGTATCCGATGTTGAAATTAAGACTCAAGATCGGAAAATCGTACTTCTCCGACATTTCGATCATCCGCTCGGGAACCTGTTTGAGGTAGCGCCCTGTTTTTATGCCGATCGCGGCAATCCCGGCTTCAGATAATTTGGGAATAAGCTCTTCCTGCGCCTGTTCATTATCTTTAATCGAGAACGCCGTTGTAAGCAGCAAGTCGCCCTCGCGAACCCAGCGATAAACATCCGGCACCTCCATCACATTGATATTCGTAATATACCGCTTCAGCCCTCCCCGGCCGCTGATAATCGGGTTTTCTTCGAATAAAAAAGGTTTATTCGCAATCAGCTTTTCGACGGTTATCGTATTCATATCATCACCCGTTCATCATTGGTATGATAGAAATTATAACATCAAATCTCCATTCTGCGACGCCTTCGGATCTATTCTTGTTTTAAATTAACAAAATCCTCGTATTCTTTTGTAGTAGAATTACAATGCCGCCCCGATTTTTGTGTTATATATTATTACACAGAAAGTCGAAACATCATATAAAGGGAGAGTTGAAGATGAGAAAAACGATTTTGCTTTTGACCATTGCCTCATTATGGCTGATTGCCGCTTGCGGAGGCGGAAAAACGGGGGGCGATGCCGCCAAGCCGGCGGATGCCCAACAAGCGGCCGGAGAAAGTGCCGGTACAGCGGGCTCAGGAGAAACGAACGCCTTGGAAGAGATTAAAAAAAGAGGAAAGCTGATCATCGCCACAAGCGGAAATTACCGGCCGATTACATTTATGAATGAGCAGGGGAAGCTGGACGGTCTCGATATCGAGCTCGGCACAATGCTTGCGGAGAAGCTCGGGGTTGAAGTGGAGTTCGTGCCGGGCAATCTTTCGGGTCTTATTCCGGGACTTACGGCCGGCAAGTTCGATCTTGTCATGTCCGGACTGCTCGCTACTGACCAGCGGAAGAAATCGATCGATTTTTCCGAAAAATACGGTCAAGACGGTGTCATTGCGGTCGTGAAAGAAACGAATACGACCGCTACCGACGTAAGCAAGCTTGAAGGGCTTGTTGTCGGGGTCATCGGCGGCTCGGGCTCGCATACCGTCGTCCAAGGAATCGGCGGCTACAAGGAACTGAAAGAATATCCCGGAAACGCGGAAGCGTTCACCGATTTGAAAGCCGGACGAATTGATGTGTATGCGCTTGGAAAAATTGCCGCAGCAGACTTCATTAAGAACGATAAAGGCAAAGACCGTCTTAAAATTATTGGCAACGTATATGCCACTAAAGAAATGGGAATCGGACTGCGCAAAGATGAGCCGGAGCTCAAAGCCGTTCTGGATGAATTCGTACAAGAGAAAATAAAAGACGGCACGGTCGATAATCTGGCGAACAAATGGATCGGCGGGGCGTTCCCTGAATAATTAAACGGACCTAACTTAAAAGAAAATGAGTGAGTGCAAATGCAATGGGACATTATTTCGAGCTACTGGCGGTTGTATCTGGAAGGCGCGTGGACCACGTTTCAAATCTCAATACTGGCCATAATATGCGCCACAATATTAGGGTATTTTATCGCCTTGCTTCGGCTTTCCAGCATCTCGTTGTTCCGCGGAGCCGCGTCTGTATACGTGTGGGTGTTCCGCGGAACGCCATTGATGCTGACGCTGTTCTGGCTATATTATGCCACTCCGTTTGACATCAAGCTGCCGGCTTTCATTGCCGGCTTGGCTGCGATGTCGATCAACTCCGGGTCCTTCAAATCGGAAATCATTCGGGCGGGTCTCTTGTCGGTAGACAAGGGACAGCTCGAAGCGGCGGAAGCGGTCGGCATGACTCCGATTCAGAAAATGGTTCGGGTTACGATTCCGCAAGCAGTCCGCCTCATTACCCCTCCTTATATTAACAACTGCGTCATCATGCTCAAGGAATCGGCTCAAGTTTCCATTATTACGGTGCCCGATTTGATGCTGGCCGCTCAGCGAGCATACAACAGTACCTACAGCGTAGCCGAAACGCTTGGAGTCGCGGGCGCCGTCTACTTGACGATGACCAGCCTCATCATGCTGTTCCAGACTTTTATCGAAAAGAAACTGCGAATGAACAAGAAGTAGAGGAGGGACATAGATGATTCGAATCCGCCGGCTGCAAAAAAGTTTCAAAGGGAAACAAGTGCTGAGCGATATCGACCTCGATATCGAGGAAGGGCAGGTTGTTTCCATTATCGGCCCCAGCGGGGCGGGAAAGAGCACCCTCCTGCGCTGCATCAATTTGCTGGAAGTGCCCTCCGCAGGAAACATAACCGTGGGCTCCAAATCCGTTTCTTACCAAACCAACGCCAAGGGCAAGCTGACCTTTCTTTCGCAAATGCGGCTTAGCTGGCTGCGAACCGACGTCGGGATGGTATTTCAACAATTTAATCTTTGGCCGAACAAAACAGTGCTGCAAAACATTATCGAAGGCCCATGTATCGTCAAAAAGATACCGCGTTCCGAAGCGGAAGCCAAAGCAAGAAGCCTTCTTGCAAAGGTGGGCATGCTGGAAAAAATTAACGAATATCCCGCCAATCTGTCGGGCGGACAGCAGCAGCGCGTTGCAATCGCAAGAGCGCTCGCCATGGAACCGAAAGTCATCTTGTTTGACGAGCCGACATCCGCGCTCGATCCGGAACTGGTGCATGAGGTTCTGGAAATTATGGTCAATCTGGCGCGCGAAGGAATGACGATGGTTGTCGTTACGCATGAGATGAATTTCGCGCGCAACGTATCCGACCGGGTGCTGTTTATGGAGGACGGCAAAATTACGAGGGATGGCCATCCGGAGGACATCTTCGGAAATCCGTCCCCGCGTATGGTGCAGTTTTTGCGCAGTTTAAGTCATACCGCCGAATCGAAAGGAGAACCGATCCATGAAAGTCGCTACCAGTCAGTATAGAGTAAAGATGCTGAAATCATTTTCCGAATTTGAAGATCATATCAGGGGGCACGTGGAATCGGCTGTCGCTCAAGGGGCAAAGCTGCTTCTTCTGCCGGAATTTTTTACGATGGAACTGATGACCCTCGAAGCGTACCGGGGCGACACCGATGCGGAAGTGAAAAAGGCTTTTGAGCATTTTGCCAAAACCTATACATCGCCCGTTAAAGAGGTATGTTCCAAGCTTGCCAAGGAGTACGGCATCATGCTAGCCGCCGGTTCCCACTTCGCTTACGACGATTCGGAAGACCGTTATTATAACACGGCTTTTGTGTTTTTGCCGGACGGACACGTGCATGTTCAAAATAAAATCCACCCTTCGTACGAGCTGGTATACAACAAAGAGATGACGACGCCGGGCAGCAGATTGAGCGTCTTTGAGGCGGATGGAGTGAAGTTCGGCGTATCGGTCTGCTATGACAGTTCCTTTCCGGAAGTCGCCCGCATATTGAGCAAGCTGGGGGCCGATGTCATTCTTGCGCCGACCGCTTGTTTGGATGAATGGGGAAGATCGCGCAACATCCTGTTTTCACAAGCCCGAGCAAGCGAAAATCAGGTATTTGTCGTCAACAGCCACTTAATCGGCGCGGTTCCGTTTCCGCCTCATCTTCCTTACGCGTTTACGTTCACGGGACAAAGCGGCATCTATGCTCCGATTCAACCGATGATCGGGACGGCGAACGGCATCATTAAGCAGGGCGAGCCTAATGATGAATCCGTCATCGTCGGCGACCTTAATCTCGATTATTTGAAATATATACGCGACAACGGCCACAACCGCAACCGGAAAGATATGCGCCCTGAATTTTACAGGCAGTTTGAAGAACAATTTGCGTAATCCGGCAGGATACCAGGCATCCGCCGTCCGTCTGCACTTTCAGGAAAACAACAGATTTTCGCGATGGCCGGCTGCGCTCAGGGCGTGAAGCCTCGACCGGCAACAAAGAGTCTCCAGGAGCGATCACGGATGCGATCCATAAAGCGAATCCGAATTTCGAATTGAATGCATTAAAATTTGAAGAACAGTCACAAATGGAGCTTGTGTTCGGTAAAGATGCGAAAGAACATGGCTTTGGTTATATGTCGGAAGAGCGTTGGGCTACGGTTTTTACCTAAACATCCTTGACCCGCGCTGTAATGTCCGGTGCGGTGTGAGATGTGAACGAAGCGGAGCGGCGCCGGAGTTTCGCCAAATTTCCGCAACGCGTTCTAACCCTTGCCTTCGGCTAAGAATTCAACCGAATGGCATACGCAAGCGGAGGAATTGTTCTGCTATCGGACAGTTTGGTTTGCTGGGGGGCCGGTGCGTTCTTACGAACCGAGTCATCGTTATTTGTCCATATTAATCCTGTTCCAAGCTCTAACGAATCGTAGCGTCACTATTCGATTCCTATCGACTCGGTTGGGTTGTTTTTTGATGAAATAATGATTGTAGGGTTCGTTATCGCTCAAGAAGTCACATTATTGTCCCAAACCCTGCGCCATAACTAAAAGCAAAAACGAGGTGAAAGACAACTCTCACCCCGTAAATTTATAAGTTCTATTATGTCAAGCAGCAACGGCTGCCGCCGTCTTAACGGGCGAGCATACGTTTCACGGTGAAATATAAGAAAGTATAAGCGTGAAACTATACACTTTTTTAATTTACAAAAAAAAACCTTTGCCGCGGCAAAGGTTTTCATTCGTTTCATTATCATGCGGTCGAGAGGACTCGAACCTCCACGGGCGTACGCCCACTACCCCCTCAAGATAGCGTGTCTGCCATTCCACCACGACCGCAAATATTGAATGCTGCTTGCTTATTATACATTTACTTCTGAGGAAGAAGCAAATGGTGAGCCATGAAGGACTCGAACCTTCGACACCCTGATTAAAAGTCAGGTGCTCTACCAACTGAGCTAATGGCTCGGGTATGGTGACCCGTAGGGGATTCGAACCCCTGTTACCTCCGTGAAAGGGAGGTGTCTTAACCCCTTGACCAACGGGCCGGACAAAAACAATGAGTGCCGCTTTGCCGCCTTTACGGACAAGCCATCAGGCAACAAAAGTGATTATAACAGCATCGGATCTTCTTTGCAAGAAGTTTTTTCCGCTTCGTTGCCGACCGATGAATGTCCCCCTCCCCAACCGGAGCGAAGGCAATAAAAAAAGACCGGTACATTGAACGGCCTCTTCCGTTACAATCAAAGAAAAATGGCGGAGAGAGAGGGATTCGAACCCTCGCACCACTTGCGCAGTCTAACCCCTTAGCAGAGGGTCCCCTTGAGCCACTTGGGTATCTCTCCAAATATGGCTCCCCGAACAGGACTCGAACCTGTGACAACTCGATTAACAGTCGAGTGCTCTACCAACTGAGCTATCAGGGAACGTCTTAGCGACAAGAAATAATTTATCATGATTGCTTTTTCAAGTCAAGCATTTACCAAAATTAATTTCCCCCGGCATTTTCCGCATAAAAAGCGGCTCGGATCGACCTTGCGCTTGCGCGGATATTCCAAGTTGCAGCTGCGGCAAATCAGCTTGTATTTGACCGGCAGCGGCTTGCGCTGCGCCCGCTGGGGAAGCGACTGGCAGTACCTTGACCCGCCGACCTTGCGCAGCCATTCCTTGAAGTCCGCGTCCCGGTGGCGGAACCCTTTTTTCAAAATATGTAAGTGGTAATGGCAAAGCTCGTGCTTGATAATACGCTCGGTTTCCTCAATGCCGAACGCTTCCAGCTGATGCGGACTGATCTCAATATCGTGCGACTTCGTAAAGTACCTTCCTCCTGTCGCAGTCAGTCTGCGGTTGAAACGGGCCCGGTGCCGGAACGGCAGCCCGAAACTGTTCAAGGACACTTTTTCCACCCACATCTGAAGCGCTTCATCGTTCATGAATAGTCCCCTTCGGTTTTTGCTGGCAGCAAAAACAATTGTTAAGAATTGGCACAATTTGCCGAATCGACAAAACCGTTGGCAGCATCGGCGAAGCGATTGTCCGCTACTTGAATTTTAAAGCCTTCTTACGCTAAACTGTCAAGTAGGAATTACGGAACCGTGAACGGCAACCGCTTCAGCCAACCGGCTTAAAACGGCGCCGCTGCCCGAGGGGAGATATTATTCAGATGCCTACTATGCGTTATGTCCTGTTGAACCGGGACGGCCAGCTTTCTTTTGTTGAAATGCCGGCATCCCACGCTTACCAGCTGAGCGCGCTTAATCTGCGCCTCCACAAGGAGCTGGACAAGCTTACGGCCGGCAACGTGCCCGCCCTGCCGTACGTCGTCGCGGAATGCTCGGAAGTCGAGCTGCACGACAGCTCCATCATTATTGTATCCGGAATGGACTACATCAATGAGCTTGAACGGGGATTTGCGGCGATTCAAGAAAAATCGTACCCGCTTATTTCGCTGCTGACCGAAATCCGCGCTCTGCAGGCGCAGCTGGAGCAGTGGTACGAGGAAGAAATTTGAAATAGGAAGCAGCCTGCGGACCATTAATGACGAAACGACGAACGATGCGCATTCTTCTGAAGCAGCCCCAGCGATGCCGGAGTGTTCCGGCAACGTGCCTCCGGTGCGCCCGGCTTCGGGATGGACCTGCACAGACGCCCGCCTTCTCCCATATGCTAAAACGTACCTAGTACGGCCCGGGAGGAGGACGATGCGCATGCCGCAGTGGCTGTGCAATCAATTGATGCGCGCATTCCAGACGAAGGACCGCCGGCAAATCCGGCTGCTTAACGATTGCTGGTATTTTTACCGGACGAAGCGTCCGAAGGAAGAGGATTCCGCTAGCCTGTAAAGGCGTAAATAGCATTATGCCGCTGTAAAAGGAAAAGGGCGTCTCCTGCAACTGACCGTTGCGGAAGCGCCCTTTTTGGGTTCGTGGCTTAATTCGGCTTGCGCATCGTGAGACCGACGCGGCCTTTTTTCAGATCGACGTTCAGCACCCACACCGTTACCGTGTCGCCGACGGACACGACGTCCATCGGATGCTTGACGAAGCGGTCGCTCAGCTGGGAAATGTGGACGAGTCCGTCGTTTTTGATGCCGATGTCGACGAAAGCGCCGAAGTCAATGACGTTGCGCACCGTGCCGTGCAGCTCCATCCCCGGCATCAAATCCTCGATATTGAGCACGTCGGTGTGGAAAATCGGCGCCGGCAGCTCCTCGCGCGGGTCGCGTCCGGGCCGCAGCAGGCTGTCCACAATATCTTTCAGCGTCGGTTCCCCGACCTTAAGCGCCGCCGCCAGCGCGGCGATGTCCGCTTCCGCAAGCTTCAAGCGCAGCGTTTCGCTGCCGATTTGGCCGGCGTCCAATCCGACGCTGCGGAGCAGTCCCTCGACCACCCCGTAAGATTCGGGATGAATCGGCGTCTGGTCCAGTGGCTGAGAGCCCTCGGGAATACGGATGAAGCCGATGCACTGTTCGTACGTTTTGGCGCCCAGCCGCGGCACTTTCTGCAGTTCGGAGCGGGCGCTGAATTTGCCCTTCTCATCCCGGTATTTCACGATATTTTTCGCCGTCGTCGCGTTGATGCCGGCCACATACGAGAGCAGCGACGCCGAAGCGGTATTGACGTCGACGCCGACATGGTTGACGGCCGATTCGACGACGCCGCCAAGCGTCTCGTCAAGCCGCTTCTGGCTGACGTCGTGTTGGTACTGGCCGACGCCGATCGCCTTCGGCTCGATCTTCACGAGCTCCGCCAGCGGATCCTGAAGACGGCGCGCTATGGAAACGGCGCTGCGCTCGGCGACGTCCAGTGCCGGGAACTCGTCCTGCGCCAGCTTGGAAGCGGAATAGACGCTCGCGCCGGCCTCATTCACGATAATGTACTGCAGCTTCGCCCCGGCGTCTTTACCTTCGCGTGCGCGCCCTTTAATCAGCTCGGCGATAAACTGCTCCGTCTCGCGCGAAGCGGTTCCGTTGCCGATGACGATCAGCTGCACCTCGTGCTTATCGATCAAACCGTTAATGATGCGCTCCGCTTCCGCCACCTTGTTATTAGGCGGGGTAGGGTAAGTAACGGCCACTTCCAGCAGCTTGCCGGTCTCGTCGACGACGGCCAGCTTGCACCCTGTCCGGTAAGCGGGATCGACGCCGAGCACAACCCGGCCGCGCACGGGAGGCTGAAGCAGCAAATTGCGCAGGTTGGCCGAAAAGATGCCGATCGCATGCTCTTCCGCCTTCTCCGTCAGCTCGGCCCTCACTTCGCGGTCGATTGAAGGGCTGATCAGCCTTTTGTACGCATCCTCGATCATGCGTTCAAGCAAGTCGCGCACCGCCGCAGCCGTCCCGCCGCGCAGCAGCTGGCGCCCGATATAGTCATGAATCCGGTCCGCCGGTACTTCCAAGTTTACGCGCAGCACCTCTTCGCGCTCCCCGCGGTTAATGGCAAGCACCCGGTGCGGCGGCAGCCGGCGTACCGGCTCCTGGTAGTTGTAGTACATTTCATAAACCGATTCTACGGAATCGTCCTTCGCTTCCGTGCGGAGCAGCCCTTGCTCAAACGTAAACTTGCGCACCCAGGCGCGGATGCGGGCATCGTCGGCGACGCCTTCCGCCAATATGTCCATCGCGCCCTGCAGCGCTTCTTCCGCCGTCGCTACTCCTTTATCCTCATCGACATACCGGGCCGCTTCCGCAAGCGGATCGCCCTGCCGCGGCTGACTCAGCAGCCACTGCGAGAGCGGTTCCAGCCCGCGCTCCTTGGCTACGGAAGCGCGGGTTTTACGTTTTTGCCGGTAAGGGCGGTACAAGTCCTCCACTTCCTGCAGCTTGGAAGCGGCCACGATTCCTTGGCGCAGCTCGTCCGTAAGTTTGCCCTGCTCGTCGATGAGCCGGATCACTTCGCGCTTGCGCTCTTCCAGATTGCGCCGGTAGCCGAGCCGCTCTTCAACAAAGCGCAGTTCGTTCTCATCGAGCTCTCCGGTCATCTCTTTGCGGTACCGGGCGATAAACGGGATCGTATTCCCTTCATCAAGCAGGCCGACAGCCGCTTTCACCTTCGTCAGAGGCAGCGACAGCTCCGCCGCAATCGCCTTTACGATCCGTTCCTGCTCGGCCGCCTTTTCCTCCGCGGTCAGCTTTATTTTGCCGCCGTTTTCTTCCGTATCGTCCATTCTACGTTCCGTCTTCTCCGCCAACGTCTAACACCGCCTTGTTGAAATGCTTATCCCTATTATTTTCGCAGATACGCGGCGTTTTTTCCACAAGTACCTGCTGCAAACAACCGTTCCTTCCCCTCGTGAAAAATAAAGAACTCCCGCACCGCTCCTTGATAAGAAGCAACGCGAGAGTTCCGTGAAAGCAAGTATGCGTCAGCTAGCGAATACCAACGTACGGATTGTTGTCCATCTCGAATCCGATCGTCGTCTTCGGGCCGTGTCCCGAATAGACGACCGTCTCGCGCGGCAGCTTGAACAGCTTGCCGGTGATCGAGTCGTATAAATCCCGCTCGCGTCCTCCGGGCAGGTCCGTTCTTCCGATTGAAGCGCGGAACAGCACGTCGCCGGAAAACAGGTCGTTACCGAGCAAAAAGCTGACGCTGCCCGGCGAATGACCCGGGGTATGCATCACCGTAAACACGTGCCCAATCAGTTCCAGCTTCTGGCCTTCGTCCAGCGCATATTCGGCCGGGTCCGTCACGAGTGGCGGGGTCAGATCGCTCCAGCGGAGCGAACCGTTCTTGGCGGGATCGGTCAGCCAATCCGCCTCCAGATCATGGATGTAAACCGGACAGCCGGCAGCCTTCCGCACCTCGTCCACACCGCCCATATGATCCAGATGGGCGTGGGTCAGCAGAATCGCTTCGATCTTCAGTCCTTTGATGCGTTCAAGCAGCTTTTTCGGTCCTATGCCGGGATCGATAACCACGCCGCGTTCCCCGGCTTCGTCGGTAAGCAGATAAGCGTTCGTCTGAAGGGGACCCAGCACGAACTTTTCGATGTTGATCATTCTATCAGTAGGAAGATAAAGCTTCGCGCAGTTCGGAGACGATAACGGCCTGATAGCCGGTTCCTTCGCCGTAACGGCGGCCGATCTCCTGACGGGTCGCTGCGAGCTTCTCCTGATAGTCCGGCGCTTCGCGATCCGGGTTCGCTTGCTTGAACGCAATCATCGCTTCCTGAACATGCTTCGGACGGGGTCCCCAATGTCCAAGCACATGTCCGCCGGTATCGGCGAAAATGACGATCGGAACGGCGCGGCCGCCCATCGTCAAAAATTGCTCCATCGTATCCAGGTTCTCCTCCAGAATGAGCACTTCCGTCGGAATGCCGCTAATTTCAAGCGCCCGGAACACGACCGGCACGTTGCGCACCACATCGCCGCACCAGTCCGCCATTAAAATAAGGCAGCGCAAGTCGTCGCGGTTGTTGAGCGATTCGAAAAACTCGCGGTCGCTATCGCTGTTCCACTGGAACTGTTCATACCAGCTGTGGAACGCTTCTTTGTTTTTCTGCATTCCGTCCATAAACTGCTGCGGGGTGATGCCCTTGTTCAGCTTGTCCGCCACACTTTTGGCCACGAACGATCTCTCCTTTTTTCATATGGACTGTAAAGTTAATTGTAGCAAAAGATGCGCCCGATCCCAACTTAGGCCGCCTTGCGGCGGGAGCGGACATATTTATAGAGGAAATAAATGACGAGCAGCGCAATGGCGATCAGAATTGCCGGCTGCATGTAAGGCGCCGCCTTCTCGTCGATCTGTTCCCAGTTATCGCCGAGCTTCCAGCCCAAATAAACGAACAGCAGCGACCACGGAATCGAAGCGGCCGCCGTCAGCAGCGTAAACAACCCTAACGGCATGCGGGCCATGCCCGCCGGGATCGAGATCACCTGCCGCATGACCGGCACAAATCGGGCCGTAAAGACGATGCCGGAGCCATACCGGTTGAACCATCCTTCCGCGATATCGATATGCTTCGGTTTAATATGTAAGAATTTGCCGAACTTGTCCAGAAACGGCCGCCCGCCGTACCGTCCGATAGCGTACAGGATCCATTGCTGAATGATGGCGCCGATCGTGCCGCAAATGACTGCCCCGATAAAATTGATCGTACCCCTGGAAACGAGATAACCGCCGTAGGCAAGCACGATTTCACTGGGGATGACTTCCATAGCCAGACCGAGAATAATGCCGAAGTACCCGAGCTGTTCAATGATGCCCAACAAATAGCTGATAAGATCCGATAAAAAATGCATTTCGCTCCCGATCCCGCCTTTCTTGTCGATTTCTGGATTAACTGCCCTATTCCGTATTCTATCATATCCCCGAACGCCGCTCCATAGGACTGCTAGGGCGGCTTTATGGACAGTCCCGTCCTTCGGGCGGGTGAACAGCGAACAATGCGTAGTCGAAAAGTTATCCGCCGTGCAGGGCGAGCTCCCATTGCGCGGCGTGGCGCCGCATGGCGGTGGTCAACCGCATGCACGCAAGCCGCAGCGAATGGAAACGGAGCGGATAAATAAGCGCACGATCCGGCAGTGACGGCTCCCCCGCTCCCCGCATACGTTAAAGAAAAAAGAGGAGCCGTCCGCCTATGAATCCGTCAAGCGCCAAGAAGCATCAGCCCGACTTCCCCACCGCCCGTAAAATCCGCCGGGCTTGCGGCAATGAGCTGTACCGCACAGCGAAACGAATGAAAGTATGGATTGCAGCCGATGCAATGGAGGAAGCGGAAAAACGCTATACGAAAAAAGTGCTGCTCAATTTGCCCTGGATCGTGGAAAACCGCAGCAACCGCAAGCTGCTGTCGGATTGGTGGGACGAGAACGTCGCCGCGGAAATCGCAGAGCTGTGGAACGTGGACCGGACCAAGCTCTGCGCCGCGTTCCGGGATGCCTTCGGAGGGTAACGGACTTTTGCAGCGGCACAAATGGGAGGGGCAGGCGCAGGTTACCCTTTCTCCGTCCGGCGCAGCAGCTCGAGGCACCGCGATGCGGTTTGTTCCGCTTCGGCTGTGAGCGCGAAGCGGCGGCCGTTCGCGGGATGGCTCATGCCGCGCACCTCGCGGTCCAGCTCCGCGTAAGCGCTGTAGAGCGACAGCGCGGCAAGTGCCGTCTGCCGCGCCGCGCCGGCGCTGCCGGCCGCGAGCTGCCGCTGCGCGAGCCGCTCGAGCACCTGCAGCGCTTCGGTCCGCTTCGCACTGCCGAAGCGGTCCAGGCGCGCCGCCGCGCGCAGCGCCGCTTCGGCGCGCGGCAAATCGCCGAGCTCTGCGTACGTTTCGCCGAGCTCCCACTGCAGCGGCGCGGACTGCGGCTCATAGCGCAGTCCGGCCGCAAGCAGCGACGCCCGCTCCCCCGGCGGGACGAGCTGCGCCAGGTCGGTGCGAATCCGGGTCCATGCCGGATTCGCGGCGACGGCCGCGCGCAGCAGCGCGATGCGCGCGGAGCCGCTTGCGGCGGCTGCGGCTTCGCGCAGCCGCTGCGCGCGGTCGAGCTGCCAGCCGCCGAGGCTGGCGGCGGCGAGCCAGAGCGCGGCCAGCAGCGCCGCCGCGCGGCGCGCAGCGCTGCTTCCCGCTACCCCTCCCGGACTCGCAATCCCGCTCGCTTCGCCGCCTGGCGCCGCAGCGCTGCTCCCCGCTCCCTCTCCCGGATCCGCAATCCCGCTCGCTTCGCCGGCTGGCGCCGCCGCGCTGCTCCCCGCTCCCTCTCCCGGATCCGCAATTCCGTTCGCTTCGCCGGCTGGCGCCGCCGCACCCGCCGCCGCCAGTCCAAACAGCAGCAGCCAGTAATATCCGTAGGACATATCAATGTCCACGGCGGCGTGCAGCAGCAGCGTCAGTACGGGCGCCAGCAGCGCACGGTTCTGTTTCCACAGCATCAGGCAAAGGGAACAAGCCATAACGGTCAGCACCGCAAGACCGGCCGCACCGGTATTAAGCAGCGTATCGAGATAGCCGCTGTGCACCTCGCTGCCTGCATAAGGACGGCTTTGCACGCTCTGAAACAGCGTCCGCCAGACGCCGCCGCCCTGGCCAAGCAGCGGGGCCTGCTGTGCGAGCGCCAGCGCATCCCGGTAAAACAGCATGCGGGCCGCCCCCGTCTCATAATGGGCGCCGATCCTGCCGTGCAGCGCCGCCGGAAGCAGGGCGGCGAGCAGCGCGGCGCACAGCGGCGGGACGAGCCATACAAGAAGCGCTCCCCGCCGCCGAGTTAAGCGAGCCGCCTCCAGCAGCCGCAGCCCTGCCGCCCCGGCGACCGCTGCGGCGATAACCGCCACCACGCCGGCCGCTGCCGATCCCGGCCAAAGCTCCAATACCCGGTGCAGCAGCCCGCTTTCAGCCGCAGCTTCCGGAAGCAAGCCGGCCGCTGCTCGGTAACCCGCACCTCCCGGCGCCAAGGCGCCTTCTCCCGTCAAAGCCGCTCCCGTCCGGTAAACGAGCCGGTACGCCAGTCCGGCGAGCAGCATCGTCCAGGCGCTCAGAAGCAGCCAGCGCCTTCTATGTGGCGCGCCGATAACGAGCAGGCCGAGCAGCCAGCCGGCCGCCGCCGCGATCCACGCCCCGCGCGATTCCGTCAGCAGCAGCACAAGCGCATACGGAACCGCTCCGACTCGCGCGAGCAGCCGCGGCCAAAATCCGCTGCCTTGCACGAGCAGCGACCATTGCCACAGCAGCAACGCTCCGGCAACCGCCCCCAGCATATTCGCATATTGAAAAAAACCGGCCAGCCGCGCACCCGTTGCGGACAGCTCGCTGTCTCCCGTCCTCATGACGATATCCGGAAAATGCAGCCAGCCCAGCCAACCGGCCAGCGCGCCAAACACGGCAAAATGCCCCGACAGCAGCAGCGCGGACGTCCATACGGGCGCAAATCCGCGCAAACGCGCCGCATCCAGAAGCAGAACCAAATAAGCGCCGTAAGCGCTCCAGCGCAGTATCTGCTCCAGCGTTCCCTGCACGGAAGCGGGCCGGCCGAGAAGCGACAGCGCATAAAGAAACGTCAGCGCGCATATGCCCGCAATCGCCCCATGGGAGATCGGCATTGTTCCGGGACGGCGGCTGGCGTTTTGCCGCATCCACCGCTTCGTCAGCAGCCGCGCCGCCGCCAATGCGCAAAGCAGCGCCTCCCAACGGTAAAACAAGCCGTCAAAAAACATGCCGCTGCGGTATGCGGCATAACCGAGAAAACAAGCGGCCAGCAGACAGACGGATACCGCAGCCCAGGGTCTGCTAACGCTGACATTATGTTGCGGCTGATGAAACAAACGGTACGCCTCCGGTTCCTGATCTGACCTGCCGCTTCCGGTGCGCCCGCGGCGCTGCATGGCGGCGGACAGGCACCGCTCATTGCCTGTCCGTTCCGCTCCGTCTCGTCAGTACGGGTAACGGTCAGCCTGTGAAAGAGAGCGGCATCTATTTCCTGTATTGCCCGAAATCCGGCTTTTCATATCGCCGGCGGATCGCCCGGTTTAGCAACTTTAGCGTACCGGCTTATTTCAGATTCAGCTTATCGGTTTCATCCTTGCCTCAGCTGTGGCTGCTGTCGCCAACACCATTCAGGACTTGAGCCGCAGAGACAGCGCCAATACCGGGCTCACTAAAAAAAAAACCGCCATCCGTTTAGGTGGTTTCCGCATCAATTGCGATGCGGCACTCTTTCCGTTCATTCCAGCGGCGCTTTTTTTGCTTTCGAGACAAAGCTGCAGTTGTGCAGTTCCGCTCCTGCTGCCTGCTTGCCGGCCGCTTTCCCGGGCTGTTTTTTACTTGCCAGGAAGACGCCGCCCAATATGAGAACGAGCCCTGTCAGCAAGCTCCATTCGATCTTCTCGCTCAGCAGCGTATAACCCCAAATAATGGCGCTCGCCGGAATAAGATAGGTGACCATCGTCGCAAATTCAGGGCTCCCCTTTTGGACCATATAGTAGAAGAGGATGTATGCGAAGCCTGAGCCGAAAATGCCAAGGCCGACCAAAACAGCGATGTTTGCGGGCGCTGCAAGGTGCGAAGCGGTGATCGGCTCAATCGAAAGGGCGATGCTCCCGCAGCAAATGGTGGAGCAGAGCAGTGTGCCGAACGTAATTTGATACATCGACAATCCGTTCGAAAGGCGTTTGGACAGCTGCGATCCGACTCCATAACACAATGTCGTCACCATCATGCCGGTAAAACCAAGCAGGTCGACCGATACGATCGAAACCGGATTGACCCCGAGCAGGACGACGAGGCCGATGAAGGCCAGCCCCATGCCGAGCCACTGCAGCCGGTTCGTCACCGTCTGAAAGAACAGCACGCCCACAATGATCGTCCAGAGCGGCGTTGTCGCGTTCAGCACGGAGGCCATGCTGCTCGCAAGTCTCGTCTCGCTGTATGCGATGACGGTCCATGGAACCGCTGTGTTGATCAAGGCCATCACGGCCATGGGCACCCAAGGTATTTTCCCGAATTCGAAAGGCTTCCGCAGCACGAGCATAACAACCGCAATGGTCATCAATCCAAGAGCGGATCTTAGAAAAGAGATCGTCCACGGCCCAAAATCGTGCAGCAACGTTTTGATAAAGAAAAACGATCCTCCCCAGATCAGGCTGAGCAGAAACAAAGCGACAAACAGCGAACGAGGCACATGAATCCCTACTTTTTAACTAAACATTACCATTTCATGTTTTCATCCGGCAAGACCCTTTCCGGCAAATGAGCGGGAGCGGGACCGGCAATTGCATTATTCATCTGTACGAAGGAGTCTCTTCATTTTTTCTTTCGTTGGGTCATCTAAAGGAATATTTACCGTAACTTGAAGGCTGGCGGAGTCTGATGCCTGGAAAGAAAGGTGTCCGAAACGAAGAGAGCCGACCGTCGGATGGTAAAGCAATTTTTCACCTTCAGGCGTATTTAAAACGTTGTGCAGAGGCCACCATTGCCGAAATTCCTCGCTTTGCGCATTTAATGCTTCGATCATCCCGGTCCACCAGGAGTCTCCCATCGTATTTCCATAACTCGCCCGGAATTGAGCCAACCGGCGTTTCGCATTCTTTTCCCAATCGTCCCGCAGCAGCTGTTTGGCATACTTACTCGTGAATAAGCGCCATATCGAATTTCTTTCTCTAGGGGACATTCTTTCATAATCTCCAAATATAAGACTGGCCGCCCTGTTCCATGCCACGATATCCCATCGCGAGTTCGTCACAAAGGCAGGGCATTCTCCCTGTCTGTCCAAAAAATCCTGGAGCATCAGACTTACGCTGTTCTGAGGCTCATGATTTTCCGGAGGCAAATGTCCCGTTGCCAGCAAAAACAGATGCCTGCGCTCGTTGTCATCCAACCGCAATGCGCGGGTTATGCTATCAAGCACCTGTATCGATACCTGAATATCCCTGCCCTGCTCCAGCCATGTATACCAGTCCACGCTTACACCGGCGAGTACGGCAACCTCGGCTCTTCTAAGGCCGGGGGTCCGCCGTCTTCCTCCGGAAGGCAACCCCACTTGGTCCGGATTCAGGCGAGCCCGCCGGGTTCGAAGGAACTCCGCCAATTGCCTGGCTCTTTGCTCTTCCCCTTGCATCCCTTCGCTCCCTTCCCTATCTATCCTAGGAGTGACACTCCTAGGTTAAGTCCCTCTCTCGTTATACTGTACAACTGAATATACACTAAAGGAGTCAATCTTAAAAATACAAGCAGCAGCAAGGGGATATCATATGAACCCAATAGATATGGCGAGTTTTAATGCGGAGGAGAAAGAACATGTAGTGGATTGGAATACAACAGCGCTCGTGGTGATTGATCTGCAAAAATGGATCGGCAATGGGTATGCTCCCTATTCCGCCGGGCAGGTCATTGCAAACTCTGCCAAACTGGCCGACAGATTCCGTGATCAAGGAGCATTCGTTGCCCTGGTGCATGTATCCAGTAAAGACTTTAAAGATATGCTTCATCCCAAACTCGATACGGCTCCGCCTGCATTGAACCTGGTAGAGGGTTGGGATGAATTTGTTCCGGAAATCGGCAGGACAGAAACCGACCATATCGTAGCCAAAAAGCAATGGGGCGCCTTCCACGGAACAGACCTCGATTTGCAGCTGCGGCGCCGGAACATCGATACCATCGTGTTATGCGGCATTGCCTCAGGCATTGGCGTAGATACAACGGCAAGAGAAGCTTTTCAGCATGGATATAACATCATTTTTGCGATCGATGCCATGACAGGCTTTACGCAACCCGAGCATGAACATGTCCGTAATGTTATTTTCCCGCGCATTGGCCGGATTCGTACAACGGAAGAGATTTTAGCATAGGCTCTTGTTGGCAGTGGACAAAAAAACAAACGAACCGGCCAAGGGCAGCCCCTTGATCAGTTCGTTTTTTCTTGCTTGGAAGTGCGGTAAATAAGGTTAAGACTGCCCTGCGGCCGCCTTGGACATGAAACCGGCACAAGCAGCGGCTAGGAAAGTTTCTGTTACGGAATCAGCTTTCCGATCCGAAGGGCTCCAAGCCAGGGACGTATATTAACGTTATCTTTTATAGACCGGAATCCAGTTTTTCACACCGTTATCCTCAATGATTCCCAATGTCACGTCCGCGATATCGGGATCAAGCATAAGTTTGTCGCGAACTTTAAATTTAATGTCATCCGCGTCTGCCAGCGACAAGCCAGGCTTCAATTCAATCAAGCCTTCGACATGATAATATCGGCCTTCCTGAATGATGCGCATATGATTGATATCGGTGACAAGTTGCTCGGACAGAATAAGTTTCGCAATCTTATCTTCCACTTCTAATGGCGCGGCGACACCGATAAGGCCAACCATATTGTCGAATCCGACTCTAAAAGCAACGCCAATCATTAAGAAGCCGATCAGAATGGTAACTACGCCATCCAAGGCGTTGTATGAAGTTAAGGAAACAACCACAACGGCAATCATAGCCAATAAAGCGCCGGTCACGGCTACAAGATCTTCATAAAACACTAAACGTGTGGGTGGCGCCGAACGACTTACGTTTTTGAAGGAAGCTCCGATTATTTTAAGTCCTGTCGCTTCAACACGTGATTCCTTCACAATTTCCTTCATTGCTTTTATTAAAATGGCTCCGTCAATGAGCAGGTTGAGCATGAGGACGGCAATATTCAACCAGATTCCATGACTTTCTGAGGGATGCTGAATGAAGTGCCAGCCTTCCCGTATCGTTTCATACGCCATAATTGAGACAACGATTACTGCAATCATACAAAAGATATTGATCACGCGTCCAAAGCCAGTCGGGAACCGACGTGTCGGCTTTTTCTCGGCAAGTATACTTCCCGCGAATACGAAGCCCTGGTTAATGGCATCGGCCATGGAGTGCATGGCGGACGCGAACATCGCTCCACTGCCGCTGAAAGCGGCGGCTATACCTTTAACAGCCGCAATGACGGCGTTACCGCCCGCTGCGACAGCAGACGATTTGTTGCCTTTCTTGATCAGTTGGATTAACGATTCTCGCTCGGGGTCCATTTTTTCCTCCAAATTTGATTATGAATATTAGAATATGACACTAAACCGGTTATACGATGCTTCCCGAATAAAGGTTTCATCATCGGTAAACCGAAATATTCTGCTGGACAGTTCCAAAGGGGTCAACTACCGGGGCAGTCCGTGCGGACGAGCTTCTCAAACCTGCAATGATACAGTTTTTATCGATCGAAATTGATTAATCGAGAAGAAATCCTGCAAATATACAGGAATTCCAAGCTTATTTTTGCCGAACGTATGTTTGTATTATGGAAAAATGCATTTTTGCAGGAATTGCTACAAGTGGATAAATAAACAAGAAAAAAGATGTACGAACGCATGTTTTTCAATGGTTGCCTTTCTTTCCGGAGTCAGCAGAAAGCCGATTCGTATGCGCTCGGTATGCTGGGATTTGCAGCGCTATCCGCTCCAGTAGTATACGCGAGCTTCGGCTCGTGAGGCGGAAGCCCCCTCCGGCCCGAAAAAACAACAAACCTGAGGCTGCGCCTCAGGTCCATTTGCACAAGCAAGTATTTTCACTCACTTTAGCAGGAATAACGTGAACTATCCCGTTATTCCTGCCTTGTCAATTCCCTGTCTTTTCGCCGGTAATAGTCCTCTACCTGTTCCCGCAGAACGTACGCCCTCAGCGCGCGGCTGAGCGTCTCGTCGATGTCTTTAATAAGAGCGCCGTATATGCAGCCGGACGACGTCTGCTCCATCCGCATGATTTCTACCGTACAAACAAACGGAAAGCTGAGCTCAAGCTCGACCTCCACCGTTTGCCCGCACATGAGCACCGGTCCGTCACCGATCGTGAAGCTGATCCCGTAACGGCTCAAATTGCGGACCGCAATCGGAACGTTATGGGACGCCTCGCGTTTCTCCGCTTCCCGTTCGACGATTTTCTGCAGTTCTTCCTCTTCCATCAGCTTCTCCAGCCTGCCGAGCAGCTCCTGGTCGAGGCCGTCGGCCTTCAGATCGCTTGCCCATGCCTCCTTCAGCACTTCCGAACGGGTAAGCTCCACCGCCGGCACTTCCGCCGCTTCGACGCCCAGCTTCAGCCATCCCCCGCATTCGACCGGAACGCGAGGCGAGCTTCTTTTTTCGTCCCGCACCTTAAATTTGTCATGCGGAAAAAGAACCGCAACGGCCCCCGCCGCTTTTGCAATAACAGTTGTGCTCATGCGGTAAACGCCCAGTTGGGAATAAATCGTCAGCTTGACCGGTTCTCCGAGCTCGAACGGCTTGAACTCCGCCAGCTCGATTTCAATTAAGTCCCCCTCTATGTAACGTAACGTTCCGGCAGCGACATAGTCGTTCTTTTCAACGACCGTTCGGCTGCCGATGACCATCCCGGAAATTAAAACCTCCTTATCCGCCGATTCCGACTTGACGAATGAACGTATCAGTCGCTGCAGCATCACACATATCAGCCCCTTCATCATTAAGATTGACAGCGGGTGGAATTGCGTTACATTTCGTTTACAATGTTCAAATGAAGCTCTTCCTTTAAATCCAGCTCGTATGGAGCGGAAGGGGCGCTCCCGTCCGGTTCCCGGATGATCCGCACAAGCGGGCGGTGCAGGGCGACCGGGTTGTTCGCCGATACGACGCCCACCTGGCCGGAATTGAGAAGTACCGTTGTCGAAATCGGATAGATGGAAATGTGGCTGCAAAACAGCTTGATCAAGTCGAGATTAAAATGTGTGCCTCCTGCAGCAAATAAATATTCAATCGCTTCCGAAGGCGTATACCGCTTCCTGTAGGGACGAGCGGAGGTGAGGGCGGTGTAGACATCGGCCAGCCCCACGATTTGGGCGTACATATGGATGGCGTCCTTCCCGACCTGACGCGGATAACCCGTCCCGTCATAACGCTCATGATGCTGAAGGGCGCAGTGGGCGGAGAGAAGCGAAATATCGTGCTGTTTGCGGATCAAATCATAGCCCAGAACGGTATGCCGCTGCACCATTTCCTTCTCCTGCGGCGTCAGGTCGCCCTTTTTGTTCAGAAGTTCCTTCGGAACCTGCGTCATTCCGATATCGAACAGCATGGCCCCGATTCCGAGCTCTTCCAGCTGCTGGCGGTTATAGCCTTTGGCGATTCCCATCACGCCGGCCAGAACGGCCACGTTGACCGAATGCTGGAACAAATACGCGTCGGTCACATGAATGTCGCTCAGGCTGACGAGCACATCCTCGCGGGTGATGAGATCGTTCAATATGTCACGGAACACTGTACGAAACGTCCGGCCCGTCTCCGGCGACATCGCCCTTCCGCGGTTCGCGGGCAGGTCGACCAGCGAATTGACGGTTTTGTAAACGGCGCCTGCGGCCTGCTTCCGGGTTTCGTCCCGGATCGGCGCGACGGGCACGATACCTTCCGTAAAGGCATCTTCTATGTATACCATGTCGATGCCGAGCATCGTCAGTCTTTGAATAAACCGGTCGGTCAGCTCCACTCCGGCACCCAGCAGCACGTTCCCGTTTTCCTGAAAAATCGGTTTGGCGAGCCGCTCCCCCTGTTGAATGCTGTTCAAATGCACTTTTTTCACTTTGCTCTTAACCGCCTTTACCGATGCTGGCGCCCCCAAAGAGACGGGGCATAATCAACTATTCTACTAAATGGTTCGAAGCCTGACTACGATTTGGATCCCTGCCTGACAGCGAATAAAAAAGCTTCAAGCATGCTTGCGGCTGACGATGCAGTTGCGCCCGCTGCGCTTCGCTTCGTAAAGGGCCGCATCGGCCTGGGCGAACAGCTCCTGCAAATACGCTTTCGGCTCCTGAATGTTCATCATTCGGTCCGGATCCACAGTCAGAACGCCCATGCTGATCGTAATGCGCACCGGACTGCCGTCACTGGAAGAAGCGAAATAGTTCCGCTCCACGGCGGCCTTCACCTTTTCGGCCAGCTTGACCGCCTGCTCGCTCGCCGTATGCGGCAAATAGACGGTAAACTCCTCCCCGCCGTACCGGGCAAGCAGATCGCTTCTGCGCAAACAGTTCCGTACGGCGGCGGCTGTCCCCTTGATCACCTCGTCTCCCATCAGATGGCCAAACGTGTCGTTGATCGATTTGAACCAGTCGATGTCGAACAAAAAAATGGCAAACGGAACTTTATATCTGGCATTGGTCAGCATTTCGTGCTCCAGCTGCTGCATTAGAAAACGGCGGTTGTAGCAGCCGGTTAAACTGTCCGTAATCGCCAGCTGCTCCAGCATTTGGTTCGCCCGATACAACTCATCCTGTATTATGATCAGTTCCCGGTTGCGGATTTGCAGCGTTTCATTTTGCCGGTGCTTCTGCTCCACCAGCGAACGGATCTCCGAAATATCCTGGAACGTCACAACCCGGCCGATCATCGTTTTGCGGGACGTGACCACGGGAGATACATTCATCTGAATGTAACGCACCTGATTATCTTCCTTGAGCTTAAACTCCAGCTGTATTTGCCCCGGCTTCCGCTTGCCGTATTTCCGCAAAAATTCGAAGCTCTCCCCCGGCTTCACTTCCACCCTCTTTAAAAAAGCGGCCATATCGAACTTGTCCCCGATACGGGCCGCATGATAACCTTTGAGCATTTTGTTCGACTCCACGACGACATTGTATTCATCCAGCACCATCACGCCGGCCGACATCGATTGAATGACGTTGTGCTGCGCGACCTGTACAATATCAAATACCCCTTGCCTTTGAATCGCAAACACAAAATAAGAACCGGCAATCGCCAGCCCGACGGACGTAATGCCGGGTACATCCGGCAACCCGTTGTCCCATGCGACATTGACAAGAAAATCCGAAAGGATAAACAATACGAGCAGAACCAGCCCTTTAAGCGCCATGACGATCAATTTGCGGTGGCGGGGCGACGCTCCGGCCCGCAGCACCCGGTACATCAAGCTGATGGAAAAAGCGCAGACAACTAACAGTTGAAGTGACAAAAGCCAGAGGATCGGACTGTACATCAACCTGGCCGACGGGTTCACAAACGGTTGCGTGACGCTCTGCATCGGACCAAGCACAAGGGCCGCGATAATCAAGGCGGGAGCAATGATGAACAAAATCCGCATGCGCGTGATCAGGTAAGATTGTCCGGTTAATAAAAAGGTGAATATGAGCCATGCGGCGCTTTGAAACGAAATCGACAAAATCGAAACCGAAGCGTAAAAGCTTTGAAATTCGGGCCGGTCCGTCGTTTTCAGCGCAAATTGTGAAAGCGGCCACAGCATCATGAAACTATGAAAGATGAGGTACACTTTATGAAGCGTCCTAAGGTGGCTGAAAGCGAACACATAGAAAAATAAACCGGACAAAAAAACAAATAATCCGAAATCAAGCCATATCATTGATTCCAAGGTGTTCACCCTATCGTTAGGTATCCATTCCCACAAACGATACCATATAATAACCATGACCCGGACAGCAGAAAATGGAATGCGATAACGGCAGCGAAAAAAAGCTTGCGCCGGATTGGAGGCTGCTCCGATCCGGCGATTGTTGCAGCTTAGCTGCGGTGTTCCGGCAGTTTGCCGATGGCCGCGAGCTGCCCTTCCAAATAAGGTGCCAGTGCGAGTGAATCGCGGTAAGCGGCATAGCGCCGCCATTTGTCCTGTACCGACGCAGCGGCTGAGGAGTCCGGCTGTTTTACGGCGCGGATTAAAATATTTTTAGGCGTATGCTCCGGGTCAATAAATTCAAGTATTTGCGATTTGTAGCCCGCGATCTCCAGCAGGCTGGCGCGGGCGGCATCCGTGGCCAGCGCCGCAAAGCGCTCTTTCAGCAGTCCGTGCTGCAGCAGCGGGGACAACGTTTCGCTCTTGATTTGTCCGAACGCCTCATGCTGGCAGCAGGGAACCGACAAGATGACCGACGCCTCCCACTGCACCGCCTTCGCCAGCGCGGCGTCGGTCGCCGTATCGCAGGCGTGAAGCGTGACGACCATATCCGCCGACTCAAGCTCGCCGAAGCGGCCGATATCGCCCACTTGAAAGCGGAGGCCGTCAAATCCGAGCTTCTGCGCAAGGGCGGAACAGAAGGCGATGACATCCTCCTTCAGGTCGAGGCCGATCACGCGGACCGGCTTGTCCAGCTCCACCGCCAGCAGGTGGTAAAGCGCAAAGGTCAAATACGATTTGCCGCAGCCGAAATCGACAATCGTCAGCTCGCGTCCGTCCGGCAAGTGGGGAAGCACGTCGCTGACCATCTCCAGAAAGCGGTTGATTTGCCGGTATTTGTCCTGTTTCTTGGCATAAACGTTGCCCTCCGGCGACATAATGCCGAGCTCCACCAGAAACGGCGGCGCCCCGCCCGCGAGCACGCGCTTCTTCTGCCGGTCATGCGCCTCCGCTTTCGGCTTGTCCGCTGCGGTCGGCGGCTTGCGCAGCATCGCCGGCTTCCCTTTTTTGCTGAACAGCAGCTGTACGTCGGCTTCCGGAGTTTTGAGCAGCGCCTGGCGGTAATGCTTCTCCAGCTCCTCGATCATTCTGCCGGCACCTTCCGCAGGCGCGACATTCTCATGCTTCACTTTGTTGGCATAATGAAATTCGAACTGGTAATGCAGCCCGCTCTTTAGCTTTATCGGCCTTACGACCGTGCGCGGCGCCGCTGCTTCGTCCTTCCGTTTCAGCTGGCTGAACGTTGCCTGAAGCAGCTCGCCCCGGTCTACCCAGTCCGTAATGGACTGCCGCCAATCTTCCATACGATCATTGCTCCTTCTCTTTGCTACAAAGCCTTTCCTTCCGCAGCCGTCCGCAGTATATCTCCCAGCCCTTGGACGATCTCCTCGCGAGAGACGCCGCCCGCTTCCAGCTTCGCGTCGTCGTGCAGCAGCAGCCTGCGGTAGAAATCTTCCGCTTCGCCCGCTTCAGATACCCCGTCCTCCAGACGCTCATAAAGCATATTTTCCGCCTGGTCGAACCTTCCCTGATCTTCCAGCCATTTCGTCAGCAGCTCTTTCGTGGCTGCGGGAAGCTCGTAGGCGGCAAGCCGCTCCAGCAGCTTGTCCGTTTCCGCGGCGGGATCCGCCAAGGCCGGCTCCGAGCCCATCAGCGACAGACGCATAAACAAATGAAGCGACCGCAGACGCAGCTGGTACGCCTGCGTTTCATTCCCCATCTCTTCGTATATATCGGCTTCCTCTTTAAAAAGCAGCGCAACCGCCTGCAAATTTTCTTGTTCCGGGATCCCGTTCGTCGTCATGAGCGCGATCAAATCATCGTCGGCAAGTCCCCGCAGCAGCCTGGCGTTCAGCCGGAACTGCTTTTCCAGCAAATCATCGATGACGAGCAGCGCTTCCTCTTGCTTTCGCTGGCTGCGCAAACCCATCACTTGCCCCATCGCTTCACTCATCTGACCGATCATCCGCATAAAGTAATCCCGCTGAAACATCTTTCGAAACCTCCCGATATACGGCGGCAACCGCGAAACTTTTGTTTAACCCGAAATCACGAAATCACGAAATCACGAATTTCCCGGCTCATTCATAAACTGCCGAATGATCGCGGCCAATTCCTGCGGTTCTTCGATCATGCCCATATGACCGCTTCCTTCCAGCACATGCCGGGCAATGGAGGGGCGTTCCACGAGAAACGCCTTCTCCGGAGGCACGATGCCGTCCTCGCTTCCGGCGACGATGAGCACAGGCAGCGCCGTTTCCTCAAGCACATTGATCCGGCCGGGGCGTTCCTTCATGCCGAGCGCCGAAGCGGCCGCGCCGCCGGGGTCGGTGCCGTAGCCGATTTCTTTGACCCGCTGCACCGCTTCCGCCATCGAAGCCTGATGGACAGGCGCAAACAGCTTCGGCACCAGCCCGTCGACAAACGGCTCCATTCCGCGCTCCTTAATCGCCGCGGCAGCTTTATCCCGGTTCCCCTTCGCCTCCTCGCTGTCGGGCAGCGCGGTGGAGTGAATGAGCCCGAATCCTTCCAGTCTGTCCGGATAGTGCCCGGCAAACGCGAGCGTAATATAGCCGCCGAGCGAATGGCCGAGCAGCAGCACGGGACCGGGGTCCAGCATGTCCAGCAGCTGCGCGATATCTTCGGCGAAATCCTCGATCCGGTACTTGTCGGCTTTCGGAGCCGACGAATTGCCGTGTCCGCGTAAATCCGGCGCAATCATCCTTACGTTCTTATCCATGCAGGGCAGCAGCTGTTCCCAGTACGCCGAGCTGCCGCAATAACCGTGCAGCAGCACGATCGTGCGGGAAGGGCCTCGTCCTGCCGACCCGCGTCCGCTGTCCATATAGGCCAGCCGGGTGCCGCCTGGAAGCGTTAACGTATGATTGGCAATCGATCGGTTCATCGTATCCTTCATCCTCTCCTGACAGATATCGGCTGGCTGGAGCATAATAAGTTATTCATGACTGCTATCCAAAAATTCGAACGATTCCATGGCGGGGGAGTTCCCCTTGCCATGCCGGCCGCCCCATACGCGGGCAGCGGCTCTAACAACGGCGCGGGCCATCTGCAGAACGTAATGCAGGGAAGTCGTCTGGATAATCCAGTACGGCTTATGCCCCTGCGCGCCGACTACGACCGCGACGCTGTAGTCACCAACCCTCGGCAGCTTTTGCCCGACCGCTTCCCCCGGCTGAAGAGGTCCGTTGCGCACGAGGTACAAACCGACCGATTCGGCCCGGCCCAGACAAGCGTCGATGGCCACGATGGTCGTTCCGATCCCCTTGTAAGCGGCCAACACGCTGCTCACCTTGTCCGCATCGCACGGCTGCTCAAGCGTTCCGATGACATTGGGGAACCCTTGCGCCTTCAGCATGGAGCCGACCAGCGGGCCCAGCGCATCGCCGGTTGAGCGGTCGCTGCCGATGCAAAGAAAGACGACCTGATCCCGCTCCGGGAAGCTGGCCGAAATATGCTCAAAAAACAAACGCAGCCCTTCTTCGTCCACTCTGGACCATGACTGCCCGTCCGGCAAACGGTTCTCCTTCGATCCCTGTTTCACGATGCTCGTACCTCTTTTTCGAACGTCTTTGTCGATCTTTATCTTTATGTTCATTGTAACGGAATTTCACATCCGCTTCAATTTAACCCCGCGCTTTCGGCAACCGCCGCTTCGTGTTACAATCGGGGGAGAAAACAAGGCTTATGCTTGCGAAGCGTTTTTGCTAACGCAAAAACTTAAGGAGGATTCTCATGACGAACTTGAACGAGCCGACACGGCAAAATATTGAACTGATGATCGAAACGATTAAAACCCGGCTGAAAATGGCGACCGCCGCCGCAATGCAGGCGTCCCATTTCAGCATCGATAACTATGAAGACATTAAAGACCTTTACGATGTGGTAACGTCGAAGTCAAATTTCAGCATCAGCGAAGTTGAAGCATTGGTTTCCGAGCTCGGGAAGCTGCGTAACGTATAATTTTTTTACAATTATTTTCAATTAAACATGATTTTTCGACATTTCCCCGCACTCCAACAGCATGCAAAAAACAATAATAAGACCGGGAATCCCGGTCTTATTATTGTTTCGGTGTCCTCGGCCATACGGCGAGCATTTAAGCCCCCGGCTCCTCTTCCATCTTTTCTTCTTCGGTAACGGCCTCGACGGAAAGCTTGATGGCGACCAGTTTTTGCTCGCCTTTCAAAAACTGCGCCAATCTCTCCAGCTTGTCCGCCAGCTCCGGGCCGGTAAGCGACACATTCAGCTGGTAGCCGAATTGATCCGCCGGCACCTTCTGATTCTGCAGCCCGTAAGGGGATCCCGCTTCCCCGGAACGGTCCAGACCGTATGGGGCGCCGTTCATAATTTGCTCCGGATAAAATTTGTCGGACTTGTTTACGACCCGCTCGTAAATACGAAGTTTCTTGAGCAGCATATAGTACTGGGCGGAATGTTTAAAGCCCCACGCTTCGCGAATATCCTTTAATGTATAATCCATTTTCCAACGTTTCAAGTTTTCAACCTGTTCATCGGTGTTCAATTGCAAAAATTCATCCAAAGGCATAATTTGCGTTTTCAACGGATTCCCTCCAGTAAATTGTATTGTGAAAAAGCTATTTTCATAATTATAATTATATATAAAAAAATACCATAATTCTTGCTCTGGTACAAATTATTTTTGTTCTAAAATTAAATTTCACAAGCAGAAACGGCTGACGCCGTCTTAATGTGCGACCAAAAAAAATCCGACAGAAAGCACATTTGCTTCCCATCGGATTCGAAAAGTTACTTCTTATTCATTATTCAACGGCCGCCTGCAGGCCGAGCGATATCATGAACCGGCGGAACGACTGCGCGCCCGCTTCGGTCCGTTTGTACACGCCGGCATCGCCCAGCACCTCCAGAAATTTGGCTCCGGCGCCGTTTTCGACCGCGGCCAAAGCCGCATCCGGCGCTAGCGCTGCGCCAAACTGTTCCATTAGATGCGCGATCCAGTCTGCATGCAGGTGCAGCGGGTGTGCGGCGTCCGCAAGCGCCCGGGCATCGTAGGAAACCGCCCCGGACAAATAGTCCGAAATCTGCTCCAGCTCAAGCTTCAACCGTCCCGGCAGCACCGCCAGCCCCATTACTTCAATTAGGCCGATATTTTCTTTTTTAATATGATGCAGATGCCGGTGAGGATGAAAAATGCCGTCCGGGTGTTCGTCGCTGGTCCGGTTGTTGCGCAGCACAAGATCGAGTTCGTAGACGCCGTTATCGCGAATCCGCGCGATCGGCGTAATCGTGTTGTGCGGCGTCTTAACGTCCCCTTGATCCGAAAAGGCGTAAATATCCGCCTCGGGATCGCTATAGGCTCGCCACGAATCAAGGATTTCGCCGGCCGCCTTCAGCACCGCCGCTTTGCCGCTGCCGGACAGCCTGACCACCGACATCGGCCAGCGGACGATGCCGTAGCTTACGCCGGGATGTCCCGGATGCGTAAATTCCGCTTCGACAGGCGCTTTTTCCATCGGAAACCGGTGGCGTCCCGCCTGAAAATGGTCATGGCTCAAAATCGAGCCGCCCACAATTGGCAGATCGGCGTTCGAGCCGATGAAATAATGCGGGAACTGCTCGACGAAATCAAGCAGCCGTGCAAAGGTGAGCTGCGAAATCCGCATCGGCTCGTGCGCGCCTTTGAAAATAATGCTGTGCTCGTTGTAATACACATAAGGGGAATATTGGAAGAACCAGTCCTCGTCCCGCAGCTTCAAAGGGAGCACGCGCAGGTTTTGCCGGGCGGGGTGATCGGGCCGTCCCGCGTAGCCGACATTTTCCTTACAGAGCAAGCATTTCGGATACGAGGCCTTCGGCAGCGTCTTCAGCAGCGCAATTTCCTTCGGATCCTTTTCCGGCTTGGACAAATTGATCGTAATTTCCAGGTCTCCGTACGGCGTCGGCTGCTGCCAATATTTATTTTTGGCGATCCGGTCCATCCGGATATAATTGGAATCGATGTTCAGGCGGTAAAACGCGTCCGTCGCCGCCTTCACGCCGCTTTCTTGGGCGGTGCGGGCGAAATTCGCCGCCGTCTCCGACGGGCGCGGCATGAGCAGGCCCATAATGCGGGCATCGAGCATGTCGCGGTACGTTGTCGTATTATCCGGGATCAGACCGATTGCATAGCCGTAATCGAGCAGCGGCTCCAGCAGCTCCGCCAGACCGGCCGGCCCCGCCCCCTCGTCCGCCTCCTCGTACGGCTGCGTGAAACCGAACAGATCCAGCAGCGCATTGCGCGCCGAATCGGTGTCCAAAGGCTGCAGCAGCTCTTGCCGCCGGCCGAAGCGGACCAGCTTGTCAATCAGCGTCTGCGCCTGCTTAGCGCTTGGAGATTGTAGATGTTGCTGCGTCATAGAAAAACTCCTTCCTAATCGTAGCGGCCAAGCGAGGCGGCGGAAGCCGGATTGAAGCGGTCTCCTCCTATTGCCGGCCGGTGTTAATCGTCGTAGCCTTGCGGGTTGGACGAATGCCACTTCCACGCGCTGAGAATAATATCTTCGAGCTTGTTCCGCGTCGGATTCCAGCCAAGCTCCGTGCGCGCGCGTTCCGAGGAAGCGACCAGCACTGCGGGATCCCCCGAACGGCGCGGCTCCACTACGCTCGGAATGTCGCGTCCGGTCACCTCGCGGGCGATGTCGATCACCTGCTTCACCGAGAAGCCTTGACCGTTGCCGAGGTTGTAAACGGCGCTTTCCGCACCGCCGCGCAGTCTGCCGACGGCCAGCACATGCGCTTCCGCCAAATCGCTCACATGAATATAGTCGCGGATGCACGTTCCGTCCGGCGTGTCGTAGTCTTCGCCGAATACCGAAATATGCGGACGCTGCCCGAGCGCCGCCTGCAGCACGATCGGAATGAGATGCGTTTCCGGCTGATGATCCTCGCCGATACGGCCGCTTTCGTGAGCGCCCGCCGCGTTGAAATAACGGAGTGAAATATATTTAATGCCATGGGCGATATCGAACCATTTCATCATTTTTTCCATCGCCAGCTTTGTTTCGCCGTAAGCGTTCGTCGGCAGCGTGCGGTCATGCTCGCCGATCGGAACGTTCTCGGGTTCGCCGTATGTCGCCGCCGTGGAAGAAAATACGATTTTGCCCACCTGATGGCGGTTCATCGCTTCCAGCAGGCAAAGCGTACCGTAGACGTTGTTGTGGTAATATTTTCCCGGATCCTTCATGCTTTCGCCGACAAGCGAATTGGCCGCAAAGTGAATGACGGCATCGATATCATTTTCTGCGAATACGCCTTCCAAAAAGTCCGCGTCGCGCAAATCGCCGACGTAGAGCTTGCCGCCAAGCACCGCACTCCGGTGCCCCTGCTGCAAGCTGTCCACCACGACAATATCCTCGCCGCGCTCAAGCAGAGCCGCTACTGTGTGGGAGCCGATATATCCTGCTCCGCCTGTAACCAATACCGCCATATGAAGTTCTCCCTTCGTTACCTATCTTTGTGTATTCCGGATTTTTCCGGTCTAGTCTATTATAGCGAATCTCGCAAATTAAGCTTCACAAAAATAGGTAAAGTTATGCGTCAGACGAGTTTCTCCGCTCCGTTGCCGATAGAACAAACATAGAAATCGGCGGTCAGCCCCGTGGCAATGCTGTACTTGCGTCCGACTTCTTCACGGAAACGTTCGATGCTGTCCTCATGCACGAGCGATACGGTGCAGCCGCCGAAGCCGGCCCCGGTCATGCGCGAGCCGAGCACCCCCGGCACCTCGCGCGCCGCGTCCACCATCGCGTCCAGCTCCGCTCCCGTCACCTCGTACAGGTCGCGCAGCGAGTCGTGGGAGCCGTTCATCAGCTGCCCGAATGCGGCCAGGTCGCCTCTTTCCAGCACGTTCATCGATTGGCGCACGCGTTCGATCTCTTCGACGACATGGCGCGCACGGCGGCGCACGGTCTCATCCTTAATCAGATGGGCAAATTCACCAAACTGCTCCGGCGTCAACTGGCCGAGCAGGGTCAGTTCCGGAAATTGGGCGTTTAGATCGCGCACCGCCTGCTCGCACTCGCCGCGGCGCTCGTTGTACTTGGAGTCGACCAGCCCGCGCCGCTTGTTCGTATTGCCGATGACGAGCTTGTAGCTGCCGGAGTTGAACGGCACATGCTTGAATTCGAGCGTGTCGCAATCGAGCAGGATGGCATGGTCCTTTTTCCCGTTTGCAACCGCGAACTGGTCCATAATACCGCTCTTGACACCGTTGAATTCGTTTTCAGACTTTTGCGAAAGTTTGGCGATTTCCACCCTGTCTACGGGATATCCGTCTTCTTGAAGCAGCGCGTACGCGGTCACCACTTCGATCGACGCCGAGGAGGAAAGTCCGGCTCCGTTCGGAATTTCACCGTGATACAGCAGGTCGAAGCCGCTCTTCTGCGGGCTGCCGCTCTTTTGCAGTTCGAGTGCGATGCCTTTGGGGTAGTTCATCCAGTCGTCCGCCTCGTTATATTCGATCCCATCGAGCGGGATATGTTTATGCAGCTCAAAATTGGTGGACGCGAGGCCGAGCAGATTGTCCCCGCGGCGGCGGATGAGCAGCGTCGTGCCGAATGTAAGCGCACCCGGAAACACGTAGCCACCGTTGTAATCGGTGTGCTCGCCGATCAGGTTCACCCTGCCGGGCGCATGATAAATGCGGATTCCTTCCGCGTCTCCTCCGTAAATGTTCACAAACCGCTCTGTCAGCTGCTTTAAATCAGCCATTGTCGTATCACGTTCCTTTACGGCATATTTGCAAAATCCGCTGTTGCTGCTTTCAGTATAGTTGAAATCGCCGCCGAGCAAAATGGCGGGATGTGTATACGATATGGATTTATGTGACTTTTCGGAGTTACAATAGAGAGAGAAAAAGGAGCGCTGCGCATCCGCGGAAGTGAGGTGAAGTGAGGCCGCTCCGCTCGTCTTCACCGCACGTTTCAAGCATCCAGGGACAAAAGCGCCCGCTCCGCTTCCTATTTCACAGGGAGGAGCAGAAGTGACGGCGCGGCTCCGCGAGCTTGCCGCTTTAATGTGAAAGAAGACATTACCGTTTGTCGATGACGTCCTGCAATTGAACGAGCGCGGTCCACGGCGCTGCGCTGACGCATGAGAGGCGCCGAAACAAGCGTATGATTTGGTAAGACGTCATTCGTACAGAATATGACAAAGCGAAAGAAGGACGGTCTAGTGGCAAAGAACGAAACTAATCCGCGCGAAACATATACGGTCTTCTCCAATCCCGATTCCGCCGCGAGAGAGCGGCTGAACATTTTGTTCGCGGGCGAAAGCCAGACGGCACCCGGGCACCGGCTCGGCCCCAAAGTGTTCGACTATTATTTGCTCCATCACGTGCTCTCCGGACGCGGCACGTTTAGATGCGGAGACAACGAATACGAGCTTCGCGCCGGGCACTCGTTCCTGATCGAGCCGGAACGGCTGGTCACATACGCGGCCCACGCGGCCGATCCGTGGCGATACAAATGGGTCGCCTTCACCGGTCCCGGTGCTTCCGAGCTGGTGGAAGCGGCAGGACTGAGCCTGCTGCGTCCCACTGCCGACACCGGAAGAAGCAAGCGCGTCGGCGTCTATTTGGAGCGGCTGATGCGCGCCTTCCGCAGCGGGGGAGGCGGCACGCAGCTGCTGGCGCCCGGCTATCTTCATCTCGCCTTCGCCCAATTTGCACAGCTGCTTCTGGCCCCTGGATCCGCTCCGGCGGGCTCGCGAGACGAAGGCAAAGAGACGGTTCAGCAGGTGATCCATTATCTTACGACGCAGTATGCGGAGCCGCTGTCCATCGAAGCGATGGCGGATTCGCTCGGTTACAACCGCGCTTATCTTTCCCGATTGTTCAAAAAGCATACCGGCGTTACGCCTGTGTCGTTCCTGCTCCGACTCCGCATCGACAAAGGCAGGCAGCTGCTGCGCGAGAGGCAGGAGCTGACCGTGGAGCAAATCGCCGCTTCCGTCGGACTGCAGGACCCGCTCTACTTCTCGAAGCAGTTCCGGCGGTTTCACGGCGAATCACCGAGCGATTACCGCGAGGCGATGCGCAGCTTATAAGATAGCAGTCGCTGCTGCGGGTCGTGCACAATACCCGCCGCGGATATGGATGGCCCCTGCTCCTTTCCGCTTCGGGTCTTTTGCTGTTAATCATTTCCGCTCGTTTCAATAAAGGGACAGCTGTTTATATAACAATATCAAACGATATTTATAACCATAGATATAAAGGAGATGACGGACAATGGCTAACGAAACGGTTTCGAAAAATAGCGGTCTGCTTAAAGGCGTTTTGATCGGAGGCGTCGTCGGAGCGGCTGCAGCGCTGCTGTTCGCACCTAAAAAAGGCAGCGAGCTGCGGGCGGATTTGGCGAAAAAGACTTCGGATGCGACCGATTATGCCAAACGTCAGGCGGGTGTCATTGCGTCTCAGGCGAAGACGACGGCGGAGCTGGCCGGCAAGAAGGCGGCCGAGATTACCGCCAAAGTTCAAGAGCTTGCCTCCAAGGCGAAAACAGCGGCAACGGAACAAACCGACGCCATTAAAGAAACGGCCGTCACCGCGCTCACCGAAACGAAAGAGGCCGCAAGCAGCATAAAACAGCACGCCCAAGAGGCGGCAGCGGAATCTTCGGAGCATCTGGACAACGCGAAAAATGAGGCTAAAGACAATCTGTCGCCGATAAGCGCCTCCGTCCGGGAGTAACCTGCGACGGCATACCCCTTGAACGACGGCGCCCCCTGCTCAGCAGGGAGCGGCCGAATGAGAGCTCTGAGCCGGGCGCTGCTGCGGTTGGGAGCGTTTGTATCATCCGGGAGCGCACCCGCTCCAAAGGAGCGATTCGCTGCTGTGCACGAACCGGAGCCGGCCTATTTATGGCTCCGGTTTTTTTGCGCTGCCTCAGCCGCTTTTTCAGTCCTGTGAATCGTTAACAGCCGAGCCGACGGCTCGATTGTGGAAGCCGATCACGTTATCTATGCAATCGGATACGAGCCGGAAGAATAGCGGGGCCGGTTGATCAAGGCGGAGATGCAGCGGCATCCGGCAGAATGGCAGCCCATGCGCTTCCCGCTTTGCACCGCTCCTCACTTGGCAGCGGCGACGCTCTTCTGCGCAGCCGAAGCCGGCTCCTTTTGCGGCGTCGTCTTGCGGATAAAGAAGGCGAGCGCGAGGGCGAAGACGGTAATCCACGTGGCGATCATAAAAGCGTAGTTGATGCCGTGGATCGTCGCCTCCTGCGTAATTTGCGCCATCTTGGCCGTATCGGTCGGCTTCACGCCGCCCGAAGCCATCATCTCAGCCGCGCGGTGCTTGGTCTGGCTGCTCATGACCGACACGAGCAGCGCCGTGCCGAGCGCGCCCGCGATCGTGCGCAGCGTGTTGTACATCGCCGTACCGTGCGCATTCAGACGCTGCGGCAGCTGGTTCAGCCCCGCCGTCATAATCGGCATCATCAGCATCGAGACCCCGAACATGCGGGCGGTGTACATCAGGATGAGCTGGGTGTACGTCGTCGTATCGGTTAAACGGCTGAACTCCCACGTCGTTACGACCGTAATGAACAGGCCGGTTACCGCTAGCCAGCGGGCGCCCACTTTATCGAAGATCCTCCCGGTGATTGGCGACATAATGCCCATCAATATCGCTCCCGGCAGCAGCAGCAGGCCCGCGTGCAGCGGGGTGAAGCCGCGGATGGTCTGCAAATAGATCGGCACCAAAATCATGGCGGCAAACAGTGACATCGTTAGTGCGACGTTAATGATCATCGTCAGCGAAAACATGTCGTATTTGAATACGCGGAATTCCAGCATCGGCTTCTCGATGACGAGCTGCCTCCACACGAGCAGAATGAGGGAGACAGCGCCGACAATTACCATCATATACACCGTCCAGCTGTTCCAGCCGTCCGTTCCAGCGTCGCTGAATCCGTACAGCAGACCGCCGAATCCGAGCGTGGACAGGATGATGCCGGGAAAATCCAGCTTCGGCTTGGAAACCTCGGTGATGTTCCTCATCGTAAATAGGCCCAAAAACAATGAAACAAGCGCGATCGGAAGCACGACAATAAACAGCACGCGCCACGATTGATGCTGGATAATCCACCCGGAAAGCGTCGGACCTACGGCCGGCGCAAAAATCATTGCAACCCCCATCAGCCCCATCGCCTGACCGCGCTTTTCAATCGGAAAAACGGTCAAAAACACGACCGTCATCAGCGGCATTAGAATGCCCGCACCGGCTGCCTGGATCAAACGTCCGATCAGCAAGACCGGGAAGCCCGGCGCCGCAATGCATACGACCGTACCGATTGAAAATAAAATCATGGAAGCAATAAACAACACCCTCGTTGTGAAACGGGCCATCAAATAGGCGCTGACCGGCACCAGTACGCCGTTGACAAGCATGAAGCCCGTCGTCAGCCATTGGGCCGTATTCGCTCCGACGTCCAGATCAAGCATCATTTTCGGCAGCGCCACATTGATGAGCGTCTGATTTAACAAAGAGACAAACGCGCCGATAAGAAGAGCCGCAATCAGCGGCCCTCTCTTAAAAGGCACCGTCCCGGTTGATGATGTATCCATTACAGCTGTTCCACTCACTTTCTTATATTTAAACGAGTCTTACGACTCCAATAAATTTTACCTCTTAATAATTTTGACGTCAACTAATTATCCGTTAACCAAATATCGCGGGCTCCGCTTGCTCGCAGCACATCTTCCGCGCTTTCCAAGCGGCCCGGAGCGGCATCTCCGTCCCGGTTCGCGTCTGCCTCGGCGATCACGACGAGCGCGCCCTCCTTGATGGCGTCACGGCATTTTTCCGTATCGCTTCCCTGCAAACCGAGCGCCTGAAGCACACGGTCGTAATCGCTCCCGGCACTTAGGATGTCCGCCGCAAGAATACTTCCGGCGAACGGTGCCCATCCCCCGAAGACATGTTGGTCCCCGCGAGATTAAGGGCCACTCCCGCCGCGACATAGCTGCCCGTCGCTCCGGGCTCTGCCGGGAGGATCCCGTCCTTGCGGTCGCTGCTGCGCGCTTCCGCTAAATCCTGCAGCTCATCGGCATGAACGTCCGTTTCCGATTCGACGCGCCGCGAATGCTCGTTATCTTTGGCGATCACTTTCAGCTCATCGCGTGCGAATCCTTGATTGCGAAGCTCCTCCAACGCCTGAATCGCTTGCTCTTCCCGGTCAAATACGGCAATTTTTTTACCCACCTGCGCATTCCTCCTTATATCGGGACCCAGCCTTCACCGACTTCTCGTTAGGATGCCCTTCGGCCCGTTAAAATTTTCGGAAACGATTGTTACCCTTCCTTAACCCGGCCTGCTTGAATCAAACCGGAAAAATAGATATTTCGGGCAGGCTTGTTTAAAAGGATTTTGATCCGGTTATAGAATATTGAGTATAGGTATGTAGTACTAATTTTTCCGTTAATCAAATCTCGGACACGTGACCAGGAGAGGAAAACATGAAACAGCAGGAAAAATTCCAATTACGCACCGAAACCCAAGAAGGACGGTGCCTCGTTTTTCTAAGCGGAGAACTGGATCTTGAATCCGCTTCGCAGCTGCGCGCCGCCATGGCTCCCCTCGTGGAGCTGGCCGACCGCGAGCTCGTTCTCAACTTGAGAGATCTTAAATATATCGACAGTACCGGCATCGGAATTTTTGTATCGGTGTTGAAAGCGCGTCACGCCAAGCAAGCGCCTTTCGCGGTCGAAGCAATCCCTCCGGGAATACGAAAACTGTTTGACATGACGGGGATTACTCCTTTTTTGACCAAATCTTAAGATCAAAAGCCGAGAAAGGATCGAACAAGCGATGAATGCAAACGAAGATCAGGTAACATTGCGGGTGCCTGCGAAGGCGGAATATTTGGATTTGATTCGTCTAACCTTATATGGGATTGCCAGCAAAATCGGATTCACCTATGAAGACATTGAAGATATGAAAGTGGCCGTATCGGAAGCATGCAACAACGTCGTGCTGTACGCATACTCGGCCTCCGGCAATGCCGCAAACACCGGGGAAATGGAAATCCGGTTTGTGAAGCAGCAGGATACGCTGTCTATCGTCGTCAAGGACGAGGGCGCAAGCTTTGACGCAGCGGCGGCGGCGCAAAGGGCCGAGCCGCTTCACGGCAAGTCAATCAGCGATATACAGGCGGGGGGCTTGGGCCTGTTCTTAATGCAGGCGTTAATGGATCAGGTGGAGGTGCGCAGCGAACTCGGCACGGAGGTTGTTTTAACGAAACGCCTAATGAAAAGTGGGGAGATGGCATGACCATGCAGCCGGCTAGGCAATCGCCTCAGGCGGGCACAGCCCTGATTCTGGAATACCAGAGCAACCCCAATAACGAAACAGCCACCCTCCTGATTGAGCTATATGAGCCAATGGTAAAGATGGCTTCCGGTAAAATCGCCCGGAACCGGCCCGATCTGTATGAAGATCTATATCAGGTCGGCCAGATGGCGCTGCTGCGGCTGTTTGCCCAGTTTGACGCCAGCATGGGCGTTCAGTTCGAACCTTATGCCATGAAGAGCATCATCGGCCATATGAAAAATTATTTGCGCGATAAATCGTGGTACATTCAAGTTCCCCGGCGCATCAAGGAAAAAGGCATTGCCGTCCAGCAAGCGATCGACGAGCTTACCGTCAGTTTGGAACGGTCTCCCAAAGTCGAGGAGATAGCCGAGAAAATGGATCTGACCGTTGAGGAAACGCTTGAAATTCTCGGCGGACGCGATCTGTATCATTATATTTCCCTCGATACGCCGATTTCCGAAGACGAGAGCACGACGACTCTCGGCGAGCTTATCGGATCGCAGGCGGACGATTTCGATTCCGTCGACAAGAAGATGGATTTGCAGGCCGCCTTGTCCCAATTGAAACCCGAAGAACAGCAGGTGCTGGAGCTCGCCTTCGAGGAAGGCATCCCGCAGCGTTTGATCGCCGACCGCTTGGGCGTATCGCAAATGAGCATTTCGCGCATCCAGCGGCGGGCGATCGAGAAGCTGAAACGGCTTCTCTCCGAGGACGGACATCTTTACGATGAGTCATAAGCCGTTTATGTACCAATCGAAGTATAATCGAGACTGCCGCATCCGGCCCGGATGCGGCAGTTTGTTCAAGATCCGTCCGCAGGTTATACTTGTTACGGGTTATCTAAATAGGAATTAATGTATGCTGCCTGTCAGGAGGAACTGTCTATGGTTCATCGGATGTTCCGTTATGCCGCCGGCTGGGAATGGCATCTGCTGCTGGAAGAACGGGATATTACGGTACCGGTCGACCTTCCGAGCCGCAAAGATAAATACCGCCGTGCAGCGGCGGCCAAACAACGCGCCGCAGCGGAAGAACGCACGGTGCAGTCTCACCCGCACCGCCTCTCTTTGCCGCCGGAGCAGCTGCGCGACATCCGGCAGATTGTTCCGGAATGCGCAGCCTGGCTGGAGACCGTCATCGGCAGCGAAAACAATGCCGTGTCGGTAGGACGCCTGGAGGATGGAGAACCGGTTATGTTCGGCACGCTCATGATTCAACTGTCGGATCAGAAGGTTGATATGCAGCCGCTGCATTACTGGGTTCATGCTTCCAGGCTCGTCACCGTGCCGGCCGACTACCGCCTCGCCCTTAGGCTGCAGCAGTCGCCTTGGAAAGAAATGTTTGAGCAGTGCGGCACTGCTGCCGAAGCATTCACGGTGCTGCTTGCCGTCGTGCTGGAGACGTTTCATGCCGGGCTTGATCAGTTCGGAATCCGCCTCGCCCGGCTTCAAGTCTCGATGCATTTCAACAGCCGGACGGATCCGGCGCCTGTTATTTTTGAATACAGGCACGAGCTGCTGCATTGGAACCGTCTGTATACGCCGGTATGTGAAATTCAGAACGCCGCCAAAGAGGCGTTCTTGGAGCAGCTGACGGAAACGGAAAGCTTCAAACGGCTCGCCTTTAAGCTGGAACGAATCGGATCGCTTCTAGCCCGGCATGCTGACGTAATCGACACGCTGATCGCGATGGACGATACAATGGCCGGCTTTAGAGGCGCCGACCGTTTGAGCAGCAATAAGCTTACCGGCGTTACGCTGCTGCTGATTCCCGCTGCCGTCGCGGGCACAATATGGGGGCTTAACTACAGACGCCTTGCATTGTCCGATCAGCCGTGGGGCTTTGCCGTGATGTGCGCGCTCGTCTTCACGCTTACTTTTATGATGCATCGATGGATTTGGCCGGCTGAAGGCAGCTTTCGGAACAGGCCGGCAAGACGCAAGCCTGCTGCGGATTCGGCCAAACTGCCAGCATCAGCTAAGGCAAGACCCGCCCGTTCCGCAAGCGCAAAAGTCGCAGCGAAGCATGCACGCAGCAGTCCGCCTGCAAAGGGACGGCGCAGCAGCCGCCCTTACCCGGGAACACTGCCCGCTCCTGAGAACGCTCGCGGGGCGGCTGTACCTGGGAGCGATGCTGAAGCCTCTCCTGAGAAGGTTCAAGGGGCTGTACCTGGGAGCGATCTCGAGGTCTCTCCCAGTAACGCTCCGGGTGCACCGGCTCCTGCCTCGCTCGAAAGGTCCGGGAGCGGTACATCGCTTCCAGCCGGACGTTCACGGCTGAAAGACGATACCCGGATAAACCGCACTTAATCGTTCCGTTACCGCAACCAAGGCCCGGAAGCTGTCTGATCAACGACAGTTCCGGGCCTTGCGGTTAATGAAAGTTGCGATTATTTTATTCCCACCCATATTAAACAGCGGTCGTCCGGCCTGCCGAGAAGTTCCTCCGTGGCGAAAAATACGCTTTCCCATTGCTCTGGCGGCAGTGCTTCTTCTCCCCCTTGCGCAAGCCGCTCCAGAAGCTTGTCAAGGCGCTCCTCATCGGGAGCGTTTAGCAGATCGAGCAGGCCGTCGGTAATGAGGACGATGCAATCGCCGGGTGCAATATCGACTTCATGCTTCGTAAACGTCACGTTCTCGAACATGCCGACTGCCGTTCCACCGCCAAGCAGGGTTTGCGCTCCGTTCGTATTGCAGCCCCGCAGCAGCATTCCCGGCGGATGCCCCGCATTGACGTATTCCGCGACGCCTTTGTCGATGTCGACGATCATATAAAGCGCCGTAAAATAGTATTGAATCAGCTGATCGGCAAACTGCAGCTGGAGCGCACGCCGGTTCAGCTCCTCCATCACGAGCACGGGATCAACCAGCTTGATCATTGCATCCTTAAGTACCGATGCGATAAACATGCAGACCAGCGAAGAAGAAATGCCGTGACCCATCGCATCGATTACGGCGACTCCATACCGGTTCCGGTCTATTCGGTGCCAGGCATACAGATCGCCCGACAATTCTTCCGATGGCTTATAGATGGCATCAATCGTGATGCTGTCGTTATCCAGCTTATGCGGCAGGGCGGCGGACTGCACTTCCTTGGCCAGCTGCAGCTCCTCGCGGATTCGGCGGTCGCGTTCTTTGTGCCAGTCTTTCTCCTGCTTGAGCCGCAGCGCCACCCGGATCCGGGCCAGCAGTTCAATCCGGTTAATCGGCTTCGTTACGTAATCAATCGCGCCGGCATCGAGCGCTTCGGCCAGCTTCTTGGAATCACCCATTGCCGTAACCATAATGATCGGAATATCCCGCAGCCTTTCGGACTGCTGAATGGCTCTGCAGACCGCAATTCCGTCGATGCGCGGCATCATCATATCCAGCAGGATCAGGTCCACATCCGGTTCGATGCCGTCCCGGCCGAGCGGATCGTCTCCCTGCTCATCCAATCCCAATAATTCAAATAGTTCCATCCCCGACGACGATGCCCGGATATCACGATACCCCGCTCTTTTCAGCATTTCTTGAACAACCGTGATGTTCATCGCATTATCGTCGACAACCACTATACGCATTATTCATCTCCCCAAAAAACTGTGCAGCCGCAGCCATGCATTCGCTGCCGCGCGGCATCTTATCGTGCTGTCAGCTGCGTTTACCGCTGCTGGCCGTTACTTCAATCCTTTATTATCCTAGCCGAGCGTTTACCTTCTGTCCAGTTCTCGTTTTCGTACACCTGCAAAACGGCGCTTGATTGTGTTTCCGGCTCCCGCTTCTATGCCCGGTTCTTGCTCTGACGAATCAGCTTGAGAGCCTGCACCCCGACATCGAGCCATTCCATCCACGACGCCGAGCCGGCCGGCTCCGGCGAAGCCGTTACGCCCGCGGGACGTTCGCCCGTTGCGGCAATGCCCGGTTTAACGGGAACAGCGGTACCCGCATACGCGGCTCCCGCGTTTTTAGCCGATAAGGATGCCCTGTTTTCCGCATCTGCAACCGCTGCGGCTTCACGGGCTTTGCGTCGCAGCTTCATCGTCCAGCCGGTCGAGAACTCGCGCGCCGCCGCCGCAACCTCATGAACGGTTTGTCCGACTTCGCGGACGGAGGCCATCAGCGGGTCGACTGCGTCGATCTGATGATTGACCTGTTTGGTCAAATCTTTGACGCTGACGACGAGATCGTCGACGTCTCCCTTCCACTCTTTTATCGCGCTTTGAACTTCTTTAATGGCGCCGCTTGCCGCTTCAAGAGACGCCTGCGCTTTTTTGAGCGTCTGAACGAGGAATACAACAAGCACCGCAACGGCAATGGCAATAATAAGAACGCTTATTTCTAGCAACATTCATGCTTCCTCCCTTTACTTGTCAACTATATTTTCCTTTCCCTTCTTTACCCCCGCTTAATCCCTTCGAATCAATGCAGCCGCTTAGCGGACTGCCAATATTTTCTGTCTGTTTGATACTTGATGCATCGGGTTAATACAGCCTCAATAACGGGCAGGCAGTAACGTTCAGGCGGCTGCCTGTCACACAAGACACGCCTAACGGCGCTGCCGGATAAGCCGCAGCCCGGGCGGAAATCAAAGAAAGGGTGAGCTTCATGTTGAAATTGGCGGCTATAATATTGATTATCGCTATCGTCGCGGTTATTTTCGCTGTCGTAAAGCGCAGCGGCCGGCGTCGCTAAAGTGCGGAAATTTGATGCGGGCGTTTGCGGGCGTTTGCGGGCGTTTGCGGGCGTTTGCGGGCGTTTGCGGGCGTTTGCGGGCGTTTGCGGGCGTTTGCGATCGATTCGAGTTCCGGCTCGGCTGCGAAAAAAGGAACGGACAGATGAAAAAAAGCTGCGGAGTCGATTCCGCAGCTTTTTTTCATCTGTCCGTAACAGTGTTAGGAGACACTAGTCCCGGATCCTAATGAGAATCGTGGCGGGCTATTACCGCCTTTTGCTCCTCATCCGGAGCTTGGGCCTTCTTAATGAACAGCCCGATCGCCAGCGCCGCGATAGCGGCAAACATTGCGGCAAAAAATGCGTTGTGCATGCCGGCGATCAGCCCGTTGACCAATTCCGCAGGCGAGTTTGGATCGCTGGAGGTCTTCATATAGGCTTTCGTTCCGGCGCTCATAATGCTGATGAACAAAGCGGTACCGATGGCGCCGGCCACTTGCTGCAGGGTGTTCAATATCGCCGTGCCGTGCGGATACAGATGACGCGGCAGCTCGTTCAGGCCCGTCGTCTGCGCCGGCATCATCACCATTGAAATACCGATCAGCAGCATAATGTGCAGCGCAATAATCATTCCCGTTCCGGTCGTCGCCGAAATGCCGCTGAAGAGCCAGATGGAAACCGCCATGAGGGCAAGACCCGGGATGACGAGGACTCGCGGTCCGAATTTATCGAACAGCTTCCCCGACACCGGCGCCAGCAGCCCGTTAATGACGCCGCCGGGCAGCAGGATAAGACCAGTCGCGAGCGCCGTTTTGCCGAGCGCGTTTTGCAAAAACAGCGGCAGCAGAATCATCGTCGAGAACAACGTCATCATGACGATCAGCAGAAGCACGGTCACGAGCGTGAACAGCGAATATTTAAACACCCGCAGTTCAAGCAGCGGCTCTTTCACTGCAAGCTGCCTCCAGATGAACAGCACGAGAGCGATGCCGCCCACAATGAGCGAGAAGGTGACGATACTATCCGACCAGGACGTTTCGCCTGCTCTGCTGAAGGCATACACCATGCCGCCGAAGCCGATCGTCGACAAAACAATGGATAACAGATCCACTTTCGGTTTCGTCAGATCGGAAACGTTCTTTAAATAAATTGCTGCGAAAAGGATGGAAAACGCGGTCAGCGGTATAACGAGAAAGAACAGCCAGCGCCAATTCAAGCTCTGAATAATGAGCCCCGAGATGGTCGGCCCGATTGCCGGCGCGGACATGATGACGAGTCCGATCATTCCCATCGCCGCGCCCCGCTTCTCCGGCGGATAAATAATGAGAATCGTGTTCATAAGCACCGGAATCAAAAGTCCGGTTCCGAGCGCCTGGGCGACCCTTCCGATCAACAGGAAGGAAAAGACCGGTGCAACCCCGCACAAGATCGTGCCGGCAAGAAACAGCCCCATCGCGGTCAAAAACATCTGTCTGGTCGTAAACCACTGCTGCAGCAGCGCCGTAATCGGGACCAGAATGCCGATAACGAGCATATACGCCGTCGACAGCCACTGGATCGTCGCGACCGATACGCCGAACTCGACCATTAAGTCGGGAAAAGCGATGTTCAGCAGCGTTTCGTTCAAAATCGCGACGAAACATCCGATAATAAGCGCGGCGACAATCGGTCCTCTACGGATTCCACTCACATCCACTGCGCCTTGCGTCTCTATACTTGCGGAATTCAAGCTTTTTTCCTCCTTCGAAAAACATCGTGATCTGGCATACCTTTACAGAGTTTACCAGTTGGTTACCCGTCTGTCAAAAGGTTATTTCTGCCTTTCAAACACCCTTATTCATCCATTTCCCATAATCCTGATGATCCATACGGGTGAACTCCAAGTCGTCGCTTTCGGACTTTGGCCGGGGTGCGGCTGCAAGTAAAGACGGCCCAAACCGGCTTTGCGGTTACGGCGGACAAATCTTGAACACCTTTCGATCACGGTCTCACCTTCTTTCGAGTTCTTTGTTCCCGTGGTTCGTCTGTTTTGTTAGAATGATTATACCAAACAAATGTTCTTATTGTAAGAGGGATTTTGATAAAAAAAGGCCGCAATATATCTCACCTCCAAAAAAGGATGGGAGTATTGTCGAGGCATGTTGTTATTCGTGTTAGTGCTGTTCGTTCATTTCGTTTGAAGCCGGAACAAGCCCAAGCCGTTGAGCGGCACAACCGGATCGGTATCGATCTGCAGCCCTTCCCCACTCTCGTCTCCGGCCGCTACGTCCGCAAGCCAGCGGGTAAACGGGGCAACGTTCATCGTCTCCATTTCCTCCAGGCTAAAAAATCCCGCAGCGTCGACCTCCAAGCCGTCCGCAACCGGCTCTCCCTCCACGTAATCCATCGCAAATGCGATGTAAAGGTTATGAATGGCGCGGGGAAGATCCCGGATTGCCACGACACTGCGGACGGTTGCCCGTACACCCGTTTCCTCCAGCACCTCGCGGCACACCGTTTCGCCGATCGGCTCTAGCTGTTCGATGTAACCGCCGGGATTGGTCCAGTAGCCCTTGCCCGGATTTTGCGCTCTGCGCACAAGCAGCAGCTTGCCTTCTTTCTTCACAAGCGCGCCGACGCCGACGCTGTAGTTCCCCCAATGCACGTATGTGCAGTCCGGACAAGCTCTGCGCATCGTTCCGTCCACATCACGTTCGATCATGACTTGTCCGCATAACAGACAATGTTTCGCTTCCATAGTCTCCACCCTTGCTGATAAACGACTCAACGTTTATTTTCTATTTTTACTATTATAATAGAGGAATTTCGTTTTGGGTATCGGATTGCCGGGGAGATGCAGCGGGTTATAATCAAGGGAGAGACCTTGAGGAGGAAAAGCGGGCGGCAGCCTGAATCCAATCGTTCGCTTCTTCCGGCGCGCCGGGGCAAAGCATGAAGGCTGGCAGAATAGATGCGATGCGAAATCGAAAGGGTGGGACGAAATGGAACTGGTATCAGCTGAAACGATCCGGGAAATGGAGCGGGAGACGATTGAATCTATCGGAATTCCGGCGAACGTGCTGATGGAAACTGCAGGACGTGCACTGGCGGAAGCGGTGTACCGTCTGCATAACGGAATGGAGCTGACCGGCCCTTATGCCTCGCTGCTGCCGGGCTGCGAGAAGGCGCTTGCCAGGGCGGAGCAGAGCCGGAAAAAAGACGGCGGAAGCGGGGGCAGGGAAGCGGGCGGCGAAACGAAGCCTTGGGCGATACTTGTCGGCAAAGGCAGCAACGGCGGGGACGGGCTCGTCGCCGCCCGGCATTTGGCGGAGCGCGGCATCGGCGCACACGTCGTGTACGCCGTGCCGCCGGAGCAGCTGTGCGGCGAAGCGGCGCGCGAAGCCGCCATCGCCGAACGGCTCGGGCTGCCGGCCGTCGTATACCGGCCGGGAGCGGTCGATTGGAGCGGCATGGGCGGCATCGTGGACGCCCTGCTCGGCACCGGGTCGAGCGGCGGCGCTCCGCGCGAGCCGCTGGCGGCGCTAATCCGCGAAGCGAACGCGAGCGGATTGCCGGTTGTGGCCGCGGACATTCCGAGCGGCCTTCATCCGGACACGGGTCAAACCGCCGACCCGTGCATCAATGCTGCGGCCACCGTTACCTTTGCGCTGCCGAAGCTGGGCCTCGCGCAGTTTCCCGGCGCAGCCCGTGCGGGAGCGGTGCTGGTAGCACCGATCGGCATTGCGGCGCGGGCGGCGCAGCAATGCGGGCAGCCATCCGTCTGGATGCTGTCTCCTGAAGTGCTGCGTTCGCGGCTCGAAGCAGATCCCGGCGGCGGGCGGCCTGAAGACAGCCACAAAGGCACATACGGCCACGTGCTGGCGGCCGCCGGCTCCCGGGCGATGAGCGGCGCGGGGCTGCTGTGCGCCGTCTCCGCCCTGCGCTCCGGCGCCGGACTTGTCACATGGGCCGTGCCGGAGCGGCTAGCCGATTCGCTCATCGGCGTCCGCCCGGAGCTGATGTTGAAGCCGCTCGACGATTCCGGCACCGGGGAATGGGCGGACGTCGATCCGCACTCGCTCGCCCGGCTGGCGGTAGGACGCGATGCGCTTGTAATCGGTCCTGGGTTCGGAAGGCTAACAAAAGGACAGGATCCGCATATAAGCGCCACCGGCTTCGGCAGGCTGGCGAATGGACAAGATTCGCCTATGAGCGGACCAGGCTTCGGCAGTACGCCGTACGGCGAGGCCGGGAGATCGGCCGCCGAAGCCGCTTCCGCAGGACGCAGCGCTACAAGCGCGGCCGGGCCGATCAGCGCCAGTGCGGGCGCCGGTTCTGCGGGTCGCAGCGGCACAGGCGCGGCCGGGCCGATCGGCGCCAATGCGGGCGCCAGTTCTGCGGGCGCTGAAGGCGCCGGCACCGAGGCCGGCGGTGTGACCGATCGCAGCGGTCCGCCGTCCGGCGAAGCGGACGATTACGTCCGGCGGGGCTGGCTGCGGCGGCTGTGGGACGCGCTGCCGCAGGATCTGCCGCTTGTCGTGGATGCCGACGCGCTCAACCATATCGCCGAAGCGGGCGATTTTGCCGCTTGGCCGCGGCGCCGGGGCGGCATCGTCTTTACGCCCCATCCCGGGGAAATGGCGCGCCTGTGCGGCATCTCTACGCCCGAAGTACAGCGCGACCGCATTGCAATCGCCCGGGATTATGCCGTCCGGCACGGCGTGACGCTCGTGCTGAAAGGGGCGCGCACCGTCATCGCCCTGCCTGACGGCACCATCTACGTGAACCCGACCGGCAACCCCGGCATGGCAACGGGCGGTACCGGCGATGTGCTCGCCGGCCTCATCGCCGGCCTGCTTGCCCAAGGTCATTCCGCCGCGGCAGCCGCAGCGCTCGGCGTCTATCGGCACGGCGCCGCCGGCGACCAGGCGGCGGCGCGGCGCGTTTCACCGGCCTCCATGCTGGCCGGCGATCTGCTGGACGAGCTGTAGCCGCCGTCATCCTCCTTCTAGCGCCATTTTGCAAGTGGCTCTCCCGCAAGGGTGAAGGCAAAGAGAAAGTTCTATCGTATGAACAAAAGAACCAATGAGGCTGTCTCATAAGTATTCGCATGATTGAGCTAGCCCTAAATTGGACACAAAAGGACCTCCAGTTTCGCTGGCAAAGTGAAGTCGGAGGTCCTTTCCTCGCTATACCTGCGATTGTGCAGGTTTTACCGATCGAAATCGTATGTCTGGAGGGAAAACCTGCGATGCTGCAGGAATTCCCAGCTTTTATCGTCTTAACGAGAGATGGGGTCGGCAAAAAAAGTATATTTGCAGGAATTTTATCGTAGTCGAAAAATAAAACGAAAAAAGATGTACGAACGCATGTATTTCAAAAATTATCCCTTCGTCCAGCGATAAAAAAAGAACGAACCGGCCAAGGATAGCCCCTTGATCGGTTCGTTTACGCTTTTGAAGCAGAAGGGCTTGAAATACGACTAAAACCCTACTTATGGGACAGCCCCTTAAACTGGTCGATAATTCGTAAAGAGTGGGGCTTTTATTGTAAGTGTTGGGCATTAAATGAGATCGATATTGGGTTATTACTCCTGGGGCTGCATATAATGAGTCTTTAACTCCAAAGTTAGGGTAGCCTATTACTTTTATCGCCTGACTTGCTCTTGAGGATTGAATAAACATAGGTATCGTGTGCTTTGCCATTTTGATACATATAATCCCTTAGAACCCCTTCTTTTTGAAATCCAACTTTAGTAAGTAAATTATTAGATGCTTCATTATCTATAAAAACGACAGCTCCTATACGAGTAAGACCTAATTCATCAAATCCATATTGGAGGACTTTTAATACTGCTTCAGAGGTATAACCTTTTCTCCATTGTTCGGGATGAATTTCGTAACCTATTTCTGCTCGTTTATGTTTAGGGGACCAGGCATTAAATCCAATTATTCCTAGAGTTCCTTTTCTTTCGATCCCCCACCGCATCCCCCTTTTTTCTTTGTAAATTGTGGAAAAAAATTCAACGAATGCTTCAGCTTGTTCTACATTCTCTAACGTCTCTTGACCGTAATAGCGTGTTACACTCTCATTAGAAAAACAATCGAAAATGCCTTCTGCATCATCTTTTGTAATTTCTCTTAATCGTAATCTTTCTGTTTTCAGTTAAGGGAACATTTTTCTCTCCCCCTTCATTCGTGACAAGTCCGGCAAACGGGCTTTATTCCTTCTCTTCCCCGTCGGAAGACGCCTCCGGCCTCGCCAAGCGTCGGCCCGGCAATCGGCCGGATTTCTGCAGCGCTTCGCGCAGCAGAAATTCGATATGCGAGTTTACGCTGCGGAACTCATCTGCGGCCCATTTCTCCAGCGCCCGATGCAGCTCTACGTCAAGCCGCAGCGGAAATGCTTTTCGCTCTTTGGCCATATCATCAGTCCGCCTTAATTATAGAGAGTGCCCGCATTAATAACGGGAGTGGTGCCCCGCTCGGAGACGATCGCCACCATTAAATTGTTGACCATCGCAGCGCGGCGCTCGTCGTCAAGCTCAATGCCGCGCTCAGCCAGCTGCGTCAAAGCCGATTCCACCATGCCTACGGCGCCCTCGACGATTTTCTGGCGAGCCGACACGATCGCCGCCGCCTGCTGGCGCTGCAGCATCGCACCCGCAATTTCGGGCGCATAAGCAAGATGCGTCAGCCTCGTTTCCAGCACCTGCACGCCTGCGACAGACAGCCGGTTTTGCAGCTCGGCCATCAGCTGTGCGGCCACTTCATCCCCATTGCCCCGCAGCGACAGCGTCTGATCCTCGTCGTACGCATCGTACGGATAATAGGCCGCAATATGACGGATCGCCGTCTCGCTCTGAATTTCCACAAACTTCTCGTAATTGTCCACGTCGAACGAAGCGCGAGCGGTGTCGGTCACTTTGAATACGACGACCGCGGCGATTTCGACCGGGTTTCCGGCTGCATCGTTAACCTTCAGCTTCTGGCTGTTGAAGTTGCGCACTTTGAGCGATACGCGCGATTTGACCGTGAACGGCAGTACGAGCCACAAGCCGCTTTCCAGCACGGTGCCCATATAAGAGCCGAAAAACGTAATGACTTTCGCCTGGTTAGGCTGCACGACCGTCAGCGAAGAGAGCGCAACGATGACCAGGACCGATAAAACAACGCCGATTGTTACCCATACCGCTCCCGGCCCGTCGCCCGAACCTGCGGCTATAAAGGATACCACCGCGCCGGCAAACATAATAAAAGAAAGCAATAGTACGAGAAAACCGTTAACATGCCAAGCCTTGCGTTCCTGCATGACCTCACCCCATCTTAATATCTTTTTGATACTATTATGATATCACTTTTGGAATAAAATGCAACCCCATTCTCCTTGAGACACTTTCGCCTATGGACACATACAATGTAAGGCGGAGCAGGCTTTCTTTAATCCGGGGAAACGGAGGGCAACGATGAAAAAATTATGGACGCAGGACAAAAGCGCGGCGGTCCCGATGAATATCCGGACGGCTTTGTTTTTGGCGGCGGTATGCAGCCAAAGCTATATGCAGCTGCTGGGTGGCGGCTTGTTTCTCGTACCGGAGGGCTATCGCATGGTCGGCGCTTTTCAATCGGCAGGGTTTGACGGCAAGCCGGCCGATTTCGGCTTTGTTCTGGAATCGGAGCAGGCGGCCGTACTGGCTTTCCGCGGCACGAATTCGGTTTCGGACTGGGTGTCGGACTTTATGGCGGACCAAGTGGACTTTACTTTTGTCCCGGGCGGCGGCTTGACGCACCGCGGCTTCACCTCGCTCTATTCGGGCGCCCGCAAGCAAACGATGGAGCTGCTCCGGAAGCTTCCTTCTTCCAAGCCGCTGTTCGTTACGGGACACAGCCTCGGAGGAGCGCTCGCGACGCTTGCCGCTCTTGATATTTCGGCGAATACGGGTCTCTCAGCTCCGATGGTGTACACCTTCGGCTCCCCGCGCGTCGGGGACCCGGTGTTCGTGCGCGCCTTCAATCGCGCGATTCCCGTCAGTTTCCGGATCGAGAACGAAAATGACATCGTCCCCCATCTTCCCCCTATCGTTTACCGGGATCCGAAAGCGAAGAAGCTGTACTTTTATATGCATGTCAAAAATGAAATCAAACGCAGCTTCTCATCCGGGGGCGTGTCAGGCAATCATGTGATCGGAAGCTACTTTGCCGACCTGGCGCGTGAAGATCCCGATTTCGCCGCGGCGATGTGCGGCGTGCCTCCCGGCTGGTGCCCCGCTTGGAACGCGCCGTCCGTTCATTCGTGAGCAAAGGCCGCATGCCGTTTAACGGAACAGCCGTTTTTACGCGACAAATTTGTTGTCGAATTTTGTCCTTAAAGCTTTTACAACGGCCGCTTCGTCAAGTAAAATAAAGATGCTTCCCTCTGGCAATGAAAGGTTCTTTCTATGAATGATTACGTTTTTTTGACTTAAAGGCGAAAGAGGCGCGGACTTCGGCATGAAGTTCCCGGCTCGTCCTACGAGACATACTTTGAATTCGCTTTCAGAAAGCGGTTCCTGCACGATCGTTTGACGAAGGCGTATGTCTTGAAGAAGTAAGCGCAAGCGCTTTTTATGCGAATAAAGTTTTATCAATCGGAGCATGAAGAAGGCCGAGCAGCCGGACGGTCGGCAGGAAACAGCGTTCCGGCCAAATGATAAGGGGTTTGATTGATCGTGAGACGTTTACCGCGTGCCAAGCTGTGGTTTGGTTACCGCCCCTCCCAAGTGGAAAGACAGCTCAATGCGCTGCAGAGCGAACGGGAACAAGTGGAACAGCAGATGGAAGACGAACGGCGGAAAGCGGAAGCGCTTATCGCCGCCAAACGGCTCTATAACGCCGAGCTGCAGCAGCAGTTAAACGAACTGCTGGCAGCCGAGCGTGCCGGAAACAGCCGGAGGCTTTCATGAATAGAAAGCTTTTTTGGCAGTGGCAAGGGGTTGACTTTCAATATGCGAACCGGCTTATTGCTGATTATGAAAGTTTATTGGTGCTGAAAAAGGGGCAGCTGGCGGAGCAGCGGGCCCGCTTCGAGCGCGAGCTGGGCCTGCTCGATGCCGAAAGCGAGGAGCTTGCGGGACGCATCCGCCGGATCCGGGAACAGCAAAGCGGCGGAGAGCATGCGAAGCAAAGCGGACAAGCGTCCCCGGATTCGATCGGCCCGGGCGGCGAGCCGCCGCCGCTTGCTGTAGCCGCAGACGGCGGCGGCTTCAGCCAAGGCCCTCGGTGGGATGACGCCGAACAAGCGGAAGTGAAGCCGCTAAAAATGCGCATCCAGTGGCGCGGCGTCCGCTTCCGGTATACGCGGCGCCTGCTGCAGGAAGAGCGTCGGCTGCTTGCGCAAACGCGGGAGCTGCTGCTTCAGCAGCGGGAGCGCTTCAAACAGGAACAATTGCTGGCCGATTCCGAAACCGGGCAGCTTAAGCGCCGGATCGAGGAGTCGTATGAGCGCCTGTACCTGCAAATGATGCCGGCCGAAGAACCGGAAGAAGCGCACACCTCCGGCCGGATGGGCGATATATTGGTCAGCCAGGGCGTCATCAGCCGCTCGCAGCTGGAAGCGGCCATCGCTTCGCAGGTACGGTACGGCGGCAGACTCGGCGATATTTTGATCGATATGGGCTTTGCCGATTCGGAATCGCTGCAGCAGTTTGCCTCCGGCCCGCCCTGCCGCAGCATGCTCGGCGATCTGCTCGTTTCCGCCAATGTCATTACGCAGGAACAGCTGGAGCAGGCGCTGGAGTTCCAGCGCAACAGCGGCGGCCGCATCGGCGATATTTTGCTTTCCTTGAAGATGGTCGAGCCTGAAATCTTGTACCGGTTCATCGCCATCCAGTTCCAGCTCGGACGGATCGGCAAAGATATTACGCCAACCTCCACGCTCAAGCTGCCCGAAAGGCTGGCTCGTTCCTATGAGGCCGTCGTCGTACACCAGTATGTGAACCGGTTTCTCGTCGCGGTCAGCGCGCCGCTGCAGGAGGAGCAGGCGCGCCATATCGAGTCGCTGCTCGGCATGCCGATCGAACAAGTGCTGGCGACCAAGGATGAGATGGAAACGTTCTGGGCGGACGTCTACGGCTCGGAGATGATGCATGAGAGCACGTTGAAGCTGTCGGTGGAGCAGCCGCACAACTCGGCGCATACGACGTTTACGAAGCCGCAGATCATTTTTTTCGCCGTCTCCACACTGCTCTTCATTACCGGGCTCATCGCCAGCTTCTGGAGAACGATCCTGCTTGCCAATATCGCGGTCCAGCTGTTTTATTTTTCGATGTCGGTATTCAAATTTATGATCATTATCCTCGGCTCGCGCCGCGGTTCGCAGTTCCGCTTCACGCCAGAGGAAGTGGCGGCCGTCGACGAACGCGAGCTGCCGATCTATACCATTCTCGTCCCGATGTACAAGGAGGCACAGGTGCTACCTCACCTTCTGGCCAACATCGAATCGCTCGATTATCCGAAGTCGAAGCTTGATGTGCGGATTTTGATCGAAGAGGACGATACGGAAATGCGGGACATGCTGAAGGTGATGAAGCTTCCGGCTTATTATACGGTGCTGATTCTTCCCGACAGTCTGCCGAAGACGAAGCCGAAAGCGTGCAATTTCGGACTGATCCGGGCGCGCGGGGAATATGTCGTCATTTTCGACGCGGAGGATCGGCCCGATCCCGACCAGCTCAAAAAAGTGTTTCTGACGTTCCGCAGCTGTCCGGACAATTTCGCCTGCATCCAGGCGAAGCTGAATTACTTCAACAGCGAACAGAATCTGCTGACGCGCTGGTTCACGCAGGAGTACAGCATGTGGTTCGAGCTGCTGCTGCCGGGCATCATGAAGCTCGACGTTCCGATCCCGCTTGGCGGCACCTCCAACCATTTCAAAATGTCGGTGCTCAAGCAGATGGGAGCGTGGGATCCGTACAACGTGACGGAGGACGCCGATCTGGGCGTCAGGCTGTACAAGCACGGCTACAAAACCGCCATCGTCGATTCGCGCACGTGGGAGGAAGCGAACAGCCGCTTTTTCAATTGGATCCGGCAGCGGTCGCGTTGGATTAAAGGATATATGCAAACGTGGCTTGTCCATATGCGCAATCCGCTGCGGCTGGCGAGGGAGCTTGGCTTGAAAGGCTTTCTCGGCTTTCAGGTGATGGTGCTGGCAACGCCGGTCATTCCGCTGCTCAATCCGCTGTTTTGGCTGATGGTTGTGCTGTGGTACGGCTGGAAGCTGGAATTTATTCCGCTGTTTTTCCCCGGTTATATTTATTACTTTGCCGCCACCGAGCTGTTTATCGCAAACTTCCTGTTTGTGTTCAGCAACATTGCCGGCGTGTACTGGGTCATTGCGGATTTGAAAAAGAAAAACCAGCATTTTATGAACTACTCGCTCGTCAAATACGCGCTGCTCACGCCGCTTTACTGGGTCATGATGAGCATCTCCGCTTACAAAGCGGCATGGCAGCTCATCACCAAGCCTTTTTATTGGGAAAAGACCATTCACGGCTTGGACAACACGCCCCCGCCCGGTGCGGGAACCGCAGCCGAAGCAAACGGGTCCCCTTCGGGAACAAGCATGTGAACGAAGGCTATTTTCCGGCCCTCCGCCTCAGTTCTTGAAAAGACGGTTCAAATGATGGGAGACGATGCGCATCAAGTCATCTTCCCGAACCCGTTCCGGGAAAGTCGCGCGATGTACGGCCAGTCCGTCCACGAGCGCATGCAGCTCCTTCGTCTCCTGCTCGGCGTCGATGCCGTCCTTGGCCAGCTTATTCAAGATCAGGCTGTCGATCATTCTCCGAAACCCATTATAGAGCTCGTCGTGCATTTCCAGGCTCATCTTGCGAATTGCCGGATCGGAGATCGCCTTACCGGCAAAAGCGAGCCATAATTCGGCCTCGGCCAAGCGCTGCTCGTCCAGCGGCAGCAACTGCGCGATAATCATCTCGATGTCGCGACGGGCGTCCCCGGTAAACGGCAGTTGTTCGATCCGCTCGTTGACCCGCTGCGAAACAAGCCGCATGGAGAAAGCAAGCAGCTCGGCATGGGTGTCAAAATAATGACGCAGCGATCCGAGAGACATCCCCGCCTCATCGGCCACGCGACGCACGGAGAGGCCCTCCAAGCCTTCCCTTCGGATGACCCGCCAAGCCGCTTCCGCCAATTGTTCCTTACGTTTTTGATGATTTACGATTTTCGGCATAGTTTTATTATATCATCGTTGTTTTTTAGCACAACTGTGTTATAATAATTCTGTTTTTATAATACAATTGTACTAAAAAAGGAGTTGGAGTTGCTTGTGATCCCCGCCCTTATCGCAGGTTGCGAAATCGCATTTTGGGGGTTCGTGCTGGCCGGATTGGCGAGTCGATACCTTCTGAAGTTGAACAAGACGGGAATTGTACTGCTTTCCTGTACCCCGGCTGTCGATATGATCCTGCTCGCAGCAACAGTCGCCGATTTGCAGCGCGGCGCGGAAGCCGGTTTCGCTCACGGTCTGGCGGCCGTTTATATCGGAATTTCGATCGCTTTCGGTCACCGGATGATCCGATGGGCGGATATCCGCTTCGCGCACCGATTCGCCTCAGGACCCGCCCCGGCGAAAAAGGTTAAATTCGGCAAGGAACACGCCCGGAATGAACGGCGTGCCTGGTTTCTGCACCTGCTCTCGTGGGCGATCGGGTGCGCGCTGCTGTACGGCATCATCCTATGGGTGGACGAGAACAGCCGGACAGATGCTTTGCTGCAGGTGATCCGTTTGTGGTCCATCGTGCTGTCCATCGATTTTCTGATTAGCTTCAGCTATACGTTATGGCCGCGTCAATCCAAGGAAACCTCTGCGCCGGGCCGCAATAACAGATAGCTTGGCCCGGTCGACTGCAATAACCAGTGAACCCGTTCGCTTACTTGCAACATTCGCGGACAGAGAAGCCGTTATTCGTTCCTTGACCAGCCAATTTGTGAAGATCCGGCTTTTTTTCAGACCGTTATGATCGTCCGGGCAGCACGTACAGCAGGATCGCAAAGAAATGGACGACTGAACCGCCGAGGACAAACAAATGCCAGACGGCATGATGAAACCGGAAGCTCCGCCACATATAGAAGACCGTGCCGAACGTGTACAGCAGGCCTCCGCTAATAAGCAGCTTCAATCCTCCCGGAGCGAGATGCTCCGTCAGCGGCTCCCAGGCGAAAACAACGGCCCATCCCATCGCAATGTACAGCAGCGTGGAAGTGAACAGAAACTTCGAGGCAAAAAACGATTTGAATACAACGCCGGCGGCGGTCAATCCCCAAATGACGCCGAACAGCGTCCACCCTAGCGTGCCCTGTACGATGTGCAGCAGAATCGGCGTGTACGTGCCCGCGATAAACACATAAATGAACGAATGATCGAGCACTTCAAACACCCGCTTCGCTTTCCCTTCCGGAAAGCTGTGCACGAGCGTCGAAGCAGCATACAGCAACAGCATTGCCGTGCCGTAAACCGTGAAGGTGACGACGTGCAGCGCCGTTCCTCTTTCCGCTGAAAACACGATCAACAGCACAAGCGCAGCGATGCTGAGCGCGGCGCCGACCCCGTGCGTAATTGCATTGGCGGCTTCCTCGCGTTTCGTAAACGTATACGTATCGGCCATCTGTTACCTCCTTGACGAGCTTTATATTGCCTTCGGCTCGGTCTTCATTCCGATTTGACTTTCCCGTTTACTATTTTACACCCGTTCATTCGTATAAGCGACCTTGGAATCGAGCTCGAACACGGCCGTTCCGGTGGCACGGTCATAGCGGAACAGCGGCTCGTCCAGATCGTACAGCCAATATTTTTGGATCGCCGCAGATTCATCCAGAGCGGTTACGAAGTGGAAAAAATTAAGCTGGCCGATATTATCCCCGATAAAAGCCGCGTCGGCGGCGCTCATGCCGTACACCGTAATGGTCCACCCCCGGCCCGCTTCCTCCAGCTCAAAACGGTGCCCGCTCTCCGCCGTGTCGAGCAACGCCCTTCCGATGACCAGCTTGATCAGCAGCCTCGTCTTTGTCCCGCTCATACGGCACGCTCCCCTCCGGCCGCGGCGGCCGTCATATCGATCAGCAGCAGACGCGCTCCGCCGCTCCCGCCGCCCAGCACAAGCTCCGTCCGGCTGCGGATGCGCGCCGTATCGCCTGCGGCCAGCGTGTATCCTTCCTGCGGCAGCGTGAGCTCCCCTTGAATGACGAACAAATACATCAGCCGCCCCGGCTCCTGACGATGAACAAGCGCCGCGCCTTCCTCCAGATCGGATAAATAAAGCGTAGCGTCCTGGTGTATATGGGCGACGCCCGGACCGGAATTGCGCGACACGACCGGCAGCAGGTTGTTGCGCAGCTTGTGGATGTCGAAGGTCGTCGTTTCATAAGAAGCCGGAAGCTTGCGCGTTTCGGGATGAAACCAGATTTGCAGCAGATGCGATTCTTCCGTCTCGTCAGGATTCATTTCCGAATGGACGATTCCCGTCCCCGCGCTCATCCGCTGTACGCCGCCGAACGTCGTAACCGCCGTATGGCCGCTGCTGTCCTCATGCTTCAGCCGGCCGCCAAGCGCCACCGTTACAATTTCCATTTCGCGGTGCGGATGAGCGCCGAACCCGCGCCCGCCCGCAATCCGGTCTTCATTGAACACGCACAGCGGACCGAAGCTGCGGTTGCTCTCCTCGTAATAATCCGCGAACGAAAAACTGGAATAGCTTTCAACCCAGCCCACATCGCGGTGAAACCGCTCTTCGCTGCGAATAATATCCATCTTTCACCCGTCCCCTTTCATCCGGTTCGACTCCCTCTCCCAGGGCGGCCGTTTTTTTAACTTACAAAAAAATTGTTTCTATATTATTTTCAGTTTAACGCATTGTTACCATCCTTTCAACCAGCTGCGGATGCCATCGATCGTTTTATCAAGGTTGCATATGGACTGCGCATCCACATAAGGCGCGGTGTGCCGGAAATAGTTCGCATGGCCGCCGATAACGGGAATGCCTTTCACGAATCCCGGCGCGTATTTGCGCTGGTTCCAACGCGGCAGCGAGCGCTTTCCCGCGCTCCAGCCGCCCCAGCTGCCGATCCGGCTGATCGGATCGCTCAGGCGTCCGCTGTCGTCCACCGCGTGAAAGTAGGCGACCCGCTCCCGCAGAAGCGGTTCGATTGGGATTTTCGGAGATCCGATTTGCACGATGCGGATGTCCGTATTTTCAAGCGCGCCCTGCCGCTGCAGCATCCGTACCGCCTGGTAAGCCGCCACCCCTCCCCCGCTGTGTCCGATGATGAGCACCTGCCCTTCTGCGCGGGAAGTGCGGATCGCTTCGGCAGCCGCCCTGCCTCCTATTCGCCATGGGAGGAGCCAGCTGTTAAAATCGCTCCGCACCTCCCACAACTGCCGCCACAGATTGCGCGTATAGTCGCCATATGGAAACAGCACATGTATCGTGGTCTGCCTGCCGTCCTGCGCAAACAGATTTTCCAGTTTTTTTCGGCACTCAAAAAAGGCAGACAACGTAGTCTTCACGCCCGCCAGCAAGTAAATGTGCAGCAGCCTGTTTGGCGCCGTCGTCATTGTCATTTTCTCCAACCCCCATCATCAGTTCGGTTCCAACCGTTTCTTGGATATGTATATCATGTCTCAATGACGGCATTAGCATAAGTTTCTATTTCTATCGTATCAAAAAAATGGCGGGAATGCCGCACCCGGGCGTCACGGCTCCTTTGTTTGCATGATCTGGGCGAAGGGAAACGAAAGCGTTTGTCGAAGTAGTTAAGCAGCCGCGTGATGTCGGATTTATGACGAATAAAGCCGAATTATGCTCCAGACTGCAGTCGCGGGAAAATGGTTTTTCAGCACGGAGGTTCCTAAATGGTTAATTATAGATGGATGTTGTTGTCTTTTCTTCTATTCTTTATGCTCGGCGGAAACGCGTTTGCGGCAGCCGCTGCAAGCGGCAGCGGAGGCGGTCGCAGCTGGATCTGGTTCATCGCTGCGGCTGCAGCTGCGGCGGCAATCGGCGTTGCGGTCTTATTCGGATGGCGCAAGCGGCAAAAACTCGAGCAGCAGCGTGCACGGATTGACGAGCTGATCGAGGCAATCGACAAGGCGAAGGCCGAATTGAAGCCATACGACGGACAAGCGCGGGGCATGACGGAGGAGCTGATCGAACGCATTAACGGCGAATTGTCCGGCTCCCTGCTGACGCTGAACGAATTGAAAAGCCAGTCTGCACGCAGCCGGATTTTCCTGCTGCATTACACCAGGCTGAACGCCGAAGCCGATACATTAAGAACAGAATTGGACAGCCTTGCAGCCGGCGCCGAACGCAATACCGCGGAAATCCGGCGGATTGCCGATACGGGCCGGGAGGCTGAGCGGACCATCCGCCAGTTGGCCGCCCAGTCGGCAGCGCTGCGAACCGAAATCGAGCTTCAGTCCAAAGCAACGTCGTTCCCGCTGGAGGCGCTGTTTGACAGGCTGAAGCATTTGGAATCGGAAGTCAGCCGCGCCTTCGCCAGCCTGCCTGAAGATCCGGTTGCGGCCGAAACGATCGCCCGGAACTGCCTGGGGATGCTGGATCTCCTCACCGGGGATATGGACGACTTTCCGCTGTTCTTCGACCAATTTGACCGTTTCGAGTCCGCAATTGCCGATTGCCGGAGCCGTCTGGACGAAATTAGAGAGACGGCCGGCATCGGCAGAGCGATTCAGCGGCTGAACCCCTATTTCAACTTCGGTCTGGCGCGCGAAGCCCTTCACAAGATGTACAGGGAGCTGCGGCGGGGCGACATGAGCGAAGTGAGATCGTTTGGTATGAAGGCGGACCGCCTGCTTGCCGAAGCGGTGGAAGTTGCTGCCGCGCAGGCCGGTTTGAAGGACGCGACCCGGTTCGATGCGGAACGGCTGCTGAATAAAACCGCAGTACTGTGTGAAGAAATCGCCGACCTTGAACAGCCCTTTGAGCAAATCCGTTCCGCTTACGCCGTTATTCATTGGTCGGCTTTGCTGGAGAAATTCCGCCGGGCCAAAGAGGATGCTGCCGATGCGGAAGCGCGGCTGGTCGAAGCTTCGGGACTCGCTTCCGATGCGCAGCAGCAGTTCGACCGGGCGCGTGCCTTACTCGATCAGCTTCCGCCGCTATTGTCCGCAGCGGAACAAACCGTTCAGGAGTGCGGCGAAACATTTCGGAAGCTGGCGGAGCGGCTTGAAGCATGCAGGAACGAAATCGGAAGCCTGCAGGAGTCTTACCGGCAAACGCTTCAGGCAGTTAGCTCGGAAGCACTCGTTTTAACCGGAGAATCGGAACGGCTGCGGGCAACGGCAGAGGCATTGGGCCGGAAGACCCGGGAACTGGCCCAAACCGAACCCTTTAATTTGGATTCGCTGGAATTCGAGCTGGAGCATTACCGTCAGGACATTGAGGCGCTGCGCGAACATGTGGGGCGCGCGGCTGCTGACAAACAGGAGGCGCTGCTTCTTATGCAGGCGGGGAAAACCGGCTACGAATCGCTTCAAGCGGCTGGCCGGGGCCGGATTAATGAACGGCACTATCGTCAGCGCTATGAATCCCTCAGCTGCAAAGCCGGCAAGCTGCTTGCCGCAGGCTTGTATGCCGAAGCGCTGAAACACGCCTCGGACATGAAGGATTTGATCGAACGGATGAATCACGATTATGAAAATGCGCTGGCCGAGGAACGGAGACAGGAGCTGCTGGAACAGCGGCATTTGCGCCGGCATTCCTCGGACTATACGCTCCATGGGGGCGGTCATTCTGCAGGCAGCGTCCGCTGGAATTCCGCCGGCATCGGCGTTTCGGACCCGGACCCGGACTCGGACCGGGACCCGGTCACGGACTTGCTCCCAGACCCTAATCCGGACCCGAACTCAGACCCGGATTCGGGTGATTCCTCCGGTCGCGGAGGCGGCTGAATATTTTTCGAGGAGATCGTTGGCATGCTTACATTGGAATGCGTATCAAGCGATAATTTTGCCGTCGAATGTACCATTTTGAACTCTAACGCTTTCTTCAACCGCATCTCCAGAGATAAGGAAACGTTGGATGAAGACGATGTGTCGGCGGACCGCAAAGATGCCGAAAAAGCCGGCGCGGAGCGGTTCTTGATCAAAGACGGGGAAACTTATGTCGGGGTTGCGTCGTTCCGGCTCGGCGTTCTGATCGAAAACGAACCGGGTTTGAAGTTCTGGAGGCGGAACGGCTTCCGCAAAGTCGGCTCTTCCGCGCTTCCGGACGGAAAAGGGATTGAAGTATACGAAAGCGCATGACGCTCCGTTAGTGATTTATTGGCAAAGAAACAGCTGCCGCTTGAAAGCTCCCTCTCCTTTGCGCATTTCGCAGCGGCCCTCGATATCGAACCCGGCTTCGGCAAGCAGCGGTTCCACCGGCTCCGTTGAGATGACGACCGCTCTTGCCGCCATGGAGCGCAGCGACCGCAGTATCTCCAGCTGCTCGCCGCGGGGAGAGACGGAGCACAGATTGTAGGGCATGTCGAGCACAGCGGCATCGTACCGTTCCGTTACGGCGCGCATGTCGCCCAGCCGCACCCGCTGCGGAGGATAGCCGAAATAGCTCATGTTTTCCCTTGCGCCGCGGGCCGCAAGCGGATTGATTTCGAATCCGTCCATATCGATCCCCATCGACCATGCCTCCAACAGCACCGTCCCGATGCCGCAGCACGGATCAACGGCGCGAATGCCGCGAGGGTCCGGCACGGCGATGTTGGCGACCGCTCGCGCCGTGCGGACGCCGAGCGCCGTGGAATACTGCCTCGGCTTGTCGACGTGCGCTCGCCATGCCGAACCGGCTTCCGTTAGCGCGCCGATCATCCATTTGCCGTCCAATCGGGCGGCACCGATCAGCCGCTGCGGCCGCCGCATGTCCGCCTGGCCGCGAATGCAGGCGCCCACTTCCCGTTCCAGCGCCAGTCTTTCCGTATATTCAAGCTTGGCGCTTGAATCGATATCGAGCCAGCGCACCTTGAACGTTTCCCCGCCCAGCTCCATTGCCGATGCCGCTTCCTTCAGCTCCCCTATACTTTCGAATTCGCCTTCGATCCGCATCCGTTCTTTTATAAACGGGCTTCTGCCGGGATCGATTTCCCGCACGCTGCGGATATATCCAGCACCCTCTGCTTCGAATGCTCCCACCAGCGCCCGCTGCTCCATGCCGCACAATCCCGCTTCATTTTCATGACAGGCAAACGTATAGATAAACATGACCCATTCTCCGTTCCAAGCGTCCATTACTGTCTCCATTGTACAGAAAGAGAGTCGACGTTCCAATCCTCCCGAATTTTGCAAGCGGATCTGCACGACTGACATCATTTCATTATTTATAAATGAAGCGCGGTGCCGATTATTCTATATTGCCCCCATCAGTCCATGAAGGTGCCTTCAAGTTGGAAAGAAATGACTAACTCGATGCCGGGCCTGTTGGGATAACAGCCTCGGCAACCTTGACGCCGCGCTTCCAAACCTTTCGGCATGCCGGTTGATCCAGCAAAATGTCCCGCTCCGAAGATGACGTCGGGAAAAGCACCATATCGGCATAGGCGCCGATATGAAGGCCGTACCCATGCAAGCCCAATGCCCTCGCCGCACCCGAAGTCAGCATGTGGACCAGCTGCCGAGCGTCCGCCTCGCTGCCCATGTAAGCCGCAACTGCGAGCAGCCAGGCAACCTCAAAGGGATCAGCCTTACCGAATGGCGTGAAGGCATTTCTCACATTGTTAACGCCGACCGTTACATTCACCCCATGCTCCAGCAATAACTTCACGGGAGTTAGTCCACGCCTGATTTTCTCCCTATCGCCCCTACCGCTTATATATAAATCGGTGGCGGGCAAACACATAATCGAGATATCCGCTTGCGCGATTCGTTCGATGGCTCGGCATGCTTCAGAAACCGGCATCGATCCCAGCGATGTGACATGCCCCGCCGAGACTAAGCCTTGAAATTCGGATGCGATTGTTCGATCAGCAATATCAAGTATGGTGCGATCTTCCGGATTGTCGGAAAAGTCAGTGTGAAAATCAATGGGAACCTTATACTTCTCACCAAGCTTGAACACGTAATCGATATGCTTTCCCGGATCGGCATCCTGATAGGGCATGCCTCCAACCACATCTACTCCCAGGCGAAGCGCTTCCTCCATCAATTCATCGGTCCCGGGAGCTTGAAAGATACCTTCCTGGGGTAGGACGACGATTTGCAAATCCATCCAAGATTTAACCCGGCTTTTTAGTTCCAATGCAACTTCGACGGACTTCAAACCAAGAATTGGATCTACCTCCGCATGGCAGCGCATATGGGTAACGCCATTGCGAACAGCCTGCTGAATCGTAGCGAGTGAACGATCCCATATATCTTCACGAGTAAACCCTTGCTTGAGCTCTGCAGTCATCCGGATCGCTTCTTGTAAAGAAGTGGCCTCGCTGCTCATTCTTGACAGAAGGTGTGATTTGTCCAAATGAATATGTGGCTCAACCACCCCGGGAAGAAGCATCGCACCATGAGCTTGTTCCAATATAACTGCGTCTATGGCCTGTTCCCCCGCTGGAGCAACACAAGTGATGACCCCATCCTTGACACCTACGTCCATGAATTGTTTAGCACCTGGCAGCCGGGCTCCTTGAATCAATAAATCAATCATGGTTGTCACCTTTCGTTCTTTCCTTATTTAAAACAGAATGGTCCTGATAGCGATTTACTATCCTTTCACCGCACCGTCACTTAAGCCGTTTACAAGTAATTTTTGCGCAAAAGCAAAAACGAGAATGGATGGAATACTTACGAGAACTGTACCCGCCATCAGTTTCCCCCATTGAATACCCATCTGAGTGATGAAGAAACCAAGAGCTACGGATTGTGTTCTCGTTTCCTTCCCGAAGCTGTAGATCAAGGCGAACCAGAAGTCGTTCCAGGCAACAATAAACGAGAATAAACCTACAGCCGCAATACCCGGTAACGAGATCGGTATCACAATCCGCCAAAGCCGGCTCCAGATCGAACATCCGTCCATGATGGCAGCTTCCTCCACTTCATAAGGGATTTTATCGAAGTAGCCCTTTAGCAGCCAGACGGCGATTGGGAGAACGACGATCATATAGACTAGGATCAACCCTGTGTAAGTATTCAAAAGTGTAAGATCCTTCAGCGTCATATATAGTGGGATCATAATCACGATTTTGGGAAACAGCGTAGTAAAGAGAATGGAAACAAGCAATACGTTTTTCCCGCGAAATTTAAATCTGGAAAATCCATAAGCTGCCATAATACCAATTATCAAGGAAAATACAGTGGCACCTGTCGAAATAATGACCGTATTTCGAAAATACCCCAACATATCTTGGTCTCTTAGAATAGACAAGTAATTCTCGAGCGTAGGCGATGAGGGGATCCACTCAGGCGGTTGTTTATAAACCATACTTTCGGATTTCAATGAAGTGCTGACTCCCCATAGGATGGGAATCAAGCTAAAGGCGGAAAGAAGAAGAGCTGATAAATAGAATCCCACATGCAGGGAAATTCTCATTTTACGGACCATTGGATATCTCTCCGTTTCATGGCCTGATTGGCCGCAATTCCGTAAAAGATGAACAAAATAATGACAAAAAGGAGCAGTGCCAGGCTAATCGCCGAAGCGCCTCCGAAATCAAAATTGACAAATCCGATGCGATAGATGAACAAGCCAATCGTTTCGGTTGCTCCGGCCGGTCCCCCGCCGGTCAATACCATCAACATATCGGACGTATTCAACCCATTGATCAATTCCAACAAGAGGACAACCAGAATGATCGGCATTAAGCTGGGAATCGTAATGTACCGGAATAACTGCACCGAATGAGCCCCGTCGATTTTCCCCGCTTCATATAACTCCTTCGGAATACTTTGCATGCCGGCAAGAAGCATAAGCATAACAAATGGAAAACCTTGCCATGCATAAGCAACAAGCACAGACCACAAAGCTGTCCGGGGATCGCCGATCCAGTTATTGGTTAAGTACCCTAGGCCTATCGATTGTAGAAATTCATTAAATACGCCAATATCTGCTTTAAGAATCCAACGCCACAGATTCGCCGCCGCGATCGAAGGAATCGTCCATGGAAGCAAGCATAGAATGCGAAAAAACATATTGCCTTTCACTTTGATATTGAAAATAATGGCCGCCCAGAACCCGAGAATGAAACGGCTCGCGATCCCGCCTATAATCCAGACCAAGGTATTATTCATAACCTTGAGCACTTCTTGCTTGGAGAAGACCCTGAAATAATTATCCAATCCATTGAAAGTTGAACTAAACGAAGGAAACGATATTTTGGAGAAACTGAATACGACAGTCTGATAAATGGGATAGAACATCATGGTGCAGAGAACGAACAAACAAGGAAAAATCAAAAGATAGACCGGGCCTTTAGTACGAAGTGTTTTCTGAAATGTGCTCATCTCACATCCTCCTTCCTCGTTTCTTGTGAAATCTGCAACACTGTCAGCCGGTCGTTCCCGACTGACAGTGTGCAGATTTCAATAAGTCCATAAGAATGAAACTTGTTTTAATGTGATTGTTCGAGTATGGTATTGATTTGTGACGCCATATCATCCGCAGCTTTCTGAGGCGTTTTGCTTCCAGCCAGTACCGCCTGCAATTCCGGGAAAATTACATTTTGTATTTCCTGCCATTGTGGAATCGTCGGCACGTTCCGTTGGTATTGTCCGACTTCGAAAAAGATTTTATAATCCGGTGTATTCCAAGGAGATACATTCGCGGCAGACATACGGGATGGTTGTTGGTTGGTGAGCGTCAGATTTTCCGGTTGAAGCAGCCACATTGCAAAATCGCGAGCCTCTTTTTTATGTTTTGCATTATTAGGAAGTGCGAACGACCAGCCATTTCCTTTCCCCACCTTATCAGGCGCTACTTGAAGACCCCACTCCAATTCCGGATGTTGTTTCAAAAGATCAACCGTGTACGTATAGGCTGGCATCATGGCAAGTTTTCCGTTGACAAACAAAGGATATCCATCTCTTTCGGTATCGAAGTTGACTGTCCCTTGTGGTGTGACTTTGTATTTTGTATAAAGCTCAGACCAGAACTGAATGCCTTTCACACTTTCAGGGCTGTTGATCATCGCCTTTGTATTGTCCGCATTTAAGAAATCGCCGCCGAACGCCCATAATACCGGCCCAAAAGAGGTAATGAAACCGCCAGGATTCGATGGCTCAGCAGCAAGGGCAAAGCCATATTGTTTGCCAGGGATCGTAAGCTTCTGGGCAAGTTCAAGCATTTCTTCGTGCGTCCAATTTTCCTTCGGATACGGAATACCTGCCTGATCGAATAACTTTTTATTGTAAACAATGGCCTGCGACATATCGAAGTAAGGAAGTCCATACATTTTCCCATCAATAATATTTGACTCCCATATGGATGGGGAAAAATCCGATTCATTCAGCGTTTTCTTTTCTTCATCCCATGTATCCAGCAAGCCTTTGCCTGCGACAGTGGCAAGGATTTGCGTATCCGCGGAGATTAGATCGGGGGCGGTACCGCCAAGTATAGCGGATTCTACTTTTGCAACGTATCCGGAAATCGGATTATCCTCAAAATTCAATTCAATATTGGGGTATTTACTCGCATATCTGTTCTTGATTTCTTCTACATTCCAGTCTTTCGATTGAACCCACAGCGTTAGTTTGACCTTCTCCTTAGAAGCTTCTCCTGATGTTCCCTCACTCGTCCCGGCCGTGTTCCCGCTTGATTGGGTTTTATCCGTTCCGGAATTTCCACAGCCGCTTACAAAGACAACAAGGGTTAAGATCAACATGCTCCAATGAAAAAATTTGAATTTCATCTTCCCATCTCCCTTTTTTCTTTTTTATTTAGCTAACTGAGCTACCGTAAATTCATAAGGCTTTGTAGTCACCAATTCGGTATAGGGAAATGGTTTCTCAATTAAGCCGGCCCATGCCAAACTTTGCTGCCAGGCCAACAACTCGCTTTCTTTGATCAGCACACTTTCGTCCCACAACTGGTGCTTGTACATATTGAGAAACTCGATCATCCGATCCACGTCATCAGGCCAATTCTGTTTGACAAGGTCTCGGGCATCCTCGGCATCGTGCTCCCGAATCCATGTGGTTGCTCTCTGGATGGCCAGTGTGAACCTCCCAATCAAGTTATCTTCTCGATTAAGCACTTCCGGCAGAGTATAATAGACGCTTGCAGGAACAGGATTCGTCACGCTTGCGGTATGGTAACCGATACCATCGCGAACGAGTGCGGCCGCGGTTAACGTATCGACTGCATAAGCATCACCCTGACCCCCGCCAAATAACTCAGCAAACATGGATGTGGATAACCCATCGATAAACCGAACGGTTGACAAATCGATACCGGCATGTTTAAGGACGCCTTTTAGAAACACCGTACGGCCCGGACCCGCACCAAGCCCTCCAACTAATACCAGCTTGTTCGTAAAGTAATTCCAATCAAATGACTCCACGGGTTCACGTGTCACAATTTCAATCGTATAACGTGCACATAATTGGGCGAAGGATAAGTAATCTTTGACTCGGGATTTATACATGGCAGGAACCCAAATTCCCCCCAGTGCCGCTTGAGAGACACCGTTGTTGAGATTATCCAGTACGAGATCCCATGGCTTCGGTACATCGATCGTTACATTTAGGTCAACATCTGTAAAATACCCTAATTCTTCAGCCAGATAATGAGGAAAATACGTGGGCGAGTGCCCGGTTGCGGAAACATGAAATCGATCCATTCCATCTACCTCGTTTCAATATTAGTTAGTTCTTTATTGCTGCTCATCCATTCTCCACCGACAAGCTGGCCGTTCACGAACACCGCTTCCCGTTTAGGAACGGATGCGACTGCATGCATACTGTTCATTGCCTCAACAAGGATAAAGTTCGCGGGATCACCTGCTTTCGGTTCTGGATCTCCTGAAGTGATCAGCGGTAAGATCCTCATTAATTCGTGGTCCATTCTCCATTTGAATTTCTCTGCAAGACGTGAGCCTCGAGCCAATAGATCGCCATTGCCAAACGGGCTCCACGCATCCAAGATATTGTCGCAGCCGATATGGACTTGAACTCCGGTATTCAATAACTGATCGACACGAGGCATTGGATGGTCGATCGGAACACTGGTGATAATCCCAACATCGGCTTCTTTTAACTTGTGGGCAAGGTCCAATGATTCCGCCTCCGACACTTGACCCATACAATAGGCGTGACTCACCGCTGTCCTACCCGCCTTACCCGCTTGCTTGGTCAGATCTGCAAACTTCTCGATGGTATAAACGCCGAGATGCCCGGGGTCATGAAGATGCATGTCTACTCCAGCGTGAAATTCCGCGCTGAGTTCAAACATCGCTTCGAGACTGCGATCCACCTGCTGATCCAATCCGGCCGGATCGACTCCGCCCACCAAATCGGCGCCCGCACGCATCGCCTCCTTCATGATCGACAACGAATTCGATCGAATCAGCCCTTGTTGGGGAAAGGCGACAATCTCCATCTTCATGCGTCCGCGATATTCCTCTCGAACACGCAAAATGTCTTCCAAGTACGAAAGACCGATGTCCGGATCGACGTCCACATGTGTGCGAATGGAAGCGGTACCTCGATCGAGAAGCAGATCAAGCAACCGCCTCGCCCTCACTGCAGGCGAGCTGGAGAGCGTGGAAAGCATGGATTTTTCATTTTTCAGCTGACCTTCAAGTGAAAGGAAAGGTTTTAACGGCTGCCAAGGTTCGCCCAAAAAATTTTTATCCAAATGAATATGGCTGTCTTTAAAAGCGGGGATATAAAGCAGTCCCTTCGTATCCTTGAATTCCAACGTATCGGTGCAAGATTCGTTCTTCCCTTTGCCGCTCGAAGTAATCTTTTCGATAATGCCAAGCTTTCGGTTCAAGATGATATCGCACAATTCATGTCCGATTTTAACATTGCCAAGTTTCAGAATACCCATCATTTCCCCCTTCTGCTTCTGTTAAGCGTAAACAGGCATTAATGTCAGATTACATTCCATCAATCCCTTCTTGGCCTTATTATATCTAGAGTATTTCGAAAAGTCATTGTATGAAAAATACAAATTGCTCTCCTCTTTATATACTTTCCGCCTAAACCACTTTACGGTTTATTCATTTGATGCTAGCATAACTAACAAAAGATGATGGAGGATGCGACATGCGCCTAGATATTCTTTTGGCTCACGACATTTTCAAAAAGCATCAAGTGCTGACAGGTGAAAGCGGCTTGTCTCGAACCGTCGAATCCGTTAATATCATGGACGGCCCCGACATTATCCATTATTTAAAGCCTCGTGAGCTCTTGCTGGCCAACGGCTATTTCTTGAAGGATCGTCCAGAAGTACTTTCCGAGTTGATTGAACATATGAATCGGATGGACTGCCCCGGCTTGGCTATAAAGACGAAACGGTTTTCGCTGTCCATTCCTGCAGCAATTTTGGAGAGAGCAGACCGCCTCCATTTCCCCATTATCGAAATATCGGAAATCTCGCATTCGCTGGGCGTCATCCTTCAGCAATCGACCAGTCTGATTCTGGATAACAAGAGCTACGAGCTTCAATACGCCCTTTCCATTCACAAGCAATTCTCTTCCATGATTATGGCAGGAGGCGGCATCTCCCAGATCGTCGAGTCCCTGGCGCAGCTATTATCCGTGCCCGTCCTGTTGCTCAGCCACAAACTTCAACTTTCTGACTGTTCGTCTTTGTTAAAGAATAAGAACATGCAGCCGCTTATGGCTCGGGTCTTGTCCACTCTGCTCACATTGCCTGTTTTGGATGCTCCTGTGTCACTTTGCTTCTTTCACCCGGAAATGGGTGAATATCGTCATGTCGATATTCACCCGATCATCACCTCCCGCCACGAAGGCTATCTCGTGTTCTTGCAGCAGGAGCAGACCATTTCCAATCTATATACCTTGGCCATCGAACAAGCTGCCAATGTCATTAGCATGGAGACAATCAAAGAACAGGCCGTTAAAGAACGATCCCGAAGATACAAAAATGAATTTTTCTCGGATTTAATAGATGGGTTCATCGCTTCCGAGCAAGAAGCCTTGTATTTGGGCAGGAAATACGGCTTAAAGCACAATGCCCTGTTCCTCATCATTACGGCCAAGATAGACGACAGCCAAACTGGAAGCGGCACAGAGGCGTTTATCGGGAGATCTGACCGTGATGTTCATTATGACTTGCTCAAACGTCATTTCACCGCCATCCCGAATACCTTTACCATGTTTACCAAGAATGATCTATTCGGCTTATTGCTGACATTACAGGATTCTGATTGGGAAGAAGAAAAGTTCCTTACGCTCCTGGGCAACATTACTTCAGAGTTGTCCCAGAAAGCGAATTTGAGCATTTCGCTCGGCATAGGAAATCCGGTGACGAATGTACTGGATATCGGCTTGTCATACCGTGAAGCAGTTGAAGCGCTCCAAACCGGCTATTTGACCAAAAAAAGGGGATTTATTCAATTATACAATTCAAACGACATTAGTTACCTGCTGAGGTTGATTTCAAATGATGAATTGGAGCATTTTTACGAGAAGACGTTTCAGAGCTTTTCTTCGATGGATGCCAGCGAGAAAAGCGAATTAATGCGCACGCTTCGCGCGTATTACGATAATCAAAGCCAATTAGTCGAAACTGCCAAGCAGTTGTATATCCACCGAAATACAGTGTTGTATCGACTCGACAAATGTGAGAGGTTAATGGGTGTGAGTCTCAAAGATCCGATGGTCAGTTTACGCTTTCGAGTCGCTTTTGCCATGGAGCCATTCCTCAAAGTAAAAGACCAGAAGAACGTAAGGACGAACGTCTCTTCCAACTCCAATTAGCTATTAAATGATTTTTGATTGACGGAAACGATCAGATAAGCTCTCTCATAACCGTTTACATTTTGCAAACGGGCATTTTGAGCACAATAACATCCTGGCTTAGCCGTTAGCTCTCGAAGGTCGTTCATCCATCCGTTCCGCGCGGGCTGATCCTACGACCCCATCACTGCCGATGCGCTCTATCCGCAATTCTTGGATTAGCATAACTTCCTAAACAAAGAATAAGGCATGTTCGTATCGCACAGTTGCGATACAAACACACCTTTTTATTACACAGCCGCGTATTCCTTCACCGGCTGTCCGTCAATCCATACCTGCTTCAGCTCCAGCTCTTCGCTCAGCCAGACCAGATCGGCCGCATAACCGGGACGGATATCGCCCAGCTTGCCGTCCATCCCGATCATCCGCGCCGGATTGGCGCTCGCGAGCAGGCTCGCCTCCGGCACGGTCAATCCGATCTCCCGCACCATAAAGCGGAAGCCTTCCGCCATCGTCAGCGTGCTTCCCGCCAAGCTGTCTCCCTCGTACAGGCGGGCCTCCCGCCCCTTGACGATCACATCGAGCCCGCCCAGTTTATACATGCCGTCGCCCAGTCCGGCTGCGGACATGGCATCCGTAATAAGAACGAGATTGCCTTTGTCCTTCAGGCGGGCCATAATGCCGACGCACAGCGGATGAACGTGAATGCCGTCTGCGATAATCTCGGCGCTCATCTCATCGCGGGCCATAATCGTTCCGACGACGCCCGGTTCCCGGTGGTGCAGCGGCGTCATCGCGTTGAACATATGGACGGAATGGCGCAGCCCCGCTTCAATCGCCGCTTCCATCTCTGCGCGCACGGCTGCGGTATGACCCGCGGACATGACGATGCCGTGCTCGCTTCCGTAACGGATAACCGGCAGCGCCCCTTCCCGTTCCGGAGCCATCGTTACGATTTTGACCAATCCCGGAAACCGGCTCTGCCACTCTTTCATCCATTCCAGATCCGGATCCACGATATGGGCCGGGTTTTGCGAGCCGGGATAGCGCGGGCTGATAAAAGGTCCTTCCAGATGCACGCCCGCAACTTTGGCCGCGCGCGCATCGCTCCGGCTGTAGCCTGCGACCGTTTCCAGCACCGCATCAATCCGCTCTTTCGTCTGGGTCATCGTCGTGGCGAGCAGCGTCGTCGTGCCGTGCTGCGCATGAAAACGGGTAATCGTGCCGATCGCCTCTTCGCTTGCATCCATGAAGTCGCTGCCGTAGCCGCCGTGAATATGAATGTCGACAAATCCCGGCACGATCCACCCGCCGCCGGCGTCAACGATATCGTAGGCCGGACCGGCGCTATTCGAATAGGCCAAGCCGAGCGCCCAGCCTTCACGCGGACCCGCGTATTGAATGACACCGTCTTGAATAACGAGCGCCCCGTCCTCCACCGTTTTGCCGCCGCTGACCAATTTTGCGTTAATAATGACCGTTTCCATCAAAACACCCGCTCTTAATGTAGTTTTCAATCATAAACGAATATTTCCTAGTATCTTTTGCTTTTATTTTAAACAAAACCAGCGCCTTGTTCAATCAAAAAAACTGAAAAAATCATAGATATTGATTGATTCGGTCATTTTATTATGTATAATGAAGGTATGAAATTACCAAAACGGTCAAAGGAGTGACAGCATGACCCCTCAACAAACGTTAACGTACCCCGAGATTTCCTCACAGGATGAGGCCATTGCCAAAGCATGGGAGCAGCTGGCGAAGCAGCAGGATTGGGTGGACAACTATTTGAAAAACCCGAAGTATGACGAGCTCGTCTTCATCGGCTCCGGCTCTTCCTACTATCAGGCGCAAACGATGGCGGCGACCTTCCGCAAATGGACCGGCAGAACGGCTTCCGCCCTGCCGTCTTCGGATATTTTTCTCGTTCGCGACGCTTCCGTCGCCCGCAATAAAAACATTTTGCTGATCGGCGTTTCCCGTTCCGGCGAATCGACCGAAGTCATTCTCGCCCTCGAATCGGTCAAAGAGCTTCCGAATTGGACCGTCTGCGGCATTACCTGCTACGAAGACAGCAAGCTTGCGCAAATTTCCGAGTCGCTCATTTCGCCGCTCGGCAAAGAAAAAAGCACGGTCATGACGCGCTCGCTCAGCTCGATGACCTTTATGATGCAGGCTGCAATCGCGCTCGCTTCCGGCGATCCGAATTTGTCGAAGGAAATGGCAACCGTCATGGCGATGAGCGGCGACAACGTAAGGAAAGCCGATGCGTTCATCAGCGATTTTGTACAGAATAACAACTTCAATAAAGTCATCTATCTCGGCATCGGTTCCTACTACGGACTGGCCCAGGAAGTTTGCCTGAAGCTGAAGGAAATGACGTACACATGGACCGAAAGCTACGGAACGCTGGAATTCCGCCACGGCCCCAAATCGGTTGTCGATTCCGGCACGCTGGTCGTCCTGATGCTTTCCGAAGGACCGCGCCCCTATGAGCTGAAAGTAGCCGAAGAAATGAAAGGCTACGGCGCCACGGTGCTGCTCGTAACGGCATCCGCCGGCGAAGACACCGCGTTTGCCGATGCGGTATTCGAGCTCGGCGGCCAAGAACTGAGCGACGAAGCGCGCGGCGTGCTGTACCTTCCACCTCTGCAATATTTCGGGTATTATACAGCTATTAAATTAAATGTCGACCCTGACAATCCGCGCAACCTGACGCAAGTCGTCAAAATCTGATTGCTTTAGCCGCGGGGATGCGGGGACGAGTGCGAGGTGTAAGCGATGTCCAGCGATAAAATGAGCAAAGGCGATAAGCGCCGTTCCCAAATACTCGAGGCTGTGGAGAAGACGGGAGAAATTACGATACCGCAGGTGATGGAGCGCTTCTCCTGTTCGGAAGCGACCGCCCGCAGAGATTTGAATTTGCTTGCGGACGCGAACTTCGTCATCCGTACGATCGGCGGAGCGAGCAGCAAGCGCGGCGTCCTCCCGGAGATGTCCTTCCGCGAGAAGGAGGATCTGCTGCCGGATATTAAAGAAACGCTTGCCGTCAAAGCCGCTTCCTTTATCGAGGAAGGCGATATTATCGGTCTGACGGGAGGCACGACGACGTTCCACATCGCCAGACAGATCAAGAATCGTAGCAACATTACGGTCGTCACGAACGCCGTTAACATCGCGATGGAGCTGGCGGACAGTGACACGGTCCAGACCGTTCTCACCGGAGGCGTGCTGCGCAGCAAAAGCTACGAGATGTGCGGTCCGCTCGCGGAAAGCGTGCTGGAGAAGCTGAACATCGGCAAAATGTTCGTCGGCCTCGACGGCATCAGTCTCGGCGAGGGGCTGACCACTTATTCCGAGCTGGAAGCCCAGATCGGCAGATTGATGATCGAGCGCTCCAAGATGACGATCGCCGTATTCGACAATACGAAAGTGAACCGCACCTCTTTATTCACCCTCGCCCCGTTGTCGGCCGTTCACCGGTGCATTACGGACATGGAACCGGATGAGGAATGGAAAAAGCGGCTGCGGGAGCTTGGGATCAAGTGGTGAAAAAGGGGGCCCCGCTGCGCGGGCGGATTTGATCTTCCGATCGCTGTTGTAGCCGGATTGTCTGGATTGACTAACCCCTTACAGGGTTACAATCCGGCTACAAAGGCGAACGCTTGCGCTTCTCCAGATTCAAATCCGCCCGCTTCGCTCAGACGCTCCCTTTTTTCACCATCGGCGTGGAGAGGAGTAAAAGACCGCTTCGCTCAGTTATCTCCCTTTTTCACCATCGTTTGAGAGAAAATAGATAGGCAGGTGTCATCAATGAAAGTACGGATCGGCGTGGACGTCGGCGGCACAAACATCGTCTGCGGAGTCGTTTCGCCCGGGGGCTTGCTGATCCAAAAGATCAAGCAGCCGACGGAAACGGCGCGCGGCAGCGAATATGTGCTCGGCAAAATTGCCGGGATCATTCGCCAGGCCGTAGAACTCGCAGGACTTACGATGGAGGATGTGGAATGCGTCGGCGTCGGCACACCGGGGCTCGTCGATCCTTCCAGCGGCGTAACGGTATTTGCCGGCAATCTGGGGTGGCATAACGTGCCGGTGGCCGATATTTTGTCCCGGCATCTAAACCTTCCCGTTAAAGTGGATAACGATGTCCGCATGTATGTGCTGGGCGAAGCGGTGCGCGGCGCCGGGCGCGGTTACAAGCACGTGCTCGGCATAACCGTCGGCACCGGCCTCGCCGCCGCTTTCGTGGAGGATGGGCGCCTGTTCTACGGCAGCCGCAGCATGGCCGGCGAGCTGGGCCATATTTGCTTCAACGAAATTCCTTACGTCTGCAGCTGCGGTCTGACGGGCTGTCTGGAAACGGTCGCGTCGGCAACAGGCTTAGTGCGGCAAGCGCTCACCCGTCTGCAGGACGGAGCGGACAGCTCGCTGCGCGGATTGCTCCGCGCGGACGGGTCGCCGTCGGAAGGATTGACGGCGGCAGCCATCGCCGAAGCTTACGATGCCGGCGACTCGTTAGCCATCGAGATCATGAACAATACCGGCGTGCTGCTCGGCAAAGGGCTCGCTTACGCCATTACGCTGTTCTCTCCCGACTGCGTCGTCATCGGAGGCGGCGTGGCGGCTGCGGGCGAGCGGCTGCTCCAGCCGATGAAGGAGCAAATCCGCCGGTCTGTCCTGCCTCAATACGATATAAATACCGCAATCGTGACCGCAGAGCTGCCGGACGACGCAGGCGTAATCGGCAGCTCCATTTATGCAAGCTCACGGCTAAACTAGTACATCGCTCCGAAAAACATTCCGATGATCTAACGGAACTGAAGTAGCTCTTGTTTTGCATTAATGCGCCTATTTGGATATCTAACGGAGGTCAGTGCTCTTATTTTGCATTTATGAGCCCATTAGGATATCTAACGGAACTGACAGCTCTTAATCGATTTAGAATGGTATATGTTCAGACCGAAAAACAGAAATAAGGTCCGATACTTCCGTTAGATTTTCAAATCGAACAAAATGAGCGGAATAACGTCCACTGCTTCCGTTAGCATCCAAGAACAACCCGTAATGGCAACGGTTTTTCAGTATTGTTCTACTAGCCTTTCTATAAGCAGGAGGATGTACCTTCATTACGGGTATTCATTACGGGTATTCTGTTCCACCTGACGGCTGCCGCCGTGAAACGTGAACCTTTCTTTCCTGTTTGAAATAAAAGCATGCCACTTTTTACGGAACAAGCTTATCCATACGAAGCGTTTTTGCTTCGCAAAAACTTTAGCTTATCCTTACGAAGCGTTTTTGCTTCGCAAAAACTTTAGGAGGAACAACCATGTCTCTTGTATCATCTACACCTTTGCTCCAGCACGCCCGCGAGAACGGATATTGCGTCGGCGCTTTTAACGTTCACACCTTGGAAATGCTGCAGGCGGTCGTTGAAGCGGCGGCCGAAACGGAATCGCCCCTCATTCTGCAATCGACCGTCGGCACCGTCAAGCACCTTGGACCCGACTATATCGCGGCCGCAGCCCAAACCGCAGCGAAGCTGCACCGGATTCCGATCGCGCTTCACCTGGACCACTGCACCGATTTCGACCTGATCGTCAAATGTATCCGCGCCGGCTACACGTCGGTCATGATCGACGCCTCCCACTCCCCGTTCGATGAGAACGTCGCCCAAACGCGCAAAGTCGTCGAAGTGGCAAAAGCGGCAGGTGTCAATGTGGAAGCCGAGCTCGGCAAAGTCGGCGGCGTTGAAGATGAGATCGTTGTCGGCGAAGAAGACGCTACGCTCGCCGATCCGCTGGAATGCAGACGGTTCGTCGAGCTGACGGGCGTCGCGACGCTCGCTCCGGCCATCGGCACGGCGCACGGCATTTACAAAGGCGAGCCGAAAATCGATTTTGACCGCATTCAAGCCATCGCCGAAGTCGTCTCCGTTCCGCTTGTACTTCACGGCGGCTCCGGAATTCCGGTTGAGCAGGTACGCCGTGCCGTATCGCTCGGCATGAGCAAAATGAACATCGCCACCGAGCTGCGCATCGCGTTCTCGAACGCCATCAAATCCGTATTCGATCAAAATCCGGAGGAAAACGATCCGCGCAAATATATGGTGCCGGCCAAGCAGGCGCTCAAGGAAATGGCGATCGAAAAAATGCGCATGTGCGGCTGCATCGGCAAAGCCGGACAGCTTATATAAGCAGGAAACGAACAAGCGATGATCAAGACGGTAACGCTTAACGCGGCAGTTGACAAAACCTACTATTTGGACGCGTTCCTTCCCGAGTCCGTGAACCGGGCGGCGGAAGTTTACGCCGTTCCCGGCGGCAAAGGCTTGAACGCGGCCCGCGTCGTCCATGCGCTTGGCGGACGGACGCAGGCGACGGGCATTGTCGGCGGAAGCAACGGGCAATTTATCCGCACCGGCCTGGACGCGGCCGGCATTGCGCACGACTTTGCCGAGACGGAAGGCGAATCGAGACTGTGCCTGAACTTTATTTCCCGGGAAACAAACGCCTCCACGGAAGTGCTTGAGCCCGGCCCGACGATCGGTGAAGCCGAGCTCGCGCAGGTCGCGCTCAAAGTGACGGACGGGTTGACCGATTCGGACATCGTCATCCTGTCCGGAAGCCTGCCTAAGGGCGCCCCGGCCGAGACGTACGGGAAGCTTATCGCCCTCATTCGTCAAAGCGGAGCCCGCGCTTTCCTCGATACGAGCGGTGCGGCGCTGGTCCACGGGCTGGAAGCGACACCTTTTTTCATCAAGCCGAACAAAGATGAAGCGGAAGCGCTGCTAGGCATCAGCGTCCGCGACGAGCATGAAGTCGCCGCAACCGTTCGCCACTGGATGGCTGCCGGCATCGCCTGCCCCATCGTTACGCTCGGAGCGTCAGGGTCCATCGCCGGATTCGGCGGAACGTGTTACCGGGTTCATGCGCCGCGCATTGAGGCGGTAAACACTGTCGGCTGCGGCGATTCGTTCGTTGCGGGCATGGCGGTCGCAATGCGCGGCGGAATGCCGATCCGCGAAGCGCTGCGCTTCGCGACGGCGGTCGGAGCCGCCAACGCCCTTACCCGGCATGCCGGAGAGGTGTACGAAAGCGACGTGCTGCGATTGACCGAACAGGTCGAAGTGACCGAGCTTTCATAATCGATTGACATAGACTGTTTTAAAATGAAGAAACGTCCAATCCGCTTGAAGCCGGGTTGGACGTTTCGCTTTTTCCGGCTGCTTATGATTACAAAAGATCCGCGCCGACCTTCGATTCCAGCGTAGAATGATAGGGTTCAATACCGAGAATTACGTATCCTGAGCTATCGGGAGAGAAAGGATTAATGGTTGTTCTACTTTTTTTGGTGAATCCATAAGTTCATTGTGGTAAAATCATCCATATACTAGGAAAAGGAGGAGTAATTAAGAGAATTGCAACGAGGTTCAGGAAAAAGAAAGAGTTAAAATCTCAGGTGATTGGTGGAGAGGAGAAGAACCGATTGAACAATGTTCAGATCAAAAGCGTAGCCGTTTACCATCCGGACAATAGCGTCGGCAATGATTATTACTTGGAACGACTGAAAGCAAAAGGCGCTGATATTACGAATCTCTTGGCCGTTCTCGGCCGTGACAAACGGTATATCATCGATAACGAGCAGGAAAATTCGCTGACGATGGCCGTTAACGCCGCTCAATCGGCACTGAACAAAGCCGGGCTCTCCGGAGAAGATATCGATATGATCGTTTATTCGAGCCAAACCCCGGAATACCTGTTCCCGACCAATGCGATTATGGTCCACAATCAAATTGGCGGAAAGGCTTCGGCCATTTGTCTGGATTCCAATGCAAGCTGCGCCGGGATGGTTGTCGCGGTGGAGCAGGCGAGCGTCTATATGTCCGCCAATCCGGCCGTGAAGCGGGCGTTAATTATCGGCTCGGATCATGTCTCTCCGATTACGGACGAATCGGAAGCGGTCTATTTTTCCGCATTCGGAGACGCTGCTGCCGCCGTTATCCTGGAACGGGTGGAAGGCGCTGCAAACGCAGGGCTGATAGACTCCGCTTATTACACCTGCTCCGAACCGATCAACGCTTCGTTATACCCTCCGAAAGGCCTTTCCAATATTTATAAACAATCGATCGAAAAATTGAAAATCGTAACGAATCCTTTCGATACCGATATGGCCAGCAAGGTTGCAGCCGAAATGATTCCCGATCTGCTGGAGCGAAACAACGTGCCGCTGGAGCGGGTCAGCGCGTTCTGTTTCTCCCAGTTCGCAGTGATGTATGTCAATGTGCTTCAAGAGAAACTAGGCTTGGAGAAGGAGAAATGCATCTACATCGGCGATGAATTCGGCTACACCGGAACAAGCAGCCCGTTCATCGCATTACATAAGGCGGTCGAGTCCGGACAGGTGAAGAGAGGCGATGACGTTATCTTTTGGACCGTCGGAACCGGTTGGCAAAATATTGTTATGCTCTATCGGTATTGATCGGTCGAAACGTCCAATCCTCTTCACAGGGTTGGACGTTTCTCTCTGCGGTATCCGCTCGGCGTTTGCCCGCTCCACTTCTTGAACTGCTTGGAAAAATACAGCGGGTCGGCAAATCCGACAGCAGCAGCGACCTGTTCAATCGCAATCGGCTTTTGCAGAAGCTGTTTGGCCGCTTCCATGCGCACGTTAAGCAAGTAGTTTTGAGGCGACAACCCCGTATAGTGCTTGAACATTTTAGAAAAATGCGTCCGGTCATACCCTAGCGTATGTGCAAGCGAGTCGATCGATATTTTCTGCTCATATTGAAGGGTGAACAAGCGTATTGCCTGCCCGATCTGCCTTTCCATCTGCGATTCGGCCGCCGTGCTGCTTTGTCCTTCTGCATGCGCCTGATCCATCCACTGAGCAAAAATGGTCCGAAGAAGTCCTCCCGCGCGCATATCGTCAGCGACGGTTCCCCCATACAACGTCTTCTCCATCTGGTAAAACAACGCCGACATACGCCGCTGCCGGGGATGCGACACGACCGGTGCGGCCGCAGAGATCCCCAGCCGGTGCAGGAGCCCGGCCGCCTCCATCCCTTTGAATCCGATCCAGCGGTAAAACATCGGACTTAGCTCATCCGATTGATAAGCGATCAGCTCGTCCGGAAAAATAAAAAAGAAATCGCCGGCAGACACGGGATAATCCGTTCCTCTGCAATGGAAAACGCCCTGTCCGGACACGACGTAATGAACAAGGTAATAATCGAGAATTTTGGGCCCCACCCGATGGTTCGGATCGGTTCGTTCCTGACCGCTGAACATCGGAACAAGCTCGCCGCTTCCGGGATGTGCATTGATGGATACCCGATATGTTGCATTGCTGGGCAACACTGCCTCCTCCTTTCAGTTTCGCATGCCTTCATTTTGAAATAATTGAACTGATTTTTCAAGGACGAGAAAACAACATTCCTCCATATTGATCCGGTTTATCTCCATAGGATGTCCATCCATGTTCTGCTACGATGAAGGTACAAGCTGCTTCATTAACATCTACGAATAATTGAACGGGCAACCCTCTATGATGACAAAGCGGGCCATTCTCTTCCGGCTGCCGCTTTAATAGAGGGTTATTTGCGTTTGTCATTTAAAGTAAAATATTTACATATTATTTACCCCTATTTTAAATCATTCTAACAAATATTAATCATAATAACGAAAGTATCAACAATAACTATTGTTGTTCATCCATTAAAGTTATGAAAACATTCTTATTAATGTAGGTATTGATGGCTTTAATTTGATTTACACCATTTTCTTGAAGGAGGTGAAAAGAAACGATGGATACGACATCAAGCTCTTCCTATCAGCTGAATTCGGTCCAGGCAAAAAAACGGACCGGCTCCCGGCTCCTGACTTCCTTACGCCGCAACTGGGACCTGTATGTACTGATTTCGCCGGTTATCGTCTATTTTATTATTTTTCACTACTTCCCTATTTACGGCGTTCAGATTGCCTTCAAAAATTACATCGCGACGCAGGGCATATGGAACAGCCCATGGGTCGGATTCAAGCATTTCCAGCGTTTCTTCGACAGCTATTATTTTTGGCGGCTGATCCGGAATACGCTCGGCATCAGCCTCTACGAGCTTGCGGTCGGCTTCCCCGTCCCGATTCTGCTCGCGCTGCTTATCAATGAAGTTCGCCAGAAATTTTTCCGGCGTTTCGTGCAGACGGTCACTTACGCGCCGCACTTTCTGTCCACTGTCGTCCTTGTCGGAATGGTGGTCATGTTCCTTCATCCGAATAACGGCATTCTGAATGAGCTGATCAAGCTGTTCGGCGGACAACCGATTTCGTTTATGACGGAGCCGGGCTGGTTCAAGTCGGTATATGTCTTCTCGGGAGTTTGGCAGCAAATGGGCTGGAGCTCGATTATTTATTTATCCGCCCTCGCCGGCATTGATCCTCATCTGCACGAAGCCGCCCGGATTGACGGAGCTTCGCGACTAAAGCGAATATGGCACATCAACCTTCCGGGAATTATGCCGACGATCGTTATCCTTCTTATTCTCAACGTCGGGTCGATTATGGGGGTCGGATTCGAGAAGGTGTACCTGATGCAGAACTCGCTAAACAAGGAAAGCTCGGAGGTGATCTCCACCTACGTCTATCAGACCGGGCTTCTCGGCGCCCAATACAGCTTCTCCGCCGCTGTCGGCCTATTTAATTCCGTCATCAATTTCATTTTGCTCGTCCTCGTTAACCGGGCTGCCAAAATGATGAAACAAACGAGCTTATGGTAAAGAGAGGAACCGCAAGTGGAAAAACAAAGTACCGGAGACAAAGTGTTTGAAGTCGTTGTGAACGCCCTGCTCGCTCTCGTCTGCATCGTTGTGCTGTACCCGCTTATTTATATCGTCAGCGCGTCCATCAGCAATGCCGAAGATGTGCTCAGCGGTGAGATGTGGCTGCTGCCCATAAGCTTTTCGTTCGTCGGGTATTCGAAAATATTCCATAACCCGGAAATTTTAACGGGGTATATGAACACGATCGTGTACACCGTTGTCGGCACCGCCATTAATGTCGCGATGACGGTTATGGCCGCATATCCGCTGGCCAGACGGGATTTTGCAGGCCGAAACGTCATTACCGCCCTCTTCGTGTTCACCTTGTTTTTTTCCGGCGGTCTGATCCCTTCGTACCTGGTGGTCAAACAGCTCGGCATACTTAACACGATGTGGGCGCTCATTATTCCAGGCGCCGTGTCGGTCTGGAACATCATCATTATGCGCACGTTCTTCCAGAGCAGCATTCCGGAGGAGATTCAGGAATCGGCCTCCATTGACGGCTGCTCCAACCTGCAAACGTTATGGCGCATTGTACTGCCGCTGTCGATGCCGATTATCGCCGTCATGATTTTGTTCTACTGCGTCGGACATTGGAATGCCTACTTTAATGCCCTGATTTACTTGACGGATCGGGACAAATATCCGCTGCAGCTGTTTCTCCGCGAAATTTTGCTGCAGGGGGAGATGGACACGATGGTAGGCGCAGGAGATGCGACGCATGCCAAAACGGTGATGGATACCGCATCGATCCGTTATGCGCTCGTTGTCGTTGCGAACCTGCCGGTGCTGCTGCTGTATCCGTTTCTGCAAAAATATTTTGTAAAAGGCGTTATGGTTGGGGCGATCAAGGGTTAACCGCCCTTGAAATAAATAACCTATTTATAGAAGGGATCGAACAAGAACAGATGAAACGTACAAAATGGACTCCATTGCTTCTCACCACCGTATTGGCAGCAGGATTGCTTCAGGGCTGCAGCCAAAACAACCCGGAACCGGGAACGAGCGCTGCAAATGCCGGCAGCAAAAATGCCGGTACCAACAGTGCCGCCGCCAAACCGGAAAACAATCTGAATAAAACCGGCATGCCCATTGTCAAGGAACCGATCGAACTCACCTTTTTTACCGGTAAAGCGCCCACAAACAGCAATGACTTCGAAAACACATTGGTATGGAAAGAGTATGCCAAGCAAACCAACATTAATGTCCGTTTTCAGCTTGTTCCTTTTGACAGCCTGACGGAGAAGCGGAACCTCGCCCTTGCCAATGGCGACTATCCGGATGCATTCTATTCCGCCCGCGTCCCTGCCCCCGATCTGCTCAAGTATGGACAGCAGGGAGTATTCCTGAAAATTAACGATCTCATTGATGAATATGCTCCCAATTTGAAAGCGCTGCTGGATAAATACCCGGATCTTAGAAAAGCGATCACCATGCCGGACGGCAATATTTATTCGATTCCGAGCTTCTACAGCCCTGAATTTCTGCCGATGCTGATCGGCACGCCGCTGTGGGTGAAGAAAGATTGGCTGGACAAGCTGCATATGCCCGAGCCGACGACGACTGAGCAGTTATACAATTACTTGAAAGCTGTGAAAAACACCGATTTGAACGGAAACGGCCAGCAGGATGAAATTCCATACAGCGGCACGAGCATCTCTCCGTTAATCGAACAGCTGATGGGTGCTTGGGGAGTCGGCAACCGCGGTCTTGGGCATAAATTTGTCGATACGGACCCGGCTTCGAACGAGCTTCGGTTCTATCGTCTTGATCCGAAATTCAAGGAAGTGCTTGAATATGTGAGCAAGCTGTATCAGGAAGGTCTGATCGATCCTGAAACGTTCACCCAGAAGAGCGACGCCTTTCTTGCCAAAGCCGGCAAACAAACTGTGGGAGCAACGATTAACCCGAGCCCGGTAACGCAGTTTAACGGGGAGAACTATATCGGTCTGGGAGCTCTGAGGGGGCCGCATGGCGATCAAATGTATTCGCATATTAAAGTACCGATGGTATGGCCGGGTGCGTTCGTCATTACGGACAAAAACAAAAATCCGGAAGCGACGCTCCGCTGGATCGACAGCTTCTACGGCGATGAAGGCGCCACGTTCTACTTTATGGGCCAAAAAGGTGTCACGTACGACGAGAAACCGGACGGTACACTCGAATACAAGGATGAAATCAGGAACAATCCGGATGGACTGACGCTCGATCAGGCTCTGATCAAATATGTGACCTGGATCGGCGGCAGCTACCCGGCATATGCGCAGCAAAAATATTTCAAAGGTTCGGAATCGCTGCCGGAAAGCGTTGAGGCCGGCAAAAAAGCCGAGCCATACTGGCTGAAAGAACTGTGGTATTACTTCAACTTTACCGAAGACGAAACGGAATTCATGCAGTCGACCGGCAAAGATATCGAGACGTATATCAAAGAGGCGGAAGCCAAGTTCATTACCGGCGACGTTCCGTTCAGCGAATGGGACAGCTATGTCAGCAAAGTTCAATCGCTTGGAGTGGAGCAATACATGAACGTTTACAAAACGGCTTATGAACGGTACAAAAATACCTGATTTGTTCCGGTTCCGGCCGCCTTTAAAGGCGCACCGGAACCGTTTTTTTAGTGGCAGGATCATCTCCCCGTTGTCTCGGACTCTGAAAAGGCATCGATCATGCAGCAAGCGTGTTGTCAGCCTCCTTTAGCTCGATGCGCAGCGAATTGATTTGCTCTATAATAGTTACTGAACCGGATTTGAGGAAGACAGGACAACTAATCAAGGTTTAACATTGCAAAGACAGAAAGAGTGGGTATATACCTATGGACATCAGGCGAATTAACAAGGAAATGGCTTGGGAATTAAGGCATGTGGTCATGTGGCCCGATAAAGATGTGGATTACGTTAAATTGCAAGATGATGATGAAGGGATTCATTACGGACTTTTTTCCAATGAACGGGTTGTATCCGTCATTTCGCTTTTTGTTGATGGCGATGAGGCGCAATTTCGCAAGTTTGCCACTCTCAGGCATGAGCAGGGCAAAGGTTACGGCAGCAAGCTGCTTCAATATGTATTGGACGAAGCACAGTCAATGGGTATTGAAAGAATATGGTGCAACGCCAGAAAAAACAAAGCCCCGTTCTACGCAAAATTTGGCTTGGCCCAAACCCCGTCCATATTCAGCAAAGGCGGAATCGAGTATGTCATTATGGAGAAGCTCATGAAGTAATGAATTGCCAGGCTGGTACAGATCCGGCAGTGGCATCAAGCGTATCCGCCTACAGGCTCCGGCAGCTCCTTGTAGGCCGCTTTATTTTTCACAAGCGCAAAAATATCGTCCCGCAGCCGTTCCAGCTGCCGGGCGTCTTCGGTAACGTTGCAGTATTCCCCGGACCAGTGCAGGTATGTGATCTGTCCGTTTATTCGTACCTTCCACTTATCCTCCGAGTGAGGCGTGACGCTGCAGTTTACCTTCTCGGGCTTCAACACCTTTTCGCCGACAATGTTCATTTTTCGCATATCCGCATAAATTTGCGCTATCTCATCGGGAGTGAATGTCAGCGGCGCAGAGGCGGTTCCGTTCACGATCAAATCTTTCGTCACGGTATGATTGAACGTGTTGATTTCATTCCGGCTGCCATAACCGAATTGCACGGAAAAGGCAAAGTCTTCCGGCATTGTCTCCGGCATTGATGCCGATTGCTGCTGCCCGGTCCCATCAGCCGTGCGGCAGCCTGTCAACAACCAGACAATAATCAGTGCCAACAAAACAAAATATCTCTTCATGACAGCCCCCCTCCCGTTACGCGAGTGTGCAGTGGAATCTGCTACCCTAAACGTAAAGAAGAGGATAAATGTTGCATTCGAAATCGACCTGAGATGACCCGTTAGTACAGTAAATCAGAATTTTAGAACCATTAAGTCCTCATCAAAATATTTCCCGTTGAATTTTAAGACGTTTCGTTCCACGCCATACACCTCGAATCCGACGGATTCGTATAGTTTCTTTGCGGAATCGTTATTAGATACAACGGTTAAGTTTATTTGTTCCAAACCATCGCAGTCTCTTGTCTGCCTTATTAGTTCAAGCATGAGTGATTTTCCAAGTCTCTTTCCTCGCAGCTCCGGTGCTACATACATCCCGTAAACATTCCCTTTATGCGCAGCTTTAAGACTGTTTACACGTACAAAAGTCACCATTCCAACTAACGAACCACGTTCGTCAAAAGCCCCCAGAACAAATTTGTCCTTTGTCGGTTTTATTCGCTCAGCTACCGTTTCCAATGAAAAATCCACTTCTCTTTCATACGTGGATCCAAATGCGTCCGGGTTGATTTGTAACGAACTCAATCGTAAATCTTGGTACAATGGAGCATCTGATTCTTGCAATATACGTATAGTCATCGTTTCTCCTTTCGCAGTGCTCTCCTATTTTTGTGGCGTCAAGAGACTGTCGTCACCCGGACTATTATGCGAAGGCAAACATTAGAATAACCCAGCCCGTCAAAAAGGCGATGCCGCCGAATGGTGTGATGATGCCGAGCTTTCGAATGCCGGTTAAACTGAGCGCATACAGACTGCCGGAGAATAGAACGATTCCCGCAAGCAGGAACCACCCGGCAAGGACGACTTGAGAAGAATGATCCGCGTTTTCCGCGATCACTCCGAGCAGGAGCAAACCGAGCGCATGGGCCAAGTGGTACTGGATCCCCGTCTGATAGACCTTCATCGTGTCCTCGGTCAGCTTTTTCCGGAGTGCGTGCGCCCCAAACGCCCCTAAAGCAACCGCAAGAAACATAGCGAGACTTCCGAGCAGCAACAACGTCTTCATGAACAAACTCCTCCCAATGTTAAAAACAGCACAATACATTTTTTCTATTTTGCCGATTGCTTAATTAATTCAAAAACGACAGATAACGCATCCTTCTGTTCAAAGTTCCCCATATTTTTGATGTAAGCTTGACGGTTTCCAAATAGCTGTACAATTTCGCTTATCATCGTGTTGACGGTAAGGTGCTCTTCGAACAGCACTTCACAAAAACCGGACTTTTTAAACGAAGCCGCATTTAATAGCTGGTCCCCGCGACTCTGCTCTTTTGGTAATGGAATAAGCAGCATCGGCTTGCGAAGCGCTAATAATTCAAAAATAGAATTTGCACCTGCTCGTGAAATAACGACGTCAGTCATCGCCAGCACATCCGCAAGTTCTTCATTAAGGTATTCGTATTGTTTATATTCCGGACAATGAATCGAAGAATCGATCTGACCTTTGCCGCAAAGGTGAACGATTTGAAATCTTTTTGTAAGTTCATCTATTCCTGTTCGTATCGTTTCATTAATTTTTCGCGATCCCAGACTGCCGCCCATAATAAGCAATACCGGTTTATTATCGGTAAATTGGCAGAACTGTCTCCCGCGGTCCGCACTCCCTAGCTTTAGATCCTGACGAACAACAGGTCCGACATAATGATTCTTGCCCTTGGGCAAAAACGTTTCGGTATCGGGAAAGGTCGTACACACCCCCGTCGCAAAAGGAATGGACAAGCGGTTAGCCAATCCTGGCGTAACGTCGGATTCATGAATAATGAACGGAACTTTATTGAGCCAGGCGCCTAAGACGACCGGAACGGAAACGAACCCGCCTTTCGAGAATATAACATTCGGCTTTTGCCGCTTAATCAGAAGATAGGCTTGGAGAACCCCTTTCGCAACCTTGAACGGATCTTTGACATTCTGCCAGTCAAAGTATCTTCTTAATTTGCCGGTGGCAATGCCATGGTATCGGACCGCTGAAAGGGCGGAAACAAGCTGTTTTTCAATACCGTTCTCCGAGCCGATATATTCAACGGACCAGCCTTCTTGAAGAAATCGCGGAATGAGCGCAATATTGACGGTCACATGACCCGCGGAACCTCCGCCCGTAAACATTATTTTTTTCATTGCTCACCTCAACGGGGTCGAATACAAAACACGACGCATCATTCGGAAACCGGGACGTTCTTCTCCCAAATTTCTTTATCCAAAATCATTTCCAAATTGCTCCATTGCACACCTTGGCTTGAAGTATAAGCATTTTCCGTCATTTTCCCTTTCTTGAAGCCGACTCGTTCATAGCAACGGATCGCGGTGTTATTGATGTCAAAAACATTTAATCGGATTTGTTTCAGGCCGAATTGCGTGAATCCGATTTGTACGGCTTTTTTCAACGCCAATGTTCCAATTCCGGAACCTCTCCGGCTGGAGTCGCCGATAATAAACCGACAGATTACCGCTTCCTTCTTCATGGAATCGAAACGGCACAATTGCAAAGAACCTATCATTTCATTGCTCGTTATTTCAACAATCTTGTAAATAAACACATCCGAGTCAAGCGAATTGATCCCTTTATGATAATGGCTTTGCATTTGTTCGACTGTCAGAGGAAATGTATAAGTCAATCCAGACCATTGAACCATAAAGTCTTGATCACGATGATTGATCCAATTAACGATTGTATTAAAGTCCGATTCGTTTAATAGCTCCAAATGAATGTCCATTTTAGCCCCCCGGTCCTACTTGCATTGTCCATTAGCTCATTGAATGCTGCAGCTTACTTGAGTAATCGAGAATCAGCTCTTTCATCGCCAATTGATCCGCCCAATGCTTTGGAATACCGTCCAATCCGTAAAAGGCGCCGGCGAGCTGACCATACACGGCTCCTGTAGTATCCGCGTCGTCTCCGAGGTTGACGGCCAACAGTACCCCCTCTTTGAAGCTATTTCCATGATAAAATGCCCATAGTGCAGCCTCTAACGACTTGACGACATATCCGCTCCCCTGAATATGCGGGGGGTGAAGTCTTTTATATGACCCCTTATATATATCACCTATTTTCGGCGCAAGCGGCTCCTGAGTCCATAAAAAATCAAACGTTTCCGGATGCAGCAGCTCTTCTTTATCCATTCCTTTTGCTGCTGCAGCGATCATGACGCCGAACAGCCTGCAAGCGTCAACGCATTCCTTAGCAGCGTGTGTTGTTCTGGAGCTAATACCTGACCATTTCGCAGCCTCAGCAAGATCCTCAAAAAAATACAAAGGAACCGGAGCAAGCCGCATAATCGAACCATTACCTGCCGAATACGGGTTTTCTGATCCACTGAAAGGCTCTCCCGTACGCTCAAACCTTTGAAGAGCCTCGGCGGTTGCATTTCCGATGTCGAAGCATACTCCTGTCGAGCTAAGGTGGCCGGTACAATACCACTTCACATACCGCTCCATTTGGTCAATGGGATCAAATCTCTTTCTGAATATCAGACTCTCTGCCAAACATAAAGCCATCGATGTGTCGTCGGTCCAACTGCCTTTCGGCAAGTCAAATACCCCTCCGCCAACCATATCCGAAACCGGGCTAAACGTTCCGGGAGCTTGAAACTCTACCGTAGTACCGATCGCGTCGCCCACCGCTAATCCAATTAGACTGCCTTGGAAACGATTAATCAAGATCATGAACCTCCGGAAAAGTGATGGATTATTGAGAAAATGAAATCTCATTTGTATCCAGATCTAATATCCTTGACCGGATATCATTCTTAGATATGAACACAGCCTCGCCATTTTTATCAATGCAATAAGCAATGGGTATGGAAACACCGCTATCCCGAAACGAGCCGTCTGCGTGACTAGTGCCAATAATCATCGTTCTATACGTAACGGCTATTTTTTTCGCTTCGTTTATCCATTCTTCAAATTGCTCTTCACTGAACATGCCCACACCAATCGGATGAACAATTAGATCAATTTCATGTACTTCATTATACTTCAACCCTTGTACGACTAACTCGTCACAAAGGATATGACCGATTTTCAAGCCATTTTCAACAGCAAAAAGCATCGGGCTGTACTTCACCCGGTCAAGAACGATTTCACCTGCCGCATTAATAATGATTGCTCTATCTTTGGGACGATCCTGCAGTCTTCTATGTCCTCCGATTAGCATCGTATTATAACTTTTTGCCAAAGCACAGGCTTGTTCTACATTTTCATTCAAGTATCCTTCTGGAAATATGACAGCATTAACTGAGGGATTATTTCTCAATTCTTTTTCCAGTTGAAGAATCGTATTTTCGAGTTTTGGCTGAATGATCAGGAATTTCATTTGAACCCCCGTACACTTTTATTCAAAAATAGAACTGCACGTAAGCGGAGAAGGCTGCCAATCCATTACTTCCGGCAGCCTTCTCCTGACTATAGTTGATTTCGATATGCAGAGTCCGTATCCTTCGATCCAATTCAACTTTCGTCCTTATACTCAAATTCTTGTACTCGATTTATTTAAGCAAGGAAAGAGTTACCGCTATAGAATTATCAATAAACGACCTTTCAGGACGAGACTTTATCATCACGGAAAGTCCGATTAGCGACACGACTAATGTTTGTGCTAAAGCTTTAGCGTTCGTATCGCTTTCAAGCTCACCTGATCGAATGCCTCGTTCAATGGTTTCTTGAAATATTGCCGAAAGATACATCTGATGTTCCCTTGTAAGAACTTCAAATTTTTCATCATGAGGCGCAAGCTCCACCATTGTATTGATACAAAAGCATCCAAAGTTGAAGCTTTCTTCATACTTCTCAACGATTATATTTTCAAAAAAAGAACGAAATGCTTCTTTTACAGATGAACTTTTTTGAAGATTAGCCCGGACATAGGAAGCATGAGATCGCGTATATTTTCGTAATGAGGCTTCGAACAGTGCTTTTTTGTCTCCAAAGGCCGAGTATATGCTTGGTCGCTGAATGCCCATTCTTGACGTTAAATCGCTTAGCGAGGTAGCTTCGTAACCCTTCTCCCAAAATAAATTCATCGCTTCTTTCAATGCCTTGTCCTCATCAAATTCGCGCGGCCGAACCATCACAAACCCCTCTTTTCATATCGATCGGTATGTTACAATAGTAGTATTTGAATCATTTGTTGTCAAATTCCGATAACAAAACGAACTCCCTTCATTAAAAAAGGAGTTCGTTTTCCGTTACTGCCACCGAAGGATCGCTCTCATCTAATCCTTATATTCGATTACTTGAAAAAAGGCTCTTTAAGTTTAATTAATTTTTCGAGTGAATCATGCTCAACATCAGCGTGCAAGCTGTTACCGCGAGAGTCCATCGTCACGATCGCTGTAAAACCTTCGGTTTGCAAGTGCCACATTGCCTCCGGGATGCCAAATTCCATGAAGTGCACTCCTGTCACCTTCTTAAAGCACTTGGCATAATACTGTGCCGCGCCGCCAATGGCGTTCAAATAAACGGCTCCGTATTCCTTGAGCGCCGCCAGCGTCTTTTGCCCCATCCCGCCTTTACCGATGACCGCGCGAATTCCGAATTTCCTGATAATATCGCCTTGATATGGCTCCGTGCGGATGGAGGTAGTCGGACCGGCTGCTCGTACGCTCCAAGCCCCGTCGGCGTCTTTGCTCATTACCGGTCCGGAATGGTAGATTACCGCGCCGTTTAGATCCACGGGGCAATCGTGATCCATGAGATATTTATGCAGCGCGTCGCGTCCGGTATGAATCAGACCGTTGATGACTACAACGTCACCCACTTTCAACTGACGGATCTGATCTTCGCTGATCGGGGTGTTCAGGAAGATTTCGCGGCGGCTCTCCATTTGATCGCCCGGCTTCCCGGAGGCGCCTTCGGCCGTAATATCCTTCATCGAAATACCCGTTCCGCTCTTGTAAATCCAACCCTCAATCTTACCCGTACCTGCATTGAGGGTGACGCCCTGTCGGCGGAAAGCCCAGCAGCTGTAGGAAACAGAGACGAAGAAGCTGGCTGGCAGGCGGTTTGCTGCGCCGATCTTGCAGCCAAGCAGCGATACTTTTCCTCCGAAGCCCATCGTGCCGATCCCGAGCTTATTGGCATTCTCCATTACGTATTCTTCCAGCTCCCGAAGCTCCGTGTTCGGGTTTATATCGTCCACCGCGCGGAAGAGCTGCTTTTTGGCGAGCTCGTAGCCCGAGGCGCGGTCGCCGCCGATGCCTACGCCGATAAAACCTGCACCGCAGCCTTGGCCTTGCGCCTGATACACGGCATGCATGATGCATTTGCGAATGCCGTCCAGATCGCGGCCGGCCTTGCCCAACCCTTCCAGATCGGCCGGCAAACTGTATTGAATGTTTTTATTTTCGCAGCCGCCGCCTTTGAGGATCAGCCTCACTTCGATATTGTCTCGTTCCCACTGTTCGAAGTTGATGACCGGCATTCCCGGTCCGACGTTTCCTTGATTATCGCCTGTCAGCGAATCAACGGAGTTCATTCGCAGCTTGCTGTCCTTCGTCGCTTGCGTGACGGCTTCCAGGATCTTCTTTTTCATGGCGATTTGGTTTACTCCGACAGGACAGCGGATCATAAACGTTGGCATACCTGTATCCTGGCATATCGGGGATACGCTGCTTTCCGCCATCTGAATATTTTCGGCAATCGTCGAAAGAGCCAGTGCGGAACGTGTCCCCTTGTCCTCATGCTCCTGAGCGGCGTGAATCGCCTTTCGCACGTCAGCCGGAAGATTCGTGGACGTTTCAACGATTAAATCGTATATGCTTTTCTGGAAATGATCCATGCATCAGGACTCCAATCTCCTGCTAACTCTTGCTCCACCATCAGGGCAAGTTATCTGGCTTTAACCCGGCCCTCTTTGTAACCAAGCAGCACGTCGTACATGTCGGTCCGCCGATCGAACAGCATGTCGTTATATTCGCTCCAATGTCTTCTGCTTGAATCGCCAAGATCCACTTCGGCAATCAAAATGGTATCTTCCTCTGCAGTCGCCTGCTTGACCGCCCAGCCATTAGGACCGGCAATCAGGCTGTTGCCGAGAAATTTGGCGCCCCGCTCGTCCCCGATTCTGCTTGCTGCCGCAATGTACACATTATTTGCCTGCGCCGCAGCCATCGTGTGATAAACAGGCATGCAGCGTCCCGTTTCATCGTACAATTGCCCGGGGGTATACACCCAGTTGTTCAAGGTGCAAATCAGTTCGGCCCCCTGCATCGCCATAATCCGGAACGTTTCCGGATACCAGATGTCCCAACAGATCAACATCGCGATTTTTCCAAATTCCGTATCAAATACGGGAAAGCCTGTATTGCCGGCGCTAAAATACAATTTTTCGCGATTCCACAAATGCGTTTTCCGGTACTTTCCGATATACCCATTCGGGCCGATCAAAACACTGCTGTCATACAGAAGCTCTCCATCTCTTTCCACGAAGGAGCCGATAATGTAAACGTTCAGTTCACGGCTAAGCGAAGACCATAATTCGACACTGCTTCCGTTTACCGCTTCACTATGGGCAATGGCTTCTTTCCGGTTTTGGAACACGTAACCCGTCACGTTCAGTTCCGGAAACAGGATCAGATTGGCCCCTTGTTTTGCCGCTTGACGGATTGTTGCTTCGGAAAACTTCAAATTGTGCTCCCTGTTTTCTACGCCTACTTTCGGATCGCATTGCACCACTGCCAATTTAATTCCGTTATCCATTTCAATCACTCCTGGTTCCTTATTTTGTCCTTCTTGATCCAAGTTTGAGCTTCATTGAGGATAAGATCAGATGTTTTCAAATTCCTTCTTAAATAGCAGCTTATTACGATCCCGCAGATAGGGAAGCGCTCTGCGCTGCTTGGCAACCGTATCAAGATCGATCTCCGATACAATCACTTCGTCTTCTGCAGCAGCCTCGGCAAGTACCCGCCCAAGGGGATCTGTAATGCGGCTGTGGCCGCCGAAGGTCGCCCTCTCTTTCTCTGTTCCGGTCCGGTTCGACGCGATCACAAAGATGCCGTTTTCGAGCGCTCGCGCCCTTGTCGCTACATCCCAAGCATACAGGCGGGGCTGGCCGTAAGCGGAAGGATAGAGTACGATGTCGGCTCCTTTCAAGGTCAAAATTCTGGCCCCTTCCGGAAACCCGATATCGTAACAAATTTGCAGCCCTATTTTCCCAATAGGGGTTTGGAAAACCGGGTAAGAATCCCCTTTGGCAAAGCGCGTATTTTCAGGATCCCACAAATGCGTTTTGCGATAAGTGCCGATCAGTCCTTCCGGCCCCACTAACAGGGCCGTATCATAGACGACACCGACGCTTTCTCCCGACTCCATAATGGCAGCGGCAATATAGATTTGATACCGGTGAGCAAGTTGCTCCATCCACCGGGTCGTCTTGCCCGGAATTCGTTCTGAAAGGTTCACATCTTCGTCTTCAACCAGATAACCGGTATTGAACAACTCCGGCAATACGATAAGTCGAGCGCCTTCCTGTACGGCTTGTTCCACCAAATGCTCCGCTTTTTTCAGGTTAGCCTCGCAATCGTACAGAACGGTGTTCATTTGAATCGCTGCGACCTTGATTACTTTTGCGTTATCCATCGACACGTTGAGAACCTCCTCCCTCTATTCATAATTTATTACGTACCAATCAGTATATTATACCGATAGGTATGTAACTACGCTAGTTAATATACCTTCCGCAAACAAAACCTGTCAAGTCCTTATTTGCCAGACTTGCCAAATTAAATGACAAGATTTTCCTTCAATATCTCGTCTTTATCGATTAATGCTTTCGAATCGCCCGAGTAGACGATTTTTCCTTTGACCATAATATAAGCTTTCGACGTCATTTGCAGCGCTAGTTTGGCGTTTTGCTCCACAAGCAGGATTGGGAGCCCTTCGCGGCGATTGGTTTCACACAACACATCGGCAATTTCTTTCGTAATAGAAGGTTGGAGACCTTCTGAAAACTCATCCACAAGAAGCAATTTCGGTCGTGCCAATAACGCTCTCGCAATGGAAAGCATTTGCTGTTCGCCGCCGCTCATCAAACCTGCCGCTAAATTTTTCCTTTCCTCCAATCGAGGGAATAATTTATACACGGATTGAATCTGTTCCCGTTTGACACCTTTGGCGTAGAAACGGGCAACCTCCAAATTTTCATAAACGGTCAGTCTTGGAAAAATCCCTCTGTTTTCGGGAACAATGCGTATGCCCGAGCGTGCGGCCTCATGAACGGACCAGCGATCGATGGATTGGCCGCGGTACAAAACGGTTCCCTCTGTCTTGTTTAACAAACGCATCACGCTTTTGACAAAAGTCGTCTTGCCAACTCCGTTGCGGCCGATTAACGCAATCATTTCCCCTTCTTTGATTTCGAGATTGACGCCGTGCAAAACATTCGCTCCGTCATAGCCGGCCTTTAATTCGTCCGTCTCCAAAATATTCATAGTGCGACACTTCCCAAATATATTTCCTGAATAAACGGATCGTTCTCCAATTCATGCAGCGTTCCCTCGCGGACCAGATTGCCTTTGTATAGAACCGAAATGACGTCTGCTATTTCCCTTACGAACTCCATATCGTGTTCTACAATGACAACCGACATCTGCCTGCGAATCTGGTTCACCAGATCCGCAATTTCCTGAGTTTCCTTAACCGTCATACCAGCTGTAGGTTCATCCATTAAAAGAACCTTCGGCTTTTGGACGATCGCCATCGCCATCTCCACCCGCTTTTTTTCCCCGTGCGATAATGAACCTGCAAGTCTGTCCGAAACATGCAACAAGCCGGTCTGCTCCATCGCATGCTGTATTTCTTCCGTATCGTTTTTGTTTGGAAACAGACACTTTATGAGCGAGCCGAATCGACGGTTTGCTTGCAAAGCAAGCAATACATTATCAAACACAGAGAACAGCGGAAAAATACGCGGGGCTTGAAACGTGCGCACCAAACCTAATTTTTGCCGTTCATTTACGGGCAAACGGGTAACATCCTTGTTCTCGATTCGAATACTACCGGAATCCGATGACAGCAAACCGGTTACCAAATTGAAAAACGTCGTTTTACCGGCACCGTTGGGACCGATAATGCAGCGCGCTTCATTTTTCCCTACCCGGAAATGGATGCCTTCGGCAACAACGAGCCCTCCAAACGATTTTTTTAAATTCTCGGTGCTTAAAACTGATTCTTGAATTTCCAAGAGCTTCACCCCTTTTTGATCATACGATGAAGCAGACCTGCCGATCCGCCAGGTGCCATGATCACCATAACAACAAAGACGAGTCCGATTACGAGCATGTATGTTTCCTGAAAACTGCTGCTCAACGTCGATTCCCCCAATTTCAAAACGATGGCAGCCAACATAGGTCCGATCAAGGTGCCGGTTCCCCCAAGAGCCACCCATATCAATACCGACATGCTGAACGCGACGCCGAACAGATCGGGATATGCGATGCCGGAAACAGGAACGAACAGCGCTCCCGCAATGGAAGAAATGCAGGCTGTGATCAGATGGACGGTCATTTTTACCCTCATCGGATTATATCCCATCGTTTCCAATTTGGATTCGTCATGGCGCAGCGCTTTCGTTACTTTGCCGAACTGCGAATGCACTAAAGTCCATAAGGCGAGAAACAAGACAAATACTGTTAAGATTACAAAAAAGTAATAAGAGGTGTGAGACTGAAAAGAGACGTCCAGTCCAAAAAGATGGAATGACATCAGCGGCACATTCGTAATCCCGTTCGATCCGCCGGTAAAATGGTATAGACTGATCGCGAGCTGCTGGACACCGAGAGTAAGGGCGAGTCCTATCAAACCGAAATGAACTTGTGAAGCTTTCACCCTGAATCCGACATAACCGATCACACTCGCAATGATGACGGACAAAACCATCCCCGCAATAAATAAAAGCAACGAATCAAACCCGTGTTTTAAACCATAAGCCATTGTGTACGAGCCGATGCCAAAATATAAAGCGGAGCCGAGGTTTAGAATTCCCGCATAACCATACGAGAAATCGACGCTTGCAGCAAATAATCCGTAAATACAGGCCGTTGCCAACAAATCCAATTGATATTCCGGAGCAAAGAACCCGACAATGATGCACAGAACAGGAAGAACGAGAACGAAACGATATCTTACTTTATTCGTCATTTCTTTGAAAACACCCCTTGGGGACGGATCCAGATGATTACGATGACGATAATCAGAACAATCATCCAAGATTTGGTCGTGTCCATATAATAGCTAAACCCATTCTGCAAGCCTCCGATTATGGCCGCTCCCCCGATGGTGGAAACCATTGATTCGAATCCGCCCGTCATGACCACAAGGAAAGACTTTGTAACGTAATCGATCCCCATCAATGGCGATATGCTTACAATCGGCGAAATTAAGGCACCCGCAAGTCCTGCCAATGCGGACCCCGCTACAAACCCATAAGAATAAACCCGTTTTGTATGAATCCCCATCGCCTCTGCCATATCCGTTCGGTCCATGGTGGCTCGTACCAGAAGTCCGGCGCGTGTTTTTTGGAGTACAACAAAAATAGCCGCCAAGATGATCGTGCTGATGAATAGAATCATCATCCGGTAAGACGGGTATTCAACGCCAAATACCGAAATCATAGACGTCATTGGAACGTCAACAAATTGCCCCTGCGGACCGAATGTCAGCTTGATTGCTTGTTGGATTACGATACCAACTCCCCAAGTAGCCAGCATGGTGGCTAAATTCCCGCTTTTATATAAATTTCTTACAACGACGATTTCGATTAACCCTCCCGCAATACCCGCAATACAAGTCGCGATCACCGCAGCCACCCAAAAATGGAGACCGGCTTGAGTCAATACGAATACGGAGTAAGCGCCCAGCATTACGATATCGCCATGTGCCATATTAATGACCTGCATTAAGCCGAGTATGATATACAGGCCCACAGCAACTACCGCAAGAACGGCAATCGATGTTAATACATTCAACACATTCTCCATTCCATCACCTCTTTAACTAAAATGGCCGCCAGGAAATGAGAACCTGCCTAATCTCAGTTCTGAACCTATTGTTCTATGGAGCAGCCGATAAAACCCGGGTGATTGCTCATGCCTAGATCTTGCACAATTTGATAATCGCCATTATTGATTTGCATCATATAGACATGCTGCTTAAAAATGTGATTTTCTTTGTCGATTTCAACTTCTCCTTGCGGCAGATTCAATTTCAACCCTTCCAAGGCCGCTACGACGGCATCGGCATCGGTCTTGCCGGCTTTCTCCACAGCAGCCTTCAGTGCCATGACGGCGCCATAAGTACCTGAGGAAGCCGTCGGTCCGATCGGATATTTGGGGTTAAACTTATCTTTAAATGCCTTGATGAAATTTGTGTTCGCTTCATTCTCGAGAAGACCGCTGTAACGATTGACAACATAAACGCCTTCTGAGATCTTGCCGATGGCTGAATAAGATTCCGTATCAAACGTCGCCGAACCGGTCACCGCCATTTTTTCAAAAATGCCGAACTGCCGAGCTTGTTTAACGAATGTCACACCGGTTGTACCCGGAAGAGTTAAAAACAGAATGTCCGGCTCCGCCTTCTTGATCCGGTTAATAATCGGCGAATAGTCCGTAGTATCGGTTGGCGCATAATCGCTTCCGACGACCTCCCCGCCTTTTTCAATTACGATTTTCTCCGCGATGTCATTCATGAAATGGGGGAACACATAGTCGGCTCCGACAAAGAACACTTTCTTGCCAAACTTGTTCATCATCTCCGGCAAGAACTTGTCGAGCAGCATCTCAGGGGTTGGTCCTGAGGCAAAAATATATTTCGCCTTTTCTTGTTTGTTGTTCAAGCTGCACGTCTTGCATTCTCCATCCAGGGAATAAATAAATGGAATCTTGCTTTCTTCCGCAACCGGTACGACAGCCAATGTCTCTGCGCTGCTTCCCGTCCCGATCAGAAACTGGACCTTGTCTTTATTTATAAGCTGCTTCGCTTTTTCAGCGGCTACTGCAGGATCGGATTTATCGTCTTCGATAACCATTTTTACAGGCTTGCCCATTATCCCCCCTTCTTTATTGATCATTTCTTCCGTAATCAGCGCTCCCATTTTGATCGCTTCGCCGTGGGTGGACATAAAGCCCGTTGTCGGGGCAAGAACACCAATTTTGATCACATCAACCGAGCCGACAGATTTGGCTGCCCCGGAGTTTGCCGTTGGAGCGTTCTGCTGTTGCCCTCCGCATCCTCCCATGATCAAAACGATTAAAATAGCCATTATAAACGTCGACTTTCTCATCTGCAGTCTCCTTTAAAAATAAAATATGAGATGAACCGATTTTCAACCATGCGCTTTGTTTTTCATTTGCTTATTAAGCCTCCCCTTTAGTGGTATATTGCGGATACAAAGCATTTATAGCACGATGTAAGCAAATCTCACAACAAATCTAATGTAAAAAAATATGCATTTTCGCATAGTAAATACCTTTAAAATCCCTTCTCTTCGGTGAAAAACAATGGAATAATAACAAAATAAAAATTATGCTCTGATGCATACCCCTTATGATTTCTGCACAACCAATGGTTAAGGAGATTTACATCACGTTTTCAGGAAAATTATTAATGCCGATATGATGTAAGGTATTGAGAGCGAAACGCGCATAAAAAAATGCATTTCTGTATAGAGGGAGGTTATAAGTCCCTTCGCTATACTGAAATGCATTCGAACGATTATTATTTCTTTAATCGCTGCAGCTTCCTGCTGATTGTTGATTGGTTGACTCCGAGAAATTCCGCCATTTTGGTCGTTGAGTGAAATTTTTCCATAGCCATTTTCAGCAACTCGTTTTCCAACAATTCAATAGCTTCTTTGAGTGGAATGATCCGGTTTACTTCTACACTTTTCCTGTATTCTCTATTCAAGCTCATCGATTCGGGTAAATCCTCTGCGTCAATCCAGGGCTCATCAATCATCACCAATAGACGCTCCACAATACTTTGCAGTTCACGAACGTTTCCAGGCCAGGAATAGTCCTGCAACTGTTTTAGAAGTTTTGGAGTGAATTTTTTTTGCATATGATATTGATTGTTGATTCGTCGGGTAAAATGTTGTACGAGGGGAACGATGTCTTCCTTTCTTTCCCGTAAAGGGGGGATATTTATCGGAACGACATTGAGATAATAGAAGAGATCTTTGCGAAACCGGTTCAATTTTACGTAGTCTTCCATATTCTTATTTGTCGAAGTAATAATGCGGATATTTACCGGAACGGGTTTGCCGCTGCCGGGTTTTACGTAATATTTGTTCTGCATCAAATGCAGCAGTTTTGTCTGCATGTTCAAAGAAAGCTTGTCGATGTCATCCAGGAACAGCGTTCCTCCATTGGCTGCCTCAATAATACTTGTTTGAGCGGGGTTTAACCCGCTTCCGAACAATTCGGCCTCCAAATAGGATTCCTGCAAGACGCCGCAATCAAAAGTAATAAACGGACGATCTTTTCTTTTACTCCAACTGTGTATGCAATAAGCAAGCAATTCCTTCCCTGTACCTGATTCCCCGGTCAATAGCACGGTTGAATCAACACTGGCGATTTTTTTTGAAATCAAAATGATTTTATCCATTTTTTTGCTTTTGTACGTCATCTTCTTTTCCAATTCATGTTGGCTGCGAAGGTTCATCATTTCTTGGCGTTCTTCCTCTTTAGTTTCATCGGTTACAATGATCCCGCCCGGAAGAACATCCACGATCTCCAATAATTCATCCCTGGACAATAAAGTCGACATGTCCTACCCTCCCTCGCCCGAATCCATGAATGGAACATCACAATTCCGCAGCTGTCCAGCAACATAACCTTATTTCATATCGTTCGGTATAATATGATATTATTCTTTGAAACAGTTGTTGTCAACTCCGATATTGCCATTAATCCTTACAAAGCTTTAATTTCACCATCATTGACAATAAATCTCGAGTCTCTTCGCTCTCTTGAATTAACCTCTTGACTGTACACTCTTGTCAAAGCTAATAATTTTTTCATACCATTGAGTATGTTATGCCAATCCCCCATTGTTCAACCTTCAATAAATCGCATTGCGCATCGGGAATGATGTTCAGCGAGTTCTTTTGCAAATTGTTGATCTGGAAATCCTCTATGAAGCAGCTTTAAACCGCCCGAAGTTAACGATATATGGTGATGGAATCGATAGAATAACATCCTGTTGGGATCAAGGGAATCATTCTTCAGATAACGGTAATAATCCCCAAACCGAAACTCTAAAAAACTGTGTTCATGTTCAATATCAAAGAACGCAGCCCCTTCGATATCGATCAAATAGGGCTCTAAATTGTCATTTACCAATACGTGGTCTGGACCGAGTTCCCCATGTATAAATCCGTACCGGTTTCTGGGTTCAATTGTTGATTCCAGCATATACAAAGTATCAAGCAGCTTGCTTTGATTGGCCCGAAAGCTGTCAATATATTGGGAAGCGTAGGATAGTTGGTTTTTTGCATTCTCTAATTTCAAGGAATGAGCATTTGCCGTGTTGCCCCCGCTATTATTCACTTTCCCGTAGGTGTGCCTTTCGTTGGCATGCATGGCAGCAAGCATATCCCCCAACTGCTGAAGCACTTTATCTTTAACCCGTGAATCGGAATGATGGAAATAGGCTTCTGCCTTTGATCCATCCACATATTCAACAAGAGCGTAATCAAAGGGGTAACGGTTTCTTTCCTTGTTCAGATCATAAAGGGCGGGCGTTCGAATTCCATGCTGCGATAAATATTTGCTATTCATTTCAAATAAATCGCTGCCATAGGATCGCTCATTTATATCTTCGGCCGCTTTCTCTGCTTGGAAATAATTCATGGCAAGATCCCACACATACAAAACGCAGGAAAATCCATCGCGGCAATCGATCTTGTAAACGACCTTTTGCGCACCGCCATGCATCTTCGATACACTCGCTAAAAAATAGCCGGTGCCAAAAACCTTCTTCATATACTCTTGCAGATCAGCTTCATCGAGGTGACAAGTATATTCCAATGAACAACACTCCATTTCTTCGGTTTTTGCCGGCAACTCAACTGTATAAAAAATTTAACCAGATGTATAGACTGTTTCTCAATGATTTGTTATGATTTTGAATAAGGTGTCGAAAAAAATACTCATACGAAAAGCCTCTGGAACTTGTTCCAAAGGCTTTTCGCTCATGACAGCCCTCGATGCACTTACGCTAACCGGAACAGCCGCTTTGCATTTTCGCACAATATTTTGCGAAGCTTCTCCTCCGGCAATCGCTGCAAAATGATGCGGTTCGGGTCGTCGAAGTCCCAATGCGGGTAATCGCTGGAGAAAAGCAGCATATTCTCCGCGTCGAACATCTCGAACATCTGCATAAAGTACTTCGGGCTATCCGGCTCCTCGATCGGCTGCGTTGTCATGAAGCAATGATCCCGAACGTATTCGCTGGGCAAACGTTTCAGCCATGGGGTCGAAGCCCTCAGCGCCTTGAAGTTCTTGTCCAGCCTCCACAGCAGCGGCGGCATCCAGCTGACCCCTCCCTCACAGAAGACGACCTTCAGGTCAGGGAACTTCTCGAAGACGCCTTCGCACACAAAGCTTACCAAATGAGCCATGAACGTTTGCGGCAAACAGGTGTGCCACTGCAAATAGTTGGATACATAGCCGACCGCCGTAGGCGGATTGAAGATGCCGGAGCCCTCCGCGCCAGGGTGAATAATAAATGGCAAGTTTTGCCGGACGCAAGCCTCGTAGATCGGATGGTAGAATCGTTGCCCGTAAGGCATCCGGGCTCCTCCGGTCACGACAACGCCCACGATGTCCGAATGCGGCCCCACGCGGTCAATTTCCCGGGCCGCCTGATCGGGATCCTGGGTGCCGATGCATAAATACCCTTTGAACTTCGGACTTTTGGCGAGCCACTCATGAATTAAATAATCGTTATAGCCTTTGCAAACGACGGCAACATAGTCCGGATCAGCAAAGTTGGAGGCGCCAATGATCGTATCCGAACAGAGCAGGGCGTAGTCTACATTGAAGTGCCCGCCCAGATGCTCCAGCAAATATTCCGGGTCGGAACCAACCGGAAGGCCGCTCGGAGGATCTGCATCCTTGCGCTTGTTGCCGATCGGCGATACGTACGGAAGCCCCGCGGCTACCCAGCCGAACTGCTTCATATGGCTTTTCCAAGGCTCCTCCACATACGGCACCAGATCCTGGCCCGATCTGAACTGGTTATGCACATCGCAATCCACAACCGGCAGCTGCTTGCTCTCACTCATGGTCTTCTCCCCCCTTGTTTCCGAGCTGAAGCTCAAGATAACCGTCCTTTACTTTCAAAGGGTACGTGCGTGTACGAATACGTTCATTGAATAACGATTTCCCCGTTTTGATATCAAACTCCCAGCCATGCCAGGGACAGCGGATAATTTCCTGATCACGGCCATACTTGTACTCGTAAACGTTGGATTCGAGCGTCGTCCCGCATACGGGTCCTTTGCACAATTCCGCGCCTTGATGTGGACAGTAGTTGCTCAGGGCATAGTACTCGCCCTTGACGTTATACACACCGATCGAACGGCCTTCAACTTGGACGATTTTACGTGTTCCTTCCGGTATATCCTCGATTTCTGCGACTCGATGAACCGTCACTTTATCCTTCCTCCTTTTTTATTGCATAAATCAATTGTAATCGGAGCGGCTCACGGTCTCCATTGAGAAAAACACTTTTATTTGTACGATTCTAAGCTATACTTAAAGATAAAAGGGGGAGTTGGATGCTGGAGTTGATTTCCGCATATTTTGATAATATGGATCCGAACTGGTATAAGGATGAAGCCTGTACGCCGCATCATATGTTCATTCTGATGACCCGGGGAAACGCCGTTTACCGCTTGAATGGAATCGAGATCCCCTTATCGAAGGGAGATTTGCTGTTCATCCCGAAAGGAACGCTGCGCGCTGCGCGGAACTCCCCGGAAGGCCCTCATCAGAAGTACTCCGCCCAGTTTGAGGTTCCGAACTTCGCACGCTTTCCGATCGCTGCCGAGCACAGCGGCCGCACCTTCCGGTCCACCCAGTACGAATACATCAAACAGCGCTTTATGCTCCTGAACCAGCAATGGTTCGGACGGCTTCCTCATTACAAAATGATCTGTGAGGGAATGTTGATGGAACTGATCGGCTGCCTGGCCCGGGAAGCCAAAGAGGAACGGTTCCATTCCATCAAGCTGCGGTTAATGAAGGAAGTGAGGCAGTATATTCTTGCACATTACCGCGAAGCGATCCGAATCGAGCAGCTGGCCAAGCTGATCGACAGGGCGCCCAATTATGTGACTCAAACGTTCAAGGAGGTGTTCGGCGCAACGCCAATTACCTATCTGCATCAGGTCCGGATCCAAGCCGCCCGCGACCTCATCCTGAACACGCATATGACGATGGGGGAAATATCCGAATACCTCGGCTACAGCGATCAAGCTTATTTTAACCGGATGTTCCGCCGAATTATGGGGCATCCTCCAACCCGCATTGTTGAATGATTCATACAGAAGGAATCGTACCGCATGAAAAAAACAGGCCGGCCGAAAGAAACGGCTGGCCTGTCGATATGAATTCCCTCTATTGCGCTGTCACTGCTTCACCGGAACCCTGCTCATTCTACTCGCGGTACAACGCCCAAATCTCATCATCCGTCAGCGCGCGGTCGAATACGGCCAACCCGCCAAGCAATCCGCTGAAGAAGTTGCCCGGCTCGCCAGATCTGTCCACCGAGCATACGGTGAAATCAGCGCCATCTGTGCCCCCATTGAACAGACCGCCTTCATAAAGATACGGATTGTATTTTTCCCGCCCATCGAAGCGTCCGTTTAAATAGCATCTCGCATACGTGCTGTCATAAGTAAAAACGATGAATTGCCAGTCCCCCTTCGTGACCGGAGTGCTGCCAATCGCTGAAGTCATGCAATACTTGTAGCCGGGAGTCGGTCCTCCGACAGAGGAAACATGACCGCATACCTGGTCCCGGCTGTCCCATATTTTCAAGTCCAGGAAAAGGCAATATTGCCGCATGCTGCGCGATTCGTTCCACATTCCGGCTACCGCTTGGCATTCCGGGGTTTCTCTAAACTCGCGCTTCACCCATGCCGCGATTGTGAGACCGCTTCTGTCACCGTGAAAGTTCAAGCCGGGGCACTCGCTTCGCGGAATACTGAACCATTGGCCGAAATCCACCTTTGCCGCATAGGGACCAAGCACTCCATCATCCGCTCTGGATACGGGACCTGCCATCTCCCTTAGCGCGTACGCACAACGTCCCTTTGAAATGCGGGCGCTGCCCCCCTCCTCCTGAAAATCCCACAAACAAACGAGCCCGTCATGCTTCATCAGCCTGTCGTTACGATTTTGCGCCGCTTGTGAACTCATCGCGCCCCCTCTTCCATTTCCGGTCTTCGCTGACGTTGTCCGCCCTCATTTCACCTTGATGCCCAGACTTGCTCCCTGTCTGGCAAGAGCTTCCTGTACCTTGCGGGCATTTAACCGGCGCGGAAGGACCTGATCCCGGGCGCAGATGGCCGCTGCGGTGCCGGCCGCCTGCCCGATCGCAATGGCAATCGGCTGTACACGGATCGCCGAATGCGCTTCATGTGTCGCAGAGATCGGCCGGCCGCCAACGAGCAAATTTTCGATTTTCCTCGGAATGAGGCAGCGGTACGGGATATCGTACCACTCGCCGGGCTTCAGATGCTGCATCACCGTTCCTTCCCCGTTCGGATTATGGATGTCTACCGGATAAGAGCCCCGGGCAATGACGTCATCGAATTTGCAGGCCGCGAGCAGTTCTTCTGCGGTCAGCACATATTCTCCCGCAATTCGGCGGGATTCGCGGACGCCGATTTGCGGTGCGGTCGTTTGAAGATACGAATGTTCAAAGCCATCGACATCTTTTTTCAGAAACGCGACGAATTGCTGCACCTGGCGCCGCCCTTCGATCTCCGCCTCGGTCAATGCCCACGGATCGGTGGCATCCTTCAAAATGACACGGGTCGTATTAAAATGGATGACACCCGGCTGGTTCGCATAAAACCACAGCACATCCTCGCGCGGACAATGGATCTCTCCCCTCGCTTTCGCTTCCAGGTACCGGCGGGTAATTTCCTCGCCGGACGGCATCCGGTCGATGTCCACATTGGCCATCCGGAAGTTGAGCGTCATCGGCTGACTCAGACCGTCAACCGCGCGCCCCTTCTCCACAATTGCCCCGGCCAATGCAGCCAGATCGGCGTCGCCGGTCGTATCGACGAATAACGATGCCTTGAAGTCGGTCAGTCCGGCTTTATTCGCAACCCGAACCGATTGAATGAACCGGCCGGAATCGTCCGTCTGCACGCTCCCCAGAAAGCTGTGAAACAGCAGGGCAACTCCCGCCTCCAGGCATAGACGCTCGGCCACCACCTTCAAAGCTTCGGGATCGAAAGCGGTCATCTGCTTAGGGTGTCCGTAAGCCCCCAGCGCTGTCATGCCGTCGATCAATTCCTTCAATACGCCAAAAATAATGATGTGATCCTCTTTTCCGACCGCCCAGTAAGACATCCACGGATTCACCATCATGGCGGTTCCGGCACCGCCCAGAAATCCATAACGCTCAATAAGGAGTGTCTTTGCCCCCTCCCTTGCCGCCGCAATCGCAGCCGCAATGCCGCTCGGCCCTCCGCCTGCTACTACGACATCATAATGATGATCCGGCATCTCCTGCTTCCTCCTTAAGTTTTTGCGAAGCAAAAACACTTCGTAAGATTAGCTATGAAAACAGGAACGATTGCCGCCGCTAGCCTTTGATCCCCGTGAAATTAATGCCTTTCTCCACATAGCGTTGCGTAAACATAAACAAAATCACGAGAGGAATCATCGAGATGACGCCGCTCGCGCTGATCCAGTTCGGACGCGCAACCGTATCCCGATTGGTCGTTTCTTGCATATCGTTCATGGCAACCGTAAACGTCCAATTTTCAGGTGATTGGGTGACGATGTAAGGCCACAAAAACTCATTCCAGACCGGTATGAAGGTCATCACTCCTACAATCGTAAATACGGGTACGGACATCGGAACGACAATATGTGTGAACGTTCTGAATTCACTCGCACCGTCAATACGAGCCGCTTGCAGCAGTTCCTTGGGTAATTGATCGAAGAAACCTTTAAACAGGAAGATAACGAAGCCCCAGGCGAAATGCGGCAAAATAATCGCCCATAACGTATCGACCAGATGCAGCTTCTGCATGAGCACATATTGGGGAATCAGGGTTGAAATGCCCGGAATCATAATGGTCGCCAAGAAAAACATAAGAAGGAAGAATCTCAGCCGCTTGCTGCGAATAAGCTGCGACAGCGCATAGCTGCCGATGCCGGCAAAGATCAACTGCCAGAAAATGACGGTGAATGTAATAAACGCACTGTTTAAAAAGTAACGATAAAACCCTAAAGCGCCTGCTTTTCCGAATGCCAAATATTGCAAGCTTCCAAAGCTGTCAAATAACCGCCACGGATTGCGGGAATGTTCAATCGTCGTTACTTCTCCCTCCAACAATTTGTTGGCCGTGAAAAATTCTCGATACAGCCGGGCCGCCTCATGATCGGATCCATCAGCCGCAGCAGTCCCAGCGGATTTGCCAGCCGGCCCAAACCATGTGAAATCGCTCAAGTGTCTTTCATCGATAATCGGAATTTTCAATTTCATCATCTCGTTGTTCACAACCCGGGTTGGAACGATCGACATCTGTCCAACGTAGAATTGAGCCGAGGTTGTTTTTGCCTGGAACAGCTGTTTTCCATCCTTCGTGCCGTTGACAATGATCTCGCCGATATTGTTCCGAATAAGAGTCGCCCACGGAAACCAGATCGCCTCCATCGCATCCTTCTTGTAGAAGGCCATATCCTCGTTCCCGCCACCTGTATAATCGACAGTCACGGTAAGAGAAAGAGGCACTTGGGGGATAAATTGGGGCGTTGGCGATTCGATCGACTCATTATCCATGATGGATGTTAGAAATAGCCAAACCAAAGGCAATGTGCAAAACACAATGAATAGGATGGTTACAACATATGAGGCGACTGCCAGGCTCTTCTCGCCTTTCTCTACGATGCGTTTTTGTTTCATGCAGTCAGTCATCCTCCTTCTGCAGCTTGAACTGAATGATCGTCAGCACGCCGATGACAATAAACATGAAGAACGAAAGGGCCGATGACATGCCGAAATCGGATTGCTCAAAAGCGGAGCGCTGAATTAACAAGGACACAACGAGAGAAGCGTCTGCAGGCCCGCCCTGCGTCAAAATGAAGATATTATCGAACGTAAGCAGAACTCCAGACATAAACGTAATAAACTGAATGAAAATGACAAACCGGATGTTGGGCAGCACGATATGCAACAGGCGTCCCCATGGGCCGCAGCCATCGATCTTGGCGGATTCGAATATTTCCGAAGAGATCGACTTGATCGCGGCATAGTAGAGCAATACCCCGACTCCGCCGCTGGCAAAAAAACCCGGCAGTACAATAGCAAACTTTGTCATGGCGATGTCATTTAGCCAGCCGTAAGGACCCAAACCGATTTTGCCAAGCAGGTAATTGAATAACCCGCGATCCGGATTATACATCCACTTCCAAAGCAGCGCGCCGGCTACGCCCGGCAATATGGCCGGAATTTGATACAGCACCCGGTAAACTCCATTTGCGCGCTTGACCTCACTAAGAAAAATGGCTTGAACAATCGGTACCCAGAAGACGACCGCTATGGACAACAGAAAGATGATGAATGTATTTTTTAACGCTAACCAAAACGTTTCTGTACTTAGAAAACGAAAATAATTTTCCAAACCTACAAACTTGCCTGGCGAGTTTACGATATCATAATCAAATAAACTGATATAAATCGCGGAAAAAATCAGATAATACTTGAAAAGAAGGAATACGATGACCGATGGCAGCAGAAACAGGACCGGTGTCCACCGAATTTTGAATCTCTTCCTCTCTGTGCGGGTGGCCTTCAATTGCAGTTTGGTTTCAAGTTCCATTCCTTCACCGCCTGATACAGAATAAATGCCGGGATTCCTGGATCGCGGAATCCCGGCATCCGGACGTTCTATGATGACTTGGCTCCACTCAAAATATCTTTGTTGTACTTCTCAATCACTTCCTTCTGCGCCAGCGCCTCCGCCGCTTTAAGCTCGGTGAGCGGGTCGGCGTTTTTGTCGAGCAGGATTTTTTGAATCGGTTTCACAATGTAAGGGCTCAGCTGTGATTTCAAGTAATATTCAAGCTGTTGATGCTCGGCAGCCTTTTGAATCCCGGCTACGAAGTCGGCTGGCAGGCCGTCAATATATTTCGACGTATCTACCACTTTTAATACGTTCAGCGGATTGATGCCAAGACCGTTATCTTTACGGAACTGCAGAATAGCCTCCTGAGATTCCGGGGACATCATGAACATAATATATTCGAATGCCGCCTGTTTCTGCTCTGGAGTGGCTTTGGGGCTAATGGACCAGAATTGTCCTCCCGCCTGAGACGGGCCTACTCCTGCAGGACCGACAGGATAAGGCGCGAATCCAATGTCATTCGGATCCATTCCTTTGCCGACGTAGGCGCCGAAACCATCTGACGCGCCCAGGATCATCGCCGTTTTGCCGGTATAAAAATCTTTATTATTCTCTTCATAAGACTGGAGCACGTTGCTCTGCACAATTTTATGGGTCCACTTCAAATCCTTATAGTACTGTAAAGCTTTAACCGTTGCATCCGAAGTAAATTTCAGCTTCACGGTTCCGTCCGGCTGCAGCTCGGTCAAGTCTCCGCCGGCTTGCCAGACGTAATATTCGAAATGCCAGTCTCCCCAATCCATGCCGAGAATGTCAAAGCCAAACGTTCCCGGATTTGCTGCCTGTACGGCCTTTGCCGTTTCAGCGAATTCTTCCCATGTTGCCGGAGGGTTCTTGATTCCGGCGTTTGCGAACAGCTTCTTGTTGTAATACAGGCCTGTGGTATACATATTGTTGGGTATGCCATAGATTTTGCCGTCTACGGTTGCCATGTCGAAGGCACCGTCGATAAAATTAGCCTTATCAGGCGAGTTGTTGACCAAATCCGTCAAGTCTGCAACGATTCCAGCTTGAACGTATCCCTGCATGTCCGGGAATGCCGGTCTGAACACTTCCGGCTGCTCGCCGCCGGCAACCGCCGCCATAAATTTTTCTCTCGTTTGCGTCTCATCTTCGTGAATAACTTTGATATGAGGATGCGTCTCTTCAAACTTGGCGAACAGCTCCTCTGATACCGCTTTAGTCGATGCGTCCGGCGCAGGCTTATCCCAAACCCTGATCTCGACGATCTTGGGTTCTTCCTCCTTTGTCTCTGCCGCGGTATTGGTGCTCGCCTCGCTTGTTTTCGTTGAATCCGTTGTTGGCGCATTGTTTCCGCTATTATTTCCGGTGCTGCAGGCTGTGCTTATACCGACGATGAATAGCAGTACGAGGAGCGAGGCTCCCTTTGGTCTGAATCCCCCGAATCGCTTCATGAGTAATACCTCCTGTAGTTTGATGGATCTCACAATTTCATCTTAAGTGTCAGGGCCGATTTGATGAATAGAAATAATAAACGGACCGGGTATGAAAATCTTATCCTTCCGCCTCTTGCGCCCCCCAGCGAGTCAGTGTGTTTTCGACCGCTTCTCTGATGTTGGCATTCATCTCGTACGAAATATGCGGCGCACCCGGCAACGTTACGAAGAGCCGAATATCCCCGCGGCGAAGCAGCTTTCGATAGGCTTCAGCCGTATCGATCCGCGTGTCGAGATGCCGATCCCCAATTCTGGCCAGCGCCATAACAGAAAAGGAAATATATTGAAAACAAACCTCCAGGCGACTGCCTGGAAGCTCACGCTTCTCGTCGGGGGTTGGAAACGTATCAGGATTCGCTTCCAATATGCGGTACAGTCCGGAAGCCGCTTCTTTGTCCGCCAACAATCCCAATAAGAAAATGGATGCATAACCGCGGGCATAACTGCATTTGTGAATCGACCCTGTTTCGGGTACGACAGGATCCCTGTCACGGGCCATGTCCCTCAATCGCGGAGCTGATGAAGAATCGTCCAGCAATGCCAGCGCAAATGCACTGTGCTTGCTCAGATGGCCATCGTGATCGTGGTCCTGCTCCATCCATAATCGCAATCGAGCACGAATCGGCTCCCCCATTCGCACTGCCGACCAGATCGCAAGCCCCGGCTTCGATCCGGACAAGCTTATCTTGATCGATTCCGGATCTGTAAACCACGGAAAGCCGGAATCTTACGTCCCAGGCACCCGGTTTCCTTCAGAAGCGCAGACAGCTCCATATAAGGAATGTCCCGCAATGCTGCTTGCCTTGTAATGGATAAATAAGCGGCATATGCAGCTGCTTCGCCCGATTTCTGCATATCCCGCTTCATCCGTACGCAGGCAGCCAGGTCGTGGTCGACGGCAAGACACCGCCCTGCGGCCAACAGGCCTTGAAACCCTCTCGGAATAAGCGCGCCAAGCGGAATCGGAACGGATATTTTGCAGCCCCACATGCTGCAGGCGACCAGCCACTTCTGCATCGTTTCACTCTCGAAAGCGACGTCCATGCAATGTATATCGACATTGGCATAAGCGAAAAACAACGGCTGCGCGATGGAACGGTCATTAAGGAGCTGCTCGAGCGTCAAATTGTCCTCTCCTTCAATAAACCGGCCTTCGCGCAAACCAAGCAAAGGTGCGATTCGCACCATTCGGTCATGCTCTTCATAGTTCGTTCGAAGATGCGTAGAAGCCGATTCAAGGATCGCCCTCGACAAATCCGCTGCGCTCGTTTGATCCACATAACCCGAATCCGTATGCCGGAAGTTAACTCGCCCTTGATCCAGCCGGATCCATACATTCGAGTAGGGCTGAGCCTTGCCATCCATCCGGCGGCCGATGCGCAAGCTACAGCCCGCCGACGCACAGACTTCCGCATCGCCCGTACAGTCGATCACCACGTTGCTTTCCGCTGCAAATCGCCCTTCGGCGGAGGCCCATTCAATTCCGCAAACCTGATTCTTCCGCATGAGTACACCGGTTACCGAACTTTCATATTGAATGTCAATACCGAGCCTGCTCGCCTCTTGCTCCATGACGAACAGCTTGGCCTCCGCATTCACACCGCTTGAAGGGGTGAACCCGCGGCTAACCCATTCCAGTGCCTGCTGATCCAGCTCCTCAGATAAGCCGCCTCTTGATCCGAGATAGTAATCCCACACGGCCCCCGTTGTGCCCACTCCCCCCATTCCATGGAGGCGTTCGACAGCAAGCACCTTCAGCCCTTTGCGGGCCGCCGCAAGCGCCGCAACTGCACCGGCCGTCCCCAGACCCGCTACGATGACATCGTACCTTCCCGCCAACTCGCCTTCAAAGCGCGATCTGACGGCGCGGCCATCATACCTTCTTGAGATTTCCATTCTTCACGCCCTCCCATTGCAATTGGTGCAAATAGCCTTGATCAAACGCTTCCACCGGCTGCTCGTGCCCTTCCGATGGAAGCCAGTACCAGCCGCTTGCCAGCTGCTGCAATCCGCGGGGCACTTTGCATTCAAAGACGGACGCGATGGCCGCAATCGTCCATGGACGCAGCGAAGCCGGCCGGGACTGCCAGTAGTGCAACAGGCTGCTTCTGGCGACAGGCCAGTCATCGGTTGGATCTAGCGACCATTTGAATATATGCTCCGACGGGAATCGCCCCTGGACAAGCGCGGCCCTTGGTTCATCAATCCTGGGCAGCGGCAAACCGGGGTTGTCCGGGATGATGTAGGCATTCAGCCCCCGCCGTTCCGGCACGAAACGGTTGCCGGAACGGGATAACTTCTGGTCGTTGTATCCAGGATCCGTCCCGCGGTTATCGTGCGCATGCCCGATGCACTGAAGAAAACGACTTCGAATCTGTTTTCAAGGGGCTGAACAAGGAGGGTTTCAGCAAGAAAGATCACTTGGGCATTCGCATCAAGCACTTTCCGGCATAAAATCGGATGAAGAGCCGGCAGGTGAACCGGCTCTTCAGGAGTTGCGATCACATTTCGCATTAACAATTCCTCAACAAACGCTTGCCCGAAAGCGGACAAGGAAAGCGGCGCCCCGTATCTGCCCGGATTAAAGCTCTCGATGAACTCTTGTCCGACTGAACCCGACCGTTCCAGAACCAAAGTATCTCCCGGAGCTGCAAGCGCGGCCCCGATCCCGCTGAATGTAGCTCCGAATATGACCGTCGAATAATGACTTTTGATTTCCCTGTCCAATTCCGACACTCCTTTTTTTCGAAAAACCTGCCTGCCTCATCTGCAACTTTATCTTAAGCACGATGTCCGGACAGATGAATAGAAAAAATCCACTTGTCGGGTATGAAAATCGAACACTTTCAGATTCCGTTCGGCTTCCCGGCGAACGGATCATTTGGGATTCGGCTGCATCCGGTACTGAACCGGCGTCGTACCTGTCGCTTTCCGGAATACGCTGCTGAAGTAGGCGGCGTCGGGAATGCCGACGATGACGGCAATCTCCTGAATCTGCAGCCCGGTCTCTTTCAACAGTTGTTCGGCCTTGCGGATTCGTTCGCCCGTCATATAATTGACAAAACTCATCTTGAATCTTTCCTTGAAGCGGCGGGAGAAATAATTCGGATGGATGAAGAATCGTTCTGCAATCAGCTGCAGACTGAGCGGCTCGTGCAGATTGGCGTCGATATAGCGCTTGACCTCGTCCATAATGTTAGGTTCCGAAGAATGGCGCAGTCTGTTCAGATGCTCAATCATTGTATTGCTGATCGCGCTGAGCTTGCTTTCGATTTCCATCCAATTTTCGATATTATGGAGCCATGACAGCATATCGTCGATTTCACCGATGATCCATTCAGGCATTTTGGTTTGGAGCAGCAAATATTTGCGGTAAAGCAGATGAAGTTCGACGCAGAAGCTTTCCAAATGATTAAAGCTGGCCTCCTCTTCGCGTACGATTGCCAGAATTCGGCGATTCAGCCAGCCGGCAACAGATGCTGCGTTGCAATCGTTCAATTGACGGAACAGGAAACGTTCGTCTTCTTCCGCAATAATCGAACTGCTGTTGCCTCTGATTCCGGCGGCCGATGCGGACAGATAGACCTTGTTTCGCCCATGGATGATTTTTTCTCTTAATGCCATCTTCGCGTGCTGATAGGATTGGTGTATTCGGCTGATCTGCTTGACCGGCAAACCGAAACCGATGGTCACATCGAGTTTGAGATACAAGTTGATGCCTGCCATGACTTCATTCAGCTCCTGCTTCATGACGGCCAGATCAATCTGCTGGCAATCACCCAGAACATGCACCAGTTCGTTGTCGTAAATCGCATGATGGAAGAGCATTCCTTCACGGCTGGATGATTCCATCATTTGGGAGATGGCATTGGATATGGCGAATCGCAGCAGGTCTTCGTCCCCCTTTAGAAAAGAACGGTAAGGCAATGGAGGCAATACGATCTCGAACAGGACGACGACAAATTCGCGGCAAAATGCCTGCATCGAGGTCAATTTCTCATCCTTCTCTAAGGTAGCGCTTTCACATCCTGGTTGGATAAACTTGGTCAGAAGCTGCTCACGCAGTGTCTCATCCGTCCGTTTCTGCAGATGCCACAGCTCGTCGTAAAGCTTCGAATACCGCCGGTCTTTCTCTATTTTCGCCATAATCCGGATCAGACTGCTTTCCAGCTCCTCATTTTCAACCGGCTTCAGCAAGTAATCGACGACTCCATATTGAATGCCTCTTTTGGCGAATTCAAACTCCTCATAACCGCTGACAATAATAAACTGCAGCTTCTCATCGAACTTCTTGGCATTATGGATAAAGTCCAGTCCGTTCATTTCCGGCATGCGGATATCCGTGATTACAATATCCGGCTTGATTTCCGGCAGCTTGCGCAGTCCCTCCAGCCCGTTCCCGGCCTCGGCAATCGAATGAACCGGCAGGCTCAGCTTCTCCAGCTTCTTTATGATTCCCTGTCGCATCAGCGGTTCGTCATCCATAATTAGCAGCTTCATGCATCTGTTCCTCCTCGCTTATTCTTCGGAGATGAATCACGACTTCCGTCCCCTTGCCGGGCTCGCTTTGAATCGTCAACCCATACTCATTGCCGTACAGCAGCTTGATCCGATGCTGCACATTAAGGAGCCCGATCGAAGATGAAGATTTGAAAGCGTGGCGCTGCGCGACACCCTGGCTCAGCATTGCCTGAAGCTCATCCAGCCTGGATGCCTCAACGACAGGACCATTGTTCCATACCGAGATGCAGATTTGTTTGTCGGAAAGACTCCTTGCCCGTATCCGCAATTCACTGCGTGAGGACATGCGGTCGAAGGCATGAATGAAACAGTTCTCTACAAGCGGTTGCAGCAGCAGCTTCGGGATTTGAATATCCAATACATGTTCATCGGCCTCAATGGCATATTTGAAGCGGTCGCCATATCTTTGCTGCTGAATGTACAGGTAAAGTTCAATCTGCCTCAGCTCCGCCTGCAAGGTAAGCATGCGGCCGGCGCTGATGTTATAGCGGAACATCTTCGCTAACGAACGGCTGATCAAACTGATCCGTTCATCATCATGCAAAGAAGCCAAGCTGTCGATGATGCCCAGCGTATTATACAAGAAATGAGGATTGATCTGGGACTGGAGCGATTTGATTTCCGCCTCCTTCCGCAAGAGATCAACTTCGTATACTTTAAGGATCAATGCTTTGATTTCCGAAGCCATCTGGTTAAACCGATGAATAATGTATCCGGTTTCATCTTTAGTCCGAACGGGCAGCAAAATATTGTAGTCGCCTTTCTCGACGGCCAGAATCCCTTTCTTAAGCTCCTTGAGCGGAATTAAAATGCGGGAAGAAAGCACGCTTGCAATCAGCATGGATCCGAGCAAGCAGATTAACCCGATATAAATCGTATCCCTTGCCAGCGCATTCACTTCGGTAAGAAGACTTCGGGCTTCCACAATGCCGACCAGAACCCAGGACGTGTTGGCTAACGGTTGGGAGACGAATAACAGCTCCTTGTCTTCGCGGCCGCCGCTTTGCGATTGGTCGGCAACAATTTTATGCGGCGCTTCAAGATCCTGCAGTCCTTCGATCCGGGTGCCGATAAATGCAGGGTCCGCCGATATCCGGACCTGGCCGCTGACCGCATCCGCAAGCAGAAAGCTTACTTTCCCCTGCACGCCGATCTCGTTCAGCCATTGGCTCAAATAAGAATGGGACAGCTGCACCATGATCACTCCGACGATGGGGAAATCGGATAGTAACGTTGTTTGTTTAACAGCTTGAATGAACGTAAGCGTATTCACTTCTTTTCTGGTCTGTTGATCGAACGCGATCGAGGAAACCCAGGCGCCTTTGCCATTGTTCGAAATTGCGGCATTTTTCAGTTCCTGAAAATCGACTACATCCGAGCTTTTGATATTACCTTCGATTAAACGGTTGCCTTCCAGCTGTGACACCAGGAAAGATTCAACCTCGGGATGGTCCGTAGCGAACTGGATGAAATTTCCGGAATAAAAATTGTAGGTATCCGGGTTCGAGCCTAATGTGATGACGAAACGTTGAAAATCCGGGTCGGCGAAATAATTCCATGCCGTACTCTTGATGTTGGCCATTTGCGTCTCCAGTTTGGACGCGGATTGATCGCTGAGCTTCTCCATATTCTGCATTTCCCGCTTCATGATGTCGGATGAAGTGTGGATGTAATTATACAAGCCGAGCGTAAATACCGTGATCGTGATGATGGCAAATAAGGAGAAGAGCATTTTTCGAAACAGGGACTGTATTATGTAAGCGTATACAAAAAAGAGCCCTCCAGCTGCCCTTTTAAACACCGAGTGGAACTTCATACCAATTCCCCTCTCCATGCACGATTCATTCTAACTTTATTTTAAGGGAGAATCCAGCTGCTGTAAAACGGCAATTTTGGTAAGAAAGAGCAGCCGGCGCCTAAGTTGAATCCTCCTTTTATATTATAGAAGACAATGAATTACCGGCACTATTAATTTTTGAACATTGCGGCTATGAAATTTTGAACGGGTACCCAACCAGCCATCGATAAGGTACAACTACGGATAATCCTGAGTCTGATCGACCGAAACGATGGATTCCTTGGCAAGCAAGTTATGAATGTTAATGATATATGGCTTACGAACCGAATGAGACTGTCGATTTACTGTCAATAACACAGTGATCTTCTTTTGTGTAAAAGCTTTTAGGAGCTCTCATGGGAATGAATTGGTATAAATTGGGTGGGGGGGTATGCGTATGGGAGTTGTTTTTTTGACAAACCAGCATTTATGTGGCGGCGCGAGTACGACGAAGAAATCCAGGGCTTGGCGATTTTAATCGCCGAACCATGAATTTGAGGTTAACGACTATGGCAGCAAGTTTGGCGCGTATCCCCAAAGCACGGAGCCCGTGGACCCGAGGCGCGCCCAACCCGCAATCTACTTTTAATTCCTTGTTTTTCCGTTCAACGACATACCTGCGCAAGTGCAGTTCCTTGCCTTCGGGTGATTCGTTGAACCTTGAGGCAGCTTTGTACACGTCGTAATAATCACTATGGAAATATGCTTCTTCTACCGCCTGTTGTGCAGGATGCTTTTAACGGGCAAGCCGCGCAGTCCTTTGGCGCAAAAAAATGTTGCACGCCTTCAAGAGCGTTATTGCGGGCTTTTCGGACGGTTTCCTTGCCATTGGGGCAGAGATACACATTTTTGTCGCGGTTGTACGTGAAGAGCGAAATATCGTACAGGCCAGAGGGGTTTGGTGTTTTTACAACAGGAGCAACGAGTTGTTGAACGTTTTCCTTTGGTGTCGTTAGCCGTTTGGCATTCACTGACTCGTACCTCCTTAAGAAACATGAACAAAGCAGGGCTCCTTCCCTCCCGCAGGTTGTGTTGTTCTGCGTTCATCGGTAATATGAGCCCCTCGGACTCCCTTCCTGCAGGCGTCTCACTTCACCTTCCGGGCTTATAGAGCGCCTCTTTACGAATTTCAAAAAAAAAAAATTTCGTTTAGGGGAGGGCCTCCCCAGTTCACTGCATCCTCTTTCATACCATGCCGATCCCTCTACGCCGGAGGATTCTTCGCTGCCGCTCCAAGTTCTTAGCAGCTTCCGTGGCCTTCGTCCATAACCACGGGACTCGGCTTCCTCTTGTCCCTCTTGCGAGGCCTTTTTGACGACGCGGCAGGATTCACTTCATGTTACGGCCTGGCATGTCGCTCGCCCTGTCTCCGACAGGTACTTTTGTCGATGCGCTTCTGCGCACAGATTTCGCCGTACGCAGGCATCCAAGCTATGCGGGGGCTTGGCCCCTCCCGCGACCGGACTTTCACCAGCTAGAAGATGCGTGCCTCTGGGCACGCTGGTCAAAAAAAAAACGGATGGTGCCGATTCGGCCCCATCCGCTGCAACATGTACGCGATTATTCGTAGTCCACGTTTAATTCCGCGATATTCGCGTTGATCGAAGCCGTCGTCAAGGCTTCCTGACGGACATGCGTAGTGGTTTCGGCAAATTCCGCCGTCTTCTCGGCCGCGTCATTGGCCCACGTGCCGTTGTCTGCGACCTTGGTGAAGTTCTCGTCGTCCGTGCTTACATAGACGATATAGGTCAGAATCCGTCTGTTCGAAATGCTGCCTCTGGGCAGATACCGCACCTTGTTGACCTTGTACGTGCCGCCCAGGTCAAGCGTGATCCACTGCGGCAGCTCCAGGCCCGGCGAATACTGGCTGTCCCAGAACGTGCCGGCCGACCCGTCGATCGCATTCGATGCCGGCGTATCTCCCTCCTGCGTGCTAGAAGCCGTCGCCGTCATCTGTGATTGCGGCACGGTTCCGCCAATTAAACCCGTAATCGTGTAGCCGGCCGAAGTGACGTCCGAATCCGTCATCCCGGACGGCAAAATATCCGTCCATTTGATGGCCAATTCATAGAAGGTCTCGGATCCGGACCGCTGGATGGCGACAGGAGAATGGGCCAAATTATTCCCGCCGATGCCGCCTGTCTTCATCACGGTATTCGTATCGGAATTGAGCGCGATCCCGTTCTCGTTCCATCCCAGATCTCCAGGACCGATCGACCTGCCGGGATCAATCGCAAATTGAATGGAATCCCCCTTCCAGGAATCGCCCGCCGGATTGTTATTGAAATGGGTATTGTCCGTCATGCGGACCGCCATGTACAGATATTCCGAATCCCGCTTCGTATAGGCCGTGGCGCTTAAATCTTTCGCCGGCTCCTGGACCGTAACTGTTCCGCCGCTCATATTTGCGAGTGAGCTTTGATTATCGATCTTGACGGCCAGATCCCACCCATTGCCCGTCGAATTGACAACGGGAGATGCCTGCATCACAACGGTGTCCTTCTGCCCGTGAGCGCTTCGGCGCCCCCAGCGCGGGTAACGGTGATTTGGGCTTCTTCTCCAGGTGCTAACGTAATACCCGCAGAATTCAAGCTAAAGGCTGGCGCTGCCAGCACCGGATCCTGGGCGAAGCTCCCCGCGAACGTACCGCTGGAGCAACATGCAGGTTGAATTGCAACCGACGTCGTGCTCCGAAATCCGGATGATCTTTAGCACCTTTATGATGCTGTCGTGCATACCGCTATCCATTCCGTCAAACCTGAAAACATCGCCACGTTCCTCGGCCAAAAACTCCACGGGAACTATGAGGGCGAAATTTGCATCCGATTCAACAAACGTATTCTCGGAACGAGAATCAAGCACCAGATGGGTGCAGTCAGCATCAAGATGTACGACAAATCCGGCAACGTGCTGCGAATCGAGACAATGGTTAACGATGTCTCACAATTCAAGCACTCACGGGAAGTTCAGCAGCGGGATGGCACGGTGACGCAGAAGGTCGCTCCAATGAAGAAAAACATCTACAGCCTATTCCGCTCGGTCACATCCTGAAGGCATCCAATCGTCGTTACCTAGAGTTCGTATCTTCGCTGACTACGGTATTTCTATCGATGAGTTGAGGGCAAGGTTTTCTCCATCGTATTCCGGGCTGCCTGATCCGGTTCGACAACATGCCCGGATTATCTTCTTGCGGTTACAAGAGCAGTTTGAATTCCCTTCGTGAAAGAATAGCCGAATCAGTACCCGCTTATCCCGCTGACCTTGAAGTTGTCTAAGTTGACTGTATGATCGCGGCTGAACGTTGAACCGATCAAAGCGGCGGCATAGGCCGTTGCCGCATCGGAGAATCCGCTTGTTGCAAAGCTGTAGTCGCTAGCGCTTCCGGCAAAGGTCACATCGGAGATCGCCCCGGTCACGGTATCGACCGTATAAGCCAATTGGTGGAAGCTGCTTTGCGGATCCCATGTGCCCGTATAAGCGATCTCCGGTCCTGCAGCCTGTCCGTTCACGAAAAGCGTAATCGCGCCCGTCGTGTTGTTGATTCGTAAACCGCTAAAGTTCGTTTCGATCGCTTCCCCACTGCCTTGCTGCGGCAAAGCGGAGTAGAACCCGAGTCCGACATGCTGCGTCGCTTTGACCGCGAACGACAGGTCCGCTTCGATTCGGATTTTCGTCGGTTTTTCGTAAGCACTCGAGCTTGCAATCGGAATGGCAATGGCGCCTTTGGCATTCCCGCCGGCAACAAGCCGCGCCTCCGGCGCAGGATTGCCCGCATCGCCCTTGATCGTACCGGAAAAGCTTCCATTCGCTGCAAAATTGAGCACCGACCACTCGCTTCCCGGAAGGTTGGCCGTATCCGGAACGCGTCCGTTGATCGTACTTCCATTCGTCCCGCTAAACGTATCGGAAATCACGACGTTGCTTTGAGGGACAGGCGGATTAACGGTCACATTCACACCCGCATTCAAACTTCCGTATGCTGCCGTCACAACGGCCGTACCTGGAGCCGCAGCTGCAATCGTCCCGGTTGAGTCAACGGTTGCCACGGCAGGATCGCTGCTCGACCAGGTGACCTGGATTCCATTGATTGCTTCGTTGTTTTGGTTATATACCGTCGCCTGAACGGTCTGCGTCTCTCCCACATTTAAAGTTGCGGAAGCAGGATTTACCACAATGGAGGTTGGAGTTTCCAATCCGCTGACCTTGAAGTTGTCCACATTCACCGTATGGTCACGCGAGAATGTTGAACCGATCAAAGCAGCGGCATAAGCCGTTGCCGCATCGGTGAAACCGCTTGTTGCAAAGCTGTAGTCGCTAGCGCTTCCGGCAAAGGTCACATCGGAGATCGCCCCGGTCACGGTATCGACCGTATAAGCCAATTGGTGGAAGCTGCTTTGCGGATCCCATGTGCCCGTATAAGCGATCTCCGGTCCTGCAGCCTGTCCGTTCACGAAAAGCGTAATCGCGCCCGTCGTGTTGTTGATTCGTAAACCGCTAAAGTTCGTTTCGATCGCTTCCCCACTGCCTTGCTGCGGCAAAGCGGAGTAGAACCCGAGTCCGACATGCTGCGTCGCTTTGACCGCGAACGACAGGTCCGCTTCGATTCGGATTTTCGTCGGTTTTTCGTAAGCACTCGAGCTTGCAATCGGAATGGCAATGGCGCCTTTGGCATTCCCGCCGGCAACAAGCCGCGCCTCCGGCGCAGGATTGCCCGCATCGCCCTTGATCGTACCGGAAAAGCTTCCATTCGCTGCAAAATTGAGCACCGACCACTCGCTTCCCGGAAGGTTGGCCGTATCCGGAACGCGTCCGTTGATCGTACTTCCATTCGTCCCGCTAAACGTATCGGAGATGACGACAGTGCTTTGAGGGACAACCGGATTAACCGTCACATTTATATCTGCACTCAGATTCCCGTATGCTGCCGTCACAACGGCCGTGCCAGCAGCTACAGCCGTAATCGTCCCGGTAGCATCAACGGTTGCGACGGCAGGGTCGCTGCTCGACCAGTTCACTTGGATTCCGTTCATAACCTCGTTGTTCTGGTCATATACCGTTGCCTGAGCGGACTGCGACGCTCCGACATTCAAGGTTGCGGATGCAGGATCTACTGCAATGGAAGTCGGCACTAAAGTTCCATCCGATAATTGCGTCCTGTCCGTCAAGATCAAATCTCCGAACAGCAGCGGATTTTTGGTTAAGCCGATCCCGCTCATATATTCCATCCAGCCGCGTCTGAGCGATCCGTCATTATCATTGACCAATAAAGAGAATCCAATGGCGTATTCTGTCGACGGAATCATTCCGACCGGCAAAATATCCGTCCATTTGATCGCCATTTCATAGACGGTCTCGTTTCCGTCCCGATTGATGATGATTGGGGAATTGAGCAAATTATTGCCTCCAATGCCGCCTCTCTTCATCACTGCGTTCGTAACCGAATTTAAAGCGATGGTATTCTCGTTCCATCCTAGCTTCCCCGGCTCGATTGCTCTGCCCGGATCGATCGCGAACTGAATGGAATCACCTTTCCAGGAATCGCCCGGCGGGTTGTTGTTGAAATGGATGTTATCCGTAACACGGACAGCCAAATACAGGTGATCCGAGTCCCACTTCGTATAGGCTGTAGCACTTAAATCTTCCGGCCCTCCCCAATCCGTTATTAATCGGACCTGCGATGCCTGGTCGAGCGTGAAGGATTCCGAATTGCTCCATTCCTCGTCGTCGATCACCCCATCGATCAGGATCGGCTGGACAGCTCTCACCGATGTCAGGGCACTCATATTGCGTTCGATTAATTGGGAGTAGCCGTCGTCCCGGTCCACCTGCACCTTGGTTAACAAAGGGGTATCAATGCTGATGGATGGGGCCGGAATTTTAATCGTCGTACTCGAGCCGGGGGCAATCGGGTCAAAGGCATGAATCCCCGCCATATCTGCCGGTTCCAGGACGGTTACGGTTCCGCCGCTCATCGGTTCCAGCGAATTTTGGTTGTTGATCGTGACGGCCAAATCCCATCCGTTACCCGTCGAATTAAGAACGGGAGAGGCAAGAACGACAACCGCATCCTTCATTTGCGCGTCCAGCTTCATGCTGCCGTACAACTCGCCGCCCGTACCCTTCGCATAAATATGAACTTCTCCGCTGGATTGCGTTTCGGGTGCTCTAACTGTCAAGGTGTCCGTTGTCTGGCCTGCGCTGAACGTTCCGCCCGAAACCAGCTGCCAGCCGAGCGGAAGATGTGCCTCATAAGTCCCCGAGAGCGCTTCGGCGCCTGCCGCACGGGTAACTGTAAACTGAACCTCTTCCTCAGGCGATGCCTCAACAACCGAAGGATTCACGGTGAAGGTTGGCGCTGCCAGTACAGGCGCTTGTCCGAAGCTCCCTGCGATGTAGACGGGAGCTGCAGTGGCCGTGAATGTCAGGTTCCCGCTCACGGTTTCGTAAGACTTAACGTTCCCGAATAGATCCGTCACTTGCAACGGGCTGCTTCCAAGATTCAAACCGATCTGCTTGTCGACATTCGACCAGATCGCCAGAATATCCTGATTGTCGGACGCCCGATGAAACTTATAGATTCTCACGTCGTTATCGAGCGTATTATAGGATTCCACGAAAGCCGCACCGCCCAGCTGATTCGATACGTTGTTAAACGCGACAAACGAAGGCTTGGGCGAATTATCCACATACAGAACGCCTTGGCTGCATTCATAGAACTTACTGTCGGTGCAGTCATTGAGGAAATCATACCAATAGATTTGATCGATCAGGACGTCGTTAGCCATATTGGTCACAACCAATTGCGCGCCGTACGAAGCCGAATCGATCTCGGTAAAACCTCCCCACTTCTTATCCATGGTCGGCCACCCGATTTCGGTCAGCCACAGCTCGATGTCTTTCGTAATTCCATGGCTCGCATGGTAGTTTTCAATATACTGTTTCAGGTCCTGGAAGTCGGTGAAGACCTCTCCTTGTTCCGGGTTTTTCGACGGATACGTATGGAAAGACATCCCATCCAGATAGCTCGTGGCACCCAGGTCTACCAGTGCCTTTAACCACGGCTCGTCATAAGGCAGCGTAACGCCGCCGACAACCTTCATATTGGGATCGATACCCTTAATAATCGTATAAGCGTCTTGAAGAATGTCAAAATATTGCTGGGGCGTTAAGATTGTGCTCAATTCATTGCCGATTTCGAATGCATTCACCTTGCCTTGCAAGCTCGTTGCAACCTGCTCAATGAATGCCAGATCAAATCGAGTCACAATAAACGTGCTTAACCCGTTGGCGGCCGCATTATCGATGTAGGTCGGATTTCCGGACGTGAAGCCGTCCCGAATCGACACCGCGCCTGCTTGGACAACGAGCGGAGTGCGAATATCCGATCCTCCGTAGCCTCTGTCAAAGTGCGTATTAAAGCCGAGAAACGATTGTTTCGGTTTTCCCGTCAAATCGGCGATCGATCCCATATGAATCTCTTCATGCAGCTTGATCGCTCCATCCGGACTGACCGCATCCACGGAGACGGTATAGGTGCCCTTCTTCAAAACGCCGAATGCCAGCGGTTTGACGAGTCCTTTCTGTTCCGGCTCCAGACTGACATTAAATCCTCCGCTGTTTACGACGCTATTCGAATAATCCAACACGTTGTAGCTGACGTTAAGCTCTTTGCCTGTATCGAATTGATTGTCAAAAACGAGATTCACGGTCGAAGGTTCGCCGTCCTTAAAGATACTCCCCGTTGTGACGTGTGCCCCCCTCATCGAGACGGTCGGAATCAATTCGACGGTTATTTCAGCAATACAGACCGGAACACTCGTCTCGATTCTGAAATCGGCGCCATTGTTTTCCCGGTTGCCAAACTGCGCGTCCTCGATCAGATAAGTCGCTTGCTTCCAGGTGTTGCTGCCTTTCAGCAGCGTCTTCTCCGTATAGGCGTAAGGCGTTAAAACAGAATCGTACGCGATGAGAAATCCCTTTTCTCCGGTCACAGCGGCGTCATAATAGTCTACGGTGATTTTCACCGTATTCTTCCCGCCAAAAATGTAGTTATCGTCTACTCTGCCATAAATATAGTGCGCTCCGCTGGCCGGGTTCGTTTGCCAGCCGGACCGGCCGTCATAGGTTTCAGTAGTTCTTCCCGCGCCGTCTCCACTCACGGCTGACAATCCGTTTTCCTTATAGTAGGCTCCCAATGTTACGCTGACGGGCCCGTCTATTTCGGTCACCGTAACAGGAATGGAAGCGGTCAAACTGCCATTATTCGCCGTAATGACGGCCGTCCCGAGCTTCAATGACGTAATTTTTCCGGTGCTGTCCACTTTCGCCGTTGCGGCATCGCTGCTGGACCAGCTGATGGGAAGTTTATTCATCTTGAAGCCTTGTTGATCCAATACGGCTGCCACGGCGGTTGTCGATGTTCCGATATACATGGAAACTTCCGAAGGCTCCGCTTGAATCGAGGTCGCTGCGGATTGTACCGTGCTCTTCTCGACGGTAACGCCGCCGATCAGAGTAGGAACGGTCGTCTCGATTCGGATATCCGCCCCGTTTTCCCTGTTTGCGAAATTCGCATCCTTCAAGGAGTAGGTCACAGTCTTCCACGTATTGCTGCCTGTCAAATACGTCTTCGGAATATTGGAATCCCATGGATTTGCAACGGAATCATATGAAAAAAAGAATGTGTTGTTAGCGCTTTCAATACTGTCGAAATATTCAATGGTTATTGTTACTGCGTTGGTTCCTCCATTGATGAAGGTATTACGCACATTGAGATAAATATACTTCGCTCCTGCGGCAGGGTTGGTTTTCCAGCCGGACTTACCTTGGACCGTTTCTTTGGTAACCCCCCCGGGACCGTCTCCGCTCCACGGTGTTATCCCATTATCTACAACGTTCTCTCCCAATGTTACGCTTACCGACTCGCCTTCTGCCGCTGCATAAGCAGGAAGGAGCGTGACAACCAATATAATCGTCAACAGTAACGGTAATAAGGATTTCTTCTTCACCAACATTCCACCCTTTCAAATTGTTCAATAATATTTGTAAGCGATTTCAATACAGTGGTCAATTTGAGCTGAACGATTGGATTCACCCTTGTCCCATGCTTGGCCGATATCGACTTCGATCCCCCTTTCAGCATTCCTCAGCATATAAATATTAGAGAAAATCACGGAATTGGTGAATGGAATATATACACTTTGCGACTATGAAAATCTTAAGGCTGAAGCTGCAGCGATGACTGTATATGAATAGGCTGATGCACGAAAAACCCTTACCTAAGCAAGGGTCTCTATGGAGAGTGACAATCGTGCACTGCTCATCCAAATTCACGTCGATCTGTTTGTCCGCATTCGTTCATGAAGAAAGTCTACCAAATGGTCGATCGGGCATGCTCCATCTTATGCTCAAGTATTTGCCCGACCATTTCCGGCTGCGTCAAATTGTACATTCCCGCGGAACCGCAGCAGCGATCCGCCTCCTTCATCTCGATAAATTCCACGCCGCTAATTCTGCGCATCAGACGGCGCGGAGCATCGGAAGCATGCATGACGTAGCGGAGATGGTACGAATCCTGATAAGTAATGCGGACAGGTCCGCTATCGGATTCAGCTGCCACTTGATTCACTGCAGGATCCCCTTCATCGGTATTTTGCGGCTCCATAACGTACCGAACAAGCAGGTCGCTAATGTCGATCACTCGCTTCGCGAACCATGACGCATCACGGCTCCAGTCTGGATCATCGTGCAGCAGATGATCGTATTCGACCAGCAGAGCGTCGCATCCTCCCGTGTTCTAGACGATGAAATCGACGCCTGCTTCTATGAAAGCGCGGATTTGACCATAGTTTTATTTTTTTCAGCGTTCGATAAAAGCTTTCGGCTGCAAGAGTCTAACGCTTGCATGTTTCTGTATCATTCAAATAAAAAGCTCACAAGATTTTTTGATCTTGTGAGCTCCCCTGCCGACTTTAAAATCATATTCTCCGACCCATGCCGTTATCCCATTTTCCACAACGTTTTCTTTTGCATCCTATTAAAGCCTGTCACATAGTTTCATGAAAAATTAGCTATTTTAATCTTTCAATCCGGAATAGTTCTCTCTTTCAGATCTGCTTCCTTGATGATACCGTATGCAATATTGCAAACTAAGGTCCGAATTTCGTACGGTTTCAGCAGAACATCTTTTTCGACACAAACGAATGGGAGCGCCAAAACGGTGTTCCGCTCCTTGTCCGTTGGATTGAACAAACGGATCACATATTCATCCGCATGCTCTTCCGACCGCTTAAACGCCGTAAGCAGTACCGATGCATCCGACAATTCGGCCAGCGGCATGGGCGCCAGACCCGCTCCGGATGGAAAGAAGGACAGCGCAAACGGCTTTTCGTTATGCGCCAGCGCCTCCCGATCGATCGACTGCGCCCTGTCGGCCGCAGCTCCGGCATTGAGCCAAAACGTAAAGATGCGTTCCCCCTGGTCGATTCTCGGAGTGAACCGGTCCTGCTTCGTGATCGGCAAATCTTCGCCCGGCCTGTCTTCGCACGGATGCCCCGAATAGGAAGGCGAACGGAGCAGCGACACGCGAATGTGACCCCTCTCGCAATCGGATCCGTAAACCCCGTCGTTCACGCACGTGAACGCTCGTTCGTCCGAAGCGTCGAACACGCCCGTCCACTTCTGGGCTGCGACTTCGGTCCGGTCGGCCGGAAACGTTTCCACGCCGTAAGCGACCTGCCCCTTGTACGTGCTTTCATGAAGCGTGGTCGGCAAAGACCACTTCAGAAACTTCGATTTCTCATTCCACTGCACCCTGAGCTGAACTTCGACCTCGGTCCCTTTTTTCGGGATTTTGTAGGTTTGGCAAAGAAATGAATTTCCGTAACGGAAAAGCGCTTCAATGACGGTACGGACTTCTCCGTCTTCGATTACCCTGACCGATGAGAGCGTGCCTGCGGTCACGCCGGAATATTCCGTTCCCTCTTCCGCGTTCATCAGGCTGAATTCCCCGATCTCCTCGGCGAATTTCTTGACCGTCATGCCCCACGGGTCGTCGTTGTCCCGCATCACCAGCGCGCAGCAGGCGCTGCTTCCCACATAGTTGCAGCCGTTCACCACGAATCGGTCCATCCATCCGGTCGAAGCATTGATGGATACCTCGAGATCGCCTGTCGTCACCGTATAATAGCCGCCGACTTCTTTCAGTCCCGATTTCGGCTTTTCCTCCAGCAGCACCATCCGGCAATCGAAACGGTTCATTTGTCCCGGCTTCAGCTGTGCCCGGAATACGGAACGTTTGCGCCAATCGATCCAGTGGTTGCTGAGCTCCTTCTCCACCTGGCATGGGATCCGCTCCCCCTCCTGGTAGACGAAGGGAAAATAAAAACCGCCCTTGCGGTTCTGATCGGCCAATTGAAACTCGCATTCCACGATGCCTTCCACTTCATACGGATGAGGATTATAGACGAATACCGGAATGTTCCCCTCTTCCGCCTGCCGCTGACCGGCGGCCAAAGCGAAGAACGCCCGCGCTTTGATCCGCGACAAAATCTCCAGTCCGTGATCCATGAGGCGAATGGACGTTTCCTCCACCGGTTGAATCGAACTGCCCGGCAAAATATCGTGGAATTCCGCGTTCATCAGATCGCAAAGCGCCTCGTAAAGCTCATCGGACGGATACTGCATCAGACTTTGCACGGCTGCGGCGGAACACATCTTTTCGGTCATGTAGTATTCGTTCTCCAGCAGGCGGTGCTTCTGCTTCAGGCGTATCTGGGATGTATAGCAGCCTGGAGCCCACGAGTTCAAGTCACCTGCATGGCGGGGCAGAATGTCCTTGTTCAGTTCGGCAAAATAGGCCTCCGGAGTCGAATGGAGCACTTCTACACCGAGCTTGCGCTGATCCGCGATCAATTCGTTCAGCCGTTCCAGGTCGAGCCTGGACGGTCCGCCCCCATGGTTGCCGATCCCCCATAGGACGAGACCTGTGTTTAGCGTCTGATACGCTTCCGCCGTCAGAAACCGCTCAACCTTATCCCGCGCCATTCCTCGATGGGACATGTACATGTCAAAGCTGCGATGCGCCATAATTTCCGAGCCATCGTAACCGACCCAGACGAAATTTTCCGCAGGCAGGGAAATATCCTCGGGAAAGGGCCTGCAGAATATATAGGAATCGAAGCCGGATTTGCTTAAAATCTGAACCAGTCCCCGCGTATGCCCGAAAGGGTCGAAGTTAATCGCCGTCTTGGGCTCAACGCCGAATTTCTGGCTAAAATACCGGTATCCGGTCAAAATTTGCCGGACAAACGATTCCCCGCTCGGCATGTTGCAATCCGGCTGCAGAAACCACCCGCCCATAATGTGCCATTTTCCGGCTTGCACCAGCTTTCGGATTCGTTCGAACAGGCTTGGTTCATATTCTTCCACCCATTTATATAGCGTGACTTCGTTATGGTTAAATACGAATGCGTCATGAGACTCGCAGAAATCCGCGGCAATTCGGAACGTGGAGATCGCTTCCGCCGCCCCTTCTTCCCATTCCCATAACCAGACCGGATCCAAGTGCGCATTGCCTACCAAATGGACTTTTTTCATCTGTCTTTCCCCTTTGTCAGCGCCTTTCACTTCGGTTGTGCATAAACCAGGGTCACGATCTCGGCAGGACGAACCGGAATATGAATCGGGTTGCCGGCCGTATGATCCAATTGCTGCAGACGTTCCTCCATAATATTGCTTTTGTACCAAACCCCGTCTCCGGGTGCAGGTGAATCGATCGCCAATACCGTATGCCGGCGTGAAGCATTGAACCAACGGGCAACCAGATCGCCCGTTTCCGCGCTTGCTTTTACAGTTGTCAGCAGCATGCCTTCCCCTTCCCAATGAAACCAGGAATGAGTCGGCGGAAGCTCCCGGGAATGAACTTCGGTTTGTCGAACGACGAGAGGAATGCTTTGCCGATACGCTTCGGATGCCGCGTCGATTCGGCTTAAGCGGCCGGAATACGGAATGATGGTTAATGTTGCCGAATGCCAGTCCAAACATTGGGAATCCGGCGTCGGAAACACGCCCCAATCCCCCAATTCGCCAACGGACCGCAATAGCGTGACGGCGATCGTATTTTGGCCGTCGCGCAATACTTCGTATTCGTGCAAACCTTCGGATGAAACCATAAAGCCGGCTGTATCCGAATCGATTCCGGCGAACGTTTGCTGATGATGGCAATAACTGGGATTGACCCATTCCGGGTAGGGTTCATTGTTCCGTTCCGCAATTTCGAATACGGATTCGGCATAATGGGTATCGGCGATGATCGATGTCGGGAAACAAATACGCAGCCGATGATCCTTCGCCTTATTATTGAAGCTGACGGATAGCTTCAGCAGCCTCGCTCCTCTCTCCAGCGTCACTCTCGTGCGAATAATTAGCGGAACGGTCGTATGGCTTCGCTTCGCTTTCCGTTCCATTATGGGTACCATGGCTTCGATTTCGTTCTGAAGCAACGGATTCGCTTCGCTGGGAATTTTCCACTGATGAACGATTTCGAAGGTTGCCGATCCGCAGCTTTCCTCGACTAATTCGCAGGAAGACATCTCAAGTCTCTTCGTTGTAAGAGCAGCTTCTCCTTGCGGCTTGACATAAACATATTCATTGCCGTTATCGCCCGTATCCTCAAACCAGCCGAGCCCCGTATAGGTCTGCTGCGAATGCTTGTCATGGAGAGTCAGCGTTCCATTGTCCTCTATTCTGACGCTCAACCATTCATTTTCCATGGAATGCGGGCTTGTAACAAGCGATGTGGCAGCGGTTTCCGCAGATTTCACTTCCGGCACCCATGCGTACGTGCAATACCCAAGTGCCGGTATTGGGTCGGACATAAACGACACACGGATAATTCGCGCGTAATAGGGCTCCCGGAAACGATCGTTCGGCAGCTTGTAAGCAAAGCGGACTCCAAGATCCTCCGTCGACGCTTCCAGCGCTTCACCTGTTTCGGTTACGACGCATCCTGAGCTTAACGGCAGGCTGGAAAGCTTCTCGATCAATTCGGCCGCTTTTCCTGCAGAAAGGAGCGCACGCTCCACTTCAAGATCAACCGTGATTCTGCTTTGCTTGGGCCACCCCGACGTATTAAAAGCAACAAACGGCAGCGCTTTCTCATAGCGGGCAAAGCAGGAGGTATTCACACGTGCAGCCAATTTCTCCGCATGCTCATCAATGATGGCTTCGGTCACCTGACGGCTCTTCTCGAACCGGGTAATCATCTCCATGTGGACCTCATCGACGCTGCAGCAGCAAATACTGTCATGCGGATGATTCTGCATGAGTGTCTTCCAGGCATACGTAAACAAATGATGCGGGTAAGCTTCTCCCTGCATGGAAGCAAAGGCGGCGATCGGCTCCGCGACCTTCTCCAGCAAGGTCTGGCCGGTTGCATTACGCTGCTTCAGGTCAACATGGCTTGAAGCTGTGTTGACTAACGTATACCAGCCGTCGCTTCTCAAGCTGCGCAGCTCCCCGTTGATGACGTTGAGCGTATCGGGTAACTGTGATTGGACATGCCGGACATAGTCTTCAAAGTTGGAATGAACGAATTCGGTATCCGGGTAAAGCCGGCGAGCCGTCGCCAGCGCTTCAGACACATCGGTCTGAACAGGCTGATGGTCGCAGCCGTTCATCAGCAGCAAATGCGGCGTCGATGCATATTGCTCGGCTGCCGCTATCCGTTCTTTCCAATAACGCGCGGCCTCTTCGTCCTGTACCGGAATTTCCATCCCGTTATGGTACCAATTCGCAAACAGTATGCCGAGAACCCTTGTACCGTCAGGGGACTCCCAGATCATCTCCGAATACGGCGATTCATAGCTGTCCGATTGCTGCACACTGTTGTTGAATCCCGTCGGCTTCACACCTCGTCCGAATACCGCCGCCTCCATGCCCGCCTGCGCGACTAATTGCGGCGCTTGACCGATATTGCCGAAGGAATCGGGAAAGTAACCGATCTTCGTCCATCTGCCGTAAGGCTTTGCATCCTGCCGGCCGACCAGAAGGTTGCGCACATTCGCTTCCGCGCTGGTCAAAAACTCATCCTGCAAAATGTACCAGGGACCGATACGAATCCGACCTTCGCGAATATACCGCTCAAGCTCCTCCTTTCGCTCGGGTCGAACCTGCAAATAATCGTCCAACATAATCGTCTGACCATCCAGATGAAAGCTGCGGAATTCTGGATCCCGTTCCAGAACATCGAGCAGTTCATCGACCAATGCAATCAATCGCACATGATGTTTTTCATACGGCATATACCATTCACGATCCCAATGCGTGTGGGAAATGACATGCACAACCTTGCCCATATGACACCTCCGTGATACGGATTCGCTTCAGCGTTATTGTATAGAGGTTTCCAGAGGGGGTAAATGGAATAAATACACTTTGTGCCTATGAAAATCTTAAGCGTGAACGAGCTGAAAGCGGACTGCCCAGGTACAACAAACCGGCCCGAATTGAACAGCCCATACCGGAGCCATGCTTCGACTTGCGCCTTCTGGTACAATAAGGAAGAGAGAGATATCCACCATGGAGCTGGCGAAAAGGAGAGGATTCGATGCGTACGTTAGTGTGCATGTTCGGTTTATCGGAGGAACAAAAGGAAGCCGTACGGAAGACGGTTCCGGACTGGAAAGTGGTGTTCGGGCGCCCCAAGGAGCTGGACGACGCGCTGTTCTGGGAAGCCGAAGTCGTATGCGGCTGGAGTCCGGCCGTTGAAGCGGAGGGGTTAAAGCCGGAGTCGAAGCTTCGCTGGCTGCAGTCGTACTCGGCCGGCGTCGATAAAATGCCGCTGGAGAAGCTGGCGCAAAAAGGCGTGCTGCTCACGACGGCAAGCGGCATTCACGGCGTTCCGATGTCGGAGCTAACGATCGGGTTCATGCTCTCGTTTGCCCGCGGCCTGCATACTGCCGTCCGCAACCAAAGCAAGCACAACTGGGAGCCTCAGTCCCAATACGGGGAACTGAAGGACAAGACGGCCGGCATTATCGGGGCGGGCGAAATCGGCACGGAGCTGGGCCGTCTCCTCAAGGCGTTCGGCATGAAGACGCTTGGCGTACGCCGTTCGGACAAGCCCGCCGAATATATGGACGAGACGTTCACGATCGACCGTTTGAATGACGTGCTGCCGCAGTGCGATTACGTTGTGAACATTCTTCCTTACACACGCGAAACGGAAAAGCTGTTTAACGAGGAACGCTTCGCGCTAATGAAACGGAGCGCCTATTTTATTAATATTGGACGAGGGCCTTCGGCCGATACGGAAACGCTCGTAACGGCGCTGCGCGAAGGCGTCATCGCCGGCGCCGGCCTTGACGTTACCGATCCCGAGCCGCTGCCCAAGGAGCATCCCCTGTGGGAGATGGATAATGTAATCATCACGCCGCATATCGGCGGCAATTCGGACCGGTATGCCGAGCGGGCGGGGGAAATTTTGCTGGAGAACCTGAAGGCATACGCAGCTACGGGCCGGCCGGCGCGCAACGTGGTGGATTACGAACGGGAATACTAGTGAACAAGGAGCCGCTGCGCGGCAAACTTTTCAGCCCTCTCGCTTCCAGTAGGAAGTCGGGAGGGCGTATTTGTGCTCCGGGACATTTACAGTTTAACACCTTACATATTTACGTTTGAAACCAAGTTGTCCTTTATCTACTGCCTTTTGAATGTTTTCGGAAGCGAGTAGAAACTTGCTTTTTGTCTTATCCCGTTTGACTTCTACTGGACCTACTGCCTTTGCGGTCTCGACCGCCTTATCATGGAGAGGCAAATAGGATACCCCCACTGTGTAAATGAAATTATTCATAGCGTATTTAGCTCTTTCGGGAGAATCATGAATCGTATTTTCTACAATTTCAAGCATATTGGTAAGTTTGCTTTCGGAAAATTCTCCGTCCGGTCGATTTCCCAAAAGCCAGCAGTAACAACTCCAGCCCGCTGACATTCTCAGCTCTTCGCTGCTTGCGATCCATTTATCAGCAACTTCTTGCGCAATATCTGTTTCTGCCAAGGTTACTGCCACTACATAATCTGACAGCATATAAAAATAAGCGGCATCTATCCAACGCTCAAAATCCGCATCAGTCATTGTTTTTGGATCTGCAATTACGCCGGCAAAGTACATTGCGTCATAATTCCCCGTGTTGTAAAGCTGCTCAGCCAAAGGTTGATTTTTTTTAATATTCTTAGCGATGGGCTTCATTTCGCCTGTAGCCACACCAAAGAGCGGTTCGTGCGCGCCATTGGAAACGTAAATTTTCTTAGTTCGTTCCTTGCCGAGAGTTTCAAGCTCCTGCATAACCATTTCGAAATTCATTGTTTAACACTTCCTTATTTTTGAAGTATTTCATCAAGATTATCATAACCAATACTGGTTGATAAACATAGTGTACTGCGTTGTCCCCTTTAGACTCTTCACTGCTTATTATACAAGCATTTTCCTGTCGCAAGACAGTTATTGACCTATATTCATGTCCTAAACCTGCGACTAGAACATACGTCAATAAGTCAAAAAGGCTGCCCCGTTGGGACAGCCTTTAGTTTTCATATGGCGCGAATTTCCGCTATAGGTCACGATTCAATAATCTCGTCCAACTCGCTGCTGCTTTGGTGCGCTTTGCGAAGCACTTCGGCGTCGATTTCGTTTTGTCCCTGAATGGAAGCGGCGGCGGCCGCCTGCTTATTCAGCTGCTCCTCGATCTGGCCGATTCCGTGCGCTTCTTGATGATTTTTGCTTGAAGACATTATTTTAAGCCCACCCTTCAACGTGAGTATAACGGACCGCAATTGCCGTGCATCGTGGACTGAAGAGCGAATCAGTGATTATTGCCCTTGGAATTGCCCTTCTTGTCGGACGTTTTCGTTTGGGTGTTTTTAACGGCATGTCCCTGCTGCTTGCTCATCCATATGCACCTCCCCAGCGGCTTAACAAATAGCCGGCTGAAGATCATTGTGCGCTGCGGGAGCGGATTTTATGCGGATCGTGCAGGTTCCCGGGTTAAATGAGCAGGCGGCGGTCACCGCGTACGCTTAATCCAGAAGGTGAAAATATCGCTGCGGACATAGTCAAGCGAATAAAGCACCTGCCGGTTTATTTCATCGTAATGAAGCTGCTTCAGCAGCAGCACGGTCGATTGAGGCTGCTGCAGCAGCCGTTTGCAGATCGGATCGGAAGGGGGCGGCACGGTCAGCTCGGAATTCGAGCCTACGATGCGGATACCGGCTTTTTCCTCCAAATGGTTGAACAGCGAGCCCGAGAATGATCCGTTCTCGATAATCGCGCCGGCGATTGCTTGCGGCATGTAATTGATGGAATGCGCAACCGCTTCGCCGTCTGCCATGCGCGTCCGCTCCAGCACCACGATCTCCTCGCCCTGTTTCAGCCCCATCCGCTCCGCGATTTCGGGCGGGCATAACTGCGTGACGATATATTCGAGCTGTTCGTCCTCCTGAAGACCGGCCGTCCGGATCATATCGCCGATGCTGTACAACCGGTCCAGCGAGCTCGGAATCGTTGGCAGCGGGCGCGTGATATACGTGCCGCTGCCATGCTTGACGAACAGCTTGCCTTCGGATTGCAGCTTGCGTATCGCTCCCCGAACCGTCGTGCGGCTCACATGAAAATGCTGGGCCAAAGAAGTTTCGGAAGGGAGCTTGTCCCCGGGACGGATACGGTTGTCTCGAATATAATTTTCGATGTTCAATTTGATGGAGTCCAGTTTAGATGACACGGTTGAAACGTTTCACCCTTTCGCCTGCGGCATGGCGTCTTATTGATTCGTTCAAATGGCCGCACCCTGACTAACGTTCGACACAAAAGACCGGATTTGTAAAAGCGATCATCGTAACGGCTCCCGCCAGGCAGCCGTAAAGCTCTGCGCGAATCCATCCGCATCCCGGCGGCACTTCAACGCTCAAAGTAAACTCTTCGGAGGAAGCCGGGACCCGGAGCTCGTGCAGGACCCCGGTACCTCCGGTGAGCACAAGACGAAGCGTCTGCGGCTCAAGCCGGTAATGCTCGCGACGAGTGTCCAAGTCCAGCTTCATTTCGAACTCGATTGTACGGTTGCCGGCTGTACCGCTATCACTCAGCTCCAGCTGCTCTCCAATGGAGCAAACCTTACCCGAACCGGGATTTACCGCCGAAAAAGTAAGCAGCGGCCCCATCGTAACGACCGCCGAACCGCTGCGCAGAGCGCCCGCCGCCTGAGCGGCGATATCGTCTCCAGGTTTACCGTCGAAGCCCAAATACGTGACGGCTGCCGGGGCATCGTCCGGCTTCGTTTCATGCCAGTCCCGTCCGCTGGTCGCCGTCAGGCGGTGGCCTTTGTCCAGCAGCTCCGTCCACAGCCCGAACGCCCTCCGGCTGTCGCGCTTGACAGTCGGCATCAGTGTGGACCATACTTCGATAAAATCGAGATCGTTCCAGTCATTGACGGCAAACTCCCAGAAGCATCCGGTGCAGATCGGGCTGCCGATGCGAAACGGATGGGCGATGCCGGCAACGCCTCCCTGGCGGTGAACGTGTGCAATTCCGCGGTGGAGATCCCCGGGACCGAACGCCCGCCAGTCAACGAACTCGTGCACGCCGATCGTCAGCATATGACCGTAGAAGGTCGTCCATTCCATGCCCGGCACAATTTGAATTCCGCTTTCCCGCTCGACCCTCTCCCGGTCGACAAGTCCGGACTGCGTGTTATGGTCGGTCAGCGCTATGAAGGCAAGGCCCATCCAGCTCGCGCTCGCGGCCAGCTCGTCCAGCGATTGCCTGCCGTCGCTGTGAAACGTATGTGTGTGCAGCTCACACGGAACCCACGTCTTCATCGCTCTCTTCCTCCTCCCATACTTCGATCCGGTAGTCGCACGTCTCCGTCACAACCGCATGCAGGCTGAGCGTCAGCCGCCACAGCCCCGCCGGATTCGCACCCGGAACAAAACCCGGCGAGGCAAAGCCTTCGCCGATTACATGCCGCTGCTGCGGCGCGGGACGGTGGGCCGCTCCGCGGTGGCGCTGCGGGTCGTCCAGCGACAGCGTCAGCAAATTTTGCAGCGGCGCGTATTTTTCCCAGCCACCCCCGCCGCTGTCCGCCCTCTCGTAACCGTACCGCTCCATGCTCACTGTAATGATTTCCCGCGCGGCTTGCTTATCTTCAAGCAGCTTCGGAGAATAGGAAAATTCGATCCGCAGCTGATCTGCCGGCTCTTCGATATGGAACGTATAGGTAATATGGCTTTGCGTGCAGCTGCGGTCTACCTTCCCTAATGCCGCGAGCAGCTTCCGGCTCACAACTCGCCCTCCTCTCTTTTCCATATTACACCATTAGGCTCCTCCCGGGTCAGCTCGATTGTAACGCCGCTTTCGATTCCCGGCAGCGGAAGATAGTCGTCTCCAAGCATAAATGCTTTCAAACCGGAAACCGTCATCCGCTCCGCCCCATCCGGCAGCAGCACCGCGCGGATTTCGGCAACGTCCTGCAGCGCACCCGGCTTCGGAAGCTTCACCGTCGTCGCGAAATGGCTGTACGGTCCTTGATACGCCGCCCGAAACTCTTGCAAACGAAGATCGTGAAAGCTGGAAGAGTACCATACGTCAGATCCCTCAAGGCGCACCTGGATATCTAAGCACGCATCCTGTAAATGGTCGACCAATCCCGTATGATGCGAGTGGTGATCGGATGACGGATGCTTGGACGTCTGCACGAACAAATACGAGCGCTGATCGGCTAGCGCGAACGATTCCGGATTGCACGGCTGCTCCAGTTCGTACTGGCGCTGCATCTCCCAATTCGTGACCTGATAGGCAAACGGATAGTGATCCATCACTCGTTCGCGCGGCTCGCGCTGCGGCTGCCAGCGGTACAGAGGCGGAAGCAGATAACAATAGCCGGAGCGCACCTCGTCCGTAAAATTGCCGTTTCCGGTCGCCGCCTGCAGCACGGGATGACCGCCCAGCTCGTATCCTCCCCGGAAAGGCGTCGTCACGTGATGCGGACCCTGGTACTCGGCATGCAGCAGCTGCCCGTCGCTGTCCAGCTCGACCCGGTACATCCATTCGATATCCGTCGTTCTGCCCCATTTGCTCATCAGCAACGGTCCGGGCGTCCCCTCGTCCTCATGGCTGAACATCATCTGGTATTCGATGACCGTCCGTCCGCCGCTCTCCGTAAGCGAATAAAAGAGCAGCAGCGGCGTATCCGTAAACCGGCTTTCATACGGATGGGTCAAATTGCGGCCGTACACAAGCGGCGTATGGCGGTAAACGGACGCAAGCGGGCTTTCGGCGGGCACGCAGCGCACATCGATCCGCTCGATGCGGGCGGACGTTACGAGCGGAGCCGATTCGCGGTCGCGGAACTCGGCGTACAATTCGTACTCTCCGGCTTCAAAGCAGCCGAGCATGCGCTGGTAAACGAACGGGGCGTTTCCGTAAAAGAGGATGATATCCTGATTATAGACGCCGTTAACGTACAGCCGCACGAAAGCCGATTCGCGGTCCTTCTCTCGCCAGTCGCTGGCGCTGCTCGCTTTCAAATCAAGCTCGACAAAACCTTTTTCCTGCAGCGAAAACGAATAGCGACAGCCGCGGCACGCGTCGATCTCTTTCCCCGCCGGCATCGCTTGGGGGTTGTTCACCCGGAATTCCTCCTTTGTCTTGAAGGCAGTGTCACAAAAGTCGTCTAGACGTCCAGATCACTTGCTACTTGGGATTATAGAGTGGCTTTATTTTCGAAAAGGTAACGTGGAGATAAGTTTTTGTAAATGTCGGAAGTGCTTGTGTACCTCTTTGTAAATTCGTCCGGAGGGTGTGGAGCGGTCAATATTATTAATACCCGATGTTTATTGGCGAAAAATGCGGGGCCGACCTAGGAGCCGCCGATGGATGCCGGGTTATTTCCTAACGGCTGCCACAGCCTTTAATTTGAAGAAAATGACCCATTTGAAAATCTAACGGAGCTGAGCGCAGCTATTGGATGCAAGAATAGCCCTGTTTGGGCGGAAAGCAGCAAATAAGCTCTCTCGCAGCCGTTACATTTTGCAAAAGGGCATTTGAGCACGATTAACGTCTTTGGCAGCCGTTAGCGCTTGTTCCTTCGAACACCCCCGTCAGTGGGACTCGGCGCAGACTGCTTTCTACCGAGTTGTCGAAATTTCGAATTACTTTTCGATCCCGTGTTGTTCCTCCCGCTTTCGCTCGATCAGCGGCGTGCCCCTTTAATGGGATCCTCGACTGCTTTTTCATTTTTGGATGGCGGATCCAAGGGACGGTTAGCAGCCGGAAAAAAACAAAAAAAACCGCGATTTTCAGAAGGAGGATCTGCAGCCGCAAGCTGCAGACTCCTGCTTGAAAATCCGGTTTTTCGCTCGTGCAGGTAAAGATATCCTGCGGAAGAAGCGCTCCAAAGTTGGAGCCTACCGGAATATGCGCTACCAGCCGATAGCCATTCCGTCTCCGCGCGGATCGGCCGCGCCGCTGATGACGCCATTTTCGCCGATGACGATGCCCTGCGACTGGCCCATTATGCCGTCCCAGGCGCCAACCAGCTCCACTTCATGACCCCATTCGCGAAGCTGGGCGGCGATATCCAGCATGTCGCGGTTTTCCAGCTTAATGGCGTCGCTGTCTTCTCCCCATGTCCGGCCGTACACCCATCTTGGCAGCGCCAGCGCTTCCTGGATCGTGCAGCCGTAATCGAGCAGGCCGGTTAAGACCGACAGCGTCGTTTGCGGCTGGCCTTCCCCGCCTTGGGTTCCCACCAGCGCATATGGCTTGCCGCCGCGCGTAATCATGCCCGGCATCAGCGTATGAAAGGAACGTTTGCCGGGTGCGAGCACGTTGGGATCCGACGTATTAAGCGAAAAGAACGAGCCGCGGTTTTGCATAATGATGCCTGAATCGCCAGGGCTATAAGCGGAGCCGAAGTCAAAATAAAGGCTCTGGATAAACGAGACCGCATTGCCTTCCTCATCCGTAACGGCCGCATACGCGGTGTCCTGCCCCATTGCCGAGGAAAGGAACGATGCCGGACGCGGAAACTGCTGGTCGATCTCGTCGTACAAATGCTTGGCATACGATTTCGACAGCAGCCGCTCGAGCGGAATGTGCGCAAAATCCGGATCGGTCAAATACCGGTCGCGGTCGCGGAACGCTTTTTTCACCGTTTCCACAATGAGGTGGTAAAAGGCGGCCGAATTGCGCGGAATTTGCGACAGGTCTTCATTTTCCAGAATGTTCATCATCATGAGCGCCGTGAAGCCTTGCGAGTTGGGCGGCATCTGATGGATTTCGTAGCCCCGGTAAGTGACCGAGACCGGCTTCACCCATTCGCCGCTGTGAGTCGTGAAATCCTCTTCCGTCAGCAGCCCGCCGTCCGCCTGCATGCCCGCTATAATACGCTTCATAATGCTGCCTTTATAGAAAGCGTCCCGTCCTCCGGTTTGCAGCTCTCGCAGCGCGCGCGCAAGATCCGGCTGAAGCAGGCGGTCGCCCTCGCTTAGCAATTTCCCATCGGCAAAATAGATGCTTTCAAGCGGTGCGCAAGCCCGCAAATCCGTTTCGTTCTTGATCATCCAGTAGTGCAGGTTGCGCGAGATCGGGAAGCCCTTCTCCGCATATTCTGCCGCAGGCTCCAGCAGTTCCTCCCAAGGCAGCTTTCCGCCGCGGCGCCACACTTCCCACCAAGTATCCACCATGCCCGGTACGGTAATCGCGCTGCGGATGCCGCGAAGCGGAATCGCGGTTTCACCGGCAGACGTATAAATTTCCGGACGCAGCTGCCGTCCCGAACGGCCGCTGCCGTTATACCCGTGAAGCGTTCCTTCCTTGGCGTCATACAGCATAAAAAATGCGTCCCCGCCTAGCCCGGTCATATGGGGATATACGACTCCCAAAGCGGCGCTGACGGCTACCGCCGCGTCGAAGGCGCTGCCGCCCCGCTTCAAAATGAGACTCCCGACATGAGAAGCCAAGTAATGAGGCGACGTTACCATTGCATGAAGACCTGTCGGCATAATATTTTGCATTTCGGGCTATCCTCCTTCGTAAATCTCCAATGCCGCCTGCAGCGCAGCTCCGGCGGGCAGCGAATGCCCGTGGCGGATCAATACCGCCTCCAGTGCGCCGAGCAGATGAAGAACATTTTTCTGGTTGCAGCTAAAGCCCATCGTTCCGATTCTCCATATTTTACCTTTAAGCGGCCCGAACGAGCTGGCGATTTCAATGCCGAAGCGGTCGAGCAGCATGGAACGGACCGACTCCCCGTCGATGCCCTCCGGTATGGCAATGCAAGTGACGACGGTCAGCTTGCAGCTTTCGTCACCGTAAAAGTCGAGACCCATTGCCGCAAGTCCGGCCACAAGCGCCTTCTCGTGCAGGCGGTGGCGGGCGAACCGCTCCTCCAGTCCTTCTTCCAGCACAAGCCGCAGACCTTCGCGGAGCGCGTACAGCATCGATGTCATTTCCGTATGGTGATTAAGCCGCTGCGGTCCCCAGTAATCCTGGAGCTGGCTCAAATCCAGATAGTTGCTCTGAATGATCGGCCGCCTGTTCTCATCAGGAACTTCCGTGCCGCTTTGAAGACCGGCTTCCACCCGTTTGCGCGCCAGCAACTTGCGCTCGACGCGTTCATTGTACGTGACCGGAGCCATGCCGGACGGTACGGACAGACACTTTTGCGCGCCGCCGATCACCGCATCCAGGCACCATGCATCCGTCTCAACCGGCACGCCGCCGATCGTCGCAACCGCGTCGACCGCGATCAGAATGTCGCGCTGGCGGCACGCCTTGCCGATTTCGGCGAGCGGCTGCACGCGGCCGGTCGACGTTTCCCCGTGCACGATCGCGAGCAGATCCGGTTGATGCAGATCAAGCGCCTCGATAACCTCGGCCGGCTCGAATACGGATCCCCAAGGCTTCGTTATCGTCACGACTTCGGCGCCGCACCGCTGGGCGATTTCCTGCAGCAGATAGCCGAAGCGGCCGTAGATCGGAATGAGCACTTTGTCTCCGGGCTCGATCAGTCCCGTCAGCACCGCCTCAATCCCGGAACGGGATGTGCCGTCGACGGGAAACGCCCATTTATTTTTCGTCTGAAAAAGCTCTCTGAGCATCTCCATCGTTTCATTCATGATGGCCGTAAATTCGGGGTCGAATTGCCCCAAAATCGGAAAGGACATCGCCCGCAGCACGCGCGGATCGACCTCCACCGGCCCAGGTGTCATAATGGTCCGCAGCGACGGGGCCAGATCACCGAATCGTTTCATTCTTATCGCTCCTCATAAGCCAGTTGATATAGTAACTCCGTCAAAACGCCGAGTCCGTCCGCCAGCGCTTCCGGCGACGAATATTCGTCCGGGGAATGGCTGATGCCCCGTCGGCTCGGCACGAACAGCATTGCGGTCGGGCATACGGCGCTGAACAGCTGCGCATCGTGTCCGGCGCCGCTTACCATCGTGCGGTGCGCCATGCCTTTCGCTGCGCAAATGCTCTGAAGCCGGCCCGACAGCTCTTCGTCCATCGGAGCGGGTTTGGCATTCATCCATAAATCGCAAGTAAGCTTCAGCGACCGCTTCGCGGCGATCGCTTCGAACTGGCCGAGCAGAAGCTCGCAAAAGGCCGACAGCTCCGCTTCGTCCGAATGCCGGACATCGAGTGTAAAGCTGACAGCTCCCGGCACGACGTTCGGCGTGTTCGGCTTTACGTTCAAGCGCCCGATCGTAGCGACGAGCGGTTCGCCGTGGCGGAGCGCTTCCGTTTCGGCCGCCAGCATCATCTCGGCCGTACCGGCGAGCGCATCCTGGCGCATCGTCATCGGGGTCGTACCCGCATGGTTCGCTTCTCCCTCCAGCGTAAGCGTATAACGCCGCTGGCCGACAATCGCGCTCACGATGCCGATCCGCTCGCCGGTGCGCTCGAGAATGACGCCCTGCTCGATATGCGCCTCCACGAACGCTTCCAAATCGTCCCGCAGCGGGTCCGGCTGCGCGTCCGCTCCGAAACCGGACGCTTCCATCGCCGCCTGCATCGTGACGCCGTCCGGATCGGCATAGGTCGCCGCGCTGCGCAAGTCGTAGACGCCGGTCGCATTGCCCGAGCCCCAGTAAGAGAGCGGAAAGCGGCTCCCTTCCTCCTCGCACAGCGACACGACCTCAAGCGTCCGCCGCGGCGGACCGAACCGCTCCTTAAGCGATACGAGCGCCGCAATACCGGCCGCGATGCCGTACGCCCCGTCGTAATGGCCGCCGGAACGTACCGTATCGATGTGCGAGCCGGTCAGGATCACCTTGCTTGCGGGATCCGTCCCCTGCAGCCGACCGTACAAATTGCCGACCCGGTCGAACCTTGCCGTCAGCCCGAATTCGCGCATCCGCTCGGCCAAATAATGCTGCGCCTCGCGCCAGGCTCCGGTGTAGAGCAGCCGCGTTACGCCGCGGCCGCGTTCTTCGTTTGGACCGCTGCCGGCGGGCGCCTGTCCGGTTGTAACGACCGGACTTTGGGGCTTGTTCCCTCCGGACACCAATCCCGTGGACGACGTCCCGCCGGATGCCGCATGTACGGCCGAGTCTGTCTCCCGGCTGCCCGGATCTTTGCCTTCAGCCGCTTTAGAAACAGCACCCGCGCCTCCGTCTGCACGTTCCGCATCCGCGCTGAACAGCGCCATTTCCTCCAGCAGCTTCATCATTACGGCCGAAGCCGACTTTGCGTTCTCCGTCCGCACTGTATCTGCCTCCTTATACTTTCAACGCCTTGCCCGGCTTAACGGAAAGGCGGGCGCCGCCCGCAGCTTTCACGATTCCGTCTTCGGCTGTATATACAAGCTGTCCCCTGCAGAGCGTCGCACTTACCCGGCACGAAAATTCCATGCCCGTGTACGGGCTGTGGCGGTTCCGGTACAGCAGCCGCTCCGCAGTCAGCATATAGCTTTCATTCGGATCGATAATCGCCAGATCGGCGTCGAATCCTTTCGCGATCGCGCCTTTGGCCGGGTAAAGGCCGAAACGGCGCGCCGGTCCTTCCGAGAATACCCGCGCGAGCAGTCCCACCGGAAGCTTGCGCCGGTTGACGCCTTCGTGGAACAGCAGCTCCAGCGAGCTTTGAGCGCCAGAAATGCCGCCCCAGCTGTCGAAAAACGTTTTCCCGGTCGGGTCCTTCAGCTCCGTCGTGCAAGGGGAATGATCGGAGGTGACCATGTCGATCTTGCCGGCCGCCAGCCGCTCCCACATCGCTTCAACCCGGTCGGAATCGCGCAGCGGCGGCGCGCATTTGGCAACAGGCCCAAGCCGCTCCATATCCTTCTCCGTCAAGATCAAATAATGAGGGCACGTCTCGTTCGTCACGTCCATGCCGCTTTTTTTCGCGGAATCGATCAGGTCGATCGCTTCCGGAGTGCTGATATGGACAAAATGCAGCTTGCATCCGGTCTGCTGCGCATAAAAGAGCGCGCGGTTGACCGCCTCGAGCTCCGCCACCGGCGGCCTTGACGCCGCATAATCGAGGGCGCCCGTCCGGCCCGCGGCAATCGCCTCCTGCGCCAGCAGCGAAGTGAGCGCATCGTTCTCGGCATGCAGCGCAAGAATGCCGCCGAAGGAAGCGATCCGCTCCATCCCCCGGTAAAGCGTCAGTTCGTCCACCTCGGTGAACCGGCCTTCGCCTTCGCCTCCGGGACTGGACATAAACGCCTTAAAGGCGATCACGCCGGCTTCCGCCAAAGCCTCGAGCTGATCGAGCTTGCCCGGCACGAGGCCGCCCCAGAACGCGTAATCCACCGCCGAACGCCCGGCGGCGAGCTCCGCTTTCATATTCAGTGCGGGAATATCGACAGTAGGCGGCAGCCCGTTCAGCGGCATATCCGCGTAAGCGGTAAAACCTCCCGCCGCAAGCGACGCCGAGCCGGTAGGGAATCCTTCCCAGTGGCTCATGCCCGGCTCGTTGAAATGAACGTGCATATCGATGCCGCCCGGGAGCACGATTTTTCCTTCCGCATTCAGCTCGGACGCGCTTTCTCCTTCCAAGCGCGGAGCCAGTTCGGCGATTTTGCCGTCTTTGATGCCGATATCGAGCTTAACCGGCTCATCCCGGCCTTCCAGAACGACGAGCCCGCCGCGTATGATCGTATCAAACCGCTCTGACATAAGGTGCTCTCCTTTCGCAGCTAACTCGGATTTTTAAAAGTTCGGTGAATGAGGCCACGCTGCGCGGCTGGTTTGGGCTTCCGATCGCCTCCGTCCCCGGATTCTCAGATTCTATAAACCCTTAACAGGGTTAGAATCCGGGGACAAAAACGAACGCTGTCGCTTCTACAGCTCCAAACCAGCCGCTCCGCTATCTTATCACCGCATTTATAAAAACAACGAATAATACCTGCTTCACTCGTTATTCGGTTTCAGGCACGGCGGCAATGAAGACCTCGTTTCCGCCGCCATTCATCAAAATTCGCTTGCGCGATGCGATGAGTGTTCAACAAAGACTAGCTTCCGCGGTACGTGCTGTAGCCGCCGGGAGCGACGAGCAGCGGCACATGGTAATGCTGGCCGGGCTCGCTAATGTTGAAGCGCACCGGAATGAGATCCAGAAAATCGAGTGCCGGCACTCCGGCAGCGGCTGCCAGTTCCCGGAAATAATCGCCCGCGAAAAACACAAGCTCGTACCCGCCAGGAACCATCGTTTCCGCCTGCAGCAGCGGCGCCTCCAGCCGGCCGTCGTCGTTCGTGCGCGCTTCGCCGAGCAGCTCGGGCGCGGAACCTTCCGCCAGCTTCCACAGCTGCAGCTTCATGCCGCCGGCCGGCTTGCCGTGCGCCGTATCCAATACATGAGTCGTCAAACGCCCGCTCATACGTTAATTCCCCCTAGTCCCGCCGCTGATTAAGCGGCGGCCATTCACATTCTGGACAAAAAAAGTAATGTCGCTGCCCGTAAGGACTTTGCCTTTTTCATTATAAAGCGCCATGCCGCCCGTTCCAACTTGCAGGTTCTGTCCTTGGTACCGTTACGCCTGGACGAGATCTGCAAGCCTGAAGCCGGTGATGCGCGCGATTTGGGCGAGCGCCTCGTTCCATTCCTGCGCCCGGTCGTAGTGAATCCGCTGCCGCAGCGACGCCAGGATGTCGTCCTTGTTTTTGCCGCGCACCGCCAAAATAAACGGGAACCCGAACTTCCCGACATATTCGCGGTTAAGCGACGAAAACGTTTCGAACTCCTCCGGGCTGAGCTGGTCGAGGCCCGCCCCTTTTTGCTCGGAAACGGAATAATCGGTCATCGCCAGCCTCGTCGCCAAATCCGGATGCGACCGCAGCAGCGCCAGCACCTTTTCCTCCGGCGCGTTCTTGGCCGCCTCGACCATCCTGCTGTGCAGCTCCTCCACCGAGGCGAACGGCCCGCTGCCGTGCGCCGCCTCCGCCACCCACGGCGAATGCTCGAAAATGCTGCCGAGCGCTTCCGCAAACTGCTCCTTGCTCATTTCATTCAACTGCTTCAATGTGATCGTCATGTCCAATACCCCTCATGTGCCGCGATTACCTCATCCACGATTTCGGGAAAAGGACCGATCACCGTTACCGGCTTCTGGCCTCTTGCGAACACTTCGCGGCATGGTAAGTCAAACGACGGATTTTGTTCGTTGCTGCCGGTAATCTCCAGCAATTTTTTTTCCGACATGCCGTAAACGACACTGCCGACGTTGCCCCAGTAGATGGAGCCGGCGCACATCGCACAAGGTTCGACGGACGTGTACAGCGTGCAGTCCCACAAAAAAGCTTTGGAGTACTTCTTGGAGGCCGCTTCCATCAGCGTCGTCTCCGCATGGCCGGTACAGTTCGATTCGGTAATTTCGATGTTACCCTGCTCCAGCAAAATATTGCCTTCCTTGTCGACGAGCAGGCTGCCGAACGGCGTATTGCCGGCTGCCCGGGCAGCCTTGGAAATCTCGATCGCCCGCCGCAAGTAAAAAAGATGGTCAAATCCGCCGATGTTATTGCCCACGTTCCTCACCCTCCAGTTCCGCTGCCCGGCATACCGCCCTGACGATACCGCCGTAGCCGGTGCAGCGGCAAATATTGCCGCTTAATCCTTCTTCGATCTCCGCCCGACCCGGGCACGGATTGTCATCCAGCAGCGCCTTGGTCGAGACGACCATGCCCGGCGTGCAATATCCGCACTGGAAGCCGCCTTCTTGCAGGAAAGCTTCCTTAATCCTCTCCGATCTCGCGTCGGTCAGCCCTTCAATGGTCGTAATGCTGGCCCCTTCGCATTGGTAGGCCATCGTCAGACACGAATTGACCGGTTTGCCGTCCATCAGCACCATGCATGCACCGCAGCGGCCGATCTCGCACGACCGCTTCGTTCCCGTCAGCCCCAAATCGTCGCGAAGAATGTGCAGCAATCGACGCGAAGGCTCGGTTGCCGTTGACACCGGCACACCGTTAATTTCGCATTTCAGTTCGTACTCAGCCGTTTGCTTGGATGGGGTCACCTCGGTTGCCGCCACAGATGCGCTTGTTTCCTGCTTATCCGTGCTGGTATTCGGTTTGTTGATCATCCTTGCTCACCGCCTCTTCTGTCAAAAATGGCATTTGCTGAATCATTTCCGGCTCAATCGGCAGCTTCTGCACCCGAATGCCGACCGCTTCATAAACGGCTGCGCAAATGGCGGGCGCCAGCGTAACCGAACCGATCTCGCCGACTCCGCGGGGACCGTAGCTGTCGCCTTCCGGCAAATCTTCGATCGCTTCCACCGTAACATCGCTCTGATCGGCAATGGTCGGAACGAGGTACGTGTCCATATTGAGCGTCCGGTAACGGCTGCCCGTATCCATGACGGCATCCTCCGAGAGCGTGAAGCCGAGCGCCATTGCGCCGCCGCCTTCAATTTGTCCCAAATACCCTTGCGGATTGGCGACCGGTCCGGCCGCAATCGCCTGATACTGGTCTACGACCCGGACGCGCCCGGTAAGCGTGTTTACTTCCACCTTGACCGCTGCGGCGGCATAAGTGTACAGGAAGTGGGCGCCTACCCTTTTTTCCGATGTGGTCGGGTAGCTGAACGTCGTGGAGCAGCTGATCGGCTCGCCCTCATGTTTGGCGGCCAGCTCGCCGTATGTCAGCAGCAGCTGTCCATCCTTCCATATGCCGCCGGCGCCGACAGTCAGCCGGTCTGCAGCTTCGCCCGCTATAGCAGCTGCAGAAGCCTTGAGCGCGGCATTCACGTCCGGATGCAGCCGCTTCAGCGCCATCCACATCATGCTTGTCGCCCGCGAAGCGGTGCTGGAGCCGCTGTCCGGCACGACATCGGTGTCGCCGATGATGATCCGGATGTCTTCCGGCGCAAACCCGAACTGCTCCATCAGCATCTGCTCCAGCGTGGCGATAAGTCCCTGGCCGAATTCCTCATATCCGAATACGGCTTCAATCTTCCCGTCGGACGCCAGCCGGATGATGCCGCCGGCCGGATCGGGAATGCCGTAACCGAGTCCGGCGCCGTGCATCGTAATGGCGGCCCCGATACCGGTTCGGATCCACGGCTCGTCAGATGACGATGCGGTTCCGATGCATATCTGCTTCTCCTTCCAGAGCGCGCTGTTTGCGAGTGCCTCCCATACCTGCTTCGCACCGTCGGTTTGTACGATCGGCTGGCCGAGCGGGCCGGGATCGCCGCTGCGGCGGAGGTTGAGCGCCCGGAATTCCCACGGATCCATTCCGATCGCATCCGCCAGCCGGTCCATTTGACCTTCCAGTGCAAAGATGGCCTGGTTGCCGCCGAACCCGCGGAACTCGCCGGAAACGCCGTTGTTTGTATAAACGGATACGCCTTCGACTTCCACATGCTCATAAAGGTAAGGTCCGATGACGTGCTCGACCGCGAAGTTCAGCACCTCAGCGCCAAGCGTCGCATACGCACCCGTATCCGAAAGCACATGGACGCGGTGGGCGATCAGTTTGCCTTCCGCGTCTATCCCCGTCTTCATCGTAATCCGCATCGGATGGCGCTTCAGCCCCGCGCGGATGGATTCCATTCTGGAATTGTGAATGCGCACGGGCTGTCCCGTCTTAAGCGCAAGCAGCGCGCCGTACGGTTGAACGTTCAGCTCGTCTTTGCCTCCGAAGGAGCCGCCGATCGGGCTGGAGATGACGCGGATTTCGTTCTCGGCCTTGGCAAGAATGCGCGACAGCTGCATCCGGTCCATCAGGCCGTGCTGGGTAGCCGAATATACGGTCAGATTCCCATTCGCCTCAGGGATGAACAAGCCGCCCTCCGTCTCCATGTACGTATGCATTTGACGCGGAGTGAAATACGTATTTTCTATAATATGAGTGCACTTCGCGAAGCCTTCGTCCGGACTGCCGGACTTGTATTCCGACCGGTGCAGCAAATTGCCGTCTTCGTGAAGAAGCGGAGCATCCCCGTTCAGCGCAAGAGCCGGATCGCTGAGCACCGGCAGCGGTTCATAATCGACCTCGATCAGGCGAAGCGCCTGCTCGGCAATATCGTCGCTGTCTGCGGCAACGGCTGCAATGGCGTCTCCCATATAGCGAGCCACATCGCTGCAAAAAACAGGCTGATGCGGAAAAGCGATGCCGAAGCGGTTCAGCCCCGGAACATCCTGATGCGTAATAACGGCGCGCACGCCCGCAAGGCCGAGCGCCTTAGCCGTGTTGATCGAGCGGATCCGGGCGTGAGGGTGGCTGCTCCGCAGCACCCGTCCGACGAGCATGCCGGGTACGGTCATGTCGGTCAGATACTCCAGCCTACCGCCCACTTTATCCGGTCCGTCCGGCCGCTTACGCCATCTGCCGCCGCTTGTTGTCCGATTGAGTATTTTCGACAATGTGATCCCTCCCAATCATATTCTCTTCTCCCGAATCTTCTCTGTTTAATTCATTGTATTTAACGATAAGGTTGGCTGACGACTGCAAGCTAACTTATCGGCTTTTTCCGTTTGTCCATACTGCCGAAGCGGCCAGATTGGCCGCCGTTTTCACACGATATTCGGCGCTTGCGAATGCGTCGCCGAAAGCCTGAAACTGATTCATGACCGCTTTAAACACGGCGGGCGGCAGCGCTGCATCTCCAAGGCGCGCCCCTTCGCAAAGCTTCTCTGCGGCAGTGAGCCGGTGCGCAAAGGTGGCTCCGCCCCCACCCGCGATGCGGACATCGCTCAGCACGCCGTCTTTCCCGACGGCCGCATATACCGATATCGTAGCAACCGACGGTGTAAAAGCTTCGCGGCGGCCGACTTTCTGATAGAAATGAATCGGCTTTGACTCGCTCTGCTGCGCCCGGATCGGAATCCGGACAGCGGTAAGAATCCTCTCCGACGTCATCATGCCGGACCCTCTGATCCGAAGCCATTCAAGAAGCGGCTCCGTAAACATACCCGTCTCATCGTACCAAACAAGATCAGCCCCGTAGACGAGAAGCGCCGGCAAGCAATCGCCGGTAGCCGAAACGACATTGCCGCCGATGGTGGCAAGATTTCGGATGGAAGGAGCGGCGATGCCGCGAACCGCCTCCATAAGCGCGGGAGCATACTGCTGCAGCAGCGGGTGCTGCCGGCAAGCGGCAAGAATCGTTTGGGCTCCAATATGGATTGCGCCCTCCCGCTCCTCAATGCCGCTCATTCCTGCAATGCCGCGCAAATCGATCAGCTGCGGCGGCATAAACGCGCTTTCGTTTTCCCACTGCGCCCTCAGCAGTGTGCCGCCGGAGATGTAGACGGCATCGCCGCTGTACGCCCTTCTCCACTGCAGGGCCTCATCAAGATTCACCGGCCTTAATACTTCTGATTTCTGATGAGTCCCAAATGCGAACATCCTGCATCCTCCCTTTCTTGTTAAAGTGTTTTATTTAACTATTAATTTCGATTGCATTTGGAAATACTTATGAAGAACTGCATATCGGAATACTTAAAACGATTGTGCATATGGACGAAACTGCTTTCCAGTAGATCGCTCCGAAAAACCTTCCGATGATCTTACGGAACTCAGTGCTCTTATTTTGCATTTATGAACCCATTTGGATATCTAACGGAACTCACAGCTCTTAATCGGTTTAAAATGGTCTATTTTCAGACCGAAAAACAGAAATAAGGTCCGATACTTCCGTTAGATTTTCTAATCGAACAATATGAGCTGAATAACGTCCACTGCTTCCGTTAGCATCGGAGAACAACCTTTAATGGTAACGGTTTTTCAGGATCGTTCTTCTAGAAGCGCTGCTCGCGGATATACGGGTTGCCGAGCGCTTCGGGAGAACCGGAAGGCTTGTTTTTGTTGCGCCAGCCGAGAAACATCAGGACGAGAATCGTCACGATGTACGGAATCATTTTCAGGAAATAGGACGGAATTTCGCTTCCCGTAAGCTGGATGCGGAAGCCGAGCGTATCGAGCGCCCCGAAGAAGTAAGCGCACAGCAGCGCGCGGAACGGATTCCAACGGGCAAAAATGATGAGCGCTACAGCGATCCAGCCGCGTCCTGCCGTCATGCCTTCGTTCCAGCTCGGCGAGTTTACGAGCAGCAGATCAGCCCCCGCGAGACCGATCAGCATCGCCCCGATAACAACGTAGCCGTAACGGAACAGCTGTACGCGGATGCCCATAACGTCCGCGGTCGCGGGATTGTCGCCGATCGCCCGCAGATGCAGCCCCCATGACGTGCGATGAATGAAGAAATGCATCGCCGCAACAAGCAAGAAGCTGAACCAGGTCAATATGTCCAAATGGCCGAAAATATCGCCGATTACCGGAATGCCGTCCAGAAAAGTCAAGTTCAGCTTCGGCAGCGTCGCTGGCAGCGGCGTTCCGCTGATCGGCTTGCCGATGTATGCGGAAAGACCGGCTCCGAACAGCGTGAGCGCAAGCCCGCTCACAATGTGGTTCGCACGCAGCGAGACGGTCATAAACGCGTGCACGAATCCGAGCACGGCCGAAACGGCGAATACGGCAAGAACCGTAAGCACAAAGCTTCCGGTATGCAGATAGGTAATGCAAGCCGTCACCGCTCCCATCAGCATAATTCCTTCCGTACCGAGCTGAATAATGCCGGCGCGTTCGTTCAAAATGCCGCCCAGCGTCGCGATGAGCAGCGGCGTCCCCGACGAGATGGCCGCGACGATCAGTTGCAAGGTGAAATCCATTGCGAAAACCGCCTCCTAAAGTTTTTGCGAATGTTGCTTACGCGCTGCGGCGAAGCCGGAATTTGGCGGCCATGTCGCCCGCAATAAGGAAGAACAGGATTGCCCCTTGAATCATCTCGGAGATGGCCGACGGGAGACCGATCGTCTGGACGCTGTAGCCGCCGACGATCAATCCGCCGAACAGGAACGAAGCGACCAGAAGCCCGACCGGGTGCAGCTTTGCCAGCCAGGCGACAATAATGGCCGTATAACCGTAACCCGGCGAAATGCCGTACGAGAGACGGTGCGCTACGCCTGCCACCTCGGTCATGCCCGCCAGGCCGGCCAGACCGCCGCTGATCGCCATCACGATCAAAATGTGGCGTTTAATATTGATGCCGGCATTATGCGCGGCGTCCGTATTGGCGCCGATCAGCCGCAGCTCGTAACCCCAGCGCGTGTAGCGGATCGTGAGCGCGTACAGCACGACCGCGATCAGGGCGAATACGATGCCGAGATGAAGCCGCGTATCGCCGATGAGCGGAAGCGACTGCGCGTCCGAGAACATCGGCGTTCCCGGGAAGTTGAAGCCCTTCGGGTCGCGCCACGGGCCGAATACGAGATAGTCCAGAAGCAGCAATCCCACATAATTGAGCATGAGCGACGAGATGAGTTCGTTAACTTGAAAATACGTTCTCGGGATCGCTGTGAACAGCCCCCATATACCGCCCGCCACGACGCTGAACGCGATCATAAGCGGAATCGTGGCCCACATCGGCATTTCGGGAAAATATATCGTAACCGCCGTAGCCGCGACGGCGCCGACAGCGAACTGTCCTTCGGCCCCGATGTTCCAGACCGCAATTTTATAAGCGATGGCGACGCCCAGCCCGCAGAGCAGAAGCGGAATCGCTTTAACAAGCGTTTCGGTCAGCCCGAATGACGAACCGAATGCGCCGCTCAGCATTTTGGCGTAGACGGTAATCGGGTTCATGCCGTTGGCGCCGATGAAGATGCCGCACACGACAAGCGCGGCGATAACCGACGCGATCGGCGTCCACCATGGAGCCGCCTTTGAAGAAGGATCGAGCTCAAAGCGGAATGCAAACCGCGGTTTGCGCTCCGGCCGGACCCCGCCCGCAGTTTCGGCGGCCGGCTCAAGCGGTACCGCTTCGACAGAATTTCTACGGCTCATACAGCAGCCCCCTTGCCTTCGTTAATCCCGGCCATCATCAGGCCGATCCGCTCCGTATCCGCTTCGTCATGGCTCATTTCCCCGATAAAGCGACCATTGAAAATGACCAGGATGCGGTCCGACAGCTGCATGATTTCTTCCAAGTCCTCCGATATCAGCAGCACGCCGCTGCCGGCCGCCCGCAAATCCATCAGCAGACGGTGAACGCCGTCGGTCGCCCCGACATCAAGCCCCTGCGTCGGGTGAACGGCCACCATCAGCTTCGGGTTATGCGTGATCTCCCGGGCGAACAGCAGCTTCTGCTGATTGCCGCCGGACAATTGCCTCACCGGCGTATCCAGACCCGGAGTCTTGACGTCGAACTGTTCCACCAGCTGCTGCGACCAGGCTCGGTTTCCGGCCGAGCGCAAGAAGCCGAAGCTGGATCGTTCTTTGCCCCGGTAAGATTTCGCGAGCAAATTGTCGGTCACGCCGAGACTTCCGGCAAGCCCGCTTTTCATCCGGTTTTCGGGAATATGGGAGATGCCCGCTTCGATCGCGCCGCGGACCGTCGCTTTCTTCCACTCCTGCCCGCCAAACACAATGGAACCTTGCTTCCACTCCCGCAGGCCGTTCAGCACCTCCGCCAGTTCTTTCTGTCCGTTGCCCGCCACGCCGGCGACGCCGACAATCTCTCCCTCTTTCACTTCGAGATTCAGCTGGTTCAGCGCTTTGCGCCCTTGATCGGCATAAACGTCCAGACCGCGAACCTCAAGCAGCGGCTTCGTTCCGGCGGCTTCCCTTTCCTTGCGCTCCAGCACGATTTCCTTGCCGATCATCAGCTGCGCGATTTCGCGCTCGCTCGTCTCCTTGATCGACTTCACCGCGATCATCCGGCCTTTGCGCATGACCGATATCCGGTCTGCGGCGGCCATGACTTCCTTCAGCTTATGTGTCGTCATAATGACGGTTTTGCCTTCCTGCTTCATCAGCTTCAGCGTCTCGAACAGCTGGTCCGCTTCGGCCGGCGTGAGCACGGACGTCGGTTCGTCCAAGATAATAATTTCCGCTCCTCGGTAAAGCGTCTTTACGATTTCCACCCGCTGCTGCTCGCCGACCGAGAGCTGCCAGATCGGACGGTCCACCGGAAACGTCAAGCCGAAATGCTCCGCCAGATCGCGTATTTCCTGCTGTTTCTTTTTCATCCAGCCGCTGCCGCGCCAGAACGAAGACCGTTCGCCGAGAATGAGGTTTTCGGTCGCCGTCAGCGTTTGCACGAGACGGAAATTTTGGAATACCATGCCGATTCCAAGCTGTGAAGCATCCTTCGGGGAGCGGATGCGCGCCTTCTGGCCGCGAATGTAAATATCGCCTTCATTCGCCCGGTAAACGCCGGAGAGCATGCACATCATCGTGCTTTTACCGGCCCCGTTCTCTCCTAACAGGGCGTGTATTTCACCGGCTTCCGCCTGAAAGTCAACATGATCGTTGGCCGTGACCGGGCCGAACCGTTTGACGATTCCCCGCATATCAACCGCAATCTCTCGCTGCACGAAAAAGCGCCTCCTTTAAGGGGGTTTGAGAAGTGTCCAAGCTTCGCACGAGTTTTTTAAAACAACAGACCCCTTGAAACCAAGGGATCTGCCGCCGTCATCGCTATGTCAGGCTTCCATTACTTGGGAATCGTTCCTTCTACTCCTTTTACAAACCAGTTCGTGTTCAGAATTTCATCCAGCGTCATCGCTTTGCCTTGTTCAACCTTGACCGCTCCCGATTGGTCGCTGATCGGACCGTTGAACACGTCCAGCTTGCCTTCGAGAATTTGCTGCTTGGCGTCTTCCACCAGCTTCTTCACGTCGTCCGGCACTTTCGCCCCCATCGGCGCGATATCGACCATGCCGCCCTTCATGTCGCCCATGTACTGCTGGCTCTTCCACGTGCCGTCTTTGACCGCTTGCACGACTTCCGCGTAATAAGGTCCCCAGTTCCAGATCGGGTTCGTAATGTAGTTGTCCGGCGCGTATTTGTTCATGTCGGAGTCGTTGCCGCCTGCGAAGGCGCCTCTTTCGGCCGCCGCCTGCAGCGTCGCCGGCGAATCCTGGTACGCCATCAGCACGTCCGCGCCTTTGTCGAGAAGGCTGACTGCCGCTTGCCGTTCCGTCGTCGGATCGTACCATGTATTCGTCCATACGACATTGACTTTTACATCGGGGTTGACGCTTTGCGCCCCGAGTGTGTAAGCGTTAATGTTATAAATGACTTCCGGAATCGGGAACGCTCCGACGTAGCCGAGGACGTTTTTCTTCGTCATTTTGCCGGCCGCAATGCCCGAGAGATAGCTCGCTTCCCAGTTTTTACCGAAGTATGTGCTCATGTTGTCGGCCGTTTTGTATCCGGCCGTATGTTCAAAAACGACATTCGGGAACTTCTTCGCCACGTTCAGCGTAAAGTCGCCGTAGCCGAAGCTCGTCGTAAAAATGATATCATGGTTTTGCGCCAGTTCCGTAATAATCCGCTCCGCATCCGCGCTCTCCGGAACGTTTTCGACCGAGTCGGCTTTAATGCCAAGCTTTTCTTCCATGTACTTTTTGCCTTGATCGTGCTGGAAAGTCCAGCCCCCGTCACCCGGAGGTCCGATGTATACGAACGCGACGCGCGGATTGGCAATGCCTTTGCCGGCCGTTCCGGTGTCCGAAGCCTTCTCTTCCGTGCCGCTTCCGCTGCCATTAGTTCCCGCTTCGCTCGTTTTGCCCGAATTGCCCGAACTGGAACATCCCGACAGCACCAGCATCAGCGCCGCCAACAGTACAATTCCGATTTTGAATGACATGACCCTGTTCTTCATACTCTTCCCCCTTAAAATATTGAGAATCGCATCTGTCTAATCTAAGCTTGTATGTCAACTATACGTTTCATCACGCAATTCGGTCAATAAAGTTAACAAACAATTGGCTGGCACGATAAAATCTATCATTGTTTTTGTGCGCGGTGCACGAAATCCGTGAAAAGGGTTGATTTTTAGCTCAAGTTCCAGAAATTTGATGTTACATTCATGTCAATTATACGCATGTAAAAGCCTTCATTAGGCCTGCTCATGCAGCTGTACCCAATGAAGGCGGATTTCCCGCATATCTTCTTCCGTATCGGCGTCCAGAAAGACCGCCCTGTCCGGCACTTCGATAATGTCGCCTTTGTAATGAGGGTCGGCAAACAATCCGCGTGCGCCCTTGTCCCCTTCCAGCTTGTCCATCGCCGCAAACATCGTGTGGGCCATAAGGGCCGGCGGCATCGCGGCGCCTCCGTTGCCGCATGCCACATAATCCAGCCCGGGGGCGAGCCGGTAGCGCTCGATAAGCCGCGTGAGCAGCGGCGCGTCAACGAACGGCTGATCCCCGAGCACGACCAGCACCGCGCCCGCTCCGCCTGCGCGGGCGGCGCTCAAACCGCGGCGCAGCGAATACGACATCCCTAAATGCGCTTCCGGACAAACGGCTATTTCCGGCTGCGGCCCGGGCCCGTCCTGCTTCGGAGGCAGCCACCGCAGCGAGTCGTCCTCCCGGACGACGACAATAAGCCGGTCGACACCGCACCGGGCAACCGCCCGCAGCGCCGCGGCACCCAGCGGCATTCCGGCCCCCAGCTCGATGTTCAGCTTCGGCTCTCCCATTCGCCTGCTGCTTCCGGCCGCCATATAAATGCCGGCCACCTTTACGCTGCCGCTCTGCAAATAATCGCCTGCTCTTCCATCCATTCGACCATCCCTCTCTTTTCCTCTCTCCAGGAAGCCGATCTGTTCCCGCAAAGCTATTCGCCGCGCCCCATCATGCGCCGGAACAGGAACACTAACTTCAGGCGCAGCAGGTCGTCGACCTTTTTCAAATCCACTTCAAGCGCCTCGCTTATTTTCTCGATCCGGTATGAAGCGGTGTTGCGGTGCACGAACAGCTTTTTGGCCGTCTCGCTCAGCTGGCCGTCGTTGTCCAAATATACTTCCAGCGTCCGCAGCATATCCTGGCTGTACTCGGGGTCCTTGCTCAACAGGCCGGTAAGCACCTTCTCGCAGTACATGTTCATTCTCTCCTTGGACACCTGCTCGAACAAGTAGGCGAACTCCAGCGTCTTGCTCTCCACAACGGTGTCGGCAATGCCCATCTTCACGGCCAGCCGCAGCGTTTCCTTCACTTCCGAGAAACTGGCCGCAAGCCGCTCTTCGCCTTCCTGCCGAGTGCTGATCGCCGCTTTGGGCGCCAGATCGCCCAGGGGCTTCAGACTGTTAAAGCACGCGCTCAAATGATCCGGCAGCTTCTCGGCCCGCGAGTCGGCGGGAAACACCGAAAGCAGCCCTTCATCCATGATCACGTGGATTCCGCCCAGCTCATGAATGGCCGGATGGCTGGCATACTCTTCTTTCAGCCGTTCCAGATTGGCGGTTCTTGCCGTCTCGCCCGGCTGTCCGGTCACATCGGTCAGCACGCACTGGTACGGCTCCCGAAACAGCTTAATGTCCAGCTTGTCCGCATAATCCGCCAGCTCCGCAGCCGACAAGCCGCTGTTTAAGTAACGCTTGATCAACGCGCCCAGATCGCGGTACAGCATCCGTTCGAACGGATCCTGATAGCTGAAATTCATCTGGTAGGCCAGCAGTTCCGCCGCCTGATGGAACAATCCTTCCTCAATGGTGGTAAACAGCGCTTCCCCGGAGAAAAAGTAGACAAATCCCGTGCATTCCGTCCCTTTGAGCAGCGGCACCCTGAACGCCTGCCAATCCCGTCCTTTAATCCATTGATGTCGATTGCTCCATGGCCAGCCCTGCAGCAGCTGGGCGTCTCCCACTTCGGTAGCGTTGTAAACCATTTTGCCGCGGGGGCCTACGACCGCAAGCGGGTAGCCGATCACTTCCGTAACGGCGTCAAACAACTGGCGCAATTGCTCCGGCTGAAGCGCGAACCGCATCAGCCGCTTCTGCTTCTCGAGCACCTCCTGCAGCGCGCTCATGCTGCGCTGCATTTCGGCTTTGAACAACCCGTTCATCATATCCGAAAATGTGAACTGGTACGGCAGCTGAATGAGCGGAAATCCGAGCGCGTCCGCCTCCGCCGCGAGCGATTCGGGAATGTCGTCCCAGAAACGGCCGAGCTTGATTCCGAGCCCCGAAGATCCGCGCTGGTTGAGCTTGTGCAGCAGCTGCTTCCCGTCCTCGGGATGATCTTTGATCAAATAAGCGGTCGTAAGCAGCATTTCGCCTTCTTTTATCCAGTCCCATATATCTGGAGCGTCCATTACATTCACGGATTTGACGATTCGGTGTTTCCCCTTTAAGCCGGCAATCAGCCTTCCTTCGGAAAGCGGGTAAACTGACATTGCCTGTTCCACAGTAAGATGCATACTGCAAGCCCCCTGAATAATAGATCAATAACGTACCTGTCATAATGTCAGTTTATCTCTCATTATAGCAATACTTTTCGGCTATGAACAATGGTTGAGTGATCTAATCTTATCGACTAAAATTCGGTAATACCTTATTATTCGTTTACAAGCGTAATCGATTCGTATTTATTTGCAATTAAACGAAACCTGCAGCCGGAGCAAGTCCAGTACGAAAAGAAGCATCCAAGTCCACTTGCTTGCAGAGGTGGATTCGGATGCTTCTTTGTTTATATGGCATGATGACGGCAATATCGTGCCGAAGTGTCGCTGTGCTTATGCCTTGGCGAGCATTTCTTCCGCTTCTTCGAGCGTCGGCAGCGACGATACGGCTCCGCGGCGCGTCGTCGTAATGGCGGCCGCCGCATTGGCGAACGAGAGAAACTCGAGCGCGGATTGCTCGGTTAACGACGCCAGCCCCTCGGCGCCCCCTGCCCGATGCACTTGGAAAAGCAGCGAACCGATAAACGCGTCTCCCGCGCCCGTCGTATCGATCGCTTCGACGCGCAGTCCCGGCGCTTCCGCGCTGAACTCGCGCGTATACCATACGGCGCCCTTCGATCCCTTCGTATAAATCACGTGGCCCACGCGGCCGGTAAACAACGACTGAATCGCTTCAGCTTCGTCTTCAATGCCGGTAATGAACGCCAGCTCTTCGTCGCTGATCTTCACAATATCGCTCAGCGGCAAAAATTCGAGAATCGTCCTGCGGCACTCCTCCTCGTCCGACCAGAGCGGCAGCCGCACGTTCGGATCGAAGCTGACAACGCATCCGGCCGCGCTGGCGGCAGCAATCGCTTTGCGATGCGCATATTTAACCGGCGCTTCGATCAGATCGACGGAGCAGTAATGAAGAATGTCGCCGGTGCTGAACAGTCTCGCGTCGATTTCATCCTCCGAGAGAAGCATGTCCGCGCTCGGATTGCGATAGAACGAGAACTGCCGGTTTCCGTCGGCCTGCAGGCTGACGAATGCCAGAGCGGTGTTCGCCTCTTTCGTACGCACGACGAGGCTCGTATCCACGCCGATTTCGCCCATCGTTTCCAGCAAGTGATCGCCGAATGCGTCCACGCCCAGCTTGCCGATAAAGGCGCTCTTGCCGCCGAGCTTAGTGACGGCGCAGGCGACGTTCATCGGAGCGCCGCCGGCCTGTTTTTCGAATCCGCTTACATCTTTCAGAGCAACGCCTTTTTCAGCGGGAATAAAATCAATCAGCGCTTCGCCGATCGTATAAACTGTAGCCATTATAATTCCTCCCAGTGCCCGTTTCAGAGCGTGTAAATAATATAAAGGATTACGTAAACGTTTTATGCCCATCTGAAATTATAAAGATGAAAGGAACCCCGCGTCAATGAAAAGCGGGACAAAATAAATTTAATCGGCCATTTTTTTCGCATCGGCCCGCCAGGAAGCGCTGTTGCCCCCGAATTTCAAGTCCGAAACGTCATACCGCTAGTACGTCTGGACTGTACCGGATCATTCAATTTTTCTATTCATCGATTAAAAAAATCAATTCGGCCGCGCCATTTCCTTGATGGCGTAAAAATAACTTCATTAAATACGCCGAAATAGCGCCTGCTTTTTCCTGTAATTGGTTCAAACGATGCCATGCATGTTCCTCTTGAAGAACAAAGAAATCCATGATATGGTAATACACATATTCCAAGTGGAATAGTATGTTTAAGGCTTATCGCCTATTCTATGGACCAACTCTACCGGACCAACCGGAGACCGTTGCCCTGCGACGGATCTCCGGTTTTTTTCGTTCCCGGGGCACCTTTTTCGAAGCACATGCTTACGAAGCGGTTTTGCTCCGCAAAAACTAAGCTTATGCTTTCGAAGTGTTTTTGCTTCGCAAAAACTTTAGGGGGTTATTTTTTGCAGCAGTCCCATCAGGAATCCGTCATCAAGGAAGGAACAAACTTCCCGGGTAAAACATACGCCGAAGTGGTGCTGGAACCCGCCTACATTCAGGCGAAAAACGAGCTTTTGTCGCCCATGATGGCCGTCAACAAAGCGCATCTGATCATGCTTGCGGAACAAGGCTTGATCCCCGGAGAGGAAGGGCTGCGGATTGCAGCGGCGATTCAAACGCTCGATCTGGACAGATTGCGCCGCAGCGCTTACACCGGACAGTTCGAAGACCTGTTTTTTGAAGTGGAGCACGAGCTGCTCGCCCTGGCCGGTGACGCGGCCGGAAATTTGCACTTGGCCCGCAGCCGCAACGACATGGGGATCGCCATCTACCGGATCGTTCTGCGGGAGAAGCTGCTGAATGCGATCCGCTCCGCGCTGCTCCTTCACCGCAGCCTGCGCGCGTTCGCCTGGCGCCACCGGGAGACGGTTATGGTCGCCCATACGCATACGCAGCAGGCGCAGCCGACGACGCTCGCCCACTATATTGCGGCGGTGAGCGATTCGCTGGAGCGGGATATCCGGCGGCTGCGGACGGCATTTGCCGGCTGCAACCGCAGCAGTCTCGGGGCGGCAGCCTTAGCGACGTCGGGCTTTGCGGTCAGCCGCGAGCGCGCGGCGGAGCTGCTTGCCTTCGACGGCTTGGTCGAGAATTCCTATGACGCGGTCAGCGGAGCCGATTACGCCGGCGAAGCGGCGGCTGCCGTCCAGCTGGCGGCGGTTAATCTGGGGAGGTTCATCCAGGATCTGCTGCTCTGGTGCACCCAGGAGTTCGCCGTTTTGCGAGTGGCGGACCCGTATGTGCAAGTCAGCTCGATCATGCCGCAAAAACGAAACCCGGTTTCCATCGAGCATATGCGTTCCCTGCTCTCGGCATGCGCCGGCGATGCCGGAACCGTGCTGTCGATGATCCACAATACGCCGTTCGGCGATATTGTCGATACGGAGGACGATATGCAGCCGTATGCCTGGAAAAGCGCGGCTTCGCTGGAGGCCGTCTACCGGCTGCTCACCCGGGTAATCGAGTCGCTGGACGTGAACGCGGATGTGCTGCTGGAGCGGGCACGCCGCAGCTTCGCTCCCGTTACCGAGCTGGCCGATACGCTCGTCCGCGCGGAACGGCTCTCTTTCCGGACCGCTCATGCCATCGTCAGCCGCGCCGTCTCGGAATTGACCGCACAGGGAGCTTCCGTCGACCGCTTGACGCTCGGCCTCGTAAACGAAGCGGCCGCCGGCATCATCGGCAGGCCGCTTCAATTAAAGGAAAGCGAGCTGCGGCTGGCGCTCGATCCGATTCACTTTGTCCGCATCCGCAGCGTACGGGGCGGTCCTGCGCCTGCTGAAATCGGACGTGCGCTTCAGGAGCAGGAGCGAAGGCTCGAAGACCTGCAGCAGTGGGCGGAGCGAAAGACCGGTTCCATCGAGCGCTCTTTATCCGGACTCGACGAGACGCTCGCCGGCTGGACTGCAAACTCGTAACACAAGCGGACAGCATATGCTCTGACCGACTTTTTTCACCGCTATAAAAACCCGAAAGGAGAATGTGCCGTGTTTAAAAACAGCGGTTTCCAAGTGTTTGATATACACGCTCATCTTCCGTACCGTTTGGCTCTCTCCAACCGGCAGATTCATGAGCTCGTCGCCCGCTACGGCAAGGAGCGGAGCGAACGAATGCGGCTGACGTGGGACTTCCCGGCCCCCGATTCAAGCGCGGCGGACAATACGCTGCCGCTCATCGACCGCTGGGCGGCCGAGCTGGACAAATACAATATCGGCGGACTTAACTTTCTCACCGCACTGGATAACGATAATTTGGCGGAGCAAATTGCCAAATATCCGGATCGATTTACCGGCTTCGCCTATCATTCCATCGAGAACGACAATGCCGCGGAAGAGCTGCGCAGAGCGGTCGACGAGCTTGGACTGAAAGGCTACAAGCTGTTCGGGCCGCTTACGCAGACCGCTTTCGACGATCCGGCCCTCGCGCCGGTCTGGACGTTTCTGGCGCAGCGCCGCCTTCCCGTCCTCATTCACTTCGGCATGCTCGGACACGCCGGCGGCATCGTTCACCACCCGAATATCAATCCGTTGTCCATTTTCAATACGGCCCGGGAATATCCCGACATCCCATTCATTATCCCGCACTTCGGCGCCGGCTACTTCCAGGAGCTGCTGCATTTGTGCTGGAGCTGCCCAAATGTCTACATCGACACTTCCGGTTCCAACCAGTGGGTGCGCTGGATGCCGTATGAGTTGAATCTGGAAATTTTGTTTCGAAAAACGTACGAATTGATCGGTCCGGAACGCATCATCTTCGGCACCGATGCGAGCGGATTCCCGCGCGGTTATCCGTACCGGTATTTGCAGGATCAGGTGCGCGTCTGCCGCGAGCTGAGATTCAGCGAGACGGACATTGAGTCCATCTTCGGCAACAACGCCCGCCGGGTGTTGAATTTTAACGCAGCGCCCGTTTCGAACGCTCTTAAATAGCCATTCCCTATTATCTAATTGACAGGAGCGAGTCCTAGTGAACTATTCATCGTCTTCCAAAATATTGCTTGCCGGCGTGCTGGCAGGCACAGCCCTCCTTGCCGGATGCGGCTCCGGTTCTGACAATAATGCCCCGGCAAGCGGCAATACCGCAGTGAAAAGCACGAATGCGGGCTCCGCAACGGACGATAAGGCTCCCGAGACGGCAGCAGCGGACAAAAAGCCGGTTACGATTGAATACTGGCAATACCAGTTTCCGGCCAAGGTTGAACTGATCGACGAGCTGATCAAGGAATTCCAAGCGCAGCATCCGAACATTACGGTTAAGCAAACCAACTTCCCTATCGACCAATATAACCAAAAGGTAGCAACGCTTGTACCGGCCGGCAAAGGCCCGGATATTATCAATCTGTACTACGGCTGGCTGCCGAAATATTATGCCGCAGGTTACCTGCAGCCGCTTCCGGAGAGCGCATTCCCGGCCTCGGAGATTGAAAGCAAGTACTTCCCCGTTGTGGAAACGGCTAAGCTTGACGGCAAATACTACGCGATTCCAACCGCCGTCCGCACGCTTGCCCTGTTCTACAACAAAGACCTGTACGCCAAGGCAAATATCGCAGCTCCTCCAACCACTTGGAATGAGCTGGTCGATACTGCAAAGAAGCTGACCAAGGTTAACAGCAAAGGCGAGTTTGAAATCGAAGGTTTTGCATGGGAACCGGGTAACCAGCTCCATCACTGGTTCCGCGACGGCTTGCTGTATCAGGCCGGCGCACAGGATCTGAGCGAAGACCGCCGTAAGGTGCTGTGGGATTCCCCGGAAGGACTGGAAGCCTTCCGGTACCTGATCGACTTTGCCGTTAAGCATAAAGTCGGCATCAACGGCTTCTACCAGGATGACGTCAACGCCTTCAAAACGGGCCATGCCGCAACCAATGTCGGCGGTTCCTTCTCCATCAGTTCGTTTAAGAGCGATGCTCCGGACCTCAACTATGGAGTGGCGCCGCTCCCGGCTTACAAAACAAAGTCGGCACCTGCCTCGTTCTGGGCAAATGCCATTCCGGCGAACGTATCGGGAGATAAGCTGGAGGCCGCAACGGAGTTCCTGAAGTTTCTGACCAGCAAAGAAGTACAGGAACGGTGGATCGACAAGGTCGGCGAGCTGCCGGCACAGAAGGAAGTTGCCCTGCAGGATAAATATTTGAACGACGATAAACTGGGTCCATTCATCAAGCAGCTGGAATACAGCCATGGCCACTTCTTTGTCGATGAAACGGCTGAGCGCCAGCTGATCGCCGATGCGGCCAATGAAGTCGTCATCAACAAAGTCCCTGTCGAGAAAGCGTTCAAGGACCTCATTGCCAAAACCCAAAAGCTCTATGACGACTATTGGGCGGCCGCAGATAAAAAATAATGTTCTCATCTGTGCAGACAGGCGGGCTGCCGGCAATAGCGGGCGCCCCGTCTTTTTTCAAATTTTCGTAAAAGGGAGGCGAAGAAACCGATGATGGAGCGCAGCGTTCCGCTGTCCGCCGAGAAAAGCCGCAGCCGGCTCGGGTTTCGGGTCACGTTCAGGACACAGCGTTATTTGTTTATATACTTGACGCTGCTCGTTCCCCTTCTTTTTTTATAAGCACCCGATTTTATCCCATTCTATATTCCTTCAATGTCAGCGTGCATGAATGGAATATGCTTGCCAAGGCGAAGCCGTATGTGGGCCTTGATAACTTCAAGACTATTTTCCAGGACGAAATCTTCCGGAAATCGCTGTTCAATACCGCGCTCTATATTGTGCTCGGCGTCCCCGGGCAGCTCGTAAGCGGACTTGTGATCGCGCTGCTGCTTCATAACGTAAACCGGCTTCGCGGCCTGTTCCGCACCGTTTATTTTATCCCCTACGTGACAAGCATTGTTGCGGTCAGCTGGGTATTTAAATGGATTCTGATGCGGAACGGCGTGCTGAACGGATGGCTGCTTGATTTGGGCTTTCAGCCGCAGCTGTTTCTGCAGTCTCCAAGGCAGGCGCTGCCCGTCATCGTGCTGTCGATGATTTGGCAAAGCATCGGCTTCCAGATGCTCGTCTTTCTGACCGGCCTGCAGCAGATTCCAAAGCTGTATTATGAGGCCGCCGAAATCGACGGCGCCGGAGCGTGGAGAAGATTTTTCCATATCACGCTGCCGCTGCTTAATCCGGTCATTGTCTTTTCCGCCGTTATCGCTACGCTTTCCTACGCCCAATCGTTTGGGCAGGTGCTCAACATGACCGGGGGCGGCCCGCTGAACTCGACGGTTTCAATTGTGCTCTATATTTACAATCTGGCATTCCTGCAGTTCAAAATGGGTCCGGCCTCAGCCGCATCCGTTGTGCTGTTCGCTTTTATTTTGACGCTGACTCTGGTGCAGCTTAAAGTGCTGAACCGAAAAATCGATTACTAGAACAGGAGGATCGCCCGCGTGAGCACACGGACAACATCTGAAGCGGCACCAAGACCGAGGACTTCCTCTTCCCGTGCTTTATCCGTCGGTATTGCCTATGTTCTGCTGACAGCCGGCATTGCCGTTACCGTTTTTCCGCTGCTCTGGATGATTGCAACGTCGCTTAAACACCCGCAGGACATTTATACGCTCAATATCATTCCAACAAGCGTGACGTTTGACAACTACACGGCCATTTTTCAGGACTCGCCGTTTGACAAATGGCTGCTGAATTCGCTGGTTATCGCAGTGGTGACTACGATTACAGTCAGCCTGTTCGATACGGCTGCCGGCTATGTGCTGGCCAAGTTCTCCTTTGTCGGAAAAAGCTTTATTTTCGTCCTTATCCTCAGCACCCTGATGGTCCCGACCGAAATGCTGATCATTCCGTGGTATCTGATTGCTAATGATTTGGGGTTGTCCGATACGTATCTGGGCGTTCTCTTTCCCGGAATCATTACCGCCTTCGGCATTTTCCTGATGCGGCAGTTCATGGAATCCGTTCCGTCGGACCTTATGGATGCGGCACGGATCGACGGCATGAACGAATGGCGCATTCTGGTGCGGATCGCGATCCCGCTCGTGACGCCCGCCATCGTGACGCTGGCGATTCTGACTTTTATTTCGAGCTGGAACCAGTTCATCTGGCCGCTCATCGTCCTGCAGACACCCGAACAGTTCACCATTCCGGTCGGCATCGGTTATTTTGCGAGCGAGAACAAGGACACATCGAACTGGCTTCTTATTATGACCGCTACCACGGTCGCGATTGTGCCGCTAATTCTGATCTTCCTTGTTTTCCAAAAGCAGATTATCCGGGGCATCGCCATGACCGGAATGAAATGAGCGCCGAAGCAGCAAAAACAGCGCCGGCATTGTCTCAAAGGACAGTGCCGGCGCTGCGTCGTTCCTTGATTTGGTTACGGCAAAGCAAGCTTGCCCATCACCGTCGGCACTGCCGCTCCCGTTGCGGACGGCAGATTGTTGCAGATGCCGTGCATAAAATCGTTGCCGAGCAGCGCGAAAATGACCGCTTCCTTCGCGTCATCGTCAATGCCGAGCGAACCCGAGGTCATCGTCCGCTGCTCCGGCAGCCGCTGAGCGATCATGCGCAGCAGCGCCTTGTTGCGGGCGCCGCCGCCGGAGACGATCACTTCGTCGATCCGGCAGCGAGGGAATACGAACCGCCGGTATCCTTCGGCGATCGACTCCGCCGTGAAAGCGGTCGCCGTCGCCACGATGTCGGCGTCCGCAAGTCCGCGCTGCCGCGCCCTGCCGACGAATTCGGCCGTATACGATTTGCCGAACACTTCGCGTCCGGTCGACTTCGGCGGAGCCAGCGTAAAGTACGGATGCGCCATCAGCTCGGCGACGAGCGCCTCGTCCGGCGTACCCGCCGCCGCCCATTTGCCGCCGTCGTCGTACGCGAAACGGCCTTCCGACAGCAAATATACGGTCTGGTCGATGACCATATTGCCCGGCCCCGTATCGAAAGCGAACACGTCGCCCGGCTGCGCATTCGGGATAAGCGCCGTGCAGTTGCCGATGCCCCCGATGTTTTGCAGCAGCCTTCCTTTAAGCGGATCGCGGAACAAAATCAGGTCGCCGTACGGCACAAGCGGCGCCCCTTGACCGCCGACGGCCATGTCGGCCGGGCGGAAATCGCCGACGACCGGCTTGCCCGTCCGTTTCGCCAGCACGGATATGTCGCCGATTTGCAGCGTGGAACGGACAAGATAGGGATCCGCCGCGTCCGCTTCGGGAATGTGCCACACCGTTTGCCCGTGCGAGCTGACGAGGTCGATGTCGTCCATCGTGAGGCCCGACCGCTCCACCGCAGCCAGCGCCGCTTCCGCAAAACGCTCCGCCATGTAGACGTTCATGCCGCACACAAGCGCAACGCTCGACTGTTCGATCGTGCACAGTTCTTTCAGTCGCTCCCGCAGATCGGAAGCAAGCGGCACGCTGTCATAATGCAGCAGCTGCACGCGCGATGCAAGCCCGCTGCCTTCGATGCGGACGATGGCCACGTCAATGCCGTCGAGCGAGGTGCCGGACATGATGCCGGCCACGGTTACCGCCTTGCGTTCCCGGAATAAGTACATCATGGGCGCTGCACGCCCCAGCCGGCGGGATAACGCTCGCCGAGCGATACCGGCAGCCGTCCCCGGAACGGAATAAGTCCAAGCAGCGCTTTCGCCGCGCTTTGCAGCGCCAGCGGGCGGCTTTCGTAAACCGCCACGAATGCGGCATCGTCCGGCAGCGCAAGCAGATCGTACGGATTGCGCAGCCCAACCGCCGCCAGCGGCTTGCCCAGCTGCTGCAGCTTGCGCGCCAGCTCGACTTGCGCCGGGTGGAAATGGGCGTTATAGGTGCCGAAGACGATTTGCTTCACATCGGCGGCTTCAGCCGCCGCCACCAATGCGGCCGTTTCGGCTTCAACAGATTTAAGGGAAACGACACGGTCGATGACGTCCAGACCGCCGGCCGCAAGCGCGGCGCCGAGACTTTGCCCGCCCCCGAACGTTTCGTCCACCTGGGTCATGACGGCGGCGGCAACCGTAATGGCCAGCGTTCGCTCGCGTTTCAGCGGCAGCGTGCCCGCCTCGTCCCGCACCAGCGTGACGCTGTCCTCGCTCACCTTGCGCGCCGCTTCGAGATGCGCCGGTCTGGCGAGCACGGCTTCCAGCGGCTCCTGCGGCAGCAATCCGCCGCCTGCCAGCACGCCGCGCTTCGCCTTCAAAGCGAGCAGCCGCTTCACGGACTGCTCAATGCGCGCCTCGCTCAGCCGCCCATCCCGCACCGCCCGCTCGATCGCATCGAGCGCGCCGGCCTGCAAATCCGCGCGATGGCTGATCAGCACGACGTCCGCGCCCGCTTCCACCGCCATGACGGCGGCTTCCACCGTCCCGTAATGCGACGCGATCGCGTTCATCTCCATGCAGTCGGTCGTAATGACGCCTTCGAAGCCCAGCTCCTCACGCAGCAGGCCTTTCAGCACGGTGCGGGACAGCGTCGCCGGCAGCCCTTCCGGCTCGAGTGCCGGGAAGCGGATATGCGCCGACATGATCGCATCCACGCCTTCGGCTATCGCCCGTTTGAACGGCACGAGCTCGATCCGTTCCATCCGCTCCCTGTCATGGAGAACCGTCGGCAAATCGAGATGCGAATCGACCGAAGTATCCCCATGTCCCGGAAAATGCTTCGCGGTCGCCGCAACGCCTGCATTCTGCAGCCCGCGGATCGCACGCGCGCCGTATTCGGCCGCCAGCTCCGGCGATTCTCCGTACGAGCGCACTCCGATCACGGGGTTGAGCGGGTTGTTGTTCACATCGAGCACCGGGGCATAATTCAAATTGACGCCGAGCGCTTTCAGCTCCTGTCCGCTAATAAACGCCAGCAATTCCGCCGCGTCACGCGATCCCGCGGCTGCGATCGCCATATTGCCGGGCGTCAGCGCCACGCCCTCCGTAATCCGCGCGACCATGCCGCCTTCCTGGTCGATTGAAACCCAGAGCGGAATGCTGTCCGCTTCGGCGGCTGCCCGCTGCAGCTCAGCGCTCAGCTTCGCCACCTGCGCCGCCGATTCCACGTTGCGTGCGAAATAAATGACGCCGCCGATCTGATGCTCCTTAATAAACCGTTCCAGCTCGCCGCTCATTTCCGTGCCGTGGAAGCCGCACAGCAGCATTTGCCCGATTTTTTGCCGCAGGCTCATCCGCCCGATCCGCTCTTCCAATTGCATGCCGTCTGTTTTCAAGCCGTCCGTCATGATGTTTCGTCCTCCTTAATAGAGCAAATACGGCGCCCGGAGACGCTTCCACTGCTCCGCCTCCTCGTGCCAACACTCGTCAATGCTTTGCATCCCGCTTTCGCTTGCAATCAATTTCCGCACCGTATCCCCCCGGTGAGCAGATCGATGAAATATCTCGATCCTTCCTTCGGAGGTGCCAGCCACTCGAACCGGTCCGGATAAAGTCGCTGAACTTCATACAGCAGCGCAAGTCCTGTACGCACCGATTCATAGGCCGCCGTATCGCTCACAAACAGCCTCGCTCCGCCACACAAAACTCCCTGATGCTTGGAGAAGGTAGGCGTCGCATACACCGGATGAAAATGTACGCCCGCCAGGCCCAGCCCGTTCATCCGCTCCGCCAGCTGCCGGCCGTCGATCCACGGCGCACCGATCCATTCGAACGGCCGCGTCGTGCCGCGTCCTTCCGAGAGATTCGTTCCTTCGAAAAAACACGTGCCCGCATACACCCGGACCGTATCGAGCGCGGGCATGTTGGGCGACGGCATCATCCATGGAAGTCCGGTATCGGTAAATTCCATCGCACGCGTCCAGCCTTCCAGCGGAATGACATCCAGCTCGCACTTCAATCCGCGCAGATCGTTTGCCATCCGCGCCAGCTCGCCGATCGTCATGCCGGTTCGGATCGGCATCGTCCATGCGCCGACCATCGATTCATAGCCTTTGCGCAGCAGGCCGCCTTCGACGGCGGTGCCGCCGAGCGGATTAGGCCGGTCGAGCACAAGCAGGCTTTTGCCGTGCAGCGCGCACATTTCCATCACGTACATTAACGTCGACAAATACGTAAAGAAACGGACGCCTAAATCCTGAATGTCAAAAATGACGGTGTCGACCGTCTGCAGCATCTCCGCCGTCGGCTTCTTGTGCTCGCCATACAGGCTGAACACCGGAATGCCGAGGCGCTCATCCGTCTCGTCGCCGAACTTCTCGCCCGCCTGGCGCTGCCCGTACAGGCCGTGCTCGCAGGCGAACAGCGCCGTCAGCTCCGCATCCGCAAGCTGCGAGCATACATCGACCGACGTGCGAAAATCCGCCGTAATTCCGGTCGGATTGGTGACGAGCCCGATCCGCCGCCCTTTAAGATAAGGATGGCCACATGCCGCAAGCCGATCGATCCCGGCGCGCACCGCCGCGCTCATGCCCTAACCTGCCCTTCGACAACTTCGTCCTCGGCCGGCTCGTCCGTACGCAGCACGTTATGAGCGGCTTTATGCTGATAGATGGCCATCAAGCCGTTGAACAGCAGAAAGAAGCCGACAACGGTAAGCAGCAGCAAGAAAGCGACGCATACCATTTGCAGGAAAGCGCCGATCGTGTAGCCCGGATAACGGAAAAATAATTTCACGCTTTCGCCCATCGCTTTGAAAATACCCATCTCTTCCTGCAAAACGAGCTGAAACGTATAAAACTGGGATGCGAGCGCCATTGCGACAAAATAAGTCTGGAACACCGCCAGCGCCAAATAGATCATGCCGTCTTTGCCGCCGTAATACCACCACGTCGACCACACGATAACGGCCAGCAGCGACATTAAGAAGCCGAATACGACGGCGGGAACGAAGCCTTTCACCGCACCGCTGAATATATCGCGGACCCGCGACCTTTTACCCGACATTTTCCGGTGAAACGCGTAGTAGACGCCGTAAACGAGCGGCATATAAAGCAGCGGAAACAAGGCCAGCACGAACGGGAGCGGCACCATCATGACGAGAAAAGCGAGCACAACGGAACTGATCATGCTGTAGAGAGCGACCGAAACGATTTCCCGGTATGCCTCAACGCCGGATCTCACTAACACGACATTCAGCTTTTTCATCCATTACCCTCCTTCACGATTTCTTGCCCTCATTGCGGGCCATTCAGTGGGCAGGCGCACCACCCGCATTTGAAGCCTTTCGAGCAGCAAGCGCACACCTGTTTTTTCAAGCCTTTCATTCAAACAGGCTCATCACCTGCTATTCAATTCCTTTTCAGTCAGCAAGCGCGCCACCCCGCGCAGCCCGCTTTTTCTTATTTGCTTTTGCGATCTTTTGGACACTATCCCGCTCGCTCATTTCAGGCGGCAAGCGCGCGCCACCCGCGCAGCCCGCTTTTTCTTATTTGCTTTTTGTTCCGGTACTCCCACGTAACAACACTTGCTTTTGCGATCTTTTGGACACTATCCCGCTCGCTCAGGAAAACGTTTGGGTTTAGGTTCCTCCTTTGAAACTCCCTTTGAAAAGGGTTCCATAGGTTGTGTACGGTGACTTCCTGAGTAAGAGGGATAGTGTCGCCAAGCTCTTTCAGGCGGCAAGCGCGTCATCCGCTGAAGCCTTTCGAGCGACAAGCAAAACGCCTGTATTCAATCTCTTTCAAGCGACAAGCGGAGCCTGTTTTCCAGCTCTTTCAAGCGGCAAGCGCGACATCCGCGCGGCCGCATCCGACTGCCCCTCCCTTGTGAAAAAGGAGAGCGGAGCGGCTTGTTCGGAGTCGGAGAAACGGAGTGGTCGCCTAAAGGCTTTCTGAAAGAAAGCCACTTCGGAAGCATGCGCTTAGATGGATCGTACCCTGTCAAGGGGTACTTCAATCAAAACGATCCATCTACAACAGCGATCGGAGACCCGAATAAGCCGAGCAGCGTTCCCCTTTTTCAACCCTCCTCCGATCGGAGACCCGAATAAGCCGAGCTGCGTCCCCCTTTTTCACACAACTTCAATTCGCTGCTCCGTTTGCGGGTCGAAGAAATGTACTTTGTCGAACTGCAAATACATCGTTTTGCGCAGGCCGGAGTAGGCTTTCGTCTCCGGATGCACCTTCGCAGTCACCATGCGGCTGCCGACGTGGAAATAAAGCAGATTTTCCGATCCGAGATGCTCGACGACCTGGATGTCCGCCTGCATTTGATGCTCGCCGGAAATGCCCGGCGCGTAATCGTCCCCGAACAGATGCTCGGGACGGATGCCGAGCACGACGGATTTGCCTTCATATCCGCTCAGCCATTTGGCCATCTTGTCGCTGAGCGTAAATTCGGCGCCTGCGACGTGCACCTTGTTGCCCGCAACGGTCGCGTCCATGAAATTCATCGCCGGGGATCCGATAAAGCCGGCAACGAACATATTTTGCGGATTGGCGTACAGCTCGGTCGGGCTGGCGATTTGCTGGATGACCCCTTTGTTCATGACCACAATACGCTGGCCAAGCGTCATCGCTTCCACCTGGTCATGCGTAACGTATACAATCGTTGCGCCAAGCCGCTTATGAAGCTCGCCGAGCTCGACGCGCATCTGCACGCGCAGCTTCGCATCCAGGTTCGACAGCGGTTCGTCGAACAGGAACACCTGCGGGTCGCGCACGATGGCGCGCCCTACCGCCACCCGCTGCCGCTGGCCGCCGGATAGCTCGCGCGGCTTGCGCTCGAGCATCTCTTCCAGGCCGAGAATCGCCGCGGCTTCGTTCACTTTTTGCTCAATATAAGCTTTCGGTTTCTTCAAGTTTTTCAGCCCGAACGACAAGTTTTCGCGGATCGTCATATGCGGGTAGAGCGCATAATCCTGAAATACCATCGCAATGTCGCGGTCTTTCGGGTGCAGGTCGTTTACGATCCGGTCGCCGATCAGGATATCGCCGCTCGAATGCCGCTCAAGCCCGGCGATCATCCGCAGCGAAGTCGTTTTGCCGCAGCCCGACGGGCCGACGAAAACGACGAATTCTTTATCGTTAATGACAAAATCGGAGCCCGCGACTGCGGTGAACGTACCTTTTTTCTCGTCGGTAAATTGCTTGCGCACATTGCGGAATTCAACGCGTGCCATGCTTGTATCCCCCTTACATTCGCTTGTTAACCTTTAACTGCTCCAACGGTAATGCCCTGCAGGAAATACCGCTGCAGCGAGAAGAACAAAATCATCATCGGCAGCGCGCCGATCGTCGCACCCGCCATCAGTCCGCCGAAATCGGTCGCCTCCGCGAACACGAACGAAGCGAGACCGACTTGGATCGTGCGCATTTCCGACGAGTTCGTCACGAGGAGCGGCCAGAAAAATTCATTCCAGGTCGCGACGAAGGAGAAGATCGCCAGTACGGCGAGCCCCGGCTTCGCCATCGGAAGAATGACCTTCCAGAAAATCCCGAATTCCCCGCAGGCGTCAATGCGCGCCGCATGAATGAGCGAGGAAGGCAAGGACGACATGTACTGCTTCATCAGAAAAATGTTCCCGACGCTGACAAGCGCGGGCAAAATGATCGCCGTATACGTATCGCCGAGATTGAACACGTTGATGACGAGAATATACAGCGGAATTTGCGTCACTTGCGTCGGAATCATCATCGTGCCGAGCAGCACCCAGAACACGCTTTTGTTGCCCGGAAACTTCAGCTTGGCGAATGCATATCCAGCCAGCGATGCGAAAAACACATTCGTCACCGTCAAAATCGACGACACGAGAAGGGAGTTAAACAGCCAGCGCCACGCATCCGTTTTTTCGAAAAAACGGTCGTAAGGAGCTTTCGATATTTGCAGCGGAATCATTTTCGGCTTAAAGGTCGCCGACAAGGACGAATCCTGTACGGAGCCGACAAGCATCCAATATAAAGGGATCACCGTAATAATCGCCCATACCGCCAACACGACGGAGGCAATGACGATCATGACGATTTTCGATCTAGATTTCATCTTTCGCGCACCTCCAGGCTTTGCTGCCCCAACCGTCTCCATAACAAACCATGCTTAATACTCGACATCGCTGGAAAAAAACTTGAACTGGACGATCGAGATGATGATGATGATTGCCGCCAGCACGAACGATTGGGCCGAAGCAAGGCCGAAATCATAAAATTTAAATGCCGTATCGTAAATGAGATAGGCGATTGTTGTCGTCGCAAAGTTAGGTCCGCCTTGAGTCATCAAATAGACGGAAATAAACACCTGGAAGGACGTAATCACACCCGTTACGAGCAAATAAAGCGTCGTCGGTTTCAGCAGCGGCCACGTAATGCGATAAAATTTCGACCAGCCGCTGGCGTGATCGATATCCGCCGCTTCGTACAGCGATTTCGGGATGCCGCCCATGGCGGCCAAATACAATATAATGCCCGCACCATGCGAACCGAACCAGTTCATCAGCATGAGCGAAAAGAGAGCGGTGCCGGATTTTCCGAGCCAGATGACCGGATCGATGCCAAACAGCCCGAGCAGCCGGTTGAGCAGCCCCGCATCCGTCGGATCAAAGATGGCCAGCCACACGACGGACAGCGTCACGCCCGAGGCGACCGTAGGCAAATACAAGCTCGCTTTGAAAAACGTCTGCCACGAATTTTTCATTTGATAAATGAAGAACGACAGCACAAACGTAATGACAATGTTGAGCGGAACGGTGCCGATTGTAAAAATAACGGTATTGCGAATCGATTTCCAAAATACGTCATTCTGCGCCAAAGCCTTGTAATTATCGAAGCCGATCCACGTTGAATGCATAATGTTGTAACGCTGAAAGCTCATCACGAATGCAGAAATGACCGGGTAAAGCGTAAAAACAAGGAACATGAGCACCGGTACCAATATAAACAGGTAGGCCCAGCCGTACTCCCGCACAAATCGCCCGAAGGGAGAAGAGCGTCGTTTCGGTGTCGGTGCCGCTGCTGCAGTCTGCATCTTCCGTTTCCTCCTTGAAATAACCTCTGACGAGGTCCTATTAAAGATGAGCGACCGCGTTTAGAGGCAGGTTATTGACCGATTGGAACAGCGAAACTTTGTCATAAAAAAGGAAGCGTCCAGCGACTTTGAGCCGGGACGCTTCCCGCAAATCGGATGAATGTTACTTGCCTACAATAAGTTTTCCTTTGCTTACGAAATCTTGAAGAATCGCGTCAGGCGTTTTTTCGCCCGCAAACAGTGCCTGCATATTTGGTTTCACCACTTGCTCTTTAAACTGTTTCATTTTCGCTGAAGTGTCGTTATCCAGCTTCAGTGTAATCGGCATCTGCATCGTTGTTGCCATCACTTTCGAAGCTTCGATGTTAGCCGGCTGGCCAAGCTCCTTGCCGGCAAACTCCTTCGCCTGCGAATCGCGCACAAACGGCAGAACCAGCTGGTTGGAGGCCATGCCCGCTTTCGCTCCGCTCAGCGCCTCCATCACAAGGAACGCGTTTTTCGCATGCTCTTCGCCTTGATCTTTCTTTTGCTTGAACATCAGGTAACCTTCGGCGCCCATCATCGCTTTCGCCGGCGCGTTGTCGTTATGCGGCACCGGAAGCAGCACGAAATCGATTTTCTCGCCTTGCACTTTTCCCGCGTCGATATCTTTGTTGCGGTTTTGAATCATGACGTCATAATAAGGGATCGCTTTGGAAATCAGCGCCGTTTGGCCGGCATAAAACATCTCCGTACGTTTCTTCGGCGCCAAAGCAGCCGTTTCCTTCGGCATGTAGCCGCTCTTCATCAAATCTTGAATGAACGTCATCGTATCGAGAATGCGGTTGTCATTCCATTGGAGCTTGCCGTTCTCATCCAGCGCATCCGGCATGCCGTTGTTGCGCGTCAGCAATTCGATAAAATCGAGCGACGTGCCGTCCGTCGTGAGCGCATACTGCGTGGAGCCGTCGGGAAGCTTCTTGGTCAGCTTGGCAGCCGCCGCTTTGAACTCGGACCACGTCCAGCCTTCTTTTTGGATTTTTTGCCAATCGATGCCTGCTTCTTCAAGCAGCCGCTTGTTGCCGCCCCAGCCCCATTGGAACTGGTACAGCGGCAGGCCGTATTGAACGCCCTGAACTTGCGCGAGTTCCAGTGTACCTGGATAATAGTCGTTTTTGATTTCAGGCGTCAAGTATGAATCGATCGGAAGCTCAAGTCCCGAGCTTGCATACGCGCCGTCAACCGCGTGGAAGTACAGATCGGGCGGATTGCCGGCGTTCAATGCGACGTCGAATTTTTGCGGGCCTTCCGCCCAGGAGAGCATTTCCGTTTTAACGGTAAGATTCGGGTGTTCCTTCATAAAATCATCAACGAGCACTTTCAAATCCGCTTCATACGTTTCATATACCGGATAAGTCCAAACCGTAATCGTATCTTTAGCCGCTTCTGCGCTGCCGGTGTTTGTTGATTCGGAGGTCGATCCAGAACCGCTCTCCCCGCCGTTGCCGGCATTGCTGCCGCAAGCGGTCACGATCACAAGCACGAGTGCCGTAAGTAATGCGATCAAGCTTTTTCTCAATTCATTCATCCCCTTAATTAGTGTTGAATGCATCCTGAGCGTAATTATCGACTGCTAAACTGATCTTGTCCAGCGATTCCTTTCCGCAGGCGGCCGCCCTCTTGTCCGGCGCCGTCGCTCGATCGCCGCCCCCCCTTCGCGTTCGCCTAACACTTCCCATCGTTGGCTGCCCCCCGTAAAATCAACTTCATGTCAAGTTTCATAACAACACCAGTAAAACGGGGTCATGTTTGCTCCCATATCGTGGTGGATGAGTTTATTATAGGGGTAATGAAATATTGTTTCAAGTTTTTTTTATTTTGAAATTTTTTATTTTACAAACGATTGAAAATCTCCTATACTGTAAGCGATTGAGACTGAAATTGCGGTGCTATTGTAAGGATGTCATGGAGTAGATCACCGCATTCCGGAGGATAAGCGAAGCTTAAGCTTCTGCCGCATCAGCGCAACTTGAACGCGTCATTTCTAGAAGCAAAGGGGAATCTGCCTTATGAATATGTTAAGTCTTTTGACAACGGAGCAGCCGAATGCCAACACCTACAATATCGACCAGATGAACGCCGAACAAATTATGTACCTTATTAATGAAGAGGACCGGCATATCGCCGAGCATGTCCGCGCCGTCATTCCGAAAGTCGCCGCAGCGGCGGAGCTTGTCGTCGAAGCGTTTCGCAAAGGCGGGCGGCTGTTTTATATTGGAGCGGGTACGAGCGGACGGCTCGGCATACTGGACGCTTCTGAATGTCCCCCGACCTTTGGAACCGATCCGTCCATGGTGCAAGGGCTTATCGCCGGAGGCTTCAGAGCGATGAAAGAACCGATTGAGGGCGCCGAGGACAGCCCGGAAATGGGCGCGAAGGAAGTTGAAGAGCACGGCATCGGCGCGAACGATGTGCTGGTCGGCATTGCCGCCAGCGGAAGAACCCCTTATGTGCTGGGCGCGATGAAGCGCGCCGGCGAGCTTGGGGCGGTTGTCATCGGCCTTTGCAACAATACGGATACGCCGATGAAGCAGTACGCGCAGCTCGTGATCGATCCCGTCGTCGGACCGGAAGTGGTGCTCGGATCGACTCGGATGAAAGCGGGAACGTCGCAAAAGCTCATTTTGAATATGCTGACGACGACTTCCATGATTTTGATGGGCAAGGTGTATCAAAACCTGATGGTCGACTTGAATCCGTCCAACGAAAAGCTCGTCTACCGCGCCAAACGCATCATTCATATGGCGACCGGCGCCGACGACGTACAGGTGGAGCAAGCTTTCGCCGCCGCCGATGGTCACGTCAAGACGGCGATCGTCATGCTGCTGACCGGCACCGGCGCCGACGAAGCGAAGGCGCTTCTGAGCCGCTCGGGCGGCTTCGTCCGCAGCGCCGTCGAGCTTACCGGCTCGGGGACTTAAGCTTTAGCTGCCAGCATAGACACCTATTATAGCTGTCCTTGGCCGCCTCCAAAGGCAGCTTCTTTACGGCCGCAATTCGAGATTTTCCTTGATTGATTTGAAAACCTTCGCTTCTTTTAAACTGTTTCGCCTAAACAGACCCGTCAGGAATCGTTTCTGACGGGTTTGTTTTATGTCCGATCCGGTCTGGTTAATGTTTCAATCGACGCTCCACACGGGAAGCGACTCGTTCGTATTGTTCTGCTCGGCGTTATGGACATTGTTTTAATCCACGATCCCGTAAGGGGATCAACCGTCATTGCAATCTGTTTCCAGCGTCGTAGCCAGGTTTCAACATGAGCATTCTTAAGGGATGCGACGTTTTGATCCGCGCATACGTTTTCTCTTGGCGATTTCAATCCACGCATCCGTGAAGGGAGCGATCGCCGGCGATAATGAGGCAGCAGCCGATGATGACATTTCAATCCACACATCCACGAGGGATGCGACATTCTCCTACGGTCAATACAATATCATTGACACGTTTCAATCCACGCATCCGCGAGGGATGCGACCCAAGTCAACCGCGCATAAGAGTCAGTTACACCCATTTCAATCCACGCATCCGCGAGGGATGCGACCTTATATGTGCTGCTGATGGATCGGAAGGCAAATTTCAATCCACGCATCCACGAGGGATGCGACGTCGTTGACCTGGACAATTATTATTATGCTCACGCATTTCAATCCACGCATCCGCGAGGGATGCGACTCGCAGTACCGTTATTTAAACCGGAAGGCGTCGACATTTCAATCCACGCATCCGCGAGGGATGCGACTACTTTCGGGGATACGAGCAAGATTTTGGCGTGATATTTCAATCCACGCATCCGCGAGGGATGTGATGCTAGACTGAAATCTGGACACGGAGAACCGAGAGTGCGACAATAAATGCATTCATAATCGAGGTGTCCGACATGACGAAAAAGTATGACAAGGAATTCAAGATCCAAACCGTACGACTTATTCAAGAAGAAGGAAAAACGGTGGCGCAGGTAGCCCGAGAATTAGGTCTCCATGAGAATACGGTGTATCGTTGGCTGGCCGAATTCAAGCAGGATGGGGCGAATGCCTTTCCTGGCAGCGGGCAATTAAAACCTGACGACAATGCCCTTCGTGATTTACAGAAAGAACTCCGAGAGCTTCGGGAGGAAAATGAAATTTTAAAAAAGGCGATGCACTACTTCGCAAAAGACCGGCGCTGATCTACTCTTTCATCCACGATCATCGCGCTTCAAGCTCCGTGTCGCGAAGATGTGCGCCGTGTTTCAAGTGTCTCGAAGCGGTTATTATGAATGGACTCGGCGTCAAAAAAGCAACCGTGCCAAACGCCAAGAACGGTTGGATCAACAGATCAGGCGGATCTTTCTGGACTCCAGACGCTTGTACGGCAGTCCAAAGGTATGGGAAGCCTTAAAAAAGAAAGGGATTCAGGTGTCCGAGAAAACCGTCGCCCGTACGATGAACAGGCTCAACCTGCAATCACGTACGGTGAAGAAATACAAGGCGACAACGAATTCAAAACACAACTTGCCGGTTGCGGAAAACGTGCTGAATCAAACCTTCACCGCTAGCGCACCGAATAAGGTCTGGATGACGGATATCACTTACATCCCGACTGACGAGGGCTGGCTGTACTTGGCCAGTGTCATGGATTTATACACCCGTAAGATCGTCGGGTTCCATATGGACGAGCGAATGACGAAAGAACTTGTCATCACGGCACTTGATCAAGCTTACATCCGCCAGCGACCCGTTTCAGGACTGCTGCATCACTCCGATCGTGGAAGTCAGTATGCTTCGACGGATTACCAGAATCGTCTTCGGAAGTACAAATTGATTGGCAGTATGAGCCGCAAAGGGAACTGCTACGATAACGCCTGCGTCGAATCATTCCACAGCGTGCTAAAAAAGGAACTCATTTACCTGGAGAAGTTCAAAACGAGACAGGAAGCAAAAGAAAAGATCTTCGAGTATATCGCTTGCTTTTATAATGGAAAACGCATCCACTCATCTATTGGGTACTTTACGCCCAATCAATACGAACGTATGTGCCGAAACGCGGCGTAATTCTCTCGCTTTCCCGTGTCCAGTTTATTGACAGAGGTCCAATGCGACACCCCGCGCTTCGATTCAAATGCTCTATTCTCTAATTTCAATCCACGCATCCGCGAGGGATGCGACGTCGTGGCCGTCTTGTACACGTCCGCAAGGCGCGTATTTCAATCCACGCATCCGCGAGGGATGCGACATCTTGTCGTTGTTAATGTCCATGTCTGCTAGTGGATTTCAATCCACGCATCCGCGAGGGATGCGACATCCTTTATTTTTCCGAGAACCTCTGTTCTAACTATTTCAATCCACGCATCCGCGAGGGATGCGACGGACACGGCTTTCTTCGTCTTCTGAATAAATTTTAGATTTCAATCCACGCATCCGCGAGGGATGCGACTGATTTGTCCCATGTTATTCACCTCCTCCTAAAAATTTCAATCCACGCATCCGCGAGGGATGCGACCTGAGACGTTTCCCGGGGTTCCTCCGGGCCTCCTATTTCAATCCACGCATCCGCGAGGGATGCGACACCAACACGTTCGTTTTAAACGCGATATACGGCTATTTCAATCCACGCATCCGCGAGGGATGCGACGCAATATGGAATCGATAACCTGTACGAGTACGAATTTCAATCCACGCATCCGCGAGGGATGCGACGTATAATGTTGCCAAATTACTATGATTTGGGGATATTTCAATCCACGCATCCGCGAGGGATGCGACGTCTCGCTGATCCAGGCGTTCCAGTAACTGAACCTATTTCAATCCACGCATCCGCGAGGGATGCGACATGACGAAGGTTTTAAATTACGTACGTAAAATATTTCAATCCACGCATCCGCGAGGGATGCGACTGATACAATTGTATTAAAGGAGGCGGTTCAGATATTTCAATCCACGCATCCGCGAGGGATGCGACGGGAACTGCGTCAGAACTTCATTGACGATTTGGCATTTCAATCCACGCATCCGCGAGGGATGCGACCGGTAAGGAATACGCGTTGGAGAAACGCAATCCATTTCAATCCACGCATCCGCGAGGGATGCGACAATATCATCCGCAGCATCGCGGAGCAGGTGAACACATTTCAATCCACGCATCCGCGAGGGATGCGACGCCCGCAATCTTGGCGGACTCCTAAAAAAAAGTAATTTCAATCCACGCATCCGCGAGGGATGCGACAGCCGTCACGACATTTGATTGATTCGATTCATACATTTCAATCCACGCATCCGCGAGGGATGCGACTGTCACGTCATAATATTTAGTTGTGACCGGAGAAATTTCAATCCACGCATCCGCGAGGGATGCGACGGGACGGGTTAAGAATGCGCTAATCCTGATGGATATTTCAATCCACGCATCCGCGAGGGATGCGACGCTGCGTCGTTGTGGCTCCTTTTGCGTTAGGGACATTTCAATCCACGCATCCGCGAGGGATGCGACAATCGGATGGTCCGGTTGTATGCCGGTCAAAAAGATTTCAATCCACGCATCCGCGAGGGATGCGACTCGTTTCTTGTCCCTGCAATTGCTGCAGACGGGAATTTCAATCCACGCATCCGCGAGGGATGCGACGTTGAATCCGGTGGTCACGATCACGTCAATGCATTTCAATCCACGCATCCGCGAGGGATGCGACAACGGTTTTTTGGTCGCTTTGTTGTCTGTGGAAGATTTCAATCCACGCATCCGCGAGGGATGCGACATACGAGGTGATTTTATGGTTGAAGCAACAAAAAAATTTCAATCCACGCATCCGCGAGGGATGCGACGAATGATGCGGCGGTTTCCTATCGGGTTCTGAAATTTCAATCCACGCATCCGCGAGGGATGCGACGCAGGAGCTGCTTCACGTCATGGAGCAAATGGCATTTCAATCCACGCATCCGCGAGGGATGCGACTCCATCGACGTATCGGTTTAACAGGTCTGTTGTATTTCAATCCACGCATCCGCGAGGGATGCGACAGCGATTTTTAATTCAAATATGCCTGAAATACCATATTTGTGATCAAAAACACGCCTAAATCAATAAACTTTCGAAACAATACGTAAAAAGTCATAACAAAAAAGGATAATTCATCCAGTTTTCTAGTGCGAATGTCCCCGGAATTCCATGTGCACTACACATTCGCACCATAGTTCGCACTACAATATCAAAGGACCTTCTAAGTCAATTGACTGTTTTACACCCAAATGTTCAACCTTTTTCTTGTAGTTATTTCCCAATTGATAAAACCTGAGACTATCCTGCTCTTGATCAATAACATCGAGGAGTTTTAACTTTAATACAGCAAATTGAGCGGCATCTACAACGCATTCAAACACTGAATTTTGAACACGTTGACCATAATTTTGGCATATTTTTGAAACCTGACGCAGTCTTCGTTGACCTTCACTGCTGACTGTGCTTACATCATATGTAACCAAAACCAGCACCCTCATTCACCTACTTCCAAAAGAAAGGTGGATACTCGTCTAGATCATTACGTAAATATCGAGCTAACAATAAGGCTTGCGCATGCGGGACTAACCCCCAGGAAATCTTCTCACCAAGAAAAGGATGTGTAATTTTTTCTTGCTTCTTATTTTGCCATGCGGTTAGAAACTTCTTTCTCGCCTCATCCATCATAATAACCGCACCATTCTCTTTTTTCAAAAAATCCTCTTTACTCACAATTTTCTTATTAATTAACGTAAGCACAAACTTATCTGCAAAGACCCCTCGCAGTTCCTCCATTACATCCAGCGCTAAAGAAGCGCGTCCCGGCCGGTCACGATGCAAAAATCCAACATATGCATCCAATCCGACACCTTCTAGTGCAGATGCCACGTCATTCGCCAAGAGTGAGTAAGCAAACGATAGCATCGCATTCACGTTATCCAGCGGTGGCCTTCGAGAACGCGAGTGAAAATAAAAATCCTCCTTCTGCTGCAATATCATGGGATCAAATAGTTTATTGTAGCTAATAGCCGCTTGACCTTCCAAGCCTCTTAATCTTTCTAAATCTTCACACGCCCTTACATCTAAAATTAATGCAGATAACTGCTGTGATATAGCTTTGAACAGAGGAACATCGATACGCAAAGCATAGTCTCGGGTCATTCTCTCAATGATCCATTTGTGGTTGTAAATCTTACCGACAATAAAATTACGAGCAACTTTAGCTGAAAGAATTTCATCTTCTGATACAGCATACTGTTTCTTTCTCAGAACGACATTACCTTTGCTTTCCCCAATGACTCTGGCGAGAAACCTGCCGTTCTTCGTGAAAAATACTAATTGAATATTGCGCTCTGCACAGTATCCCATTAATGCCGGACTTGCACCGGTGTAACCAAAGGTGATAATCGATTCCAGGTTGTGCAGAGGTAACCTGCCCAAATTCTCCTGTTCCTTAAGTAGTACAATATTATCGCCATCCAGCGACAAATAAACATCGGGCTGTGTAATATAAAGCGTATTAAGCAATTTTTTCATTCTTTGAGTTTCCCCTCAACGTAACTTTTAACGCTCCGCTTATTCATTAGCTCCGGCAAACAAATATTTTGAAGGGAACAGTTTCGACAGAAGGATCCCGTCTTCACTTTAGGCGTATACCTGCGATTGTAGTAATCTTGCATTTCAGCGACAATCAACTTCACTTTATTTTTAATTGCTGAGGTTAACGGAACTTCAACCCGATGTTTGATCTCGTTATAAAACATATAGCCTACGTCTATTTCGCACAGCAGCATTTCCTCAAGACAAATGGCTTGTGCAGCTAATTGTAAAATATCTTCATCGTTCATTTTCGGCTTTCCGCGTTTATACTCAATCGGATATGCGATGTATTTCCCATCAGCGCCATTAATTTCAACACCGCTATCGTTTTTTATAAACTCCACCACATCGCATACGCCTGTTATTTTTAAGCTCTCCGACTTCACAGGCATTGCACGAACGATAAGTTTATCACCGCGCTTTTCTCTCGTAAACGGCTGATCGGCATTCCGGTGCAAATGCTCCCCCTCAATGGTTCTGACATTTTCCTCCCATTGCTGTTCAATATGAATAAGAGCCCACTGCCGTTTACAAAATTGAAAATGCTGTATGCCGGACAACATTAAATAATGATCGTCTTCATTATAGTCCATTAATGATCTCGACTTTCAGACCTTCCAATGGTTGAATAAAAAACTCATAATCTTCGAACGCATTAGGTTCTTCGGCAAGCCTTTCAAACGATAAAGATCGATGAACCTTTGCGGAAGAATATTGGCCCAGCTTGGAATTATGCTCCCACCAGTACACTTTGTGGACTTCCATACTTCCTTCCGGTCTGGCGGATGATGCATCGTTTTCGAATAATGTAACAAGCGCATTCTTAAATTTCTCGGCATCTTCATTTGTAAACCCGGTTTTCTCAGCCAACTGCGTATTAATGCTCCCGAAAAAGATATAGACACCCGAATCTACACGATGCTTCATTCCCATTGTATCTGAACCTCTTGATGCACCCGGCTCAGAATTGACGCTTTTCGTAATTTGCATACTGGAGATATCAATGGGATCAATACTTGTTGCGGTATGAATGGATACAGGACCCCTTATTCCAACGGATACCCCGGCTCCCTTGTCTGCTTTGAATGCAAACACTTGGCCAAAACTGCGAACATCTAGCCATTCCCGGCAAGCAATACTGGAAAATTCATCACTTGACCCCGACTTAGACTTCAAAATCTTCTCCAGTTCGGCATTCGCATCTGCACGCTCTCTAAGACTTCCGTAAGAGTCAGTTTTGCGGTCATTGGACTGAACAAATATAGATTCACCCATATCCTGCAGACGGTTTCGAATCTTCCGTTTTAGTGCAACATCTGAAATCTCGCCATAGCCATCATAGTTTTGCCTCGGCCGATTGCCATTCAAAGGATCGCCGTTAGGGTTAGCCTTGGTCACAGATAAAACAACAGCAAAATCGATTTTATGATCTAGAGTGCTCATGTCCAAATCTCCTTTTTAAATTGATTCTTCTGTAGTCTCATTAGTTTCTTTCTTCTGGTAAAGTTCATGCCGCTGACTATAGAAGCCTAGCAAATATAAGCCGGATAATGGCTTATTATTAAATTTATCTGCCGGAATTCGCGAGGCTACTTCATCAATGATCTTGGCCCAATAGATTGCTTTCGTTCCAAGTCGAGCTTGATACGGCTGCAAGCAAGCCTGGATCGTCTTCCAAGTTCTTTCCGGATGTCTGGAGAAAGCATTCATATAGCGAATGGCGTTGGTGGCCCGTTCTTCATCGCCTAACGCGCGCCTTTCTAATACATCGGCGACAGCCAATAAGCGGCCAAATAAATAGTTGCGGTCATTATTTTCTTTATCTAATGCCACATTGAATCCCTCCTGTTCCTTACTTATTAAGGCACATGTAATGCTCAACGTCTTCTCCCATTCCCATTTCTCCATTGATACGGGGTTTGAGGCACGACGGAAAGCACTGGCAACTACATCTGAAGGAATTTTTCGACCATCGATCATACATGGAAGCATACGTTCCATTAGCCCTTTTACAATCTTGTCACTTGCTCTTGGCCCATATGCAGCAAAAGCTATATCCTTTGTGGCTGGTGCACCATAAAAACGCACAAAATTTCCATTGTCATCCTTGCGATATTGGTGCAGCCACGCACAGGTTGAGTGCCATTTCACAAGCTTGTCCAAATAGAGCTCCTTATCCATATTGCGATAATACAGTACCGCCATACGGCCTGTTGTCGCTGAATCCAGAACTAAGATATTTACATTCGCTTTCCCATTGGACGAAGATGACAATTGATTTCTATATCCGTCCAATGCCTTTGCTACCTCGATCGCGAACTCTTTATTTGTAAACGAGATTCTCTCTTTGGTAGCAACAGGCGTAGGATCGATCGAAAAATAATCCTCCGTAAATCCCGGAATATCAAGCTCATCATTTCCCCATACAAGAAACACGCGCTGATCAATCATTTTGCCTTGATGATTAATGAGCCACTTCAATGCATTATGCGCTTTCTGGGATACTTCATAACTAATGCTTGCCGCTTCATGGCTTTGATTAAACCTCCCTCGAAACGTAAAGCCGCTTGTGTCATTCGCCGAAATTAATTTTGCTTTATCTGCCGCATTTCTAATTTTATTTGCATGCTTGTCTGTAGCCGGTAGCGTTCTTCCTGTGACGTAGCAAAGGTCCTCGTCGCCTAATTTGCTGTTGTAGAATCGAACGAAAGAATCATACATCTCCTGATCCTTCCATACTTTCGTTAACATCTTCGTTGGTGAGTAGACGTTGAATCTTACAAATGCACTCGCTTGCTCTCCGGCAATAACCGAAAAGATGCGCGGCCTTGCTCCATACAGGGACTCAGCATCTTTGTCCCATTTATCCAAGAGCCGATTTTTGGCGTCTAAATATAAAATCTTCTCTTTCACTAAGTCCTGAATAAGCCGACCTTTGCTCAAATAACGGTATATGCTCTTCACATTAGCAACAGCATATGGAGAATTGGCCCAGTCCTCCAGTTGCTTGATATAATAGGGAAAGGGCTCCTCCTTTTTGATTTCTCCGCCATAGGCTGCATAATCCCCTGCAACATAACTTAATTTGTCATGCAGCGGATAAGGCGCAATCTTTGCGCCTGCGCGGCTTGCAGAGTCTTCGGTACAAGGAATCAAAGTGCTCGCATCACTTTTGTCAATGACAGTCGCCGAATGAAACTCCCCGTCTTCGGTGATTTCCACTTCGATATGTGCATTTTGCGTTGTGTGGGATACAGGCAGCAGCGTATACTCCTGCTCGTTATGTTTTTTTTCAATTTTTCCAACGAGATCCAAATTCGATTCATAAGTTTCGTATAAATTCAATAACCAACTCATGGACTCCCCCCCTCTTCCAATTGTGAGAGCAGATCATCTGCCGATAACACACTTGTGTCATCGAAACGTTTTGGCTCCATGTCCATAATCGTGCGAACTTGGGTGCATTGTTCGGGTCTAATAAATTGGATAATGCCGTCCTTCATGACCGGATTCCATAGACGGATTTCCAGTTGATCTCTGCCTGTTTCATCCGGATAATTCAGGCCATGAACCATGCTGCCCAGATGAATATCGCCATAGTCATCATAGAACCCGTCCTCTTCACCAAAAATGCAAGGTTCAACGTAAGCTTGGCATTCTCTTGCGCCGAGAAAAATGTCTCTTCGGCCCCCGACTTTGAGTGAACGCCTTAAGATGCTATGATGCTTATTTTCGTTTCGATCATAAGCCATATCCGTTCGATTCATATTGAACTCAAAATGAGCTCGCACCTGATATTTGGGATCTCTGAGATATGTATAATTGGCAAGCGTATTTCCTCCACCATAATCCATCGGACGAATACCTTTTGACTCCATTCGGATGGGATTCATGATGCGGACTTCATCGACAACCATTAGTAAAGCAGTTTTCCAATATATGGATTCCAATATTCCTTTCAAAGCCTGATAGGTTGGCACCTGATAACTGAGTTTTTCCCCGCCAAGCTTTGTCAAAGGGTCTGTAAATAACGCATAATCGCCATAAACAATAAACTCGATAGCATTCCTCATAGACTCACCTCCTTTAATGGTCATGCTACAATAAACCGTCGCTATAACGATAGCGTGGATTGAAAAATATAGTGTGTGAAGTGGAAACCTATCTTGAGAACAGATAGGTTTCTTACTCATGCTCAATACATACTCAAATCAAACCTGCCGTCATTTTCGAGATCGAGTCCGTATTCCTTACTGTAGGCCGTTTCTTTCAACGCTAATATTTTACCATCAAGCAAGCTTACCACCCCATCGTTCTGCTCCAGCTGCTCTCGTTCGTGATAGAACAGATTGATCGTAAATTGCTGGGCTTTCCGCAGCAATCCCGAGAAATTCTCTATCGTTTCATTGCCGTTTAACTGCGCAATAATATCTTTGCCTTCCTCGTCATAAGGGACAATAACTGCGGCTGTTTGATCGTCAATCACCTGAAAGTATTCTGCGGCCGTCCTATAACTGTTCACGATACATAACGGCAGCCTTTCCTTCTTATTATGCAAATAGGCTTGATAATACGTGTTGTGTTTCCTTTCAGACATTAACAACTCTGTCATATCCTTTTGTAATTTTCGGATAAAATAATTTAATTTTGAGCTGAACTCCGTATAAAACTCCTTGAAATACCTGTCCATCGCCTGAGCAGATAAAATATTGCCGCCATGCTGATTCTGATCACGCTTGAGATCGATGAGGATCCTCTTGGACAGTTTTTTCCCAATCTTAATTTCCTGCAAATGATTCAGATTCTCCTCTGCATGATCAATAACATAAACCTGCTGAATCTCCCGCTTCCCGTGACGGTTGCATCTACCAGCTGCTTGTGCAATAGAATCCAGTCCTGCCAAAGAGCGGATCACACAATCAAAGCTTACATCTACTCCAGCTTCGATCAACTGGGTACTGATACATATCACTTTTTCATTCTGATTAAGGTGTTCCCGCACTTGTCCCAAAATGTGGTTCCGATGCGCCGCACACATCGAGGTGCTTAAGTGATAAATAGGGACACCACTCACCTCCATTTGACGATATAATCTCTTCACAACCGTTTTCGTATTTAAAATAACAAGCACACTCTGGACTTCGTCCATTTTCTCCGCAATAAAATCGGTAAGCTTGTCGTTGTCAAACAGCTCGTCCGTTGCTTTATCAATGATTTCCACCCGTTTAAAGGCTTTAATTACACGATCCAGGTTTTGAATAATTTCAGCATCCTTGTTCATATCCAGCTTACGCTCAAGCTCAACAAAACCCAATGCAGGTTGGGTTGCGGTGCAAAGAATGAGACTGGAATCACAGTACGTATTTAAAAAATTCAGCGCTTGGTTAAATAACGATACACATGAAACGGGAACCTTCTGCACCTCGTCAAAAATAATAACTGACTTACTTAAATTATGAAGTCTCCGAATATTCCTGCTTCCTTTGGCGTAGAACACATTCAAAAACTGCACCATCGTTGTGAAGATAATCGGTGAATCCCAGTTATCCTTAGCCAGCTTTAACTTTTGCCGCGTATTGATTATGCCATCCTCGTTCTCGTCGTCATCATTCAAATCATCAATGACGTTCGAATGGTGCTCCAGAATATGCCCATCATCCGATAAGATTTTGCGAACTTCCTTTGCGTTCTGTTCAATAATCGTTGTAAAGGGCACTACATAAATGATGTGCTGTTTATTTTCCCGACATGCATGCTGGAGCGCATATCTCAAACTTGCCAATGTTTTGCCGCCGCCCGTTGGAATCGATAAAGTATAGATCCCGGATGGCTTCTCCGCAAACTGGTCGCACTGATCGGACATTTCTCTCCTAAGAACATTAATTGCTGTCTTTGCATCTTCTTGTACTTGATAGGAGTTAATTTTTTTCATAAGTTTCTGATAATAAGCATCGAATAGCTCTTTGCGGCTCTGTTCTGGTTCGTCGATCTTATTTTCTTCAAACAATCTGGTGTTCGTTCGATCAGCATCAATTAAAGCGCTGAAAATAAATTTGATCAGGAACATCAACTTACTTTCACCATTCTCCGAAGAGGGCTTACTCAGATAAGCTTCCAGTTCAACTAATGCATTTGAAACATATTGCTGAAACTCCATCTCGCTAATTACAAAGTCAAAAAAGCACTGCCTGGATCTTTCAAACTCATCTAAATGTTTTTCTTGAACTCGATTCAAGTAAGGGGACTCCAAATGTGGATTTAAAAAATCGTGAAGATAAGAATGATGTGAAATGATCGCATTTCCTACGACTTCGGCCAGAATCCATTCCAACCTTGAAGGGACTCCCTGGTGAAACTTTTGGAATAATAGCTTTGCTCCTGCTGTCGAATGGTCAACACTTCCTCTTTTCGGTGGAGAGTCCGGATTGTTCACAGCTTCTCTTATGTACTCTTTAAATTCATGGGTGTACTTGCCCATATCATGAAGCATACCCGCTAGACCAGCTATATGCTTGACGCCAATCTTATCCCCAAATGATTCCGCCAAAGCTTTTACTCCAAGCAAATGCGCTTCGACGCTTTGAATCTCTTTGTCACTTTCACGAATGTGGGCGATGTAATCCATTTTATCCCTCTCAATTCTTTACTTGCTGGGCTATAATAAATATACAACATCTTAAGTGCAACAAGTTGTCAGCAAACATAAGTTCTTTAAAAAATTGAGTCTTACATGCATCAGGATGTAAATTGCAGGTTACAGCCAAAATGTGGATAAAGTGCGGATGATTCCTCAGAGCAGCGGGCATATTTTTCAAGTATGCGCCATTCCTAAACCATTCTGCTCGGTACAGTCGCGATCGCGCTGGGGTCCGCAAACTGCTCCGAATCCAGAGAGTCTGCATCTACTAAGCAGGAAAATAGAATACGAGTAAATAATACGAACTGGAAGCCCGGGTCAAGCCCAGGTTTAATAGGAGGAGCAAGGTGCGGGAGCAAGCATAATGTCCGGTCCGGGCATTACGTACGGTTCGAACTGCTTGATCAGAGGTTTTGCCAAACAGGAATCATCGGCTGCCGGTGAGCCGTAATCCGGAAGACCCGTATGATGCCCCGCGATGACATAAGCAAGAAGTCGGGAGGATTTGAATTTTTCTCCCCAGGACTGAACGATATATTGGGCACCAATAGGTTCCGAGAAATCACCGGTCGCTCCCCATGCGGGAGCGTGGATTGTGAACCTCTGTCAATAAACTGGACACGGGAAAGCGAGAGAATTACGCCGCGTTCCGGCACATATGTTCGTATTGATTGGGCGTAAAGTACCCAATAGATGAGTGGATGCGTTTTCCATTATAAAAGCAAGCGATATACTCGAAGATCTTTTCTTTTGCTTCCTGTCTCGTTTTGAACTTTTCCAAGTAGTTGAGTTCCTTCTTCAGCACGCTGTGGAAGGATTCGATGCAGGCGTTCTCGTAGCAGTTCCCTTTGCGGCTCATACTGCCAATCATCTTGTACTTCCGAAGACGATTCTGGTAATCCGTCGAAGCGTACTGACTTCCCCGATCGGAGTGATGCAGCAGTCATGAAACGAGTCGCTGGCGGACGTAAGCTTGATCAAGTGCCGTGATGACAAGTTCTTTCGTCATTCGCTCGTCCATATGGAACCCGACGATCTTACGAGTGTCTAAATCCATGACACTGGCCAAGTATAGCCAGCCCTCGTCAGTCGGGATGTAAGTGATATCCGTCATCCAGACCTTATTCATTGCGCTAGCGGTGAAGGTTTGATTCAGTACGTTTTCCGCAATCGGCAAGTTGTGTTTCGAATTCGTTGTCGCCTTGTATTTCTTCACCGTACGTGATTTCAGGTTGAGCCTGTTCATCGTACGGGCGACGGTTTTCTCGGACACCTGAATCCCTTTCTTTTTCAGGGCTTCCCATACCTTTGGACTGCCGTACAAGCGTCTGGAGTCCAGAAAGATCCTTCTGATCTGTTGATCCAACCGTTCTTGGCGTTTGGTACGGTTGCTTTTTTTGACGCCGAGTCCACTCATAATAACCGCTTCGAGATACTTGAAACACGGCACACATCTTCGCGACGCGGAGCTTGAAGCGATGATCGTGGATGAAAGAGTAGATCAGCGCCGGTCTTTTGCAAAGTAGTGCATCGCCTTTTTTAAAATTTCATTTTCCTCCCGAAGCTCTCGGAGTTCTTTCTGTAAATCACGAAGGGCATTGTCGTCAGGTTTTAATTGCCCGCTGCCAGGAAAGGCATTCGCCCCATCCTGCTTGAATTCGGCCAGCCAACGATACACCGTATTCTCATGGAGACCTAATTCTCGGGCTACCTGCGCCACCGTTTTTCCTTCTTCTTGAATAAGTCGTACGGTTTGGATCTTGAATTCCTTGTCATACTTTTTCGTCATGTCGGACACCTCGATTATGAATGCATTTATTGTCGCACTCTCGGTTCTCCGTGTCCAGATTTCAGTCTAGCATCATTGAAACTTCCATTATCTCATTCAACTCTCTACGTTTCTGGTCGCTCCCCATGCGGGAGCGTGGATTGAAACGTCCCAGGTCGTGACGTATATCTTTCTACTTTAGTCGCTCCCCATGCGGGAGCGTGGATTGAAACGAATTTAAAAACCTGCATGCTCATCAGGTGGAGTGTCGCTCCCCATGCGGGAGCGTGGATTGAAACCTCTAACGCTTCCCTTTCGGTCCTTAAACGCGCAGTCGCTCCCCATGCGGGAGCGTGGATTGAAACGTCGTAATGGCAACAGGCACTTCCCCAGCCGAAGCGGTCGCTCCCCATGCGGGAGCGTGGATTGAAACTGCATACGGAAGACAAAATTACTCTCCGGCTGTGTCGCTCCCCACGCGGGAGTGTGGATTGAAACAGATAGCTCAATTGTAAGCGAAGCAATCTTTCCCATCGCTGCCCGTACGGGAGCATCACTTAGGAGCAAGGCGACTGCATGCATTCACCATTAATGCCTCTGATCCTGTATTTGTGAATACGGATGTAAGACGGAGACCGCAATCAACCTGGAGAGAACGCGCATTTACACCCTCTCTTTTTTATTTTCTGTAAATAGTTTACAACTATTCCCGACAAGTGGTAAAATTTTCTTGAAAGGTGGTGATTAGAGATGGCTTATTTCAATGAAATCAGGACCCCCTTGAAACCGATCGGAATCCGCTTCTTCAGATGTGTGCCGCATCGAATTGCCATCTTTACGGGCTTCAGGAATCGCCAGTTGTAGCTTTTCAGGGAATTGAATCACTCCCCCATTTATTTGGACATAAAGCGGAAATCAGCGATACCGCACATTTAGGCTCCGTTCGACTCAGCCCGGTTATATTCGTTCCGGATGAGGGAGTGATGGATGCCAGGTTATTTCCTAGCGGCTGCCATTGCCACTAATTGAATGAAAATGACCCCTTTGAGTTCTAACGGAGCTGAGCGCAGCTATTGGTTGCAAGAATAGCCTTTTTTCAACGAAAACCATCAGATAAGGTCTCTCGCAACCGTTAAATTGTGCTAAAGGGCATTTTGAGCACAATAACGTCTATGCCAGCCGTTAGCTCTCGAAGGTGATTCGTCCATTGCGTCCGCGCGGCCTGAACCTCCAACCCCATCGCGGCTAGCGATGCGGTCTATCCACAATTCTTAGATTCGCATAATTTCCTAAGCAAATGAGAAAACAGAGGCAATGAAATTCCCCGTCCGAAAAGGGAATTTCATTGCCTCTGCCCGTTTTTGCGGCTTCACAGTTATCGAAGCGTTACGACGGCGTGGCTTTCCGACGATTCGTACGCGGCAAGCGCGACTTCGACCGCCCGCAGACCGTCCTCGCCAGTGACCGAAGCTTCCCGCTTGCCTTCTCTGATCGAGCGGACAAAGTCGCGGATCAGCTCCAAATCCATATCGTCGCCCCAGAAATCCCATTCGAGTCCCGTTTCGTCGCTGTACCGATTCAACTTCTGATTAAATGCGTCAATCGACAGCGTCCCGTTCTCGCACACGATTTCAAGCGTAACGTCGCCCCACGTCGGAAATTTCTTGTTGCGGGACCAGCTGCAGTCAAGGCTGGCGAATACGCCGTTGTCGAACGACATCGTCAGCATGCCGCAGTCGTCGATTAGGCCGTTCGAGAACCGGCTGGCCGATTCGGCGTAAACCTTCGTCACTTCCGCCCCCATATACCAGCGCATTACGTCGACGACATGAACCGTATGATCTATGACGGCCCCGCCGCCCGACAAATTCCGGTCCAAAAACCATCCGCCCGGAATCCGGCCGCGGTTCGTTCCCTTAATGGCGATAATGTTGCCGTATTTGCCGCTCTCGAGCAGCTGCTTGCCCCGTTTAACCGAGGTTTGGAAACGGACCGGAAACGCCGTTTGCAGCAATACCCCATTGGCCCGGCAAATATCGATCATCGCTTGCGCATCCTCTATCTTGGTCGCCAGAGGCTTTTCGCACAACACATGTTTCCCGGCTTCGGCAGCCGCCACCACATGCCGTACATGATTGACATTCTCCGATGTGACGATGACCGCGTCGATGCCACTGCCGATGAGCTCGTTAAAATCGGCATAAAACGTGGTCCCAAATCGCTCCGCAATCCGTCCTCCCGCTTCAGCGTCGTCATGCCAAATACCGGTTAGCTCCACACCTTCCAGTTGATTGATCGCGCTCATATACCCGACCGCATGCATATGTGCGAGACTGATGACTCCGATTTTTATCATACGATCCTCCTAAAGGTTTTGCCGGAGGCAAAACCGCTTCGTAAGCATAAGCCTAGGTTTTGCTGCAGGCAAAACCACTTCGTAAGCATAAGCTTTGGTTCATGGCGCTGTTAACCCGGCGTTACCGCTTCGCCCGTTTCGGCCGATCGGATGGCCGCGAGCGAAATGGCGAGTGCCTGATAAGCGTCTTCCGCCGTCACGATCGGCTCCGCTCCCGTAGTGATACAGGACATGAAATGCGCCAGTTCCCGGTAATACGGCGTTTCCAGCAGCGGGCTTTCCGGAACGGGCACGCCGCCGGCCGGCTCACCCTTCGTCCGGGTAAACGATACGATCGGGTTGTCCTTCGCGCTGTTGTAATCGATAATGCCGTCCGTACCGGCAAATTCAAAGGAGGTCGTAAATTTTTGATGCGACCACGACCCTTCGACATGGGCGATCACCCCGCTGCGGAACGTCAGCGTTGTGAGCGCATACCCTCCTTCCACGGAGGACGAAGGGGGCGTCGACTTGGCAAACACACGCTCAACCTCGCCGAAACACCAGCGCAAATAATCGAAGTCATGAATGGAGAGGTCCATCAGGACGCCGCCGCTTTTGCTGGAATCGGCATACCAATTGTTCCACGCTCTCGGAAAGCCGGATGTCCGGCTCGCTTTGGCCACCGCAACTTCACCAATAGCCGACTCCTCCATCAGCCGCTTCGCTTTTTCATACTCCGGAAAAAACCGCACGACATGGCCGACGAACAACCGGACGCCTTTGGCCGCGCAATAATCGATCATAAACCGTGCATCGTCGAGGCTGCCGGCGAGCGGCTTCTCGCAGATGACGTGCTTGCCGTCGTCCGCCGCTTTGAGCACGAACTCCCGGTGCAAAAAGGTCGGCAGGCAAACGTCGACGACGTCGATCGTTTCAAGCGACTCCGCAGCTTCCTCATAGCTGCCGAACTCCTGCGTTCCAAACTGCCGCGCCGCCTTCTCGGCCGACGCCAGATCCGCGTCGGCGATTCCGGCGAGCTGTACGCCTTCCATTGCAGCATATGCTTCGGCATGCGTCCTGCCCATTGTACCTGCGCCAATTACCAATACGTATAACATAACTCGCTCCTTTACATGCCGAAATCCGTCATATCCGTCATATCCGTCAAAACGCCTCCGTCTTCCACATCGCATACCGCTGCCCCGGAAAAAGCGCCCGAACTACCGGATGACCCTTCAGCGATTCCCGCGTTAGCACCTGGGATCCCTGAGTGAGCATCGCCGAAAACTCGGCAGCGGTACATTTGATTTCTTCGTCGTATTCAAGCGTTTCGGAAGCCGGAAGAACAGCAGCGCCGTGTGAACCGATTGCGAGAACCGCCTTTTCGCCCCCGCAGCGCAGCAGCACGCGCTCCGGCATAACCGCCCTGTTCGCTTCGTCCGCCTCCACCAACCGGCGCGTGAACACCGGCTCGAGCTTGCGCAGCATCGGCGCAAATCCGATGATTTTCCACATCGAGTAGTTGCCGATCTGCACGTCTACCGGCCCGAGCGATCGGAGCGCCTCCGACAGGATGCCGTCTTCCGGAATGACAGCCGATAGCCGTTTGACCGTTTCGCCGGCAGCCAATGCCGCGAAGAGCGGTTTCATTGCGGCGCCTTCCCCATCCATAAAAGCGCACTCCTGCAGCTCAACCGCTCCATCCTTTTCATTTCCTGCTATGGCGTAGGCAACAATGCGACCTTTCTTCCGGGCGGTCAAAAAGCTCCCGAACAAATTGTCGCTCCATTTCAGCAGCCCGTCCCAGTATTCGGCAGAACGGATGCGGGAGTTCGTGTTCCCGGCATTGTACGCATCGCAAACCGCCATGATTTCTTCCAGATCGGATCTGGAGAAAGACGAGATGCGGTAGACGGAATCATCGTAACTTCCCGCAACGGACGCGGCATCAAGCTCATACCTAGGCTCCTCAACCGTCTCCCAGCCCACCTTTTCATAGAAAGGATGAATGCCGGTAAACAAAAGCGACAAATCGTATTCGCGCTTTTTCATCCATTCGGTCATCTCCAGCAAAATCCCGTGCACCAAGCCCATGCCGCGGAAGCGCGGATCGGAAGAAACGCTCCCTATTCCCCCGATCTTAAGGCGGGCTTCGCCGACGCGCATGTCGTAAGGAAACAGCTGCACCGAAGCGGCCAGCTCGCCTTCCACCGTCGCCACCCATGTCGTTTCCGGATCGTAGGCGGCATCGTAATCAAGACGTTTTTGAAAAAAAGCTCTGCCGACCGTAAACACATTTCCGAGCAGATCGTACACCCGCTCCATTTCCGCACGGCCCCTCACATGGCGAATTTCAATTCGAGCCACATCCGCACCTCTTCTCCACGTCATCCCTTCACCGCGCCGGACGTCATCCCGTCAACCAAATAACGCTGGAAGACAAGAGCGAGCAGCACCGGGGGCAGCAAGCCGATAATACCGGACGATGCCATAAGACCGTAATCGACCGAGAACCGCCCAAGAAACTCGTTAATGACAACCGGCATCGTTTTCGACTGGTCCGAACCGGTCAATACAAGCGCGGTATTGAATTCATTCCACGTATTCAAGTAAGCAAACACCCCGATCGCGAACAATCCCGGCGCCGAGATGGGCAGGATGATCCGGAAGAGCGCGCCGAACCGGCCCAGGCCGTCAATAAACGCCGCTTCCTCGAGCTCTTTCGGAATCGACCCGAAGAAAGCACGCATCATCCAAATAATGAACGGCAGCGTGAAGGACAAGTTCGCCAGCGTAAGCGACGTTTTCGTATCCAGCAGCCCGATATTTTTGAAGATCAAATAAAGCGGCAGCGCAATCGCGATGCTCGGCACCATTTGTGTAAACAGAAAAATGACGGAGAGCCGGTCCTTGAATCTGAACCGCAGCCTTGCGAACGCGTACGCTCCGAATGATCCGAAAATAAGCGCCAAAAACGTCGTGGAACCGGCCACGATGAAGCTGTTCAGCAGCGAGTTTTTGAACGTGTCCGCATTATCCGACAAGCTGAGCACCTGCACGTAATTGTCAAAGGTCATTTGGCGGGGCAGCCACTGCCGGGCAAGCGTCGACAATTCGGTCGCAGGCGAAACGCTGACGACGAACGCCCACAACAGCGGAGCGACGGTAAAACAGATGACAACGATGACGCCGATATAGAGCAGGATCCGGTTCAATCCTTTTGACATTGGTTCCCTCCCCCTTTCCTCAATGATCGTCCCTCTGCCGCAGAATACGCATATAAAGAATGACGAACACCAGGATAAAGGCGGTCAGCACATAACTTCCCGCCGAACCGACACCGAAGTTGCTGAACATGAACCCCTGCTTGTACAGATAGACGCCGGCAAGCTCCGTGGCGTTGGCGGGCCCTCCTTTAGTCATCGCAAAAATAAGATCGAACGTGCGGAAGGAGTCGATCGTCCGCAGCACGAGCAGCACGAGCGTCACCGGAACGAGCAGCTTTACGATAATATGGGTGAAAATGCGAAATGTGCCGGCTCCGTCGATTTTGCCCGCCTCAATCAGATCATACGGAATAGACTGCAGTGCAGCGAGGTACATCAGCGCTACGAACGGAAATGACGTCCACAGCTGTGCCGTTATAACGGAGGCGAGCGCCAGCTTCGGATCGGACAGCCAGTTGATCGGGTCCGAGATCAAGCCGAGCTTGAGCAGCAGGCCGTTCACCAAACCGTAATTCGGGTGCAGCATCGTCTGCCACAGCATCGCATTGACGACGCCCGGCATCGCCCACGGAATGAGCAGAAGCGACCGGGCCAGCCCCCTGAAGCGAAACTTCGTATTAAAAAGAAGGGCTGCAGCAAGCCCGATCACCATGCTTGCTGCAACATTAAATACGGTAAAATAAAACGTCGTCAGCATACTGAGCCAAAACTCGTTATCCTTCAGAACCGTTGCGAAGTTTTCAAGCCCGACAAATTTGGTGCCGATCCACGGCTTCGTCAAGTTCAGATTGACGAAAGCAAGATAGATGGAGTAGAGAAACGGGTACAGCAGCAGTCCCAAAAGGATCACGATTGTCGGAAGCAGCAGCAGAAGCGCGAATTTCGGTTCTGAGATCATTTTTTTCTCGGAGATCATTTTTTTCGGCGAGGACATTTCCCGCGCAGCTTTGTTAATCATCGTCATCCCTTCTTTCCGGACCGCAGCCGGCGCAAGATGCCAGGGAGCCTTGTCAGAGAGCTCCTCAGCTGTTGCTTTCCTTCACTTTCAGCGATTCCGCCATCGCGTCGTCCAGCGCTTGCTGCGGCGTTTTCTTTTGCGTCAGCGCGTTTTGCAGCTCAACCTGGAATTTGGAGGACCATTCGTTATACCACGGAATTTGCGGACGGTTGACGGCCACTTCGGCTTGCTCCAAAATTTTATCGAGTCCCGGAACGCCCGATTTCACTTCAGCATCTTCATAAACGCTTTTCCAGCCCGGGAACATGCCGATTTCAAGCGCTTGACGCTTGGCACCGTTTTGATCGTTCAGAAACTTGATGTATTCCCAAGCCGCATCTTTATTTTTGGAACCGGCGGAAATAGCATAGGACATCGGTCCGGCGATCGTTGCGCTCGATACCGTATACGGGAGCGGGGCGACGTCGGCTTGTCCGACGATTTTCGATTGGGATGCGTCGTTAAGAGGCGTGAGCGGCAGTCCCCAGTTCAGCTCAAAGGCGATATCGCCGGCGGACATAGCGTTCAGCACATTAGATTCATTATATTGCAGCGATGCGGGATCGACGATTTTATCCTTGTAAATCATGTCTACCATCAGTTGCAGCGCTTTGACGTTCTCGGGGCTGTTCAATACCGGATTTCCGCTGTCGTCGAACAGCTTGCCGCCCATACTGGATGCGATGGCAACAAAGTCGCACACAAGACCTTCCGTCTGGCTCCACGCCCAAGCGGACGCGTATTTGACGATGCCTTTCTCCTGCAGCGCTTTGCTGTACGCAATAAATTCATCCCATGTTTTCGGCGGTGCCGTAAATCCGGCTTTCTCGAGCAGCGTCTTGTTGTAAACGAAAGACTTGTATTCGGAGGCGTAAGGCAAACCGTAAAATTTGCCCTGGTATTGGAGCGCCTGAGCGGCGAAAGGGAGCAGATCTTTCTTCATATCGTCGGTGATCCATTGATCGACGGGAGCCACCCAACCGGCCGAGACGAAGCGGGGCAGATCGATGACGTCCATAACAAAGAGGTCGTATGTGCTGCCGCCGGCCATGAACGAGTTCATCAGCTTCGGAGCGACATCGTTGTAGCCGACCGTATCGACTTGCACATCAATGCCTGTTTTATCTTTAAACTCTTGATTGATTTTCGCGAAGAACTCTTCATTGGAGGGACTGGAGATGGTATGGAGTACGGTGCCTGAGAGCGGCTTGTCGTTCTTGGATGTATCCGTTTCTGTTGTACCGCCTGAATTTGTTGCCGTTGTACCGCCGGAGTCGGCTGAATTGGAGTTTTTCCCGCAAGCGGACAGAACCGCTACCGCCAAAACGATCATAAGCAATGCCCAAACGGATGATTTTCTTTTCATAGAAACCTCCCATAAAATTGGAATTTTCGTTGCGGACCTCCCCATTAACTTACTTTTTCCATTAGACGTAGTTACTTCTGCGCGTTTCCGATCGAGGAATGACGGTATTACGAGGGTAAATGTTACTTTTTCTAACATTTAAGTTCAGTATATCGATTTTCCTGGAATAAATCAATATAGTTATGTTATATTATATAACACTAACAAGAGATTTTGTGTCCGATTAATCCACTTGATGGAACAAGTGGCAAGGAGGTTCGATCCGAAGTGGGCAAAATTAGAACCGGAGATTTGAAACTCGTTCAAGAATTAAACCGCTCCATTATTCTTAACATGATACGGGAACACGGACCGATCTCCAGGAGCGAAATCGCCAAACGCAACGGCATCAGCCCGACCACGGTCGCATCGGCCACGCAGGAGCTGATGAAAGAAGGCTACGTCTGCGAGGTTGGCGCAGGCGCATCCAACGGCGGAAGAAAACCGATTTTGCTGAAATTGGCTTCGGATCACCTTTATTTGATCGGTATTTCCGTATCGAACTTCATGATTGAGATTGCCCAAATGAATCTGGAAGCAAACATCAGCCGCCGAAGCGCCAGGCCGGTACGGTCGCTGTCAGGAGACGAGCTGATTGAGGCCATTCTTTCCGATATCGCCCTGTTCCTTCAACAATGTCCGCCCCGCGAGCAGTGCATCGGCATCTCGCTCATTACGCCAGGCGTCGTCAACTCCGAGTCTGGAACGTTGTATTTCAATTCCAAGCTCCACTTGGAAAACATCCCTTTTAAGCAGCTGATAGAAACCCGTTTCGGCATCAAAACGTGGGTGGAGAACGATTTGAATGCGATGGTGCTGGCTGAAAAAAGGTTCGGGCCTTACGGCAAGTGCAAAAATATGATTTACGTTTCCGTGGCGGACGGGGTGGGCGCAGGCATTTTCTTTCACGATATTTTGCTGCGGGGCGGCGTCGGCGGAGCCGGCGAGCTGGGGCATACGATTGTGGACCGGAACGGGATTCGCTGTGAATGCGGCAATGTGGGCTGCCTCGAAAATTACGTCAACTGGCCGGCCGTCTATTCGCGAATTTTCGCCTCGGTCACGCGCGGCAAACCGTCCGTCATTATGGATCTGGCGGAAGGAGATATTACACGGATCACGCCTGCCATATTCAAGGAAGCGATTCAAAAGCACGATCCGTTAGCCGTCGATCTGGCAGACGAAATCAGCAGTTTTTTGGGACTCGGAATGGTTAACCTGATCAATCTGTTCAATCCGGAAATCGTCATTATAGGCGGAAGCGTGTGTGTGGACAATAACCGGGTGATCGAGAACGTCAGGAAGTACGTGGCCTCCCATGCGCTGCCCGTCCTGCGGAATCTTCCGATCCGCCAATCAACGCTCGGCAAAGACGCCGATCTGATCGCCGCCGCGTCCATCCTGCTTCAGGACATATTTCATTTCTCGCTTGCCGAGTGAACGGGCGGAAGGTGCGCTGGGCGCTCGGTCCGGGTAGTTACGTAAAAAAAGTACGTTAAAAAAGGAGGTCCCCTATCGCTCTGCACGAAGGGGCTCTGCATAAAGGGGAATTTTTGAAATACCTGCGATCGTACATCTTTTTTCTTTTTATTGATCCACCAAGTGAAAATTCCTGCAAAAATACATTTTTTTCGTCTTCCAATCGCATGTTCAAGCCAAAAAAGCTTGGAATTCCTGCACATTTGCAGCTTTTCCCTTGCGACAAACGATTTTGATCGATAAAAACTGCACATTCGCAGGCTTTGAGAGGTCCGTCCGCGGGATTAGCGGAGACGACCGCCAGTGATACCGACAATGGCGGAGTTGAGGCGGACGGGCTTTCGCCAAGCACAAAGCAGGAAGGACCTCCGATTCCGCTTGACCAAGCGGAACTGGAGGTCCTATTGTATTTCAGCTAACGCGTACTCTAACTCGTCTTACTTGCCGTACGAGGCCAGCTTGTTCAAATCTGCCTCGATCAATTTATAGGTCGCTTCGGCCTGCTCCTTGTTCCCTGCTTTCACTTCGTCCAGCAGCTTCTGGGCGTTGTCCGTGAGAGCTTTCGCTTTCGCATCCCCGCCGAGCGCTTTGCTCAAATCGCGCTCGATGACGTTGATAAACAACGCCCCTTCGAGTGCCGTGATCACCGATTTATCCTTGCCCCAGTTCTCAAACGACTCGGTATATTCGTCTTTCGCCGTCGCTGCAAACGCCCGAACGTAAGCCTGGTTGATCAAATCACCCTTGACGTTCTTTACATCGTTCGAGAGGTCGAATTGGCTTTCAATGTAGTTCGCCGATTCTTTGTCGTGCCCTTCGAGATATGTTTTCAGTGACTGGAAGAATGCCCAACCTTCGGCCTGACCGACTTTCGGATCGTTATCGCCCGGCTGTTTGGCGGCTTGCTCCACTTTATAGCCGTAGCCTTTATCCGCCCCGGAAGCGAGATAGAAAGCTTTCATGAGCGATTTGTCGACGAGCTGCTTGCCCAGGTTGTAAGCGAGGTTGTCCCCTTTGTCAGCCGCCTGCTCCATTTCGGCAAATCCACTGTCTATGATGCCGGCCAGCTGCGTTTCATACGCCGTGTCGCGCTTTTCAACCATGCCTTTCAAAATCCCGTCGTACACTTCGCGCGCTTCTTTCAATTCATCCGCCACAAATGGCTTATCCGTAAATTTCTCATTCGCTTCCTTGAACTCATGACGCATCGTCAAGAATGCCACTTTCTGCAAAAGCTTATCGTACAGCTGAGAGACGACGACCGGGCTGAGCGAACCTTCCTTGCCCGCTGCGGCAGCGGCCTCCAGTTGTTCGTCGACATGGCTTTCAGCCTCGGTATCCCGCGCTTGAACGACCGCTTTCAATTTCGAATTGTAGAGCTCGCTGTATTTATCCCAGTCGACTTTTCCGGCTTCGGCATCCGCTTTCAGTCCGCTTACCAGCTCTTTGGCCGCGCTTACGAACGCCCCGGTTCCTTCAGCTGCGGTCTCAGCTGTTTCGGTCGTTCCAGCCGTTTCTTTCGTCTCGGCAGGTTTCGTTTCACTTGCCTTCGACTCGACGGTTGCGTTTGTCCCTGTAGACGCCGCTTCGTTCTTCTCGTTTTCCTGTCCGCAACCCGCCAGTATAACGCTTCCCAAGATGATCATCGTGCAAGCTGCTTTCCAAGCTTTCATTCTATAATTTCCCCTCTCATTTGACTGCTCTGAATTTGTTCAAAACCGTTTTTCTTCCCAACCTGTTTCTTATTTTATTGAGAATGAGAATTGTTGTCAATTACTATTTTTTTTTAATAGGTTATGCCGATGAAATCGCATCTACTGCGTCAAGAAGGCATGCAAAAAAAAGACAACCAATCAGTCAAGTCGTCGGCTGTCTTTTCGTCTGTACAAAGTTTTTCATAAAACCACCTGTCGCAGAAGCTGAGCGGATCAGTTCGGATTGATAAATTCGTGTTTTTGCGGAAAAAGCCCGAACAAGCCTCCCGTATGAATAAAAAGAATATTATGAAGGTCATTGAAGCGCCCCTTCTTGATCTCCTCCACCAATCCGAACAGCGCTTTGCCGGTATAGACAGGGTCCAAAATAACACCTTCCAGCTTGGCAAAATCAAAAATAAACTGGCGTACCTCCGGGCTGCTGATTCCGTAGCCTTGCCCAACATACCCGTCGATAATATGAAAATCTTGTTTGGCATAGGCGATATCTTCCTGAAGATAGCGGCCGCTATCCTGAAGAATAGAGTCAATTACATGCCGGAAGTAATACTCGTCGTCACAAACGTTAATTCCGATGATGTCCGCTTTGTAATGTAACGTTTTGGAAGCCAGGAGCAGCCCGGCATAAGTGCCGCCGGAGCCGACGGCAACGACAATGGCGTCAAAGTGGACACCGAGCTCCTTTTCCTGTTCGACGATCTCACGCAGTGCAGTATAGTAGCCGAACGAGCCGATGCCATTGGATGCACCTTCCGGAATAATATAGGGCTTATACCCTTGCCCGGTCAGTTTGTCCTTAACGCTCTCCATGATTTCCGCTCTGCGTTCTCTGTATTCTTCGGCCGTAATGTAACGGATCTGCGCGCCAAGAAGATGATCCAGCAATAAATTGCCGTCGGGCTCCTGAGGCTCGTTTCCACGCAGAACTAGATAAGATTTCAAACCAAGCTTCGCAGCGGCTGCAGCCGTAGATCTGCAGTGGTTGGACTGGATGCCTCCGCATGTGATTACGTAATCATGGCCAGCTGCCAGTGCTTCCTTCAGACTGTATTCTAACTTTCTAACCTTATTGCCCGAAAACTCCGTTCCGGTTTGATCGTCCCGTTTAATGAACAAGCTAGGGCCGCCTAACTGTGCGGATAAACGCTCCAGCTTTTCAATCTTTGTGGGCAGGTTAGCCAGCGGTACCCGATCCGGAATGTTTGTCATTTCTACCACACCTTTCCAGTTTCTACGATATGACTTTCGGCGCGTCATACAGCTTATAAAGCGTCATACAATAAACCTCCAAGGTGACGTTTGAATTTCAGCAAATCATACTATTAATATATTCTCTTTTCATATGTGAATACAAGGTATTTCGATATGAGTTTAATTGAACATCCGGCTCGAAGCGGATTAAGCCTGTCCCAATTCGGGCAATAACGAATTTTTAATGATGCTCGTGGCCGGTGGGGGCTTGGTGAAGATTGTCAGGCGCGCCGTCTTCTTGCGTTACGTCTCCTGCGATAAATCGTTTGGTCGGCATGACGCTGGAACCGCCTGCGCTCGCATTCACCTGTACGTAATAAACGCCTTCCCGGTCGATCATTTTCTCCACGCTGTATATGCCGTTCCCATCGTTAGCGGCCGCAACGGTTTCACGCGGTCCGGTATCGCCGCTGCCCCAAATCGTAAAACGGACATCGTCGGCATTGTCCACTTTTGTGCCTGCTTGTTCGAGGACGGCAATAAAGCGCTGCGGTTTGCCCAAAGTAATTGGATCGGGCACGATAATAACGATGCCGAGCACATTCTCCTTTTGATATTTTGAAGCCGCATTTGGGCTCGGCGGCGAGCAGGCCGACAGCAGCAGCATGCAAATCAAGACAACTGTAAGCTTACCACCATTTTTCACGACGCGCGATTCCCCTCTTTGCTCTATATAGTTACTATGCGTTAAAAAACGTTCTGAACATCCGAACTCTTCGTATAACGAGCCAATCCAGCACTAACACGGCGATCAGCGTTGCCCCGACCAACGGAAACAACAATCCGAACAGGGCAAGGATAACGGCAACAACCTTCATTTTCTTTAATCCCGGCGCTTTAGGCGCACCGAGCTGACCGCTTGGTTTACGTTTCCACCAGAGCATCATGCCGCTGGCTGCGATGCCCGCAATACCAATACAGACCAGCAGTCCGGCAATTTGGTTGGGCAGGCCGTATTCCAATCCTTTATGCACCGTAATGCCCCATGCCATCAGTTTGCCGATCGGCGCATAATGAATGTACCGGTAATCCGCCAACACCGCTCCCGTATATTGATCGATATGAACGGTAGCTTCGTCTTTCGCTTTGGGCGGGAAGACGGATATCGTATAGACGCCCTCCGCTTTTTTCGGAAAAATGACCTCGTAAGTCGGATAAATGTTCAGCTTTTCCGCCGTCGTTACAATATGATCGATCGAAACGGGAATATATCCCTGCATACCGGACGTCGGGACGTCCAGATTTTGAGCCGCCCACGGGACGTCGGCTATGTCTTTGGTCTTCACTGTGCTGGAAGGCGCGCTGCCGACCCAGATCGACGGCGGATAGCCGACACCTGCGTTCGTGGCGAGATTTTGTACATTAGTCCCCCACAGACCCGACCATAGCAAACCGGTGATGACCAAAAACAGCATCGCAGCGGAAATCCAAAAAGCAGGGACGGCGTGCAAATCCCGGATCAGGTTTTTCCTGCCTCTCTTGAACCGTGGAAAAACAACACCCGCCAGTTTTCCTTTGCCCTTCGGAAACCACAAATAAATGCCGGTCACGATCAGGATGATCGACCAGCAGGCGGCAAGCTCGACAATCCGGTCACCGGTCTTGCCCAGCATCAGCTCGCCATGAAACTCCTCAAACTTATCGATCAGGCGATCGTTATCATTCAGTTCACCGATGATATTCCCGCTGTAAGGATTGACAAATACGGTGACCGATTCACCTTTCAGGTTTATTTTCACCTCAGCGGAACGCTCCGCATCCTCGCCCGGACGATATTTTCGCACCTGCGCTTCCGGATAAGCATCCGTTACTTTCGCAATGAGGCTGGAAGCGGGCAGTTTGCTGCCTTGCGCCTCGACAACGTAATCGTCATGGTACATCCATTGTTCAAGCTGCGGTTTAAATAAATAGACGGAACCCGTAACGGCAAGAATCAGAATGAAGGGGGCAAAAATAAGCCCGGCGTAAAAATGCCATCTCCACAGCGTCTGATAAAAAGAAATGTTGTTCATACCTATACTCCTGTCTGTAACGTCGCTGCCAGTTGATAACTGTTCAGCCATTATACAACACGGGCTTCAGGCGAACATGACTCGTTCGGGCTATATGTAAACAGAGATTCGGCAGTGTTGCGGACTTTGTCACAATGTGCGCGGTCTCACGGTTTCCGCCGCACATAAAAAGAAGAGCTGTCGATTAGCCGCTTAATCGACTAGGACAGCTCAGGCTGACGGACCCGGTTGCTGATCGAGTGCACGATTTACAAGCGGCCATCATTCATAATCGGTCATTTAATTTTCACGGTCTTGAAGTGAGAGTTGCAAATCCAAGGAAGAACAATTGATAGAAGATACGTCCTGGATGCTTTGCCTTTATAGCAGCTTGAAGGGCAGCACGATGTGCGGCTAAATGATGTTTTCTAACGCCATGACCGAGTTCATGGGCGATTTCGAAGTGACGATATGCATCTATCCACTTCCCTTGGATGGCGAGATTTTTGCCAGTTTCCATTTCATGCTCAAAGAGATCGAAGTTCTTTTCTCCCATGTTCTTGTCTCCTTTGTTACTTACAATCCCAGTTGGATGTTACGCGTTTCATATAAGCAATTCAAACCACTGGGGTCGTTCTCCACCTTGTACCTCACAAAGCGTTCAGCTTCATCCGAAGTCCGAATACGCAGAGGCTTTTCCTCCAGACGTGTCAATTCAAGCACGACTTTAGCCACGGATTCAGGAGATTGAGGGTCGGCGTTGACTGAACCAAAAGTAGAGATAAATGCATCGAATACCGGTTTAAATTCATCCTCAGCAATTCCGCCGTTTGCAGCAATTTGGGACATAACTGTATGACTAAAATTCGTATTGATAGCTCCAGGTTCAATAAGCGTAACGTCGATATTGAAATACGGCTTATAATACGTGGCCAAACTCTCAATTAAACCCTCAAGAGCAAATTTACTGGCGCAGTATATCTCATTCAGAGCTTGGCCAACTAAGCCGCTAATACTTGAGGTGACGACGATATGTCCACCACCTGCTTTGCGCATTAACGGGAATGCCTCCCGGATGGTACGAATGACGCCGTAGACATTGGTATCAAAGACTTTTTGTACATCTTTGATTTCCGTCTGGTTCAATGCTTTCACGTATCCGAAGCCCGCATTGCAAAAAAGTAAATCCAATCGACCATGATACTGATCAATGATTTGGATCGCACGTTCAATGGTATCTTGATTGGTAACGTCAATATCCACGAAGTTAAGGTTTCCGTGGATGTATTTTTGTTGATCTCTTTCAATATTCCTTGTTCCAGCATAGACAGTCCAGCCTTCTTCCGCGAATAATAATGCGGTTGCCAACCCGATTCCGGACGATGCACCGGTAATACAGATTACTCTGCTCATGAGATCACTCCATTTGTTTAGTTTTTATACTGTTTAATAACTAAACATTAATGCATGCCAACTGTATTGTCAACACACTGCAGATGAAACTTTACAGCGGTAGCTTACTCAAAAGTTTACTAAGGGTAGAGATTTCATCATTTGAGTACACGTCGAACATTTTTGCAATTTGCTCATGATATTCGTTGAGGACTGAATTCGCTAAAGCATGTCCTTGATCGGTCACCCGGATCTGCAAGCTTCTGCGGCTTGTAGGGTGAGGATGGCGAGAAACAAGTCCTTGCTTTTCCATTTTATCTAGTAACTGCGTAATAGCTCCCCGTGTTACGCCAACTTCTGAGGCAATATCAATCGCAATATATTCAGGATGTTTTAGAAGCAATTCAAGTGTAAACATCATTACGGGAGAAACGTCATATCGAAGAAGCACCCTATTCAATACTCCGGTGAGTGCATTTTTAATATCACGCATCTGATAGGATAATAATTGGTATGATTCCATATAAACACACCTCTACTGACAGATGTATACTTGGGAAGATTCCCAAAGCTGCTATTATTGTACCATTCCCTATTTTCGGATAAAAAAGCAGCTCGGTAAACAGACTATAGAATAGTTTTGCATTAAAGATCAAGTAAAACTAAAAAAGCTTGATCTCTCAAGCTTCCTTACGTACAGATATTTCCCCATATTTGTTTCCTTAACATTGATGGTCGGGGGCATGAAAAAAGTTTTCTCCTGGACATGCCGAGCAATAAATTAACAGCCAAACAAAAACCCGGGGGAGACATCCCCCGGGCTAACGCTAATTTAAAAATCCGTATCCATGGTCGCAAGGATCAGAGTGCAACTGTGACAGCATCCTTACCTTTATGAGTCTAAGATGCTCATACGCCTGACTTCCCTATTAGACTGAACGCTTAATAGCGACTGCCGTTCCGCTTTTGACCCACAGCCCAATGGATACCGCGCAGCACAGTAACGCGAAGACCGTCAAGCCGAAAAACCCGTTCAACTGCGCGTACACAATTCCAGCGATATAGGCCCCGGCTGTCGTTGCGGCGTAGTTGACCACGTTCGTTAGCGCTGCGCTTGTCCCACGGGCGGTGGAGGATAGAGTCTGGAACAGCGCCATCATGATCGGGAAAACGGTCCCGAAGACCAGATACAAGACGAAGAAGCACAGATGCACCAGCAGCGGCGACGCTGCGAGGTTGAGCATCAAGTACAGCATTGCCATCATGCCGATCCCCCCCAGCAGCACGTTTCGCCCGCCGAGTCTCGCCGCCGCATGGCCGCCGACAAAACTGCCGATCAAGTTGCCAAGGCCCATGAATATGAACACTTGACCGATCTCCGACACGTTCATGCCGAACTTGTCCGAGAGCCAGTTGCCGATAAACGTGAATACGGCGAAAGCGCCCGTCAACATCGCAAAAAAGGCCAGATAGGACCCTTTCGCCCCGTTCGCGCCGAGCAACTCTGCGTACCGATCCATTATGGAAGGCTGCCTGCCGGCAGCCGCCGGCTTAAATTGAGGGACGATCCATAAAATCAACGCGAACAGCGCTAAAGCGATTCCCCCGATAATAAAAAACGGCATCTTCCAGGAATATGTGGCCAAGTAGCTGCCAATCGGCACGCCGACCGTCTGCGAGACTGCGAAACCGGCCGATACGATGCCCATCGATTTCGTCACCTTCGAGGCGGGAACTAGAACCGGGATCGTCGCCCACACCTGCGGAGACATAAATGCCGCAAAAATGCCGGCCAGCGCCCGAAACGCAAACATCGACCAAAAGTTCCACGCCAAGCCGCACAGGAAGGTGGAAACCGCAAAACCGAGGATGCCGATCAGCATGATCTTTTTCCGGTTCAAACCGTCCGACAGCGGCCCCGCTATAAGAGCGAACAAGGCGTACCCCAGTGCATACGCCCCGATCATCCAGCCCGATGCTTCGACGCTGATATGAAACTGCTGCCGAAGCGTCGGGAGCAGCGGCGACACCAGAAACGTATCCGTACCGATCGCGAATGCAATCAGAAAATATAAGCTTAAGATGCTCTTCATACCGGTTACTCCTTTCTTCGTTCAAAATGACCGCAGCTTATTCTCTCACAGGGACTTTCGCCGCACGTCCGAGATATCGCCGCAAAATATAACTTCAAACGATGTGAAGGAAAATATTTTTATTATAAAATGGTTTGCTTCCCTTTACCGTAATCTTTATAATGAAGGGCATATGCCATAAGGATCGAGGTGCTGTCATGCTGTCCTTAGAAAAGCAAATCCTGTACATGCTCCTGCATCGGCGAGCAATTTCGACCTCCGAGTTTATTCGGATTTTCAAGGATCGCGGCAAATCCGAGCAGGTCATTCGCAATACGCTCTCTTCCATGAAGAAGAAAGGCTACATCGCGGCGGAAGACCGGAAATATAAATTGGCGGAAGCAGGCGCCAGGGTCATCGAGAGCCTACAGCTTAAATTTTCCGGAATGGATATGTCGTGGGACGGGCGCTGGCACTTCGTCATGTTCAGCATTCCTGAGCAGCATCGTTCCATGCGGAATTCGTTCCGCCGCGAGCTGATGCAAATCGGTTACGGACTCTTGTTCGATGGCGTCTTCATTTGCCCGTTCAATCGCGAGAACGCCGTGCTCGAGTTGGCCGCACAGTGCGGCATGGACGCATCATGGATCCGCACCGCAATCGGCGAGCTGCGGTACGGCCCGATCACGGCGATCGACGCGAAACGGATTTGGCCCGTCCAGGAGCTTAATGACAAATACGTCTCGTTTATCGCCTGGATCAACGACAAGATCAAAGAATCGTCGGCTTTTATGGAGAACAGCGCGGGGGCTATGCCGTGGGATGTCCTGCTGCTCATTTTGGAAGCCGGAGAGGCGTTCGGTGAAATTTTGCTAGAAGACCCATTCTTGCCGAAAGAGTTGCTGCCGGACGATTGGAAAATGCCGAAGGCTCGGGAATTGTATCACTATTATATCGGTCATAAGCTCGCTCCCCTGCTCCAAAGCGACAAAGAGCTGTATTCCCTGATCGTGTCAACGGACTGAATAGCGACAATGACGAATTAAGCTGTCAAACAAGCTTGCGGCTGAAGCTCACCGCGGCCATGACGAGACTTACGGCAAAAATGACGGCGGCGATTTCATGCAGACTACCCGTCGTCGCCTTGCCGCTGAAGACGGCGCCGATCAGGTTCGTTGCCAAAATGCTCCCCAAAGAACGGAAGGTTAGAAACAGCCCGGACGCCGCGCCTGTCTCCCCCGGTTTGGCAAGCGTGAACAGAGCCGTCTGCCAGCCAACATTGGCAAGGCCGTTCGGGATGCCAAGTATAGCGAGAACGGCCAGCAGCCATATTAAGCCGGTATCCGATGTTACGAGCAGCAGCAGCGCCGTACCAAGGACCAGAAACATGTACCCGACAACGATCGATCTTCTGTACGTGTAGCGGGAAATGATGGGGACCGCCACCTGCGTCGCTACGATTCCGGATACCAGCAGCGGCAGCAGAATTAGCCCCGAATCCTTCGCCGAATATCCACACAGCTGCTGCAGCCATAAAGGCAACCCATAGAGGATGCAGTAATACACAAAACTTGTCCCTACGTACTGCACATACACCATCAATAGTTTCAAATCTGACTTCAGAAGCCTCACATTGATAAACGGGTTCTCCCTGCGCAATTCGTAGCCGACGAGCACGACTAACAGAGACGCGGCAGCAATAAGCATCCACCAAAGCGGGCCGTTCTTCATGGACTGCAGAAAGTACATGAGCCCGAAAAGCGTGCTGCTAAAAAGCAGAATGCCCGGAATATCAAGCTGGCTCCGCCAGGACACCACGCTCCGGTCAGCGGCGGCCGAGGATTGTTCTCGGGGAATCCAAAGGCGGAATAAAGTCATAATCAGCATCACAATCGGCACGTTAATCCAGAAAATGGATCTCCAATCGATGAAATAGACGAGAAAACCGCCGATGACCGGACCGAGGGCCGCCGTAATGTTGTTCGTGAAGGAGATCATCCCTGTAGCCGAAACGGGAATTTTCCCGTTATTCGTCCCGGCTGCGGCCGCAGAAGCCTGAAGCATTGCCATCCCTGCCGGAAATAACGCCGTATTGCTGAACGACTGCAAAATGCGCAGGGCTACCAGCCACCCGAACGACGGCGCCCAAACGGAAAGCAGGCTGAACAAGGCAACGAAAACGAGCCCGGCGCTGAAAATGCGGCGAGGCCCGTACAGATCGGCAAGCTTGCCCATAACCGGCTGGCCGATGGCCGTCATCAGGAAATAACCTAAAATAAGCCAGGACGTTTGCGTGATCGAAATCTGATAATAGAAAGCGATTTTCAGAAGCGCAACCGTAATCATCGTCGAGTTAAGGGGATTCAGCAGTGCCGCCATGGCGACAATGACGGTCATTTTCCGGACGGTTGAAGCCATCTTTAGGCGATTGTTTGAATTGAAAGCCGCTAGTTGGACATTCATGTTTCCCACTCTTTCCATTTCATTTCGGGGCAAGGCTTCCGGACCAAAATGCCAGCAGCACGCACCCGAAGAGGCGCGCACCGCGGCAAGCTTCGTTTAAGGTCAGTTGTCGGTTTTAGCCTCGAAATATTCCACCATCAGTCCGTCGGGATTCCGAACCATCATGTTTTTGCCGAACGCGTTCGAGTGCGGGCCGTGCACAATTTCCGCCCCGTTCTCCTTCAGCCACGGCTCGAATTCGTCGAGGGAATCGACGTAAAAGATCGCCTCTATTTCGCGAACCGGGTCCAGTGCTTCCTTGTCGCCGGACAAAATAATAACGCCGCCGATTTTGGCGCCCTTAATGTCTCGTTCGGCAATATCGAAGCGCATCTCGCAGGCAGTGCCTTGAATTATCTCGTAGAAGGCGATCGTGCTGTCGAATTTCTCTTTGTCGGTATAAAGGCGAAGTATTCGGTCCGTCACGAGCATAACATTCATCCTCTCCAATAAATTACATATCGTGGCGTATAACGACGCATTCGAGATTGCTTGCCGCCGCGGCGGCTTCCATCGCTTCCGGCAAATCCTTGAGCGGGAATACTCTCGCGGCGATCGGGCTCATGTCAAGCTGACCGCTTCTCAGCAAATTCAGCAGTTTGAGATGGGCGTCGGCGTCATACATGAAGTGGCCGATGATCTCCAGGCTGTTGAACATCATTAGCATGTAGTTCACAGGCAAAGGCGAGGTCATGCTGCCCATCAGCACGAGCCGGCCGCGCTGCCGCAGGCTCCCGAGAGCCGCCAGCGTCGCGTTCGGATCTCCGGCCTGGCCGATCATATCGAAGGCCATGTCGGCACCGCCCCCCGCCGCTTCGCGCAAGGCCTCGCTGTCCTTCAGGACTTCGCCGCTCAGCGCCACGGCTGCAACCCGGCTGCCGGCAGCTTGCGCCAGCATCTCGAGCGACGTTTTGTTGCGACCGGCTGCGACCACTTTGCCCGCTCCCATGGCCAGCGCCACGAGTACTGCCGCCGTTCCGTAAGCCCCGGTCGCGCCGGTGATGACGACCGTTTCACCCGCCGCCAATCGGCCTCGCACGAGTCCGCCGTATGGTACGACGCAGCGGCTGAAGACGGCGAACTGCTCCGGAGCCATATGGTCCAATCCTTCCACAGGGGTGACCGCCATGACCGGGAACAGCGCATATTCGGCAAGGGTGCCGTCGGCCCAGTCGGCTTGCATTTGTTCGCCTATGCCGCCGAAATGGGTGACGCCTATCAAAATTTGCCCTTTTTCGGGCACATTCTCGCCCGAGACCAGATGTGAGGATAGAATGACACGCTGCCCAGGCTTCAAATGCCACACGTCGGGACCGACGGCCTCGATGACCCCGAAGCCGTTCCCTCCGGGAGTGAACCAGCCTTTCGGCGGCAAGTAGGTCGGGAGCTTGCCTTCGACATATTCTTTCAGATACGACATCAGCGACGAAGCTTCGATTCGGACCAGCACACTTCCCGGACGTACTTCCGGCTTCGGAACTTCCTTGAGTTCTAGTCCGCTGCCAAATCCTTTGATCTGCCATGCCATCATCGTGCTGCTCATAAGTGATTTCCTCCTTTAAAAAATGCTAACGCCGGCGTTAGGAAGAAATATAACATACTATAATGCGAAAGTAAATATTTATATTATATTCATGAAACACGTCGGAGTTATGACTAAGCGTGGTTTACCATCATTTTAAGTTCATCTGACCCAAGAACTTGTATCCTAAAAAAGAAAGAACCGCGCAGGGCGCGGTCCAAATCAATGTTTTATAGTTGAGTTGCTCAATTGGCAGGTAAGTCTAAACTCATTCGATATGAAAATATATTGGTGTTCAATAAAGTTTTAGACGCCCATGCCGCTAAAGCGGCACCATCAGATGATGAAAATGGTAGGCATGCGATATAATTTACTTACGGCTGGCGAAGGCAGGTCGGCAGTCAATGGTGCTTCGAGCCCGAGTTTTAGACTGACCCTAACGACCAGGTGCACCACAGATTGTTGCTCCGAATTTGGAAGCACGCAGGATAGAATAACCATATGTGGTTGTTGCACCAGCCCCTTCAATCTTGCTGCCGTAAGGAGAGTTTACGAATGGACGTCGTTTACAGTCATGTGTGCGGACTTGACGTTCATAAAAAGAACATCGTTGCCTGCACCATCACACCTGGAGGTAAAGAAATCCGTACGTTTGGCACCATGACCGACGATTTGATCTTGCTCGTGGATTGGCTCAAGACCAAGAAATGCACTCATGCTGCTATGGAAAGCACAGGACCATACTGGAAACCGATATACAATCTGTTGGAGCTTGAGGAGATTGAAGCACTTGTTGTGAACGCCCAGCACATCAAGAATGTTCCGGGCCGTAAAACCGACGTTAAAGATGCGGAATGGATTGCAGGACTGCTCCGTCACGGACTATTGAAAGGTAGTTTTATCCCTAACCGCGAGCAACGCGAGCTGAGAGAATTGATCCGGTATCGTCGTAGTCTCATTGAGGAACGCGCCCGAGAAGTCAGCCGCATTCAAAAAGTGCTGGAAGGTGCAAACATAAAGCTTTCCTCGGTTGCCAGCAGTGTGCTCGGGAAATCAGGACGCGCCATGATTGAAGCGATGATTGCTGGTGAAACCAATCCTGAGGCTTTATCTGATCTGGCAAAACGGAAGCTGAGAAGCAAAAAAGCGGACTTGAAGCGAGCTTTGAACGGCTTAATGGGACCTCATCAAAAACTGATGCTCGGAGCTCAGCTCCGTCACGTCGATTATTTGGACGAAGAGATTCGCAGGTTGGATGAGGAAATTAAAAAGCGCATGCTCCCTTTTGAGGAAGACCTGGAACTGCTCGACACAATCCCAGGTGTGGCACGAAGAACAGCGGAGACCATTCTAGCCGAAATTGGCTCCAATATGGATCAGTATCCTTCCGCGGCCCATTTATGTTCTTGGGCAGGGCTGTGTCCGGGTCAGAACGAAAGCGCTGGAAAACGATTGTCCGGAAAGACGCGAAAAGGAAACAAGAAGCTCCGAAGTACGCTTGTAGAAGCCGCAAAGGCTGCGGCTAGAACAAAAGAGACGTATTTATCCAGTCAGTATCACCGGATTGCCGCACGCCGAGGAGCCAATCGAGCGACGGTCGCAGTAGCACACAGTATATTGTCTATGGTTTACTATATCCTTAAGCGGAAACAATCCTACATCGAGCTCGGTCCAAACTACTACGAGGAACGAAAACGGGACGTGATCATCAAGCATTCCATAAAGAAACTGGAGTCATTAGGTGTATCAATTACTGTGAATACGGCAGCATCCTGATCGTTATTCAGACCATACGTTGCTAATGCCCCTGGGCATTTTTTGTTTGCCGGAGGGTCACTTTTTTGCTGCCTTTTTTAGGTGTACATTACGGAGCGATATTTTCAGGATAGACTGATCCGTCAACAGCAACAGCGGCGGACTAAGACGAGAACAAAGTCCTAGACTGCCGCTGCTACGTTCCTCGCGGATCGTGCGCGTTGCCCTGTCTCGAAAACGATCGACTAAGGCGGAACTTTACCTAGACCAGTCTCAGCGTCTTGTCGACGACTGCGGAGTGAATACCTACCGAGGTTTCTCTCATGAACTCTTCGCGCATCTTGGCAGCCTTCTTGTAGCTGTCGGCCTGTAAAGCCTTCATCATCTCTTCCTTAGAATCGAAGCTGATCTTGACGATCGCGTCGATTGGAAGCTCTGCTCCATCGGTCATAACGTCCGATAGGTAGTGCTGGATGTACTCCCTCGTCTCGGGAAGCCCGACATAGGTCGGCCCGTAGTCAAACTCCATGAAGCGCCGAAAATCTTCGGTTGTAATCTCCGGTTTCTTCCGGATCACGGTCATCATCGTGAACATCAGTCCTTCACCTTCCATTTTCTCAAGTCTTGTGCGAGTATGGCACAACTCAAGGAAAAGTATCCTTCAAGTTGTACTTATACGATACAACTTGAAGTTAGGTTTAAGTCAAGGCATTAAAAACTTAAATTTTTGAGTTTATCAAGATTTTTTTCAGTTAAAACTAATCCATCATAAACGGCAATTTTTTGATTTAATTGTTCCACATACTTTTTCATCTGCATCATTTGTTGTTCAACATTTTTTTTATGTGCCTGTAAAATCCCTCTTCTTTGCCCTATTGTTTCATTTCCTTGAACGATTAGATGGGTATATTGTTTAATTTCTTCAATCATCATTCCGGTATCTTTCAAACAAATCACTAATTCCAGCAATAATAAATCTTCATCTGAATATTGCCTTCTTCCGCTCGTATTGCGATTTATGTTTGGGATAATTCCTTCCTTTTCGTAGAATCTTAGCGTAGATGCAGGTAACCCGCTCATTTGTGAAATTTGACTCACGGAATACATAACAATCCCCAACCTTCAATTAAAGTTAAAGCTAACTTCAGGTTGAACGTTTTTCGTCAAAAGGTCAAGCAAAAAAGTCTTAAATCAGCTTAAATAATAAAGCCGCCGTCCATAACTAATGTTGTGCCGGTTGTGAAGCTTGCTTCTTCTGAGAGAAGGAAGACAATTCCTTTTGCAATTTCTTCCGATTCAGCGATTCTTTTCATTGGAATCATTTGCGAAAATTTTTCAATCATTGTATCGCCAAGTCCTTCAGTAATTTCCGATTTGGTTGGGCCAGGTGCGATGGAATTAATTCGGATATTCTGACTCGCCATTTCTTTGGCAGCTACTTTAGTTAAAGCCTCAACAGCGAATTTCGATGCACTATAAGCATTAGAAAGATTGGTAGGTCTAATTCCAGCAATGGAGGAAACATTCACAATGGCTCCGCCTCCTGTTTTCAGCATTTGTTGTACTTCGTATTTCATGCAGGCAAATAAGCCTATAACATTCGTTTGAAACGCATCTTGGAGATCCTTTGTATCGGTATCAACCAAAGGAGCAGGTGTTTTACTTATTCCTGCGCTATTTACAGCTAAATCCAACCTTCCATATTGATCAACGATCCACTGAATGCCATCGCGAATACTTTCTTCACTCGCAACATCCATCTTCAGGAAAACTGCTTCTCCACCCAGAGCGCGTATTTCTTCAACAACCTGTTGTCCCTTCTCTTCACGGCGGGCAGCGATGACAACCTTAGCTCCCTTAGATGCTAATATCACTGCAGTCGATTTACCTATACCACTTGTTGCACCTGTCACTAAGGCTACCTTGTTTTTCATTTTCAAAACCTCCAGATAGTTGTATTTTCGATTTAAGTGTCCCTAATCTGATGACAAAGGTTTATTCGCGCCACTCCTTCATCAACACAGATTGTATGATGAATTAAAACGAATGTTCATTCTATTCCTATCAAATTCCAGTCATATGTTCATCGTATCTCATCTACCTGGAATTAAATTGAACGTTCGTTCTAACGATAATAAAGAAAAGGCTTGTTCGAGCGAGCCTATCGTTCCATCACTGCATTATCCACTAGACGTACGGCATTCCAGCAGGAACGGATTGCTTCGTGCACGCTGTCGTCGGTTAATTCGAAGATACCGTGCAGATGGGCTTTCAATATGTAAACAAAAGTCCCGTAATGCATCTGCACCATCATTTTCGGATTCAGAGGGATAAACAACTTCTGCTGAATTGCTTCTTCATATAACTTGTTCATAGGCTCGCACCAACCGCCTGTATAGACAGCCTGCTTCACCTCGTCGTAAATGTAAGGCGAGAACGAATACTGCTCAATAAATTGAAAGCCCTGCGGATATTTTTTACCCAAGTCGATAACCCGGTTCCAACCCAACTCGAACTTTTCACGCATCGTTCTGCCTTGCAATAATCCTTCACGCACATACTCTCCGTTAAACGTGACAATTGCTTTGTACAACTCGTTTACAATATCTTCTTTACTTTTAAAATAGTGATAAATGCTTCCCGTCGATACTCCTGATTCCTTTGCGATTAGCGCCATCGAGGTGGCCTGTAATTCCTTCCGAATAATGATGTTAAGTGTCGTTTCCAAGACGGCTCGCTGTACCTTGTTGTATTTCTCAAACATTCGGCTCCTCCTTTCTTATCATTAATTTGAACGTTCATTCTAATCTAGAATACAACCAATTCGTTATGCAGTCAACACAGCAGATTGACTCGTATTCGTTTTTAGTTCTGGCATGTAAATTTAACCGATCGGCTTTCTCCCGTCAACTCTCTGCAAAGAAACCCCTGTAAACGCAGGCTTTCTGCATCGTACAGGGGTTGTTATGCATTCCTGTTAGCCGGGCGGCTTTCAGTTCACAATCGCTTTCGGTTTCGTTCCGTCCACTTTGTCAGCTGCCGTTACCGGCTCGCCTTCCGAAATGCCGAAACGTTCATATAAACGGCGCATCGCGGGCGGTGCCCACCAATTCGCCCTGCCGGCAAGCTTCATGAAGGCGGGCACGAGCACGGAGCGGATCAACGTCGCATCAACGAGTACCGCAAGCGTCATCCCGACACCGAGCATTTTCAGGAATACGACTTCTCCCGTCGAGTAGGCGGCGAACGTAAAGGCCAGAATGGCAGCGGCGATCGTGACGAGCGAACCGCTCTTCTGGATCCCGCTCGCAACCGACTCCGTCAAATCGCCGGTGCGGTCGTACTCCTCCTTGATGCGCGACAGGATGAACACCTCATAATCCATCGACAGACCGTAGGCAATGCAGAACATCAGAATCGGAATGCTCGGTTCGATTGATCCCGCCGGCGTAAACTGCAGCAATCCGGATAAATTTCCGTCCTGGAACACCCAGACAAGCGCACCGAACATGATGGTAAGACTTAGAAAATTGAGCAAAGTCGCTTTTATCGGAAGCAAAATGCTGCCGCTCATGAGAAAGAGGATCACAAATGTAATCACCAGCACAAGCGCCAGCGCAACCGGAATTCGCTCAAGCAGCTTTTCGCGAAAATCGGTCAAGTCCGCCGGATATCCGCCGACCATGACATCAAAAGGCGCGTCAGATGCCCTTATTTCGCCTACCAGCTTGGGAGCATCGGCATTAAGGCTTGCGGCGTATGGAATGACCGTCAGATATGTTCCGCCTTCAGAGGCGGCAAAGCGGTCATGCATCTCATTGGGCGGCGTAATCAAATTTCCTTGGGAGAAGGAACCGGCAAGGGAGTCGACTTGAATGATACCCGGAATGAGCGACAGCTGCCCGGAATAAGCGGCGATATCATCGATTTGGGATGCAGCGTCTTCGACAGACGAAGCAACGACCTGAATCGCATCCGTTTCCTCTGCCGGGAAGCCGGCGAGCTTCTGGTCTTCCACAAGGCGGCTTGACGTGTCGGCGGGCAGCACGCGGTGATCGGGAAGCCCAAACTGCAGACCGAGGACCGGAGAGCCGAGCAGCATCAGCACGATGATGGCGGCGCCGCCGTACAGCGCGGGACGGCGCATGATCGTCTTCGCGCTTCTGTACCACCAGCCGGTTCGAACATCGGAAGAGGTGCGGGGTGCCGAGCCGGCCTTAGTTCGCCGCGCGAGCCGGCTGCCGAGTACGGCAAAGAATGCCGGCAGAATCAGGACGGAACCGACAATGCCGCTCAGAACGACCAGCACGCCTGTGTAGGCGAACGACTGCAAAAACGGAAACGGGAACACGAACAATACCGCACAGGAAGCCGCAACGGTGACGCCGCTGAAAATAACGGTCCGCCCGGCAGTTTCCACCGTGCGTACGGCCGAATCATGGGCGTTTTTACCCGAAGCCAGCTCCTCCCTGAACCGGGCGATCATGAACAGCGTGTAATCGATGCCGAGACCAAGTCCCATCACAAGCGTCAAATTGAGCGCGAAGGTGGACACCTCCGTAAAAGCGACGATCGCGCCGAGCCCGGCGAGCGCGCCGACCATGGAAAACAGCCCTACGCCGATCGTGAGCGCCGTCGCCCGGAACCTGCGATAAACAAGCAGCAGCAGGATGAATACGCCGGGCAAAATGATCATTTCCGCACGTACGAAATCTTGACGCGCGAGCTCTGCGGCCTGCCTGAATATTTCATCCTGACCGCCGACTTCCACTCTGAGCATATCGTTCTCTCTTGCCAGCCGCGGGGACAATTCGGCAAGCGCAGTTCTGGCTTCCGTTACGGTTCCCTTCAAATGCGCCAGTACAAGCGCCTGTGTCCCGTCTTCGCTGCGAAGCGTCTGCGTGCCTCCGTGCGACCAATACGAGTACGCTTCTTGAACGGCTTTCTCGGAAGCCAGCTCCTCGGTCAGCGCGAGTCCTGCTTCCCGCATGTCTGGACTATCGATCGAACCGTTCTTCGCGGTCACAAGCAGCGCCAGATTCGGGCTGCCGGAGCCGAACTTCTGCTCCAGGCTTTGTCCTGCCAGGTACGATTCGGAGCCGGGCACTTCCCATCTGCTTAGCGAAAGCTTCCCGACCGTCCCGGCGCCGATGACGGCCGAGGCAAGGAAGAGGGCGACGCCCAAAATGATCACGAGCCACCTTGCTCTTACCACAAAGCTGCCGACTGACCGCAGCAGCGTCTTCCTTGCCGGCGGATCCGTTTGTGCGTTCACCTTAGCTTGCATCCTCGCTTGCTTGGCCGGTCCCGTTGTCTTCCCCATACTTTTCCTCCTCATATTATTGTTTGATTGTTCAAACAAATATATTGTTTGGTTGTTCAAACAATAGTAATCAAAAAAATTTGGCGAAGCTTTCTCTCTAATCCGCGAATCTCCAATCTCCGATCTCCGATCTCTACTGCCGGACCGTCTTCAAATAAGCGCCGATCATTACGGCAAGCGTATCGTAAGCCCCGTCGTAATCGAAGTCCTCGTCGCATAGCTTCTGCAGGCCAAGACCGTCGAAGACGGACAGCAAGATCGGCGCCAGCTTGCGCGCGTGCTCCTCCGGAAGCTTGCCGACCGACTCGATCAGCTCCGAAAGGTGTGCGCGCTTACTCGCAAGCGTATCTTTGATGCTGCCGGAGACGGCCGGATTCCGCAGTCCCAATGCGAACAATTCGTAACGGAGCTTGATCCAGGACGGATTGTCCTCGGCTCTTGATTTCGGCACGCTTAAAGCCGATTTGATCGTATCGACGGTCATCGGCTGTTCACCATGACTGCGGAGGAACGACAAAGATTCGCAGTATCTTTGCGATTCACGACGGAAAACTTCCGCGAACAACAAATCTTTGCTGGAAAAATAGTAGCTGATCAACCCTTGCGCCACGCCTGCGACGCGGGCAATCTCTTTCGTGGAGGCTTCATCGTACCCCTTCTCCGCCAGCACCTGGTAGGCGGCGTTGATGATCCTCTCCTGTTTATCTTGTTTGTCCTGCTTATCGTGTTCCGTAACTCCAACCTCCTGAATCAAACTTTTCTTTGCTCACATTTCCCTGCTCACTGTAACTTTTTATTTTGTTTGGTTGGTTGTTCAAACAAATCTTAGCATGAATGAAGCCATCTTTGCAAGAGAGTTCAAGCGAGCTGCTGCCCCTTGCACGTTCACTTGTTCGGGCGGGGGGTAAATACCGTCATCGTCATATAAGGATCTTCGGAAACGATAAAGCTGTTGAAATCGAAGCTCAAATGACCGAGCACGGGGTGTATCATCCGCTTATACCCTTCCGAGATTCCATTCACGTTATGCTCCGGCCACCATGCGGCAAATTCTTCGCTTGTCGCGGTCAAACGCTCTACCAGCTCGCGGTACCAGGGATCGTCGGAATAGATGCCGTAATATCCCCTGAACTGAGCAAGCAGTGACTGTGCGATCGCTGGCCATCCGACAAACATCTCGCGGTATTCTTTCCTCGTGAACATACGCCAGACCAGATTAAGCTCCATTTCATCCTCCGCCGGCTGAAATCCGAAGACTTCCGCAGCCATCCGGTTCCACGCGACGACATTCCATCGTCTGCCGACGATATAGGCGGGAAAATGGTCCATTCCATCGAGAATGAGCTGAAGCGCCGGAGATACTTGCTGTTCTGCCGCGGAAACCGGACGGGCATCTTCCGGCAGCCAATGGCCGGCCAGCTGATACAAATAAGTGCGCTCGTCTTTGTCCAGCTTCAATGTGCGCGCCAAGCTTTCCAATACCTGTTCCGATACGCGAATCGGACGGCCCTGTTCCATATAGGTATACCAGGCCAGCGAAACGCCCGACAGCGCTGCGACTTCCTCCCGCCTCAGACCGGGAATCCGGCGATGGGACGAATCCGCCCGCAGTCCCGCATCCTGCGGAGACAGCCGGAGCCGCCTCGTCTTGAGAAAGTCTCCCATCTCTTTATGTTTGGCCGAAGAAGCCATCTTCCTTCACTCTCCTTTCCTAATCTGGTATTTATTATCCCACAATTGATCCTCCTGCTACCAGTTCCTCTACGATAATTGCCGTACTCCCCGCTGAAAGGATATTACCGTTAAGATGGTTCCAGAACGGAAATAGCGAGAAAAGGAGCTTGGATATGAGACGCGATGAAGATGATTTGCCCTGCTGCCAGTCAACAGTGATGGAGACTCTGCCGATAGAGGAGAGTGGTTATAATGGCACAGAATGAGAAAGGAGGCGCGGTATTCATTACCGGGGCTTCCGGCGGCATCGGGTTCGAAGCCGTCCGGCGTTTAGCCGGCATGGATTACCGGGTTTTTGCGGGCTTCCGCGATCCCTCGTACAGCAAAAAGCTTGCAAGTATCGGCAAAAATGTCGTGCCGGTCCAGATTGATATTACCGATCCAGTTTCCGTGCAGTCCGCCGCCAAGACGGTAACCGAGGCGCTTGGCCCGAGAGGGCTGAGCGGTCTGGTCAATAATGCCGGGACGATTGTCCAAGGACCGCTTGAGCTGCTGTCCATTGAGGAAATCAAACAGCAATTCGACATTAACGTCTTCGGGCAAATTGCCGTCACGCAAGCATTTCTGCCGCTGCTGCGCAAGCAAAGCGGCCGGATCGTCAATATCGGCGCGGTAACCGGCAAAACGGCAATGCCTTTCATCGGAGCGCTGTCCGCCTCGAAGCACGCCCTGGAAGCCGTCACGGATGCGCTGCGCGTCGAGCTTCAGCCCTGGAACATCCAAGTGTCGATCATCGAGCCAGCCGCAATCGGCACCAATATTTTCAACAAAGCGGCCGTCACCGCCAAGCTGTCTCTGGACCGGGTACAAGCCGACAAACGAAAGCTGTACGATCAGGCGATCTCCACCGTCAACGCCTCGTTTGCCAAGCAGCCCGTCTCGAAGACGGATGTGGTGGTGGACGCGATCGTGCACGCCCTTACTGCGAATCGGCCGCGCACGAGATATGCGGTCGGAAGAGGCGCGCGCCTGGTCGTCCTGCTAAGCCGCTTCCCCGACCGGATCGTCGACCGCCTGCTCAGCAGCTCGCTCGGGCTGACGAAGGCGAGCCGTCCGCAATCGGGGTCACCCGTGCATAGCCAAGCTACCGGCAAGCATTAACCAGCCGGACGCAGTTTTAGAGCCTTAATCCGGTAGTCTGCCCGGATTAAGGCTCTGATCGTAATTTTGAATTCCAGGTTATAAGGCTTGAATGTTAATCGCCTTTGCCGTATCTTCGTTCAAGCCAGAATACAACGAGCGAGAGGCCAAGCGTCAGAATCAAGTACAGCACGGAAATGGCAAGATACGGTTCCCAAACGCGGGATGTCGCTCCGAATGCCGTACGGGCGGCATAAGCTAATTCCGCAAGACCGATGGCCGAGACTAACGAGGAATCTTTCAATAACGCAATCGTTTCATTCCCGAGCGCCGGCAGCATTCTGCGGAATGCTTGAGGAACGATAATAAAGCGCATCGTTTTGCTATAAGATAAGCCCAAAGAGCGGGCCGCTTCCGTTTGCCCTTTGTCGATCGATTGAATGCCGGCCCGGAAAATTTCCGCAATATACGCGCCGGAGTTCAACGTTAGTGCGACGGTACCTGAAAGAAACGTTCCGGAAAGGATGCTGTCGGGATCGGCGAGCTTGATTTGTCTCGCCAATTCTCCTGCAATTAATAGTCCATTCTCCGGATGAATCAATAGAGGCATGAGTCCGAAATGGACGATCAATATTTGCACAAATAACGGCGTCCCCCGAAAAACGGTAATATAAATAAGAGCGGGAACCCTGAATACGACCAACACCACATACTTGAATATATCGTGACTGGACCTCGTCAAGCGCACAATAGCCGTAAAGAGTCCGAGTATCGTCCCGAGCAGGACCGAAATGACGGTTACTTGCAGAGTCATCAGCGCGCCTTGTAAAAACATGGGCAAATAATCCTGGACAATGTCCCATCTAAATCCCATAGGTTAACCTGCTTTCATCCGGTAAAATATGCATGCAAACGGCCCGATTGATATGTCCCTGGATGGCTGCAGATAAATCACTCACCGAAATATTTTTGATAGATGGTATCATACGTTCCGTCTTCTTTAATTGCCTTCAAACCCGCATTGATTTTGTCCAGTAATTCCTTATTTCCCTTTTTCGTCACCAAACCATAAGATTCTTTGGCAAATGAAGCATCGTCGACCGTCTTAAACCCTTTATCCGAGTTGTTTTTCACATAGTTGTTGACGACGCCGTTATCCGCGACCACCGCATCGACGCCTCCATTTTCCAGCTCTTTCAAAGCTAGAGGGGTCGTTTCCAACCGTTTAATATTGCCGCTGTCTGCGCCGAGCAGCTTCGTCACGACTTCATCTCCCGTCGTACCGGTCTGAACGCCGACGACTTTATCTTTCAAATCGTCGAATTTCTGGACGGAAGACGTTTTGGGAACCGCAATCGATTGTTTCGCATCAAAATACGGATCCGAAAAATCATATTCCTTTAAACGCTCTTCCGTAATGGTAACGGCCGAAATTATGATATCGCGGTCGCCGCTGTTGAGTGTGGCAAAAATCCCTTCCCAAGGCGTGTTGATAAGTTTTATTTTGAAGCCGCCTTTATCTGCGATCGCTTGGACAATTTCCATGTCAAATCCGACAAACTGATTGTCTGCTGTCATCGATTCAAACGGGGCATAGCTGGCATCCGTACCGACAAGATATTCTTTTTGCGAATCGCCGCCGCTTGCGCCTGTCGATTCCGATTCCGCATTTTGTTTGCTGCCGCATGCTGCAAGAGAGAGAGTTAGTACCATTGCGAGGACGTACATCAAGATTTTCGTTTTTTTCATCGTAGACGCTCCTTAACAAATATTATTAAAGAATCCTCTTATGTAACCTCTGTATCAATGACTATAAGCTGCCGACCTTTCTCTCGAACCTCCGTTTCCGCGTTTATTTTAAATACAACTTATCGATGACATATTAAGTCAGGTAATATTACACTATTTATGTTGTAATTGTATGTTGGATGCATTATTTTGTAAACAGGTTTCTTGTTTTGTTAAACCAAGTCGAATTCTTACGCTTTTACGTAGTCTGGAGAGCATGAAAAAAGATGACTCCCTATTAATCCAGAAGTCATCTATCCAACATCCAACCGTTCAATGGAGAAATCGGCGGCTTGTCAGCCGATTAAAGGGGCCTTTTCACCAAGATGCCCTTCCACCTGGCCTCCTTCTTTCCTCCAGTATTCGATTCCCCCGAGCATTTCTTTTACTTGAAAGCCAAGTGCTGATAGACGTGCGGCTCCTTTCGTACCGGAGTTGCATGCAGGCCCCCAGCAATAAACGACAATGAGCTGCTCTTTCGAAAAGGAAGCGGTCGTGTCCATGTTGATTTGACGATAAGGCAAGCTGGCGGCGCCTGCAATATGGCATTCCGCATAATCCTTTTCAGACCGCACATCAATGAGCAGAAAATCATCGACGCCGCGCTCCATGTCGAGTTTCACGTCCGCAACATCCGTTTCAACAGCAAGCTTGTTCATGTAATGCCGGTGCGTATGCTCCGCCGATGCGGCTGGCGTTTCCAGTACGAGCGAGAAATAGCTTTGTTGTTCCATGTCAGATCCCTCCGGAAGGAATGATGTAACAGCTATCAGCTGTCCTGAGAAAACTGTAACACAGCTTCCTTCATCGAAGTTATCTATAGAATTCGATCGCATACTTCAATTATTTTGATGAATTGAGCCGCAGATGAGTTCCTTGAAATCAACAAAAGCCTTCGAGAGCCACTTCTTTTTCGAATACACGAGTTGGGTGTAAAATTTGCACTCCGGATGAACGAACGGAACGGCAGCCAATTGCCCCTTGCTAATTTCCTCGGCAACGACAATGCGAGGCAGCAAAGCAATTCCCAAGCCATAGATGACGCATTGTTTGATCGCTTCCATATTTCCGAACTCGTAAGATAAATGATAGTTCACGCCGCCTGCTTTCAGCGCTTTCAGCAGCATGGCCCGGTAGGTGCAGCCTTCTTCCGTTGCAATTAACGATTCGTCCTCAAGATCTTCCACCTGCACCCGGCTCAGATGACGAATTCGGTGATCGGGGTTAGCCACAATGACAAGCGGCTCTTCTCTCAGGACGATGCAGTGAAGCTCGGGGTCTTCCGTCGTTTGATCAAGAATGAAGCCGATATCGAGAGATCCGTCCTTGACCGATTCGAGAATCGCCGGTTCGTTTGCCGGCTGGAAGATCACGTTCATCTCCGGGTAGTCTCTGCGAAAAGATTGCAGGAAGGGCGGAAGAAAGAACGCAGCCAACGTTTCGATCGTTCCGATCGTAAGCGATCCCTTGGATTGCTTCGATACGACTTCCTTTGATTCCGTATGCAGCCTGATGATTTCGTTCGCATACCGCTCGAGCGCCTCTCCGGCCAGGGTCAGTTTCATTTTTCTGCCAAACCGCTCGAAAAGAACCGCACCGTAGGACTCTTCTAATTTCTGAATCTGCGTTGTAACGCTGGATTGAGCGTAGCCCAATTGTTCCGCCGCACGCGTAAAGCTTCCCCACTTGATGACTTCCCGAAACGTTTGCAAATAAGTCAGCTCCAACCTAAGCCCTCCCTTCCTTTTTTGCTTCTCAAGTCTCCATCAATTGCTTGACGTCATCCAGGTTGCCGGTCTTGCCCAGCGCCCACATCAGCTTGGCGACAATCGCTTCCGTAGTCATATCATGGGAAGAAATTATCCGTTTCTTGGAGAGCTTCCGTCCTACCTCGTACCGCTGCAAATCGATCCCTTCCTCCAAACATTGCGTGGTGATGACCACGGCAACGCCGGCCTCGATCAGCTCATCGATCTTTGGAAGCAGATTTCGTTTTTCACACGGTATGCCGCCGTTTCCAAAGCCTTCGATGATGACCCCCCGGCAGGACTGTTTGAGATAATCAAAGATGTCCGGCGCGATTCCCGGAAAAAGCTTCAGTACAAACACATCCGTGCTTAAAGCGGTATCCAATGTCAGCGGACCGCTCTCCGTTGCCGGTACATGTTCGAAATAATGAACGTCCAATCCTTCCAAACGGGCGACATAGGGAGCGTTAATGCTCCTGAAGGCGTCACAGCTCGTCGATTTTACTTTTACCGCCCGGGTTCCGCGAATGACCTTCCCGTCAAACACGACATAAACCCCGCCAATAGTTTCACAAGCAAACCGGACCGCATCGGTCAAGTTTCTCGTCGCATCGGTTTCTGTAAAACCTATCGGGATCATCGAACCGGTAATAACAACCGGCTTGGCGAGATTTTGCAGCATAAAAGAAAGCGCCGCCGAGGTATAGGCTAACGTATCCGTTCCATGGGTAACGACAAAACCATCGTACCGGTCGTAATGGTTATAAACGGTCCGGGCAATCTCCACCCATGATTCCGGCTGCATATTCGTACTGTCCACATTCATCAAGTTCACGCTATGAACCTGGACACTCTCCTTTTGATCCGGCAAATGGCCGAGCAGATCCTCATCGGTTGCTCCGGGAGCAAGCCCTTCTTCTCCCGGCAATGAAGCAATGGTGCCCCCGGTAGCGATCAAAAGTATGTTTTTCATATGAATCACCTTTCCGATGTGCTGAAATTATACGGTTCCTTTTATTAAGAATAGCATAATGTTGGCTATGTATGACCTACCAGATTGAAACGAGGTCGCTGCAGACAAGCGCAGAATCAAGTATCGCAAAAAAAGCTAAGGTCCAACCACGACAAGGTTTGCCGCAATTGGACCGTCAAGTTTCAACTCATATTACCATCAAAAACGAGCTGTTCACCTATACAAGCTGTTCAGCGCCAAAATCGATACGGTGCGTGATTCGTCACCGCCCGAATCTTAGCTTGTGGCTAACCGGGGAAAAAGGCCGCTTGCATTTTCGTAGAATATCCCTTTTTTATCCTGCTCCGACAACTCTTTCATATCGCCCAAATCTTCTTGATAAACAGCTCCCAGCATTTCAGGCGCAAAAATATAGTCCGAACCGTATAACACATGCCCCGCATCGGCAAATTTCAATAAGGAACCGAAAGCATAAGAGGATGCGTTCAAGGCCGTATCGTAATAAAATCCGGCGAGCAGCCCGCGGATATGCTCCCTTTCGCGCTTCAAGCCTTCAATGCTGACTTCCTTGCTTTTGAAACAGGAGCCAAGAGCGAGACGTTCCGCCAAAAAAGGGACTGTGCCACCCATATGGGATAAAATAAAGTGTATATCCGGATACCGGTCGAGCGCTCCCGACAGCGCCAGGTTGGTTACGGCACGCGTAGTATCAAACACAAACTCGAGCAGCCAGCCCGGGAAATCAATGCGGATGTCTTTCGACGTCGGCGAAACCTCGGGATGAATGAAGACGACCGCTTTGCGGCGGTTCAATTCCGCCAGCAGATCCTCGAACATGGAATCTCCCAAATAGGTTCCCCCATAGTTGGTCAGCAGCGCCACACCGTCCATATGCAGCGTATCCAGCGCAAATTCCAGTTCCCGCAGCGCTTGCTCGGTTCCCGGCAGGGGAAGAGTGGCAAAAGCGCCGAACCGGCCGGGATAATCGCGGATCATGCCGGCGGCATAATCGTTGCACATCCGCGCGAGCTCGTCCGCGAAGGCTTGATCTCCGAAATAAACGCCCGGTGCGGACAAGGAAACAAATGCCGTTCCGATTTGATTCGCGTCCATCATTTGCAGCGATTTGTCCGGGGACCAGTCCAGCCTTGCCAGCGGAACCCCTCCGCCTTCCGTGATGCCCCTGCTTTCAAGCGCGCGTACATATTCTTCCGGAATAAAGTGATGATGCATATCGATCAGATCGTGCTCTTCTTTAAAAGTTGACATTCGGTTCGCCCCAAACGTTTAATAGTGGATGAAAACTGGAAGATTCCCGAATCGACGATTAAACCTTAAACTCCTGCCCAGACGTCCTTGGCGTATCTGCCCTCGTCGCGGATTTGGTCCAGCCATAACTGCGCATCCCGTTCGCTTCCGCCATGAACGCTGCCGTACGCGGACCGAAGCGCCGCCTCGACGTCCGGCGCCATCCGGCTTCCGTCGCCGCAAATATACAAGCGGCCGCCCTGATCCAGAAGGCGGATCAAATGACCGGCATCCTGCCGGATGAGATGCTGGACATAGCGCTTTTCTTTTCCTTCAACGCGCGAGAACGCCGTATGAAGGGTGACCAGACCTTCCCGCTCGAAGCTTGCGAGCTCTTCCTGGTACAAATAATCGTGGTGCGGATTGCGGCATCCGAAGTACAGATGCGCCTCCCCCACTTCCCGTCCTTCCTGAACGAGCGCGCGGCGGGCCTGCAGAAAACCGCGGAAAGGGGCAATCCCAGTGCCCGGCCCCACCATAATAATAGGCGTCATCGGATCGTCCGGAAGCTGGAATCCCGACTCCGGCCGGCGGACAAAGAGGGCAACCGAATCGCCGGTCAGGCGTCCGGCCAGGTAATTCGAAGCGACGCCGCGATATTCGCCGCGCCCGCTCCTGGCCGGGCCGCTTACGACGCCGACGGTAATGCTTGCGCGGTCCGGCTGCACACGGGAAGAGCTTGAAATGGAATAATAACGGGCTTTTAATGGCGGGAGCAGCTCCAGAAACCGTTCGAACGGCATTTCGCAGGCCGGATATTGCTCAAGCAAATCCAGCATCGTAAGCCGTTTCTCGAGCACGTTAGTTTTATAGGCGTCTTCTTGCAGAAGCGCCTCCAGCTCCCGCTTATGCGGCGGACAGACCGTATAGGACGCAAGCTCCCGCAGCTGCGCCCGGGTTGCCGCCTCCTGCAGCTCCACGCTGCGGCTGAGCAGCACGCGTACATTGACCGGGCGGTCCAAAGGAAGATGTGCGGCGCTGCTGGTGCTTGCGCTCAAGATGAAATAGTCGCTGCCGTTCAGTTCGTAGCGGCGCAGGACGCGCTCCACAAGGTCCGGATGATTGTGCGGGAAGACGCCCAGGTGATCTCCTTCCTGATAGGCGGCTCCTTCAGGCAGCGCGAACTCAAGGTGGCGCGTGCTGCGGCCGCTTTCCGCCGATTGAAGCTCCCTGTTGTCCAGGACCGATGCAAAAAAGGCGTCATAGCTTTCTGCAAGCGGAGTATCGACAGGCCCGCTCACTAACCGTACGGTGAGCGTACTGGGTTCCTGCTTCGCATTTTCGTTAACCGTTAAATCAAAAGCGCCCATCATATCCGGCCACATACGATTCCGCCAATCGTCAAGCTGCTTCTCGAAATCGTCGCTTGCATCGCCTTCGCCGATCCCGGTAAGGCGCGACGCTCCTTTGGCGTCAAGCTGCCGGTCGATCAAGCGCGGTACCTGCTGGTAGCTGACGGCCCAGTTGCGGTCTCCGCAACCAAAAACGGCGTATCGAACCCCTTTGACCGCATCCGGCTCCGCCTGCTCGAGCCACTGGACGAAGCCGCGCGCGTTATCCGCCGGTTTGCCGTTATAGGAAGCGGCGACAATAAGCACCGCGCCCTCTGTGGGGAGCTTCCCGATGCGCTCATCAAGCGGCGCAACTTCGGTCCTGAAGCCTTGGTAACGGGCGGCATCGGCCAGCTCCCGCGCGATCCCTTCCGCCGTGCCGAGATTGGAACCGTAGAGCACCAGCAGCGGGGTATTGTGAGACTGAACGGCAGAGGAGGCCGCCACCGGCTGGGTCATCTTCTTGTCCGGAGCCTCCTCTTTGAGAGCGACGGCCGCAATCGGCTGGCCTGCGCGAGGACGGACACGCATCGTTAACCCTTGGGGTTTGAGCGTCAACGTTTCCTTCACTTTGAGCTGGTAGTTCGTGTGGTCGATAATTTCGAACTGTCTGAGAATCATGCCAAGCACCATCGTCGCTTCATGAAGCGAAAACTGCATCCCGATACATGCTCTCATGCCGTTGCCGAACGGTTTATAGGCATGCTGGGGGATCAGGCTTGGATTCTCGAACCGTTCCGGCCGGAAAGCTTCGGCGTCGTCTCCCCAAACGGCAGTATCGCGGTGCAGTTTGGGCAGCAGCACATTGACGCCTTCTCCCTTTTTCATCGAATAGACACCGCCCAGCATCGTATCTTCTTTCGCATAAAGCGAGAAGATCGGGGCCGTCGGCCACAGGCGCAAAGATTCGTCGAGGATCATGCGAATGTACTTTAATGAGCGAACCTGGTTATAAGTCGGGACCGGTTCGGTAAGAACGCGATCGACTTCTTCGTAAGCTTTTCTCAGTTTGTCGGGGTTTTTGAGCAGGAAGTAGAGAGAGAAGGAGAGGAGACCGCTGGTCGTTTCATGTCCGGCAATGAGGAAGGTAATGATCTGGTACCTGATATTTTCTTCGCTTAACGTCTCCCCCGTCTCGGGATCTTTGCTGCGGAGCATCCGCGAGAGCAAATCCTGGGCGTCCTGGCTGCCGCTTTCTTTGCGCTCGGCAATAATTTTGTCCACAAGCGAAAACATCGACTGAATGTCAAGCTTGAACTGGCGTTTCGTCATGACCATCAGCTTGTCCTGCAGGCTGAGCCGCTGGCTTTGCTCCATCCCTTCTGTAAGGGCGCGGACCATGTTGACGATAAAAGGATGCGGATTATCGCGGTAATAGCTGTTGAACCGGTAGCCGAAACCGCACAATCCGATCGTGTCGAGCGTAAGACGCGTCATATCCTCCGGCACATCGATGCTTTCATCCGGGTTCAGGCGCGACCACTTTTGAATCAGCTGCAGGGCGATATCCGCCATCATCGCGTGATACCCCTGCATCGCTCTCTGGCTGAAGCTGGGCAGCAAAATATTGTGCGCCTTTTTCCAGTTCGGCTCATCGGTCCAGCTCGTGAAAAGGCCGTCTCCTCCAATGGGGCGGAGCTTCTGCAGGGGAACCGGCAAGTACTTGTCGAAGCGGGATTCGTCGCAGGCATCCTTAACCAGCTCATGTCCCCAGATCCAGAGGTCGCTTCTGCCGGGCAATTCCAACCGGAAGATGGGGCCGAGCTCATCCGCGATTTTTGCGATGGATTGCATGGGGGTCTCTTTGTCCAAAAGCGGCAAATTGCCCAGCGGACCGAACATTTTCGGCAGCGGTACAGTAATGGTTTCAGACATGGATTAAGCCTCCTTCTCATTAATAAGCGGAAAACGGTTTTCGCCATCTTAATGGCGATCAAACCTATTGCATCACCTTCAGAGAATCCGAATGCACACCAAACCTGCCTTTATTTGAACCGTTGAATGTCAGCTGCGCTTCATTTCATTCAGGGTCACCTCCTTTAATAGCTCGATTTCGTTTCCTTTGCCGGAACTTTTCCGGTCATAACGATTGTTTAAATGTACGATCCTTAGCAGGACGGAAAAGAACTTTTCCAGCTCGTCCACTTCCACAATCTTGAGCACTTCTCCGACAAAGCCTTGAATGTCCTCATTAAATTTGTTGAAAATTGCCGTTCCGTTCTCAGTCAGGCTGATCTGTACTTTTCTCTTGTCCGTTTTGTGATTTGCTTTTTGTACAAGTCCCAGCTGTTCCAGACGTTTGACTTTCTCCGAAACGACACCTTTGTCAATTTTGAGCAGCTGTGTCAATTCCGAATTTTGCAGCGGCCCCTCTTCGGCCAGTATTTTGATAATTTTATGCTGTTCAAGCGACAAGCCTTTTGTGATGCGGCCGGGAATGAATTCGCGGAACGATTGGGACAAGTAAATCAGGTCGTCCTGAAATCGTTCGATTACGTTTTGAATGTTGTCTGTCATTTCTTTTTTCTCCCCCCGGTATTTTTGTTGTACCCCACAACGTTGTTCCCCACAACTAATTTACCAAAAAAAACGCGCCTTTGCAAGCAACATTTTCCAATTCCTGATTTGCGATCAAAACGATTGATATTGAGAAAACTGCCGACAATGAAAAAAAGAACCCCAGCTTGTTAAGGCTGGGGCCAAGGCCCCTCTGGTGACTCTCAACACCAGAGGAGAAAAAAAGGTTATAAAGTGAACTCGATGTTCCCAATCATCTCATTCACAATTCCATAGTCTAACTTATACTGCAGTGATAGTCATTACAAAGAATCTGGGTATGTATCCAAGCCGCCCCATTAATCCCATAAATCCTTCGTGGTGACTTATCTTTCATAGCTAAGAAGGAGCAGCCAGCCGGCTGCTCCCTGCGTATTCCAGTAATATTTCTCCTTATTCCTCATCTAACATCGCAAGGGGACGGAAAGATTCATAATGGATATTTCCTTTCGGTATACCCATTTGCTTCAGCATGCCAATGATGCTTCCCATAAACGGAATCGATCCACACAAATAAAACTCTGCTTGTATGGAAGGTTTAATGGAGCCAAGCGAGTCCAAATCGAGACGCCCTGCTTTATCAAAATTCCGCGCCGATTGATCATCTTCGGAAGGCGAGGTATAGCAAACAAAAGTTTTCACATGATCATTTGTTTGCTTAAGCTTTGCGTTTCGCTGTTTGTTGTGGCATGGACAAAAGTAACCTCACGTCCCAGCTGCTTCTCAACTATATCATTTAACATGCTGAGCAACGGTGTAATTCCGATTCCTCCGCTTATCAGGACGACTGGATGCATTCCCTCTGAAAGGATGAAGTCGCCGGCGGGAGCAGAGAAGAACAGCGTATCGCCGACCTGAACCTGGTCATGAAGAAAATGCGATACAATCCCTTCCGGATCGTTATGGTCAACATCTTCACGTTTGACGCTAATCCGATAATAGTCTCTGCCGGGTGCTTCAGAAAGGCTGTAGTGACGGATATGAGTGTAGGTTTGACCGGGAATTTCGGCTTTTATGGTCAGATATTGGCCTGGTTTGTAAGCAGCAATCGGCTGACCATCCTCCGGTTTTAGATAAAACGAAGTAACCTCCCCGGTTTCTTTTTCTTTCCTGTCGACGATAAACCGGCGGTAGCCGGCCCATCCGCCCGGTTGATGCTCGGTCTTTTCATAAAGTTCTTTTTCAATGCTGATAAATGCATCGGCGATATAACCGTAAGCTCTACCCCATGCACCTAATATCTCATCGGTGGCAGTGTCGCCCAATACATCTTTTACGGCTTGAAGCAAGGTTTCACCGACGATTGGATACTGTTCCGGCTTAATCCCGATTGCCCGGTGCTTTTCCGTAATCCTTCTTATAACAGGGGTCAGGTCTTCCAAGTTCGTTATGTGCTCACCGGCCGCATACACCACATAGCCCAGAGCTTCCTGTTAAATCCCTCTTTTTTGGTTCGTTTGATTAAACAGGTTGTACAAGTCCGGAACTTTGGCAAAAAGCAGTTCATAAAAACGTTTTCCTATCTGATGGCTATGCTGCTTCAACACAGGCGCCGTAGATTTAACGATCTCAATTGTCTTTGAATCAAGCATGTCGGGTCCTCATTCCTTGTTCACTTTGATGTTCATACTTGGTGTAGTATGGTCCAAGAAATTGGTGTGTATTCCCTGAAAGGCCAATATCAGGTGATGAGCGAAACTCAATCTGCAACGCGGATGACGATCTTGCCGAATGCTCCGCGATTCAAATGCTTGTAGGCTTGGATGGCATCGTTGAATGAATAAACCGTATCGATAACGGGTTTGATCACAAGCTCATCGAACGCTTTACACATGGCCTCCAATGCCTTGCGGTGCCCAACCAATATGCCTTGCAGCTGCGCCTGCTTGAACAGCAGCGATAACAGATTTACTTTAGCCGTCATATTGTCCAGGAATCCGATGATATTTATGTGTCCTTGCGGGGCAAGCGCCTCGATGGAACGGTTGACACTTTCCCCTCCCGCCACCTCAAGAATATGCTGAACGCCTTTTCCGTTCGTCAATTCGAGTACAGCCTTCTCCCAATCAGGTCTCGTGACGTAATTGATGATTTCGGAAGCTCCAAGCGCCCTGACCCGCTCGCCTTTTTCATCGCTGCTGGTTGTCGCAATCACCCGCGCTCCTAACGCCGAGGCAATTTGTACCCCGAAAATGGAAACCCCACCCGTTCCCTGCACCAACACCGTTTCGCCGGGTACCAGTTTTCCGTATTCCACGAGGGAGAACCAGGCCGTCAGTCCGGCAATCGGAAGCGTAGAGGCTTCGTCATCGGTCAAACTCGAAGGTGCGGCAACGGCGGCATCTTCATCGAGCAGCATGTATTCCGCCAATCCGCCGTTATTCGGGCCTCCGATTGCATACGGATTTTCATTCTCACCGGGCGCTCCATCCGTCCATCTTGTGAACAGATGGGAGATGACACGGTCACCTTCTTTGAAACGTACGACTTCCGGGCCGGCTTCGACAACCACTCCGGCTGCATCCGAGACAGGAACAAACGGTTTGTTCATTAAGTCCGGCCAATAGACGCCGTCGACAATCGCTTTATCGCGATAGTTCAGGGAGACTGACTTCACCCGAATGAGCAATTGCTTCGGTCCCGGCTTGGGGATAGGGATGTCAACAAGCTTTAAATTTTCCAAACCGAAATGATGTTTTTGCCATGCTTTCATAGGGTCTGCATCCTCTCTTCAAGCTTCGAATTTAAATATCACGATTTATCGATATGAAAGTCAAAAAAAGAAAGCGAATATCATGAGACCTGCTGCAATGGACTGCAATACCGGAACGTATTGCGATTTGCGTATCATCTAATTCGCCGTTATAGTTGTTGATTCATGAAATCAGCGATTGTGCGTATCGATTCTTCGTCTCTCTTATAATAGGTCCACTTGCCGATTCGGGTCGCGTTGATCAGTCCCGCTCTTTGAAGCACGGACAGATATTGCGAAGCCGTTGACTGCGTCATGTTTAATTTTTTTGTAATCTGGCTCACACATACCCCGACTGTGTTCAAATCAACCCCTTCTTGGGGTGAAAAGTACTTTTCCGGTTCTTTAAGCCATTCTAAAATTTGCAGTCTGGCTTCATTGGACAAGGCTTTGAAAACTTCAATTGGTTTCATACGCCTTATTATATCTTTAATTCCCGATATGTCAAATTGTTCTATAACACAGGACTTCAACCTTGACTCACTTCATCAGTTTGTTTACCGTCGTAAGAAGCTCATTGATAACGCCCAAATCGCCTTCCTGGATCTTTTCTACAACGCAGCTTCTCAAATGCTCTTCCAGCAAAAGTTTCCCGACGCCATTCAGTGCCGATTGTACGGAAGCGATTTGATTCAATACATCGTCACAATAAGCATCTTTCTCAATCAGCCCTTTAATGCCTCGAATTTGTCCTTCAATTCGATTCAGCCGGTTGGATAGATTCGCTTTCGTTTTCTCCGAATGATGGCTCCGCTGGTGATGATGTTTCGTATCTGCCATTTCTTCTGCCGTGAATTCATCCACAGTTCCATACCTCCTTTTGTAGCATTATTTTACCCCGTCCCCCTATCCTATGCCAAACAATAATAAGGGCACACAAGTTTCACTATATGGTACAAAAGAGCCATCATGAATATAGACGGCTCTTTCTTGTTTATTGTACCTCAATTATATAGGGAACGGTAAAGACTTTCCCGTCTCGCTGAAATTGCGCCCAGACTTTATAAACTCCGCTATCCGGGAAGCGGGTCACAAATTTCGCTTCCGGCCCTTTGGCCTTCTCTTCGACCGGGTGGACATGGAGATACTGCTCGGTATCTTCACTCAGCACGACGACATGTCCTACGGCACCCAAGTATTGTTCCAGAACGGGGTTATTATACGAGACAACCAAGCCTTCATCCCGCTTCGCTCCGTATTCGAGCAGCTTGGCGCCAAACTGACCTGGGATTCGGCTGGAAAAATCGTCACCCTTGAACGGACGACTGCAGGAGGAGCCATCCTCACGATTACAATCAACTACAAAACAAGCGTCAATACTGAGGCTGTCGATTAATTGTGGACAATAATAATGTGAACGGTGTACGAAGTTATGAACAGTTAATCGACAGGCTCATACGGTCCGTAAGGCAAAAACAAAACCCAGTCGAACGCGGCGTGACCGCGTTTGACTGGGTTTTGTTTGTTGCTATTCGGCGCCGATATCGACCGCCGGATTCCAGCGCTCCAGCAGCCGGACCAGGATGACGGCCATCTGCGCCCGGGTCGCCGTGCCCTGCGGCTCGATCATCGTGTCCGTCACGCCGTTCAAGATGCCCTCCTGCACCATCAGGCTCATCGCTTCGGCACTCCAGCCGGATACGGCAGCGGCATCGTCGAACTTCTTCAGCTGTTTGGCCGGTGTTGCCGGCGCTTTCTCCTTCAGCACGCGCTGCAGGATGACGGCCAGCTCCTCGCGGGAGACCGGCGCATTCGGCCGGAACTCACCGCCGGCCCCTTGCACGAGGCCAAGCGCAGCAGCCTCTTGCACCGCTTGCGCGTACCAGGCGGATGCCGGTACGTCCCGGAACGATGGCGTGTCGCCGATTGGCGCCGGCAAACGTCCTTCCCGCTCCAGCAGGCCGGTCATGAGCTTGGCGACCTGTGCCCGGGTCACCGGCGCATTCGGCGAGTAGCGGTTCTCGTCAACGCCGTCTACCAGATGACGGCTGATCAGGACGCCGACCTCCGGCTCGCTCCAATGGCCGGTTAAGTCGCGGAACGGCTTATCGTAAGCCATCACGGCGTAGGTTCCCCAACCGCTTAGCTTTACGCGCAGCCGGTTTTGCCCCAGATTCGCAAAGCCGCCGATGTATTGCCAGCCGCCCGGAGCCGTCCGGTCGAGACGATACACCGCAAGCTTGCGAGGGTCTAAGCCTTGCGCCTCCGGCAGCTTCCATACAAGCTGTGCCGGTTTGGAAAGCTGCACCTCCGAAGTAACCGTAACATAGCTGGAATATGCAAGGTGCGATGCCGGATTCGGAGCCGGCGGCGTCTGCGTCCGGGTCACCTTCACTTCGGTTCCTGCAGCCAACGCTCCGATTGGAAGCTGGAAGAGAAGCATGCCGTCAAAAGCTGCATACCGCTCGGTACCCTCGGCAACTTTGAATACAGCTTCATCTTTAGAAGCCGGAGCCTGCGGCTGCGCAGGATTGCCTCCACCGGAACCGGAGCCGGGGCTAGTGCCACCGCCCGGGGTGTTGCCCGGCTTTTCACCTGGTCCGCTGATCGACACGGCGGCCTTCACTGCGGGCGAGCGCTTGCCCGCCAAATCCACCGACTCCAGCTGCGCTTCATACGCGCCTGGCGCACTGATGTTTTCGAAGCGGTGCTGCTGCACGCCTTTCGCAACCTCCACCGGCGTGCCGAATGCGGACCCGCTTTTCAGTGCGACTCTAACGCCTCTCAGGTCGGCGTCAGCCGGGTCTTTCCACGTCAGCGTCAGCCCGCCGTTTTCCGCTTTGAGAACAGCTTCCGTAACCTGCCCTGGATTGGCGTTGTCTACAGACGGGATCACCTGCTGTGTATTTCCTTGACTCCGTACTCCGCCAGACGTTCTTCCATCAAGATCAACCGTCTGGATGGTCACTTCGTAGGACTTACCGCTTCCAAGCCCTGTGGCCGTGCTGTAGCCGACTCCTTTGCCTACCGTTTCTTCAAGCAGCGTTTCGGCTGTGCCATTTTCCTTCCAAATCACTTTGAATTGGTCGTAGCGCTTCTCCGTCAGTTCATCCCAACGAACGGTAAGTGCATCCGTACCGGCAATCAGGTTCACACTGTCGGCTTTGATCGCTTCTTCAACAGGGACGACAACAGCTGTAAACGACTGGTCATAATGGTCAGCCATCGGCACACCGGCGTAGCTTTGGACCATGGCATCGATAAACAGCTGATAGGTCTGCCCATCCTTCAGCGGCACAGCCGGCACGATGCGGAACTGCTTTGCCAGCGGCTGGCCGCCCGGGCTGTTTTCCGGCTGAACGGCTTCCACGGTAAGCGGAATCTCGACTGCCGACGCTGTGTCCGTCAACCGGACCAAGTCGGATGCAACCGTCTCAGTCTGCATATATTTGCTGAAAAAGACCCGCACACCGCCGCCTGCCGATTCCGGCAGAACCGCCGTTACAGTCGGGGCGACTTTGGAAACCAGCCCGACATTGACGTCAAAGTGAGGGGGCAGCACTTCAAGCACAGCGCTTCGCGCCGGCTCGTAGCCCTCTTTTTCAAACAGCACCTGCCACTTGCCTTCCGGCACATCCCAGGCATACCGTCCCTCCGCGTTTGTCCGTAACGGATTGCGCTGGCCGTAGATCGCCGCATCCCATTTTTTCCACAGCTGATCGGCCGGATCCAAATACATCGCTGTTGTCGTCACGCCAGCCAGCCGGTTCGATTCCACCGCTTCATAGGCATATCCGCTCGGATCATAGATCCAATACGGATCTACGATGTCCCGGTCGTCATCAGGGTCTCGAGGATCCTTCGGTCTGCGCGGATCCTTTTCTTCATCCTCATCTTCACAGTCATCCCCGCTTTGCTGGTCGGCGAACTGCTGCTGCAAGGCGGACAAATCGTCCTCCCATGCGCTGTTCATCGCATAATTGATCGCCAAGGAGGCGGCGACGACGCCTACTCCTGCAGGAAATCCAATACCGATCGCCGCGAGGTTCATCGCTGTAATCTGCAGCGAGTATTTGGTCAGCAGATTGACGAAGAGCTGTTCGGAAAGCTTCTCCAGCTCCTTATAATAATGCTGCACCGAGCTTGGCGCCATGCAACCGCTGGCATTCACCTGGTCCATCAAATCGTTCAGCTGATCCATTTTTTGCTGAAAGTCATATCCTGCGTAGATAGCCGAAGCGAGTCCGAGCGGACTTGGAGTTCCCGGCGTTTTTAGCTCGTAGCGGATTTTTGTTCCGACTTCGATATAAGGGTTGATTGCCATACCGGCGGCATCCCCGTTCAGGCTTTGAATGAGTGTCTTGGCTTGGTTACCCGACATAACGGCACTCACCTGGATCGTCTTCGCCTGCTTGCTGTAAGAAAACTTGAGATCGTAGATTCCCTCGCCATTTTCTTGAACCGGCTTGCCCGGCTCATAATCATCCGGCATGATTCGGTAGAAATATTGCGTCTCTATTTTCTCATCCGGCGAGTCTTTGCTGGTCAGTACGACCTTGTTCAAATAAACGCGGCCCGCCGGATCCGCTTCCGTAGATTCAGGGACCGATTGCTCCGGAGGCAGCACCTCTCCCTGCAAATCGCGGATGACAGGAGGCATGGACTTTCGGATCTGATCTTCATTTTCCACAGCTGCGAAAGGCTCCGGTATTACATCATAGCTTAAAGAAACAGGTCCCAAATTTCGCTGCGGGGTCGATTTGATGCCTTCGTACCGCCCGGTAAGACGGTTATAAGTCATCGGTATCTTTTCTCCCGCCAAACCAATTGTCACGTTCTGCACCCGGTCAGGGTAACGGAATAAGAGCGAGAAGGAAATCGGCTTATGCGGGTGCACGGACAACGGAAAGCGAAGGACGCCTTCCGAAAGATTCGACTCTAACCGGTGTCCATTGGTGAACATCGTCAGCTCCAGCGGTACAGGCTCATTATCGTCCACCACTTCAACGAACGCTTGCTTGGAACGCCACTCATCCGAGCCTTTTACCGCTACGGCCGAAACGGCATGTATCCGCCCTTCCGCCCGCTCCGGGAGCAAGGTCAGCGTCTGACTCCAGTAGCCGCCTTGCGAGGCTGTTGTCACGCCGGCAATGTGCGGACCGTCGTAAATCTGCACGCTGCTGCCCGGGACCGCGCGGCCGCTGACGTTAATAACCGAATCGCCCGAATCGGAAGATTTCTTCGCCTTAGCAGGCGCGTCGATGCTGACTTGCGTTGTCGGTATAAGTGTGCTGGCGATCTGTTCCTCTATCGCTTCCTCCGAACCGGGTTTATGGAACGACATACTGAGCTCCGCCGGCAACAAATCCGATTTCACTTGCTCCACCTGCAGCTGGTAGGTAACCGTTCCGCTTTCCTGCGCATTCAAATCCTTCCCAAGGGAAACTCTGACCAGCGCCGCCGATACTGCGGTTATTTGGTCAGCGGGTACCGGAGTTCCACTCAGCATCATGCTGCCGGGGACGAGCGACGTTCCCTGGGGAATGCGGATCATGAGCGCCGGAGCAAGCAAGCTCACCTGAGACCCGTTCCGATAGCTGCCGCGCAGCGTAACTCGGCTGCCCTCTGCAACCGGACTGTCCATGGCCTCGAGCAAGTTTTCCGCCGGATCCCGGAAATAATTGTCCCCTTCCGGCTTCAGTTCAATGTCGCCAAGCTCAATCAGCTCCCCCTTCCGGGCTGTAAAGTTTTTTACCCCTTTACGAATCTGGTTGGCGCCGTTTATCGCTGAAAAAATAGCTTGATAGCTGCCGTCCTTCGGCAAGCTAATATGAAAACTACCTTCTTGAAGCGTGTAGGATACAGAGGATTGCGTGGCGGTTTCCGCAAACCCCGCATATACCGTCCATACGCCCGGACCGTCAATGCGCAGCTTGCCTTTCACAGCGACCTGTTCTTCCAGTTCCAATACCGCCGTTGCCTGCATTTGGGCATCGATCGTAACGGATTTGCAAGCACTGCCCATCTGCCCAAACCCATCCTTCACGCAGACTTCGTAGTTCTCGCCTTCCAAGCCTTTAATCGTCAAACCGTTATCAAAAGCCGTGTATACCTGAGGTTTGCCGGCTTCCGTCTTCACGCTGGGCATCAGTACGCGCATCGTCTGCAAGTCCAGCTTGCGCTCTGCGAAGCTGCCGCCGACTTGCTTGGTGAAGAGCTTCAAATGAATAGTCGCCGTCGATTCTTTATGCAGCACGAGATCCTGACGGTGCTCTTTCCCCGCCTCGATCTTCAACAAGGCCGGTTTTCTCGTACGAATCCGATCCTCGCCGCTGCCTTCGCGATTCCCTTCAATTAGGACATCGCCCTCCGGCACCCGCATGGTATACGTGCCATCGCTTTCCGTTACGGCTGTCAATGTGCGGCCGTCCTGCTGGATCGACACCTTCACGCCGCTTAAAGGCTCGCCGTTCCGGTTCTTCACTTGCCCGCTTACGGTGCCGTAATGGATCAACGCCGAGAGTGGAAGCTGCATCTCCCTGCTGCCCAATGTAAGCGTAGACGCCTCCAGCGGCGAGTAAGGACGCGGCAATTCCGTCTTGATGTGCACGGTATCCCCGACAAAACCCGCTGCGAGACGAACTTGCCCTTTTCCGTCCGTGGATCCGGCCGCAAGCACGACCGTCTGATCCTCGTTATGCAGCGTAACCGGGATGTTGGCAAGCTCCGGACCACTCTCCGCTGCGGTGATGCTGATCACGACGGTGGAAGGGATCAACGCTCTTATGGAAACGGACGAGGTCTTCCCTCTGCTGATTGCGACCGGGAAATGTTCGGCCAGCAGAGTGCCATCCGCAGCTAACAGCGTAAGCTTGTAATCGTCGGCATCCGTGAGTGCCATGGCAAAGGGCGCATTGTCCCTGAATGAAGCCTGGGCACCCGCCTTTTTGGAAGCACTCCACGCGACAAGCCGGCTTCCGGCCAGCGCTGCTTTAACTTCTTCATTGACGGATTGATCCGGGTTAAGCAGATTGGAAATGTCGACCTGCAAGGCACCCGACACCGTAACCGGAAGTCCGTTCGCCGGGAGCGAAATCATCGTTCCGCCTCCGTCCGCCACTTGACCGATGATCGACTGTATGGACGTCATGCCTTCCGTCACACCAAATTCACCCGTATACTGACCGGGAACGGCACTGTTTTCCACTAGCTCCAAGGTCGACGATTTCTCGATATCCCCTTGGCGGTAGGTAAGGATAACGGCAGCCTTGCGATGGACCGTTCCGTTCACGGTCATCCGGATATTGCCGCCCAGCTTTACTTGGGCGCGCCCTGCCATGTCTGCTTTCCACATCACGCTTTGGATCGGCTTATCCTCTGGCGGAGGCGTTTCCCCGCACTTTTGCGGACAGACGATGAAGGTGCTGATTAGATCATCCCCATTGTCGCCGTATCCGCTCGTATATCTCGATGCGAAACCTAATTTACCGCCATCCTTGCTGACGGACGCGCTCCATGCATCCTCCGCAGGATTGCTGATCAGCTTCGGCTGCAAAGCCGGATCCGTTAAATCGATGACATTCAAATGCTGTCGTTGGAATCCCCACTGACTCTGGGGCTCGTAGGAGGTGACGATAACGTATCGCCCGTTGCCGCTGATTTTCGGCTGGCTGAAGTCAATCACTCCCGGCGTATCCTCGGCGATCCTCCGGGTCTTCGTCTCCCCGCCGGCTTTGCCGTCATACAAATAAATGCCGTCGTCCTTGTCATAAACGATATAACGCCCATCATTGCTGATGCTCTTATCGAAGCCGCCTTCCCCGATCAAGCTGACCTTACCCGGCTGAGCCGTATCGTGCATGTATAATTTCCGGTTTATACATTCGCCGCAACCGGTGTTAAATACGATGAACCTGCCGTCGCCGGACACGACCGGATGCTCAATCTGAAGCACCTCTGCCGGGAGCTGTACGCGGGTGACTTGATTCATTCTCCGCTGATATATATAAATATCAGCTTCGATATCCTCCGGTTCACCTGTCGTCCAATTTGTCGCTTGAGAAGCAAAGACAATCCGTTCGCCATCTGCACTTATGGACGGAGCGCTTGTTGACTGATTAGGCGGCTGTCCGTCAGCCGTCGGTACCTTCTGAGCCTCTGCCATACCTTCTGAATGGAACAAGATCTCCGCAGCACCCCTTACTGTTGCGCGTAAAGCCGCCACAGTTCCGTTCTCGTTGATAACCGGAGAATCAAACTGTTCCACTCCGGCCGGGAACGATATGATTTTCATTTCCCCGCTCTTCAAATCCCGGGTATACAGACCTCCGATTTGGCTGTTGCCCGAGCCCGAGACCAGATTCGTTGCTTTGGAGCTGAACAGCGCTTTCGTTCCATCTCCGCTGACGGCAATTTCGTACGAATGCCCGTTGCCTGCAAGACCTTCCGGCGTGCTGTTCACATGAAGCAGCGAATGATGCGCAGTTCCCGCCATAATATCCAGCGCGTTTGAAACATTGCCGGCGGCATCCTGTGCGGATACACGGTAGACCAGCGCGCTGAGCTCAGGCACATTTTGCTCGGTAAACTCCGGTTCCGTCACTTCCCCCAGCAGCTTGCCGTCCCGTTCCACCTTGTACTTCACCGTATCAGTTGCGCTGCCTCCCGGGGTCCAGCTGATTTTGACCTGGTCTGTGCCAATCGTCAGCCATTCGCCAAAGACCGGCTCCGGGGGAGCCGTCTTGTCCAGCCTGACCTGTGCGGCTGCGGACTCGCCGCTGACCTGCCCGCTCAGGCTGGCAACCGCCGTTATGCGGTAACCTCCCTCTTCGGGCAGTGAAACTTCCACGCGAAAGCGGCCGTCTTCGGCAATGTCCTCCCCTCCCTCAGTTGGCGTTCCGCCATCGCGGGATACAAAAACGGTCACTTTTGCGCCCGCTTCCGCCGTGCCGGTTATCTCCAGTTGTTCCTCATTGACAACCTCCGGCACAGGTGCAAGAACGGGTGTAGGAGGCGCTGACGCAGGAGGCTGGTAGACCGTTTGCGTCACCGTGCCGCCCGGCAGAATTTCCAGATTCATGCCGCTGCTGCCGTTGCCGATGCCAAACCAATCTGAGCCAGCAGCCCCATCTTCCGCATATACGGCAGGCGATAGGGTGGCTGTCACCAAAGTGACGACGATCAGAAGAGTGCTCACCGCCTTTCTATACCAACGTTTCATCTGTCCGATCCTCATCTGCAGCATCTCCTCCAACACAATAATTCGCTTCCAATCCGTTACGAATCGTATCCAAACCCAACTTTGTTCCATGCCTCTAAAAAACAAGGCACAATCAGTATAACAAGACACAATTCCCAACAGGTCGGGAAATTCGCCCGATTAATTGGGAAAAATTAGGCACAATCTATACGAATTGTATCATGCCGGAAGCCCGCTGGATATTATACTAAAGGATAATTTTAGGGGAAAAACACTGATGTTGGTGAGGTGTAATGGGGTAACTCATGGGGGGCGTGCGTGAATTGAGAAAGCCCGAGTGGACTGCCATCTATGTTATTCTAGCAACTTTTCGAAAAATTATAATGACCGGATAAAATTATATTGACCACCCAAAATATTTGACTATACTTAGGTGTAAGGAAATATAACATTAAATCTTTACAGATCGACTTCCAGGTCGCGTCGACGCGCTGGAAGGCAATCAGACGGACGTTTTCAAGGTCAAGGCTTAATCGAACTTGGCATATCCAACAGCGCCGTATCTTTTTATCACACAGGAGGAAGCACAATGAAAAACGCGATTGTTACTGCCCTGCTTGCAGGGCTTCTGGCGGCCAATGCCGGAACATCTGCCTCGGCCGAAGATAAATTCGGCGTCATCATCGTCGCAGCGCTGCCGCTGCTCGTCCTGTATCCGTTTCTGCAGCGCTACTTCGTCAAAGGGGTCATGGTCGGGTCGGTAAAAGGGTGAAAAAGAGGGAGGTTTGAAGGAGGTGATGTCCGGCAAAGCCACCGACCCGCTTTTCCGGCAATTCGGCAAAATTTCGCTTGTTCGCTTGTTATCCAAAAGGGAGGTTCAACCGAGATGAAAAAAAGACTGAACGTATTAATGGCCGTATCCGTGTCTGCGGCGCTCCTGCTGGGAGGCTGCAGCAGCAACAACAGCAATTCGGAATCCAAGTCCGCCAATAACCAGGCAGCCGCCAATAAAGGAACAGAGGAGAAAATTGTTCATTTCGACGTCGATGGGCAGAAAGTCGTCGGCACTCTCGTCCTGCCGGAAGGCATTAAAAGGCCACCGGTCGTGTTGATGCTGCACGGTTTTACCGGCACTCGTGACGATTGGAAATCTAAGTTCGTACCCGAAGGGTTGTTCGGAAGGGCCGCACCGATTTTCGCCAAGAATGGGATTGCCACCCTACGCATCGATTTTCGCGGAAGCGGAGACAGCGACGGCAAGTTTGAAGACATGACTGTCGAAAGCGAAGTAAAGGATGCGCTCGCTGCAGTCGATTATCTCGCCTCTAGTCCCGATGTGTCCAAGAGTATCTCGGTAATGGGGATGAGCCTCGGTGGCGCCGTTTCGACCGCCGTTGCGGGACGTTCGACGGTACCAGTCCACTCGCTCGTCCTCTGGAACCCAGGGATAAACCTCCCAGCCGCGTTCACGACCATCTTCGGCGAAAAGGGAATGGTCGAAGGTACGCAGGCGGGTGACAAGGTCTACACAGCGATAAGGCTCGGCGACAACAAGCCAATTCCACTCCGCGGCCGGTTCTTCGAAAGCCTTTACGAGGTCGTACCGGCAGCGGAACTGGAAAAATATAAGGGGCCTGTATTCTTGGCGGTCGGAACCAAAGATACGATCGTCTTCCCACAGCCGATCACTGCCAAAGCGCTCCTCGCCTATCACGATGGGCAGGAGGAGCTTTGGACGCGGCCGGTTGATCATGGTTTCAATCTCATGGAAAATGCCAATACGGTTGACGATCTGATCAGGGACACGGTCCGGTTCGTGAAAACGTCCGTGGATGGCTGATGCGTCCACCGGCGGTGTTCCTTGCGGCCGTCGCATTAGCGGACTCTCTGGCGTCCTTGGCCAGACCGCATAATAGGAATAAATAAGAGCACGTCGCGGCACTGAAGACCGACGATCTGGCCTACCCCATACGAAGCGGTGGGTTGTCTTGATTCAATATGTAGCTGTGACGTGACACAAGTTAGCAGTATGAACGGAGTTCAACATTAATAATAGGAGGCAAACAAATGAGTGTACAGCTAAGTAACTCGCATGAAAAAACGGTTGGTTCACTGAATTATGAAGAAGTTGCGAAGATGAATCTATTTCGAAATCTGACCAGAAGCAAAAAAAATTTATTGTTCCGATCACGCTATTCTTTTTCACCTTTTATTTTTCATTACCGCTGTTGGCTTCTTATTCGAAAGTGTTAAATACGCCTATTGTAGGGCCCATACCTCTCGCATGGTTTTTTGCTTTTTGTCAATTCATCATGACTTGGACACTTTGTATCGTCTACACTCAAAAATCAAAACAATTTGATTCCATGGTAATTGAAATCAAAAAATGTTTAATGAAAGGTGACAACTAGCACATGAATATGACGGTTTTTCTAGTTTTTTCACTTGTCGTATTGCTTTCCCTGGTCATTACCTATATGGCTGCCAAGAAAACAAAAACAACAAGTGAGTTCTATACTTCCGGCGGTGGATTGACAGGATGGCAGAATGGATTGGCAATTGCTGGAGATTATATGTCTGCAGGAGCTTTTCTTGGCGTCACAGGAATGATTGCTTTAAATGGATTTGACGGCTTTTTATATCCAATAGGCTTTTTGGTTGGATTTCTAGTCGTGATTTATTTTATCGCGGAGCCTTTCCGAAATTTAGGCAAATATACAGTGGCTGATATGGTCGCTTCCCGTTTCAACAATACTAAAGTACGCGGAGTTGTAGCTCTAAATTCCATTACAATATCTATTTTTTATATGATTGCCCAATTGGTTGGAGCAGGTGCTTTATTTAAACTGTTGTTAGGATTGGACTATACGACCTCTGTCATTACAGTAGGGATCTTAATGACCGTGTATGTATTATTCGGCGGTATGACAGCAACAAGCTGGGTCCAAATCATTAAAGCCGTGCTCCTGTTAGGAACAACAATAGCTCTTTCATTGATCGTATTTGCCAAATTTGACTTTAGTTTGATCAAAATGTTTCAACATATGATTACAGCAACGCCTCTGGGGGATAAATACTTAAGCCCGGGTGTTAAATTTACAAACGGGATCGACACCTTATCTTTGAATCTTGCTCTCGTATTAGGTACAGCCGGTCTTCCGCACATTCTGATTCGTTTTTTCACCGTTAAGGATGCATCAACTGCACGCAGATCTATCATATATGCAACTTGGCTGGTAGGCTTATTTTTCGCCTTGACGATCTTTTTAGGATTTGGCGCTACTGCCTTTGTCGGTTACGATAATATTATTAAGGCTAACGCAGCAGGGAATATGGCGGCGCCGTTACTTGCTAAAGCGCTTGGGGGAGACTTGTTGTTCGCAGTTGTTTCTGCCGTAGCATTCGCGACAATTCTGGCGGTGGTTGCAGGTTTGGTCTTATCCGCAGCGTCGGCTTTCGCACATGACATCTATAATCAAATCTGGCGGCGTGGAAACACAACGGAAAAACAACAAATAGCTGCCGCAAGATGGGCTTCAGTCGGAGTCGCGGTCATTTCCATTTTTCTTGCTTTATTTGTCCAAAAATTAAATGTAGCTTTCCTTATTGCTATTGCATATGCAATCGGAGCAAGCGCCAGCTTACCAATCATTGTATGTACAATTTATTGGAAGAAACTTAATGTAACGGGAGCCATAACCGGAATGTTGACCGGTCTTGTTAGCTGTATCCTTCTCGTTGTGTTAGGTCCCAATGTATGGAATCCTGTAGAAGGTAAAGCCATTTTAACAGGCATGCCTATCTTCCCCTTGGCTAATCCGGGAATCATCTCCATTCCGCTCGGCTTTATAGGCGCTTATCTCGGTACTGTTTTGTCCAGGAAACGGGAAAAAGATAACTACAATGAAGTGTTGGTTAAAGCAAATACCGGGATTTAAAAATAAACAATCAGGTTCCAATGAAAAAGTGGTTGAGCAGGTTAATTTTCTTGCTCAACCACTCTTCTTTGTTGGACGACTAATCATGAACCAGTTTTATTGGTAAGATAACTTAATAAGGTTTGATAACAGGTTTCACGATAAAATTGATGCAATTCAATGCTTTCATCATCTCTCATTAACCACTGTATTAAAGAACCATCAATCAATGCACGAATGGTAACACTAGCGTGATCTGCATTAACCGAAGAAAATGCACCCTCTTGCTGGCCTAATAATACGATTTCCTTGCCTATAGTCCAGCAATTTTCATAAAATTTTTGATTAATCTCGCGTAGACGGGCATTTCGGCTGGCTTTGGAAAGGAAATCAAGATAAACCTTAAAAAATCGTTTATTATCATTCGGACTGACAAAGGCGGAGTTAACATAGGCCCTTAACTTATCGACAGCCGAAGTTTCTTTCGCTATAGCTTCAGATTCATTTTTATAAATTTTCTCCGTCAGCCACTCAAAAAGATGATAGAATACATCATCTTTATTCTCAAAGTAATAATTGGGTACTCCTTTGCTTACTTCAGCATAATCGGCAATATCCTGTAAAGTAACAGCATCGAATCCCTTGTCTGAAATTGCCTGCAAAGTTGCTCTCAAAATCTGGTTTCTACGTTGTGTCGCCACACGCCCCATTCCATCGTCCTCCATTTCAAAACCAGCTTTGGATCTAAATCATCTACAATAATACCCTAATTTATACTACCTGGTCAAACTTATTTTGTCCGGATAAAATGTTATTTCGGCTCCCATTCCAGATTGGCCACCATCGCTACGTACTGCCAGTCGCTCTCGATGGCAAATGACTAATCTTGAGACATACACACAAGAATGCGACCATGAGTATTAGACTTCAAAATATCCGAAAGCGCCTCCTGCAGTTCTTGCAGAGATACCTCGCGAGCCACTAGCGTTTCCAATTGATCCGGTTTCAAATCTTGTGCCATGCTTTTCCATAAATTGGCCCTTCGTTCAGCAGGGCAGTAAACGGAATCAATGCCTAGAAGATTAACTCCGCGTAAGATGAACGGCAGAACGGTTGTCGATACTTCTGTTCCTCCCGTCAAGCCACTAACGGCAACGGAGCCTCCATACATAATTTTGCTCAAAATGGACGCGAGCGGAATTCCGCCTACTGGGTCAATAGCAGCCTGCCATAGCTGTTTATCGAGCGGCTTGCTGCTGCTTCCGACAACATCCTCGCGAGAGATTACTTCCCTTGCACCTAACGACTTCAAATAATCAGCAGCGTCCGGTTTCCCTGTGCTGGCAACTACGTGGTAGCCTTTCTTATTTAGCATGGACACAGCTGCACCACCAACACCTCCGGTAGCCCCCGTAACCAAAACCTTTCCTTTCTCAGGCATTGTACCATTTTCTTCTAAACGCATGATTGATAAAGCTGCAGTAAAGCCAGCCGTTCCATAGATCATTGCTTCTCTTAATGTTAAACCAACTGGAAGCGGTACAACCCAATCAGCTGGAATACGCGCATATTCGCTAAATCCACCGTAGTGCGATACACCTACTTCATAACCGGTGACCAAAACCTGCTGACCCACTTGAAACCTTGGGTCGGTGGACGAAACTACATAACCTGACAAATCAATACCAGGTATGAAAGGGTACGAACGAACAATCTTTCCTTCTGGAATACTTGCCAAACCATCTTTGTAATTTACGCTGGAATAAACGACTTTAATCAATACTTCTCCTTCAGGCAATTGTTCGAACGAAACTTTTTTGACGCCGATTGTACATGTATCGTTTTTTTCGATGACCAAAGCTTGAAATGTCATAGCCATGAAATCGTCTCCTTTTGTATTTAATCGCCTCATAACTTACCAGCGTTCCTTCAAACCCTTCATTAACAGCTCTCAATGCCGCTGCCATGGAATATGACCATCAATTGCCCTCTTTGAATTGGATATCTCGATAAACAGTCAATTGCTCTTTTAATTTCTTTTTGAGTTCCAACCGTTTCGGTTTACCTGTCGAGGTATAGGGTACCGCATTTCCAAAAATAATGACTTTCGGTTGTTTAGAAAAAGGCAAGTGCTGTCGACAATGTTCAAGCACCTCATTCTCTGTTACTTCCATTCCAACCTTGGGAATAACATACGCGGCAATCTCTTCCCCATAATATTTATGATCAAAGGGGAACGATAACGCATATCTTACCTTTGAATACTTACAGATGACTTCATCTATTTCAACAGGAGCAATGTTTACTCCAGCTCTTATAATGAGTTCTTTTATTCTTCCGGTTATAAAAAAATACTTACGTCCGCGCTCATCATATTGATAGAAACCCTCATCGCCTGTACAGAACCTCCCGTTGCCCAATCGGAAAACAGAGGCATTCGCTTCAGGAGATCGGTCATATTCTTTCATTACCGTCTCCCCGCGGATAATAATTTCACCGCGAATACCCTCACCAACCTCATTTCCTGTTACATCTATAATAGACAGCTCATTATATTTGATAGGAACACCAATTGACGGGTATCCAAAATGGGTCAGCCAATATTTTCTTTCCTCATGTGGAAGATCTGTCGGCAAAAAGGTTGCAAAACAAGTCGTTTCAGATAAACCATATGCATGGATGACGGGTATATTGAACTTATTTTCAAAAGCCATTACCGTATCCACCAATAACGGACCGGCACCACAGATTACATGTCTTAAGGAACGCAAATCATACTTTGAAATGTCTTCATTGGCTTCCATTAAATATTCTAAAAGAGTAGGTACAAGGCTTATGATATTCGCTTTCTCTATTGAAGCGCGTCTCCAGAATTCCCGCACCGAGAACCTTTCATTCAAAATAAGGGTAGAGCCACTGGTAAATGAAGTAACAATGGTAACAATGATTCCATTCACATGGTGGATTGGCAGTACGCACATGAGTTTTGTCGAAAAATCAATATGGTTGCATTCCGCAATGGCTTCCGCATCTTTTACAAGATGCTTTTGCTGGAGGATGACCCCCTTCGGGTTTCCTGTTGTTCCTGAAGTATAGACAATCAAGGCTTCATCCTCATCAGAAGAATCAATGATGCTCTCTATAGGATCGTTCCCCAAATCGGAAGGTTGTTGAAATATACTCTGATCGCACTCTCCGACTCGAAATAATAAAGGCAGCCGATCTATCCGACCGGTAATCTGTTTTATTGTTTCCAGATAGGAATCCTGAACAAACACGACCTTTGCTCTGCTGTGTTCGATAATATAGCCGATACGATTATCATCTTCACTCATATTTACGGGAACAACACATACGCCTTTAGCCCATGCGGCTAAATAGATGATGACTTGCTCCGGCTGATTACACATCGCTGTAACAATCCGATCACCCCTTTTCACCCCCTGTTCCTCTAGCCATATAGCCACTTTTATTACTCTTGTTAGTACTTCGTTATAGCTATAAGTGATTTTTTCGCTATCTTTCCCATAAAACACAAGAAAGTCTTTCTGTGGCGTTTTATTCAAATACTCTAAAAATTTCGCAGACAAATTAAACATCCAATCACCTCCGTATCATTACTTTTAATATTCTATGACGCTAGAGTTGCCAAAAAAAGGTGATTCTGTCGAGCGATCATTGACTTGCACACTTCAAATGGATAGTAAACACAGAAATAAAGTTGTTTAAAAAAACGGTAGAGGGGACGTTTTTTTAAACAACTTTATTGTAAATGAAACGACTTTTAATTCAACCTCTTTATTGTCATTCAACACACCCAGCGACAGCTGGAGAAGACGCCCTCATCGCACCAGCCATTCAGCCTTGTCGCTACCAAGCTCGGGAGTGGTCCGAGACCACCGGGGAGGAGTCTCGCTCATCCGGATTACCGGGCCCAGACTCTTTAGATCGCCGTAGCAGGTATCGTTGTCGCATACCGCATACGATTCAAACTCTTCAGGGGACAGCTTACTTGGCGCATAGTCAAAGCGCTCGATCAACCCTTGTCTCTGCACGAGCATTGCGGACTGGCACAGCGACACCTGTACCCGGTAGGTTCCTCCTTCCCGGGCGCGACGTGCCAACGCAATCATGCCACCGAACGTGCCGAGAAACCCGGTAAGGAAATCGCAAAAGTATACCGGCGTCAACTTGGGTTGGCCCGATTTCATCGCTATGCCTTGAGTATAACAGACACCGGTCACCGCTTGGGCGACCTGATCCCAGCCGGCGCGTGAAGCAAACGGTCCGCCAGAACCATAGCAGTTCACACTCACGTACACCAGACCTGGGCGCAGCTTCGCCAGGTTGTCAACTCCGAAGCCGTGGGCTTCGAGACGGTCCGGACGATATCCCTCAATAAACACGTCAGCTTCTCGCACCAATTCCTTGAGTCGGGTCGCTTCGTTTTCGTGATTGAAGTCAAGGAAGCAGCTGCGCTTGCCATGGCTGGTATCACGCACGAAGGCGGGCACCTGAGGCAGATGGGGAGCCGTGACCATCAGAACATCCGCCCCATGTTCCGCCATCCCGATTCCCGCTGTCGGACCGGCGAGAATACGGGTCAAGTCCAATACCCTCACGCCAGATAACGGTTGAGACCCGGGGGGAAGCGGTTCTGGATCCCCATCAGCGAGTTTGGTAATCTCTACCACGGGGCGTGATGCCAAGTAGGCGCCATGAGGATGAACAAGCCACTCTTCCGGGGTACGGACCGTTCCGCCACACGCACCTGCCGCTGCTATCGCTTCTTCAAGGTCGTCCGCATTCCATCGACGTATGGCTTCGGAAACGGACTCTGGCGTGTTTTCGCATTTCAACACATCCAAGACCCTGCGCTCGAGATGCGGGAGGTTGAAGTGCGGCACGAACCATCGCCCATCCGCTGTCTGCCAGGGCTGGGTAAGCGCCACCATATGTTCCATAGCCTCCGATGCCGGGATAGGCTGATACTGTCCTTCCGTATCGCGTCTTAGCGTCATGTCTTCACCCCCCAGACACGTTGCCGCAGCGGCCCTCACATCGACGCTGATGGTTTGCCGTCGGCCGGTTCGCAGCTGCCATAGATCATTTGCAGCAACGGCTCGCGCCGCTAACGCATCCGCTATCGTCTCACCAATTCGAAAAGGTGACTCAAACAACGGATCTTCGCCGGTGATGATAACTTCGTCCTGCGGAAGCTTGTCACCGGCGCGGATCGCCATCAGTTCCTCGAATGCACCGGTTTTTCCTAGTTTTTTGCTCATATTAGTTACTTTGCTCATATCATTCACTCCTGCACTTGATCTGTAGGTTATTTAATATTTATGGGGGGAAACCCATGCAACGATAATGGCTCTGTAATAATTGATTTGATTACGAATTCATGCTCTTCAAAAATGCTTTCAAACCTTCCTCTTTTATTATCCTATTTATCTCCATAAAATCTTCTTCTTTCCTAAGAAAAAACATGGCAATGCCTGCTTCCAGGTTGTATTCAAGTGATTGCTTTAAATTCATCATTTCAAACGTTTTGTTTATCGTTGCTTTAGTTATTTTCAAGGCGGAAGGCGATACTTTTGTTACTTTTTTAGCCAAGATAATGGCTTCGGAGAGAAGCTCACTCTGAGGGACGACCTTGTTGAAAATCCCGATTCGATAGGCCTCTGAAGCATCAATGATATCACCGGTAAATAATAACTCTTTAGCTTTTCTCAATCCGACGATCCAAGGCATCATTAAAGTCGGAGGAGCAGCGCCAAACTTGATTTCAGGCTCTCCAATTTTAGCAGTATCAGATGCGATGGCCATATCACAGGATAGCACCCAATCCGCGGCCCCTCCTAATGCATAACCATCTACCGCAGCAATTACCGGCTTTTTTAAATCCCAAATTTTCAATGATACTTTTAATAAAGATTCAAGATGTGCTCTCCACATTTCAGATGGCTCAGTATCAAAGGGCGAGATTTTTTCGTACATTTCTTTAATATCAGCCCCGGCGGAGAAGGTCTGATTGCTTCCCGTCAAGATCACGACTTTAATATTGGGATTATGTTCGAGTCGGTCCAGTGCGTCCCAAAGTTCGGAGGTTAACTGTCTATTGATAGAATTGGACTGCATAGGCCGATTTAATGTGATAATACCGATATCCTCTTCCAACTCCACGATTACATTTTCATACAGATTGGAGTTACTCTCCGCCATCTGCGCACCTCCTTATTCGTTCTTCTTGTTTAGTTTGCAGCACGTAATCGTTTCAGATGGAAAAGCCCTTGGTTGACATTTCTAACTGCTACAAAGATTTAATGTTATATTTCCTCACATAGATAAGTATACCTTAATATTTTGGATGGTCAATATAATTTTATCCGGTCATTATAATTTTTCGAAAATTTTTGCTTCACGATGATCCGAGGTCGTCAACCATTCCAAGAATAGAGATCCTTTTGACAAGAACACTTGCTTCGTTGATGGTCCGTTTGACAATCGCAGCGGCATTGTCATCGCTGGCTAGCCGAAGACCTTGACCCGCCCAGAGGGACATATATTCAGGGTTATTCGCTTTTGCAGCTGCCTGGCGTATGTCTTTTGTCATTTCATGTTGAATGGGGTAGGACGGAATTGTTCCGGGATAATGATGCATGTCATTCATAAATTCAGTACGAATGCCTCTTGCGACTTTACCCGAGTAAGCGCGTGTAATTACAGTAGTATCCTCGTTTTCCGAAAGGATCTTCTGTTTGTGCGCTGCATGAGCGCCGCTTTCAGGACACGCCAAAAAGGCAGTTCCCATTTGTACAGCCGCTGCTCCTAATGTCAGGCTTGCTACAAGGCCCCGTCCGTCCATGATACCTCCCGATGCGATGACCGGAATCGACACATGATCTACAATCTGCGGAACAAGAGCCAGGGTGCCAATCTGAGAGTCCACAATGTTATTCAGAAATGTGCCTCGGTGTCCTCCCGCTTCACTTCCCTGTGCCACAATTGCATCTACGCCAGCAACTTCCAATTGTTTGGCTTCCTCAACTGTAGTCGCAGTTCCTATTACGACAGTTCCACGCTGTTTCATGGCTTGGATCACGTCTTGCGGCGGTATGCCAAAGGTGAAACTAAAAACTGGAATATTCTCTTCCAGCAATACTTGCACCTGCTCCTCGAACGAATCTGAAATCTTCTGGATCAATGGATTTTGTGCAATGCCAAGTTTAACGCGATATTTATTGAGGTGATCTGTCATTTGGCGGATCGTTTCTTCCGATTCGATTGGTTGCTCCGGAACAAACAAGTTGACTCCAAACGGCCGATCCGTTAATTGTCTGATCTCTTGGATAGTGCTGCGGAGTTGTTCCGGTGTCAAATATCCGGCGCCTAGGTTGCCCAGACCCCCGGCGTTTGAAACTGCTGCTATTAAGTCGGGAGTGGTTGGACCGCCTGCCATCGGTGCTTGGAATATCGGGTAACGAATTTTGAGGGTATGTGTTAACTCAGTCTTAAGCATTTTTGAAAACCTCCTTTTATAGATAATACCCGTTCTTATCAAGTTAGATATTTCCTCACATAAATAAGCATACCTGAATATTTTGAATGGTCAATATAATTTTATCCGGACATCATAATTTTCAATATGCTAAGCCGCTATAAACACATGACCGATTACAAAAACCAGTTAGATCAAGGGCTGACCTAACTGGTTAAGAATCTTAGTCTCATTCGTACATATAAAGTCTCATTTATAACCATTACTCACAACACATATCAGTATCACCGATATCGTGAATTAAATCTTATACGCCTTCATCGCCTTGCGCAGCTCTTTAATACTCGGGCGCTTGCCGTACATGAGTACGCCGGTGCGGTAAATTTTGGCGGACAGCCAGCCGAACAGGTAGATGGCGGCCAGAAGCTCCGCAATCGCAACCCATACGTGCCAGAGCGGCGGGTCGCCGACTCCAATGCGCAGCACCATCGCAAACGGCGTAAAGAACGGGATGAAGGAGCTGACAAGGACAAGCATGCTGTCCGGGCGGGAGATGCTGAAGATGCTGATATAAAATGCCGCAAGCGCAACAAACGTGATCGGCATGACCGCCTGCCCAAGATCCTCGGTGCGGCTGACGAGCGAGCCGACGGCCGCATACAGCGTGGCGTACAGGAAATAACCGAGCACATACAAGAGCAGCGAGTACAGCAGCAGCGCGGGACTGATGTCCGAGAGCGAAATATCGAAGCTCGCCCACGCATCCTTGTTCGTCGGCAGCATCATGTTCAGCACGAGCACGATGACGTAAACCGCGATTTGCGAGATGCCGATGATGAGCATGCCGATGATTTTGCCGAACATCTGCTTGAGCGGCGCAACGCTCGTAATGAGCACCTCCATGACGCGCGAGCTTTTTTCCATCGTAATCTCGCTCGCAATGACATTGCCCGTTCCCATCAGCGTCATGAACAGCAGCACAATCACAATATAAACGACGCCCATGTTAACTCCCTGCTCGGTTTCGCTGCGGCCGCTGCCGACCGAGCCCGCTCCGCCTTCCGCAGAGATTTGCACGGAATCGACGCTGACCGGCGAGAACAGCAGCGCCCGCTGCGCTTCCGTCAGCCCGGACTGGGCGAGTACGCTCTCCAGCTTCACGTCCTGCAGCGCCGTCTTGAGCGCGCCCGAAACCGAGCTCTCCATCACCTTCTCGGAATTGTAGGTGACGGCCGGAAAACCGCTTCCGTTATCGGAAAACGTCAGGTAGCCTTTGATTTTGCCGTCGCGGACCGCCTGCTTGAGAAGCGTTTCGTTGCCGGCCGCCGATCCCGAATCGTCAATCGGGACCATCTCCACGTCCTGTTCTTCCTTAGTCTCGAAGTACTTCTTCAAGGCGCCGCCCAGCTCGCTTTCGCTGTAGCCGCCCGCCTGCGAAGCGGCCGCTCCATTAATATAGCCGACGGGAGTCGCTTTTCCGGGTCCGGAATTAAACTGGGAAATGATATAAGGAAGGTTGATGCCGACGCTCAAAATGATGGCAATAATCAGCGTAGTAACAATAAACGCTTTTCCTTTTATTTTGCTGCGTACCGTAAATCCGATGACCGTTAACAGCTCATTCACGAGTATCACCTACCGTCTTAATAAAAATTTCGTTCAGCGTAGGCTCCATCACCTGGAACCGGTCCACTCCGCCTTGCGCCATCGCATATTCCAGAATACCGCGCGCCGCCGATTCGTTTTCGATGAAAATTTCATAGCCGTACTCGTGCCTCTGTACCCTGCGGACGCCCGGGAGCGCATCCAGCCCGCTTACATCGCCGTCTGCCGCGAGCAGTACCCGCTCTCTCGGGAACGATTTCTTGATTTCTTTCAAGCTGCCCTTCAAAACGGCGTTCGAGCGGTGCAAAATCGTAATGTTCCGGCACAATTCCTCGACATGCTCCATCCGGTGGGTCGAGAACAGAATCGTCGTTCCATTGTCCCGCAGTTCCTTGACGGTCGCTTTGAGCAGCTCCACATTGACCGGGTCCAGGCCGCTGAATGCTTCATCCAAAATAACGATGCGCGGATTGTGGATTATAGAAGCGATAAACTGGATTTTTTGCTGGTTGCCCTTGGATAGCTCCTCCACTCTTTTGTTGTAATATTCCGGAACCTCGAACCTCTCCAGCCACCGCTTCAAGCTGCTGTCCGCATCTTTGGCCGTCATGCCGCGCAACTTCGCGAGGTACAGCAGCTGCTCGCTCACTTTCACTTTCGGATACAATCCGCGTTCCTCCGGCAAATACCCCAGCATCCGCAGCTGCTCCTTGCCGTATGGCTTGCCGTTGTAGAGCACCTTTCCTTCATCGGGAAAAATAAGTCCGAGCACCATCCGCATCGTCGTCGTTTTGCCCGCTCCGTTCGCGCCGAGCAGGCCGTAAATTTCGCCCTGCTCCACTTCAAAGCTGATGCCGTTGACGGCGGTTTTGTCTCCGTACTGCTTCGTAATCTGATCGACAATTAAAGGCTTCACAGCAGCCACCCTTTCCTTCTTTTTTCTTTCAGAACGGAAACAATAAAGTTCCCTCATATTACTTTACGTTCTGAACCGGCGGATTTCTTCCGTTTTTTTCCTGAACTGAGGCTTTGCGGATCTGGCGATTATTCCCCTGCTCTGAGCGATGCGGCTCTACCGATGATGCTCCGCTTCGAATCGCCGCGCTTTCTTCGTTCATTAACCCGCTCCGGAACGATGCGGTGAACCGGCCCCTTGCGGTACGCGCTTTTCTCTGCAATCGCGCTCAATGAGCGCTTCCATAATGTCATCGAGCTCCATCGGCCGGCGGGCACGGATTGTCCAGCCCTGCTCGGTCAGCCAGCGCTCCGCTTCCATCGGCCGGGCGGTCGATAAGCTTATGACGCCCCCGCCCGCATCTTCAGCCTGGCAGCCGCCGGGAATCTCCGAAGCTGCTGCGGCGCAGCCTGAGGCCGCGGTTAAACCGCTGCCGGTCTCGACGAAGAAGCGGGACCAGGAGCTGAACAATTCGTCTTTCTCGTACATCCCGAGCACCCGTCCCGCATGCATGAAGACGATGTAATCGGCAAGCCGCCGCACTTCCTCGACAATATGCGTCGCCATCACAATGGTCCGGGTCCCCGGCTCCATATACCGGTGAAACACGTCAATCATCGCCTTCCAGGCGAGCGGATCGAGACCCGAGGAAGGCTCGTCAAGCAGAAGCAGCTCCGGCTCATGGGCCATAATGAGCGCCAGCTCGAATTTGCGCCGCATTCCTTTGGACATGCGTCTGAGCTTGAGCGACGGGTCCACTTCAAAGACGGACAGCAGCTTGTTAAAGAGGATTTCGTTCCAATCCGGATACCATTGCCGGACAAAATCCGCCTTCTGACGGCCTCGCATGCCGTCCTCCTGATGGAACGGTTCCTCGGACAAGTAACCGATGCGGCGCTTTAATACCGCATCATCGGAGGCGTCGACTCGCTGTCCGAGCATCGTCAGGTAACCTTCATCCGGCTTGGAAAGACCGAGCAGCAGCTTGAACGTCGAGCTTTTACCCGATCCGTTCGGTCCGACGATGGCCGTCACACACCCTTGCGGAACCTGCAACGAAAGCGGCCCCAGCTTGAAACGGTCTCTGCGCTGCACGACTCCCTCAATATGTATAGCTAAGTTGTCCCGCATATGATCCCTCCCTGCTTAATGTCCGTGCTCCGCCGCATAAGATCCTCAGCTGCTCTTCGCCTCTCCCGATACGAATTGCGGCGCCGCACCGCTGCAGTTCGTTCATGCGATCCGTAAGCCCGATTGCAGCCCGGTCTGGGGCCGCCAAAGGCTGGCCCTAGGTCACCGCTCCAGCCCCATCCGTTCCTTCATCACCCGCTGAAAAATGTCCGTCATCTCCTCTTCGCTGCATTTCACCCTCAGTCCAGCCTCCACGGCGGCGGCGAATGCTGCGGTAACCGACTCGAGCCGCTGCCGGTCTCTGATGTCCGTATCGACGGCGGCGACAAACGTTCCCGTTCCCTGCCGCGTCCGCAGCAGCCCTTCATTTTCCAGATCCTGATACACTCTCCGCACCGTGATGACGCTGCATTTCAGCATTTGCGCCAGCTCCCTTATCGAAGGAAGAAGCGTATCTTCAGCCAGCCGCCCGCTGATGATCAGCGCCCGCAGCTGCGTTTCGATCTGCCGGTACAGCGGCTCCGCACTATGCTCGTTAAGCTCTATCGGTAACCACATCGAAAGCCGTCACCTTCTTATCGTTCATTCGTCAAGCTCCGCGTCTCGAGCCGCCTGCGTATCATGCCGCTGCCGAGCGCAAGAGCTGCGGCGCCCGCAGCCAGGGATAGGCCGGCGAGCCACCAATGCCCGCTGCGGAACTGTCCGGCAGCGGCGAAAATGATGGAGCCCCCGTTCATCGCCACGATGCACGACACCGCAACAAACAGTCCCACATACACAAAACAGATGATGAAAAATGTGCGGCCGGAATAGCCAACTTCCCAGTACGCATACGTGACGCTGACGATGACCGCATAGCCGAGCCAGAACAGCGCATAACCGGTAAATTCCGGAACGGTCAACATGCTGCGCAGTCCTTTCGCAACGATATATTCCAGCGTGAAAAAGTAAAGCCATAGCGGCACGAGCACCGTCATCATCATGATGAGCCGTGCAGCCGCGATATGCCGGTTCGTAATCGGCAGCGTCCGCCAGTAGGCGATCCGCCGGGTGACGTAATCTTCCCGCAAGTAGCGAAGCGTCGTCCGGTTCATGAGAAATCCGAGACAAGGCAAAACGACAAGCATCGAGAAATCGCCGGCCCAGATGACAACCCGGTACCCTTGATCCAGTTCGCCGGCGTAATTGAACAGCGGCAGCGTCGTGAACACCATATAAGTGGCAAACAAAAGCGTCGCCAGCACCCCCGCCCATCCCCGGCTCCATTCGTAACGCACCAGGCACCAAGCCCCCCGCCACACACCCACAGCCGTCACTCCATTCCAACAAAATCGTTCATGTATATACTGTGCATATCTTTATACACAGTATATACAGGTCATCCTCAATTGTCAATTATTAGGATGCAATTCTCCAACCAATTTCCAGACAAACAGTCTGCAGTCGCTTCTGCCACACAAGCAGAAGCGGCTATCGCTCTCCCATTTATGGGAGAGATTCGTTTCGCACAGAATATCAGAAAAGGATAAAGCAATATTTATACTTCCTGATATTTTAAAAAAAGAGGCCAGCCGGACTGCAGCCCGGTTGGCCTCTTGTCTGTGCGGCAAATGCCGCTGCTTATGGAATTCGGGTTACAGTCCGCCGGTCATCTGCTCGTTGATCGCTTGCTGGAGCTGCTCCATCGTGACCGCGTCTTTCGGCTCACCCGTCTCAAACTTGACGTCGCCGTTGATGTTGGTCATTTGGGAAAGGAAACGAAGCGTACCGCTGCCGGTTTGACCGTTGTCGTTCATCTCCATTTTGACCAGTGTGTTGCTGTAATGTGCATAGCCTTCTTTATCGATGCCGATGTTGGAGGTGACATCCAGCGCCGTAACCGTTTTGTTAAACTCTTCGATGCCCTTTTTCAATTCCTCGTCGCTCGTCTGCGTTACTTCCTTGCGGGCGTCGTCAAGATCCGCCTGCGTCAGCTGCAGCATGTTGCGGTATTCCTCATTCTTGGAAAGCAGGTCGAATATTTCCGGCAAAATGTTTTTCACAACTGTTTGCGCCAGCGGCTCGACCTGGTCGCGAGTCACGTGCACCTGAACCGCTTTGTCCGCGCCTGCGTCGTCCGGAATGCCCGCTTCTTTCGGCTTGACGGATTTAAGGTATGTTTTTTCATCAATATGCTTGAATACGATTCCGGATACGTCGTTCACGAACTGCTGCGATTTCGCAACGTCCAGCTGCGGCATTTCCGTTCCTTGCTCCTTCGCCAGCTCCTTCATGTCAAACTCCACAAATTTGCCGACCAGGCTCTGCGGAATGAACGATGCAAGCATCGGGATATTCGGAACTTTGATCCACAATTTATCTTGATTCATAATCATCGTTGTGTTGATCGTAAGCGCCATATCTCCGCTTGTAATAATTTTCATGTTCATTTCCGTAAGCATCGGATCGAGACGGTAAGCCCCTGTCCAGCTGATTTCGGCGTTTTGCAGCATGCCGAGCATCATGGACGTGTTCAGATCGGTCGCCATCTCCTCAGGAACGTTCAATTCTTCCAATTTGACACTGCCTGTAAACGCGTAGCTTTTTAACTCAGCCGTTTTGCCGGTTGCATCCATCAACGTTTCTTTCGGTGACTTGGAAGCGGTAGAGCAGCCCCCCAACATGAGCGCAACCACGAGCAGCATGGCAAATGCCGCAAAACCTAACTTTCTTTTCCCTTTTGATAACAAAATGAATAACTCCTTTCGAATTGCAGTCCTGTCATTGTATCTCATTTAGGCTTACGAGAAAAGGGTTTTTACATAAATTCCTAAACAATATGTTCTTTTCCGCCATTTTATTCCCAACATTACCCTGGTCACTTGCCTCTAAAACAAAGCCACTCTCCAAGGTAGAGAATGGCTCATTAGATCTTGCTCTTACAGACCGAATATGGCGTCGATCATCGGTTTCGTATGGCCTCCGGGATACATGACATACAGCAGCACATAAACGGCCACACCCGTAATCGCGGTGAAAAACCAGATCACGGACGTCGTCCGGCCCCATTTGCGGTGTTTGGCGAACTTTTCGCGAAATCCCAGAACGAGCGTCGTAATGCCGAAGACGGCAGCCACGGTCGCCAGTATAATATGAAATACGAGAAAGAAGACATAATATTTTTCCAGATTATCCGGACCGCCCCATTCCGTATTCCCGACCAAAATCGTGCGCGACGCATAAATGATAAAGAAGATTATCGCTGCGACAGCGGCCGCAATCATCACCTTCTTGTGCTCGTCCAGTCTGCGCCGGATGGCGAGGCGCCAGCCGATCGCGACCAGAATGGCGCTGATGACGATAAAGGAGGTGCTGATTGTAGGAAAAAGCGTATAAATCGACATTGACTTCCCACCCTGTCCAAAATTGTGTTAAGGAGCGCCCGCCTGACCGGCATTCGGCAAATCGGTATCCGAGTCGGCGTGCTCTTTTTTATACCAATGAAAAAAAACATATGCCAGAATCGCGCCGAACATCACTTCCTGGATCAGCTTCATGACGATGCCGCCCAGCTGTTGGTCCTCAAGCGGACTGAACAGACTGAAGACCGAAGGTCCGCCTAACGTCTTCAGCAGCTGCGAAGGATCGCCCGACACGCAGTAGCCCATCGCCTTCGCCCACACTTGCGGATCGTTGTACACGGCGTACATCGGCGAACCCGCGAATATGATGAGGGCGCAGGCCGGCGTCAGCAGCATGCCGCTCGCGAACACAAACGCCATTTTGCGCAAGCCGTTCAGCCGGTTCCATTCCGGGACCGGGCACGTAATCTGCCACCACATCAGGAACGCCGCGACCAGCAGCACCAGATAGAACAAACGGTGCAGCGTAAAGTGCGTCATCACGTAATCGTGCACGAGCGGCACATGGTAGATGGAGAACAGCATATTGAAGGCGACCAGCGTCAAAATCGGATGCGTCAGCCAGCGGAAGGGACGCCACCCCCGATGCGAAAAAACGAACCGCCATATATAACCCGGTACGCCGAGCAGCACGAGCGGCGGGGCGATCAGATACGATAGCGACATATCCAGCATATGAAACGTAAACATCAGATGGCCGAGCAGATTGAGCGGACCGCCCTGCGCCGCATAGAGCAGCGCAACGCCGCTGCCGAACATGGTCTGCTGCAAAGCGGTTGCTCTCGCTTCTTCGGGAAACCGTTTCAACCGCCACGGGCCGATCAAATAATAATATCCGATGACCAGCGCGATCGCTCCGAAGAGAAGCGGCGGACTCCATAAAGCTTCGAACCCGAAATATTGCAGTCCCAGCATAAACGTCTGTCCCCCTTTAGGATCGGGTTACCAATCGCACCGGCATCCGGACGGGTTCGACGGCTGTACTTCAAGCTTACCCTATACCGAATGCCGAGAGCAAAGGTCGAATTTGTGAATTGGGGAAAAAGGAGTCGCTGCGCGGCAGCTTTGGTCGGGAAATGGAAACCCGCTGCTCGGCGGGGTTGATCTTACGATCGCTGTTGTGGCCGGATTGTCTGATTTGTAACCCTTTCAGGGTAACAATCCGTCCACAAGGGCGAACGCTGACGCTTCTCCAAATTCAACCCCGCCGCTCCGCTCTCCTTTTTCCGGTAGGGTAGGCAGAGGCGGCTGCGCGAGTCCGCGCTTGCCTATACCGGTGAAAGACGAAAAGATATTAAAGTCGGAAAGGACATCCACTGCGCGGCGGGGTTGATCTTACGATAGCTGTTGTGGCCGGATTGTCTGAATTGTAACCCTTACAGGGTAACAATCCGTCCACAAAGGCGAACGCTGACGCTTCTCCAGATTCAACCCCGCCGCTCCGCTCTCCTTTTTCCGGTGGTGCAGGCAGAGGCGGCGGCGCGTGGTCCCACGCTTGCCTGCACCAGTAGATCGCTCCGAAAATACCGTTAACTTCCGATGTTCTAACGGAACTCACAGCTCTAATTTTGCATTTATGAGCCCATTTGGAAATCTAACGGAACTCACAGCTCTTAGTCGATTTAAAATGGTATATTTACCGACATAAAAACCGAAATAAGGTCCGATACTTCCGTTAGATTTTCAAATCGAACAACATGAGCGGAATAACGTCCCCTGCTTCCGTTAGCAGCCAAGAACAACCCGTAATGGTAACGGTTTTTCAGGATCGTTCTTGCATTTGCCTACAGTAGCAAAAGAGCTCAACAGGAAAAAGGAGGAGGCCTTCAAGCAGCACATCCTCCCCCCGTATTCACTTCTTAACGAGCACGCCCGTAAGCGCATCAGACGGCTGCTGCTGCGCGTTACGTTACGGTGTGGGCCGCAAGCGCGCGGCGCCGCTCCGGACCTCTTTACGTTTTACCACCACGTCCAATATTCAGCCGTCACGACGAGCGTGAACGCTACAAACACGCCGCCTAAAATGCCGATGATCGGGAACAGGTGGCCGCGGTCCTTCATATGCATCCAGAACGACATCTGGATAATGACCTGCAGAATGGCCATGACGATAAGCAAAATATAAACGAACGAAGTGTTTATTTCCCCGGCAATAACCGTTGCGAAAGCAATCAGCGTGAGCAGAATGGAAAAAAAGTAAGCGATGATATGCTTTCGGGGGCCTTCGTGCCGGTATCGTTTTCCGGGTTTGGGAGATTCCGAATATTCGCTGCCCGCCATCGCTTTAGCCCACCTTTCCCATCAAGTACACAACCGTAAAAATAAATACCCACACAACATCGATAAAGTGCCAGTACATGCCGGCTACATAAATTTTAGGGGCGGTGACGACGGTCAGCCCTTTTTTGACGATTTGACCGACCAGAATCGATATCCAGATGACGCCGAACGCGACGTGAGCGCCGTGGAAGCCGACCAGCGTATAGAAAGAGGAGCTGAAGGCGCTCGTACTGAAACGGTGGCCTTCTGCGGCATATTCGGCGAATTCGTAAATTTCCAGCCCGAGAAAAAGGAGCCCGAACACAACCGTGACGATCAGCCAGCCAATCATCGCCTTCACGCGCTCCTTGTGCATCGCCTGAATGGCGAACACGCTCGTCAAACTGGATGTGAGCAGGATCAATGTGGCGACAGCGACCATTGCCAGGTTGAACAGCTCGTGCGAGGTCGGATTTCCTTCGCCCACCTGGCCGCGCAGTGCCAGAAATGTCGAGAACAGCGTGCCGAACAACACGGTTTCTCCGCCGAGGAACAGCCAGAAGCCAAGCACCTTGTTGCGGCCTTCCAGCGTTGCCCGCTCCGGCTCATGCGGAAGCTTCCCTTCCGGGTGCGGATGCGCGCTCATGCCTTCACCCCCTTCAGCTGCGGCTCTTCCGGATCGATATGGAAGCCGGGGTCGTCCTTCAGCGAGCGGATCAGCATGCACCCAAGCGTCACCGCAAGGCCGAGCACCGCCACTATATGAGTACCGAACAGCTGCGAAAAAAATGGATTTGGCCAATCGTTGTCCGCATACATAAATCCGAGGCCGCTGATGAACAATCCGACCGACATGAGGAGCGGCAATATCGACGGCGAAGGCATATGGATCGGTCCTGCCGGCTCGGCCGGAGACATCGTTCCATGGCCTTCCATTTTCTCTTTCCATAAAGCGTCGTAACCGCGAACGAGCGGCGTCTGCGCAAAGTTGTATTCCGGGGCCGGAGACGGGATGGACCACTCCAGCGTCCGGCCGTCTTCCCACGGGTCGTCCGCCGCATCGGCCGGCTTGCGGAAACTGACGACAATATTGACAAGAAAGCAAATGGTGCCGAAAGCCATCAGGAAGGCGCCGATCGTGCTGATCAGATTCAATTCGTTGAAGTCGTAACCGTCGAGATACGTATACACCCGGCGCGGCATTCCGAGCAGACCGAGGAAATGCTGGACGAAGAAGGTCAGATGGAAGCCGATGAAGAACGTCCAGAACGTCAGCTTGCCGAGCCGCTCGCTGAGCATGCGCCCGAACATTTTTGGCCACCAGTAATGAAGGCCCGCGAAAATGCCGAGGATTAGGCCGCCGACGATTACGTAATGGAAATGGGCAACGACGAAGTAGGAGTCGTGATATTGGAAGTCGGCCGGAGCCGCCGCCAGCATAACGCCCGTTACCCCGCCCATGACGAAGGTCGGCACGAAACCGACGGCAAACAGGTTGGCGGTTGTGAAGCGAATCGAGCCACCCCACAGCGTAAAGATCCAGTTGAAAATTTTAATGCCGGTCGGCACCGCAATGAGCATCGTTGCGATCGAGAACAGCGCATTGGCCACCGGTCCAAGGCCGGTCGTGAACATATGATGAACCCAGACCATGAAGCCGAGAAAGCCGATCAGCACCGTTGCGAATACCATCGTGCTGTAGCCGAACAGACGCTTGCGCGAAAACGTGCTGACGACTTCGGAAATGACGCCAAAAGCCGGCAATATAAGGATGTAAACTTCAGGATGTCCGAATATCCAGAAAATATGCTCCCACAGAACGGCATTGCCGCCGCCCGCCGCTTCGAAAAAGTTGGCCTGAAACAGCCTGTCGAACATCAGCGCGACCAGTCCGACCGTCAGCGCCGGGAACGCGAACAAGATCAGCGCCGAGGTAATAAACGCGGTCCAGGTGAACATCGGCATCCGCATGAAGGTCATCCCCGGGGCGCGCATGTTAATAATCGTGACCAGAAAGTTAATGCCGCCGATCAGCGTCCCGATGCCGGCAATCTGCAGGCCGATCACATAATAATCGACGCCGTGATCGAGGTTGTAGGTCGGACCGGCAAGCGGCAGATAAGACGTCCAGCCCGCATCGGGAGCGCCTCCCGTGAACCAGCTCAGATTGAGCAGTAAGCCGCCGAAAAAGAAGGTCCAGAAGCCGAGCGCGTTCACGAACGGGAACGCGACGTCGCGGGCGCCGATCTGCAGCGGAACGATGGCGTTCATAAGCGCGAACAGCATCGGCATCGCCGCCAAAAAAATCATCGTCGTCCCGTGCATCGTCAGCAGCTCGTTGTAATTATCCGCACCGACGAAATCGTTCATCGGCTTCCACAGCTGAATCCGGATCAGCAGCGCTTCAAAGCCGCCGACAAGGAAGAAGAAGCCGCCGGCAATCAAATACAGAATCCCGATTTTTTTATGGTCAACCGTTGTGAGCCAATCCATCAGACCGCGGTAACGTTTGACCGGTACTTCGTGAGCCAAAGGCTTGCACCCCCTTTTGATCCCGCTAAGTTATGGCTTCTCATCCAATTTGTACTCGGATAAATATTTGGCGATCCCGTCGATTTCCTCCTCCGTCAATCCGACCTTCGGCATGATGTTGCCCGGTTTGACCGCCTGCGGATCGCTGATCCAGCGTTTCAGATTATCGTAGGTTGTGCCTTCGTTGCTGTATTTCGGATCGTCGGTATTCGTCAGAATGCCGGCCACTGTGGAACGGTCCCCGATTCCGGTCAGGTTAGGGTACAAGGGAGAGCCTTTATCGCCCACAGCATGGCAAGACAGGCATTGATTCTCGAACACGGCCGCGACATTGGGATCCGCCGGCATAACGGCCGGTTGCTTCATCGCCTCGACCCAGCGCTCGAAGGAGGCTTCGTCCACCGCCGTCACCTTGAAGTCCATGAGCGCATGCGACGGTCCGCACAGCTCTGCGCATTTTCCCATATAAACGCCTTCTTCGGGCGCACTGAAATACATCGTATTAACGTTGCTGCCGGGGTTCGCGTCGATCTTGCCGGCCAAGGATGGAATCCAGAAGGAATGGATGACATCGGCTGATTTGACCTGCGCGGAAATCGTTTTGCCGGTCGGAATCATCAGCTGCTGGGCCGTCTTGATTCCATACTGCGGATATTCAAATTCCCACCAGTACTGATGGGCGGTGACGATGACCTGCACCGCATTATTGTCCTTCGTATAATCGGTTGCGAGGCCGAACACGGATTTAACGGTCGGGACGGCGAGGATAAAGAGCAGAATAAGCGGGATGACCGTCCAAATGATTTCCAGTTTGTGGTTGCCTTCCACCTGGACCGGGATCGATTTGTCCCCCGGACGTCTGCGGTAACGAACGATGACATAGAAGGAAAGCACAAATACAATGACGACGACGACGATCATAATCAGGATTGCCAGCTTCATCAGATCGAACTGCTCTTCTGCAACAGGTCCTTGCGGATTCAGAGCCGAGATGTCGGCCCGTCCGCAAGCGGAAAGCAGCAGCGCCATCGCCGTAAGCATGGGCCAAAGCCGTTTTGCAGCGTGCCATCGATTCATCATTGATCAACCCCATTTTTAACGTTTTCACAAATTGCCCAAGCAAAAACGGAAGACCATGTCCGGTTTCCGTTTCATTGCGAGAAGCCCTACAGAATGGTCCGGAGACGAAAATGTTAACGCTTTCTCTTTGCTATGTACTGCTGGCACAATCTGTGTGAGTCGCAGATGTTTTCGTAAATATTGGCTGCTTTGTCATGATGAAATTCATCTTAAATATAAAGTTGAAGCCGTTGTTTGTCAATGATGGTGTTCCGGAAACATGGCGGCTGCCAATGAAAAAAAATATTGTCGATTGTTTCCATAGCTGATATAATGTCCTTCCGCTCTCTACCGCATTTCACCTTTTTCCCGGATTGGAAGCTGATTCATTTTACGGAGGTGTGAAATGCTCTTTCTTGTGTTAGCCCGCAAAACTTTCGACCGCAACTTGCAGTACCGCTCGGCCCATATGATCCACAATATCGCCAGCGCCCTCTTCGGCTTTATTTACATGTCCGTCTGGAGAGGAATCGCGGAAGGACGCAGTCTCGGCGAGTACGGCACGGCCGGAATTCTCAGCTACGTCGCCTTTAACCAGTGCATCTTGTGGATTACGTCATTCCAGACGAACGGCCTCGGTCTTCCGCAGGCGGTCCGCACCGGAGCCATCGCGCTGGAACTTATGCGCCCGGTTCACCTGTTTTACCAACTGATATGCCGAGAAAGCGGTCAAATCGCTTACCAGTTTTTGTACAAGTTCCTGCCGATTTACGCCGTGTACTTTTTTGCGCTGCCCATTCGGGTCCCGCAAACCGCAGCCGCCTGGCTCTGGACCTCTCTGGCGCTGCTTTTGGCGGCCTACATCTCGCTGTGCATTCAGTTTCTGATCGGAGCCGCCGCGTTATGGACAACCGAATCGACATGGATGTACTGGAGCAACTATGCGCTTTCGACGCTGCTGTCCGGGTTTCTGATCCCGGTCGAATGGCTGCCCGGTCCGCTGGCCATGATCAGCCGTTTTTCGTTTTACCCGTATCTGCAGTATGTGCCCTCGCGCATTTATTTGGAGATGGACGGCCCTGAACGATTGATCGGCGCCTTAATCTGGTGCGTCTGTTTGACAGCTGTATGCGTAGCCGCAACCGCGATAATGCGCCGCAAAGTGGAGGTGCAGGGCGGATGAGCTGGCTTCGCATGTACGTGCTTCTGGTAAGGGCGAGCGTCCGCAGCCGGATGCAGTACCGGTTTAATTTCTGGTTCAGCGTTATGATGGCGGCCGTCATCAATGCCGTCGACTTTGCGCTGCTTGCCGTCATTTTGCTCCGTTTCGGGGGCATAAAAGGATGGAGTCTGGCGGAGGCCGGCTACTTGTACGGCGTATTGACGGCAGCCAAGGCGATTTACCGCAGCTTGGCGTCCGACGTCCATCATCTGGAACGGTATCTGGTGAGCGGCGATCTCGATGCGCTGCTGCTGCGTCCCGTTCCCGTCCTGCTCGCTTTGATGAGTCAAAACTTCCATCTGCGGGTAGGCGAACTGCTGCTCGGCGGCGGCATATTGGCGCTCAGCCTTCATTCCCTATTGGAGGCCGATCAAGTCACATGGTCCATTCTGCCTTGGACGCTGCTTGTCATCGGTTCCGGTTCGGTGCTGCTCTTTGCGATCGGGCTGCTGACGGCGTCGGCCGGTTTCTGGATTACCCGCATCGAGACATTGCAGAACATTACGGAAGACGCGGCGCGAACCGCCGCCCAATACCCGCTCACCATTTATCCATCCTGGTTGAAAATCCTGTTCATCGGCGTTATCCCGATCGCATTCGCGAACTATTTGCCCGCGCTTTACCTGCTCCGGCATGAAACGGGCTGGTGGATGCCGCTGCTTGCCGCCTGCGTGGCCCTGCTGCTGCTGGCGATCGCGGTGAAAGTATGGCGCATCGGCATTTCCCGTTATCAGAGCACCGGCAGCTGACAACCGGCCAAGCGACAAGGTTTCGCAAAAGAACAAACGGATTTGGCAGATTATAAAAAAAGCTGCAATACAAGTTGAACCAAAGAAACAGACTTGTAGAACGATCCTGAAAAACCGTTACCATTACGTGTTGTTTTGGATGCTAACGGGTTGTTCTTGGATGCTAACTGGTTGTTCTTGGATGCTAACGGAAGCAGTGGACGTTATTCAGCTCATTTTGTTCGATTTGAAAATCTAACGGAAGTATCGGACCTTATTTCTGTTTTTCTACCTGAAAATCGACCTTTTTAAATCGATTAAGAGCTGTGAGTTCCGTTATTAATCCAAATGGGCTCATAAATGCAAAATAAGTACACGGAGTTCCGTTAGATCATCGGAAGGTAACGGAATTTTGGGAACGATCTAACTAGATAAGCGGAGTGAGCAGATCATTGTGGTGAAACGTTACAAAAAAGGCTATCAAAGGAGGCATTATGATCCAGGCAACAGCTTTAAGCAAACAATTCCGCACGTCTGTACGGGCCGATGGCCCGTTCAAGAGCGTTCGCTCGCTTTTTTCACGAAACTACACGATTCGCGAGGCGGTTCACGACGTCAGCTTTACAATCGCTCCCGGCGAATTCGTAGGCTACATCGGACCGAACGGAGCCGGGAAATCGACAACGGTCAAAATGCTGTCCGGTATTCTGCACCCTACTTCCGGCGACGTTTCGATTGACGGACTGAGCCCGTACCGGGATCGACGGAAAGTGGCGCGCCGGCTTGGCGTGCTGTTCGGCCAGCGCTCCCAGCTTTGGTGGGACCTTCCCGTGCGCGATTCGTTCGAAATACTGGCCGCGATGTATGACATTTCCAAGTCCGATGCCTCCGCCCGTCTCGATCGGCTCGGTTCGATGCTGCAGCTTGGCGATTTCATGGACACGCCGGTACGGAAGCTTTCGCTCGGCCAGCGGATGAGAGCCGATATTGCTGCCGCTCTGCTGCACAACCCCGGCATTTTATTCCTCGACGAGCCGACGATCGGACTCGACGTGACCGCCAAACGGAGTATCCGGACGTTTTTGCAACAAATCAATAAAGAGCTCGGTACGACCGTTTTGCTGACGACTCACGATATGGACGATATCGAACAGCTTTGCTCCAGAGTGATGGTGTTAAATGGGGGGCGGCTGAAGTTCGACGGGAACATTGGCCAGCTGCGCGCCATGATCGGACTGCCGACCCTGATGACGGTTACATACCGGACTGCGCCCGCTGCATTCGGAGATACCGGGCAAGCGGAATATCCGCGTGACGATGCGCCGAGAGCGATTACCGAAACGCTGCTGGCAAAAGGACTGCGGCTTCAGGATGTATCCGGAAACTCGCTGACCGTGGAATTTAACCGTGAGCGGTGCAGTGCGATGGATGCGCTGCGCATATTGGAGCTTTACGGCGATGTGGACGACGTTCATATGGAAGAACCGAACTTCGAGGATATCGTTCATCGTATTTATTGAAAGGATCGATAATTTTAAGTTATTCTTTCTACAAATAGGTTAAAAATAGCTGAAAACAAGCTGAATATATGATGAATAAATTCTCATTATGTTCTCATAAAAGGGAACAAAACCGGAAAAACCACCTATTTGGGCTCTAAGTGGGCAATTATGGTTCGTTTCAGTTGTGTTATCGTTAGGTGGCGGAGAACGAAGCCGCGCCAAACTACAACACGAAGAAAGGAATGAACCTTTTACATCATGACCAATCATAAAGGGCTCAAACGTCTGTTTACCGCTGTCGTTCTGACCTTCGTCATTTCGCTGGGAGGCACGACTGTTCTGCCTTTCGAAACTGTTCAAGTTGCGAGCGCCGCATCTAAATCTTCCAGAGTCGTTTCCGCTGCCAAACAGTATTTGGGAACGCCATATAAATTCGGGGCATCGACGAAAACGACCCGCGTTTTCGACTGCTCTTCCTTCACCAAACGTGTGTACGGCAAAGTCGGCATCACGCTGCCGCGTACATCGATCAAACAGTCCAAAGTGGGCCGTTACGTTTCCAAGAGCAATTTGCGCGTCGGCGATCTCGTGTTCTTCTACTCCCCGATCCACCATGTAGGCATCTACATCGGCGGCGGAAAAATCATTCATACGTACGGAAAACCCGGCGTTACGATCAGCACGATCAAATCGGGCTGGTGGAAAAAGCATTACAAAACCGCTCGCCGCGTTTTGTAAGATATATATGAAGAGGCAGACAAGCAGACGGATCGTTATCCCGTCTGCTTGTTTTTTTGCGCCTTCGGCCTGACCGCAAGATCGGCGCGCCTGCACTTTGCTTCGCGTACAGCCTCATCTTTGCTTCGCTTGCGCCTGCTCTTTGCTTCGCGTTCGCTTCATCTTTGCAGCGCCTGCTCCCTATCTTCGCTGCAGCTGCTCCAAATCGTTTGCAACGCTGCAGATCAGACCCACAAATGCCGACAGCTCTTCGGACCTAAGAGCTTGCTGCGTCGCGTTGTTGGACGTGGCTTCGGATTCCATGCGCACGCTTTCCAGCTTGCCTGTAATCCCTTCGATCGTGCCGGCAACTTGCTCCAGAGCTTCACGCGAGCTGGCTGCAAGCTTACGCACCTCGCCGGCGACCACTTCAAAGCCGCGCCCCATTTCGCCGGCATGCGCCGCTTCGATGGCCGCGTTTAAGCCGAGCAGGTGCGTGCGGTCGGAAATTTCGCGTACGAGCACGCTCATATCCTCGATTTTCCGCACCTCTTCATTCAGCTCGTCCAGTAGCCGGTGCGATTTATCCTGAGAGGCCGCCGTAGTCCGGGCCGTCTCGGCAATGAACCCGGCGCTGTCCGTCAGCTGCGTGATCATTCCGGTCAGATTTTGCGCAACGCCGGTAATGGATTCGAGCAGATGCCGTTGGTTCGCCGACAGCGTCTCCAGCTCCTCCTTCTCCTTGCGGGTGTAGGCTTCCAATACGAGCTGCGAATCGAAATTGAACATTTTTGTCAGCGCATGCAGCACCTGAATCCAGCTTTCGGGAATGATCCGCCGCAGCAGATCCGAAGCGATATCCAAATAAATCATATAGGTGCCAAGATAATAATCGGCCGTAAGTCCCACTTTGGAATGTATCAGCCCGATTTGGATCCGATTGTCAATATAGGCGCTGTCAATCACACCGTCAGCGAGCGACAAAAAATATTGCTTCTGCATCATTTTCAGCCGGTCAACGTTCGAATTTCGATCGATAATTCCCATCAAATCCGGCCTGCGCCGAATCGACTGATAGAACCGTTCCATCACTTCGTCTGCGATCGTTTCAAATGTAGTTTTGTGCGAAGCGAGAAGATTCAAGTCGTTGTCAGACAAGCCGATAAATTCCAGTTGATCCTGTCTTTGTGCGGATATATCAATCATCATTTTCCCCCTTGGCTTTCATCGATACAATTCATGAGGTAACAGCCACACGCGCGGTCGCCTCGTTCTAGTTTTCCATCCTGACGAATATATCGGATTTCATCGCCGGAATGATGACAAAAAAAGAGCAAACCACGAAGATTTGCTCTCCGGTCCGCTCTTTCGGCAATATTTGATAAGTTGGATTAGGCAAATGCCGCATTGGACGCAGCCGTCTATTTACTCCGCAGTGGAAGCCATTTTAGCACCCGCCGGATTTTGTCGTCCCAATATCCCCATTCATGATCGCCCGGTTCCTCCTCGTACGTGAGCGGAAGGCCGAGTCCTTGCGCATTATCGCGAAACCGGACGTTGTCCTCATACAAAAAATCTTCCGTCCCGCAACACTGGTACAGCTTCGGTACCGTACCGCCCCCTTCAGCGACAAGCTGCGCCAGATGGAACAGGTCGTTGTCCGATCCCCTGATCTTATCGGCGCTTCCAAAGATTAGAGCGAATTCACGATCGAAGCCGTGCAATCGGTCCGTAATAACGGCGGGATCAAGCGCCCCGGACAGACTGGCCGCCGCCGCGAACTTGTCCGGACAGCGGAGCCCAAGCTTGAATGCGCCATACCCGCCCATCGACAGTCCGGCCGCGAAATTATCCTCTCTCGCTTCGGAGAGCGGGAAGAACGATCGGGCAATGGCCGGCAGTTCCTCGCTTATAAACGTCCAATACCGGCCGCCCTGTTCCATATCCATATAAAAGCTGCGGTGAACCGCCGGCATCACGACAGCCAGCCCCAGCTCGGCCGCATAGCGTTCAATGGACGTCCGCCGCAGCCAGATCGAATGGTCATCGGAGAGTCCGTGCAGTAAATACAAGACCGGATGCTTGCCGCCCCGCGTTTTGCCGCCCATTCCGATTTGAGAAAACGTTTGCTGCGGCAAAATAACATTCATGGAACAGCTGAGTCCTAACGTTTCCGAATAATAATCGCATTGAATCAACGCCATCGTTCCGGTCAGCTCCTTATTATTCATTTACCGCTTCGCAGTTAATCTCCGCGTTTCTTTCACCAGGTTCCTGTTCACCGTTTCGCGGCTATTCTTCTCATCCCACACCAAATTCCTGTTTACCGTTTGTCCCGGCGCAGCAATTCATACAAATCCGTAACCGAGCGCATGGCATATTCCGTTTGTACGGGACGTCCGTCCTTCAGAAGCACAAGCGCGGGCACGCTTGCAATTTTCCATCGCTGGCGCAGGACAGGCGCAAAGTTGATGTTCAGCTTGACGACCGGAACGGCGGCGGGAGCCTCCTGCACAATCGCCAGCATTTGTTCCGCCAATTTGCACGTTCCGCACAATGGGGCAAAGAAGAACACCGCTCTCTCGTCCGGAACGGACGCAGCAACGGAAGTAGGAACGGGCGTATCAAGCAGTTCCCGCTCTGTTGTTTCCGGCAATGTCATCGGCTATTCCTCTTCCCGTTTCCCCAGCGCCGCCTTCAGCGCGTCTCCAAGACTGCTGCCCAGCGTGACGTTGTCGCTGTACTGCTCCGCCAGCTTCTGCTGCTGCCTGCGTCCGCCTTTGCGGCCGAAGCCGCCGGGACGGTCCGAATCCAACATTTCGATGACGTTGCACGGACGGCACTGGGCGTATTTGCCCGCCTTGCCGGTATGAATTTCCATTTTCTTGCGGCACTGCGGACAGCGCTTGTTCGACAGCGAAGGCTCCGCAGCGCGACGGTAACCGCATTCCCGGTCTTGACAAACGAGCGTCTTGCCGCGCTTTCCTTTCACTTCCAACATCGGCTTGCCGCACTCCGGGCAGCGGGAATGCGAGACATTGTGCGGCTTGTATTCCTTCGTCTCATTCTTCACCTCAAGCGTCCATTTGGCCGCCTGCTCACGGATGCCGGCCATGAACTTGCCGGCGTCGCCTTTCCCCTTTGCAATGCGTTCGAGCTCCTGCTCCCACTCCGCCGTCAGCTCCGGACGGCGCAGCTCATCAACAACCAGCTCGATCAGCTGCTTGCCCTTGCCCGTCGGCACGAGCCGCGCGCCCTGGCGCTCGATCGTATCGCTGCCGAGCAGCTTCTCGATAATGTCCGCCCGCGTAGCAGGCGTGCCGAGGCTGTGCTTCTCCATCGCCGTCAGCAGTCCCGCCTCGGTATAACGCGCGGGCGGCTGCGTCTTCAGCTCGCGGACGCGGCAAGCCTTAAGCGGTTGCTTCATGCCTTCCGTCAGCGGCGGAAGCAGCTGCTCCGGACGGCGCTCATTGCGGTCGCGCCCGGCATCGTCCCCGCGGCCGCTTCCGTCATCGTCGCCTTCATCGTCGTCAAACGCTCCGCCGGAATAGACTTCTTTCCAGCCCGCGCCTTTGAGCACGCGCCCTTTGGCATAGAAGCGCTCTTCTCCCGCTTTCAGCCGGACGCTTGTTTCATCGTAACGAAGCGGCGGATAGAACAGCGCGATAAAGCGGCGCACGATCAGATCGTACAGCTTCCGTTCATCGCCGGTAAGGGAGGACAGATTCACAAATTGATCCGTCGGGATAATCGCGTGATGATCGGTTACTTTGCTGTCGTCGACGACTCGTTTCGTAACCGGCAGCGCTCCGCGCAGCAGCTTGCGGGCAAGCGGCGCGTAAGGCCCGACGGCCACGCTTTCAAGGCGCCCTTTCAGCGTCGGGACCAGATCCGAAGACAAATAGCGCGAATCCGTACGCGGATACGTGACGAGCTTATGCTGCTCGTACAGCTTTTGCAGGACGTTTGACGTCATCTTCGCCGAAAAACCGAGCCGCTTGTTCGCATCCCGCTGCAGCTCCGTCAAATCATACGCCTGCGGATGCGGCTCTGTTGTCTCCTGGGTATGCAGCTTCTCCACAACCGCTTCGCCTGCGGCCAACGCCCGCCGGCAGACATCATCGGCCTGCTGCTTGGCATGCAGCCGGCCGTCGCCTGAATCGGCGTGGCGCCACTGCGCCTGGAAGCCGCCCAGTTCGGCGGTTACCGTCCAGTAAGGCTGGGGCTGAAAGCCGCGAATTTCGTCCTCCCGCTTCATCAGCATCGATAGCGTCGGCGTCTGTACCCGCCCCGCCGCGAGCTGGGCGTTGTACTTGCACGTCAGCGCCCGCGTCACGTTCAGTCCGATCAGCCAATCCGCCTCCGCCCGGCACACCGCCGAAGCGTACAGGTTATCGAAGTCTTTGCCCGGTCTGAGCGACGTAAACCCTTCACGGATCGCCTTGTCCGTTTGCGAGGAAATCCACAGCCGCTTGAACGGCTTGCGCCATTGAACAAGCTCCATCACCCAGCGCGCCACAAGCTCTCCTTCACGTCCGGCATCCGTCGCGATGATAAGCTCCGACAAATCGCCGCGCCTGCACAGTCCGGCAACCGCGCGGTACTGGTGGGACGTTTCCTTCAGCACCTTCAGGTTCATTTTTTTCGGCAGCAGCGGCAGATCCTCCAAATTCCAAGTGCGGAACTTGGCATCGTAATCTTCCGGCTCGGCCAATGTCACCAAATGGCCCAGCGCCCAGGTGACGATATATTTCGGTCCTTCGAAGTAATTTTTATGCTTCTCGCTACAGCCGAGCACACGGGCGATTTCCTTCGCCACGCTCGGCTTCTCCGCGAGCACCAATGATTTCATGATTGCAGTTCTCCTTCTTCTTACGATTACAGCCGCAGTCTCCGGTACACGAGCAGCGCCGCAAGCAAAAACAGCGCGTATGCCGCTGCCACTGCCGCCAACATCAGCGGGCTGCCGCTCAAGTTGTCGCCGATAAGCGCAAATACGAGCATTCCCGGTATTTTGCCGACAAAGGATGCCGCCGCATAAGACCAAAACGGAATCGCGGTTACAGCAGCATACGTATTAACAGCATATTGGGGCACGATCGGCATAAGCCGGGCGAACAGGATGGACAAAAACGGATGACGTTCGGTCATCGCGATAAAAGCATCCATTTTACGGATTCTACTGAGCCGCTGCCGTCCTTGATCCCGGAAAAAATACCTCACCGCCCCATACATCGCGCAAGCCGCAGCCCAGGCCCCGATCAGAGCGATCAGCGCGCCCATCGGCGGACCGTACATGTACCCCATCGCACCGATTACGACACTGTAAGGGACAACGGGGAAAAATGCAAGCAGTGCCGTTAACGCGAGCATCAGCAGTACAGGCGCATCGCCTGTCTTCATCCAGCCGATCAGTTCCTCTTTATTCATATAAATAAGGGCGAGGGAAACCGCGTAAAGAGCAAGCGTCAGCCAGCGTTTCATGAAGCCCTCCTTCGCCAAAGCAGCGTCATGCGCCTACCCAGGCCTTTTCTCCGATTTCTGCACATATCATTTCCCGGCATTATAGGCGTCAGGAGCCTATCCAATCCGCTTCTCCATACAGATGCTGCTGGGGCAGCAGGCATATTCCCCAAACGGCTCGATATCTTGATATCCTAGCTTGCGGTACAAACCGATCGACTCGGGCTGCGCCTCTCCCGTCTCCAGACGAACAACGGTAAAGCCGTCGGCCGCCGCTTCGTTCTCCAAAACGTCCAGCATCGCAGCGGCAATGCCGCGTTTGCGGAAATCCCGGTCGACGAAGACGCGTTTAAGCTCAACGCTCTCGGAATCGAGCGGGCGGATTGCGCCGCATCCCGCAGGTACGCCGCCGATATAGGCGATGACAAACTTGGTGTGCGCATTTTTCGGATCGCTGAAATCCAGTCCGAATATTTCATCCGCCGGATATCGCTCCAGCAGCTCGCGGTCCAGCTTCGCAATCAGTCCGTGCAAATCTGTTTCGGCCATCTCAACCAGACGGATCGTCATCTCTTCCATTGTGTCTTCCCCTCTCCCGGCCTTTACATTTTTTCCAATCTCCACTATATCATAGATTGCCTCCCTTCCTCATGCCCTGACTTCCAGCCGCATATAGTTGAAAAAAAAGATAGCGGCAGCGACAGTGTGTCAGCGCCGAAAAGGAGGCGTCATGCCTTATATCGAGGTTGAAAAAGGAATTCGCGTTTATGTCGAGGATTTGGATCCCGGCGGCGGTACGCCCGTGTTGTTCATTCACGGCTGGCCGAGCAATCACCGCATGTTCGAGTACCAGTTCGACCGTTTCCCGGCATACGGTTACCGCTGCCTGGGGCTCGATCTTCGCGGTTTCGGTCAATCGGACCGGCCATGGGACGGGTATTCGTACGACCGGCTGGCCGACGATGTTCTCGCTGTTGTGGATGCCCTATCTTTGACCCGCTTCATCCTGCTCGGCTTCTCCATCGGCGGCGCGATATCGATCCGCTACATGGCCAGGCATGCCGGCCGCGGGGTAGAAAAGCTCGCGCTCGTTTCGGCGGCGGCGCCTGTGTTCACGACGCGTCCCGGGTACCCGTTCGGCCTGCAGCCGGCCCAGGTGAACGAGCTGCTCTCGCTCACCTACCAGGACCGTCCCAAAATGCTGGCGCAGTTCGGCAGCATGTTTTTCAACCGCTACACCAGTCCCGAGTACATGGCTTGGTTCACTTCACTCGCTTTGGAAGCATCCCCGCAGGCGACGATCAAATGCCTCGTATCGCTGCGTGACGAGGACCTGCGCGGCGATCTTCCGCACATCCGCGTACCGACCGGTATATTTGCCGGGGTGCACGACCAAATCGTGCCCTTCCCTTCCGCCGTCGCGCTGGCGCAAGGCATCAACGGCTCACACCTGTACCGCTTCGACAACGGCGGCCATGGCGTATACTACGACGAGCTCGACCGTTTCAATGCGACGCTGCTCTCATTTTTCCGCTCCGCATCCAGCGAAACTTGAAAAAAGAGCCTGTCTTCCATTCCGGAATGACAGGCCCTTATCGTATTAGATGTTACAGACAAAATGTGCTTCGCTGCACGATGAATGCACGACTGCATAGGAATGCACGACCATTAATCACCTTTTGTGCATTATCCCATTGGCTCAGAAAAGGTTTGGGTCGCCCGAAGGAGATTGACAACTTTTGAATGTGAATGACGCCTCCCGCTTGCTGAATCTTTATCGATCAGCTGTTTCGGAAGCCGATTACAGACTTAGCCCAATACAAAAGCATGCGTTCTGGCATTCTTTAGTGCATTATCCCATCAGCTCAGAAGAGAACAGGGGGCCGGTTTTTCGATTTTTGCGACACTTCACGACATCACTCCCACCTTCGATTCCCTGCTTCCTCTCCCAATCTCTGCGCTCTACTTCCATTATCTGCTTCTACTCTCTGATTCCTCTCTATACTTCTTCTACACTTCCTCTACACTTCCTCTACACTTCCTCTACACTTCCTCTACACTTCCTCTACACTTCCTCTATACTTCCTCTATACTTCCTCTATACTTCCTCTATACTTCCTCTATACTTCCTCTATACTTCCTCTATACTTCCTCTATACTTCCTCTATACTTCCTCTATACTTCCTCTTACTGTTTCCTCTTTCTGTTCCTCTTTCTGTTCCTCTTTCTGTTCCTCTTTCTGTTCCTCTTTCGGCTTCCCCTCTCCGCTTCTACTCTCAACCTGCACTCCCTGGTTCGTTTTTTCTGGGTACACACTTCCATGGTTCCAGGGATGCTTAATTGGCCCGTTTCTGAGCAAAGGGGATAATGCTCCAAAGATTTCGTACAAATAGACTGACGCCTCCCGCTTGCTGAATCCTCATCACCCAGCTGTTTCGGAAGCGAAAAAACAAACTTAGCCTAATCCAGAAGCAGGCGTGCTAGCATTCTTTTTTGATGCATTATTCCATCCCCTGCTTCTACTCTCTGGTCCGTTTTTTCTGGGTCCACACTTCCATGGCTCCATGGAAGCTTAATTGGCCCGTTTCTGAGCAAAGGGGATAATGCTCCAAAGAAATGAAAAAAGAACGGAACTCCTCATCAGCTCACTTCTTTGTTCTGGAATTCACGTAATCGCCGGTACACTCCCTGTCCGGACATCAGCTCCTCGTGACTGCCTTGTTCACATAATTGTCCGTCGCGCAGCACAAGAATACGGTCCATTGCATCAAGCCCCTGCAGCCGGTGGCTGATCCACAGCACCGTTTTGTCCTTCAGCGCCGAGGTCATGTTTCGTACAAAAGCTTCTTCGGTCAACACGTCGAGCCCCGCGGCCGGCTCATCGAGCAGCACGATCGGTGCATTCTTCAGAAGAGCACGCGCAAGCCCGATGCGCTGGCGTTCCCCGCCGGACAACCTCTCGCCCCACTCTCCGATAACGGTGTTATACCCTTGCGGCAACGCCGAAATCATTTCGTCCGCACATGCGAGCCGGGCCGCCGCTTTCAGCTCTTCGTCGGTCGCATCCGGTTTCGCGATGCGCAAATTTGCCGCAACGGTTGCGTTGAACAACTGCACGTGCTGCGGGACTACCGCGAACATATCGCGCACCGATTCCTCCGGCAATCCGGCAAGTTCCTGTCCGAACAACCGAACCGAGCCTGATGAATACGGCTGCAGCCGCAGCAGAATTTGCACAATCGAGCTTTTGCCCGAGCCGCTTTCCCCGACTAGTGCCGCGTGCTCGCCTTTGTGCAGCGCAAAGCTCAGCCCCCGGAGCGCTTCCCTTCCGTCATCGTGCAGCAGATCAACATCTTCAAACGAAAAAGCCATATGGCTCTGCACATTCTGCATTCCGACTTCCACCGCTCTTGCTCCGCTCATTGCCACCGCTGTTTCTCCTGAGCCTCTTGATGTTCCTCTCTGCACCATTACTGTTCCGGTCCGCTCAGGGGATTCGGCTGCGGCTTCGACCCCGCTGCGAGCCGCTTCGCCTTCAATCATTTGGGCGGGCGCTTCATCCGCGAGCCGGAAGAGCCTGCTTCCCGCCGCGAGCGTTTGTCCGAGATGCTGCAGCGCGGAGGGCAGCGGGGATACCGCTTCAAACGATGCAGCCGCCATCAGCGCCAGCGCCGGAAGCATGACGCCGCGCAAGCTTCCGCTGGCGACCATCGGAATCGAAGCAAGGAGAACGAGCAGCATTGCAAGCCGCGACGTTCCGAGCGTCAAGCCACCGAAGAAGGCGCCGCTCCGGTTCATCGCGGATTGATAACGATCGACCTGGCGTTGAGTAAGCTCCAGCTGCTTGATGTTTTCCTCTACAGCCCCAAATGCGGCCAGCTCTCTCATGCCCAACATCATGTCCGACGTCATCTCATATAGCTTTGCCCGCTCATGCACGAGCTGCCTGCCTGCGCCGCGTCCGGCCTTGAAGGATGCCCAAGGAATGACTAGGCCCGCAATAACGAGCATGACGCCAAGCATGAGGGCCGCTTGGCGGCTGAAGGACGCCATAACGATAACGCTGGAAATGCCAACGATCAGTGCTACGGCAGGCGGAGCAATGACGCGCAGATACAAGTTCTGCAGCGTATCCACGTCCGAAACGACGGAGCCGAGCAGGTCGCCGCTCCGTTCTTTTTCCAGCAGTCTCTCCCCCCTCCGTTCCAGGCGTCCGAACAGCCATACCCGAACATCTTTCAAGATGCGGAACGTCAGATCGTGTGAGACGAGCCGTTCGAAATAGCGGAATACCGCCCGGGACAGACCGAAGAAACGGACGCCGACAATTGGCAGCCAAATAAGCAGCACCGATTCAGGCCGCAGCGCCGCCGACGCGATCAAATATCCCGACGTCCCCATCAGCCCGATATTGGCGGCAATCGTGCAAAAGCCGAGCAATACGGCAAACGCCGCCCTGCCTTTGTACGGTTTCATAAAATAAAGCGTACGCAGCAGCACCTTCATCCCGTTCTCTCCTCTCTCCTCACTACGAGTGTCTTATCCCGTTCTCGCTTCCGTTCTCGTTTCCATCCTCTCTTCTGCTCTCTCTTCCTTTCGGAACGAGGATTCCCACATCTCCCGGTAAATGCCGCGCAAGTCCATCAATTCGCGGTGGGTCCCCGTCTCGGCCAGCCTTCCTTGATGCAGAACAAGGATGCGGTCCGCTCTTTGGGCGGTGTCCAGATGATGCGTCGACCACACGACCGTTCTACCCGCCGACCAGCGTTCCAGCGCCCTCGATACCTCCGTCGCATTTTCCATATCCAGCTGCGATACCGGTTCGTCAAAAAGCGCCACAGCGGCATTTCTCGTCAACGCGCGGGCTATGCCGAGCCGCTGGATTTGGCCACCGCTGAACTTCAGCTTCTCGGACAGCTCCGTATCATACCCATCCGGCAACCGGCTGATGAAAGCTTCCGCCCGCGCCAGACGCGCCGCTTCCTCCAGCTCCTCCTGCTCTGCAGCGGGTGCGCCGAGGCGCAAATTGTCGGCAATCGTTCCGGAGAATAGATGCGTCCGCTGCGGTACGACGGTCAGCTGCGAACGCCATGCTTCCGCGCCGATCTCATGCAAATCGGTTCCATCAATGCGGATTGTTCCCGAAGACGGAATGACGAAGCCTTGGATCAAATCGAGCAGCGTGCTTTTGCCGGCGCCCGTGCGGCCGACGACGGCAATTCGTTCGCCCGGCTCGATCGTAAACGATATGTCCTTCAGAACCGGATGCTCATCACCCGGATAGTGCACCGTAACCCGGTCGAATTCAATCCGGAACCCCTTGCGGCCGCAGGCGGCTGCATTCGATTTTTCCTTACGTCGTATATCCGTTTCTACCGAGCGTAACGGCTGATCCGATAGGACCGGCATATCCAGCACCTTCATGATCCGCTTCGCTGCGGCGACCCCGTTCATACCGGCATGGTATTGGACTCCGAGCATGCGGATCGGCGCGTAAAACTCAGGAACGAGCAGCAGCACGTAAAACGCCCGGTAAAATTCGATTTCTCCGGAAATGAGCCTCAGCCCGAGAAATACGGCTGCGATCGCGGTGCCAAGCGTGGCGAACAGCTCCATAACCAGCGCCGACAGAAAAGCCAGCCGCAGCGCGGACAGCGTCGCCGACCGGTACTGCTCGCTCATCGCTGCGATGATCTCCAGTTGGGCTTTGCTCCGGTTGAAAATCCGCAAGGTGGTAAGGCCCCGCATCACTTCAAAGAAATGGCCGCTTAACATGCCAAGCGCCTTGAATTGACGGTCCGCTTTCCGCTTGGCGGCGACGCCGACGAGAATCATGAACATAATAAGCAGCGGGAACGTAACCGCCAAAATGATCGCGCTCACCACGTCCAGCGACAGGACGACGCAAAGGGCCGCGGCCGGAAGAAAAACGGAGAGCACTGCTTGCGGGATGTATTTGGCTACGTACGTCTCGAGCTGTTCCACCCCTTCGGTCACGGTGCCGATCAGCTCGCCGCTGCGCTCCCCTTTTGTCAAAGAAGGACCGAGACGGGCCGCATGGCGGATGAGCTGCAGCCTCAGGCCGCTTTTGATGCGGATGGCCGCCTTCATCGCCATCCCGTCGGCCAGCATCTGCAGCAGCGAGCGCAGCACAATCCAACCGAGCAGCACGCCGAACAGCGGCAGCAGCGGCGCAAGCGGCGAGCCGCCGAGAAACGCCCGGTCGACAATGCGCGCCAGCGCCGAAGCTTCCAGCAGCAGAAAGACGCCTCCGCCTAAAGCAAATCCGATCGATGCCGCCAAGCCGAATGCGGCCGACGGAACGGACTTCAGCAGCCGTTTCATATCAGTAGTCCAGATGATCCGCGCGGGAAACCCGTTTGCGGAACACCCAGTAGTTCCAGATCTGGTAAGCAAGCACGAACGGTACGGTCGTCAAAGCGACGATTGTCATCACTTTTAGCGTATACGGTCCGGATGCCGCATTATGGATCGTCAGCGAGAAGTCGGAGTTAATCGAGCTGATCATGACGCGGGGGAACAATGCGGTGAACACGGTCACGGTCGAGAGCACGATTGTCAGACCGGTCATAATAAACGCCCAGCCGTCTTTTTTGTTCCGCAGAAAAAACTGCACCGAGAACAGCGCCAGTCCGGCCAGCACCGGAACCGCCCCGGGATTAATTCCGTTACGGGTAAACATATCCGTCTGAATGTAGCTCAGCACGACGAACAGCAGCAGCAGAACGGTCGTCCAGGCGCCGATGCCCATCGCCACCGAACGGGCGTTATTTTGCAAGTCGCCGGTCGTCTTCAGCGTCAGGAAGAGCGAGCCGTGCAGCAGAAACAACAGCACCATGCTCACGCCCGCGGTCACCGAATAGAGGCTGATCAGATCCCAGAAGCTGCCGACATAGTTCATATTTTCGTCAATCGGCACGCCTTTCATCAGGTTTGCGAGCGCCACCCCCCAGAGCAGCGGCGGCAGCAGGCTGCCGAAGAAAATGACCCAGTCCCATGTTTTGCGCCACGCGGGATGGGATACCTTGCTGCGGAACTCAAACGCCACCCCCCGTCCGATCAGCGCCAGCAGCATCAGAAAGAGCGCCATATAAAAGCCGCTGAACAGCGTCGCGTACCAGTTCGGAAACGCCGCGAACATCGCGCCGCCGGCCGTAATGAGCCACACTTCATTGCCGTCCCAGAACGGCCCGATCGTATTGATGATGACGCGACGGTCCAGATCGTCCTTGCCCAGAAACGGCAGCAGCATTCCGACGCCGAAATCGAACCCCTCCAAAAAAAAGAACCCGACAAACAATACCGCAATCAACACAAACCATACGGTTTCCAACATCTACAATTCGGCCTCCCCTGCTTCACTTTTTCTCTAAAAAGTACCTGCCGGAAGCGGTTGTTCCGTCTCCGCAAGTGCGCCTTCATGAGCCTGCTTTGCGTTTTCTTCGTCCGCTGGATGGACGCCTTCTTCATCCGCACCCTGACGGATTGTCCGCACGAACAGATAAATAAGCACCGCCGCCAAAATACCGTACACGAGCGTGAATCCGATGAGCGAGGTCAGCACCATTGCAGAAGATACCGTAGGCGACACGCCGTCCTCAGTCTTCTGCAGCCCGAATACGATCCACGGCTGCCTTCCGATCTCGGTCATGATCCACCCCGCCGTATTGGCGATAAACGGCAGCCCAATTGCGGGCACCATCCAGCGTAAATACCGCTTTTGCCGCTCAAGCCGTTTGCGCATCACCGCGATCGTGCCGTATAGGCCGAGCAGCACCATCAGTCCTCCGGCAAGCACCATAATCCGGAAGCTCCAGAACGTCGTCCGCACGGGCGGGATGTAATTACCGGGTCCGTACTGCGCTTCATACTGAGCCTGCAGGTCTTTAATGCCCTGTACTTGGCCGGTCAGCTTGTTGTACGAGAGTACGCTGAGCAAGCCCGGGATTTCGAGTGAAAAATCGTTCTTTTGCCCGCTTACGTCAATGCCCGCAATGACCGTCCACGGCGCGCTGTCGCCGCTCGTTTCCCACAGTCCCTCCGACGCCGCCATCTTCATCGGCTGGCTTTGGACCAGATGCTGCGCCTGGTCATGGCCGACGATGGCGACCAGAATGCTCGATATGAGCGCCACCACAATGGCGATCGAGAAGGACGGCTTAAAAATGTCCAGCTGCTGCTTTCTGAGCAGCTTATAGGCGCTGACGCCGGTCATAAACAGCGCTCCAGTCGCAAGCGCGCCGAACACCACATGCGGAAATTCCAGCCAAAGCTGCGGATTGGAGAGCAGCGCGCCGAAGCTTACCATTTCCGCATGGCCGTCCCTTATGGCAAATCCAACCGGCTCCTGCATGAAGGAGTTGGCCGTCAAAATCCAGAAGGCCGACATCGTCGTGCCGGCCGCCACAAGCCAGATCGAGGCCAGATGCACCTTTTTCGGCAGCCGCTCCCAGCCGAAAATCCAAACCCCCAGAAACGTCGATTCCAGGAAGAAGGATACGAGCGCTTCAACGGCAAGCGGCCCCCCGAACACGTCCCCGACGAACCGGGAATAGTCGGACCAGTTCATGCCGAACTGGAACTCCTGCATAATGCCGGTTACGACGCCGACCGCAAAATTAAGCAGAAACAGCTTGCCCCAAAATTGGGCCATCCGTTTGTAGACATCTTCTTTTTTGACCACATACAGCGTGTGCATAACGGCAATCAGAAAAACGAGGCCGATTGATAACGGCACGAACAAAAAATGATAGATCGTCGTGATGGCGAACTGCCACCGTGCCAAATCCAAATGATCCATTTGCGCTTACTCCTCCCAGTCGATACCGCATAACCTGAAATTTGTTTCCAGCGTACCATATCGCGCGGCGGACTTTTGTGATAAAAATCACAATCTTGGCGCTAAAAAGAGCGGACTCGAAACAGCGGACACTCGCAGAGCAGATGCGTTGTTGATTGTTCGGATTCAGAACAACAATAAGCATCCTGCACAAGGCAAAATGCCTTGCGGCTCATCATACCGGCAGGCAACCCGCTCGACAGCAAAGGCGTGCGGCGCCCGGTTAGACTAGGAATCGACTCGCTTCACAGCACCACGCTTTTTCCATGTCTCCTGCTTCTCCAAGCTTTTTCCCTCCCCCATTTATTTCGACGCAAAGCGGAAATCAGCGACACCGCACGTTTAGGCTCCATTCAACTCAGCCGGTTCGATTCGTTCCGTCTGAGGGAGTCGATGGATCGCAGGTTATTTCCTAACGGCTGCCATTGCCGCTAATTGAACGAAAATGGCCCCTTTGAATTTCTAACGGAGATGAGCGCTGTTATTGGTTGCAGGAATAGCCCTGTTTGAGCGGAAACCATCAGATAAGGTCTCTCATAACCGTTACATTTTGCAAAAGGGCATTTTGAGCACAATAACGTCATGCTTAGCCGTTAGCTCTCGAAGGTCATTCATGCATTCCGTCTGCGCGGGCTGAACCTACGACCCCATCGCTGCCAGCGATGCGCTCGATCCACCTTAGAGTTACATGATTTCCTAAACAACAAAAAATGAACCGGTCAAGGGCAGTCCCTTGACCGGTTCATTGTTAGGTTTTTTTGAAGCTTTATGAACGCTATGACCTGTCCCGCACATGACACTTTCCGGTTTCACCGCAGCAGGTTCAGGTCGATCTGCTTTCACGATCACGCTGCCGCATCCGGTAATCGTAGTTGTCCTTGCAAAGCTGCAGCAGATCATGCTTCAAGCCGCGCTTCGGCAGCGTAATTCGAAAAGGGACGCCCTTATTCCGCTCGCCCGGCCGTCTGAGCGCACGCTTGACGGCCTGCGGGTCGCCAAGCCGGTTCACAATCAGCTCGTCCGGCTTGCCATGCTCCCGGTAACGCGATATAACAAAACGGTCGCAGGCGGCATCTGTGTAACCCGGCTCCAGCTCCCGCAGCTCGAAGTCGCGAAGCATCCCTTGCTGCACTTTGGCAATCATGACGGCCGCTTCCCCGAAATAAAGCACTTCTTGGTTAAGATCCGTCTCGCGGTCGACGATTTGCCGCTCCGGAATTTTCTCCAGCGAACGGATATGGCGCAGTATATTGTCCGCTTTCTCAAACAGCAGCCGCTCTGAATAATATTCCATTTTCCGGTACATCTCCGCGGTCAGGTTGCTGCCGGAAGCGAGCAGCTCTGCGGCTTGCCTGACGGAGTCCAAGTAATCGTCTTCGCTTATTAAACCTTCACAAATCCCGCTGCACCTCTTGATATGATAAAGCAGACATACCCGTTTCGGCATCGTCGTGCATGTCCGAAGCTTGAAGTGATCGGCGACAAACTCCAGCACCTGATTGCGGAAATGAGCGCTTGCAAACGGTCCGAACCGCTGCATCGGCGGCAGCGCCGCATCCTGTTCTGGGCCTCCCGGCTGTTCTTTGGAACGCTTCCGCGAGGGCGCCTCTGACGCTGCGGCTGTCTCCCGGAAGGCTGTATCCAGCTCCGTCGATGTCGATGTCGCCGTCTCCTGAAAGGCTACGTCCAGCTCTGTCAATGTCGCTGCCTCCTGAAGGGACGCGTCTAACTCCGTCGACGCGGCTTTCTCCTTCTCCCTGCGGTCGCGGAAAAACACGTCCAAACGCGGAATCCGCTCCTGCGTCAGCATGAGATAAGCGTAGCCGCTGTTATCACGCTTGAGCGCCCGGTTGTAGGGCGGCTTATGAATTTTGATCAAATTATTTTCGAGCAGCAGACTTTCGGTCTCATTGTTCACGAGGATGACTTCGATCGAGTCAATCTCGGCGACGAGCTCACGCAGCCGCTTGCGGGTATGATTTTGATAAAAGTAGGATTGCAGACGGCTTCGCAAGCATTTCGACTTACCGACATACAAAATGCGTCCCGACGCATCCTTCATGATGTAGCATCCGGGCCGCATCGGATAGTCGCCGGCATTAAAGGCAAACGGCATCGGCCCAATACCCCTCCGGTCGTTTCAGTTACGGGAATCTAATCAAACGCTTAGCGACAAACATTTGTTCCCGTAACCTATTTTACCGAACGTGCCATAAAAAAGAAATAGCCCGTCTGAATTATCTGATCTGCTGCACGGGCCGGGCAGCAGATCAATCTTCAGCCCGCCTCTTCTGGGCCATCAGGTCTCAGGGCCGCTTGCAGCCACCAGCGGCGCCAGCGCCTGGCTGCCTTGCGGCTCAATCAGGCTTTTGTGGATCCAGATCGCCGCCTGGCTGCCGTCTCCCATCGCAATCGCCGTTTGCTCGGAATGGGCAAGCACGTCGCCGGCCGCCCAAACGTTCATTACGTTGGTCATTTTGGTGCGGGGATCGGCCAGCACGTGACGGTTGGCATGCAGCCGGACGCCGAGCTGCTGCGCCAGATTCGAGCGCACCTCGTTGCCGCCGAAAGCGACGAAACCGCGCTCGGCCTTAAGTGTCCTGCCGGACGCCGTTACGACGCCGGTCAGGAAGGAACCGTCCCGCTTCAGTTCGCGGACCGCTTCGTTTACGTATTCAACGCCGCTTTTTTCCATTTGCGCGATCAGTTCCTTGTCCACGCCCGTCTGCTCATGATTGATATAGACCAGATTGCGGGTCCAGTACAGAAGCGTCAGCGCCATTCTCGCTCCGACGTTGCCCGAGCCGATGACGAGCGCCCTCTTCCCGGTCAGTTCATACCCGTCGCAGTCGGGGCAAACATAGATGCTGATGCCAAGGCATGGCGTCAGCTCCCCTTTCAGCTCCGGAAGCCGGTCCATGACGCCCGTCGCAAGCAGCAGCCGCTTCGCGCGGACCGTCTCCCCGCTCTCCGTCTCGACCGCGAAACCTTCATCCGTCTGCTTCGCACCTACCGCCCGACCGGAAACAAACGTTACCCCGAGCCGCTCCGCATGGATTCTCCCGTGCTGCCGCAGCTCCGGTCCGCTGATGCCGTCGGGCCATCCCAGCAAATTGTGATACTGCAGGCAGTAACTCGACCTTCCGTCGCCGGAATCGAGCACGAGCACCCGATGGTTGTATCTTCCAAGCTGAATAGCGGCCTGCAGTCCGGCAATTCCGCCACCGACAATAACGCAATCTTGCAGCATGTTCTCACTCCCTTTTTCACCACGATTAGCGTTTTCGCCTGTCCACTATTATTACCGGGCATCAGCCGCTTCTAATCCCGCATCCGCCCTTTTTTTGGTCAAGAACTTGGATCTTGGAGCTAAAGAGAGTAATATACAAGAGACTGAATGTCCGGACATGTAAAATATTTATCGATAAAGGATGTGACCGGCACGATGGCTTTCTCCTGGAGACGCAACCTGTTTGTGCTATGGGTCGGAGTGTTTTTTTGCAGCACCGCCTACTCCATTTCCATCCCGTTTATTCCGTTATTTCTGGCGACGGAGCTTGGCGTTACGAGCAACCTGTCCTTGTGGTCCGGCTTTGCTTTCGGCATTTCGTTTCTGGCCAGCGCCCTGATCGCGCCGTATTGGGGATCGCTGGCGGACAAATACGGCCGCAAGCCGATGCTGCTCCGCTCCGGATTCAGCCTGGCCGCTTTGTATTTCGCCACTTATTTCATTCATGACCCTTATCTGTTTTTGCTGCTGCGCATTTTTCAGGGGCTGCTCGCCGGATATGTTCCGGCAGCCATTACGATGGTGGGCACGGGCACGCCCGAAGATAAAGCGGGGTATGCGCTTGGCATTATGGCTACGTCCGGAGCGACGGGAGGCATCGTAGGGCCGCTGGTCGGAGGCATCGCCAGCCACCTGCTCGGCAACCGGGAATCGTTTCTGCTCTCCGGCGTGGTCGTGCTCGTCGCGGCGCTGATCGCGCTGGTGTTCGCCAAGGAAACGAACTTCAACCGTTCCGGCAAACGATCCCATGTGCGCGACGACTTGAAGGAAGCGGCGGCGAACCGGGTGTTCATCACGCTGCTTGTGCTGGTCGGACTCGGCACCTTCTCGGTTATGATCCTGGAGCCGCTCATTACGGTCTACGTGCTGCAGCTTGGAGTCAAGCAGGGCGAAGCGACATTGCAGTCCGGCATCGTGTTCTCGGCGGTTGGGCTGGCAACGCTGCTCGCCGCGCCGCAGTGGGGGCGGATCGGCAGCCGGATCGGCTTCACCAACGTCCTGTTCATCGGACTGCTCGGCGGCGGGATCGGGAATTTGCTGCAATTTTTCGTAAAAGGGTATGTCGAATTCGGCGTGCTTCGTTTTATTTACGGCTTGTTCTTTGCTGGGGTGTATCCGGCGCTGAACGCCATGATCGTCAAAGTGACCGCTCCCTCGTTTCGGGGGCGGGCGTTCAGCCTGAACCAGTCCGCCACCCAGCTGGCAACGATGCTCGGGCCGATGATCGGCGGCGTGCTGGGCGGCATCATTCCGATCCGCTGGGTGTTCGTCATTAACGGCGCCATGCTGATCGCAGCCGCGGTGCTGATCCGGCGAAAAAATTTGGAGTCGCGAGCGAAAGTCGCCGTGCGCGCCGGCAATTGAAGCGGCCGGCGGTATCGGCATATGCCTCTCATCTTCCGTCTTCGGTATTCATCCGCCGCCCATATCCTCCGCATCATAAAACGCGCAGTAGTTCTCGTCGTGATGCACAAAGCTTTCCTTATGAATGAGCAGCCGGTCAAAATCGGCCTGTACTTGCTCGGGCCAAGACTGAAATGCCGTCTCGCTCACGATAATGACGCGGCAAAACTTCAGCATCATCAAAATAAAGTAGTGGGCGGCTGCATGCAGGCTGCCTTCGCCGGAGACCGCCTTGAGCCAGACGATCTGGCTGCCTTCCATCTGCTTGAGCAGCCCTGTATTTTTGCCGTTTACGATGGACGGTTTCAATTCGGTGATGGATGAAACGAGAAACGATAACCCGCCCATTTCCACATTAAGCTCGCTGGTCTTCAAACCGCCGTTCATCCCCTTTTGCAATCAGTCGGCCGTTTGTTGGCTGTTTCCGCGCCGCTTTACAGCAAGCCGACCATTTCCAATCCGTGCCGGATTCCATCCTCCACCACATCCTTCGTTACATGCTTGGCCGCTTTCTTGACGGAGTCGACCGCGTTGCCCATGGCGACGCTGTTGTCGACATATTCCAACATCTCGATATCGTTCAAGCCGTCGCCAAACGCATACACGTCTTTTTTGTCGAAGCCGGCCAGACGGATAAATTGTTCGATTCCCTTCGCTTTCGAGCCGCCCTGCGGCAGCACGTCCATGGAGAACTGGTGCCAACGGATAAAATCGAGGCCGGGAAAATGCTCCTTATAGTGCGTCTCCTCACCGATGGTACAGAACAGCAGACATTGATAAATGTCGCGATTGCGGAAATAGTCCGCATCGAACTCCGGATGCTTTACCTTCAGCGAGCTGATGCTCTCCACGATATAAGCGTGGAATTCGGAACTGGACTTCATCGTCTCGTGGCTCATATATACGATCGGATGGTCATGGGCTGCGGCTGCTTCCGTAATGCGCTCCAGCAGCTCCGGGCGGATCGGGTTCTTCACGATCACCTCGCCCTGACGAACGACATACTGCCCGTTAAAGCTGATGTAGGAATCGATGCCGAGCTCCTCGCGGATTTCCTTGAACATGAACGGGCCGCGTCCGGTCGCGATCGCGACTTCGTGTCCCGCCCGCTGCAGCTCGGCTACCGCCTCCTTGGCCGACTGCGGAAGCTTCTTGTCATGATCCAGCAGCGTCCCGTCGATATCGAAAAAAATCATTTTTTTATCCATAAGTGCCACCCGTTTCTCCCGTAGTATAGTTTCTCTACATTGTATCGTTTCTCTCTCTTTCCAGGACGTCCCGCAGCTGCTGCGGCATCTCCCGGCTGACGCGATTGACCGCATCGATCGTGACGCAGGTGACGACCGCATCGGCGCGGATCTTTCCTTCTGCGCCTACAATTTCCTGCAGCAGCGCAAAGCTGGAGCGGCCGGCCCGGCAGGGACGGGTGCGGATCGTCAGCGCTTCTCCCTGACGGCACTCCTTCCGGTAATTCATGTTAATATTGACCATCACCGTCTGCATGCCCATTGCAAGAAAAGTGTCGAAATCCAGCCCCGCTTTGTCAAACCACTCGTCTCTGCCCCACTCCAAATATTCCAAATATTTGGCATTGTTCACGTGCCCGTTCATATCGATCTCCGTCGACCGGACGATAATGTCCAGCACACTTTCCATCATGCATCGACTCCGTTCGTTCCGATCTGCGTGCCTGCCGGCTTCCATCTGTTTTCATTATAGGGAGCGTTCGGGCAAAAAGGCAACCAGGTCGCATGATCGCCATAATGTGCCGAAGTCGTGCAAATTTCCGATGTACTCTCACAATTTATCGATTATCGTCAAAATCGTCCGTTTTCGTCAGATTTATCTTCATTTTACCATAATTTCTCCGCCAGCCTTGTAAATTTACCGATTTTATCGACATTTTATGACAGCATCATCGCGACATTCCTAGCAAAATGTGACATTATGTTACATTAGTTGACATATAAAAATTTTGTTTTAATATAAGGTATGTATTCTAACATATAAAACCAAGGAGGCTTCATATGCGCCGCTTTTCTCGTCGAATGGTACAAACCGTTCTCGCCGGCTCACTGCTTTTCTCCTTACCTGGTTTATCCTTTGCACAACCGGAAACACCTGCATCAACGGGCATTACACAAACGGTTTTGTTGGAAATGCTGAAGCAAAACGCACCAAATGAGCCGGCTTCGGAACTTTTGGGCGGAAATGCCCCGGTTACCCGGGAGGATGCAGCCAAGACGGTGCAAAGTCTCTTCCATCTTAGCGATGCGCCGTCCTCCTTCTCGGACGTGCCGTCATCGAGCCCCTATGCCGGCGCTGTCGGAGCCGTAGCGAAAGCGGGCATTATGAACGGAGTCGGCAACGGCAGGTTCGGTTACGGTGTCGTTCTCTCCCAAGCGGAAGCGGCGGCGCTGAATGCGCGCGTAGCCCATTATGCGCGACTCGCCTCCATCTCGGCCGATACCGTGGAAGGACTTTCGATTGAGCAGATTGAAAGCGGCCTCCGTTCCGGCGCTTTCACTTGTCAGCAATTAATATCCGCATACACGGCCCGGATCGAAGCCTACGATCAACAAGGACCGATGCTGAATGCCATTATCAACATGAACGAAAATGCCAAGGCTGAGGCCGCCGAACTGGACAAAAAGCAGCGTTCGGGCGCGGCGCTCGGTGCAGCCCACTGCGTTCCCGTCGTCGTCAAGGACGTCATCAATACGGACGATATGCCTACGACAAACGGGTCCGAACTATTCAAGAACTGGATTCCGGACAGCAACGCCACCGTCATTAACCGCTTGGAGGAGCAAGGGGCCATCGTGCTCGCCAAGACCAACCTGGACGATTTCGCGGCAGCCGTCTACGGCATCTCCAGCCTCAAAAGCGCCATGAAAAATCCATATGACCTCACGCGTACGGTCGGCGGCTCATCCGGCGGCAGCGCAGCGGCGATCGCCGCGCAATATGCCCCATTAGCGATCGGAACGGATACGGGCGGATCGCTTCGCATTCCAGCTGCTTTGACCGGGGTCGTCACGATTCGCCCGACAATGGGTCTGGTCAGCGCGCACGGAATTTTTCCGCGGGCACTGACCCAGGATACGGCCGGCCCGCTCGCCGCAACGGTTAAGGACGCGGCAACCGGACTTGATTTTATCGCCGGCTACGATCCGGCCGATCCCGTAACGGCGCGCAGCGTCGGCAAAATTCCTGCCGAAGGCTACGCTTCGTTCGCCAAGGGCGGCCGGCTGGACGGCGTCAAAATCGGCCTTGTAACCGGCGGCCTCGCAATCTGGGGAGACCAACCGAAAGGACCGGTCGTCGCTCTGCTGCGCAAGGCGGCCGAAGACATTGAAGCATTGGGCGGAGAAGTCGTCGAGATTGCCGGGCCGCCCAAAAGCCTGCTCGGAGGTTCGTCGGTCATCACGTTCGAGTCGGCCCGCGACGTGAACAAATTCCTTGCCGAGCAGGGCGGCAACGTTCCTGTGACAACGTTCCGCGGGCTCTACGATTCGGGTAAATACAGCCCGTATGCGAAAGAATCTTACGACCGCGAAATCAAGATCGATCCGGATGCGCTCAACAACAATGTCGATTACCAGCGTTCGCTTGCGATGCGCACCGCGCTGCAGGATTGGACGCTCGATACGATGGCAAAAAACGGATTCGCGGCGATCGCGTACCCGAGTTCGGCACAGCTGGCCGACTTGATCGGCAAAGAGCAAGCCGGACTGTTCAGCAGATGGAGCGAAAACACGGGATTCCCGGCCATCAGCGTTCCGATGGGCTATGCGAAATCGAAAACGGGAACGTACATGCCCGCAAACATCGAGTTCCTCGGCCGGGCGTTTGACGAGCCCGCAATCATTCACATTGCCAGCGCTTATGAAAACTCGACGAAAAAGAGAGTCGAGCCTGCACTGCCGGAAATCGCCACCTTGGCGACTCCGTAAACCACTTATCCTTATTGTGCGACCGAAATCATATTGCAAACGAAGTCGCATTGCAACCGAAGTTACCGTTAGCGGGCTTGCAGGCCGGCGGCTCTCGCAGTTGAATGAGTGATGCGTTTAACGAAGCAATCATCCAAATATCTTTCCGATTCAGCAATTCAATGAGCTCAAACGATCCGAAAGGATGCAGGGGCTGTCCCATAAGCAGGCTTTTAGTCGTATCAATCAAGTTCTTCAGCTTCAAAAGCGAAAAACGAACCGGTCAAGGGGCTATCCTTGGCCGGTTCGTTCTTTTTTACCACATAGGAAAGTTTAATTTCGATAAAGCATGAAGTCGAAATGAACTTTCCTATTGGCGAATAAACCTACCTTTAAACGCGGTCGCACATCTTCGAAAGACCTCGATAAAGGTTTATCTCATCGCTTTGTACGAAGGGATATTTTTGAAAAACATGCGTTCGTACATCTTTTTTCTTTTTATTTTTCGACTACGTTAAAATTCCTGCGAAAACTTTTTTTGTCGCCCTCATCTCCCGTTCAGGCAATAAAAGGCTGGGAATTCCTGCACCATCGCAGGTATTCCCTCTCCACATACGGTTTCAACCGATAAAACCTGCACATTCGCAGGTTTGAGACATTTCAATTGTACAAAAGGACCTCCGACTTCGCTTTGCCAGGCGAAACAGGAGGTCCCCTTTTGTCCTATTTAGGACTAGCTCATACGCGTGAATACTTATTAGACAGCCTCTGTTGCTTAACATAATCAAGTTTTTGTTTCATCACCTTGAATGACGCAGCGGATGCCAACAAAGCTACTGCCGCCGCCCGGCGCCTCTGATTAATGTAAAGCAGATGACGACGGCCAGCGCTTCGGCCGAGGCAATGACGACAGCCATCGGCAGCGCGGCGGCCTCGCCGCCAAGCCCGACGAGCGGCGAAGCGGCCGCCCCGAGCACAAACTGCAGCATGCCGAGCAGCGCGGAGGCGCTTCCCGCGGCCTGCCCCGCATTTTGCATCGCCAGCGATGTGGACGTCGTGCCGACAATCCCGACGCTGGATACGACAAAAAACAGCGAGATGACGACCGGAACGAGTCCCCCATCCAGCACGATTGACAGCAGCAGCGCGGTTCCGCCCGCCACAGCTGTAGTGATGCCGAAGCCAAACAGCCGCTCCACGGCGATTTTTCCGGCGAGGCGACCGGCAATCTGGGAAGCGAGAATTATGCCGGCGCCGTTCATCGCAAAGATAAGGCTGTATCCCTGCTCGGATACGCCGAACACATTTTGGATGACGAAAGGCGATCCGGAAATATAGCTGAACATGCCCGCCGACACCAGTCCCATAGCGAGAACATAACCGATAAACAGCCGATCGGACGCGAAGCCGCGGAACGTCCGCAGCGTCTGTCGAAGTCCGCCGCCTGAACGGCGCCGGGCCGGCAGCGTCTCCGGCAGCGTGAACAGAACGGCGAGCAGCAGCGCGGCCCCGAGCAGGAACAGCGCGACGAAGACGCCCCGCCAAGAGACGACCTTGAGCAGCTGCCCTCCAATGATAGGCGCCAGAATGGGGGCGGCCCCGTTTATGAGCATCAGCTGCGAGAAGAAGCGGGTCATCTCGTTTCCGGAAAATAAATCGCGCACGACTGCGCGCGAGATGACGATGCCGGCCGCGCCGGACAACCCTTGAATCAAGCGCAGCGCCACGAGCACTCCGATGTTCGGGCTGAACGCGCAGAGCAACGAGGAGAGCGTATAAACGGCCAGCGCCGCAATCAGCGGCTTTTTCCTTCCATATGTATCGCTGAGCGGTCCCGCCAGCAGCTGCCCGAGCGCCAGTCCGAGCATGCATGCGGTCAGACTGAGCTGGGCGAGCGAAGCGCTCGTATGCAGATTGCCCGTCATCCCCGGCAGCGCAGGCAAATACATGTCCAGGGAAAACGGCCCGATGGCCGTAAGCGAGCCGAGCATGAGGGCGATGCCGAGTCTTCGGGTGCGGACCGGCGCCTGCGGCATCGTGTTCGGATCCGTTTCAATTGAATGATTCATTGATACCGCCTTTCTTTCCGGTGATCGTTAGTCTGTTCTTAGCGATCCGAACAGACCGTTCCACGTGAAACGGTATGCAACCCAATATCCGCTAAATGTTTGCATAATGGATAAATAAAGCTCGAAACAGTTTCGAAAATGATGATTCCGCGCCGAAATCGCCGACAAATACCGCGCGCGAAAAACCGGGTATACCGTCGAGGCTTGCGGCACTGAAAAATGCCGTCGAAGCTTGCGGCGCAGAAAACGCCGTCGATTGCAATATTCGCCGAACGCCGTCGACGCAACAAAAGGCGGAAAAGGTCGATTGCCGCCCCTGTCACCCGTTCATCCCGAGACCCCGCATGATGAACGCAATCGTCTGTTCCCGCTCATACTCGTCGTCCCAGTCGGCTCCTTCCCGTTCGCCATAGAACATGCGGGACAGCGTATAGCCTAATAGAGCCGAACCGGTTAAGCGGAGAACGGTTAACGTCGGCAGCTCAACCATGTTGCCCTGCGCCTGGAACTTTCCGACGATGGCGCCAAGCCGCTCCAGCACCTTGGAAGCAATATTTTGAAAAAACTGCTCCCGCAGCTCGGGATGAAACGGGATTTCCTGCACCAATATTTTCAGCACGCTGCGGTGATTGTTCAGAAATTCGATTCGGTTCTCGATGAACGCGCGCAAAAACTGATCGTAGCGCTCGTATTCGACATCGAGCACCTTGTTGAAGCCGCGCAGCACGAACGGAGCCATAAGCTTTGCCATCGTCGGCGCCACGATCGACACGAGCAGGTCCTTCTTCGTTTTATAGTGGCGGAATATCGTGCCTTCGGCTACGCCCGCCCGCTGCGCGATTTCGCTCGTCGAAGACGCCGAAAATCCTTTCTCCGAAAAAACTTCGATTGCCGCCGCCAATATTTTGGACTGCTTCTCGGTCATTTTTTCCCCGGCGTCGATTTTCAGCAGCTCTTCAATCCACTGCTCGGTCGACTCTCGCATATTTTACAACTCCTTGCTTTCATTCCAATTTTCGTACCCATCATATCATAGAGTTCCCGACCTTGTTAAATCGCCCGGTGCTTGCGCAGCGCCAGCACATTAAGCAGCGCAAACGCCAGCGAAAAACCAATCAGCACGTAGACGTCAAGCTGAATTCCCTCCCAGCCTTCGCCCCGGATCATAATGCCGCGCATCGCATCCGCCCCGTAATAAAGCGGCATGATCAGGCTTAAGTTTTGCAGCCATGGCAGCATCGCGTCCAGATTGAACAACCCGGAGAAAAACACCTGCGGCACGATAACGAGCGGGATAAACTGAATGATTTGAAACTCGCTGCCGGCAAAAGACGAGAGCAGCGTGCCGAGCGTCAGCGCCGTCAGCGACAGCAGCAAATTCATGAACAGCACCAGCCAGATAGATCCCTGCATATAGAGGCCGAGCACGTCGATGGCGAACCAGGCGATCAGCGCCGCCTGCAACAAGGTAAACAACCCGAAGCCGGACAAATAACCCGCCACGACCTCGGACCGCCGGATCGGCGTCGCCAGCAGCCGCTCCAGCGTGCCGCTCGTTCGCTCCCTAAGAAACGAAACGCCGGCCAGCATGAAGACGAAGAAAAATGAGAAGAACCCGATCAGCACCGGACCGAACGAATCGAACGAGGTCATATCTTCATAGCCGTGCAGGTAAGAAACGTCGGGCTGCACCGACGGCATATCCGCCTGCATCGTCCGCTGGAGCAGCAGCAGCACCATTTTGCTCTCGGAAGGGTCGCTGCCTTCAAGCCGGATGTGCGGCGTTCTGTCCGCCAGCGTCAACACGGCGTGCAAATCGCCCGCTTTCAGCGCTTCTTCGGCGCTTCCGGCATCATCGTACACGGTAATATGCGCGTCCGTCTGCTCCAGCCGCTGGGCGAGCAGCTGCGGGACGCCCACAATTCCGATTTCCGGGTGGACCGTTTGGCCGTTAAACACCAGCTTCACCAGGCAAAGAATGAGGAGCGGCGCCAAAAATAGCAGCGCGAGCGTACGTTTATCCCGCACGAACTGGCGGATAATGCGGATGGCAAGTGCGCGGATTCTCATGATCGGATACCTCCCCCCAGCGCGATAAACGCTTCTTCGATCGTTTCGCTTCCCGTTTCCGCTTTAAGCGCCGCGGGCGAGCCGACGGCGGTCAGCTTGCCGTCCTTAATGAGTGCGAGCCGGTCGCATTTGTCCGCCTCATCCATTACATGCGTCGTCAAAATAATCGTCGTGCCGCCTTCCCTCATCTTCGCAAGCTCCTTCCAGATCGACTGCCTTAGCACCGGATCGATCCCGACGGTCGGCTCATCCAGCACGAGCAGCTGCGGCTCGTGAAGCAGCGAAATCGCCAGCGACAACCGCCGCTTCATGCCGCCGGAATACGCGCCAACTGGTTTGTTCAGATGGTCAAGCAAGCCGACAACCGCCATCGAATCATGAATGCGTTCGCTGCGGCGCGCTCCCTTAAGTCCGTACAGCGAAGCGAAAAAAACGAGGTTTTCTTTCGCCGTCAGCTCTCCGTAGAGCGCGTCGGACTGCGCCATATAACCGAACCGCTGCAGCATGGACAGCTTCGGCATCGGCTCGCCGAGCATATGAACCGAGCCTTCATCGGCTTTGTCGATGCCGGTCATCACTTTCACAAGCGTTGTTTTGCCGGAGCCGGACGGACCGAGCAGACCGAACAGCTCGCCGCGCTCTACGCGCAACGAAATGCCGTCCAGAACGGCGCGGCCGCCAAACCGGCGTACGATACGGTCCAGCTCCACGACCGGCGCGTCATGAACGCCCGACGCAGTTGCAGAGATGGAGGACATGGACAACACTCTCCTTATAACCAAAAATGAGTGATTACTCACATTCATGATACAGCCGGATCGTTAAATTGTAAAGTGAGTAATCACTCTCATTTTTTTCGATAAGAAGAAACCGGATTTGCAAACTTGGCGAGCGGTCGTGATGCGGTCGGCCTCCTATAGAACAAAAAAAGCCAGGCTTTCGCCGCCTTGGCTTCTTGATTCTGCCTCCCTCGCGCCGCTCAGTACTTTTGCAAACGATAATAACCTCGCGGCAGCTTCCGGTATTGACTGGGACTGACCCCAAACATTTTTTTGAATGTCCACTGAAAATGAGTGACGTTGTTATACCCGATCTCGTATGCAATGTCCGTCACTTTACGGTTTGTGTATAGCAGCATCTCCTTCGCCCGCCAAACACGTTTGAACGTGATGAACTCGACGAGCGAGAAGCCGGAATTCTGTTTGAATACCCGGCTAAGATAGGACGGATTGACGCCAAGATATCCGGCGATCCGGTCCAGATGCAGATCCTCGTTGTAATGCTCGTTAATGAACTCCATCGCACCCGCAACGACCGGCTTGAAATGGACTTTCGAATGATTGTCCAGACGGATGTATGGTGTGTTCCCCCTGTAGGCCCGGTTCAGTTCCACAAGCAGCCACTGCAAATGCGAAACGATCGTCCGGCGGGAGTAGCTGTCTGTGCCGCCTTCGTGCTCCTCTTGCAGCCGCTCAAACGCAAAGGAAAGCTTGCTCCTGAGCGGTTCCCGAACTTTCAGGCAGTGGGAGAAGCCGACATCGCGCTCATAAAATAGCGATAGCGGGTCCATCCCGTCTTCAACCTGAACCGCCTTTGCAAGTTCAGGATCGAACATGATGACCAGCACTTCAAACGGCTCATGGTCAATCAGCTGGCTTTTGTGCAGCTCGCGGTTTCCGATCACGAACAGATCATCCGGTTCGAAGACATACACTTTATCATCGATATAAAACTGCCCCCGACCCGATTTTACATAAAAAATTTCAAGCGGCTCGTGCCATTCGAACGGCATCCGCCAATCTCCCTCGTTACGGTTGACGAAAATTTGGAACGGTTCGAAGCCTTGAAACGTTTTTAAGGAATTCGGCAGGCTTCCTTGCAGTGAGCCTTCGTTCATATTGACTCCCATCTTCCCCACCCCGCCTCGTTCGTTTTGAATCTGACATCATATGTTCAAGCTTGTCCCGTATATTTTTCGGAACGATTCTTCCTTCTGAACCTCTCCTCCGGGAGCACGCAGCGTAATCCAGTTTACAAAATTTTCACGGAACGTCCTGCCGCCGGAAGACTGGCTGACATGGGCGTCTGCGGCAAGCAGCTTGCGTTCCCACGTAGCGCATACATCAACGGAATAGTTCGGATCGTCCGACCATATCAAGTAGACTTCCTGCGGTTTCCAAGGCTTCAGCCCTTCTTCGGCATGTTCCGGATAATACCAGCAGCCGTCGGCCAAATACGCCGCTTCGGTTGCGGCAAGGCCGAGCGCGCGATGGTCGGGATGAAATTCATATTTTCGCCAAGCATCAAGCGTAATGACAATATCCGGCCGTTCGGAACGGATCAGCCGGTATAGATGCTCCTTCAGCCCGGCTTGGTCCGCCAGCGTCCCGTCGTCGTAACCGAGGCCGATGAGCTTATGCACACCCAGAATGTAGGATGCTTCCTGCATCTCCCGTTCTCTGATTTGCGCCAATTGATCCGGGCGTATTGAAGGATCCTGCGTTCCGCGGTTGCCGCTGGTAGCGACCGCCACGGTAATCTCGTGACCTGCGTCCGCCAGCTTCGCCAGCGTTCCTCCGCAGGATGTCTCATCGTCCGGATGAGCCGTAATGAGCAGTACTCTCCACTTTTCCATCCCGATCTCTCCTGTAAGCTTTTCAATTATAAATTCCATAAACTTTTTGACTCATTGTGATCGAGCCTTTTCTACTTGATTCCCGTAAGCGTGATGCCTTCAATAAATTGGCGCTGCAGCAGCACAAAAATGGCAATCATCGGCCATACAGCGAGCAGCATGCCGGCCATCAGCACCGGGTAGTTGGTCGTAAACTGTCCTTGAAGAGAAGCGAGGCCGACGGCAAGCGTCATTTTTTCCGGCGAACTGTTGACGATCAGCGGCCAAAGAAAATCGTTCCATGACCAAAGCGTCGTAATGATCGTCACCGATACGAGACCCGGTTTAGCCAGCGGCAGCATAATCCGCCAGTAAACCTTAAACGGATGGCAGCCGTCGATTTTCGCCGCTTCCTCCAATTCCGCTGGCAACCCGAGAAAAAACTGGCGCAGCAAAAAGGTGTTGTACACGCTGAACATGCCGGTGACGGTTATCGCTTTCAGCGAGTTCAGCCAGCCCAAATCTTTCATCAGCAAATACGCGGAATGATGAACACCTGTCCAGGGACCATCATGACGGACAATAACAGCAGGAACAAAGCCGTTCGGCCCGGAAACGGGATGCGCGCGAACGCATACGCCGCCATCGAGCTGAGCAGAACGCAAACGGCTACCTTGACCAGCGTCGTGATTGCCGTATTCCAATAAAATCTCGCGAAAGGCAGCAGTTCGACCACCTTGGCATAATTATCCCACCGCAGCTTCTCGGGCAGCACAGTGAGCGGAATCCGCGTCGATTCCTCCGCCGATTGGAGCGACGTCAGCAGCGACCATGCAAACGGGGCCGCCATAATGAGCGCACCGACAATAAGAACTAGATGAACCGTAATTTTCATTCGTAATGCACCCATTTTCGCTGAATTTTAAGCTGCAGCGCCGTCAGCAGCAGAATGAGTGCAAACAATACGACCGCGATGGCGGATGCATAGCCTTTATCATTTCTTACGAACGCCTGCTTGTAAAATAAGTAAACGACCGTATCCGCATTGTCGATCGCCACCGTTCCGACCATCATATAAATCAGATCGAATACTTGCAGGGCGCCGATTAACGACGTTACCGATACGAAAAACAAAGCCGGCGTCAGAAGAGGCAGCGTGATGCCGAAAAACTTGGAAAGCGGACCCGCCCCTTCGATGGATGCCGCTTCATAATAAGAGGGCGCAATTCCTTTAATGCCGGCGATCAAAATGACGGCCTGAAACCCGACCATGCTCCAGACGGCAACGAAGACCACCGTCAGCAGCACCGTCCTCGGATCGGTCAGCCAGCTCGGACCTTGAATGGAAAATAGCTTCAGCACGGCGTTCACCAAGCCGTAATCGCCGTTAAGCAGCCACCGCCATGACATGGCCACCGCGGCCGGCATCATGACCGCCGGCAGGAAATAAACGGTGCGGTACAGGGAAACACCGCGAATCGGCTGGCTCAGCAGCACGGCAACAATCGTCGCCTGCACCACAATGGCGGGCACATAGAGCACGACATTTAACAGCGTATGGAGGAGCGCCCGGACGATTTCCGGGTCGCTCGCCAGTTTGACGTAATTATGCGCGCCTGCCCAATGATACTTGCCGAAGTCTCCCCACTCCGTGAAAGAAAGATAGACGGTCCGGACTACCGGCCATATAAACAGCACGCCGACGCCGAGCAATAAGGGTAAAATCATCCCGTATCCCCACAGATATTCGCGCCGTTTCAATTTTGACTTCCGGCTGCGGGGGACCGCTGCCGCAAGCTCCTGGTGAACCGCCATCGTATCATCTCCTTTCCTCGCAGGGGCACAGCTTCCGCAATCGTTATTTATTCAGCTGCTCAGTAATTTTCTCGGCCAGCTCTTTGGCCGCCTGCTCAGGCGTTGCCTCGCCTGTATAGGCTTTTTTCAAATATTCCGCCTCGAGCCCGTCCAGCTTGGCCGTAACCGGGGCACGCGGCAGCTGAATCGATTGGTTCGCCATATCGATGAACTTTTGAAGATGGAACTGCGGAACCGACTTGATCCACAACTCCTGCCCGCCCGCAATGGCCGGAAGCGCCGTTCCGTCCTTGGCCTGAATTTCCGCCGCTTCCTTGGAACCGAGGAATTTCAGAAATTCCCACACTTCCTTCGGATGCTTCGTATTTGCTGCGGCCACATTGCCGAGACCGTGAATGACACATGTGCGCAGCTTGTCTTTCGGAAGCACTGCGATATCGATTTTATCCTTCGTATATTCGTTCGTCGCAAAATCTTTCACGTTCCACGAGCCGTCCGTCAGCATGGCGACCTTGCCGGATTTAAACAAATCCTTCGGAGCGGTGTCCGTCATCTGCGCCAGCGTCGGGGACACTTTGTGAACGTGGATGAGGTCGGTCTGCAGCTTCAGGCCGCGGATGGCTTCCGGCGTGTCGTACAACGATTTTTTGCCGTCCTCGGAAATGAATCCGCCACCCGCTTCGAGGATCGTGTTGTAATATCCCGTTTGTCCTTGGAATTGTGCGGGCAGCCCCCATATTCCTTTCTCCGGATTGGTTAGCTTTTTGGCGACTTCCACCGCTTTGTTCCAGTCCCATGTTTCGTCCGGATAAGGGATGTGAGCCTCATCAAACAGCGTTTTGTTGTACCACAACCCTACGACGTCATAATCTTTCGGAACGCCGTAATGCTTGTCGTCATAAGAATACAGATTGACAAGCGGCTGCGGGTAAGCGCCGAAATCGAAGCTGTCCTGCTTCGCATAATCGTCCAGCTGAAGCAGCAGACCGTTCGCCGCGTATTTGGGCAATGTGCCGCCGTTCATCCAAAACACATCGGGGAGCGTGCCGCCCGTCCCCGCCGTTTCAAGCTTGGTCCAATATTCGCTCCAAGGCGTCAGCTGGATCTTCACGTCGATATTCGGATGCTGCTGTTTGAATTTTGCAATGATTTCTTCCATTGCCGGCACTTGAACCTGATCCCACAGGCCGTAAGTCAGCGTTACCTGCTCCGCTTTCTGTTCGCCCGAGCTAGAACCTTCACTGCCGGAAGTTTGACTTTGACCGCTGCCGCTGCTGCCGCATGCGGATAAAAGCGTTAAAAACGCCAAACCGGTTGTAGCTATACCTGCAAGCCTTTTTTTCATATCTCTCTCCCACTCCCCATAACAATCTTATTTGAATGAAATTACTGCTCATCTTCCGCAACCCCGAGGCGTTGTTCATTTATGTAACGAATGCCACCGATAAAACCTTATAAATTAATCGGAATACTTATAGTTTAACTCAAACAAGCCTGATTGCGCTAATGATCATTTGCGTAAAACATTAGATATTTTTACCTTCGAGCGTAAAATCGGGATTTCCCATTAAAGCAAGAAGGCAATAAAATACTCCGCAGGTGTATAATGGTCCTTATATTGAACAAGGGAGTTGAAGCAGCAATGGAATTTCGCAAATTGGGCGGCAGCGGCTTGAAGGTGTCCGCTCTCGGTCTGGGCACGAATGCATTCGGCAAACGAGCGGATGAGGACGCATCCGTCCGGATCGTCCACCAGGCTCTCGATTCCGGCATCAATTTCATCGACACCGCCAACATCTACGCCGGAACGGAATCGGAGCGCATCATCGGCATTGCGCTGCAGGGAAGACGCCATGAAGCCGTTCTGGCGACGAAAGCCGGGCTGCCGCGCGGGGAGCATCCGAATGCCCGAGGCTCATCCCGCTATCATTTGATGCGCGAGCTGGAGGACAGCCTTCAGCGGCTGCGCACCGATCATGTCGATCTGTACCAGATCCATACGTTTGATCCCGATACCCCGCTCGACGAGACGCTGCGCGCGCTGGAGGATATGGTACGTTCCGGCAAGGTGCGGTATATTGGAGCATCCAACTATGCCGCATGGGAGTTGATGAAAGCGCTCGGCGTGAGCGAAAAGCTCGGCGCGAGCCGCTTCGTCTCTACACAGACGAGCTACTCGCTCGCGGACCGGGCGCCGGAAGCGGAGCTTGTACCGCTCTGCCTGGATCAGGGCGTCGGGATCATTCCGTATTTTCCGCTTGCCGGCGGGATTTTGACGGGCAAATATGCATTCGAGGCGGCTCCGCCAGCGGGCTCCCGTGCCGATACCGACCCGAGCTTCGCCCGCTTTCTCGATCCGGAGCGGATCGAGCTCGGCCGCAGCGTGCTTACGCTCGCCCGCGAGTGCGGATGCACGCCCGGCGTCCTGTCGCTGGCCTGGCTCATAAGCCGGCCTGTTGTATCCTCCGTCATCGTTGGCGCGACCTCAACCGCCCAGCTGGAGGAAAACTTGCAGAGCGTTACGCTGAAACCGGCTCCAGAGCTGCTCGAGAAGCTGGACGAACTCAGCGAACCATTCCGCTACGGCAAACCGTTCGCCGTGTACCGGCTTTAGTAGAACGGCAGACGCCGCTCCAGCGATTTGAAGATCAAATCCGCCCGCGAGGCGTTCCTTTTTAATCTTCCTGATCACGCAGCTGCCCTTTTCTTTCTGTCTCCCCCGAAAAAGAGAGCGAAGCGGGCGGGTTTGAATCTGGAGAAGCGCCAGCGCTCGCCTTTGTGGACGGATTCTGACCCTGGCTAAGGGTTTATTAAATCCAGGAATCCGGCCACAACAGCGATCGGAAGATCAAACCTGCCCGTGCAGCGTCTCTTCCTTTCTCTCTCCCTCTCCGAAAAAGAGAGCGAAGCGGGCGGGTTTGAATCTGGAGAAGCGCCAGCGCTCGCCTTTGTGGACGGATTCTGACCCTGCTAAGGGTTTATTAAATCCAGGAATCCGGCCACAACATCGATCGGAAGATCAAACCCGCCCGCGCAGCGTCTCTTCCTTTCTCTCTCCCTCTCCGAAAAAGAGAGCGAAGCGGGCGGGTTTGAATCTGGAGAAGCGCCAGCGCTCGCCTTTGTGGACGGATTCTAACCCTGCTAAGGGTTTATTAAATCCAGGAATCCGGCCACAACAGCGATCGGAAGATCAAACCCGCCCGCGCAGCCTCTCTTCCTTTCTCTCTCCCTCTCCGAAAAAGAGAGCGAAGCGGGCGGGTTTGAATCTGGAGAAGCGCCAGCGCTCGCCTTTGTGGACGGATTCTAACCCTGCTAAGGGTTTATTAAATCCAGGAATCCGGCCACAACAGCGATCGGAAGATCAAACCTGCCCGCGCAGCGCATCTTTTTCCCTCTTCACCCATTTTCAGGAATTCAGGTATAATTGACCTATTACACGTCCGAAAGGTGGTTCGCTATGAAATTCAGTGAGTTCCGTTACGAACGTCCCGACAAGGAAGCCGTCATTACCGGGTTCAAAGAACTGCTGGCTGCATTCCGTTCCGCAGCAAGCTTCGAGGAGCAGGACCGCATCATGGCGGACATCAACAAGCTGCGCAGCAGACTCGATACGATGGGCCAGCTGGTGTACATACGCCATTCGATCGACACGACCGATGCGTTCTACAAAGCCGAGCAGGACTACATGGATGAAGTCGGTCCCGAGATTCAGGAGTATGTCACCGACTTTTACCGGGCGCTGACGGAATCGGCATTCCGGCCTGAGCTGGAAACAAAATGGGGGCGGCAGTTGTTTCGCCTCGCGGAGCTGTCGCTGAAAACGTTCAGTCCCGAAATCATCGCCGACCTGCAGCAGGAAAACAAGCTCAAAACCGAATACAACCAGCTCATTGCCTCGGCGAAAATTCCGTTCCAGGGCGAGGAGCGAACGCTGTCCCAGCTGGGACCGTTCGAGCAGTCGACCGACCGCGAAACGCGCCGGCAGGCGGCGGAAGCACGCTATGGGTTCATGGCCGCAAACGAGGAAAAATTCGACCGCATCTTCGACGATCTCGTCAAGGTCCGCACCGAAATGGCGCGCAAGCTCGGATACAAAGATTTTACGGAGCTCGGCTACGCCCGGATGACCCGGACCGATTACGACGCGGACATGGTCGCCTCATTCCGCAAGCAGGTGCTGGATCATATCGTTCCGCTCGCCTCAAAGCTGAAGGAGCGCCAGCGGGAGCGAATCGATGTCGAGAAGCTGCTCTTCTACGACGAGGGGTTCAGCTTCAAATCCGGCAACGCCAAGCCGAAAGGCGATCCCGACTGGATCATAAACGGCGGCATCGCGATGTACGACAAGCTTTCTCCGGAAATGAGCGCTTTTTTCCGCTACATGGTTGACGAGGATTTGATGGACCTGGTCAGCAAAAAAGGGAAGGAGAGCGGCGGCTACTGCACGTTCATTAGCGATTACAGCGCTCCGTTCATTTTTTCCAACTTTAATGGGACTTCCGACGATATCGACGTGCTGACCCACGAAGCGGGGCACGCTTTCCAGGTGTACGAGAGCCGGCACTTTGAGGTACCGGAATACTGGTGGCCGACGTTTGAAGCGGCGGAGATTCATTCGATGAGCATGGAATTTTTCACGTGGCCGTGGATGGATAAATTTTTTGTGGAGGATGCGGACAAATACCGGTTCAGCCATCTTGCTTCCGCTCTGCAGTTTCTGCCTTACGGCGTCGCCGTCGATGAATTCCAGCATATCGTCTATGCCAATCCGGAAGCGACGCCGGCAGAGCGCAAGCGGGCGTGGCGGGAGCTGGAGCTCCGCTACCTGCCGCACCGCGACCACGCCGGCAACGCCTACCTCGAAGGCGGCGGGTTCTGGCAGAAGCAGGGGCACATTTATAACACGCCATTTTATTATATCGATTACACATTGGCGCAAATTTGCGCGTTCCAGTTCTGGAAGCGGATGAACGAAGATTGGGAGAGCGCATGGAGCGACTATCTCAAGCTGTGCCGGCTCGGCGGAAGCTTGTCGTTCACGGAGCTGGCCCATGAAGCCGGGCTGATCTCTCCGTTTAAGGACGGCTGCGTCACGAGCGTCATCGGCGACATCGAGAGCTGGCTGGCCTGCGTGGACGACAGCAAGTTTTAAATGCCGTTTAATAAAGGAAAAAGCGACTGCTGGCTTGTGCTTCCGACCGCAGCCGCCTTCAGATTTTTCAATTCCACATTGTTTGGATGATAGATTAAGAACGGGATTGTCGTATACGGGCCTGATAGCAAAAATGCAGCGGCTGTCCGGGTGTGAGAACCTGGACAGCCGCTTCCTGACAAGACCGGGCCAGACGGAACCCAAGAGGGTCTAGCAAAATTACGGACGGCTTCAATGACGACACGAAGCCCCGCAACCCCTCAACCTCTGAAAAAGCCTGTTATAACGAACCTGACAGTAGTTATTTCAGAAATATAGTGCTCGTTGTGGATTTAACGAATCCCAGTGTCGCTATTCGTAGAACAGAGCCTCTGATTGTGTTCGAATGGAAGGGATAACGATGGCAGGATTCGTTAGAATATACGATTATCTTGTTTCGATCAAATAACGATTGCTCAATTCGTTAGCTGATCCACAGCAAGCAACACTGGACTTGAACACAGCCTACGAAAAACCGGTCATTGGTCAATAGAACGTTCTTTTTGTATTCTCATGCTGACTTCGTCAGGCGTAATGTCCGGTATGGGCATTCTACTTCCGTTCCATGCCGTCGCAGTACACATGGATCGCCTCGCGGAAAAAAGCGGCCAGACCCGGCTCATATTTATCGATATTTTTCGTAAAACGGGGGTCGTTCACATACATTTCCCCCAGGCCGCGGTAAATCTCAAGGCTGCACTCGTAAAAGTTGTCGGAAATGTACTGCCGGTGCTCCGCAATGATCCGCTGCGTCTCTTCGTCCGCCGCCCCTTTGGGCATCGCGGCAATCAGGCGCCGGTAAATATCGTCGCCGGATTCCTTGATCCGCTTCCAGTCCTCCTCTTTATACGAAGCCGTGCGCCGCTGCGATTCCTTGTAGGCATCGGTATGCCCCCACCGCTGCTCCGTTTCCGCTTCATACTTCTTCTGATGCTCCTCAATCTTCTTCATGTCGAACGGTTCGAACATCTCCTGCTTGCTCATCGCTTCTCCTCCTTCAATAGACCGGATCGTCTGGTCGACGGACCGGATCAGGCGTTCGAGGCGGTTCTTTTTCTCCGTAAGCAGGGTCTTGTGGGTAAGCAGCGTACATTTGCGGTCGTAATCCGGACGGTCCAGCATCGCTGCGATTTCCTGAAGCGGCACGTCGAGCTCCCGGAAAAATAAAATCTGCTGCAGCCGCTCCAAATCCTCATCCTTATACAGCCGATACCCGTTCTCACCCACCTCGGCCGGCTTCAGTAGCCCGATATCGTCGTAATGATGCAGCGTCCGGACGCTGATGCCGGCAAGCTCCGCCACCTGCTTTACTTTGTACATCCCCATCACCTCTTACTGTTAGGGTAAAGGATCACGCTGCGTGAGAGTCAAGACATTTTCGATTTACGATAAATTCATTTTACATATAATTAAATGCTTATATAATAATACAAAGATACAGGTGGAAGTCACGCCAGAGACCTATCCGCCCGAACGAAGGGAAGGTGAACGAAATGGAAAGCATTCAGCATATGGCCGATACCCTTAAGCTTCTCGGCGGAAGATTGCTGCGTCTGAATTTAGTAGGGGGTACGTATGGTTTACATCGCGAGTCTGATTTTTGTCTTAACGTTAATTTTTGTCATTTGGCAGCCAAAGGGGCTCCATATCGGATGGTCGGCCGCTGGAGGCGCGGCGCTGGCTCTAAGCTGCGGAGTCGTCAGTTTCGGGGATGTGAAAGACGTCACCCTCATCGTCTGGAACGCTACGCTGGCGTTTGTGGCGATCATTCTCATCTCGCTCATTCTGGACCAGATCGGAATTTTTGAATGGTCCGCTCTGCATGTGGCGCGCATTGCCAAAGGAAACGGGATTGTCATGTTCGTTTACATCGCCCTCCTCGGCGCTGTGGTGGCTGCGTTTTTTGCCAACGACGGCGCTGCGCTTATTTTGACGCCGATCGTCCTTGCCATGGTGCGGGCGCTCAAATTCGACGAACGGATGATTCTGCCCTTCATTATGGCCAGCGGGTTCATCGCCGACACGACGTCGCTGCCGCTCACTGTGAGCAACCTGGTCAATATCGTGTCCGCCGATTACTTCGGCATCGGCTTTGCCCAGTACGCGGGCCGGATGATCGTCCCGAACTTTTTTTCACTTGCCGCAAGCATTGCTGTACTGTACCTGTTTTTCCGCAAACGGATTCCGCAGCGGTACGACGTGCAGCAGTTGAAGCAGCCGAGGGAAGCGATTAACGATTTACGGTTGTTTCGGTTGTCCTGGTTCATCCTTTCCGTGCTGCTGGCAGCCTACCTGCTGAGCGAGTTTATTTCGGTTCCCGTCTCCATTATTGCCGGTGCGGCTGCGCTCTTCTTCATTATGGCGGCACGCCGAAGCCCGGTCATTGAGACGCGAAAAATTGTTAAAGAGGCGCCGTGGGCGGTTGTCGTGTTCTCGATCGGCATGTATGTCGTCGTCTACGGCCTGCGAAACGCCGGCCTGACCGATTATTTGGGGGAACTTCATCACCTTGACCGGGCTGTACCTGTGGCTCAGGTTGATCTCTTAAACCAATAGAAAAGAGGATTTGGATCATGGAAAAGAAACTCATTTACTTCCTGTGCACCGGCAACTCCTGCCGCAGTCAAATTGCCGACGGCTTTCTGAGGCAGCTCGGCGGCGATCAATATGAAGTGAAAAGCGCAGGACTCGAAGCGCACGGTCTTAACCCGCGTGCCGTCCAGGTCATGCGCGAAGCCGGCGTAGACATTAGCGGGCATACGTCCGATGTCATTGATCCGCAAATTTTGAACCGCGCCGATTACGTGATCACGCTGTGCGGGCATGCGGATGAGCACTGTCCGGTCATCCGGAACGACAAGGTCGTGAAATGGCACTGGGGATTCGACGATCCGGCCAAAGCGACAGGCACTGAGGACGAAATCATGGCCAAATTCCGCGAAGTCCGCGACAGCATTAAGGGTCGTATCGAGCAGTTTGTGGCGGAAGGCAAGTAGTTCATTTCGATTCCAGAAAGGATACGGATCAGCGAATGATGACCAACAAACTACCTTCGTAAAGGGGCACCCAGGTTCGGGCTCAAGCTCAAGCTTAAGCTCAGGCTCTGGAAGCCCTTTCCTTTTAATTGATATTTCTTGGAATGATCTTTTCGACGATGACGCAATCAATCCATCTTCCATCCAGCTTGCTGTGCTTTTCGTAAATGCCGACTTCCCGAAAACCGCAAGACCTGCATAAATTTTGGCTGGCTGCGTTGAACTGGAATATCCGTGACGTTAACTTCCAGTAACCGATGCGCTCGGCCTCTTCCGTTAATGCTTGCAGCAGTTTTTTTCCAATGCCTTGTCCCCGGTAGCCGTCGCGCAGGTAAATGGAAAACACGCCTACTCCTCTGTAGCAGTCGCGCGGGCTGTATGACGAAATGGAAGCCCAGCCGACAACGTGATGATGTTCATTATGAGCTGTTAAGATCGGATATCGTTCGCCTTGACCTCTAATCCAATCGGTTATTTCTTCAACCGTCTTTTGCTTCGTTTCAAATGTGGAGGCCCGCTCTGCAATTCCCTGATTGTAAATTTCCGTTACCGCTTCGGCATCACCCAATGCCGCCTTGCTTATTTGAATGTTCATCGATTGATACCCCGCTGCAGGATAGGGTTTTATGACTACCTATTCGTTGTTGTCTTGAAATCCCCTGCTAGCCCTCCGCCGGGGCCGTAACGCAGCATACCGCCGCCGCCTTCGGAGCGTCCGCGGACTCAAACTCGGAATCGGCCCGCGTATAAAAGACTTCCCAAGGGTTTCCTTCGGGGTCGGTCACCCAAATTTTGTCCTGCACCGCGTAGCAGCACGTCGTATCCATGCGGGAAGATAACCTCTATCCGGGCCAATCAACGTTGAGCGGCCGCGACTAGAGGCTGGTTAACAAAATCTCCCTATGAACCTCCCCTGCCTACGCTTCGCTAAGAGGCAGGAGTTTCTTACTAGCCATTCCTACAGGTCTCTGCAAAACAGCAGGTTTGCTGCCGTCTTTCGCTGCATGCAGCGGAGAATCCCGGTAGGTTGGTTCAGTAAGCAACACTTTTACAAGTGGGTGAGAACTCACCTTCTACTACTTCTCTCTTTTACGCGATCCGTAGATACTTGATCTTTTCGGTTTTGCCCAGGTACCTTATCTCTCCATGGAGATGCTTGGACAAAATCCCCTTGCTGCCGTGAACATCACGATGCTCCGTATAGCCGCAGGTACAGATATACACTCTTGTAGAAGTCTTCTTCCTCCTACCGCAACAAGGACATTGTTGACTCGTGAAACTTTCGTCGATCCGATGGATCTGAGTCCCGTGTTCTTCAAGTTTGTAGGCCATCTGCTTCTGGATTTGGCCAAACCGCCAGTTGGAAAGTTTTTGATTCACGACTTTTCTTCGCTTCTTCTTCGTGTTGCGCTGTACGCCTTCCACTTGACCGACGACGACTTCCTTCACTTCGTTTTCCGTGCACCACTGTACAAAATTCCGTGTCGTTTTGTGGATCGCGTCGCTTAATTGACGGTCGCTTTTGCTCAATATGTATTTCATCGCCCGGTTGTATTTTTTCCATTGACGGCTGCCTTTTTTGCACTTGCTCTTCCGTTTCTGCAGTTCGGCAAGTTTCTTATTGCGAAATCTATGGAGGCTTCTTACTTTTCTTCCGGTAACAATCAAGGATTGATTTGCGGTTGAAGTTGCCGCGATGGAATGAATTTCCCCTAAGTCAACGCCCGCCACTTGCTCCCCTTTGTTTTCGGCTGCTGCTTTGCCTTGTCGTAACTCATGCAGATCATCAGCTTTCGGTCAAACACAAGTTCAATTTCTTTGACCGGTCCGTCAGGAAGGCGGGGAACTGTGATTTTAATGGGTTGCCTGCGCTTGCCATTTTGCAAACCGAGACTCAGTTCGATGACATTCCCTTTTATTTTGAAGGATTGATCGACTCATTTCGTGTTGAAGTGTTTCTTGATTTTGTATGGGTATTTGGCAGGAAGACCTTGTCTCTTCGCTTTCCTGGCACTGTCTCTGGCAAACAGATAATGATGGGAAACCGACTGTGCCGATTGGGAATGCAGCGGAAACTGCTGGGTCAATGCCGCTTGAAGTTTCGTTCTGTCGATCCATTTTGCCGTCATGCTGCAAGGAATAGTCCTTGGCGATGGACAGGCACCGGTTCCAGATTTGTCCCGATATACGGTTGCACTCGAACAGCCGCTCCAGTTCTGCTTTCGGTGTATGAAACGCCGTTTTGACACATCGGATCAAGTTGTTTTCGCCTCCTTCCCTTGCTTTTCGATATAGGCTTTCAATACTTCCAGAGGTGTGCCTCCCACTGTAACCAGACAGTAGCTTTTTGACCAGAAATGTTCTTTCCACAGTTGATGTCTGACAGCAGGAAACTCATTCTTGATGAGCCTTGAACTCGCACTTTTATACGCATTGATGAATTTCGATAATTCCGAGTTGGGATGAGCTTTGAAGAGGACGTGAATATGGTCGCGAACGTGATTCCACTCGCTTATCGTAATGCGGTATTGTTGCCCGATCCGTTCAAAAGCGTCTTTGGCATACTCGGAGATGACGTCCGAAATCACTTTTCGACGGTATTTGATGCAGAGAATGAGATGGTAGTTCAAAGAGAATACTGAATGGTTATTGCTGTCTAAATTCATGTAGGCACCAGTCCTTATTTTATCTAAGACTGATTTTTACCAATTCTCTGGATATCCAGCAACAACAAATATTCCTGCATGATTCAGTAGACCGAAATTCATCCCCTCCCTAAAGAGGAAGGGGACTTCTTTCGGAGAGCTGTTAAAGAGGAGGCGTACAGCAGCTGGAGCTTTGACTCATGGCGGTGCTGAGCAGCTGCAGGCTTTCCAATACTTGCTCCTTCTTGTCTGCAGGAATATGCCGAAACAACTCCTGCACATATTGCGCCATCATTTCGGCAATCGCATCGGCCTGCTCATTTCCTTTCGCCGTGAGGGACAAGACGACGTAACGGCGGTCCTTCGGATCGGGCGTCCGGCTGACCCATTCCAGCTCCACCAGCTGCTGCACCTGACGGCTGAGCGTGCTCGTATCGACTGACAGGATCTGGGCCAGATCATTAAGCGACAGGTTGGTGCCTTTGCTCAGCTCATAAATGACGTGACTTTGAATCACGGAGATACCGCAGCACTGGGCGCCGTCTTTCTGCAGCAAGCCGAATCTTCGCACAAGCAGCTGCAGCACTTCTCGCACATTCACATATTGAAGTAATTGTTTCATTTTTCCATCACCTGAGCTCATCATACGCTATATATTTGTAAAATGAAACTATTATATTTTGAGATTATTGTGCGGAAACAGGCTGTCCGGCGATTATGCCGGGGAGCCTGTTTCCTATCCCTTAAATCGCAGGAGCCTCATACTGTTCAATATTACAAGCAGTGCAGCGCCGGTATCGCTCAATACCGCCATCCACAAGGTAAGCCAGCCGGGAAAAACCAAAACGAGCGCAAGGAACTTGATGGCGATCGAAAACCAGATGTTTTGCTTGATGATGGCGATTGCCTTGCGGCTAAGCTGCACAGTAAACGGCAGCTTTTCAAGGTTGTCTGCCATCAGCACGATATCGGCCGTTTCCATTGCCGTATCCGTTCCTGCCCCTCCCATCGCGATGCCCAAGTTTGCGGTAGCCAGCGCAGGGGCGTCATTGATGCCGTCTCCAACCATTGCCACCATATGTCCTTCGGCTTGCAGATCCTTTATTGCGCGGACTTTATGCTCGGGGAGCAGGTCTGCAAAATAGCGGGTGACATTCGCTTCTGACGCCACTTTCCGTGCGGTTCCCTGATTATCGCCGGTGAGCATGACTATACTGCGTACTCCAACGTCTTTTAAACCTTGTAAAGCCTTTATGCTTGTTTGCCGAATTGCATCTGATATTCCGATCATGCCGATGATGTGCTCTTGTGTTCCAACAATGACAAGGGTATTGCCTTGTTGTCGCAGGGTATCGATCTGGTTTTGGAGCTTTCCGAGAGAGACGTTCATCTCTGCAAAAAGCTTTGCATTGCCAGCGTAATACGTTACATCATCAATTACCGCCTCAACGCCTTTGCCCGGAATGCTTTTTTGACGATCGCTATTTGCCTTCGGAACAGCAGCCGCGGCAGCATGCGAAACGATCGCGCGTGCAATGGGATGCGTAGAGTGTTCTTCCAATGTTGCGGCGATTGCGAGCAGTTCTTGGCCGGTCACGCCGTAAGGCAGAACTTTCGTTACTTTTGGTTTGCCTTCGGTTAAGGTTCCGGTTTTATCAAAGGCAATTGCCGTAAGCGCGCCTGCTGTCTCCAAAAAAGCGCCGCCTTTGATTAAAACGCCATGTTTAGCGGCATTTCCGATAGCCGATACAATCGAGACCGGCGTCGATATGACCAAAGCGCAAGGACATGCTATCACTAGCAGTTCCAGTCCGCGGTAGAACCAATCGCTCCAAGAACCGCCCCCAAATAATGGAGGGAGAATCATAACCACGATCGCCAAGATGAACACGATTGGTGTGTAAATCCGGGCAAACTTGTCCACGAATGCTTGCGTCGGCGCTTTTTCTTCCTGCGCTTCCTCCACCAGATGAATAATCTTTGCAAGCGTCGAGTCTTGGGCGAGCTTCGTAACTTTGATCTCTAATGATCCATGCTCATTGATGCTTCCTGCATAGACGGCATCGCCGATTTGTTTATCGACCGGAACCGATTCGCCGGTGATCGGCGCCTGATTAACGCTGGATTCGCCGCGTACGATTTGTCCATCAAGCGGTATTTTATCGCCTGGCTTTGCGACGATAATATCGCCGATTCCGATATCATCAACGGATACTTGAACCAGTTCACCGTTTCGCGTTACCCACGCTTCCGGCGGTGCAAGCTCGAGAAGGCTGCGGATGGAATTGCGCGTTCGCTCAATGGATTTCGTTTGCAATGTGTTGCCGAGAGCAAATAGCCAGACGACAGTCGCCCCTTCGAGCCACTGTCCAATAATCGCAGCTCCAAGCGCCGCGGCGGTCATGAGCACGTTCATATCTAGTGAACCGCTCTTTATCGCGTAAAATGCGCTTCTAGCCGGCTTGTAGCCGCCAATGACAATAGCCGCTGCGTACAATAGGATGCTAATAAATTCGGTTGCGTTAACAATGGATCCAAGAAAGCCTAAAGCGAGCAATACTCCGGATAAGACCGTTAACGATTGGTTGGATTTTGCCTGCTTCGTACCCTGTTTTCTTCCTCTGAAGACAAGGGATGCCGAGTAGCCTGCCTTTGCAACCTCATGAATGATGGTATCTGCACTGCCCTCGTGTTCGATCCGCATCTTGCCTGTAGAGAAATTGACGGCAACGCTTTTGACATAGGGGATCTGCTGCAAATGCTTTTCGATCGTGACCGCGCATGCCGAACAATCCATGCCTTGAATGTCATACACACGCTCGTTCTTGTTGCCTTTTGCCGAAGAATCCATTCCGTGCACCAAATATTCGGTGTGGTACTGAGAGTGACCGTCCACACAACAATCATCCTTGCATTCCTCCTCTGTGGTGGCTGCAGTTGTAAATGAGAGCTGCTTTTTAAACTTGAACTCCTTATCCGGGTTATGGCAGCACACGTCATTGCACTCGTCCTTTGGGGCCTCTGACCGACAGCAATCCTCTTCGCAAGCGCTCTTTATTGTTGATACAGGCGTTAGCGGCAGTTGTCTCTTAAACTTCATTTCGTTATCTGACATTTCCTTACCCCTCAACGTTTTCAAAATGTCGATCGCAACAAGCCACATCTGTTTGAACATCGGCAAACACTTCGTCGAACATGGAAAGCAAAATCTTTACCTTCTCATTTCGCAAGCTGTAATACACATACTTTCCATCTTGGCGCCCAATAATGAGCCCGCAATCCTTGAGGCATCCCAAATGCTGGGAAATGTTCGATTGGCTTGCCTGAACGTTGTCGACGATTTGTGAAACGGTCTTTTCACCGTCTTTAATGTATTCGAGGATCTGCAGCCGGGTTTTATCTCCAAACCCGCGAATGAATTTTACTTTGATGTTCAATTGTTCAGCAATCACATACCCACCCCTTTTCATATTCACTTTTCCTAATATGTATGATATCTCATTATATTAGGTTTGGCTAATGCGTTCGATAAATTCCTAGCCGCGCTTGGCGATCGTCACAACACTTAGTCGATTTTCTGAACAAACCGTTATCAGGCTGTAAGCGCATTATTTTTGTGCTATAGTGACTCTAGAATAAGAGTGGGGTGAGCCAAATGAAAACAAAAGCAATCCTTGCAGTTATTGCCGCGGCGCTGTTTTTAACCGCTTGCGGGAGCAAGAAGCAAGAAGGAATCACACATGCCCACAACGGAGATTTGCAGGTTATAACGGCTTCGGCATCTATCTTACCGAGCTTTCTGGAAGGACAAAGCGAAGACATTCGTCTGGTGTATGAGGCAGCCGGAAAGGCAAAGGAACTGCTGCAGTGGATCCCCTGCTACTGCGGCTGCGGGGAGAGTGCGGGTCACAAAAGCAACCTCAATTGCTTCATCCATAAAGTGAACGAGGATGGATCCGTGGTGTGGGATGATCATGGCACCCGCTGCGGCGTTTGTCTGCAAATCGCTGCAGCATCCATCAAAATGAAAGCGGAAGGCAAAAGCGAAAAGGAAATTCGCGCGCACATTGATGACGCTTATAAAGAGGGTTACGCAGCGCCGACGAACACGCCGATGCCGGCATAAGGAGGCCACAATTAAGAAGCGGCAACCTTGGACGAGAAAAGTCCTTGACTGCCGCTGTTTTTATGATTACCGTTCTCCGTTAGGCCCGTTTGTTAGCGGATTATTTTCTGATCTTACCGCTTTTTGATTTCTTTGGGACCATATAACGACTGGTATGAGCAAAAGTGAGAGCGTTCCCCCGGCAAGCGATAGGGTTGCATAACTGGATTGCGCTACAATCATCCCGGACAGCGCTCCACCCGATGCACCGGCTAAAGCTATCAACACGTCAATCGTTCCTTGAGTCTTTGCTCGAGTCTCTAAATCTGTCGAATCGACGATAAGAGCTGTCCCGCTTATTAAGCCAAAGTTCCACCCAATTCCCAACAAAGCAAGAGCGACAATGAGTACCAGCATGGAATCAGCGGGAGCAACGGCTGCGACAATTCCAGCTGCAAGTAACACAACACCAGCCGTAAATGACATGGCTGTGCGGCCGACCTTGTCAACAAGCATGCCTGTAACCAGGGATGGGAAATACATGGAGCCAATATGAATTCCTATGACTAATCCTACCTCACCTAAACCATGACCGTGATGCCTCATGTGTATTGGAGTCATGGTCATAATTGCAACCATTACGATTTGAGTTAAGATCATTACTGTAGATCCAACAATGATTCCCCTGTTTTTCATTGTACGCGTATCCGTTTGCATGTGTGAGGTCCTGCTCTGATCAGTCTGTGCCGCGACGATAGCTTTTGAAACAACGAAGGGGTCTGGGCGAAGGAAAATCAAAAATACGAAACCGGCAAGGATGTAAGCCGCGGCTGATAGTATAAAAGGGCCTGCTAGAGCTGGAACATTCAGCAATGAAGCAAATTGACCCATAACATCTACCAAGTTCGGACCTGCAACAGCACCGAATGTCGTGGACACCATTGCAATACTGACAGCTGTTGCACGCTGTGCAGGCTTCGCTAAATCGGTACCTGCATAACGTGCTTGTAAGTTGGTAGCCGTGCCGGCACCATAGACAAGCAGTGAGGCGAATAGAAGTACGATACTATCGCTCAGTGCCGCAAACACGACTCCTATTGCGCCGATCCCCCCTGCCAAAAATCCGGATGCAAGCCCCAAACGGCGTCCAAAACGTTGGGAGAGGCGTCCAACCAGCAGTGCAGCCACAGCAGAACCAAGCGTGAACAACGAGGCGGGGAGGCCTGACAAACTTTCCGTTCCCAACATATCTTGGGCAAGGAGTGCTCCGACGGTAATACCTGCAGCAAGTCCAGCACCACCAAAAACTTGTGATATGACGACGATTAGTAATGAACGCTTATACAGCTGTCTCTGCATTGCCGGGGAATCAACGTAACACCGTAAATGACTTTCTTTTATACCTGGGGGTTCATGCGTCATCGCTTAGAACCACCTTTCTTGTTGTTTCATACAGAATCATGGGAATGCTCAACATACTGCTTCCATTCGTGCACGCCTTCTTCTAAGCGAGAGGCCTTTATACCTTTGCTTTTCAAGATTTCTACCGCTTGAGCAGACATCAGACAATAAGGGCCGCGGCAGTAAGCTACAATTTCTCATAGTGTGTAAAGAAAGGAGAAGCAGGAGAGAGTGTCGGACAACTGAACAGGAAGAATCCTGTTCTTGTCCGAAGCGCATTCCTCCCCCACTTATAGAAATAGGGGTCTTCTGCGCTAAAATGATGAAATAAAAAAGGATAGAACGCCGGGAAATGTTCCGGCGGCTCTACCTATTTGTCGAGCACTTGTATCTAAGTTTTTTTATCCAAATTCTTCACGGTCCGAGCGCTGAGAAACGCTTTATCCGAACGCACCGGTTTATTTGTATGTGCGTTCGATCTCCTCCGGCGTCGGCAGCCCCTGCTGGGCGCCGAATTTCGTCACCGACAGCGACGCCGCCCGGACGGCGTAATCGACCGCTTCGGGGATGGCGCTTCCGGCCGCGAGCTTGCAGCAGAACGCCGCATTGAGCGTATCGCCCGCTCCCGTCGTATCGACAACCTCGACCTTCAGCGACGGAACGGTCGCAAGCCGTCCTTCCTCGTTCAAGAAGGAACAGCCGTCCTTGCCGCGCGTTACGATGACGCGCGTGCCGTACTTCTCCTGCCAGCTTTGCATCGCGGCTTCAAGTTCCGCTTCGGTTTCGGCCTCGGTCCCGGCAAGCAGCGCGAATTCCGTCTCGTTGGGCGTCAAATAATCGACCTTCGCCAGCAATTCGGCAGGCAGCGGGCGCGCAGGGGCCGGATTCAGCACCGTGACGACGCCGGCCTCGCGCGCCAGCGTCAGGGCGCGCTCGACCGCCGGCAGCGGGATTTCCAGCTGGGTGAGCATGACGTCCGCTTCCTCGATCAGCTTGCGGTTCTTCTCCACCCATTCCGCCGTGCAGCGGTCGTTAGCTCCCGGCACGATTACGATGCAGTTGTCTTCGCGTGTATGATAAATCGACGCAATGCCGGTGCCGGTGTCATCATGCACGGCAATCGCTTCCGTCTGGACCCCCTGCTTTTTCATATTGTCCAACAGCTGCTTCCCGAACAAATCGCTTCCGACCGCGCCGATCATCACCGTGTCCGTTCCAAGACGCGCGCAGCCTGCCGCCTGGTTCGCGCCTTTGCCGCCCGGCACGGTATGCATTTCCCGGCCTTGAACCGTCTCTCCGACTTCGGGCATTCTATCCATTGAAATAACCAAATCCATGTTCAAACTTCCGACAACCGCAATACGGGGAGACTTCATCGTCCTTCCGCCTTTCTTCATCCAAAGTGATTTTAATCTAACGTCCGGCCGCGCTGACGCTGCCTTCTCCCGCTTGGCCTTCCCGATCCTCTTTCTTGCGTCCGCCGATCACCCGCACCGTCTTGCCGGCTTCCTGCAGACGCGCAACGATTTTGTCCACCGTGATCTGCGCCGTATGATCCCAAATGTGCGAATGCGACAAGTCGATGCAGACATGGGGCGCGGAATCGCGGAAATCGATCCGTTCATACAGGTTGGACGACGAAACGAAAAACAGCGGGCCGTGAACGATGTAACGCAGTTCCTGAGCGCGGTGCTCCGTCAGCACCTGCAGCTTCGAAGCTTTGTAGGCGAACAGTAGCGCACTCAATACGACGCCGAGGAGCACCCCGACCGCCAAATCGTGCGTATAGACGACGACCGCAACGGTAACGATCATGACGAACGCTTCGCTTCTCGGAACCCGGTGCAGGCGCCCGACATATTTCCAGTCGAAAATTTCCACGCACACCATCAGCATGACGCCGACCAGGGCGGCGATCGGGATCAGGTTCAGCAGCGGTCCGAAAACAACGACGAGCAGCAGCAGCGACACGGCCGCCACGAGCGTGGAAAGCCGCGTTCGGCCGCCGAGCTTGATGTTGATGGCCGATTCGGCAATCAGCGCGCAGCCCGCCATCCCCCCGAAAAATCCGGTCGCAAAATTGGCGATGCCCTGGCCTCTCATTTCTTTGTTTTTGTCGGTGGGGACGCCCGTCATGTCGTCCACAATATCCTGGGTCAGCAGCGTCTCCGTAAACCCGACCACCGCGAGCGACAGCGAGTACGGCAAAATAATGAGCAGCGTCGACCAGTCGAGCGGGACGTCAGGCCACAAAAACGAAGGCAGCGAAGGCGTAATATCCGCGATATCCCCAACCGATTTCGTCTGCAGACCGAGCGCGAACACGACGGCCGTCATCAGCGCGACCGCAGCAAGCGGGGACGGAACCGCCTTCGTGAAACGGGGCAGCACGTAAATGACGACGAGCGTAGCCGCAACGACCGCATACATCGGCCACGATTCTCCGCTGAAGTTTTTTAATTGGGCCATAAAGATGAGAATCGCCAGCGCGTTAATAAACCCGGTAATGACCGCATGGGGAACGAAGCTCATCCACCTTCCGAGGCGGAACACGCCCATCAAATACTGCAAAATTCCGGTCAATACCGTTGCCGCGAACAGGTACTCGATACCGTGCTCGGCCACAAGATGGGTCATCAACACCGCCATCGAGCCGGCTGCGGCCGAGATCATCCCCGGTCTGCCGCCCAGAAACGTAATGACGAGCAGAATGCAGACCGAAGCGTAGATGCCGACCATCGGGCTGACGCCCGCGATAAACGAAAACGCCAGCGAGTCCGGTATAAGCGCAAGCGTAGCCGTAATTCCCGCCAGCACGTCGCCGCGCACATTGCCAAGCCATTGGTCTTTCAAAGAGATTTGTTTCTGCATGCCGCTTTTGCCGCTCCTTCCGCAAACGAAGGAACGGCGACAGCTCACCTCTCTTTCTTGCTGGTTCATGGAGCCGCCGGCGCATCCTCCGACTGTTCGAATTTAAAGTCCGTTCGATCTATTCACTTGCCGGATCCGCAAGCTTATCCTCCAAATTGGCCGGTTGCATGAAAAGCATTGACCAGCGCAGCCCGCAACAACTGCTGATTATTATATCATAAAGCGCCCGGCCGTCACTTCGAAAAACCGGGATTCGTTAATCATGCGATTTCGCCTGGCTGACGCCTGGTTGTTGTCATGCTGATCACCACCATTGCACCGCCGTTCGTACGCTGCAATCGCTCCGCACATCGAGAGAATTTTTGAAAGCATGCGTTTGTACATCTTTTTTCTTTTTATTTTTCGACTACGTTAAAATTCCTGCGAATGTACATTTATTTCCGCCCCCATCTCTCGTTTAGGCGATAATAGCTGGGAATTCCTGCACCATTGCAGGTTTTCCCTCCAGACATGCGATTTCGGCCGATAATACCTGCACCGTTGCAGGTATTCCCTCCAGAATTGCGATTCCGGTCGACAATCCATAAGCCGTTGCAGGTTTTGCGAGGAAGGACCTCCTACTCCGCGCTGCAAGCGGTGAAGTGCACGGACGAGCTCAATCATCTCAACACTTGGGACAGCCTCATCGAATGAACGACGAAAAAGAATACGATACGGATGGGCGTACTGAAAAAGAACAGCCGAATCGCTTGCCGCGAAGGCTGTTCTTCCACTGACGTCTATTTGTACGACCACTCATAAGCCGGCTTCGGGCGAACAAGCCGTGCAATCCGGTAAACGACCCATACGACGGCGGTCACAGCCATCATGTCGAAGGCCACGTTGAACAGGAACAGGTGCTTTTCCAAATCGGCGAGACCGTCTCCGAGAATCGGCACAATAAACGAGAAGAAACCGACGAAGCCGACGAGCATCAACAGCTCGATGCGAATGCGCACGGAAGTGCTGATGCTGCGCGCATACTCGATCAGCGCCACAGCATAGTAGAGCGCATAGAACAGAATGATAAAGAGCAGCGAATGAGGCATATATTGCCGCTTCAGCTCGCTCCAGCCGCTGTAGGCATACGCGATCGCACCGTACGGCTTGCCCACCTCTTTCTCGTAGTTTCCGAGGTAGTAGGGCCGGATCGTCATCGAGCTGCCGGCCGCTTTATCCATCTTTTGCAGCAGCCTTTGCGGATGCGTCAAGTAATACAGCAGCACATCCTTGTGCGAAATGCGGTCGTAAAACATTGCCTTCATCTCCGGCGCGTCCTGCTTAATGACCGTATCCGTCTGAAAAAAATTCGTCCCCGCATTCACCGCCAGCTCCGGCGGCAGGCCGAGCGCCTTCAGATCGCCCTCGATGTCGGGCGAACCGTTCAAAATGCCGTAGAACACGGTCTGATAAATGTTAATATGCTTTAGCTGCTTCGGCGCAAACACGTACATCGCCGCAGACAGCACAAACAGTCCGGCGCAGCAGATCAGCACCAGCTTGCGCCAGCTCCAATCGTACCGCAGCCGCACGAACCGCAGCCCGTACAGTGCGAACACGATGCCGATCGGCGTGTTCTGGATTTTGGAGCAGGCCAGCATCAGCACGCATACAAAAAACGCAGCGAGCAGCTTCGGGGAAGGACGCTCCTGTCCCGCCAGCATCATCCCGGTTCCGGCCGTAAGCAGCAGAAACAGGAACGAAACCGGCTCGCCGTAGAACGAATTGAAGTAGGCGGCATATCCGATGTCGAAAAAAACGAACAGTACGGCAGCCGCGAGCACGATGCCCGCCGCCCGCGACGACGTTTTGCCGGTACGCACGATCAAATAGGCGGCCGACGCCATCAGGATCATATAAATAAGCGCCAGCACCCGGATGTCGAACAGATGACGGTCCCAGATCCAGCCGATGTACCGGGCGATAATGACGGGAATAATCTGGGTCGAGATATACGCCCCGCGAAACGTTTCGTACGCATAATGCATATGCGCATAGCCGAAAAACCGGTCGCGGTAATCCGTTCCGTCAGGATCGTAGTTCAGTCCGCTCGTCGCGATCACCCGCAAAAAGTCGCCGTTGTCCGCCACCCCGATAAACGGATGACCGAACAGCAAATAAATGAGGATGCCCGCTCCGCATACTGCTGCTACCCATTCAAGCTTGAACCAATATCTCATTGCACGCTCCTTATCCGGTATATTTGAGGCTTGTAGAGCCGAGATGGAAACCGGCCGCCTTAAGCCCGGCCCCCGCGCCATCGCATCTCGCTCGCAGAACTGCGCGAGGTGCGACACCAGAACCTTCTACGCCGCCAGCGGCACAGCTTTGGCCCGCGCTATACGCTGGCGGGTTCATTGCTTGGCGACACCGCGTTGGCAGGTTCGTTTCTTGACGGCGCCGGCTTGGCTGGCTCGTTTTCTGACGTTCCTGAGCTTTCAGGCTCGTTTCTGGCCGGTTCCGCGTTGTCAGGCTCGTTTCTTAACGATCCCTCGTTAGCAGATTCCGTTCGAGCCGCTGGTGCCGCGCCCATCTCCCGCACCCCGGGGGAAAGCTCGTCCTCTACGATATATAACGGCCGGCGCTTCACTTCCTTATATATTTTTCCGATATATTCGCCGATCAAACCGACCGATAGCAGCTGTACGCCCCCAATGAACCAGATCGACAGAATGAGCGACGTCCAGCCGGTAACCGCATTGCCAATCAGTTTCGACAAAAGCGCATACAGCCCCATGATGGCGCTGACGCCGAAGATGGCAAACCCGGCCGCCGTGACGAGCCGGATCGGCTTGACCGAAAGCGACGTGATGCCCTCAAGCGCGAACGCTATCATTTTGCCGAGCGGATATTTCGATTCTCCGGCCGCGCGCTCCAGCCGCTCGTAGTAAACGTTAGTAGAGCGAAAGCCGAGCATCGGAACAAGGCCGCGCAGAAACAGATTCACTTCGGTGAACCGCTCCAGCTCATCGAGCGCGCGGCGGCTCATCAGCCGGTAGTCGGCGTGATTGCCCACGATGCGCAGTCCAAGCCAATCCATCAGCCGGTAAAACGCCAGCGCGGTGCTGCGCTTGAACGCGGTATCCGTGCTGCGGCTGCTGCGCACGCCGTACACGATTTCGTACCCTTCGCGGTACCGCAGCACAAAATCGTGAATCGCGCGCACGTCGTCCTGCAGATCGGCATCGATCGACACGACGCAGTCGGCATGCTTTTTCGCATTCTTCAAGCCGGCCAGCAGCGCATTCTGGTGGCCGACGTTAGCGGCCAGGTTCAAGCCCGACATGTGTTTGTCCTGCTCCGTCAGCCCGGTAATCAGCTCCCAGGTCCGGTCCTTGCTGCCGTCGTTGACAAACAGCACAAAGCTGCGCTTGTCGACGAGCTCTTCCCGCATCAGCTGATCAAGGACGCGTCTTAGTTCGCCTGCCGTCTGCTCAATAACTTCTTCCTCGTTGTAGCATGGAACGACGATACCAAGCACCGGCTGTTCCTTTGTTTTTCCCACTCGAATCGAACCTCTTTTCGTATAACTGCGCCTTGCATTCCGCCATTAGTTCCTATAGGCACAAATTATACCGCATTTTCCCAAGGCATACCAAACGCGCGGGGTGTTTTCGTATGAAAAAGCCAAACAGCCCGGAACATATCGGATGTCGATATTTCCCAGGCTATAATTTTCTTAACGATACCGAACGGATCTGCTGCGGATAAACGTGCGGATGAACGGGATGACCCTCTCCCGCTTCCGCTTCGCACCTCGCGCAGTTCCGGTTTGCGGCTGCTACCGCAGCCGTTTGACGATGCTGCGGCTTTTTTCCAAATACGCGACCGACTTGTCGTACTCGCGGCTGGCTACGCATAGATACAAAATATCGATCACATTGAGCTGCGTAATGCGGGATGAGGTGGCGCCGCTGCGGATCTCGTTTTCCGTCGATGAAATAAAGAGCGGAATGTCCGCCAGCTGGCTGAGCGACGTGTTGCCGTAACGGGTAATCGTGATCGTCGTTGCCCCGAGCTCCCGCGCTTTGCGCACGCATTCCAGCGTCGTGACGCTCTCGCCCGAATAAGAGATGCCGACGACGACATCGTCCTTCGACAGCATGACCGACGACACGAGCTGCATATGCGGATCGTCGAACGAGAAGCTTGTCTTATTGATGCGCATAAATTTATGCTGTGCGTCGACCGCGATCAGGTTGGAAGCCCCGATGCCGTAAAAGTAAATGCGGCTTGCGCGCAGCAGCGCTTCAACCGCTTTTGTAATATGGTCGGGATTTAATATTTTCAGCGTGTCGCGAATCGATTGAATATTGTTGTTGGAAACATTTTCAATAATCCGCTCGATCGAATCGGTCGGATTGATTTCCTGGTAGCCTCCGCCCTCGCCCTGCTGCTGCAGATCGCCGGCAACCTTAAGCTTCAGCTCCTGATACCCTTTGAACCCCGCCGACTTGCAAAGACGGATAACGGCGGCCTGGCTGCCCCCGCTGTGCCAGGAAAGCTCGGCCACCGACATGGTCACCAGATCTTGCGGGTTAGCGAGAATATAATCCGCAACCTTCCGCTCGGAAGGCGTTATGTCGTTCATGATCTCCCTTAATCTCACTAGTCCACCGTTCATGGCGACGCTCCTTTTGTCTGATGCTGAAGTTATTTTACCGCACCGGAAGTAATGCCGTCCATAAATTGACGGGAAGCGAAGAAGAATATTATTAAGATCGGCAGAGACGACATCGTAAGTCCGGCGAACAGCACGCTCCAATCCGTCGTAAATTCGCTGAACAGCTTCAGCATGCCGACGGGAATCGTTTTTTTCGCTTCGTCGCGAATGAAGATCATCGGGAAGAAAAAGTCGTTCCATACCGCGATAAAATTAATGATCGTGACCGTGCCGATGGCCGGCTTCATGAGCGGAGCGAGCACCCGCAGCAGCATTCCCATATCGCCGGCTCCGTCGATGCGCGCCGCTTCCTCCAGCTCTTTCGGGAGCGTCCGGAAAAATCCGGTCAAAATAAGCAGCGTCATCGGAATGCCCGCACCGATCTGGATCAAAATAATCGACCATAACGTGTTCATCAGATTCAGCTGCTTGATCAGCATAAACAGGGGGACGAGCCCGAGCTTAAGCGGCAGCATCATGCCGATCAGAAAATAAAAGAACAGCGGGCCGTTCCACTTAAACGGGAAACGGGCGATATAATAGGACGCCATGATGCTGAACAGCAGCAGCAGCACAAGCGTAACGGCGCTCACGACGACGCTGTTCTTAATATAGGAAGCGTAATTGAGCTGCACGAACAGTGTCTCAAAGGAGGCGATGCTCCATTTGGTCGGCAGCGACAGCGGCTTCGTCAAAATTTCCACGTTCGGCCTGAACGAGGAAACGACCATCAGCAGCATCGGAAAGAGCGCAATGACGGCATATCCGACGGCAAAAACATACAGCACGCTCCGTTTGAGTGCAACGAATTTCATTCTTGCGGCTCCTCCCTTCTATTCCGCTTGCTTGCGGTTGACGTAGGTCATGAATACGGCCGATATCGCGGCGATAATGGCAAACATGACAACCGCGACCGCCGAGCCGATACCCAGACTTCCCGATTCCCCCGAGCCTCCGCCAAACGCGGTACGGTAGAAAAACACCGCCAGCAAGTCGGTCGAAAAGTAAGGTTCGCCCTGCGAGCCCTGCATCGCAAATACGAGCTCGAACGCTTCGAACGCCTGAATAAACGTCATGACGATGACGATAACGAGCGGCTGGAACATCATCGGCAAAATAACGGAGACGAGCAGCCGGAGACCCTTCGCCCCGTCCAGCTTGGCCGCCTCCAGCACCTCGGACGAGATCGCCTGCAGCCCGGCAAGCAGAATGAGCATAAAGAAGCCGATCGCAAACCAGCAGTTCACGAGCACAACGGCCGGCAGCGCCGTATTCGGATCTCCGAGCCAGGCGTGCGCCCATGAGGAGAGCCCGACTTTTTTCAGAAAAATGTTCAGCACGCCCATATTCGGGTTCAAAATGAGCTTCCACATGAAGCCGACGATAATGATCGACAGCAGCCGCGGCAGGAAATAGGCGATCTTGAAAAATTGGGCGCCCTTCACCTTGCGGAAAATGATATACGCCAGCACGAACGCGATCACATTTTGCACGATCATCTCGGTGATGAAATAAAAGACGTTGTGCTGTAGCGCGTTCCAGAACGTATGGTTGAACGGCTCCTGCGTAAACAGCCTGCGGAAGTTGGCGAAGTTGTTGAACTTGCCCATAACGAGGCCGTTCCAGTCAAACAGGCTGTACGTAAACGCCGCAAAAATCGGGTAAACGACAAACAGTGTATAAACCGCGACGGCGGGAACCGGAAACAGGTGAATGAACTGGCTGCGCAGCGGCTTTTTGCGCCGCTTCAGCCGTGCGTGCTGCGCTTGTTCCAAACCGACCACCTCTTCTTATCGGGATGTTGTGAGCAGCCTTATCGCCGTAGCCCGCACCAATCAAGGTTGAGGCGCCTGCGTGCAGAGGCTAGAGGCTGCGTTTCGTTAGGAAAAAGAAGAGGCTGCCGCCTCCCGCCTTCGCGCCGAATGCTTGTGATCAGCCCGGTTGGAAGAAGCGGCAGCCGCTTAAAGCGTGGCTTGTCCGCGGCCTGAAGTTTAGCTGCCCGATGGTTTAAACCACGTATCGGCGCTTTTTTGCTCCTCTGCCACAACCTGCTCGGGAGTCAGCTTGCCGAGGAACATGCCCTGCAGCGAATTTTCGAGCGTTGTCTTGGTCGTCGGATCACCCTGGCTCAAGTTGGTGACGGCGAAGTAAGGCGTCGCGCTGCTTACGGAAAGATCGGAGATTTCTTTGATGAGAGCGTCATCCGTAGAAAGTCCTTGGATCGGCGAAGGCACCTTGGCATTGTTCAAAATAATCGTGCCGTATTCCTTGCTCGTCATGAACTCCAGCACTTTTTTCGCCGCATCTTTGTTTTTGGCGTTTTTGTTCAGGGCGAAGGAGCCGTCGACCCATGTGCTGACGGTCGGCTTGCCGCCTGCGGTAGCCGGCGGAACCGGGAACACCCCGATATCAATGGCCGGATTCAGCGCCTGAATGGCCGCGATATCAAAGTTGCCGTCGATAATCATGGCCGTTTGTCCGGTCGCGAACATCGTGCGGATATCATCCATGCCGAGTCCCTCGAAGTTGTCGGGGAAATACGGCGTCAAGCTTTTGAACGCCTCGATCGATTTCAAATATTCGGGGCTGTCGAGCTTTTTCTCCCCTTTCAAAAACTGGCTCGGAAAGTCCGTGCCGTAGAACGCCGGCGCAATCGCCCCGTGCATCAGCGACAGCACCCAGCCTTCCTTGGAGCCGAAAGCAAGCGGCGTAACGTTCTTTTTCTTCAGCGCTTCCGCATCGGAGATCAGCTCGTCCCACGTTTTCGGAACCTGAATGCTGTTTTGGGCAAAAATCTCTTTATTGTACAAAAATTGCGTTGAACTGAGCATAATCGGAACGCCGTACTGCTTGCCATCCGTGCCTTGGGCCGCCTTCAGCTGATCAGGCGTGAACTGGTCCAGGCCCTTCATGCCGTCAATCGGCTCGAGATAGCCGGCGTCGGCAACTTTCCGGCCGCCCCCGTAAGGACGAAGATGAATGATGTCGGCGGCGGTGTTCGTCTGCAGCGCCGTACTGAGCGCCGTATTGTACTCGGTCGCCTTGACCGCCTGGAAATCGAGCTCGATGTCCGGGTACACCTTGTTCAGCTCCTGCTGAATGACTTTGTACATATCCGTTTCGGTCTGCTGCGCCCGCCAGGAGGTGATCGTCACTTTGACCTTCTCGGTACCCGAACCCGAGCCTGTGCCCGATCCGGACGTCGATTCGGTATTAGAACCTCCGCTGCTGCATCCCGCCGCAAGCAGAACGAAAGAAAGAGCCGCAAACGCACTTGTCTTTTTCATATTCATCTTCAAAGACCTCCTAATAATATGAGATTAATTCCGAAGCAATTGCCGCGCTTCCTCCGTCATCAGCGCTTCCGTGACGGCATCGTGCAAATCGCGGCGCAGCTTGCCGATATTGCGGTCGCGTCCGTAATGGACGCGGCCCGTGAGCAGCACAACAGCCAGCTCGCGTCCGGGATCGATCATCAAACTCGTCCCCGTAAAACCGGTATGGCCGAACGACCGCGGAGTCGATAACGTTCCCGTTATATCCGCACGGTCGCCTTTCAGCACCCAGCCGAGCCCGCGGTTTACCTCTGGAAGCGGCGGCGTCTGGGTCTGAAGAGCCTCATCTATCATCCGCCCGGGCAGCAGCTGCACCGGGCGTCCGGCCGGCAGCGCCTCTGCCTGATCAGGCAGGTGTTCTTGGAGTCCTGCCGGCAGCGTCTCCGGCGGATCGGGCATGCGCCCTTGGAGTCCGGCCGGCAACGTCTCCGGCGGATCGGGCATGCGCCCTTGGAGTCCGGCCGGCAACGTCTCCGGCGGATCGGGCATGCGCCCTTGGCGTTCGGTCCCGTCCAGCCACAGCGCGGCGTAACGCAGCAAATCCGACGCCGTCGAGAACAATCCTGCATGGCCCGAGACGCCGCCCATCGCCCGTGCGTTCTCGTCGTGCACGATGCCGCGCCACCAGCCGCCTATTTCGGCGGAATACTCGGTGGCGGCGATGCGCTCGCGCAGCGCTTCCGGCGGAGAGTACCCGCTTTCACCCATTCCGAGCGGCTCAAATAACAGCTGCCGGGCCGCGGCGTCCAGCGGCATTCCGGTGATCTTGGCTGCCAGCTCGCCCAGCAATATGTAACCCATATCGCTGTAAATGCAGCCCGCTCCGGGCTTATACACAAGCGGCTGGCTTGCCAGATGAGAGACGATCCCCCGGATCGTCCACGGCTTCGTATGAAAATCGGCACTCGCCTGAAATCCCGAAGTGTGGGCAAGCAGCTGCCGGATCGTCATCTCCCGCTTATCCGCCGTATCGAATTCCGGGAAATAAACGGCGACCGGGTCGTCCAGGCCGAGCTTCCCTTCGCCTGCAAGCATCAGGATGAGCGGCAGCGTCACCGCCACTTTGGTCAAAGATGCGCAGTCATAGATCGTGTCCAGCTGCACGGGAACTGTCAGGTCCGGCGTATCGACCGCCAGCCCTGCCGCATAGCGGAGCCGGCTTCCGCGCCACAGCACCGCCGCCGAAGCCCCGGGGATCAGCCCGCCCGCTACCGCTTCGCGAATCGGCTCCCACATCCGGTACAAGACGGTGCCGGCTGCGGCAACTTCCTGCCCCGTCGCCTCCGGCCGATCGCGGACAGGCAGTTCGATTCTCTCATGCATGATGGGACGCTTCCTTCCCATCGCTCCCGGCATGACGAGACGTTTCGTCCCCGTACAGCAGGTAAGGCCCCCGGATTTGCTTCCAGCTCTCGGCGTCTTCCCGCCAGGACTGCAGGATGCGGTCCACGGCTCCCGGTTCCGCGAGCGTCCTGCGGACGGTATCGCTGCCGGTCAAAATATCGATGAACGGAAGGCCGTCTTCATTTGCACCCCGCCATTTAAACTCCGACGGATGCAAATCGATCATCGCGTGCAGCAGCCGAAGCCCGGTTTCCGCGCTGCGGAAGGCCGATTTGTCCGTCACGTAAATCATCAGGCCGCGGCACAGCTCCCCGGCATATTTGCTAAACGTGGGCGTATAGGTGACGGAGTGGAACCGGACGCCGGGAAGATCCATTTCACTCATGACGCGGCATACTTTGGCGTTGTCCATCCAAGGCGCGCCGACTGTCTCGAACGGACGCGTCGTCCCTCGCCCTTCCGAAATGTTCGTCCCTTCCAGCAAACACGTTCCGGTATAAACGCGGACAGTGTCGATCGTCGGAATATTCGGCGACGGCATCATCCAGGGCAGACCCGTATCGCCGTATTCCATGGAACGGTCCCATCCTTGAAGCGCCACGACCTGCAGCTTGCAAGGAACGTCCATTTCCGCGCTCACCAGCCTCGCAAATTCGCCGATCGTCATTCCCGTAGCCGCCGGCATCCGCCACGCGCCGACCATCGAGTGAAACCCTTCCTGCAAAAAGCCGCCTTCGATCCGGTACCCGCCAAGCGGGTTCGGACGGTCCAGAACAATCACTTCCACCCCGGCCGCGGCGCATGCTTCCATCACATAAACCAAAGTGGTCAAATAAGTGTAAAATCGTACGCCAAGATCTTGGATGTCCACCACTAAGGCATCGATGCCGCGCAGCATATAAGGCGCCGGCTTATAACGGCTGCCGTACAGACTGTATACCGGCAGCCCCGTTACCGGGTCGTCCTCGTCCTCGAACCTGACGCCGGCCTGACGTTCATTGCGAAGCCCATGCTCGCAAGCGAAAAAGGCTGCCAGCTGCGCCCCTTCCACTTGGCGGCACAGCTCGATGGTGGACCTGAGCTCCGCATTGATCCCGGTCGGATTCGTCAATAGGGCAAAACGTTTGCCCTGAAGCAGTTCCCGGCCAACCGACAGCAGCCGGTCCGCTCCGGTCATCGCGCCGCTTGCCAATCCCCTCACCCCGCTACGATTCATTTCTATTGCGTAATCGTAATATAGAAGAAAGTAATTCACCGTGAAACTTTTAATTGCTGATAATGGCAGTGACAATTGTTTCCGGTTATGTAACAATATCTTACACGGATTATTATACCACCATGAAACAAAGTTTCAATGTAAAAATTTATTTTAAAAGTAATTCAATAAAATCGTCCCCGCTCCCTCCACAAAATACAGTTTCGTACCGGCTCGGATACGACCGGATCCAGGGCATGCCCTCCCGACATCCCTTTCGACAACCGCATAAAGTAACATAAGTAGTCCATTATCATAAAAGACTTCGAAATGAAATGTCATTTTCGCCCGCCTTCTTGCGGCACCTTTAAGTGGGGAAGCGTTTAAAATTTTATTTTACAAAGATATCCCCATCGATTATTCTATATCTATCCCAACCTTGACATGACAGATTAAACAACCTAAAGCGGGTGAATGTATGCAGTATGTACTGGGCTTTGACGGAGGCGGCACGAAAACCGAGGTTATCGCAGTCGACCTGCAGGGCCGGGAGCTGCTCAGCCTGCGGGGCGGAGCAAGCAATCAGACAGCGGTCACCTTCGGGACGGCGATGCTTCAGCTGTCCAAGCTGCTGGACGAAGTGCCGCTCGATCCTCTTCAGTGCCGGGGCATTAGTCTCGGGCTGGCGGGCATTTATACGGAGGAAGAGCATAACCGGGTTTACGGCTACTTGTCCGATTATTTCAACAGCAGCGGTAAACGTCCCGTTCCGCTCTATGTGACGGGCGATGCGGAAATTGCGCTCGCAGCCGGACTTGGTGTAAATGAAGGCATTATTGCCATTGCCGGCACCGGCGCAATCGTCTACGGATTTTCGCCTTCGGGGAAGCGGTATCGCGCCGGCGGATGGGGCCATATTCTCGGCGATAAAGGAAGCGGATATGAAATCGGCCTGAACACGTTGCAGGCGGTAATGCTCAGCTTCGACGGCGCCGAGCCGCCGACCGCGCTGACGGAGGCGGTGCTTACATTCAGCGGAATCGGCTCGCCCGCCGAGCTGCGCTCGATTATATATGAGTCTCATGTTACAAAGCGGCATATCGCCGACTACGCGCGGCTGTGCATCGATGCCGCCGCTGCGGGAGACGCCGCCGCCGTCCGGATTATCCGCGGGGCCGCCGAGGATCTTGTGCGCCTGAGCGCAGCGGTGTGCGGGCGGGAAGAATGGTTCTTGCGGTCGCGGATCGCGGCGACAGGCTCTATTTTTACACACTCGGCCTTGTTTATGGATACGTTCTGCGAGAAGATGCGCGAGCTGACGCCGCAGATTTCCATCGTACAATCGGAGCGAAAGGCGGCTTACGGAGCGGCCCTGCTTGCCCTGCAAAAGTTCGTTTGAACGATGGTGACACAAGGAGGAACAGCCATTGAATTTATCGACCGATCATTTGACGTCCGAGCAGCAGAATGAACGGACCCGCCATATCGATAAGATGTCCGCTGAACAAATATTAAGGCTGATTAACGCCGAAGACCGTCTCGTTCCGGGCGCCGTTGAAGCGTGCATTCCGGACATCGCCCTCGCCGTTGAAGCGGTCGTCCGCAGCTTCAAGATGGGCGGGCGCCTGCTTTATTTCGGCGCGGGAACGAGCGGACGGCTCGGAATATTGGACGCCTCGGAATGCCCGCCCACGTACGGTACCGATCCGGACCAGGTGGTGGGCGTTATCGCCGGCGGAGAACGCGCCATCCGGCATCCCGTCGAAGGGTACGAAGACAGCGAGGAGCTGGGGCGGTCGGAAGCCGACGATATGAACGTCGGGCCGATCGACGTCGTCGTCGGCATCGCGGCAAGCGGCCGGACGCCTTACGTGATCGGCGTCATGAAGCGGGCGCGCGAGCTCGGTGCCACCGTGGTCGGCATCAGCAACAACTCCCCTTCCGCAATGGACGAAGCCGCTTCCATCATGATCGAAGCGGTCGTCGGGCCCGAGGTCGTACTGGGCTCCACCCGCATGAAAGCCGGTACCGCGCAAAAGCTTATCCTTAACATGCTCACCACCGCTTCCATGATTTTGAGCGGCAAAGTATACGACAATCTGATGGTCGATATGCAGTCCTCCAACCAAAAGCTTGTCGATCGCGGCAAACGGCTCATTTCGCTGGCAACCGGAGCCGACGAGGACACGATCGAGACGGCGTACCGGGAGTCGGACGCCCACGTTAAAACGGCGATCGTTATGATCTTGCTCGGCGTCGGCGCCGAAGAAGCCCGCAGCCTGCTGCGGCAGGCGGACGGTTTCGTCCGCAAAGCGATCGAGCTGTACCGTTCGCCGGCTTGAAGCGGCGGGCGAACTCGAACGTGCATGCAAACTCAAAGGAGCCGGCCCAAAAAGTTCGAAACGAATGAGCCAGCCCAATAGTGTAAACGTTAACCTCCAAAACCGCGATGAAAGCGGTTTTGGAGGTTTTTTTGATCAATCCCGGAAGCCAACAACATTCGTTTTCAATCCTATTCCCCCTTCTTCTTGCCTTGTCACCATCCCGACTTAAAAGCAGCTGCCACCGATGTATGCCTGATCACACTTATAAACTAACTATATTATATATCGATAAAGGGTTATTTTGAAGGATTCAGAGAAATAACTAACCTAAAAAATTATATTGACAGGTTAGTTAACAGAAAACTATAATGTGTCTCGAGGGAGGCCATAAAACACACCATACAATGTCACGATATCTTCCATTAAGGGGTGGTTGATCCTTTTTTCGGTGTACAAGGGGATTTGAAAGGCGAAGCTGATGAATCCACAATCGGGAGTGAAGAGCGAATGAATGAAGTAACATCCGAATCACAGTTGCAAATGGCAGCATACGCAAAGAAAAAAGAAAGGAAAATAGGCTTGCGTTGGAGTTTGGCTTTTGTCTTCTTCATCATCGGCTTGATCGCTTATATGGATCGAGCCAATATTTCGATTGTGGCTAAACCAATGATGGATGCGTTAAGTATGAATAAGGTTGAATTCGGACTTCTATCTTCATTGTTCTACTTAGGCTATTGTTTTGCGCAAATACCCGGGGGAATGCTTGCAGAGAAATACGGAGCCAGGAACATGATCACCATTGCGATTACCGTGTGGTCGGCGTTTACGGCACTTACAGCAGCAGCAACTTCTTACGTCTCATTATGCGTGGTGAGGTTTTTGTTTGGAGTTGGTGAGGGGCCAATGTTTCCCGGAAATGCGGTCTTCAATTCATACTGGTTTCAAAAACAAGAAAAAGGGCGGGCAGCGAGTGCATTATTGTCGGGTTCCTTCTTCGGTCCTGTCGTTGCACCGGCCTTAGCAGTTGGAATCATGACGATTTTTGGATGGCAAGGTGTTTTCTACATTTTTGCTATTGCGGGAATTGTCATTGGTTTGGTTTGGTATTTCGTAGGACGCGATAAACCGGAAAATCATCCTTGGATTACAGAACAAGAAAAAGCTCTCATCTTGGAAAACAGAAGTGTTGCAGGTTCCGGTACCAAAAAAAGAGCGCCTTGGAAGCTGTATTTAAAGAACGTACGATTTTGGGCAATTGGCATGCAATACCTTGTCGTTCTGTACATGCAAATTTTCTTTTTAACATGGTTGCCTACTTATTTGATCGAAGCACGAGGCTTTTCTCTGAAAGAAATGGGATTCGCCGCAAGTTTCCCTTGGCTGGCGCTTTGTCTCACGACCCTTGCCGGAGGCGCGGTTTCGGACCTCATTCTGAAAAAAACGAACTCTCGTCGGAAGGCTCGCGGCCACCTGGCGGTCATCGGATTTATATTTTTCGTAATAGGGCTGTATTTAGCAGCTTATGCTACCGATCCATGGATGAACGTTCTTTGGCTCACTTTATCGCTAGGCGCACTCGGACTTCCGTTTGTCGCTTCATGGGCACTTGCGAATGACCTGGGAAAAGAATTCTCAGGGTCTGTCAGCGGTTGGATGAATGTGTGGGGAAGCATCGGCGGTGTTACTTCACCCATTATTTGCGGATGGTTTGCACAAGAATTGGGTTGGAATGCGACTCTAATCATTAATATCATACCCATTGGATTTGCTATTTTGTTATGGTTTGTGATTAAACCTGACCGACCGTTAGTTCCTGAAAACAATTAACACTTTTCAACAAGTAAAGACTTTCGTTAAGAGCGAAGCTGGTGGCGTGCGACTTTCATACGGTTCCCGCATATTTTCATCGAGCACCACTTTCGTTTTCCCGTCGCATCCAAGTACATCCATAAACATTTTGGATTGGAGCATCTGTGAAGTGTGGCAAGCTTGCCACCCGCCAGCAATTCCAGTGCGTCATAAGCAACAAGGGAGAGAAGCGCGTTTACATCCGGTCCGCAGGGTATGGGTAAAAGCTTATTTTCCTTAATCGCAAAGGTGAACGGAGCATGATGGATATAGCTCTCCAAGGAGTGAATCCACTGCTCGTCTGCTTGCTGCCCGTCCGCGATGTCCTGAAATCCCTTTCGCAGCAGTCCTCTAAGTTCTCTAAGGGCGGACACGGATTCTTGTGAGAAATGGTTTCGTTGTGAAAATTGTTCGGTATGCATGACTTGCTCGGAGAACATGTGCTCAAGCCAATCATCAACTTGCTGCTCGGTCACAAGCAGATCATGCCTTTTTCCTCTGCGATTCTCTTCTGTATTAACCAAATTCAAAGATAAGGAGTTTGAAACAAACCGGAATTTTTCTGGAACGGCCATGGAATCTAATCACCTTTCGTTTCGTCTTCTAACTTTATTATACATGTATAAGAGGTTAATTCAAAGGAAAGCTTGTTATAAACTAACCCTATTTATTTTATTGACAGGTTAGTTAATTGAAAATTATAATGAGTTACGTGCAACAGGAAAAGTTTAGAAAGAAGGGGGATAGGAATGAATAAGATCTCATCTCTGCCTCGTGTCCAATTAGGATCATGGCCGACTCCCTTGCAGCCTGCCGGCCAGCTATCCCGACAATTAGGCTGTCCGTTATTTATCAAAAGGGAAGATATGACCGGCCTTGGAGGAGGGGGGAATAAAGCAAGAAAGCTTGAATTTCAATTGGGCCAGGCCATTAAAGACGGAGCAACCCACGTTATTACGACCGGAGCCGTACAATCCAATCATGCTCATCTTACCGCTGCCGCCGGTAGAAAGCTCGGGCTCAAGCCGCATTTGGTATTAAGCGGCCAACCTGACCATGAGCGCCGCGGGAATCTGTACCTGGATCATTTGATGGATTCCGAACTGACCTTCGTAAGCCCGCCCGCAGATCGCCCGCCTTTGGAGGTTATGAATGAAGCGATGGCTGAAGTTGCCAAGGACATCACAAACCAAGGCGGCATCCCCTGCATTATTCCGGAAGGCGGAACGGATGCGCTCGGCACAGTCGGTTATATCCTGGCTGTTAAGGAGTTAGTTCAGCAGATCAGCTCCATGGACATGGGTTTCAAACGCATTCTTGTTGTCGTCGCGACTGGAACTTGCGGTACTCATGCAGGATTAATCGCCGGTGCAAGTGTTATTCCGAATAACTTGGAGATTCTCGGTGTAAGTGTAAGCGGGAATACGGAGATCAAAAAAGCAAAAACGGCCAGAATTGCGACAGAAACATTGAAATTAGCCGGGTATGAGCAGACGATAGACGAGCGACAAGTCTGGATCGAAGATGGCTTTATCGGCTCCAGATACGCTGATATTACCGAGGCATGCCGCAGCGCCATTCATATCACCGCGCGATCAGAAGGAATTTTCCTGGACCCTGTTTACACCGGCAAAGCGATGGCGGGTTTGATTCACATGGGGCAGCACGGACAGTTGTCCAAGTATGATGCGGTTGTCTTTATTCACACCGGGGGATTCCCGTTATTGTTCAATTATGACTCCGCCATTCTATAATTCATAAATCGAGGAGTGTACACACATATGTCAAATCAAAATGTACAAACAAACATCAGCATTGAAGTGGGAAAAGATTTAAAAGTGATTGCAGAAGGACTATTGGAGGACGTATTTAAAATTGTAAGAAATCTTCCTCCTGAAGCGCTCAATTGGACGCCCAATCAAATGAAGAACAGTCCCTTTGTGTTGACCTACCACTTGCTTGGATCAGCCGCCTATTGGATTGGAGATGTGGTAGGGGGAATTCCAACCGACAGGATCCGGGCGAATGAATTCGGTATTCAGGGGGATCTCGAAGAACTGGAAAAAATGTTAGAAGATACGAAGAACCGTTTGACCAAAACGTTTGATAACTTGGCTGAAACCAATTTGTTGCCTGCTCCTATTGATTTAAGCCGGGGTGTCTTATGTTGGGGAGAAGTACCTCCGGAAGGACGCACTTCCGTCTGGGTGTTAGTTCATGACCTTTGCCATATTGCTTACACACTGGGGCAATTGGAGAGAATTAATCGTCTTTGGGAAATTCATATCGAAAATTGAGGCAGACGGTTTCGTCCGTCTCAACAAAGAGGCCTATGCACATGCGCATAGGCCTCTCGTTCGTTGCGGATGCGATGGCCCGCATCCGGTCCGGTATCGTTTCATTGCGTCATCCGGCCCGGCATCGTATCACCGCTGTTCCGATCACGCTTCTTCCGAGCCATCGACAGGCAGGGCAATTAAAAACGTACAGCCGTGTCCGGCGTTCAGCTCCACGCCGATGTCGCCTCCGTGCAGCCGCACGATTTCCCGGGCGATGGAAAGCCCAAGACCGCTGCCCGGGATGCTGCTGTTCCGCGATTTGTCGACTCTGTAGAACGAATCAAATACGTACGGCAGCGATTCCGCCGGAATGCCCGCACCTTGATCGATTACGCGAAACACGACGCGATCCGGCTCATGATCGATGCTTACGGTGACGGTCGAATCCGAAGGCGAATATTTGACCGCATTTTCAATTATATTGTTGACCGCTCTGCCAATATAATGGGGATCGGCCAGGATTTGCGCCGATTGCCCGTTTTCCTCAACGATGATGGCGCGGCCGCCCAAACTGATCGGATCCGTCCATTTGGCAATCAGCCTGCGGAAGAACGGACCCGCATCGTGACGTTCAGGCTGGATCCGGATCTGCCCCGTCTCGAGCAGGCTGAGATCGTTCAAATCGCGAACGAGCCGGTTGATCGTTTGGATTCGCTCCGTCACCTTGATCAAATATTTGCCGGTCTGATCATCCGGAATTTTGCCGTCCAAGATCGCATCGATGAACCCTTTGGCGACAGCGGCAGGCGTTTTCAAATCGTGCGATATGTGGGTGAACCACTTCTTGCGCCAATTCTCCATCTGAACCAATTCGCCCACGCGATCCCGGAGTTCCGTGTTTGCCCGGTTCAGCTCCACCGTCCGCTCCTCAACCTTATGTTCCAGATCTTCGTTAAGCCGTACCTGCTCGTCCATCAGCTCTCCGATCCGGGCAGACATCCGGTTAAACGTTTGCATCAACTGGTCGAATTCGCGGGTCCGCGGTTCGCGAAGCTCGATCTGGAATTGGCCGCTGCCCATCTCGTGAAACGCGCCTTTCAGCATTTTGAGCGGTTTGGAGATGCGCAGCCACAAAAATACGGCAAGCGTGAAACAAATGGCGGCGGAGACGACCGAAATAAGCGTCAGCTGAGAAAACAAGCGGCTGCCGGTCTTTTCGGTCAATTCGGAGGAAGAGCGGGATACGGAATAAAGCAGCCGCTCTTTCGGAACGACATAACCGAGCAGCCATCCGGTGGAAGGGACGCTCCCCCCGAACAGCATATCGGCTTGTCCGTCCACTTTCGCTTCCCGATAGCCCCCCTCCTGTTCGAGCTCGAAAAACGTCTGCAAATCAAGGCCGCCGATCTCCTTGTACCCCGCATGTTGAACGGCCATCAGCTTGCGGTCGGTATCAAGCAGAAACGCATAAGCGCCGGGCTCTCGGAATCGGACGTCGAGGACGTGCCGTACAAACGCATCGATTGTAACATCCGCCGCCACGACGCCTTTTAGCTGACCTTGACCGTCATAAATCGGCGCTGTGGCGGTAAACATCCGTCCGTTGGGCGTAATATCCAGATAGGGTTTCGTCCATGCCACTTTCTCTTCGCCCGGCAGGATGGAGAGAGCGTCCCGGTAGAAGGAATAGGCGGTTGTCGGCGCGTCAGCGCTCGCATTCAGAGGGTTGCCTTTGGCCGAAGGAGATCCGAAGTAATAAGTCGTTCCTTTAGGGTGAATGTAATACATCGCGACGATGTTCGGATTGCGGCGGATTTCCCCGCTGAACAGCGGATGCAAATATTGGCTGAGCGCCATGTCCTGCAGTACCGGCTGCGACAGGGTCCCGTCATCCGTCAGGATGCTGACGGCTTCGTTCCCCCGTTCGTCGAGCAGAGCCCACTGTTGTCCTTCCGTGAACGATAAAGGAGGCACTGAGTACCGCTTACGGTCCGAAAAAATCGCCTTGCCTTCCCAAACCGCGGATTGTACGGCATGCTCGACCTCCTTCATCTCGGCGTCGATGGCATTGACCTGCTCCTGCAAATACGACTGATAAATCTCGACGTAATTCCGTTCCACCAAGCGGGCCTGCGACGAAGCGTAAGCGTCGAAATGGCTGCGGGTCGTTTGGATGCCGAGCCATCCCAGCACTCCAAGCGGCACGATGGCGCTAACCAGCATAACCAGCAAAATTTGAACGGCCAACGTCTTCGGAATCAAGCGGTTAAATCGCTTCGGCATCTTCACAGAACTTGTACCCGCTTCCCCGCAGCGTAACAATCCGCTCCGGCTTGGACGGATCCTTCTCGATTTTTCGGCGCAAATTGCCGATGTGGACTTGCAGTGTCTTGGAATCAAAGCCATGGTCGAAGCCCCATATTTTGCGCAGCAATTGTTCGGCCGTCAGCACCTGCTTCGGGTGCCGCATAAAATAAGTCAGCAATTGATATTCTTTGGCCGACAGCTCGATTAACGAACCGTTCAAGTAAACGTCATGGGACAGCAGATTGACCCGAATGGAATGGGAAGCAAGATGGCTGGTCTTCGCCGGCTCCGCTTCCGGACGGCGAAGCATCCGATTGCGCCGCAAATGCGCTTTAATGCGGGCTACTAGCTCAAGCGGACTGAACGGCTTGCTCATGTAATCGTCGCCGCCGACGCTCAGCCCAATGACGCGGTCCATCTCGGTATCCTTGCAGGTGAGAAAAACGATCGGCGCATCCGTCTCCGCGCGCAGCTGCCTACACAGCTCGAATCCTTCGATATCGGGAAGAAACACGTCCAGCAAAATCAAATCGGGCGACAGCGCCCGAACCATCTGCAGCGCTCCGCTGCCGTCGGCCGCCTGCCGAAATTGAAATCCTTCCCCGGTCAAATAAAGACTGACGATTTCCCCGATATCCGGCTCGTCATCCACAAGCAGTATCTTTTCACCCGGCATACTCGTTCTCCCATTCTGTGTTTTTGATGACGCAGAACAAAGTCTGCGCTTTTACGGCAATGCTTTGCCGCCGTTTTTCTTCTTGTTCCAATACTATTTAATATAAAAGGCCGGGACGGCAATGGCAACGGATATGTTAGAAATGCTCACAGCGGATGCCGTTCGCTACTCATTGGAAACGCTTGCTTTACTTTTCTTTTACCGAAATTTTCGGTTCTTTTTACCTCATTCGCATTGGGCGCTTTACGTTCGTCAGCTACGATTACATTTAAGACCGAGCAGAAACGGCTGTTACCCCGGGCGGACGATTGCGCGGGAAGCACGCGTCGCCGGGCCGGGTCAGACAGACGGCCGTGTTGTTCGAATCCGACAAACGAAGAGATGGAGGAACCGACATTGAAGAAGAAAGTTGCCCTTATCAGCACAATTGCCGCCGGTTTGCTGCTTGCAAGCGCGGTCCCGGCCATGCCGGGGACAAGCTCCGCCGCGGGCGTGGTTGCGCCGAAAGCGCCTTACGATCCGCTTAATCCGCTTACGGAACAAGAGATCCACTCGGTATCGTACTTAATCAAACATAGCTCCAAATACAAGCCGGGCATGCGTTTTACGGAAATCGCCCTGCATGAGCCTGACAAGAAAGCCGTCTGGAACTGGGTGATGAGCAGCCCGCAGGATAAGGTGAAGAAGAGCATCAAGCTGCCCCGTCAGGCGGAATTCGTCATTTCGTACAAACGGCAAGTGTTCGAAGGAATTGTCGACCTGGACAAGAAACAAATTGTGAAATGGAAGGAGAACGATACCGGCGGCTACGCCATGGTCAGCTTTGCCGAAGACCCGTCGGACGTCGTCCGGAAAGACCCGGCGTTTGTGAACGCGCTGAAGAAGCGGGGACTGGCCGGCAAGATTGACAAAGTGAAGCTGGTCGGCTTGTCCGTCGGCTATTACGGCCCGGAAAACGGCGATCCGAACCGCAGGCTCTACAAATATACGGCCTACCTCGATACCGGCGACGGCAACTTTTTCACGCATCCGATCGAGAATCTCGTCGTGACGGTCGATATCGACGAGCGAAAAGTGCTGAAAGTGGAAGACGAAGGCGTCATTCCGGTGCCGATGAACGACCACGGCTATACGAAAGGCGACAAGGCGAGCAAGCGCGAACCGGCGAAACCGATCGTCATCACCCAGCCGAAAGGAGTCAATTACCGAATTAACGGGCATGAAATCAGCTGGCAGGGCTGGAAGTTCCACTTTCGCCTCGATTCTCGGCGCGGTCCGATCGTTTCGGCGGCCACATTCAACGACCACGGCAAGGAACGCAAAGTGCTGTACAGCGGCGGCTTGGGCGGCATGACCGTTCCTTACGGCGACCCGGGAGTGAACTGGTACTGGAAAACGTACATGGATTCCGGCGAATACGGCATCGGCAAGCTCGGCCGGCCGATGGTGCCCGGAGCCGATGTGCCGAACAACACGACGTTCGTCGACGCCACGCTGAACGACGACAACGGCAAGCCGTACACGTCGCCGAGAGTGATCGGCATCTTCGAACGTTACGCCGATTCCGACTGGACCCATATGGAGGGGCCGCGTACGGACAGCCGCGCCCGCCTTGAGCTGGTACTGCGGTTTATTTCGACCGTCGGCAATTACGACTACACGTTTGATTATGTGTTCCAGCAGAACGGCAATATCAAAATCAACGTCGGCGCTTCCGGCATCGAAGCGGTCAAAGGCGCCAAATCGACAAGCGTCGAGAGCCACGACCATCACTACATCGATCCGGACAACGCCGAAATCAGAAGCGGCACCCTCGTCGACAAAAACACGGTCGCCGTTTACCACCAGCACATTTACAACTTCCGTCTCGACATGGACGTTGACGGCGAGATCAACACGGTGCTCGAGCTCGACCCGAAAGCGGCGCCGCTCGAAGGAAATCCCGCCAAGAAGAGCGAGATGGTGCTGGAGGAGAAGACGTACCGGACCGAACAGGATGCGGTGCAAAAATTCGATCCGGACAAAGTCGTGCTGATCACCAATCCCGACAAACGCAACAAGCTCGGGTACTTGTCCGGCTATCAGATCATTGCCCATGCGGGCGGCACACATCCGTTCGCTGAAGATCCGCTGTTCAGTGACGACGATTATCTGATGAAGCGTGCCGGTTATTTAAAAAATCACATTTGGGTCACGCCGTACGCGAAAGATGAAATTTATCCGGAAGGCAAGTACATCAACCAAAATCCGAACGATACCGGTCTCGCCAAATGGACGGAACAAAACCGCGATATTTATCAAAAGGACGACGTGGTCTGGATTACAACCGGCACGACGCATATCCCGCGTTCCGAGGAATGGCCGATGATGTCGACCGAGTGGGGATCGTTGATGCTCAAACCGTTCAACTTCATGGACCGTACCCCGACGCTCGATTTGCCGGCACCAACGGAAGATACGACGGCAAAAAAATAACGTTACTGCAGCGGTTATCGTTTCAGGCGTTAAAGGCCTTGTCCAAGCGGCGGGGCCTTTCGCTTTATTTTTGTTCCGCATGGATTTTCACCGTCTAGAAGATACGTGCCTTTGAGGGGCATCGTTTTCGTAACCTGCTGCTTTTGCGTCTCGTCTCATGTACGGCCTCCCCCGAAGGCCTCCCCCGAACATGTATGTCTTTCGAGTCCTTTTCTTCACTCTCCCATTAACTCAGGGACTCAAAGAAAAAAAGGCTATGAACAACTCTATGCAATATTGAATAACGAACATATTTCGAACCTGAGGTGAATGCTCCTGAGGTGAATGCTCCTGAGGTGAAGGTTCTGAGGTGAATGGTTCTGAGATGCTTCCCCTTAGGTGAATGACCCGAGAGTAAAGTGTGCGAGATTATTTTTCCTGAGCTAATGGGAGAATGGACAAAAGATGCTGAAAAATGACCTTTACCCTTCCAGTCACCCCTCTACCCTAATTCTCACAGCTCCATCATCAATGGCAGTGAAATTTCGAACCACATTCAAAGGCTCCCGCTCTCACCCGAAACTTGATCAATCCTGGCTAAAATAACAAAAAGAGCTGCCCGTGTATAAATCCCGGACAGCTCTTCCTCTGAATCTGCACTGGCGATGAAGGTCGGTCAGCCGCGATAAAGCTCTGACATCCCCACGCAAGCGCTGTGAGACTAATGTTGCGATTCGATTAACGTTTGTTGAACGTTTCCGTCAGTACAGGGACGATTTGCGATTTACGCGAAACGACGCCTTTCAGAACGGCTTTGTTGTTCTCCAGCTTGACGTTGTACGCCTGCTCGACGGCATCTGCAGCGGAGCCGAGCGCGAGACCGACGGAATCGTTGTTCAAAATGTCCGTAACGACGAACAGGAACAGGTCAAGTCCTTTGGTGGCGATAACGTCGCTGAGTGCCGCTTCCACTTCAGCTTGGCGGGAAAGCACGTCGTTCACGTCTACGGCGTTCACTTGTGCGATTTCCACTTTAGCGCTGCCCATGGAGAATTCTTTGGCATCGAGCGTAATCAGCTGGGCAATGGATTTGTCGGACAGATCGGCACCCGCTTTAAGCATGTCCAATCCGTAGCTGTCTGCGTCCACGCCGGCGATTTCCGCCAGCTCGCGGGCAGCGGCAACGTCCTGCTCGGTGCAGGTCGGCGATTTGAACAGCAGCGAGTCGGAAACGATCGCGGACAGCATCAGACCGGCGATTTCCTTGCGGATCGGCACGCCGTTTTCTTTGTACAGCTTGTTCAAAATCGTTGCGGTGCAGCCGACCGGCTCAGCGCGGTAGTACAGCGGGCCGCTCGTTTCGAAGTTGGCGATCCGGTGGTGGTCGATAACCTCGATGACTTGCACTTGATCGATATCGGAAGCGCTTTGCTGGCGTTCGTTGTGGTCGACGAGAATGACCTGCTTCGCTTCAGCTGCAACGCTCTCTACAAGGCGCGGCGCTTCGATCCCAAATTTATTGAGGGCGAACTGGGTTTCCCCGTTCACTTCGCCGAGGCGGACAGCTTCCGCTTCCAGACCCAGCTTGTTTTTCAATTCAGCGTATGCGATAGCGGAACAGATCGTATCCGTATCCGGATTTTTGTGTCCAAAGACAAGAACTTTTCCCATAATCGGTCTCCTTAGTCGTTATTTTTCACAATCCTGGTTTATTATAACGCATATTCGTTGTTATTCCTATCCCTTTACGGGGGGAAATGACTTTCTCCGGTTTCACATGGTTGCGATTTAGCAATACTTCATATTTTTAATCGCGTATGGCGGCGTATGAAACTCATCTCATCCTCCTCTCATTCATACCCCTCATGTAAAATTTTTCTTCATTTTTCTTTGGTGCTTCCCCGTTGACAAGCGGTGGATAATGTAGAAAAATGGGGAAAAAGAACGCCGCTGCGCGCCTCGGTTGGCCAATGGAAAGCAGGGATTACGTTGATTAAGGCGATCGTTTTTGACTTCGACGGACTCATTGTCGACACTGAATCGATCTGGTACGATTGTTACCGGGAAACGCTGTCCGCCCTCAATTTGGAGTTTCCAATTGAGGTGTTCAGCCGCTGCATCGGCACGCACGATACCGAAATGCGGAACTATTTGAAGGAAGTGGTCGGAGGGGAAGCGCAGGCGCTTCAAATCGTCGAGGCGGCCGCCCGGCTGCACGATGACAAAATCCTCAATGTGCAGGAGCGCCAAGGCGTGCGGGATTATTTGGAGGAAGCGAAGCAAGCCGGGCTGATGATCGGACTGGCCTCCAGCTCGAGCCGGAAGTGGATCGACCGGTTTCTGGACGAGCTCGGGCTGCGCTCTTACTTCCAAACGATCAAAACAAGCGAAGACGTAACGAACATCAAGCCCGATCCCGAGCTGTATTTGCGCGCGATCGAATCTCTCGGCGTGGAGCCTAGCAAAGCGGTCGCGTTCGAAGATTCCGTGAACGGCGCCAAAGCGGCCAAGGCGGCCGGACTGCGCTGCATTATCGTGCCCAACCGCGTAACTGAGAACTTGCTGTTCGAAGCGTACGATCTGCGCATCCGCTCCATGGGCGACCAGCCTCTCGCCGAATTGATCCGGCAGTTGAACGAGGCCGAAGGCTCGCCCGCAGGCTGAAGGCGGGATTCGCAAGAGACTGGTCTGCACGTGAACGGACTTCTGGTAATGGACTGTTAGTGATGGACTGATAGTGAACAGACTGCAAGTGATGGACGAACGACAGACTAAAGAGAATTGAATAGGAGAGAATCATGACGTATAAAATCGCATTTTTCGACATTGACGGCACGCTCGTGAACGAGGAAAAACAAGTGCCTCAAGACACGATCGCAGCGATCGCCGAGCTGAAGGAGAACGGCGTGGAGCCTGTTATCGCAACCGGCCGCGCCCCTTATTTCTTCCAGCCTTTGGCCGAGCTGCTCGGCATTGAATCGTTTGTCAGCTTGAACGGCGCTTACGTCGTGTACAAGGGAGATCCGCTTTACCACCGCACCATTCCGCTTTCCAGTCTGGAGAAGCTGGTTGAACATGCGGCGCGCCACAACCATTCGCTCGTGTTCGAAGGCAGCGAAACCTTTTTCACAAACGTGGAAAATCATCCCCATGTGTACGAAGCGGTCGCTTCGCTGCGGGTCGACCAGCCGGGTTACGATCCGGATTTTTGGCGCAATACGGACATCTACCAAGCTTTTCTCCACTGTGAGGCGCATGAAGAGCCGCTTTACGAGGGCGCGTTCGACGATCTGCGGCTCGTTCGTTGGCACCCGAAAGCGATGGACGTGCTTGTCGCCGGCGGTTCCAAAGCGCAGGGCATCGAGGCGATGCTTGACCGGCTCGGCCTGACGCCCGCGGACGCCGTCGCATTCGGGGACGGTTTGAACGACAAGGAAATGCTCACCCACGTCGGCCTCGGCATCGCGATGGGCAACTCCCACAAGGAGCTGCTGCCGTACGCCGATTATGTTACCGCATCGGTCGATGAAGGCGGCATCCGTCAAGGACTGCGTTACGCGAAGCTGATTTAGCGGTGGGGTGAAAAAGGAACCCGCACCGCTCCGGTCAAGTACAATTAACATTACAATCGATTAAGACGAAGAACGTCACTCTCCATTCCAAGCGAATGGAACAGTGTCGTTCTTCTTTTATTTGGGAGGGAGACTGTACAATGAATTTTGAAGAAGCGCATGACGCATTTATTCAGTACCATCTGCAGAGACGAACGGGGGAACGAAAAGGTCGTCTTGAGCGGGGTCATAGGGAAGCCGAAAAGTTGTTTTGCTGCAATGTATGGTGGCCTCACCGTAGTAATTTCGACGGTTTTCATCCGGAATTCGAAGTTGTCGATTGGCGCGGCCGATCCTATTTCTGCGATTTCGCCTGGCTGACGCCTGGTGTGAAGCTGATCGTCGAAATCAAAGGCTTCGGTCCGCACGTCCGGGATATGGACAGACAAAAGTATTGCAACGAACTGAACCGGGAAACCTTTTTAACTGCAATCGGGTTTCAAGTCATTTCATTTGCATATGACGACGTCGCTCATCGTCCCGAGCTATGCATCACTCTGCTGCGCATGGTGTTAAGCCGCTATCAGCCGCAATCTTCCCCGGTCAAGCTGATTCAAGTGACGGAGCGGGAAATCATACGCCTTGCCTGTATGCTCGCTCGCCCTCTGCGCCCTATCGACGTCGAGACCCATCTAGGCATCAACCATCGCACAGCCGTCCGAACGCTGCAATCGCTCTGCACGAAGGGTCTGTTCTCTGCGACATCCGGGGCGAAAGGCAAACATGTCGTGCGGTACGAACTTCAGCGAAGCGCGATTCATGAATTATAGAGAAGTTCACTTCAGAAATTACAGAGAAGTTCATTTCAGGAATTATTGAGAGCCTACTTCAGGGATTTTAGAGAAGCACGCAGTCATGGTTTTTTAAAATTCCTGCGTTCGTACATCTTTTTTCTTCTCATTTATCCACCACGTTGAAATTCCTGCAAATCTACATTTTTTTGTCGGTCCAACCGCCTGTTAAGGTGAATACGCCCTGGAATTCCTGTATATTTGCAGGCTTTTCCCTCCGACAAACGATTTCCCTAGATAAAAACTGCACATTTGCAGGCCTAGAGAGTTCAAATGGTAAAAAGGACCTCCAACTCCGCTTTTCTACGGAACTGGAGGTCCTTTTGCGCCAAATTGCATCAATTTCGTCAAATTTAGCCATTATACGCCGAATCGCGCCATATTGGGGGCTGCCTCATTCATGCGAGCACAAATGAGGCAGCTCCATCCTTTGATCGAGTGGATGCTGCCGCTTACAGCAGCTCCACCCTGTTATCGTGTGGATGCTGCCGCTTACAGCAGCTCCACCCTGTTAACGTGTGGATGCTGCCAACTACAGCCGCACCATCCACCCGAACGGATCGGGCTCGGTGCCCCGCTGGATGCCGGTTAGCGTGTCGTAAAGCCGCGCGGACAGCTCGCCGGTCTTGCCGCCGCCGATGACAAGCTTCTCACCCTGCCAGTGAAGCTCGCCAACCGGGGAGATGACGGCCGCCGTCCCGGTTCCGAACGCTTCCTCCAGCGTTCCGTCGCGATGCGCTTCGGCAATTTCGTCGATGGAGATTTGCCGCTGCTCCACCGGAACTCCCCAATGCGTCAGCAGCCGGATCATCGAATCGCGCGTAATGCCTTCCAAAATGCTGCCGTTCAGCGCCGGCGTGACCACTTTTCCGTTTATTTTGAAAAACATGTTCATGCTGCCGACTTCCTCGATATATTTGCGGTGGACGCCGTCGAGCCACAGCACCTGCGAATAGCCCTGCGGCGCCTCCTCCTGCGCCTTCAAGCCCGCCGCGTAGTTTCCTGCCGTCTTCGCATTGCCGACGCCGCCGGGCACCGCCCGCACATAATCCGATTCGACATGGATTTTGACGGGGTTGATGCCTTCCGCATAATAGGCGCCGACCGGCGACAGAATGATCATGAACAGATAGTTTCGGGACGGCGCAACGCCCAGCGTCGGCTGGGTGGCGATAATAAACGGCCGGATGTACAAGGACGTCCCTTCTTCAGCCGGAATCCAGTCCGCATCGACGCCGATCAGCGTCTTCAGCCCTGCAAGCGCAAGCTCCTCGTCGAGGGGAGGAATGCTCAGCCGGTCGTTCGAGCGGTTCAAACGGCGGAAATTCATGTCCGGCCGGAAAAGGGAAATGGCGCCGTCCGCCGTTTTGAACGCTTTTAACCCTTCAAACACCGTCTGGCCGTAATGAAACACCTTCGCCGCCGGGTCGAGCGTAATCGGCTGATACGGCACAACGCGCGGACTGTGCCAGCCTTTTCCCGTTTCGTAATCCAGCATAAACATATGGTCGGTAAAAATAGTCCCGAACCCGATCCGGGATACTTCGGGCTTCGTTTTGGGAGCGCTCGTGCGCTCAATTGCGATCGAATAAGCCACCTTCATGCATCTCCTTACACCGAATGATAGTTGTAACCCAATCGTATCACTCCCCCAGGTATATTCATAGTATCTGTTTTATGGGATAATCATACCTATTAAGTATACTTTGGGCGGAGGAATGCGAATGGATATGCGTCAGCTGCGTTATTTTTTGGCGGTGGCGAAGGAAGGGCAAATTACGCGTGCCGCCAAGTCGCTCAACATGGAGCAGCCCCCGCTCAGTCGGCAGCTGAAGCTGATGGAGCAGGAGCTCGGCGTAATACTGTTCGACCGCAGCGGCAACCGGCTGACGCTCACCCATGCGGGCGAGCTGCTGCGCAGCCGGGCCGAATTACTGCTCGCCCAGTTTCAGGAAACGCTGAAAGAAGTGAAGGAGCTCGATGAAGGAGTGCAGGGCGTGCTGCCGATCGGAGCGGTCGTCTCCTGTATTTCGCTGCTGCCCGAGCGGATCGAACGGTTCCGGCAGCACTACCCGGGCGTGACGTTTAAAATCCAGGAGGGCGACCATTTCCTGCTCGGCGCACAGCTGGAGAAGCGTACAATCGAGATGATCGTCGCCCGACTTCCGTTCGAGGCGGCAGCCGAATCGCGGCAATATCACGTGCTGCAGCTGCCTTCCGACCCGTTCGTAGCCGTCATTCCGAGCGGCTGGACGCATCCGGGCCGGCAATCGATCACGATGCGCGAGTTGGCGGAGTACCCGCTGCTGACACTGAAAACCGATCAGACGACCGGCATGCACGAGCGGGTAACAAATCAGTTCCGTCAGCACGGCCTGCGGCCGCATATTATATGCGAATGCTCCAGCGTCGCCATCATTATCGCGCTTGTGGCGGCGGGCATCGGCGCGACCCTTTTTCCAAAATCGGTTATGGCGTCCTTTCCCATTCCTACGATCAAAATGCTGAACCTTGCCGATGCCGACTTCCAGTCCGAGGTCGGGATCGTATGGCTCAAAGACCGTTACCTGTCCAAAAGCGCCCGCAACTTCATCGACATGTTCTGATTATCTCACACGCGGAAGTCATGGCACTCCAATCGCCAATCGCCGCTATACATCAAGCGCCATGCAAGGAACGCCGCTGCGGATTTCGGCAAGATTGTGGACAAGCCACTTCCGCCGGGCATCGCTTGCCGATTCGGCGCTCCACGCATTGAACAGAATGAGACAAAGGTCGCTGCGCCGTCTTTCGATGAAAAGAGGCAGCTCGCGCAGCCACTCATCGCCAAGCCGTCCCGCCCGGTTGTACCCCTTCATGAAATGCTGGAGAAACCGGTTTGCAAACGCCGAAATTTCGTCGTTATCGTACAGCGGACCGTTCCATACCGGAAAAACGGACGCATAATAGACCGCCATCGCGATGTCCTGGACAAAGTAATCGTAACCGCAATCGTCAAAATCAAACGCCGTAATCCGTCCGTCCGATACGAAAAAGTTGCCGTGGTGCAGATCCCGGTGGCACAGCCCGAACCCTTCGCGCCCTCGGGGAAGCGCGCTTATCGCTTCCGAAACCTCCGCATATTTGCGCCACGCACCCCACTCCTCCGGAGAGGCAAAGCTTTCCGTGTCGAAGGCTAACGTGTCCTGATCGGGCCTGACCGGCATCCCGCGCGTCACGTTGTAGGTTTTCGCAAGCGCATGCATTTCGGCCGTCAGCTGCCCCCAAGCCTCGAACAGTTTCGTTCCCCATTCGCCGTGCCGGGCGTCCGCATGGCCCCCGGGAGCCCGTTCGAATCCGGTTAACGTGAAGTAGCCCCGGTCCGCTTCCATCACTTCGATCAAACTGCCCAAATCCGACGGCACCGGCTTCGCCACACTTGCGCCGTTGTCCGCCAAATAACCGACCCAATTCAGCTCGGCCAAAATCTGGTCCGCCGGCCGGTGGGAGCTGTGGGAGACACGCAGCACGAGGTCGCGCCCTTTGCTCCGGTATCCGTACAATATATTTTCGAATCCGCCGATCCGTCGGGCGGTCTCCGGGTTGATGCCAAACCGCTGCGACGCTGCCGCTAAGCGCTCTTTCGTAAACGTCGTCTGCCAATTATCCATCTGAACCCCGCCTTTGAATGGAGTTGTTTTTACTCAAGCATACCACTGCGCCGCAGCGATACGAAACGGAAATTTTGATTTAAAGCCGTTTTATTGTTGACAAGCTGCTGTATGATCCGCATAATACACCTATAGTGTATGAACTACATAGTACACACACTCGCGACGAATGAGAGGTTGACGAATGAAAACGAATGAAGGCTGGACGGAAGTTGCGTTCAATAACCGTGATCCGGTCTATCTTCAGGTGGTCCGTCATTTCAAGGAAATGATCGCCACCGGCCGGCTTGGTGCAGGTGACGCCATTCCTTCGCGAAGGGAGCTCGGGGCATTGATGAAGATTAATCCCAATACGGCGCAAAAAGCATATAAGGAAATGGAGGAGCAGCAGTTGATCGTAACCGAAGGGAATTCCCCCAGCAAAATAACGCCCGATCAGGATGTGCTGCGCACGATCCGGTCGGAGCTTCTTGGCGATGCCGTCGACGCCTTTGTCGCATCCGTCCGCAAGATCGATGTTCCGGTTGACGAAGTGCTGGCGGTGGTCAAACGCAAATACGAGGAAGGCTTAGCCATGGAAAAGCAAGCGGATACGGAAGGTGGACGGGCATGATTGACGTGAACGGCCTTTATAAGCGGTACCGCCGCCGCGATGTGCTTAGCGGCGTTTCCTTCACCTCCGCCAAAGGGCAGATTACGTGCCTGATCGGCATCAACGGTGCGGGAAAATCGACGATACTGAAGGCGATTATGGGACTGACCCCGCTGAAAAATGGAACCGTCCTGATCGACGGTGAGCCGATTGGAAAAAATATGTATGAGAAGGTGGCGTTCATACCGGACCGCCTGACGATGCCGACCGGCATGAGGGTTGCCGACGGGCTCCGGTTCATGCAGGACTTTTACCGCAGCTGGAACCCGGCACGGGCCGAAGAGCTCATAAGCTTCTTCCGCCTGGACCCGTCCGAGCGGATCGGAAGCCTCTCCAAAGGAACGGCGGCCAAGCTCAATTTAGTGCTGGGCCTCGCTCAGGACACAGATTATGTGCTGATGGACGAGCCATTCTCGGGCATCGATCTGTTCAGCAAAGAGCAAATCGCAGAGGTATTCACTAGCCACTTGATCGAGGATCGCGGAGTGCTGCTGACGACACATGAGATCGGGGACGTCGAGCATCTGATCGACAGGGCCGTTTTGCTTCATGACGGCAAAGTCGGCCTGTCGTTTGATTGCGAACAGATGCGCAGCGAGCAGGGAAAATCCGTGATTGACGTCATGAGGGAGGTGTACCGGACGTGAACCGTTATTTGAAACTGGTACATATGGAAATCCATCGTTTCCGTTATGTGATGGCAGGCCTGATGGCCGTTACGCTGCTGTTCCAAACCGTTCCGATGATATTCAAGCTGTCACAGGAAGTGTCTTTTAGACAGGAAGCGGCCCTGAAAGGCGCGCCTGTACCCGGCACCCCCTTCTTCCCAAGCGGCAAACTTTCGTTTGCGTGGGCGATGTTTAATACACAGTTCTGGTTCATAATACCGATTCTGATCTGTATAGCTGCGCTTGCCTTATATGTTTTCCTCATCTGGTATCGCGACTGGATCGGCCGAAGCACCTTCGTCTACCGGCTGCTGATGCTGCCGACGGAGAGACGAAACATTTATTTGGCCAAATTAACCGCCATTCTCGTCTTCGTGTTCGGTCTGCTGGCCTTTCAGCTGCTGCTGCTGCAGCTCGAAACGCTGATTTTCAACATGATCGTGCCGGCCGACATGAGGGAAGCTTCGCCGTTTGCGGACGCCATTTCGGCCAACCAGGCGCTACCTGTTCTGCTGCCGCATAATCTAGCTCAATTTCTTATGGGATACGGACTTGGCGTCATCGCCGTTTTGATCGTGTTCACCGCCATCCTGATCGAAAGAAGCTACCGGCGGATTGGAATTCTCTATGCGATCCTTTACATGGTCGCATGCGTAGCCGCTTTTTTGATGCCGCTTTTGACGCTTGGATTCGAATCACCCTTCGCTTATTTGTATCCTGGAGAAATATTCGTCATCGAGCTTGCGGTATGTGCAATCATCGCAGCTGTTTCCATTTGGCTTGGATTCCGGCTGATCGCTAAAAAGATAACGGTGTAAGGAGGGGCATTATGAAGCGTTACGCGCTGAGCATTTTACTGGGTTTACTCATCGTGGCCGGAGTTGGCAGTTACTACGTGTACAACGCTGCGGACCGCCTGCCGCAATACAGGCTGATGACGCTTGAAGGCAATGCCGATGAGGCCGCAAAAATCGAACTTTCCGGCCACTACGGCGGGCGAATGCGCTCGGAATCTCTTACGGTCGGCATAGACGGCAGCGATTATTCAAGCAGGGAATCCGTCTTCAGCAAATCCTTTTTCGGCGCCCGCCGCTGGTTTACAGAAAGATACGGCATGAAGCAGCTGATCGCGGAGCACCGCCAGTTTATGAGGGGAAAAGGTTGGCCGTTCGGCTTCTATAAGGACAAGGAGTGGCTCATCTATGTGCAGCCGGCCATCTTAAACCGCGATAAACCGGCTCAGAGGGCGGTCTTGAATGTCAGCCTTCTTCATTTGGATTCGGGTAAATCGCAAAATTTTGAGACAATCGTAGGCGGAGGGCCTTCGTTTATAAGCGGTTCCTACGACGTCCAGCGGCTCGGCAATGAGCTGCATATCGTGGCAGCACAATCGTATTGGCCTGAACAGTCTGCGGATCACACTGCGGATTCACTGAAAATCGAATACTACGATTATGTCGTGAATATGACAAGCGGACAGCTGATTCGGGAAGTAAAGCTGGACCCCGGATTCGTTAATACGAAGGAGATCGAATATCGAATCGACGTCGCAACCGGCAGCAACAATGTAGAACCTTCCGCTTATTGTCTGCTTGTCGTGAACGAAAATAAAGTTTGGACGAACGAACACGGAAAAAATAGCGAGCGGATAGCGGCGCACCTTTATTCCTATTCCTACAAGACCGGACAACTGACCGCTCTGCCGGAAACGTTATCGGAAGGAAAGCTCGGCCCTCGCTTTAACTATTCGTTAACCGGAAATCAGTTGTATTCACACGATTCTAGCCCCGGCATTATCCGTTTGAAGACATACAATCTGGAAACGGGCGTCACCGGGAAGGAAATGACTATCACCGCCAAGCAGCTGGGCGCAGATAAAATCGATAACGCGGTGTTGGAAGACGACCGCCTCTATATCCTAATGCACCGCAGCCGTACCGCCCTTGCCGCCGTGGTGAATGCAATGGACGGAACTGTGCTGTACAAAGGCGAAGCCGTTTATAACGGACCGAAGAAAGAGGCTGCGGCCAACCTTGCGCACCTGAACCTGCTGAATATCGGTCTCAAACATTGAACAACCAGGTAATGGCTATGAATACGCCCATCGCTTTCAACCTGAAAGTCGAGTTTCTCCGAAATCTTGAAGTTTATACCTATCAAATGGTTTATTATCTGCTTGAAAATGAAGCTTTGGCGACCAAAGCAGCCATGACTGCACTGCTTGAAGTAAGCCGGCGGGATGAATTTTTCATCCTTCCCTCCTCTTCGCAGCTGGCCATCCTAAAGAAAACGGCAATTGCTCGTGCCTTAGCGGTAAAACAATCGAATCATGCCGAATGACCGGCCTCACTTTCAGTCCGCGCGCAGCGCGGATTTTTTTTCGGATTGGGCATTGAATCATAATATGTAAACGTTAAAAAGCTTTTTATTTAAATAAACGTAATCAAAATTAAATAAATCATTGACGTTTGCTAACTATCTTTTTATAATAGGTTTTATTTTCCCCAAATACCTATAATCAACTAGGGTTAGTTTAATATAGTCGGCAATGGAGGGGTCAAACTGATTGAATTGCGCAATATCAGCAAATATTACGGGTCGGGACAACATGCGGTTCAGGCCATTCGCAATATTTCGCTGCAGGTTGGACAAGGAGAAATTTTCGGCGTGATCGGACATTCCGGGGCCGGCAAAAGCACGCTGCTGCGGTGCGTCAATCTGCTGGAGCGCCCGACCTCCGGTTCGGTGCACGTCGGAGAGACGGAGCTGACCGCCCTGACGGAACGCCAGCTGCAGAAGCAGCGCCGCAAAATCGGCATCATTTTTCAGCATTTCAACTTGCTGTCTACAGCCACCGTGCGCGACAATATCGCGTTTCCGCTCAAGCTGGACAAACAGTCCAAAGCGGAAATCCGCTGGCGTGTGGAAGAGCTCCTGCAGCTGGTCGGGCTTCAGGAGCACGGCGACAAGTACCCGGCACAGCTCTCAGGCGGCCAGAAGCAGCGCGTCGGCATCGCCAGGGCGCTTGCGAACAATCCCGATGTGCTGCTTTGCGACGAAGCGACTTCGGCGCTTGATCCGCAGACGACCCAATCGATTTTGTCGCTGCTGCAGGACATTAACGAGGAGTTGGGCATTACCATCCTGCTCATTACGCACGAGATGAACGTTATCCGTTCGATCTGCGACCGCGTAGCTGTCATGGAGGGCGGCGAAATCGTCGAGGAAGGGAGCGTGCTCGATGTTTTTCTCACTCCGAAGCATGCCGTTACCCAGCGGTTCGTCAGCGAAAATGCGGACAAAATCGATTTCGGTGCTTTCAAGCGGCGCGCGGGCGGACAACTGTTCCGCATCCATTATTCGGGCGATGAAACGTACGAACCGATCCTGTTCGAAACATTGAAAGCGAGCGGAGTCAGCTGCGCCATCCTGCACGGGACGGTGTCGCGCATCAAGCATACGCCGTACGGTCAACTGGTTGTGGAGCTGAAAGGCGAACCGTCCGAAATCGACCGCGTTGTCGCAGCGATGAACAGGGACGGACTTCATGCGGAGGTGATCTCTTGATGCTGAAAAAGATTTCGTGGGACGAGATTTGGCAGGCGTCTCAAGATACCGTCTGGATGATGGCCGTCTCGCTTGCATTCACGTTCGTGCTCGGCTTGGCGCTTGGCATCGTGCTCTATTTAACGTCAAGCAGGCTGCTGCTGCGCCAGCCCGCCGTATACGGCGTTTTGTCCGTCGTCGTCAATGTGCTCCGATCCGTGCCGTTTGTCATCCTGATGATCTCCATCATGCCGTTCACCAAATGGATTACCGGCACCTCCATCGGCGTCGAAGGCTCCATCCCGCCCCTTGTCGTCGCGGCAACGCCATTCTTCGCCCGCTTGGTCGAAACGTCGCTGCGCGAGGTCGACCGCGGCGTCATTGAAGCGGCACAGGCGATGGGCGCATCCAAGTGGGACATCGTGCGCCGCGTCCTGCTTCCCGAAGCGCGGACGGGCCTGATCGCCGGCATTACGATTACGGCCGTTACGCTCGTCTCGTACACGGCGATGTCGGGCGTAATCGGCGGCGGCGGTCTTGGCGACCTGGCGCTCCGTTACGGCTATCAGCGGTTCCAGACCGATGTCATGCTCGTGACGGTCGTGCTTCTTATCGTGCTCGTCCAAATTCTTCAAACAGCCGGTGACCTGCTCGTCCGCAGGTTCAGCCGCAAGTGAGGATTTGAAATAAATAGATCCATTTATAGGAGGGTAACCAAATGAAAAAATCGATGATCATCATGCTATTCATCATGCTCAGCGTGGCGCTTGCCGCCTGCGGCGCCAAAAAAGAAACCGCCGGCAACAGCGCCGGCAGCTCCGTTTCGGAAGAAAAAAACGTCACGCTGACGGTCGGAGCGACCCCCGTTCCGCACGCCGAAATTTTAAACGTCGTCAAGCCGATTTTGGCCAAAGAAGGCATTACGCTTGAAGTGAAAGAATTCAACGATTACGTGCAGCCGAATGTTCAGTTGTATGAAAAACAGCTGGACGCGAACTTTTATCAGCATACCCCTTATTTGGACCAGTTCAACAAAGACAAAGGCTACGACCTCGTTAAAGTGGCCGGCGTGCATCTGGAGCCGATAGGCGCTTACTCCAAAAAGATCAAGTCGACCGGCGAATTGAAAGACGGCGCCACCGTCGCGATTCCAAACGATGCGACCAACGGCGGACGCGCGCTGCTGTTGCTGGCGGCCAATGACTTGATCAAGCTGAAGGACGGCACAGGTGTCGCCGCAACCGTCAAGGACGTGACGGACAACCCGAAAAACCTGAAATTCAAGGAGTTGGAAGCCGCTACGCTGCCGCGCGTATTGGATGAAGTCGATCTGGCGATCATCAATACGAACTTTGCGCTGGAAGCGAAACTTGACCCGACGAAGGACGCGCTGTTTATCGAAGGTAAAGATTCCCCTTACGTCAACATCCTTGTCACCCGTCCGGACAACAAAGATTCCGATACCATCGGGAAGCTGGTCAAGGCGCTGAACTCGGACGAAGTCAAGACGTTTATCAATGACAATTATAAAGGCTCCATCCTGCCGGCGTTTTAAGCGGTCGGATACCGATAACGCATCTGCCTGCTGTTTGACGGGAAAGATGGAATAACGAACTTATAAGGGCTGTTCCCGGGGGCAAGCTGAAGCTTGCGCCCGGGAACAGCCCTTTTTCTGCTCTTTCGAAGCAGCCAAGATGCGCTTCTGGAGTTCAGCAAAAAGGAGAAATTTTTTCGAATAACCCTATTCCTCTCAGCTCGAATGCACCTGATTTACGGTCTGCGCGCAGCGAGTTGTCGGATCAACCCGGCGATGATGGCGGGACTTGAATAGGGAGACCAAATAATGGGTACATTGTGATGGGATTTTGAATTTGGTTACCAAAGGAGAAGTTTAACTTGTGGATCATCAAAACGGAACATCAAAGAAATGAAGATGGTGGAACGGTAGCTTTGGAACTGGAATCGGACGATAAGCTTCTGGATGTTAATGTAAGATGGGACGGTTGTATGGAAATTCACGTTTACTCCATAACTGAAGAAAACCGCCAACTAAAAGATACTTTTCATACTTGTGATATAAAAGGATTTATTGATGCGCTTCATAGCCTTGATCGCGTTTGTCAGGATTACTTTGGCGAGGGAAGCTATTGGGAACGAACAGAAGATCATTTTTAAGCGGATAGATACGGAACGTGCCCGCAGCTCATTAGATCAAATCACGGAATAACGAACAAATAAGGGCTGTTTCCGAGGGCAAGCTGAAGCTTGCGCCCGGGAGCAGCTCTTTTTTCGCTGTGTTGTTTCCATTTCCGCTTTGTTGCTTCTACTCCCCCTGTGTTGCTTCCACTCCCGCCTCCGCATGTGTAAAGAGCAAGTAAATATATGGTTTTTTGTTACCATTTGGGTTATATTGCGTAGTAAAAAGTGCATTTTCAATAGACAATGCCGCATAAAATGTACTACATAAGGGGGAAGCGACATGAATCCGGAAATGAACCCAAACATTAGAAAAGGGAGACTTAGGCCGCTTATAACGGTCGCCATCGTGCTGGTGTTTGTACTGATTGTCGGCTTCAACGCCGTTTCGACCGTCCAGTACGGTCACGTCGGGTTGTACAAAACGTTCGGCAGGCTGAACGACAGCGTACTGGAGCCGGGCATTCACTTGAAGATTCCGTTTTTTCAGTCGATCATTCAAGTGAACACCCAGGTGACGAAAGCGGAAACCGACACTTCCGCCTCTTCCAAAGATTTGCAGCCGGTATCGACGCATGTGGCGGTCAACTATTCCGTGGATAAATCAACCGTTTTTAACCTGATGAACAATATCGGAGGCGCTTACGATTCGATCATTATCAATCCTGCCATTCAGGAAATCGTCAAAGAAGTGACCGCCCGTTACAAGGCGGAAGATTTGATCGGGCAGCGGGAGCTCGTTGCCGGCGAAATCAGCGAGCTTCTAACGAAGCGGCTGGCCAAATACGATCTGATCGTGAATGAAATCAACATTGTCAACTTCAAGTTTTCGGACGCGTTCAACCAGTCGATCGAAGCAAAGCAGGTTGCGCAGCAGCAGGCGCTCAAAGCGGAAAACGATCTGAAACGGATTCAAATCGAAGCGAAGCAAAAAATCGCGCAGGCCCAGGCCGAAGCGGGGTCACTGAAACTGAAGAAGCAGGAAGTGACACCCGAGCTCGTCCAGCTGAAGCAAATCGAAGTGCAGGAGAAAGCGCTGGAAAAATGGGACGGCAAGCTGCCTTCCGTCACCGGCGGCGCCACGCCGTTCATCGACGTCGGCCAGATGACCGGCAAGTAATTCCATCATAACCGCTCCGTCCATCGTTTGATGCAATTCCCCTTAAGCAATCCGCAACGGTTGCTTAAGGGGAATTTTCTTGCCAAGGATTATCGCTTCAATCCCTTGTTACTGTGAAAAAGTCAGAACGCTAAAGCACTAAAGCTTTTTCAAAACTTCGAAAAAAAATAGAACTGACGTTTCTGAAAATTAACGTCAGTTCTATACAAATGAAGCAACTAATCATTGCAACACGATTACAAACTTTTAATCTTTAGATCTAAGTCATAGTCTATTGCTGTTTGAATAGCTCTTTTGAAAAGTTCAAATAAATCTTCTCCTCTATTATTAGCAAAATAATTGGCTAAACTTGTAATTTCAGGGCTAATATCATTCCCCCATGGCGGCTGTTTAGACAGATCCTCAATATCCCAAATCACTTTGCTTGGAGGAATGGCTTCTAATAAGTTTCTGATTTCTTTCACTTCTTCTAATAGAGCGGGCACAAATTTATTCTCCAGGTTTCCACTATAAAGCCGTTTCATCAAGAATGGGTACTTTGTTCCCCATCCGTTAGGTTCAAGATTGTAACTAATTGTAGAGAAGAATGCGTGTAGAAAGTTGCCCGTTCCCACAGGAAACCAAAAATATGAGGCTGATAAACCAACCATATTCTATTCCTCCCTTTTAGATTTCAATCTTATTTCTACATTTCCACCAGTTCTACTATTACAAGCTTAACCGAAACACTATCAAGCCGTGGTTAACCCAAACAGACATCGGCGTTCAGGAACAGAAACGCGCGGGCCGGTGTCGGTGATGTTGTTTCAGTTGATCTATTTTATTTCGGTTGATCTTTATTCAAAAGTTGTACAACCTATTGGTTTAAACCGGGAAGATCCTTTGCCCGACCCTTCGCTACCTTCTCTCTTACGCGTCCATAAAATCCGGGCTGGCGAGGTGGAGAATCTCCTGACTGAGGTCGTCAAACAATGTGTGGAAAAGGGACTTTTGAAATCATCGGATACTCTTGTGGATGCGACCCACACCCACTCCAAATATGAAGCCATTGAACCGCTTAAAGTGCTCAAACAAGCAGCCAATCGCTTGCAGCGAGCGGTCAAAACAATATCAAACTACTGAAGCAGTTAACCAAAATGTTGAATTTGAGGGAGAAACAAGGGATAAGGAAAAACAAGCGCTTGCTTATTTCGCCCATCTGGGCGAGAGCATAGAACAACTGCTTCCCGATGCCGAAGGTTCTTGAAGTCACGTCTGAGGAAACGAAGAAGATTGTAAGCGATGAGCGATTATTATCTTGGAAAGGAGTACAATCAGCAATCGACCCTGATGCCCGGTTTGGTTGGAAAAGCGCGACAACCTCATTTTTCGGCTACAACGAAAGCATTACAATGACCGAGGAAAAAACGGCCGGCCCGGCCGGTCGATTTCATGACCTTGGGACAGCCGTTTTTCATTACGTTGGACAGTCGTTTTACGCGCTTGTCTGAATCGTTCAACTGCTAATTAATTAATTTCCCCTGCTGCAGCAGCGCGAAAATAACGGTAGCTGCCGCTTCGCGGGTCGTCGGGTCCTGCGGATGGAAGTAGAACACATCCCCCACCTTCGTCCCCTGCATCAACCCGGCCTGCGTCACAAACTCGATGCTGCTTTGCGCGAAAGCGCCCGCACGTCCGCTGTCTCCATACGGATGAACGCTGCCGCCGGAAGCGGGTTTAAGATCGATCAGCGCAGCGGCCTTGGCCAGCATAACGGACATTTCCTGACGGCTGATCGTTCCGTTCGGCTTAAACGAGCCGTCTCCGTAGCCGTTCACCAGTCCCGCTTCAAAAGCGGCCGCAATATCCGCGCCGTACCAGGCTCCGGATGCGATATCGGTAAACGAAGCCGCCTGGTTCGAAGAAAGTCCCAGTGTGCGGACAAGCATTGCCGCAAACTGCGCGCGGGTTACCGCTTGCTTCGGCGAGAACGAATTGTTCGATGTTCCGTTAATGAGGAATTTATCGGCCAGCGAAAGGATGCGGTCCTGTGCCCAAGAAGTGCCGATATCCGCAAACGACAGCGAACGGGTTGCCGCAGTATACGTTGCAAAAGCGCCGCGTTTGATGATAACGGTCGTCGTGCCGTCGTCATTGGCCGTCCATACGGCCGGAACGGGAAGCAGCTTGCCGTTCGCCGCATATAGGACCCCCGCATGGGACAGATCGGCCCCTTTCGGCAGTACGAACGATTTTTTCGCTGAGAGCTTGCCGTCCGTTTGCAGCGGCGTCACGACCGCGCCGTTGACCGCGCTCACCTCATACGTAATCGGCGCCCCGATCGGCGTCAGTCCTGCTGTCGCCCCTGTCAAAGCAGAGAGGCCTTCGGATTGATGCGTAATCGTAATTTGCAGGCCGGAACCGGATGGAACCTTCTTAAGCAGATCGACCGGCAGTTCAAGCGCACCCGATGTATCGGACAACAAGAGCGAGCTGCCCTTGCTCATGGCTGCCAGAGCGGCTGCCTGCGAAGCGGTCAGATTGAGCTGCGCCTGCGTGCCCGTACCTAACGGAATCGTTACGGTCAGCGCAACCGGCGAATTGCCGCTGCCGCTAAGCAGCTCCTGCAGGTCCTGATCGTTTATCGTTGCTTTGGTCAGCTTTCCTTCCGTTTGCAGTACTGCCTTAAGCGTCAGCTGCCGCTGTCCTTGGCTTATCAATCCGGGAAGCGCCAGATCAGGGGCCGCGGCCGGCGGAGCCGGAGGTACTGAAGGCGGAGGGGTCGGGACCGTAGGCGGGTTGCCGCCCGACGGAATATAGGCCGGCAGCGTAACGGTTGTCTTCGTAGAGTCCTTAACGTCCGGTTTTTCAGCCGAAGCGATGCCTACCGTCAGTTCCACATCCGTATTGCTGGACGGCCTTGCGAGCAGTTTGCCGTCGTTGCCGATCAAACCGGTATTGCTGCTGCCGTACACTGAGTAAATGACCCCTTCCGTGCTCGGGAACGTCAGTACCGGTTCTCCTACCGTCGTTGTGTTAACCGAGGCCGGCTTGAAGTCATTTTTCGCTGCCGCCACCTTGGCAATCAGATCGGAATAAGTGCCCGGCAGCGTAACCGGAACGTAGACATTATCCGTTACCGTCGGCTCTTCGCCGGCAGCGATCTGGACCGTAACATCCAGGCCCGTATCGCGGAGCGGCCGCTCAAGCAGAATACCGTCATTGCCGACATACTGCGTGTTGCTGCTGCCGTATACCGAGTAGATGACCCCTTCCGTTACCGGAAGCGTAAGAACAGGGCTGCCCACAGTCGTTGTATTGGATACATTGGGCTTGAAAGCCGCTTTGGCAGCCTCAACCTTATCCCTTGGCGTGTTTGTCACGGCAAACTGGCTAGAGGCGAAATATAGAACCTGGCTGCCGTCAGGATTCTCTGCAATCGAGCCGTCATCGTTCAGCTTTGCGGCATAAACCTCTAATTTATACTTTCCGTTGGTCAAATGCTTGACGACCGGGTTGTTGTTCTCATCAACTTCATCGTCGATATAGCTTCCATCCAGTCCCGTTACGGCAATCCTTCCAGGCGGAATGGTCTGCAAATTTCCTTGATCGTCCACAATATAACCAACGCTCAATGTACCGATGTACTCGTCATCCAGCCCGGAAACAGCAATCTCAATGTAGTTGACATCTTCGGCCGTCAAAGTGAACGACAGGTCAAAGGTATCGTCAGCTTGGTTTCCGCCTGGAGAAATAAACGGGCTGGTCAGCGCAATATCCTGAACCCCGAAGCCGGTCACCGGACGTTCCGTTCCGACATGAACGACAAACGGCAAATGCAGGGAAGGCAGACCGTCGCTTGTCAACAGCACTTCGCCTTCATAGATGCCGTCCTGCGCTTCGCCTTTCGGAGCGGCCTTCAGGTTAAACGTTTGGATGCTGCCTGCCGAAACGGCGATGCTGCCGTCCGCATTCAGACCGCTCAGGCTTGCCTCAATATCCGTCACGTCAGGCGTTGTTACCACTCCATACGTATCCGAAGTCACACTCGGGTGCATGATGATTTGCGGCTTATATGTGACCGGTTGGCTGGACGTATTTTTCACCTGCAGCGTGACGGTCTTGGCGTCGCTTCCGGCAGGCATAATTCCGAAGCTTGCGCTGTCTCCGTAATTGACCGTTTCGAACGGCATCATGTCTTTGCTGAGCAGCGTCAGCGTCTCGACCGTTTGCAGCAAAGCCGGCGTCTCGATCGCCTTCGCCACGTTCACGCGGCCGGCGCCCTGGGAGTATACATCGTACGGGGTGCCGGATTGATCGCTAATTCCATCGGATGTATTCGCAAGCGCGGCGCGGATGTCGAACGGCGTCCATTCCGGATGCTGCTGCCCCAGCAGCAGCGCCAGTCCGGCCACATGCGGCGTTGCCATACTGGTACCGCTGGCACGGGCGTACGCTTCATCATAAGACGCATCCGGGTTCGTTTTTCCATATGCCGGGTAGGTGGACAAAATATTGACCCCCGGAGCGCCAAAGTCCGGTTTAATGCTCAGATTTTCGTCCGATTCCGGTCCGCGCGAGCTGAAAGCGGCCATACGATCGCCCTGCTCGATTGAAGACGGGTACTGATCCCCGAAGGTGAATGTCAGAGGGGTATCCGGATTTGCCAGCACTTCTCTGGCCAAAGCGCGGCCCGGCTTTCCTTCCATATCGAATGTAGGAATATACTCGGGGCTGTCGCCCAAGTACCCGTTCGGGATAAAAGAATCACGGCCGGGAATGGAGTCGGCCAGATTCGCTTCGGTCCCTTTGTTAGAACCGTTAAATATAATGACCGCTTTCGCCCCGTGTGCCTTAGCAATCGCGATTTTGTCCACGAAAGAAAGACTGCCGCGGGAGAGAAAAACGACTTTGCCGTTCGCGTCTTTGCCTTCATAGTCCGCAACATCGCCAAGCCCCGCATAAATCGCATGAATAGGCTCCGTTCCGAGAATGGATTTGAAATCCTCCTGGTTCGTTTTCCAGCCCATCAGGTTTGATTTATAGGAAAGGTTGCTGTCAAAAGAGCTTTTGACCGTGGCCTCGAAATGGCGGCTTAAGCTGTTTACCGCCCCGACGGAGATCGCCAGCTGCGCCGATGCAGGCGAGCCCATGGAGTAATAGAAAGGCCCGTCATTGGCGGCATTTCCGCTTGCCACGACAACCGTTACGCCGGCCAGCACCGCATTGTTGACGGCGATCGAATCCGGCGCGTTCGGATCTTTTTCCAGACTTGATCCGAGAGACAGGTTGATCACATTCATGCCGTCTTTTACGGCGCGTTCGATGCCGTCAATGACCTGAGCGCTTGAACCGGAAGATCTTCCTGTTTCCGCATTGTATCCGAGCACTTTGTAGGCATAGAGATCGGCCTCGTAGGCAACCCCTTTCTGGATAATATCCGACGTCTGGTTGGCGGCTCGCCCCACGATCGTACCGGATACGTGCGTGCCGTGGTCTGTGCCTCCGAGATCGTCATGGGGCACATCTTCGTACGGATCATCCGTATTATAGAAGGAATTGTATCCTCCCTTATACGCGTCTTTCAAATCCGGATGCAGGTAATCCACCCCGGTATCAAGGACGCCGACTTTAAGCCCTTTTCCGGTGAGCCCTTTGGCCCACGCCTGCGGCACGCCGATTTGCTCCAGCGGCTCGATGTCCGTAAATTGGCTTGTGGACGCAGAGGCGGGGGCTTCAATAGGAAGCACGTAATAGGTTTTATTTTCATAGACGGATTTAACGCCCGAAATGGAAGACAGCTCAGGGATTTGATTCGCCGGCAGCTCAATCTCCATTCCGTTCAGCACCGTATCAAATTGCTTTGTTACTTTAAAGTCGATTCCGAGCTGTTTGGCTTTGCTAATAAAAGAGCTTTGTTCACTTTGAACCGCTGCTTCCGTCGACTCGGCAGCCAGAGCGCCGAGACCCATTTTGGCGGCATACTTGCCTTCGGAGACGGATGCGCCGGCCAGCTGGACGATAACCCGGACCGGTTTGTCGGAGGAAGTGCGCAGCTTGGGGGAAATGATCGGTTTCTGATCGAATTCAGCCGCCTGGATGGAGGATAGCCCGGCATGGGCTTGTGCCAGCTTGCTTAAAGCCGGAATTGAAAGTCTCGTGGATGTTTGCAGCTTAACGCCGCCAGGTCCGGAAGCATCGGCAGCTCCGGCCGCAGACGGGAGGACCAATAGGCCGGACAGCACGCTCGACAGGACGGTCAGCAACAACTTTTTTGTCTTTTTGTTCAAAATCGTTCCTTCTTTCCGGATCCAAAATATGTACTAAATATTCAAAAGCCTGCAAAATAATACTGTAAACAGGGAAAATTGCAGCTTGGCGCCCGTTTAATTTCCAATTCTCACCTCCGTTTATATAAAACTACTAAACATATCCAATCAAAAAAACTGACTATTTCATTAATTTTCCGTCAATTTTCGGTGATTTTATAGGCTTTAAGTACTAGATGTAGTTAGATGCTGTCGAAATTTGGCACATAGCAAAAAGGCGTTCGCAGCCTAAGCGACAAACGCCGTCGATAACTCACTCTTTCGGACTGTATAATTATTCCTTCCGTCTTGACGATAGTTATCTTGAAAGAAATTTTGGAGGGTTACATCAAGAAAGGATGATGTATAATGGCGTTATCTTCCAGAACTTAGCTATCGAGTTAGGCTCTTTCATTAATAAACTTACGCAATTTCAAATTTTTTAGATGCAGTGAAAGGAGGTGTCATGTTTAATAAAAGATACACTATTATGGAAATTTTAATATTAGTCTTACTTTTAAACATGACTTTCTCCTACCTGATTTCGAAGCATGCTATGTCTGTTCTGAGCAAAAGCCTTTCTGCAGAACTTGCTTTCAATAGACTTCGAATATTGAACCAATATGTTGTAAGTCTGACTTCTATTATTTCGATGCTTGTTATCGAAATTCTCATATGGCCGATCATGAAACCGCTTGGGTTGACGGGCAAAATTGTACTGGTTATTGCACCGAGCCTCGTCTTGATCTTGCTAATTACGGTCAAACAGTATTTCTACCATCAGGCGGTTACAAGAATAAGAGAGACAGTGGAGAGTTACCGGGAACATCTCTGACTCAATATATTTGCCCAAAAGTGGGTAGACACAATCTTTTCGTCCGTGGATGCATGGTTAGATATTCTTTTCCCAATGGCACTTATCCTGCTTCTAAACATCGTGCTTCCCCGGTTTTATCCGATGCTGTTAAAAGCCGAAAAAAATTGAGGACTTCAGGCAATTACGGCTCACGAAATCGGACATGCAAAAAAACGTCATCTATGGGTCAGGTTGATCTTGATGATCGGCATGGTTCCTGTTTTCTCATCCATCGGCCATCTCATGGATGCATACGGTATGTCGTTAAGTCCTTTTATCGCTCCAAACAAAAGTGGCCACGAAGAATAAGAAAAGGTACCGGACAAGATTGGGCGAAAGCTTGCAGCAAGCTCTTCCCTCAAAGAGGCAATTCAGCCCCCCGATTGGATAGTTATCCGGACAGCTTCAATTTGAGGGGCTGAACTCCTTTATTCAGTCCGTCCCTCCTGCCGGTCCGCCCCGCAGCGGGAGCCAATTGGCATCCCGTCCCACTGGATCTCCGTGTCGGCCTTCCGCCCGCGCACCCCTTCCTCTTCCAGCAGCAAAAAGAAATTTTTCGTCGGCAAGAATCCGAGCCCGTGCTTTGCGCAAAGCTTGTCCAAGTAAGGCCGCATCGGCTCCGTATCGGCGGATGCGTTGTCGCCTTCCTGCGAGAACGCATACAGAACGGATGCAGCCGGCACCCGCTTCACCCGCCAGCGGGCCGAGACGCGCAATATAAAGTCCCAGTCCCAGTAGTGGTACATTTCATCGTCGAACGGGCCGATCACATCGTGAATCTCTTTTTTATAAAGGCAGCCGGAAGGAATAAACGTCGAAAATTCCCGCATCCCCTGCGGATCGTAGCGGTAGGCGAACGTAAGACGGCTAAGCGGCACCCGCCGGCCGTCCTCCACCCGGTACCCGACGATTTCCGCATCGCTGTACACCAGGTCGCAGCCTGAAATTTCGTCCAGCATCCGCTCCAAATGGCGGGGCAGCAGCAGATCGTCGTCATCGCAAAACATGACATAACTTCCCCGCGCCGCCTTCAGTCCTTCATTCCGCGCCCGGCAGTGCTTAACGTTCTCGCTTAAGTTGATGATCCGGATGTCGAGCTCGGGATACAACCGGCAAACTATGTCCACCGGCTCGCCCGCGTCATTGACGACGATCGCTTCAAAGTCCTGCACCGTCTGCCGGCGCAGTCCTTCCAGCATTTCGCACAGCGCCAGCGGCCTATTGTAGGTCGGCGTCAGAACCGAGACGAGCGGCTCCAGAAAATGGCGCAGGCTGGCCCGGACAACCTGGACGGTCTCCTGCTTCTGCTCCAGCAGCCGGCAGCGTTCATGCCTGTCTGCCGCAAGATCGCCGTCGATCAACGTCAGGATCCATAAGGAATGAAACAGCGCATAACGCATATATCCTGCCACAAATGAATCCCGGTCAAAAAGCGGACTGCCGTTCTCAACTGCTCTCGCCTCCAGGTAATCATACAGCGCCCCGATGCGGTCCGTCTGCGCCAGCGCCGGCCGGCGGTATGTCGGACTAGTAATATCGAGCAAATTGTACAAATCCCAGTAAACGCTGTTCAGCTGGGCAAATTCCCAGTCAATGACCGTCAGCCCGCCGTTTACAAACGCGATATTAAGCGGATAGTAGTCCCCATGCGATACGACGGTGCAGTCAAAATACTCGTGCGGCTTTTCCTCGCACAGGGCGGCCATCCGATCCACCTGCCGGGTCGTGAGACCCTCTTCGGTTGCGATCCGCTTCCAGATCCCCTGACGCTGCCGGACCTGTGCAAGCACCTCAAGAACGCCCGGGGTATGGCCGACACCGGCTGAGCCGATGGGAAGAATATCCTTCGGAAGGCCGTGCCACTGAGCGGCCGCCTTTGCCGCGCTGCTGAGCATGGCGGGAGTAACGGAGTGGTCAATCTCCCCGAGATCCTCCTTCAATATCCAGCAGCGGTCCGGGTCGCTGCTGTCGGAATAGGCAATTACTTTCTCGGAGGCAACGCCCAGTTTGGGTAGCAGATGCTCGTCCAGCCACACTTCCCGCCCTTTCGTGTCCGGATTCGTAAGCGGTTTATAAATCACGCTCTGCACGGCGCCGCTCTCCGTCGCCATCGACCAGCGCTCAACCTGCTTGCCGTTTCTGCCCGTATAAATCGGCTCCCGTTTTATCGGCGCATCCGCGCGCGGCATGCCGTCCTGGCCCATCCATTGCATCCATTCCCGCTCACTCATTTTGTTCAGGCCTCCGTTACGGTTCGTGAAACCCGATCTTAACATAGTCAACTACCCACCACCTATGCTAACGCTTTGAGGTGGGGGCTTGTAACTGCCCGATAGTACAAATGCCTGGCGGCTCCTATCTTTTTCACTCTTGCGAGCGTGGCGTTACTTTAGGCAGGCTGACAACTACCCAACTGCACAAGTCATGCTTGTGCAGTCACTTCAACGATGTACTCAATTCCTTTTCGTTGAAGATTCATTGCACCAATACGATCATCATTTGATTGATATCCACACGTTTTACAGCAGAATGTATGTTTTTTCTTATTCCGGTTTCCTTTCTCTGTATGTCCGCATTTCGGACATGTTTGAGAAGTAAACCGTGGATCGACGGCAATCATCCTGGAGCCAGACATAAGCGCTTTGTACTCGATCATCTGACGTAATTGGTAGAATGCCCAAGAAACCGTTTCATAACGATTTTTGACTCTCACACGCTCAGTAGCTTGACGAACACCCGATAAGTCTTCGACTACAAACAGTGTATTTGCTCCATATCGTTCAACGAGTGCCTTTGATACCTGATGGTTTACATCTGACATCCAACGGTTTTCTCGTTGTCCGATTCGTTTCAGCTTCCTGCGAGCAGAAGCTGTACCCAATTGTTGCAGTTGTTTACGCATATGTTTGTAGATCGAACGCTTATTCTTGATTAATCTTCCATTAAAGAACAAGGATTTTCCCTGAGAGTCATAACTAACCGCAACAAAATGAATGCCCATGTCAACACCGACTACTTGACTGATTGTATGTTCAGAAGCTGTTGGAATTTCTTTCGTCATCGGGATATGCAGATAGAACTTCCCAAACTTGTTGACAAGTTTTGCAGTACCAAAAGACCATGTTCCGTCAAAGTATTGTTCCATGCCTTTCGTTTCAAATGGCACTTTCACCCGACCGCCAAGTGTATTAATCGAAAATAGTCCTTGAGTAAGCGAATAATCTCGATTCCATACGAGATCATATTCAGGCTTTCGGAACTGAACTTTTGTCCAATCGTGACCGTTACTCTTCAGAGACTGATAGCGGGCAATTACAGTTTTCATAACCGACTGTGCCATTTGAGAACGTAGAGAAAAGCAAGAACGCAAACTTTCATAAGTGATTTTGTGTAATTTCGCCTGAGCCAATTGCTTCGTATTAAATACAAGAGCAGAAACGTAATTACATCCCATACGGTAAGCATGAAGTGTGTTTCTCAGCAATTCAATCTGTTCAGATGTGGGATTGATCTTTATTTTTGCTGTAATCGTCATTTGCATTTATCATCACCTCACTTTCACTAAAATAATGATATCATAGTGTGTAAAGAAAGGAGAAGCAGGAGAGAGTGTCGGACAACTGAACAGGAAGATTCCTGTCCTTGTCCGAATCGCATTCCTCCCCCACTTATAGAAGTAGGGGTCTCCTGCGCTAAAATGATGAAAGCCCCTTCGGGAGCGGAATCATGTTTCCGCTTCCCCGAAGGGGCTTATGGTCAGGACGACTATCGTTCAGCTCCGCCATGCAAGCGCCGCGGGCGCGAGCCGGAAGAGAGCCGGAAGAGAATCGCAGCCGGAAAGAAGCTTATTGGATAAGCGTTTCCCGGAAGGATCCAAGATGGCCGGAACGCGCGATTTTGGTCTGTAAATATTTTTCATTATGAGAAGAAACGCTTCCCCACAGCGGAATCCGTCCGCTGACGTTCAGGCCCGCTTCGCGCAGCGCATCCAGCTTTTTCGGGTTGTTCGTAATGAGCGTGACCGCCTTGGTACGCAGCAGACGCAGCACGCTGATCGCTTCGCCGTAATCTCTCGCGTCGTCGGCAAAGCCGAGTTTCAGGTTGGCATCAACGGTATCGTATCCGTTCTCCTGCAGCAGGTACGCCATCGCCTTGCTGAACAGCCCAATGCCCCGTCCCTCGTGATTGGCCAAATAGAACAATGCGCCCGCGCCGGTATCAATGATCATCTTCATTGATTGCCGCAGCTGGAAACCGCAATCGCAGCGTTTGCTTCCGAAAATATCGCCCGTATGGCAAATGCTGTGCATCCGGATCAGCGCCTGCTCCGCATGCTCGAAATCGCCGTATACGAGCACGCTTGACTGCTGCTTGTCGGCAAGTTGAAAGGATGGCAGCCGCCGGATCAGCGACTCCGTCCCCTCGCTTCGTATAGCAGCTGCTTCGGTCTCCGATACCGATAGCCAGGAGTACCAATTGAACGTGACCGTTTGCCCGTCGAGATCGACCGGCAGTTTGATGGGGCCGACTACAATATTCGTCGTGCCGGCCGGGCCGTCAGCCATTCGGACTTTTCCGTTCAGGATGGCAGCCAGATTTGACGCGGCTGATACGTTTATCGTTGAAACTGTCTTAGACGTTGCGGATGCGTTTGTCGGTGCAGCTGTATTAGACATTGGGGATGCGTTTTCCGTATTTACTGCGTATGATGTTGCTGACGCGTCGGCCGTTGCCGATGCAGTTGCATTTATTCTTGGCATTAGAAGTCACCTCTATATTTGAACTTGCCGGAAGAGCCGGACCAACAAATTGGCGCTGAACTTCCGGCGAGGAATTTTTGTTTCATTCACAAGCAAAGCGCGAAAAAGGTATAAAACCACGCCTCATCACGCTCGTCACGCAACAACCAGGCACCGGAAAATGAGCGGACCGGCGCGCATCGCGGCGCAGCTTTGTCGGTGGTCAGTGCTTGCGCTTGTTAAAACGCCAGGCTCAAATAACTAAGTGCGCCCAATTCGTATCCGCGGTAAATCACGTCGGGTTTGCGAGCTTCATCCCCGGAACCGGCTCCAAGCGCGATAAACAGCGGCACGAAGTGCTCCTCCCGCGGTACGGCATGACGGGCATGCGGCGCTTCGGATTCATAATGGAACAGTGCTTCATAATCGCGCTCCGTCATTTTTTCGATCAGCCAGTCGTCAAATTCGACCGCCCACGGCTCCGGCTCGCCGAACTGGGGAGCCGACCAATTAAGCGCCCGCAAGTTATGGACCGTCACGCCGCTGCCGATCACCAGAATATCTTCACCGCCGAGATCCCGCAGCGCTTCGCCGATTTTGTATTGCTCGGCGGGGGGCAGAAAAGGATGGACCGACACTTGAACGACCGGGATGTCCGCATCCGGATACATGCGGCGCAGCAGCGTCCAGGAACCGTGATCGAGTCCCCTTTCCATATCCTTGTTTACCTTAATGCCTGTGGCGGTCAACCGCTCTGCAACGGCTGCGGCCTCCGTGTCGGACCGTTTCGCCGGATATTGAATCCGGTACATTTCCTCCGGAAAGCCGCCGAAATCGTAAATGGTATCGTATGTGCCGTCGCCGGCCGAAATCGTTAAGACTTCGCTTTCCCAATGGGCGGTAAAAATAACGATCGCTTTCGGCTGCAGCTTGCGGCCCAAATCGGCCAAAAACCCGGTATAAGGCGTATCCTGAATCGCAATCATCGGACTGCCGTGCGCCAGGAAGAGAGCAGGTACCATCATTAACGCCTCCAATAGCATAGAATCAAGGTGTTGGATATCGGATAGCCCGACATGACGTGGCGAGATGACACAATGTTGCATCAAGACGGTCAGCCGTTTTTCGTATCCCTTGAAATTAACTTACTTTATGTAATATAGTATAAATAATAAATATGTTTTCGTCAAGTAAACTTAATACGAATAGAAACTATATATGTTTTTGTGAAGCTGTGGTAAACTGAATTCAATGAGGTGATCGTATGAAAAAGGAATCCCTATGCCCACGCTTCGAGAAAGCGCTGGAGACGTTAAGCAAGCGGTGGAACGCATTAATCGTATTCCAGCTGCTTTCCGGTCCGCAGCGTTTTGGCGAAATCGAAGCCGCTCTGAACAACCTCAGCGGCAAAGTGCTGTCCGAACGGTTGAAGGAACTGGAGGCGGAAGGCGTTGTACGCCGGGAAGTATATCCGGAGATGCCGGTGCGCATCGAATATTCGCTTACCGATAAAGGCCGGGCGCTCGCTCCCGTGTTCGCCGAGATCAGCAAGTGGTCCTCCACCTGGATCAGCCTGTGACCCATTCGGAATTCGAAGCGCAGCGGCACGGGCGAATGTGGCAATTTCATCGCCGAAGCCGTCTGCCGAGCGGGTTTTGAGGCACGCGGCGGATCATTCTTAAGAAAGCGGCGGATGGTTGCATCGCAACAATGAGGTTGTCCTACAAGGATTGAATCTCATGAATCCGGTCAGTGGCTTTCTCTAACGGAGCTTGCTGCCGTTATTTGCCGTAAAATGGCCGTATCTCAAATATAACGGATACCAGAGTCGCTATTGGGCGGATAAACAGACGAAATACGGTCTGTATCAGTGAATAGCGTCGCATGGATCCGTTACATTTTTCATGTGCTTCATTTCCTTCAAATAACGTCTGCTGGCTCCGTTAAAAAACTCAGCAACCGAAGATTCCGTTGTTTCGTAATATACTTGCGTTTTCGGGGGTTCAGGTTTCAGGATTCAGGGTTCAGAGAGTTCCGGCCTTTCCTGTTTCGGGGCTTACCAAAGTGATTATTGAGGCCGATAGCTTTAATCAAAATGAAACTTTCATACGATCCGTTCCGTAAATAAACGCGCCTTATGATACGATACGAGTGAATTTGAACGGGTAAAGTGAGGATGAAAGTTTTGAAATTGATCAAGTCCGTATTGTTTGTCTTGTTAAGCCTGCTGCTGCTGGCCGGCTGCGGATTGCTAGAACAAAAGCCGCACTCCTCCGAGGCCCCGACCGGCTTCGACGAAGTCGCCAATTATTTGAAGGTCCATAAGCAGCTGCCGGATAATTTCATCACAAAGGATGAAGCGAGGAAACGGGGATGGGATCCCCGGAAAGGCAACTTGGATGAGGTTGCGCCGGGGATGAGCATCGGCGGCGATGTCTTTCAAAACCGCGAAGGCAAGCTGCCGCGCAAAAAAGGGAGGGTTTGGTACGAAGCGGATATTAACTACAAATCCGGCCGCCGGGGCGATGACCGCATCCTCTTCTCGAGCGACGGGTTAATCTACAAGACGGAAGACCATTACAAGACGTTTCAGGAAATGAAGTAGCACAAGCAGAAACGGCTTAAATATCCCTGGCAGCAAAGGCTGGGGTTGCCTTATTCCGCGAACAAAAGATTCGCGATGAAAGAAGAAAGTCGTGAACATAAGTCTGTTGAAAAAAGAGGACTCGATTGGAGGGGTCACCATTTGCGCGAGGTCTTACTGGACGGCAGAAAAATCGATCATCTGAATGAGCTGCACGCCGCTTTGAAAGAAGCGCTTGAGCTTCCGGACTACTACGGCAACAATCTGGACGCCTTATGGGATTGTTTGACCGGATGGGTGGACATGCCGCTCACAATCCGCTGGCTGCATGTTGAGGAAAGCGAACGGAAGCTTGGCGCATACAGCCGGCAACTGCTGCAGCTTTTTCGGGATGCGGAACAGGAAATGGACGGCTTTCGGCTGGTTCTATCGTGAGTTCGTCTTAATAATCGACTCGCTTCACAACATCACGCTTTTTTCCATATCTCCTGCTTCTCCAAGCGCTCATCCCTCCCCCATTTATTTCAACGTATGCGGAAATCAGCGGTCCCGCACGTTTAGGCTCCGAACGACTCCGCCTGTTCGATTCGCCCGGTTCGATTCGTTCCGGATGAGGGAGTGGTGGATGCCGGGTTATTTTCTAACGGCTGCCATTACCGCTAATTTAATAAAAATGACCCCTTTGAATTTCTAACGGCGATGAGCGCAGCTATTGGTTGCAAGAATAGCCCTGTTTGGGCGAAAACCATCAGATAAGGTCTCTCAAAACCGTTACATTTTGCAATAGGGCATTTTGAGCAAAATAACGTCTTTGCCAGCCGTTAGCTCTCGAAGGTCGCGGGCTGAACCTACGACCCCATCGCCGCAGGCGATGCGTTCAATGAAAATCGGTACGGGCCTCTCGCCCGGACCGATTTTTTTTACCCGAATAGCCGCCTACCCGCGCTTCGCGCCATAAGCCGTTCCGTTATCGAATTGCGCCTGCCATTCGGGCGCGGCGATGCCCGGCACCTTGCCGGACAGCAGCCGGTCATCGCTGCGTTTCATCCAGTCCTCGACCTTGCCGCGCAGCTCCTGCAAAATGTGCGCATGGCCAGGGTCGTCCGCCAAATTATGTTCCTCCAGCGGGTCATGGCTTAGATCGTACAGCTCCTCGGGCACATTCGGCTTATAATAACCGTCGCGCACATCCTGACCGGACAAGCTCACATGAATGTCCAGCGGCAAATAGACGGACGGGCCGTCCTCGAAGTTGCGGATATATTTGTACCGTTCCGTCCGGATGCCGCGCATCGGGTGGTACAGATCGTGCCAGGTCAGCTCCGAGAAAAAGTGGTCCCGCGCCGCGTATTCCTTCTCCTTCTGCAGCAGTCCCCAGAAGCTGCGGCCGTCGAGGCCGGACGGAATGTCCGCTCCCGCAAACTCCAGCAGCGTCGGCATCAGGTCGACGTTGCACAGCAGGCTGTCCACGACAGTGCCGCCTTCGAGCACGCCGGGGCCGCGCATAATGAGCGCCGTTTCGAGGCCGGCGTCCATCAGCGTCCCTTTGGCGCGCGGAAACGCGATGCCGTGGTCGGTCGTGTACACGACAAGCGTGTCATCGGACAACCCCGAAGCTTCCAGCGCAGACAAAATGCGGCCGATTCCTTGATCGAGCGTTTTGACCGAGCCGTGCAGCAGCGCAAAATCGTCCCGCACGTTCGGCGTATCCGGCAAGTATGCGGGCGGCAGAATAGAATCTGAAGGGTCGGCGACAGGTTCGTATTCGTCGAAGTCGCGGTGCGTTTCAAAGAAGCCGACCGAGGCGAAAAACGGCCGCTCCCGCTCGCCGTCCGCTCTCTCCTGCAGGTAAGCGGCCACCCGCTCGGCGACGTCCGGCGCGCGGTCGCCGGGAACGGGCAGCACCTCATCGTACCCGAGCTTATAGGTGGACGAGCGGATCGCGCTGTTCGGCTCATCGATCGTTTCATGGCTGAAGCCGATCAGCGCCGTATCGTAGCCCGCCCGCCCGAGCGCCATCGGCAGTGTCGTGACGGCGGCTTTCATCGAGAAGCCGAGATGGCTGAGCCCGATCATGCCGTGATTTTGCGGATACAGGCCGGAGATGATGCTGGCGCGGCTCGGGCTGCACTGCGGAGCCGGACAAAAGTAATTGTCGAAGCGCACTCCCTCTTCCGCCAAGGCGTCAATGGCCGGCGTCTGCACGGATTTGCCGTAGCACCCCAAATAACGACCGGTATCGTGGGAGATCAGGAACAAAATATTTTTTCGATTCATTATAATTGGCCCCTTCCAAGTGTAGGATCGGTTTCGTTACTCTTTTACCGCGCCCGACGTAATGCCGGATATGATGCGGCGCTGAAACAGCAGCACCAGCAGCACGATCGGCACCGTGACGGTCACCGTCGCCGCCGAAATTTCGCCCCAGGGGAAGGTGAACTCCCCTTGAAACATCGCGATGCCGACCGGCACGGTCATCATCGACTCCTTTGTATTGATCGTGAGCGCGAACAGAAATTCGTGCCACGCCTCGACGAAAACGACGATGGCGGTCGTGAACAACCCCGGCGAGACGAGCGGCACGAGAATCCGGGAGAAGACGACGAATACCGACGCGCCGTCCACTTTGGCCGCTTCCTCCAGCTCGCGCGGGATTTGCTTGAAGAACGTCGTCATATACCAGATCGCAAGCGGCAGCGCATAGGTGACGTACGGAATGACAAGCCCGAAGTAACTGTTGCGCAGGCCGGCCTGCTGCATGAACAGAAACAGCGGCGATATCGTCGCGATCTGCGGAAACATCGAGACGGCCAGCAGCAGCCCGAGAAACAGCGTTTTGCCCGGGAAGTGCAGTCTGGCAATTGCATAAGAAGCAAACGACGCGACGACGATCGCGACGGCCATCGTCATCACCCCGACCGTCAAGCTGTTCAGCAGGTACCCGCCGAACGGGTGATTTTGGAATACAGACAAATAGTTGTCCAGCGTATACCCCGGTACGATCACCGAAAAAGCGTAGCGGCCGTACAAATAGCTCGGCGACTTGACGGAAGCGAGCAGCACCCACAAAAAGGGGAACATCACCGTCAGCACGAATGCGGCCGTCGCGCCGTAAAATAACGGCCCCGCTTTTTTGCTCATCATCCTGTTTCCCCCTCTCTTTTCATCTCCAAGGTACCGCTACCCCGCCCGTCTGCCGAGCGCATCGGATCCGAGAAGCTTCACGTAAACCATGCTGATCAGCAGCACGCATACGAACAAAATGACGGAAAGCGCCGAGCCCGTGCCGAAGTCCAGCTCGCTGAACATCGTCTTGTAAGCGTAAATGGAGATCGATTCCGTCGAATTGGCCGGGCCTCCGCCCGTCAGCACGTAAATGAGATCGAACACCCGGAAAGCGTCCAGCGTCCGAAACATTAAGGCGACGAAAAAAGCGGGCTTCAGCATCGGAACGGTCACATGGACGAACTGCCGCCACCGGCTCGCGCCGTCCACACGCGCCGCTTCATACAGGGAATCGGGAATGGATTGCAGGCCGGCGAGCAGCAGCAGCGCGACGAAAGGCGCCGTTTTCCACACGTCGGCCATGACAACAGAAGCCATCGCCCACCCCCGCGTCGACAGCATCGCTCCCATATTGGGAATGATGCCGGCCGCGGCAAACAGCTTGGCGACGATCCCATTCTGCCCGTCGTACAAAAAGTGCCAGATCATCGCGGATACCGCCGTCGGCGTCGCCCACGGAATGAGCACGGCCGCCCGCACGAGACCGCGGCCCCTGAACGTCCGGTTTATAAGCAACGCGATCAAGAGGCCGATCAGCATTTCCAGTGAAACTGCAAGCACAGTGAACAGCGCGGTATTGCTGAGCGCCGCCCATAGACGGTTTCCCGACAGCAGCGCTTTATAATGCGCCAGCCCGACAAAGTTCGGAGACGCCAGCGAATCCTGAACCGCCTTCGTCAGACCGACCGCTTCATCGGGGCGCTCCAGCGACCCGCCACCTTTGAGCTTTTGCAGCTCGCTGCGGATTTCCGTCATTCCGGCGCGCAGCTGCTCGGCCTTTGCGTCGTCGATCGTCAGTTGTTTCAATGGATCCGGCACCGGCTTGAAGTCGTCGAGCAGCCGATTCACCTCCTGCTCTCTGGCGGCAAAAGCCGGATCGCTCTTCAGTGACTCCCCGAGCTCCCGGACGCGGTCCGCGAGCGCAGTTAGCCGGGTTTTCGCATCTCCGTCTGCGGAGCCCACTTCCTTATTGATCGCCCCGATCAGAAACGGCATCGTATTTGCGTATTTCTCCATATCGATCGAATATTCGGCGTGCATTTCATTGCGCGCGGGATCGTTCAGACGCAGATCGTAAAGGCTGATCCAGAACGACCGAATGAGCGGCCAAACCGCAATCAAGGCAATGATCAGCACCGCCGGCAGTATCATCGCGTAAGCGATCCGGCTTTCGGTCTTTCTTCCATTTCGTTTGAACGGCATGGAACGGGTCACCCCTTTTTAGTCATACATAACGGCAAATGAAGAGCCGTGAGCATGACTCTCCATTTGCCTAAAGTCTCTTGTTTTCGTTACTGGGAAACGGCTTGTTTGATCTCCTTTTCCAAATTAGCGAGCGTTTGCTCCGGCGTCTGCTGCCCGGCCACCGCCTTGGAAACTTCCACTTGGATCAGGCCGGAAATTTTCGCATACTGCGGCGTGATCGTGCGCGGAACCGCGCTGCTCAGTCCGTTCATGAAGTCGCGGTTCGCGTACAGCGGACTCGCCTTCTGCACCTCCGGATCGTCGAACAGCTTCAGGTAGGTCGGCGTTTGCGTGCTGTTGACGGCGATGATTTTTTCCCCTTCCTCGCTGATCAGAAACTTCAGAAACTCCCACGATTCCTGCGGATGCGCGGAATATTTGCTGACGGCCGCGAGCCAGCCGCCCAGAGCGGCAGCCGAACGGGCGTCACCCGCAGGCAGCGGCGCAATGCCTACCTTGCCGACAATCTTCGATTTGGACGGGTCGTTCGCCTGCGCGTAAAGGGCCGGCCAGTGCCGAGCGAACACGGCGCTGCCTTCGATAAAGGCGGTCAGCGTTTCTTTCTCGGTGAACGTGTTAATGTTGGACGGGACGGCGGGCGAATTCAAAAGTTCGATTTGCTTCTTCAGCCCTTTCAGCGCCTCAGGGCTGTTGACGGCCACATTGCCTTTGTCATCCAGAATGGTGCCGCCGTAAGCGCTGACCAGCTCCGTAAAGCCGACGGCCAGCCCTTCATACTGCTTGCCCTGCGTGACAAATCCGTACTGCGTGCCTCCCTTGCCCTTCAACTGCTCGGCTTGCTTGAGCAGCTCGTCCCACGTTTTGGGCACTTCTTTCACAATGTCCGTGCGGTAATAAAGCAGGCCGGCGTTGTTGTAGCGGGGCAGCGCCCACTGCTGGCCGTTGTAGTAACCGGCATTGACGCCGCCTTCTAAATATTGGCTCGTGTCGATGCCGTCCTTCTGGATTTGGCGGTCAAGCGGCTGCAAAAATCCGGCTTGCGCAAATTCGGCCGGCCAGGTGACGTCCAGATTGACGACGTCCAGCTCCGACGATTTGCCGCTTAAAATCGTAACCAGCTGGTCGTGCATTTGCGAGGAATCGTTCGGAAACTCGCGCACCTCCACCTCGATTTCCGGATGCTTCGCCTCGAAAGCCGCGATCAGCTTCTTCGTCCCTTCCGTTTGATCGGCGCCCTGGCCGAACACGATTTTCACCTTTCCGCCGGAAGCTGCCTGGCTGCCGGACGTTTCGCTCTGGTTCGACGTTTGACTGGACGCATTGCTCTGCTCTGCGGAACCGCTGCTGCTTTCGGCCGAATTGCCTGCGGAATTGCCGCCCGAGCTGCCGCACCCGGCGAGCAGTCCTCCCACAAGTGTGACGCTTAAGCCGAGACTCCATAATTTGTTTGCCATATTGTTTCGCCCTCCTGAAGGTTTGATTTTTACATTCCATTGTTCCATTGTTTAAATTGCTTTTTGCTATCTGAAAAGCTTTTCAGACGAAGCGTCGGCTGCGACGCTGCATCAGAACCCGCCTGCTCCCCGGTCGCTGACCGAATCGCGTTCCACGATGGAATGTGCCACGTACGTTCTGAGCTGCTGCGGCGGCTCCCCGTTGATCAATCCAATCAATTTCGCGACAGCCAAATAGCCGATATCGTACAGCGGCTGGGCAACGGCCGTCAGCCTTGGCGTACTCATGCCCGCCATCCGGGTATTGTCGAAGCTGATGACGGAAATGTCATCCGGCACTTTGATCCGGTTGTCATGCAGGAACGAAATGGCCGCCAGCGCCCGTTCGTCGCTTGAAGCAAACACCGCCGTCATATCCGGCAGCTTGGCGTAAAGCTTGCTCATTGCGGTGTAGCTGTTCTCAAAATGGTACTTTCCGTACTCGATGTTTGACTGCGCGTCCCCCTCAATGCCGTAATCGTCCAATGCCCGCAGAAAACCGCGGATGCGCGGATGCCCCGATATCGGATCGGCCGCCGGCCCGCTGATCATGCCGATGCGTGTATGCCCGCGCCGGATCAAATACTCCGCCGCATCGTAGGCGGCCTGTTCTTCGTCGATCTTGACCGACGGAAGCTCGAACTCCAGACTGTGCGTGGCGGCAAGCACCACCGGAAAACCAAACTTCCCGAACAGCTCGTAGCTGCCGGAGTCAACCGGCTCGCTCGTCCACACGACGCCGTCGATCTGTTTTTCGTTGAGCACGCTTAGAATCGAGCTGCGGCGCTCGCGGTTGTTGTCCGTATTGCAAATGATCAGGTTGTTGCCCGACCGGTGGGCCGCATCCTCCATTCCTCTGAGCACGGCGGAATAAAACAGATTCGAAATATCCGGAATGAGCACGCCCAGCGTTTGGGTCCGCTTGTGGATGAGCCCTCTGGCCAGCGCGTTGGGGGAATAGTGCAGCCTTTGAATCGCTTCCAGCACTTTTTCCCGTTTCTCGGGCACTACGATCTCCGGATTGTTTAACACTCGCGAAACGGTGCTGATCGAAACGTTAGCCAGCCGTGCGACGTCTTTAATCGTCGATTTCATCGTTCTTCCCCGCTTCGGCGCAATAGTGAAAAGCTGCTTTCATCCCCTTTGCCCGAAACAAAAAGGCCTACTTCTCCCTTCGATGGTCCGAAAGGAATAAAAGTAGGCCGCTGGTTGTTCCAGTAGGCTCAAAAATATGTCGCTGCGTGGGCCGATTATTCTTACGATCGCTGTCGTCCTTAGGATTTCTTGATTTTATAACCCATGTAATGGTAGAAATCCAAGAACAAAGCATATGCTTCCGAAGTGGCTTTCTTGCAGAAAGCCTTCAGGCGAACGCATGCGCTTCTCCAGAACAATCCGCCCGCTCCGCTCTCCTTTTTTATGGTGGAGCAGAAGTTCGGCTGCGCGGTTGTCCGCTTGCCGAATGAAACAGCTGAAAAGCTTTTCACTCCCAACAAGAAGAGTGTATATTGCTTAAGCCTCAGCTCTCTCGTTTGTTCACCACTCGTTTGTTGTTGTTAACAAGTTATCACGTTAATTCCTATCCGTCAAGTTGGATTTAGAAAAAAGTGAAGTGGACCCGTCGATCTAGGCCTTCGGATCATCGGATCTGTTCTGCCGCGTGCGGCTCTCGGCGCGGAATACGGTGCCGACATTCGACCAACAAATCATCTTATCAGCCACGCTGCCGAAACAGCGGTTCAGCCATCTTACCGATCGGCGGATCCAGCATCAACGGGTCAACTCTTCAGCTCCCGAATCGTTTGCGCCCACCGCTCCAAAACCGAACCGGGGTCGAGCAGCTGGATTTGCACTCCCGACGTGATGGCCGCGTACTTTGCCTCATCCTCGCGCGTTTCCGTCACTGTCGCCGCAAACCGTTCGCCCGGAAAGCGGGCGCCCGGCAGCGGCGCAAGCTGCTCCAGAGACAGCTTCACGTAATGCGCCTTCCCTTTGTAGCATAACGCGAAAGCGGCTTTGCCCGTGCGGATAATATTTTCCGCCGTGCGCGTTCCTGCCCACAAGCCGAGCCGCAGATTGCTGCGGTCGAGCGCCAACAGCTCCCCGACGCTGATCATCGCCGTGTGCGGCCACATGTCCGCTCCGACCGTCTGCAGCATAATCGCTTCGTGCTGTTTGTCCGCAATATTGGTTCCGTTCAGCAGCCCGAACAGCTCCTCCGAAAGAAGCGCCTGCTCCTGCTTCATTTTTCGCACATCCTTTCCTGCTCCTAAAATCACCCGAACGATCCGCAAACAGAATCAACTCTAACGATAACGGTCAGCGGCATATAACGCAAACGATCCATTAGCCCCGTTGGAAATCGCGGAGGTCATCTGCTTCCTTGCATTTGATGCGTCGAATTATATTTTGGGAGAACCGTCAGCGGAGGCAGATGAGAAGGTGCCGGTAACGGGTACGATTCGAAAAAAATACCGTCCCGCCGCGTTGTTGCCGCGCTGCGGGACGGTAGGTTCATTTAAGTTACGCTCCATTATTTACCCGTTATGGGCCAGTCTTTAATTGGCCTTTCGTCGTCAACTGCTCGTCAACTCGATCGTCTGCGCTTGCGTCGTCGGCACGAAGGCCGTTTGAATATACACCGTGCCCGAAGCGGCATCGTTGTACCAGACGTCCGTACCGGTGTTAAACTCGCTGAACGTGTTTACTTTGGTCAGCGCCGTGCCGTTCCGTTTGACGGTGGCGACATTGAGCGATTCCGTCTTCACTTCGGAGCGCCACTGCCTGCTATTCGGCTGGCCCGGGTAGCTTCCCTGCGCCGCCCCGATGTTCAGGCTGATCGCGGAACTGCCCTTGTTCACTATAATCGACGTCTCCCTGCTCCCGCCCGTTTCATAGCCGTAGGTCAATCCGTCGTCTTCATAAAGCGAATAACTGGAAGTGCCTCCCGCGGCGAGCGGATACACCTTCAGGTTGATAAAATCGTCCGCTGTTTCCCCGACATAATTCATATCTTTGCCGAGCGGTACGATCGCCCCTTCCTTGACGAGCACCGGAATCGTCTCCAGCGGCGCGCTGTACGTGATGGTTTGACCGCCGCTCCATTTGGAGCCGCTGTTCCAGTCGTACCATGTCCCGTACGGGAGATAAACCGAGCGGCTGGTCGCACCTGCGGCGTGCACCGGCGCTACAAGCAGCGACGGTCCGAACATCCACTGATCCTGCAGATTCGCCGCATTCGCATCGCCGGGGTAATCCGCCACGAGCGGCTTCATCATTGGCGTACCACTTGCAAGCGTATCTTTGGCCGCCGAATAAATGTACGGAAGCATCCGGTACCGCTGCTTGATGGCATCCTTCACGATTCCCTCTGCCGTAGTCCCGAACGCCCACGGCTCTCTCGTGTTCGTCGGATCGCCGCATTCACAGCCGTGCGCGCGGAAAATCGGCATGAACGCCGACGCCTGCATCCAGCGCGTATACAGCTCCGCCGACGGCTTCCCGTTAAATCCGCCGGTATCGGTCGCGACGTAAGGAATGCCGGACATGCCCGCGCTCATTCCGAGCTGCAGATTATGCGTCAGAGCATCCCACGAGGCGTCCACGTCGCCGGTCCATACCGTCGTTCCGTACTGCTGAATGCCGGAAAATCCCGAGCGGGCCAGATTCCATACCCGTTCATCCGTGTAGCTCCGCTGCGCATCGTAGAACGCTTTCGCCTCGCTCAGCGCATACACGTTGTGAACCTTGTCGGCCGTTCCGCGCATGAATTCGTCCGCCGGATTGACCGGCGTTTCCGGTTCGTTCAGGTCGATCCACCAGCCGCGGACGCCGTCGTCCCACAATTGGCGGACGTCCTTCGTATGGGCCGGATCGTTCGTAAACCAGACCGCAGCAGCCGGGTTCGTGTAATCAATCAGACCGGAAGGGCCGTACCACGCCTGATAAACCTTTGTCGCGCCGCCCTGCTTGGCAAAGTAGCCGTTTGTATTGCCGTCACCGTAGTTCGACGCCGTCTGCTGCACATAAGGGTCGACAATATTGGTCACTTTAATCCCTTTGCTGCGGAGAGCTGCCAGATTCGCGGCCGGATTTGCAAATCCGCCCGCACTGTTCCACGTGAAATCGAAATAATGGTTTGGCGCCGCCCAATAGACATCGAGTACCATCCCATCGACCGGAATGCCTCTCGTGCGGAACTCGTCGACGACCGCATTTACCTCCGACCAGCTCTCATAGCCGTATTTGGATTGAATGTAGCCGAGCGCCCATTTCGGCGGCAGCGGCGCTCCTCCGGTAAGTTCTGCGTAACGTGACGCCACACCCGCCATTGTCGGGCCGTTAATGAAGTAGTACACCATCTCGCCGTCCGGCGCGCCGAAACTGTAATAATCCGGGCTCTCCTGCCCCATGTCGAACGCGGCGTTCATATACGTATTGTCGAAAAAATGCCGTAACCTTTCGTGCTCGTGAAAAATGTGCCGGATATATCGGACGTATTGCCGCCGTATCCGCCCGACATTACATTGTCCATGACGACCCTTTTGCCGCGGCGGTCGAGCGACTGCGCATCGCGGTCAATCCCGAGTCCGTAAAACCGCTCGCCGGGATCCATGTTCATATACTCGTACACTCTCGTTCCCGATCCGTAGGCAAGACCGGACGCGCTGCGCTCCCCTGTGATGTAACTCGTATTTGAAGCGTCATAATAATCGATCCGGAACGGCGATTTGTTGACGCGTACCGTCAGGCCGGACGACATCATGCGGATATAGCCGCCCTGGTCGCTGACCGTGTAAGATACCGGAGCGGATGACTCGCTGTCGACCGTAAACGAGCTGTCTTTATCGAACATGCCGCCCGGCTCCATCCATACTTTGGCGATCTCCGGTTTGATGAACTCGATCCTCACTTTCGGCGTATTGCTGAGCGTAAACGTGACCGCATTGCCTTGCTGCGCATGGGATACATAGCTGCCCATCGCCTGCTGTCCGGGTTCGTTCTTAATCAGCTCCACATCGTCGATGTGGAGCCAGCTGCCGGCACCGGCATCGGTCCAAAAGCCGAGCTTCGCCGCTTCGCCTTCTCCCGTCACTTCGATGCCGGGGATCGTGACCGTCGTCCAATCCGCAGAAGCGGGAACGGCCGCCGTGTATGACTGTCCGGAGGCGTCGGCGTAGATGACCGCATTGTTGAATGTGCCGCTGCGTCGCACCTTCGCCTGGAGCGTGTACGTCCCCGCCGTCAAATTCGCATATTGGAACAAATCGTTCGTGAACGGCTGCGTGCCGTACAAATCGGCATATTTATTGCCGCCCGCTTCGGCACTGATTTTTGAATAGGCTATGTCGCCCTTGCGCGACCAATGATGGTAAACGTCCGCGAAATCGGAGTTGAAAAGCGGGATATCCGCCCGTTCCACCCGCACATCGTCGATCTGCAGCGAAGTTCCGCCCGGCGAAGAGACGTAAAAACCGACGTCCAGCGTTCCGCTCGTCACCGGCACGGTTGCCGAAATTTGCTCATACTGGCCGCTGCCGTTAATGGTGACATTGACCTGCGGCGTGCCGTGCTGCGAAATTTCCATACGGGACACATCCGGTACCGCATGCTGACGCTTCACCCATGCCGATACGATATATGTTCCGTTTGCCAGTCCGCTGATCGTCTGATGGATGCTCTGCTGGTATTTCGATGCCGCATAAAAGTAAAGCTTGTTCGTCCCGCCGTGCACGTCGGCGGAGTCGACGCCGTATGCGGCCGCCTGCCCGCCCGGATGCCACTCCGTCCAGCCGTCGATGCCGCCGGTTTCAAACCCGGGATTGACCGCGGCATTACCTGTTCGGCCTAGCAGCTCGATATAATCGAGGTTGATGCCGCCGGTATCGCCGGACGTAAAATCGAGCTGAACCAGATTAAGACCTTTCGCCAAAGTGACGGACTCCGTTTTATCGGCCCACGTGTTCCAGTCCGGTAAATTCGGCAGCACGACGGTATGCGGACTCGCGATCTGGTTCTTGTCGGCATCTTCGACGCGCAGCGTGACGGTGCTGTCCGCGCCTTTGGCATTCGCGTAACGCAGATTAAGCTTATACGTTCCCGCCTCCGGAACTTCGATGGCAAACGTCGCTTTCGCCCCCGGAGTGTCCAGCTTCTGGGCAAACCCGAAAGCGGAATATCCCGTATGGTCGTTGTTGAACGAGGCGCCGCCCGTTAGTGCCGTCACTTCCGCTTCGTATTTGCGGGTGAATGTTTTCGGGATCACTTTAAAGACAGAGCTGTCGTGAGGGGCCAGATCAACCGAATGTGACGTCTTGTAGCCCAGTTCCTCATGAGCCCACAGGTCGCGCACGAGCGCATCCGTTTGCAGGCCAAGGACGCTTGCAAAGTTCATGGAGAGCGTTTTGTTCGCATCGGAGCGGTTGAACAGCCCGACCACCCAATCCCCATTCGGCAGCTGCCCCGCCCAGCGCTCGGTATCGCGGCTGCCGGTATCGTTTTGCCCGTCTGTCTCCGGTTCATAAGGCGCTCCGCTAAGGTAGACCGGTTTTCCGGCAAAGCCGCTTTTCGGCAGCTCGATCATTTCCGGATTTTGATAAATCGGCGCGGATGATCCGATCGTATCGTACTGATCCGCAACGGCAATCGGAGCGCCGGCCATCGTCAGCAGCGACACGGCCGTTTTCCGCTCGTTGTCCGCGTAAGGGCCGCTGAACGTGTTCATCCGCAGGAAATCGGCGTCATTGATCATCGAGGTGCGTCCGGCCAGATCGGAAAAGCCCGTCAGTCCCTGAAACGGATTGGCCCACTGCGACCAGCCGTTCCTCCACGTTTGCCTTCTGCCGCTAATATGGTCCCAGCCGCCGCCGAACACATCCTCGTCAATGCGGATCATGTCGCCGTATTTTTTCTCAATCTCGCCGTGATTGTACAGATGCGGCATGACGAGGCTAAGCGTCAAATCGTCTCCGGCCGCTTCGGACATCCAGCGCAGCGCTGTCTCGTAATTGGCGCGCCCGTGATCTTTTTGCTGGCCGTAGCCGTTGCCGTTCTCGTCTTTTTTGCACGTTAACGGCGTCGTTCCTTCTTTGCCGTTCTCGTACCAGGACAGAAAATCGACCCTCAGAAACTTCGCGCCGATCGATTTGAAATAGTTGACGTAGCCCTTCACGTATTCCTCGGCTCCCGGTTTCGTCACATCGACCCAATAGAGCGGATTCGGCTGTCCCGTATTGAACCGGTCGCCGTCGGCGATGCCGTCGCCGTCGCAGTCGTAATTCAAGTCCACAATGTCGCGGATGCTGATGCCCGGCCTGCCGGCCACCTTTTTGCTCGTATCCTCAACGGCGAACGGCGAAACCCAGAGCGGATTGTAATAGACGCCCAGCTTGAGCCCTTTGCTCTGCACATAGCCGCCCCAATCGGCCCACGTGTCGGTGCCCGTAACCGTTTCCGACGCAGGGTTGTTCGTGATCCACGAATCGTTGTAGCTTAAAATATATCCGTTCGCGTTCGTCATCGTCGCGCCTTCGATCCAGCCGTCCGTGCTGACCATATCGTAGCCGTAAGGCAAAAAATTCGCCGCAAACCAGTCCACATTCGCTTTCCAGCGGGCTTCCGTAAGCGGCGTGTTCGTCGTAAACGGCGTTTCATATGCCATCCAGTACAGCGGCGGCACGCCTTTGCGGGTCGCTGCACTGTCCCGGGCAAATCCTGTTCCCGCCGCCAAGCTAAAGCAGAGGATCACGGCCAACAAACCGATCAAAAATTTTGATAGCTCTCGCGTCAAAACGCGTTTCATGTTCATCCTCCTTATTTATTGAAATTTTTCCGCTATTAAAATTTCCCGGAAAATGAAACCGCTTTCTAAAGAAAAGTCAAGTGGGTGGTGAAAGAGGCATTTAAAGCAGAGGCAGGTTAAGCGGCGGCATCCCTTTCGAATGCTGCCGCTTTGCTGCTGTTTAAATGTGGAGATTTGGCCTCGCGCAGTTTCCCGCGGGAGGCGCGACGGCGCGGGATGGCTTGAATCTGGAGAAGCGTCAGCGTTCGCCTTTGTGGACGGATTCTAACCCTGCTAAGGGTTTATCGAATTCAAGAATCCGGCCACAACAGCGATCGGAAGATCAAACCATCCTGCATAGCGCCTTCCTTTTTCACTCTACCGAAATATGAAAATCCGTTCCTTCCCAGCGGTCGGTGCTCTCCTCAAGCACGCCGTTTCCATTGTCGTCCCACAGGAACGTGGCATCGACGGTCGTGCCCGATGCGAACGGCCCAACGGAAATTTCGTAGTCCAGGTCATCGTTGCCCGATCCGTTAGGCCGCATCATTGAATCGGTAACGTTTTGCCAATTGTTCGTTCCCGAGTGCACCCATCCCGACGCGCCCGTCCGGAACGTGACCCGGTAACCGGCGGGAACCGAGGTGATTTGACGGTCAAACTGCCAGACATACGTTTTATCCAAGTCCAAATGATCCAAATTAATCGCTCCGGTATTCGAGACCCGTTTCCAAAGCGTTACGGTATGAACGCCCTGCTTCAATGAAACGGTCAGCTCTCCGAAGCCCCAAGTATCCCAGTCTCCTAATCCTTTAAAGCCGATCGTGCCGGCAAAAACTCCGTCCACGAAAACGTCGCGGGTTGCATCGGACCCTCCGTTCGCGTACCGGAACCGCAGCACGTGATCGTCGGTCGTTGCCGCTTTTACCGTAAACGCAAGCCCGTCGTTCACATCGGCGAATTGATCGACATATCCGCTGCCGGTATACCCGGAATGATCGGTATTCACGCCCAAATTAACTTTCACCGCGTTTTCGGCTTCATAAATATCGTTCGTCGGCGCCGTCAGAGAGCGCTTCATGTAGACCATATCCCAATATTGAAGGGACGGCAGCGTGAAGGAGACGTACTTCCCTTTGCTGTCGGTACCGGTCGTGAACGAAAGCTCCTGGGTAGCCCCCATCGAAATTTCCGGTGACGCCAAATATACGTTCGAGATCGACTCGTCGCCGCCGATATACACTTTTACCGCCTGATTCGTCAGCGTAGTCGGCGCATTGTCGGAGTTCCTCCATTTCGTATCGGTGCTGTTCAGCAGGTTGATCAAATGGACGATTGTATAATCCGGGCTTCGTTTCATCATCTGCCACACCGAACCGGCCGCCCCTTCGCCGCTCACGGACTGCCCCGCAATCTCCACAAACTGGCTACCGGAATCGTTGTTGAACACATCCGGGTCATACAATAAATTTTCGTAGGCCGTTATAAAATTGTAGTAGTCCTTTGTCGCTTCCTTCAAACTGTTGCGCATTTGCTTGGCGCGGTTCGGAAAGTAAGGATGGCCGAGCATTTGGTCGCCTTCTCCCATTTCAATGCGGAGCGCGCCGCTTGCCGCAATCGCTGCCTGCGTCAACCGAACGGACGGTTCATTGAACGTGCCCAGCGTGAGGCTGTCGAGATTAATATAGCCGGTATCGTTCGCCTCTTTGGCAAGTTTCACCGTATGCGTGCCCGGGGTCAGCCAGACGGTTGCCGATTCGTCAAATTTCCAGGTGTCCCAATTCGGCTGATCCAGGAAATATTTCAGCTGCTTGACGAATGTGCCGTCTACATACAAGCTGCGGGAGTTGTTCGTTCCGGTATCGTTGGCGTAGTCGAATACGAGACCGTACCAGCCTTCCTCCGGCACCGAAATCGTAAACTGGACATAATCGCCGGTCTCCCCGAAGCCGTCAACAAAACCGCTGCCCGTATATCCGGGATGATTCGTGTTTACGTTCACGCCGTTCAGCGAAGCCGACTCCGCCTCGTAGCGGGTGCCCGTATTTTCTTCAAAATTCATATAAGCCGCCAGCACCATCGCTTTTTGGCCGTTGTTGCGCCTGCCTTGGTCGATCAAATCTTTCAGCTCGATATAATCGTCCGCATGCCCCCATATTTCGGTGTAGCTGAAGTCATAGTTCGCGTTTTTCGTCACGTCGTTGAACGCCCATCCGGTTGAAGCCCCGTCGACGTTGTTGAACGTGATCACTTTGTCCGCGTAACCGTTGCTGTTCAAATTGCCGCGCAAATTGTTGATGAATCCGGAAAAACTTTTGTCCAGGTCGATCGTGCCGCCGTTATAATCGTACGGATCGGAACGCTCGCCCATTTGATCCAGGTGGACGCCGTCAAAGCCGGCCGTGGCGATAATATCGCGGTATTGTCCGAAAATATAGTTTTGCCAGCCGCTGCTCGCCGGATTGAACAGCCACATGTCCGTATTCGGATTGTTGTCGTCGAAGTCGAAGCCGAGCTGGCTCTGGTGCAGGTTATCATGGAACATGCCCCACTGTGGGCTGACGCCGGAAATATTCTCGTAATCCTGCAGCGCCGCATAGGTCATCGTATACGGCATCGCGGCCGCATTGTAGTTATGCATGGACGAGATCAAATTTTGGATCGTCGGCCACGACATCGTATGTTTGCCGCTCCAATCGGTCCAGGAGCTGTCGACGGTTCCGTTCGTCCGCTTGATCATGTTTTCGTGCCGCCACATCCAGTCGTACAATTGAAACGCGTTCGTATGGTAATCCTCCACCGTTTGTTTCACCCGGGCATCCGTAGCCGACGAGGACTCGCCAACCGGGAATTCCGTCATATATCCGTAACGCGGATACCTTGTCCACTTGCTGGATACATCGATAGCCGTCGCTCCGGCTGACGATCCCGCGGAAACGCTTACAAAATATCCCTTGAAATCCTGGTTCGGGACCGTCCAGTTAAACGTTACCGTTGTTGAAGCTCCAGCGGACAGACTAACTGTCTGACTCGTCTGATACACCTGCGTCTCAAGATGATGAATCGTCAAATTAACGCTGCCGTTATACGCGGAACCGGAATCATTTTTCATGTCCACCTTGATCACGGCGCTGCTTCCGGGGTTGTACCTCGCTTTATCGGTATACACCCGTTTGATCATTCCGCTTGCAGCCGCCTTCGCCGGGAGCGGGACGACCCCCGACAATAACAAAAGCGAGACGAGCAAAGCCAAACAAGATCTGGCGTTCATTTGCTTCATTACGATTCTCCCTTCTCGTTCAAAATTGGCTTTTCAAAAAATCTTCGTGAAAAATAGCCCGCCTTCCTACAGATAGGCGCAGCAGGCCAATTGAATCCGAAACAGCGCAGCCGCAAGCTTTCGGCAAAAAAACGGCACAAGATGCTCTTGGATGCTCTTGGTTACCCTTAGACGGACCGTAAAGCCGTTATTTCCTGCAGAGACCGCTCATCTGCAACATTTGCGGACAGAGAAGCCGTTATTCGTTCAGAAATTAGCCAATTTGTGAGGATTCACAGCTATTAACGGCTCCTAGGTCCGCTTACATGCAAAAAACGAGTGTTTGGAGGGAAATAGCAGCTCCTGTGTCCGCGCAGGGCTCCTCTTCCGCCTTCTCTCTCCCGGCAAGCGGTAATCCCGCGCTAGCCGCCCCTGCCCTTTCCTCCGAAAAAGGAAAGCGTAGCGGGCAGGTTTGAATCTGGAGAAGCGTTAGCGTTCGCCTTTGTGGACGGATTCTAACCCTGCTAAGGGTTTATTGAATCCAAGAATCCGGCCACAACAGCGATCGGAAGATCAAACCTGCCCGCGGAGCACTCCTTATTCCTCTCCTCGCGGAGCGACTCCGTTTTCTCCTGCCCGTGCAGCGGCTGCTTTTCCGCTTTCTCTCCCGGCAAGCGGCAATTCCGCGCTAGCCGCCCCTCTCCCCTTTCCTCCGAAAAAGGAAAGCGCAGCGGGCGGGTTTGAATCTGGAGAAGCGTAGCGGTCGCTTTTGTCCCCGGATTCTAACCCTGTAAGGGTTTATCGAATCCAAGAATCCGGGGACGGTGGCGATCGGAAGATCAAACCTGCCCGCGAAGCGCTCCTTTTTCTCCTTTTTCCACCACCAGTAAATCCCATATATGCAGCTCCGGTATCGTAACCGTGAGCGTTAAGCCGCGCGGGCTGTCCTCGTATACGGCGGCAACCTCTCGCGGCGCACCCATGCCCGCATCCGGGCTGGCGATGAACACGGACTCGGCTTCGCGGTCCATCAGAATGCGTACCGTAACCGGGCCTTGAGGGGCCGGCCGCTTTTTCCCCCGGTTCCAATAATCCTCATCATTGTTCGTCATGTTAATGAAGCTGATCAGCTTGTACGCTTCGTTTTCCCGGACGACCGTCCACACCTTGCCGGCTTCGCCGTAGGTGGACATCGGCGCGCCGGCGAACACATACTCGAGGTTGTCCCCCTCGACATGGGTCATCGACACGTCGCGCAGCGACGGTGCGTACAGCACGTGCAAATAACGGATCATGAAATCGTAATAATTGCGGATTTCGCGGATGAAAGCGTCCGATGCGACCGAATAGTCGGCATAATAGCCCTGCGTCAGCACGCCGCCGTTTTCCCCGAGCAGCAGATGGTTCGCCCCATGGGAGAAAATAACGGCGGACAGCAGCAGCGCGGACACGTGCGCCCGGTCGATCTGTTCGGCCGGCTCGAGCCGGAACGGCGCCAAATAAGCGGCCAAAATGACCGGTTTGCCGCCGCCGTGCTGCTGCGCCCAGGCAATAATCTGCGCAATGTGATGGTACCGCTCGTACGGGTTCCAGACTTCAATGTAGACGGCATCCTGCGGAGCGGCCGCTACCGTGTCGACCGGCCAGTTGCCGACGTTGTTGAAAATAAGGCAGACGTCGTCCCTGACCTGCTCCAGCTCCCTGCGGGTATTCGCAATCAGCACGGGAAACTGCCCGTCCAGACGCTCCGGCTTCAGCTCGCCGCCGAGCCTGGAAAATCCTGTCTTCGGATAGCCGTAAGTGTCCATATGGATGCCGTCGAAATCGACCTGCTCCACCGCTTTCCGGTATTCGGCGATAATGTGGCGGTGCCAAGGGGACTGCTCCGCAATATTCATAATGCAGAAGATATCGATAAAGTCGATGACTTTGCCGTTGTTATAATACAGCGCCCAGTCCGGATGCCGATCGTAGAAGGCCCGGCTGGCGGCATAAACCGCTCCGTACGCGATCGCCTTCATCCCGTACCTATGGCAGAGCTCGATCTTTTTCTTCACGACGCCCAGGCTCAGTTCCCTGCCCATCAAATCGGTGAACACTTCTTCGGGCGAGACGAGATCGTCATGGCGGTACATCCAATCGTAGAACTGCACCAAATTGAGATGCAGCTTATTCAGCAGCGCGACATCCTGCTCGTCGCCCGCCTCCCGCGGATGGAAATCGCTCAAAAATCCGTACCGCAGCGATTTCCGCCAGTCGGCAACGACGTCGAAAGAACCCGACAGCCGCTGCGGCTCCGCTTCTCCCCCGTGCAGCAGCACATCGACGCCAAAACCGCCCATTTTCGTCTGGTACGGCCCCGTTGTCAGCACATGAGTCATGACCGCCTGCGGAGGAAGCTTCAGCACAATCGTTTCCAAGGACAGCGTACGGTTCAAATCCATGATGCCGATTTCCAGCTGCACCGAATAGTCGTAATCGTAAAAATTTTCGATTTCGATCGCGATTTCAACCGGCTCGCCTTTCATATACTGCGCTTTGAGCGGATAGACATCTTTTAACACCGGAACCATCGTCATCACCCTTTAACTGCCCCTGCAGTTATCCCTTTTATAAAATATTTTTGGAACAAGAGAAACGCGGCCACCGCCGGCGCAAGCCCGATGACGGACGCCGCCGCCATTAAGTTCCACTGCGCGCCATACTGTTGAAAAAACATCGAAACCGCCAAAGGAATGGTCCGCATCGACTCCCTTTGCAAAAAAAAGACGGCCTGGCCGTAATTGTTCCATACCGCCAATCCTTGCAAAATGACCACAGCCGCCGTCACCGGTCGCAAAAAGTGAAACGTCACCCGCCAAAACGCCGTGAACGGCGTACAGCCGTCGATTATGGCCGACTCCTCAACTTCGCGCGGCAGCCCTTTAATAAAGCCGGTGTATAGAAAGACGGCAAACGGCAGGCCGTTGGACGCCATCAGCAAAATCATCGCCCAATGCGTATTGATGCCGCCGATCGATTTCATCAGCGAGTAGAGCGGCACCGTAATGATGATGGCCGGAATCATCATGCAGATCAGCAGCGTGTTGAACAGCACGGCGTGAAACTTGTTCGAATAGCGCGCGATCGCATACCCCGCCATGCTCGACGCCGCGACGATGATGGCGACCCCGCCGACCGTTATAATGAGCGAGTTGACCGTCGCCGTGCCGATTTTCGACGACTTCCAAGCTTCGACATAGTTGGCGAAATGAAAATCGGGAAGCATCAGCACGCCGTCGAACATCGTCCGCGACGGGGTGTTGAGCGACAGGTAAAGCAGGATATAAAAAGGAATCAGGGACAGCAGCGCCATCACGGCAACGGGTGCATAGATCCATAAATTGCGGGTCGATTTCATGTGAAGGCGCCTCCTACATTTCAAACTCTTGCTTGCGGATAAACCGCATAAAGACAAAGACGGGGATGACGATCATGACGAACAGAATCATCGCGACCGCCGTCGAGTAGCCGGTGAAGCTGCCGTACAGCATGCGCAAAATGTAAATGCTCAGCGATTCGGTGCTGTACCCCGGACCGCCGTCGGTTAACGCGATAATAATTTCAAACACCGAGAGCGAGCCGATTATATTGGTGACGACATTAATTTTGATCGATTGCACGAGCATCGGAATCGTGATATAACGCAGCTTTTTGCCGGAACCGGCCCCGTCGATCTCGGCCGCCTCGTACAGCTCCTTCGGAATGGACTGCAGTCCCGCCAAGTATATGATCATCGTCATGCCGACGAACTGCCATACATTGACCAGGATAAGCACAACGATGGCCGAGTTCGCTTCCGCCAGCCAGTTGCCGCCTTTGAGACCCATGCTTTCCAGGATGTGAAACAGAAAGCCTCTTCCCGGCTGCAAAATGAAGTACCAGACGTATCCCATAATGAGCGGGCTGATGACGGCCGGCAAATAAACGAGGGCGCGCACGACGCTTTTTCCTTTGAACGTACGGTCGAGTACAAGCGCATACAAAAAGCCGAACAAATTGAGCAGCGGAGCGCTTCCGAGCGCAAAAAACACGGTGTTGAAAATGTCCGTTTTCGCCCGGTCGTCGTGAAAGAAATCCAGAAAGTTTTGCAAACCGATAAAGTTCGGCTGCGTAACGCCGTTTGAATCCGTCAGGCTGATCCCGATTCCTTGCGTTAGCGGGTAGATGAAAAATAAAGCGAACAGCACGATAGCCGGAACCGCCATGAAATAGTGCAACCGATTCGATACCGCGCGAAAAAGTGGCACAGCCTCTCCCTCCAATCCTGCGCCGCTTTTCCGGCATGCCCGTCTTTCGTTCCTGCCGGCGGACATACCGGGTTTGCGGCGTTTATGTCTTTTTCGATTCTCCTGCCGATTAAGCTCAACATACGTTTTCTCTAGTTGCGTTCACTATACTTGCCTTGCTCTGCTTGCGTTGACTCTAGTTGCGTTGATTCTGGTTGCGCTTCCTCTACTTATGCGTGGCATTCCACGCTTTGTCCCATGCTTTGCGGTACGCCTTGGCAAACTCAATGGAGGTGTACTTGCCCGCGAGCAGCTCCTGCACCATTTTGCCGGCATCGTCGCCGGAGAAGCCGGAAGGCGTCTCCGTAAACGGAATGTTGACGCCCGTTTGCAAAGCCGCGTTTGCCTGATCCTTCAGCGGTCCCCAGTTGGCGGTGACGTCGGTGAAGGCCGGCGGCGACTTGAGGAATTCGCTGTACGCCTGCAGATTTTCCGGCTTGAACAGGAACTCAAGGAATTTCTTCGCTTCTTCCGGATGCTTGGAAGCCGACGTAATCGCATACCGCGAATCGTCTGCGGACAAGACGACCGGTTTCGTTCCGTCCATGATGGCCGGGAACGGGCTGAAGCCGATGTCATTTGCGATGTCCGGGTTGATTTTCAGCAGGTCGCCGAGTACCCACATCCCTTGGCTGATCACGGCCGCTTTGCCGGTCGCGAACGCTTCCTTCTGGTTGTCGTAGGTGGCCGTCAAAGCGTCCGCATTGATCAGTCCGGCTTTGTTCAGGTCAAGCAGCCGCTTCGCAAACGTGTCGATCGAGCCGCCTTCGGCATCGAATGCAAGCTTATCCGATTCGTTATTGATAAACGCCTGGCGCGAGCCGTTCACGCCCAGATTCTGCTTAATGACGCCGTGCGGCATAAATTCGATTAAATGCCCGAGCGTCCACGAGTCCCGGCCGGCCAGAAACATCGGCACGACGTCGGGCTTTTTGTCCTTGATCGTCTGCAGGTTCGACTGGAATTCATCCCAAGTAAGCGCTTCCTTTAAACCCAGTTCGTTAAAGATTTTTTTGTTGTAAAAAATGCCTGCCATCGTGACGTTGGTCGCCACGCGGAACTGCTTGCCGGTTTTGACGTCGGTCGACAGCTCTTTGATCGCCGGCAGCACTCTTGACCAGAACGGTTCGTTCGAAAGGTCCAAATATTTGCCCTGATCGATGTAATCCTGCTCGACGACCGTCGTAATGTCCGGCACATCGTCCGAGGCGAATTTGACTTTGATGACGCTGCTCGCATCCTTCTGATATTCCTGCTCGACGACAATGCCCGGATTTTCCGCGTTGAACTTTTTGATCAGATCATTCATTAAGTCTACCGTTTCGACTTTTCCGGTAAAAAACTTCAGCTTCACCGTTTCTTTCGGCGCATCGGTCTGCTGCTGCTGACTGTTCGCCTCCGTATTGCCTGTTGCCCCCGTATTTCCCGTTTCTTTGTCCGACCCGTTCCCGCTACTTCCGCAACCCCCGAGCAGCGATAAAACAAGCGTGCAGCCAAGCGCAAAAGGAACCGCTTTCATACGCATCTTTTTTCCTCCCTTTTTTGTCACCCGATCGGTACATCTTTATCTTAGTTGTTATCGGGCGAACTCGAAATACCGGAATTTTTAGGTGAAGGTATGTTTTTTACAGGTAGGGGAAAAAGTATTGTCCCTGACAATGAAAGCGGTTAAACTGGAGCTGGAAGGTGATGATCGTGCTCCGCTGGAAAAAGTACCGCGACTGGAGGCTGAAACCGAAGCTGCTTGTTTTTGCCGCCGTCTTTATACTCGGATCGCTCTATTCGGTAACCTTTATTTCGTACACCAAATATACGGAGGATTTCGAATCCCAATCCTCGGACAGCGTGCAGCAGATTATCGGCCAGGTTTCCTATAATATCGACACCTATCTGGACGACTTGAACCGCCTTTCCCTCGCCCTGTATATGAACGACTTCGTTATGGAGGCGCTGGAAGACGAAGACGGCGGCTCCGCCCTTTCCCGGCTGCAGAAGCGCCGCCTGATCGAGGAATTTCTCGATCAGATGATGATTTATCCGCGCGGCGATATTAACCGCGTCTTTATTATAACGAACACGATTTACTCCTCGGGACGCATTCAGGTCGACATCGACGACAGCGGCCTATTTAAGCAGTTCGGCTGGTATAAGCAGGCTCTTGTCTCGCCTGAGCCTATTTTTGTTCCGGCCCATATGCAGCAGATGGTCAATAACCGGGGGCCAAAAGTGTTCTCGATCGTCAGGCAGCTGCGGAGCACGCGCAACAGCGACAAAGTGCTTGGCGTCATCAAGGTGGACGCGAACTATACCGGCATCGAAAACATCGTCCGCAAGGTCAACATGGGCGCATATGGCGGTTTGTTCATTATCGACAACAAAGAAACGGTCATTTATGGAAGCACCGGAAAATTGGAAGCGGTTCACTTTTACCGGAGCATACAGCAAAGCGGCCAAAAGACGCTGAAAGTGGATTACAACGGCGAGCCCTATTTGCTCAATTCGACGCTGCTGCCCCGGTCCGACTGGACGATTGTCGCGGTCAATTCGCTCACGGAATTAAACGCGAAAGCGACGAAAACGCGCAACTTCGGCTTATGGATGGCCCTTGCGTGCGCGGCGCTCGCCTTCTGCGTTTTATGGTGGTTTTTGCAAAAATTTTTGCGGCCGCTGTTAAATGTCGTCCGGTTGATGCGCACGGTCGAACGCGGCGATTTGAACGTCCGCTTTCCCGACAAGCGGGGCGACGAGGTCGGCTATTTGGGCCTCTCCTTCAACGCGCTGGTGTCGAGAATCCGCACGATGCTTGAGGAGAATACGCAGCTGGTGAAGCAGGTGTATGAAACGGAGCTGCTGCAAAAAGAAGCGCAGGTGCTGGCGCTGCACAGCCAGATCAAGCCCCACTTTATTTTCAATACGCTCAATATGATTTCGCTGCAGATGCAGATGGGCAAGACGGACAAATCGATCGGCCATATCCAGCAGCTGAGCAGCATTCTGCGCAGCATGACGAGATCGGACAAGGACATTACGCTGCAGCGGGAAATCGAACTGCTGCGCGCGTATTTGAGCATTCAAAGCGGCCGTTACGAAGGGCGCCTCGACTATGAGATCGATATCGATCCGTCCCTTTCCCAGGTAAATGTTCCGGCGCTGCTGTTCCAGCCGATTGTTGAGAACGCTGTCATTCACGGCTGCGAAACAAAGCGCGGGAAAACGACTGTGAGGATCGCAAGCCGCGAGACCGACAGCAAGCTTCTGTTCGTGATTGAAGATACCGGCATCGGGATGGACGAAGAGACGCTGGAGCGGGTGCGGCATAAGCTTGCGCTCAGCGAGGATGCCGAGCATCCGGCCGCACATGAGGCCGGGCATCCGGCGGAGCATGCGGCGGAGCATCCCGCCGCCCACGAGCCGAGCCGGTCTGGAACCGGGATCGGACTGCTCAATGTGAATAAGCGGATCAAGCTGAAATACGGCGCCGGGTATGGATTGACGGTGGACAGCACGCTGCATGAAGGAACCGCCGTCACCGTAGCGCTGCCGAAACCAGGCCGGGAATGGAGGAGCTATGATGTTTAACGTTATGCTTGTCGACGACGAGCCGCTCGTGCGGGAATTTCTGCGCGCTCATTTCAGGCAGCATCACCCCGAGTGGAAGATCGCCGCGGAAGCGATGGACGGTCAGGAAGCATGGGAAAAGCTGCAGGAGTGCCGGATCGACCTCGTCATCTCCGATATTAAAATGCCGGTCATGAACGGCATCGAGCTGAGCCGGCTCATTCACCGGATGGAAGCCCCGCCGCAAATGGTCATTCTCTCCGGCTATGACGAATTCGCGCTGGCCCAGGAAGCACTTCGCAGCGGCGTCTGCAATTACCTGCTGAAGCCGGTCGTCAAGGAAGAACTGATGGAAGCGATCCATTCGGTTACATCGCTGCTGGAGCTCCGGAACCGTGAAAGTCTGGCATTTTATACCGAAAACAGCATATCGAAGGAAAGCCGGGCGCAAGTAATCAAGCAATTTTTGAAGGCGGTCATCAGCGACAGCGGTGTTGAGATCAAGACGCTCTACCCGCTTATATATCGGCTGAAGGTGCAGCTGATCGAAACCGAAGGCATGATTATGCTGCTGGATCTCGACGAGCAGAGTCTGATCGAACGGGGCGTCCCGTGCGGCGATTTTCCGATTTTCCGCTTTATTTTGCAGCAGGCCGCCGCGGAAATAGCCGAGGAGGATGCGTTCGGCAACGTATTTTTGGACGAGGAACAGCTGACGAGTGTACTCGTTACCGGGGATGACGAAGCCCAAATTTTACAGCGGTGCACCGAGCTTTACCGCCGGGTGGCGGACGCGATGGCGGTGAGTACGGGCATTGCCGTCTCCGGCGGGTTAGGCTCGCTGGAGAGCGAGCTCTTTCATCTCCACACTTCATATGCGGCAGCGGCCCGGAACCTTCAATGCCGCCTTCTGACCGGGCAGCCCGCTCTGTTCGGACAGCGGGAAGCCGGCAGTCTGGCCGGCCGGCTGAAAGCGATTGATCAAGCGGCGGCGGAAATCCGGCATGCTCTCTTCAACCGGAATGAGACGGCCGCAGCGATTGCGCTGGGGTCGTATATCGATCAGATGAGGCTCTTTACGTCCAATGAAGTCGTCACGTTCGGCATTCATCTGACCAAAAGCATCGCCGCCGGCAAGCGGGAGCTGTACGGACAGCGCATGAACAAGGCTTGCCGGCGGCTGCAGCGGGTTTTCCAGGAGCAGCGGGCTTCCTGGGAGGCCGAGTCCGTGCTGGCGGTCTTCCGCGATATCGCGGCATCCTTCTCCGCCGGGCAAGCGAAGCCGGAGGCGCTCGACGAAACCGATATCGGCAACCGCGCCAAAGCCTATATTTACGCCCATTACGCCGAGCCGCTTAGCCTCGCGCTGCTCGCCGACAAGCTCGGCGTGTCGCAGGGCTATTTAAGCAACACGTTCCACCGCACGGTCGGAGAAACGTATGTCAAATTTTTGACGCGCATCCGCATGGAGCAGGCCGCCAAGCTGCTGCAGGCCTCGCCGCCCGAGAAGGTGTACGACGTCGCCGAGAAGGTCGGCTACGTCGGCGTGAAGCATTTTTCGCACGTGTTCAAGCAGCATTTCGGCCTTCCGCCGGGGGAATATCAGGAGCAGCATCTTTCTGCCCGGCGGACCTGAAATGACATCATTGCCTGAGCTTCGGCATGCGATGATCGTTTGGGGCTGTAATGACAAGAAAAGCCGCCCTCAAGGCCAATAACCTTGGGGCAGCCTCCTTGTGAATTATACGGTTGTCTCCAAGCCCGCTGACGGCATCTCCCGATCATCGAACTCAATATTGAGCCGTTCAAATAACTGAACCCAGTCGGCGGGCAGCTTTTTGTCCACCACGACCTTGTTGATAGCCGGAAAATCGGCTATGAACATGAAACCGAGCTTGTTCAGTTTGGTAGTATCGACCGCCAATATTTTATACTCCGCGTTTTTCAGCATAATTTTGCGCATTTCGGCTTCATATTCGTTCGAATCCGAAATTCCTTTATCCAGATGAATCCCCGAGCATGAAATGATAGCCGTATCTGCAAAATAGTTGGACAGTTCCCGCGTGGCCGCATGCCCGACGTATGACAACGAGTGCTGGCGCAAAATGCCGCCCGTTGATATGATTTTAATTCCTTCGGCAGAAGATAGCTCCATCTGCGCTTTGAAGGAGTTCGTAATGACCGTCAAGTTTTTTTTGTTTTTGATTTTCTTGGCGATATGCAGAGAAGTTGTACTGGAATCCAGCATCAGCGTATCCCCGCTGTTGATTAGGCCGACGACCTTCTCACCGATCCAGTCCTTTCCTTGAAGATAAGCGCGCTCCCGAATGCCGACCGGAATGTCGGACGTGATGCCTTCCTCGATAAACGCCCCTCCGTGCGTGCGGGTAAGCAGATTTTCTTTCTCCATTTTATCCAGATCGCGTCTGATGGTCTCTTCCGAAACGTTAAAGGCTTTGCTGAGATCGGTTACCAGCACATATCCCTGCTCCAACAACATGTTTATAATTTTATTTCTTCGTTCAGCGGCAAACAAATGTAATCCCACCAACTCGCACATTTTACCTCGATTGTACCATAGAAGCAGCAGGACACCAATTGGATTTCGAAACCGGACGGGAAGCTTCGTATTATCTGGAGCTGCCGGTCGTGCCGTGCAAATAACTTTTATCCTTAAAAAAGAACATGGCCATAATCGTGACGACATAAGGCACCATCATCGTAAACGGTGTCGGAAGCCACAATCCCTGCATCCGGATACTAAGCGCATCCATCAGTCCGAACAGCAAGCTTGATCCCATAATTCCGGCCGGATTCGCCTGACCCAGCATCATCGCGACAAGAGCAATAAATCCTCTGCCCGATGTCATGCCTTCGGCAAACATCGTCACCTGGCCGAGCGAGAGCTGCGCTCCGGCCAGCCCGCACAACATACCGCACGCCAAGACGGCTGCATATTGATAACGGCGCACTTTTATGCCCGCGCTTTGAGCGACAATCGGACTTTGTCCGACCGCGCTTAAGCGGAAGCCCGTTACCGTCCGGTACAAAAACAAATGGAGGACAATAACGAGCAGAAATGCGCAAAATACGATCGGGGAATAACCGGATACGACATCTCCGAGAACAGGCACCTTGCTTAATACAGGAATATCCAAGCGGGGCAATCCTTCCATATCTTTGTTATAGTACGCCCCTTTGACATGAAAGACCGCGCTTAATAAAAAAGTCGTCAGCCCCATCGCGAGGAAGTTGACGGCAATGCCGACCACGATGACGTTGGCCTTCAAGTGAATCGTGAAATAGCCGTATAGCAGTGAAAGCAGCAAAACGCAGCCGATTGCAAACATTACGGCAAGAAATAGATTGTTAAGCAGGTAGTTGCCGAGAACCGCCCCGAATGCGCCGGCCAGAACCATGCCTTCCAGACCGACATTAAAGAGGCCTGCACGTGCGCAAAGCGCCCCTCCCAATGCAGCGAGCAAAATAGGCGTCACCATACGAATCGTGGAGTTGAGTAGAGAGATGTCAAATAATTGATCCATTGTTTTTCCTCGCTTTTCTCCGCCTCATAAACGAATAGCCGAACTTGACCGATACGAACAAAATGAGCACGGCTTGTATAACCGCTGACAATTCAACCGGAACATTCGTGTTTCGTTCCATCCCTGCCGCCCCGGTTTGCAGAGCTGCGAGCAGAAAGGAGCACACTGCCGTCCCGGCCGGATGCGCATTCGCAAGCAACGCCGCCATCAGAGCGGTCCACGCATACCCCGGCATCGTCAAGGCGCCGTCTACGAAACGGTACTGCATGCCAAGCACCTCAACACCGCCGGCAAGTCCGGCCAGCCCTCCGCTTGCAACCATACTGAAGATCATCATTTGCAGACGGTTGACGCCTCCGTACATGGCGAAAGACGGATTTAACCCAAGCATTTTCACCTCGTAGCCGACAATCGAGTACCGAAACATCAGAACAAACAAAACCGTCAGTCCGATCGCGATCGAAAAACCCGCATGCACACTCATCCCGTTATACAGTTTCGGCAGCCAGGAGCCCTGATCGATCATCGCGGTTTGCGCCAGCCCTGCCGAACCGCTCGTATCCTTGAAAGGCCCCGATACGATGTACCCGGCGAACAAGACGGCAATATAATTCAATAATAAGGTCGAGATAAGCAGATTCACTTTAAACTTCACTTCCATCCAGACGGCGAGTACCGACCACATTCCGCCCGCTGCGATACCGGCGCATAGGGCGGCAACAAGCTTCACCCAGCCAGGACCTGGAACATGGAGCGCAGTTAAAGCAGCCGCCAGTCCGCCAAGCACCATCTGCCCTTCCGCCCCCATGTTGAAGAAGCCGGCGCGAAAAGCAAATGCGATTCCCAGTCCGCTCAAAATGATCGGCGTTGCTCTTGCCATCGTGCTCGACAAAAAGTAAAAGCTGCCAAACGCCCCTCTCCACAACTCCTTGAAACACTCCATAACCGACTCCCCGGTGAAGCTGACGACGATTGCTCCAGCCGTCAAACCGAACAAGATGGCCATAATCGGCTGCATCATCGAGAGGAGCATCGGATTCCAGTTCTTCATGCTCGCCCTCCTCCCGCCATCAACAAGCTGATCTCCTCTTCCGAAGCGTCCTTGCCTTTAAGCTCTCCCACGATTTCCCCTTCAAACATAACCAAAATACGATCCGACAGCGTCATCATTTCCGACAGCTCGGATGAAACGACGAGCACGGCTTCACCGCTCTCCCGCTTCCGCAACAACTGCCGGTGAATAATTTCCATTGCACCGAGGTCGACGCCGCGGGTCGGCTCCGCCGCAATGATGCATTTCGTGTGCTGGCCGATTTCCCTTGCTGAAATCAGCTTCTGCAAGTTCCCTCCGGATAAATACTGCGCCTGCTCGTGAATCGACGCCGTCTTGACCGCAAACGACTGTACCCAGCCATGAACCAATTGGTTCAGCCGCTTATGCCTCAACAATCCGAAGCGATGGCAGCCATCTTTACGATAATGGCCCATAATGGCATTTTCCTTGACGCTTGCATCCTTGGAAGCCCCCCATAAGTACCGGTCCTCGGGAATATGGGCCAAACCTGCCGCGCGGATGCGGCGCACCGGCAAGTTGGTCACATCGGTTCCATCCAGCAGCATGCTGCCCTGATCGGCCTTTATCAGCCCGTTCAGCACTCGAACCAGCTCGGACTGGCCGTTACCGGACACACCCGCAATACCGACAATTTCCCCGGCGCACACGTCGAAATTGATATCATTAAGCAGCGCCTTCCCGTTTGCTCCTTTCACAACCAATTTGCGCACCTGCAGAACAGGCTCTCCCGCCTTATTGTCCTGCCGGGCAACTCCCTCCAGTTCCCGGCCCACCATTAAACGGGAAATCTCCTCCGCACTTGTACGGTCCGCTTCTAAAGTTCCGGTTACTTTGCCGTTGCGCAGCACGGTAACGCGGTCCGCCGCTTCCATAACCTCGTGCAATTTATGCGTAATAAGGATAATGCTCTTCCCTTGCTTTGCAAGCCGTTTAATCGTCACGAGCAATTCCTTCACTTCCAGCGGCGTCAATACAGCCGTCGGCTCATCCAAAATAATGATGTCCGCCCCATTGTAAAGCACCTTCAATATTTCAATCCGCTGCCGGGTTCCAAGCGAGCATTCAGACACTTTCTGATCCGGATCAACGTGCAGCTGATACGTTTCGCATAACGCTTTAATCCGGTCTGCGGCCAGCTTGCGGTCGAACCAAATCCCCCGTGCAGGTTCATTGCCGATGACGATATTTTCAGCGACCGTATAGGTAGGGAACAGCATGAAGTGCTGGAACACCATCCCGATGCCGCTCTGAATCGCTTCTAATGGACTTTGGAATCGCTTCACTTCACCTTGGCACACAATGTCCCCCGAAGTCGGCGCTTCCATCCCGTACAGCATTCTCATCAACGTTGTTTTTCCGGCGCCGTTTTCGCCGACGATCGCATGAATCTCGCCTTTATGCAATGAAAAATCGATACCATCATTCGCTATGAAATCACCGTATGTTTTCGTGATCTGCCTTGCTTCAAGCACGGTGGTCATCAATTATACATCCTTTCCGTGAAAAACAAACCGGCTGGACCATAGCCGGTTTAGTTGAAGTTTGATTATTTCAGCGGGTTAACGACGGAGGTTTTGCCGGAAATGATATCGCTGCGGATCTGTAAAACCTTCTCGATCGTTTCTTTTGTTATAAACGGATTGTTGTCCGTGACGTACGTAATGCCAACGCCATTTTCTTTCAAACCGTAATCGTACACGCCCGGCGCAAAGGAGCCGTCAACAAATTGTTTAATGCTGTCGATCACAACGTTGTCAGCGGATTTCAATTGGGACATGACGATATGCTGCGGATCGATCATTGTCCGGTCAATATCCTGACCTGAAGTGAAAAAACCTTTTTCCTTCGCAGCTTCGAATACGCCAAGGTCTCCTACCGCCGATGCCCCGGCAACAAAATCGGCCCCTTTCGAATACTGCACGAGCGCCAATTCTTTGGCCTTGGCGGGATCGGTAAAGCTGCCCACATAGTTGACGAGGAACGTAGCTTGCGGATTCGTCGCCTTCAAACCTTGCTCAAAGCCGCTCGTCCATTTCTTCATCAGCGGGATATCCATGGCGACTACCATGCCGACCGTGTCCGATTTTGTCGACAGGCCCGCCGCTGCTCCCAGCAAATAAGCGGCCTCCTGCTCGCGGAACACCGCACTGCGCACATTGGGCAAGTCGACAACATCGTCAATAATAATGAACTTTTTGTCCGGATTTTCCGCCGCTACCTTCTTCAAAGCATCCGCGGCCTGGAAGGACGACGTAATAATCAAATCGTAGTTATCGGCAACCGCAACCCGCAAATTTTCTTCAATGGCATTCGGATCTGCCGACTCCATCGTTTTTTGTTCCACTTTATAAGTTAGCGCCGCTTGCTTGGCACCTTCGTCCATAATTTGAAAAAACGGATTTACGCCAATTTTCTCCGGTGTAATAAGCGCGACGCGCAGCGGCTTTTTGGTTTCGGCATCCGATCCCGCCTGATCTTTCGTTTTGCTTGCCGAACATCCCGCCGCTAGGATCGAAATAATCAACATGATAACCAATACCGCACTCTTCTTCATCTTCCCACTCCTATGTTCTATTTTTTGATCATCAATTGCCAGAAACACGAGTCATTTATCGGCACTCGCATACGATTTACATGACCTTCAAAATCGCCCTTACAAGTCCGATCAGCCTTCCTTTCAGCTCCTGAGCCGCTTCAAACACCTCTTCAGCCGTAAGCCCTCCCGGCAAAATGCCGGCGGCCATATTGCAGACACAGGACAGCGCCAGCACTTTCATCCCGGCATGATTGGCCACAATCACTTCGGGAATGGTTGACATGCCGACCGCATCCCCGCCTACAATTCGCGTCATTCGAATTTCGGCAGGAGTTTCAAACGTCGGGCCAGCCCAGCCGACATAAACGCCCTCGTGCATACGTAAACCCTGAGCAGCGGCCGTCTCATGCGCAAGCCGCCTCAGGTCAGCGCAGTAAGCGTTCGTCAAATCGGGAAAACGAACGCCCAGCCGCCCGTCATTGGGGCCGATAAGCGGATTTACTCCCGTCAAATTAATATGGTCGCTAACGACCATCACATCGCCCGCTTGATAGGACTCGTTCACGCCGCCGCTCGAATTGGTAATGAGCAGCCGTTCGACACCGAGCGCTTTCATAACGCGGACCGGGAAGGTGATGGCATCCATGGAATGTCCTTCATAATAATGAAACCGGCCCTGCATCGCGACGACTACTTTCCCCTCCAGCTTGCCGATCACGAGCAAGCCGGCATGGCTTTCGACGGTCGTGCTGGAGAAAAACGGGATTTCATCATAAGGAATCTTGATTGCTTCTTCGATTTCGTGTCCCAAATCGCCAAGTCCCGATCCCAAAATCAGTCCTACCGTCGGGCGGTAGCCGGTTAAACGCTGAATATATGTCTTGGCGCGATCAATTCTGTCCATCAACTCCATCGCTGCCCCTCCTATTTCTATAAGCTCGCCGCAACACCAGCATTCAACTTGTGCATTTCGTTTATTTCGAATGAGCGGGCCGATCCTCGTTCATTAATTGGCGGACCATCCGGTTCGCTTCATAGATCATCCGCTCTTCATCCAGCGTCATCAGCTCCCCTTTGCGCATTAGGAATTTGCCCGCCACGATCGTATCCGTTACGTCCAGCCCGTTAGCTGCATATACAACATGGGAAACCGGATTGTGCGCCGGCTGAAAATTCGCTTTCCCCGCATCGATCATGATGAGATCGGCTTGCTTGCCAATCTCGATGCTTCCGATCGAATCGGATTGAAACACGCCGTCCGCTCCATTGCGCGTAGCCATTCGGAGCGCCGTTTCCGCCGGAACGGCCAGCGGGTCATACGTCGTTCCCTTATGCACAATCGCCGCTAACTTCAGCTCTTCGAACAAATTGAGATTATTATTGCTGACCGAGCTGTCGGTGCCGAGCGACACGCTTATTCCTCTGGCAAGCATTTGCGGCACTGGCGCAACGCCGCTCGCAAGCTTCAAATTGCTGACGACATTATGCGATACGCGAACGTTGCACTCCGCCAGCAAGTCGATCTCTTCCTCTGTCAAATGGACCGCATGCGCGACCAATGCCGACCGCTCAAACATGCCCAGCTTATGCAGATGAGCGACCGGGCGGCAGCCGTATTGCTGCACATTAAGCTCGACCTCCCAATTCGTCTCGGACATATGCGTATGTACGGGGAGCTGAAGCTGGGCCGCCTTATCAATAATTTGCGAAATGAAATGCGGCGTGCACGTATACGGCGCATGCGGAGCCAACATGACCGAAATGCGGCCGTTCGCTTGCCGGTGCCAATCCTTCGCAAAGGAAACGGCGTCCGCAAGCTTCCGGTCCTGAACGCCTGGATCGCCGCTTCCAATCATGCCGCAGCAGAGGGCGGCTCTCATTCCCGACGGCGCAACGATACCCGCGATTGCCTCATTATGGTCATACATATCGACGAAGGTCGTCGTACCTGTGCGAATCATTTCGATTAATGAAAGCCCTGTTCCCCATCTCACATGTTCATCCGTAAACCGCGCTTCCCAAGGCCAAATTTTCTCTTTCAACCAAGTTTGAAGCGGCAAATCGTCTGCATAGCCGCGCAGCAGCGACATCCCCACATGCCCGTGCGTATTGATGAGACCCGGAAGCACATAGCGGTGACGTCCGTCAATGACTTCATCGTACAGCTCCAGCTCCTCCGGTGTAGCCCCGACATATGTAATGACCCCGTTTTTGAAGGCGACGGCCCCATCCATGATAATCCGGTTCGATTCATCAACGGTAATGACGGTGGCGTTAACGATTATGCTGTGCAATTCCATCACCCCTTCTCGCTCCATCCTGCTGCAGCCCGCTAAGTACGGACGCCGTAATCCTGCACACCATGCGCTCCAATTGGTCGTCAGAAATCGGAGCATGAACGGCGCTCTTGTCCGGCAATCCCTTATTTCTGCCGTTAACGGCGACAGCACCGGTCGGCGTCTCGCCTTTTAGCCCCATCCGTTCTCTAATTTGGACCAGCTCGGCAACCTGCTCGACAGACAGCTCGCGCATGCCGTTCATTTGGTTCGCAATCCAATTGATTTTCGCGCAAAATTCCAGCGACTCCATCAAATAATAAGCGGAGCGCAGATCGCGGCCCCAGGTAAGCGCGCCGTGATTTTCCAGCAGCACCCCGTTATGGCCTGCCACATATTGTTCAATCTTCTTCGGAACATCCTCCGTAGAAGGTGTAGCATATTCAGCGACCGGGATCGTGCCGAGCAGCACGACCGATTCCGGCATCGTCGCCTGGTCAAGCGGAATGCCCGCAATCGCAAACGCTGTCGCATACGGCGGATGAACATGGATGACCGCACGGATATCCGACCGTTTTTCATAGACTTTCAAATGCATCTTCATTTCCGAAGTGGGTTTCAGCCTGCCATGCAGCACTTCGCCTTGAAGATTCACTTTAATGAGCATATCCGGCGTCATTTCGCCTTTACTGACGCCTGTAGGCGTAATCCAAATTTCATCTTCTCCCGTGCGAACGGAGATGTTGCCGTCGTTTGCGGCTACGAACCCTTTTTCGTACACGCGCCTTCCAATCTCACAAATGTCCTGCTTTACTCGATCGTCCGCTTCATGCTGTAACATGTTGGTTACCTTCCTCGCTGTTCCCGTATTGCGGCATGGAATTTTCAGATTTCTCCTTGAACAACTCGATTAACGACTCCTGGTAAGGCTGACGGACAATCCCTTTTTCCGTAATGATGGCGGTAATGAGCTCATTCGGCGTTACATCGAAGGCAGGATTGAACACCTTTACGTCAGCCGGAGCTGTCGGCACTCCGAATCCATTAATGATTTCACGGGCATCCCGCTCTTCGATCGGAATATGTGCGCCGGATGCTGTTTCCATATCGATCGTCGACATCGGAGCCGCCACGTAGAACGGAATTTGGTGAGCCTTCGCCAGCAGGGCGAGGCCGTAAGTACCGATTTTGTTGGCAACGTCACCGTTCGCGGCAACCCGGTCGCAGCCGACAATAACGGCCTGCACCCAGCCTTTCGCCATCACGAAAGCAGCCATGCTGTCGGTAATTAAGGTAACGTCAATACCGGCTTCCTGCAGCTCCCAGGCTGTTAACCGGGATCCCTGCAGCAAAGGGCGCGTCTCGTCGGCAAACACCTTCACGTTCCAGCCGTGTTCTTTGGCCAAATATACCGGCGCCAGCGCTGTGCCGTATTTAGCCGTTGCAATTCCCCCTGCGTTGCAATGCGTTAAAATGGTCATTCCATCATGCAATAAAGAAAGTCCGTGAAGCCCGATGCTGCGGCATACCTCTTCATCCTCCGCTTTAATCGCGTGCGCCTCCTGCAGCAGCTTCGCTTTCAAATCTTCGATCGAATGCCCCTTCTCAGCCATTAATCGTGCGCGCATCCGCTTTAATGCCCAGAACAGATTGACGGCTGTCGGGCGGGAGGAAGCCAAGTAATCGGATTTCTCTTGAAAAACATGATCAAATTCGTCGAACGTTGCCGATGAGCATACGTCTCTGACACCAAGAAACAGCCCGTAAGCGGCGGCGATGCCGATTGCCGGCGCCCCTCTCACCTTCAGTTCCTTGATCGCTTGCCAGCAATGCTCAATCGTTGTAATTTGCAAAAATTGCTTTAATGCCGGCAATTTCGTCTGATCTAAAATATGAAGCGTCTTCCCGTCAAACGATACGGATTGAATTTGTTCTGTGCCCATCATGATCACCTCTCCAGCCAATCGCGGCTTTTCAAACAAATAACAACATAATCGGTCACTAAAGTAGTTGAAATAACGACCCATAAATCTTCTTGCGTAACATTAACTCACATAATAATGCATGAAAATTCGTTTATCAACATATTTTTTCCTTTTTCCAAACTTTTTTTTGGGTATATTGCCTCTTTTGCGGCTCGATGTTATAATCCATAACAAAATTACTGCTTGATATTTTGTTGTTTTATGCCCGTTTTGTGTGCGGTACCACAACACAGAACAGAACAGATGCCGCTGGGATGCGGCTCATCTTTACTGCTTATGGGGGTGATGAATATGCGTTATTAGATTTTGAGGCAATGAGTCAGCAATCCACTTACAGGGAGGATATTTGGATGGTAATTTCAAATGGAGCAGTACGTATATTCGTTTCAATTGTTATTTCCGCTCTACTGTTATCCGGCTTCTGGCCGGAGAGCGATGTTTATTCGCAAGCGGTGAAGCAAGGTCAGGCCCCGTTGTCAAAAGCGGCGGATCATAAACAATCTTTGAAGGAGCGCTACGGGCTCTCGATCCCCGACTCCTTAACCAAAGGCGATTTCATCGTTGTGGTCGCGAAGATTCTTGATTTAAAGGCAACCGGTCACAAGATACCATTCAGCGATCTTCAAGAGGGCAGCCCTTACTATGAGCCCGCTGCGGCTCTATACGACAAAGGCATTATTACCCAACTAAGCGTTAATGCCGACCGGCAACTAACCCAAAGCAACGCCGTCATGATTGCCCTTAAAGCTTCGGGCATGAAGGAGTTGGCCTATACTTACTCTCCGGAGAAAACAAAGCGCTCGCTGGCTAAATTACGAATAACCGGCAATAACGCGCTATCCCCGCAAGCTTCCCAAGAGCTGGCGGCGGCCGTAGACCTTGGACTGCTGCCTGCCGATTCATTCTCTTCATTCTCTTTGTCAAAGCCGGCTTCCGGCAATTTCGCATCCATGCTGCTCGATCGCGTCATTACCTTCCATGGCCAAAACGAAAATTACCTTGGCCGCATATCGGATCCGGATATTTTCCGGCTCGTCAATCAAGCTTGGCTTTCCCGGGATATTATCGAGGACAAGCAGCTGCAATCCGTCGTCGATACCGCATTAAAACAAAAACTGGTGACCGGCTATAATTTGAAGGATTCCCGCTACGACCCGCATTTTGACCCAAACCTTACGCTAACATACGGTCATAGTAATATTGTGCATGCACTGCAGCTCATCGGTCTGCTGCGCAGCGAAGGAATTGACGCGAAGGTACAGCTTGAACCGAAAACTTCCGCTTTCGTTTATTTGAAAGAATGGGGCCCGCAGGATTATAAAATTGTCGAGGATGAAGACGGCACTTCCATCGCATATACGAAGGAATACGATCTTTCATTTGAATTTCAAAATGTGGAGCAAAAGAACGACTTCCAGCGCATCATCCTTAAATACGCCAAAAAAGACAGCGACAATCAAACGGGACTAATTGCCGACTCATGGTGGCAGCCGCTTTACTTTTCGGATACGGCCATGCAAGATTACAAGATCATTTCCAATACGAAAATAACAAGCAGAAACTATTACGCCCAAACGTTTTCGCTAAGTAATCAAACGGCAGCGATAGCCGCCGGATTAAAACAACTGAACCCGGACATCCAACTGGAATCGTACTCATTCTGGGTTGACGAACCGTTTTATCGTTACTTGCAGGGCGATTATAAGTAGTTTGATCAACTTAAAAAAACGAACCGTTCAAGGCGTTATCCTTGAATTGGTTCGTTTTTTTGTAATTTCGTTTACTGTTGTCGTCTAAAGCGTGCTTCTTATCCCCATCGCTTCAGCCAGCAGCTCCACCAGATGGATGCCCCTTACCTGCCCCGATAAGCCTTCCCTTTCGATGCCGAGCTTCATCTGCAGCAGACATCCGGGGTTTGTGGTAACGATTACCGTCGCACGGGTTCCTTTGACGCTTTCCATTTTGCAGTCCAAAATTTCCATCGACTCTTCGTGATGCACCACGTTATAGATGCCGGCCGAGCCGCAGCACATGTGAGGATTGTCCATCACTGCATACCGCACGCCCGGAATGCTCTGCAGAAGCTGAAGCGGCTCCGCGGTCACTTTCTGGACGTTGGTCATGTGGCAGGAGTGCTGATAGGTGACGGTCTCGTTCAGTGACTTCGTAAAAGAAAGGTCGCACAAGGCGAGAATTTGGCTGATATCGCGGGTTTTACCGGCAAAAGCTTCGGCGCGCCGCTGCCAGTTCTGTCAGCGCCTTTAAACAGATGATCGTACTCGATCAGCATCGCGCCGCAGCCTCCGGCATTGTTCACGATAATGTCGTCCAGCGACACGCGCCCTTCCGCCGCCATTTTGACCAAATTGATTCTCCCCCGGGGAGAATGGGTTTCTTTGCCCATCGTCACATATGTTGGACAGGCAGGCAGACAGTAGCCGCATTGAACGCATTGGACGGTTTCGTCATAAGGAAGTTTTGGAAGTTTCGTCATGTTCATCCCTCAGTCAATCGAAGCTTCTGTCCCTGCTCCGAGAAAATTTTCCCGGGATTCCGCCACGGCTACTTGTCTTGCGCCGATGCCGCGGAACACTTCCGCCACAGCTGCAAGCTCCGCCTCAACCGCCTTCTCGTGACCGTCCACCTCGATCAAAATGATCGCTTCCGCGTCAACGGGCAAGCCACTCGGACGGTACGCTTCCACCGCACGGATGCACGCCTGATCCATAATTTCCAGCTTGTAGGGCAGAATGCCGGACGTCAGCACCCTCGAGATCGCCCGTCCGGACAACACAATATCATCAAAAACAGCCATAACCGTTCCCGTTGCCGGCTGCCTCGGAATCAGCTGCAGCACCGCCTCCGTCACAATGCCGAGCGTTCCCTCCGAGCCGACAATCAGCTTCGTCAGATCATAGCCGGTCACATTTTTGACAGTTCGCCCGCCCGTACGGACAAGATCACCCTGCGGCGTCACAACTTCAAGCCCGAGGACGTAATCTTTGGTCACTCCGTATTTCAGCCCCCTGGGGCCGCCCGCGTTCTCGGCGATATTGCCGCCGATCGTGCAGACGGTAGAGCTGCTCGGGTCCGGCGGATACATGAAGCCGTGTTTCTCCGCCTCCCGGTGAATATCGCCGGTGATCACACCCGGGGAAACGACCGCGATTAAATCTTCGGGGTGTATCTCCAGCTTCCGGTTCATGTGCGACAGATCGAGCACGATGCCGCCCATTACCGGAAGCGGCCCGCCGGACAACGACGTCGATTGGCCTCTCGGATTACCGGAATCCGCTCACGATATGCCAGCTTCATGATGGCGGCAACCTCTTCCGCACTCACCGGCTGGACAACCGCTTCAGGTAAATACGTGCCGAACGAAGCGTCGAACGAATAGCTGGCCAAGTCACTTTTCTCCGTCAGCACGCGCCCGTTTTCCTTGAGGATTGTCCGCAGGCTGCTTACGATTTCCCCGTCCACTTTACGGTACGTCATCTAAGCTCACCTCACTTTTCGGTCAGACATCCAATTTAAACGAGTCAACTACCCACCACCTATGCTAACGCTTTGAGGTGGGGGCTTGTAACTGCCCGATAGTACAAATGCCTGGCGGCTCCTATCTTTTTCACTCTTGTGAGCGTGGCGTTACTTTAGGCAGGCTGACAACTACCCAACTGCACAAGTCATGCTTGTGCAGTCACTTCAACGATGTACTCAATTCCTTTTCGTTGAAGATTCATTGCACCAATACGATCATCATTTGATTGATATCCACACGTTTTACAGCAGAATGTATGTTTTTTCTTATTCCGGTTTCCTTTCTCTGTATGTCCGCATTTCGGACATGTTTGAGAAGTAAACCGTGGATCGACGGCAATCATCCTGGAGCCAGCCATAAGCGCTTTGTACTCGATCATCTGACGTAATTGGTAGAATGCCCAAGAAACCGTTTCATAACGATTTTTGACTCTCACACGCTCAGTAACTTGACGAACACCCGATAAGTCTTCGACTACAAACAGTGTATTCGCTCCATATCGTTCAACGAGTGCCTTTGATACCTGATGGTTTACATCTGACATCCAACGGTTTTCTCGTTGTCCGATTCGTTTCAGCTTCCTGCGAGCAGAAGCTGTACCCAATTGTTGCAGTTGTTTACGCATATGTTTGTAGATCGAACGCTTATTCTTGATTAATCTTCCATTAAAGAACAAGGATTTTCCCTGAGAGTCATAACTAACCGCAACAAAATGAATGCCCATGTCAACACCGGCTACTTGACTGATTGTATGTTCAGAAGCTGTTGGAATTTCTTTCGTCATCGGGATATGCAGATAGAACTTCCCATACTTGTTGACAAGTTTTGCAGTACCAAAAGACCATGTTCCGTCAAAGTATTGTTCCATGCCTTTCGTTTCAAATGGCACTTTCACCCGACCGCCAAGGGTATTAATCGAAAATAGTCCTTGAATAAGCGAATAATCTCGATTCCATACGAGATCATATTCAGGCTTTCGGAACTGAACTTTTGTCCAATCGTGACCGTTACTCTTCAGAGACTGATAGCGGGCAATGACAGTTTTCATAACCGACTGTGCCATTTGAGAACGTAGAGAAAAGCAAGAACGTAAACGTTCATAAGTGATGTTGTGTAATTTCGCCTGTGCCAATTGCTTCGTTTCAAATACAAGAGCAGAAACGTAATTACATCCCGTACGGTAAGCATGAAGTGTGTTTCTCAGCAATTCGATCTGTTCAGATGTGGGATTGATCTTTATTTTTGCTGTAATCGTCATTTGCATGTATCATCACCTCACTTTCACTAAAATAATGATATCATAGTGTGTAGTGAGAGTCTATCATAGAAACGAGAGGCAGGAGAGAGTGTCGGACAACTGAACAGGATGAATCCTGTCCTTGTCCGAAGCGCATTCCTCCCCCACTTATAGAAGTAGGGGTCTCCTGCGCTAAAATGATGAAATTTATTCTCCGAATATGCTTCGAATCCGGAGCGGCCGTCCTCTCGTCCGATGCCAGCTCTATACTGCTTTGTTTCGTTTAAGACTTAATGCTCTTTCATCATCGTATTCTTGTTTTCCGGTTCGGCCCATCAACACGCCTGCAACCGATGCCAACAGCTGTTGAACAAGCATGGCCAACACGACGGGCAAAGCGGCCGGCGCAGGCAGAAATGTCGTTGCGATGACGGCACCGGCACTGATATTTCGCATGCCGACCGCATAGGTTATCGTGACCGTGATCCTGTCTTCCTTTTTCCAAAACCATCTGGAAAAGGACCAGCCCAAAGTATAGGCAATGATCGTTAACAGGATAATCGTCATCAATATACCGAGAAGCTTAAATCGAAAAGGAACGAAAAATGGGGCGACAAACGCTCCGTTCAGCGCCACGACCGCTCCCATTGCCAGCTTGGACAGCGGTGACAGCCGGGGCTTCCATTTTCGCTCGGCCTTCCCCTTGGTTACATGGTTAATCCACATTCCGGCCAGAGACGGCAGCACGATCATCCAAAACAAATTTATGACCATCCCGAAAGCGTCGATGTGCACCTCTGAACCGAACAGCAGCGACAACGTGCCGGGTACAACGAACGGGGCAAGGAGAGTATCGATCAAAATAATCGAGAGCGCCAGAGCCACGTCCCCGCCTTTTACAGTCACCCAGAACAAGGTTGTGACGCCCGTCGGGATCGCGGCGGCGAGTACGAATCCGGTCACCGTTTCCACGTCGCCTCCAAAGAGAAGCTTGCCCGCCCCCCATGCGATCAGCGGAAGCACGATATGAAGGAGAAACAGCGCGCACAACAGCGGCAGCGGCCTCCGGAGCACCTTGAGAAAATCGCCGAAGCCGGAGCCCAGACTGCCCGCAAGCGTCATGAACGCAAACAGCCAGGTGGATAAAAAACCGTATGGCTTCAGCCAAACGGTAAAAACCATGCCGATAATCAGACTTACAGGTGTGATAAACGGCATTATGCGGTCAAACGTCCGGTTTACGGCTGACAGCAGGCGCCCGTTGTCCTTCACAGCCGCCTGCCGTAACCGGTCCCCGCCCGCTTTACGGTACGTCACCCGGCTCACCCCGCTTTAAGTCAGACATCCAATTTAATGGAGAGGAATTTATATTCCAAATAATCCTCGATCCCGTATTTGCCGCCCTCGCGTCCGATGCCGGACTCCTTCACGCCGCCGAACGGCGCCTGCGCCACGGTCGGCAGCGGATCGTTGATGCCGACGATGCCGTATTCCAGCGCTTCGGCCACGCGGAACACCCTCGACAGGTCGCGGCTGAAAATGTAGGCCGCCAGGCCGTACTCCGTATCGTTCGCATAGCGGATGACCTCTTCCTCCGTCTCAAACTCGAATACGGGGGCGACCGGACCGAACGTTTCCTCCCGGGCGATTTTCATGTCGGAGGTGACATTTACAAGCACCGTCGGTTCGAAAAAGTAACCGTTGCCGTATGCCCCGCCGGTCAGCTCGGCGCCGCCGCAGACGACGGCGGCGCCTTTGCTCACCGCATCGGCGATATGATCCGCCGATTTCGCCACGGCGCGGTCATTGATGAGCGGGCCGATCGTAACGCCTTCGTCCAGGCCGTTGCCGACGACGAGCGCTTGCATGTGGCGCGCCAAAATTTCCGTGAACGGCTTGACGACCGATTTTTGCACATAAATCCGGTTCGTGCAGACGCACGTCTGGCCGGCATTGCGGAATTTGCTGGCGATCGCGCCTTTGGCCGCTTCCCCCAGGTCCGCGTCTTCAAATACGATGAACGGCGCATGACCGCCGAGCTCCATGGACACCTTTTTCATCGTGTCGGCCGATTGGCGGACGAGCTGTTTGCCGACCTGCGTCGAGCCGGTGAACGTCATCTTGCGCACCTTCGGACTGCTCATCAGCACGCCGGCCACCTCCGCCGGAACGCCGCTGACCAGGTTGACGACGCCGGCGGGAATTCCCGCTTCATGAAAAGCTTTAAAGATTTCAATCGCCGACAAAGGCGTAGCCTCGGCCGCTTTGAGGATGACCGTGCAGCCGGCCGCAAGGGCCGGAGCGAGCTTCCTCGTAATCATCGCCAGCGGGAAATTCCACGGCGTAATCGCCGCCACGACGCCGACCGGCTGCCGCAGGACAAGGATCCGCTTGTCCTCCGCAGAGGCCGGAATCGTATCGCCGTACACCCGCTTGCCTTCTTCCGCGTACCAGTCCAGGTAGTCGACGGCGAGGCCAAGCTCGCCCTTCGATTCGGCCACCGGCTTGCCCATCTCACGGGTAACGAGTGCGGCCAACTCATCGGCGCGGGAGCGGAGAATGTCGGCCGTCTTTTTCAGATACGCATATCTTTCCTTTGCCGTTTTCTTCGCCCACCCCGCAAAAGCCGCATGGGCGCTGTCGATCGCCGCTTCCGTATCCGCTTTGGTGCCTTTCGCGACCCTGCCGACGACCTCGCCCGTTGCCGGATTGATAACATCAAACGTTTCGCCCGATGACGAATCCCGCCACTGCCCGTTAATATATAACATGGTGATTCCCTCCTTAAAGTCCGGTGAAATACAAGTTGCCTACGGTCGGTATGGGTTTCCACTCGCTGTTGTAGCCGGATTTTTTGTTTTGATAACCCATTTATGAGGTGAAAATCCGTCTACAAAGGCGACCGCTAGCGCTGTTTCAACTCCATACCGACACTTCGGCAACTTTATCACCTGCCTTCTAAAGGTTTTGCCGGAGGCAAAACCACTTCGTAAGAACAGGCTAACGTTTTTTTCGGAGCAAAAACAATTCGATAGCTTAAGATTAGTTCGCTGCGTTTCCGTTACGCCTTAATTTCCGCCAGCGCTTCTTTGATCACCGCTACCGCCTCGTCGATTTCTTCTTTGTTGACCGCCGTGGACGGGATGAAGCGGATCACGTTGCGCTCCGTACCGCAGGTCAGCAGGATCACGCCCTTTTCCAGCGCCTTGTCCTTCAGCTTCGTGATCGTGTCGTGGTCCGGCTGGCCGTCGCTTGTCCACATTTCCATCCCGATCATCAGGCCGAGACCTCGGATATCCTTAATGCCCGGATACTGCTGCTGCAGCTGCTGCAGCTGAGCGACCAAATAACGTCCCATCGCATTGGCATTGTCGAGCAGGCCGTTCTCCAGCAGCTCGATCGTGGCCAGCGAAGCGGCGCAGGCGACAGGGTTGCCGCCATACGTGCCGCCGTGCGAGCCGCCCGGCCACTGGTCCATGAGGTCCTTGCGCGCCACGAGCGCGCTGAGCGGGAAGCCGCTGGCAATGCCTTTGGCGAGTGTCAGGATGTCCGGCTGCACGCCGAAATGCTCCCAGGCGAACATGAGGCCCGTCCGTCCGAAGCCGGTCTGGATTTCATCAAAAATTAGCAAAATCCCGTGACGGTCGCAAATGTCGCGGATCGCTTTAACAAACTCGACCGGAGGCACGATGTATCCGCCCTCGCCCTGCACCGGCTCCATGATGATCGCCGCCACTTGGTCCGGGGCAATGAGGAACTGGAAAATTTCATCCAGCGATTTCAGGCAGCGCTGCGTCTCTTCCTCCTCGGACAGCCCGCTGCGCAGTGCATACGGGTACTCGGCGTAGTAAACGCTCGGCAGCAGCCCTTCGTAATCGCGGCGGTAGGCCGAGTTGGACGCCGTCAGCGTCGTGGTGGCAATCGTGCGTCCATGGAAGCTGCGCTTGAACGAAATGATGCCGGGACGCTTCGTCACTTTTTTGGCCAGCTTGATGGCGCCTTCGTTCACTTCCGCTCCGCTGTTGGAGAAGTACGTCTTGCGGTCACCGCCGTTCAGCGCGTTCAGCTTCTCGGCGAGCTCCACATAGACGGGATAATAAACGACGTTATGGCCGCCGTGAACAAGCTCATCCATTTGCGCTTTCGCTTTTTCCAGAACATACGGGTGGTTGTGGCCGACGTTCGTGACGGCGACTCCGCTCGCGAAATCAAGGTACTTGCGGCCGTGCTCGTCCCATAGATACGAGCCGCTTCCTTTCACGATCCCAAGCTGCGTCGCCCGGGCCGCGACCGGCGGCATCGCCTCCATCGCTCTTTCATACAACGTTTTCGTTGTCGTCTCGTTCATTGAGCATCCACTCCTTATTCTTTAAAGGTCATTAGGAATCCTTGTCCGTTCTTGAAAGCCCGCTGCGCGGGCAAATCATTCTTCCGAACGCTGCTGCAGCCAGCTTTGGGTCATTTCGCGAATGAGCAGCGGCACCGTCCGGAACGAATACGGCTTGTACACCCGCTCCGTCCAGCAATGCGCGTCAAGTCCGTACACCCCGACGTTAATGGCCGGAATGCCAAGACTGCGGATTTTCTCCACCGGCACCGGATAAATCCGTTCCCACTCCGGGAAATTATTTTTCAGCGATTCGATTTCTTCATCCGTATCATGCAGCGACAAATAGCTGCTGTCCGACAAATAGGGGAAGAACCGTTTCACGGCGAACGATTCGTCCTCCGTTTCCGACCACCGCTCCAGGACATCCCGGATCGTGTTCATAATGCGGCTTTCATGTGCCCCTTGCCCTTTCAAGTAATTGTGGGGGCAATAAGGAGGCGCGAAGAAAAGCACGGTGCACGGGCTTCCCGAACTGTCGAGCTTTCGCAAGACGTCGACGATTTCATAACAAAGCGTCCGCAGCTCCATTCCCGGGTTAGCCTCTACGATGCGAGCCGTCACGGCTGCCACGTCCACTCCCTGCCGCTGCAGCTTCCCGCAGTATTCGGCATAGGTGTACACCTTCATCTCCCAGGACATCTCATGGTTCACAAACCCGTTTACCCGCGTATACGTCTGAAACTGCTCCCGGTAATACTTCTCGACATCCGCTGCCGCTTCGCAAGCGATCCGCTTTAATTTGGCCATGACGTCTTTCGGCGAGTCTTCCAGCACCATACAGTTGAAATACAATTGGCTCGAAGTTGCCGTCTGCACATTGTAGAACTGCTTCGTATCCCGGTGATACAGTGCCGACGGAGGCACCATGACCTCGCCTTCCACCTGTTCCGTCAACGCCATGTTGTTGTTAATCCGGCGGTTAAGCTCGGCCGTCATCAGCGTCGGGTCAAGCCCGTTCAGCGTCTGCCCGACATGAGTTTCGCGGCCGTATACATAGAAACAAGCAAGCAGCTTGCCTACGGCGCCGGTATAAATATATTTCAACGGATCGCCAGGATACATAGGCGAAATATAGTCCGTGTTGATTGCAACCTCATAGCTGAGCCCTTCATCTTTCCGCAGGCGCAGCAGCTCGTCAACCGACGCGATGACGCCGGAATGCTCGTTCTCTTCAACGGGGTTCGCCATAAAAATTATGTCGCCGTCAAGCAGGTCGGGGCGCTCGGAGAAAAACTTTACATTGGCCAGATGGACGGCAACGCCGCTCTTCATATCGAGCGCGCCGCGCCCGAACATCCAGTCTCCCGATTGCGCCTGCTGGCGGATTTCCGGGTGATCGTTCCACTGCTTGAAGAAAGCGAGCAGTTCGTCCGGTTTGCCCGCGGCCGGCTCCAGGTTCCCATAGTCGCTGATGCCTACGGTATCGGTATGGCTGTGAAAAATAACGGTCCGCTTCGAGGTGCCTCTTCCTTTAATCCGGGCAAACACGTTTTTGCGCCCCAGCGCGTCCCCCGGCAGCGGCTGCGTCCACACTTGGCCGGGATGCGCCACAAAATAAGGAAAGCTGCGCAGAATCGATTCGATTTGATCGGCGATTTCCACTTCCCCGGCCGTTCCGTTCACGCTCAGTGTGCGGACGAGCGCATCCGTGAAGGCCTCCACTTGCTGCTGCAGCTCCAGTTCTTTCGTATCATTTATCATTGCAGTAGACTCCTTGCGGGTAAAATGGTCAATATTGACGGGAAGGATCGATCACGTTCACCATCGGGGAACCGCTGCGAAACGCCAGCAAATTACGGATAAAAAGTTCGACGCACCGGTCGACATAATAGATCGACTTAGCCGACATATGAGGCGTCAGCAGCAGATTATCGCAGCTCCAAAGCGGACTGTCCGCCGGCAAAGGCTCCTGCTGGAACACGTCGAACGCGGCTCCCTTCAACAGCCCCTCCCGGAGCATCGCGGCGATTTCATTTTCCTCCACCACCCGGCCTCTGCCGAGACTGATAAATACGGCCTCCGGCTTCATCCTCCGGACATAGCCGCCTGAGAACAGCCCCCTTGTTCGGGTCGTATCCGGCAGAAGACTGATCACGTAATCAGCGGTTTCGAGCGCATCTGCCGCTTCCTCCAGCCGGTACGTGCGGATAAACGGATCAACCGGAGCGCCGCTCGTATTCACGCCGTAGACGTCCATTCCCATCATCGTCAGCAGCTGCGCGATCGCTTTTCCGATCGTTCCGGTACCGTACATCAGCACTTTCCGCCCTGAAAGCTCCCCTACCAGCTTTGTCCGGTCGAACTCCTTGCGTTTCTTAAGTTCCCGGTAACGTTCCATGTCTTTCTCGAAGTGAAGCATGCACATGAGCACATACTCGCTCATCGGCTTCACATGGACGCCGGCGGCGTTTGTCACGATGATGCCGCGCTCGATAATGTCCGCCAAAGGCAAATTATCGATTCCCGTGCTCATCATCTGAATCCAGCGCAGATTATGAAACCGCGACAGATCGACGATATCGCGCTCACCATCGGTAATGTTGCTGCCGAATGTGAGCAGAACTTCCGCTTGCGCCGCAACGGCGTCCGGGATCCGGTCAATGGCGGAGAACACGCCGGCTTTTTCGCCTGTCTGCCCGTAAATCGCTTCAATATGATGAGGCAGCACTTCCGAGGTACCTGTAACGATCAATTCATTCACCGTCCGTTTCGTTCGTGTTGCGGTGCCATTAATGGCCGAAGCCTAAATATACTTCTTTGATTTTCTCCATTTCCTGATCCGTAATTTGCGATGAACGATAGACGATGGAGCCCATGTCCATGACATACAGCCGGTTGACAATATCGAGCGCGGCTACGGCGTTCTGCTCGACCAGTAAAATCGTCATTCCGTCGTCAGCGATTTTGCGGATCGCATCGAACATGTTCTGCACGATAATCGGAGCCAGTCCCATCGACGGCTCGTCCAGAATGAGCAGCTTAGGGCTCGTCACGAGCGCTCGCGCCACGGCGAGCATCTGCTGCTCCCCTCCGCTGAGCGTTCCGCCAAGCTGGTTCAACCGTTCTTCAAGCCTTGGAAATAGGGAGAAGACGTATTGCAGCTTCTCTTTTGCATGTACCCGTTTCCGGACGCTGTCTATGGCAACCTGCAAATTTTCCAATACGGTCATTTTGGAGAAAATGTGCCTTCCCTGCGGGACATGCGCGATACCCATGCCGAGCAGCTTGACAGGAGGTGTACGGAGCAGGTCAGTACCCAAATAGTCGACCGAACCCCCTCTTGCTTTCACAAGACCCGAAACCGTTTTGAGCAGCGTCGTTTTGCCAACTCCGTTGGCGCCCAGCAGCCCGACGATTTCCCCTTCGTTCACTGTCAAATCAACGCCTTTGAGGACGTTAATATCTCCGTATCCGCTTATTAGGCCTTGAATGTTAAGCATGCGCGGTCCCTCCCAGATAAGCCTGAATGACGGCTTGGTTGCGGGAAACTTCCTCCGGCGTCCCTTCGGCGATTTTTTGTCCGTGATCCAGCACGATAATCCGGTCCGACAGCGACATCACCATCTTGACGTTATGCTCTACGAGCACGATCGAAATGCCTCTGCTGCGGATAGCCTGGATCACATCGCAGAAAGCAAGCGATTCCTGCTGGCTCAAGCCCGCACAGGGCTCATCCAGCAGCAGCACATCCGGCCTTGTCATCAGTGCGCGGCAAACTTCAACTCGTCTTCTTTCCTGCAGCGAAATATTGCCGATCTTCTCGTTTACCAATTCGCCGATACCAAGCCACTTCAGCATTTCCTGCGCCTGCTGGTTTAACATCCGCTCCGTTCTCCGCCATTTCGGCGTCCGCCCAAGAACCCCGATAACGCTCCGGTTGGAGAACCGATGCGAACCGATCATGACGTTCTCGATCACGCTCAAATCCTCAAGCAGGCGGATCGTCTGGAAGCTGCGGGAAATGCCGAGCTTGGCCATCTGCCATGCCTGCGGCTTCACAAGCTTCTGATCCTTGATCTGCAAATGTCCTGCCGACGGGCGCTGCAATCCGGTCAATACATTCAAGAACGTCGATTTGCCGGCCCCGTTTGGCCCGATAACACCAACAATTTCGCCGGCGCCGACGTGCATATTCACATCTTTTACCGCCCACAGCCCGCCGAACTGCACCGATATTTGCTCCGCTTTAATGAGCGCGTCTTTCATCGCTTCTCACTCCCTCCACGCGGCGCTTTTTGCCCGATCCGAACAGTTTGGCCAACGTTGACTTGAGATAAGGGTATACGCCTTGCGGCATAAATACGATCATCACGACCAGGATCGCGCCGTAGAACACGAGACGCAGCTCCTGGAAATCCCGGAGCCATTCGCTAATGAACGTCAGAATGCCGGTTCCAAGCAGCGGACCGAACAACGTACCGGCCCCGCCGAGAATCGTCGTCGTCACGATTGTGATGGATTGGTTCAAATCGAACGCTTCCGGGCTGACAAATTGCATGAACGAAGCATATAATGCGCCTGCGATTCCCGCGATGCCGCCGCTTATCGAAAACGCGAGCAGCTTATAGCCGTAAACGTTAATGCCGCACACTTGAGCGGTAATTTCGTCCTTGCGCAAGCATCTCCAGGCGCGGCCGACGGAAGAATTCACGATAAAATGAACGATGAGCACAATGACCAGCAGAAACGCAGCGGCAAACGCCAGGAAATAATTCGGATATTCCATTGAAATGCCCAGCACGGTAGGCGACGGAATGTCGCGTACGCCCATCGGCCCGTTCGTCAGTCCTATCCAGTTATTGATCACAACGTTAATGATGATGCCGAAGCCAAGCGTCGCAATGCCGAGGAAGTGGCCTTTCAGCTTCGTCGTAGGCAGGCCCAGCGCAAGCCCCGTCAAGCTGCAAATCACAAAAGCCGCAATGAAGCTCAGCCATACCGGGCAGCCGAGTTTCGTCGTCAAGAGCGCAACCGTATACGCTCCGATGCCGTAAAAGCCGGCATGTCCAAGCGATAATTGGCCTGTATAACCGACCAGCAAATTAACGCTGACGGCAAGTATGCCGCTGATTACAGCCAGGTTGAGCACATTCAGCAAATACAGATTTTGAATGTAGGGGCTGGCGAAAACGCACAGCAATCCGCCCAGAAGCGGGAACCAAAATAGCAGCCGTTTGGTGTTCATACTTTTTCCCCCTGCACTTTGGTTAATATGCCTTGCGGACGGAAGACGAGAACCAGGAACAGCACGCCAAACACAATCGCATCCTGGAAGCCGGATGAAATGTAACCTCCCGCGAAGCTTTCGATTACACCGACGATGAGTCCGCCCACAATCGCTCCGGGCACATTGCCCATCCCGCCAAGCACAACAACGACGAACGCTTTAAGCGTCAGCGAAATGCCCATTGTCGGATAGACATAATAAAGCGGCCCGATCAGCGCTCCGGCTACTCCTGTCAGAGCCACGCCCAAAATAAACGTCAAAAACGAAATTTTATAAATCGGAATGCCGTACAGCGTCGCGGTCTCCGGATCAAGTGAAGCGGCGCGCACCGCCCGGCCAAACCGGGTATATTCGAGCAGAAAGTAAACAAGCAGACAAAGCACAATACTGACACCAACAATAAGCAACCGCTGCTGCGATACGTAAATGCCGGCCAACTGCATCGTGCGACCCGAAAGCGCGCTTTCGACAACTTGTGGAGTCGGAGAAAAGAAATACTGCGCCAGATTGACGAGAAAAAGCGAGACGCCGAGCGAACTAAGCATCATATTGATATGTTCGCCCTTGCGCAGCGGATGGAAGGCGAGGAAATGAACCACGAGTCCGATTAGTCCGGCTGCAAAGAAGGCAAAAATGACGGCTACCGGGTAAGGCAGCCCTTCACGGACGAGTAAATATGCTGCCACGCCTCCAATCATGGCAAACTCGCCTTGCGCAAAGTTCGACAGGTGGAGCACACCGTAAATGAGCGTCAATCCTATCGCGACCAGCGAATACAAAGCGCCCGTAACGAGCCCGTTAACAAGCGTCTGCGAAAATTCCAACATGGTATCACTCCATTAACCAAAGTTAGTGAACCGCGCCGCCGCCCCTCAAGATGAGGGATGGCGGCGCGGGAGCGGTTATTGCGGACGGTGAATGACGACTTGCTTCCCGTCTTGAATTTGGCCGATCCACACTTTATTGTCGGCTTGGCCGTTTTGGTCAAACGTAATTTTACCCATGACGCCTTGGAAGTCTTTAACCGTATGAAGCGCCTCGTTCACTTTGCCGGGTTCGGTCGTGTTAGCCATCTTTACGCCTTCCGCGTACAGATAGACAGCATCATAAGTGGCGGCGGAGTAATAGCTGTCCGGCTTCTGGCCGTATTGTTTCGAATACGCATCGACAAACTGCTCAATCTTCTTGTCGCCTTCAACCGGTGTGAAGTATTCCGTATGAATGAGCCCGTTTACGGCGCTGCCCGCCAAATCGATCGGCGCGGAGCCCATAAATCCGCCGTAGCTGTACAGCTGGTATTTCAAGCCCAAATCTTGAGCCTGCTTGGAAATGAGCGCTCCTTCGGCAACCAGACCTCCAATGACGATCGCATCCGGTTTTGTTTTCTTGATTTTGGTCAGCTGGTCCGTAAATTCTTTCTGGCCGACGTTATAAAATTCGCTTGTCAGCACCTGCCCGCCTTTACTCTCGAATTCCTTCGCGAACGTTTCCGCCAGGCCGCGTCCGTAATCGGAGTTTTCCGAAATTAAAGCTACTTTTTTATCGGGGCGGCTGTTCAAAATGTAATTGACAAGCTCCTGCACCTGCATCGTGTTATCGGCAACGTTGCGGTAAACGTTTTGGAAGCCGGATGTTGTAATTTTGTCCGCAACGGCGATCGGAACGAAGCTTGGAATGTTCTGCTTCGACGTAATTCCGAGATCGGTGAGCGTGTCCGAGCTTTTGAGCGTGCCCATCCAAGCATCGATTTTTTCCTCGGTTACGAGACGCTGCGTCACTTTCACCGATTCGCTCGGGTTGGCCTGATCATCCTGCGCAACCAGCTTTAGTTTTTTTCCGATCACGCCGCCCGCCGCATTGATTTCGTCCACCGCAAGCTGGGCTCCCTGCTGCATTTGTTTGCCATAAAGAGCTCCGCCTCCGGAAAGCGCCGCGACAAAACCGATTTTGATCTCGCTGCCGCCGCTTTCTTCCGCACTCGATGAATCGGCTTGTCCGACTCCTTTCGCTCCGCAGCCTGCCAGCAAGCTGAGGCTTAAAACAGAAGCTCCAATTACTCCCATAATCTTGTTAACGTTCTTCCGCATTGCGATTCCCCCTGAGTCAAGTTAATGGTTAAGCCTAAATGAACTTCCTTGCTCAAACTGCATTCTGCATTTTGAATCCTGGATACAGGATACATACTTGTGGTTTATTATAGTTTAGTCCACTTATTCAGTCAACTATAATAACTTCGAATGTTATGAAATATTACTTAAAGGATTTATTGTTTTTATACGATTAAGGGAAACGTTATCCGTGTTTATCTTGGAATGAGATAAACCTCTATCGAGGTCCTTTCGAAGATGAGCGACCGCGTTCAAATGTAGGTTTATTCGCCAATAGGAAAGTCAATTTCGCTTTAATGCTTTAGCGAAATTAAACTTTCCTATGTGGTAAAAAAAGACGACTCTCCTTTTATTACAAAAGAGAATCGTCTTTTTGCCTATTTATTGATGCTTTTAGTTGTTGTTTTTTTAAGATTTGGCATCTTGTTTGTCTGTCGCATTTTCGGAAGCATCCGTTTTCAAGAGGGATCTGAAATGAACATGCTGTAAATGATTGAACATGGCCTCTTTCGCTTTGGCAGCATCGCGCCGCTGAAGAGAATCGATAATGACGAGATGCTCTTCATAGGCTTCGTGAGCGCTCTGCGACAGCGTCCCGGAAAGCGTCAAGTAACGGTGCAGATTGTTATTAATCTGACCGATGAATTCGGCCAGCTTTTGATTTTCGGTTATGACGGCGATAGCCTGGTGGAAGCGAAAGTCAATATCGATAAATTGGTCCCAGTTCGCATCTGCAATGGCTTGTTTCTGTGCAACCATCAACTGCTGCAGCTGATGGATGAACGACTCCGTCACATACGGTACGGCCTGCTCGGCCGCAAACGTCTCGAGATGCTGGCGAAGGCTCATGAAATGCTGCAGATCTTTCTCTGTAATACGCGCTACGCGGGCCACCTTGCCGTTCTCCAGCTCGACCAAGCCTTCGTAATGCAGCTTCGCCACCGCTTTGCGGATCGGTGTCCGGCTAATGCCAAGCATCGAGGCAACCGCTTCTTCCGGCAGCAGCTCTCCGGGCATAAATTTGCCCTGAATAATGGCCTGCTTGATTTCCAGATAGGCCCGGTCCGCTAAACTTTCCGGCTGACTCAGTTTTTCTAACATTGGCAATCCCCTCCGAAAGCTCTGGATATTGAAATTGTATCCTGTATACAATAATCCACTTTTTGTCATTATAGGGCAGCCGATTGCTGCAGTCAACCGAGCTGCTTGCAATGTCATCGAATATAACTTCGCATTTGCAGCAAAAAAGACCTTTTACAGCCGCAGATTAAACCGGAGCATAAAGGTCTTGATTTCTAAGCTTACTTCTCGATCCCATTCATTTCTTCGGAATCGAAACGGGTTAAACTTCGTTTAAACGTAAAGCCCTGCCCGAGTACCTCCTTGACTTCATGGATCACCACAAAAGCATGCGGGTCTATTTCCTGGATGACCGCCTTAAGCTTCGGCAGCTCTCTCCGGTTAATGATCGTATGACAAAGTAAGAACCGAGGATGACGACAATATCAAAAAACAAGATGGCGTTCGCAATGGTCCAGCCCCAATATTTTTGGCATAAGCGCGCCAAAATCGTCGAGCTGCCTGTCGTCCCTCCTGCACGAAGCACAATGCCCAAGCCTCCGCCTACAAAAATTCCGCTGTATAACGATGCCAGCAGCGGGTCGTCCGGAATCGCTTCTCCCCAGCCATGGGTGAGAAACAAAAAGCAGGAAGATGCCAGCGTGCCAATAACCGTATATACCATCGTCCGTTTGTCAAGCATTCTGTACCCCATAATAAAGATCGGGATATTTAATACCAACGTCACGATCCATGGAGGAAACTTAAACAGGTAATAAGCGACGATCGTTAAACCGGCAATTCCGCCTTCCGAAAGCTGATTCGGAATAATAAAGTAGTTCATGCCGAAGGCAAAAATAAAGCTGCCCATACATATAAGCAGCACGTTTCTGGTATGATTTTGAATTCGTGCATTCAACTCCGTCGATCCCTCCACATATGCCGAATCCAACTCTGGATACAGGATACAACCTTGACATCATTATAGGTCAGCCGATCTCAAACCGTCAACTATTACGTCATCCGCAGCCCCCATTCCTTCAAGCTTTTCCCAATGAGAAAAATGAAAGAAGCATTACAATCTTTTCAGTATTGTACCAAACGTGCGGCGGCAATGTTAGAATCAAATCCATCGCTAACCGCGTTCCAGAATTGACCAAAGTTACGGAGGGATACCAATCATCATGCACAGATTTTTTGCACTGCTTGCGCTGATCGTGCTTGTTGCCGCGGCCACCGTCCATGACAAAGCTTCCGCAGCGGTTGCGCCGGTTATGAAAGTCGGCAGCAAGGGCCCGCAAGTTAAAGATCTTCAGTTTCGGCTTCAGACGCTCGGTTTTTTCCATGTGCCGCTCACGACTACATATGGAACGATTACGAAAGGCGCCGTCAAACGGTTCCAGCAGCATCACGGACTTTCGGCCGACGGCGTTGCAGGCCCGCGAACATGGGCAAAACTAAAGAAAGTATCGGTCAGCCGCAATGAGCTTGTCTTGATGGCGCGCGTCATTTACGGCGAGGCCAGAGGAGAACACTTTAAAGGACAAGTTGCGGTAGGCGCCGTCATCATGAACCGGCTGCAGTCGCCGCTTTTTCCGAATACGATAAAGGAAATCATTATGGAGCCGAACGCCTTCTCGGTTATAGACGACGGGCAGTACTTGCTCACTCCGGATCTAACATCGATCAAAGCCGCCAAAGCTGCGGTTAAAGGAATGGATCCGACCGGCAACGCCCTGTTTTATTATAATCCGAAAATTTCCAAATCGAGCTGGTTTAAAACCCGCACCGCCACAACGAAAATCGGCAACCATCTGTTTACGGTCTAGACGCGGCCCGATCGGTGAGGCGGTACCGTAATAAGCGGACAATCCGTTCGGCTGCTCGAGCAAAACGCATCGTAAAAGGAGATTGAAATGAATGAACGAAGTCACCAAGTCCCGGCATCAGGAGAGAGTAGATGCGGTAATCGATATCATTAAAGAAATTACCGGAGATGAGCAGGCGTCGGAAGCGCTGAGAGACAAATTAACCGCGATGAGTTATGAGCAGCTTGGACAGCTGGCGATGAAGATCTCGAAAACCCGTTCAATCGATCATATTTGACGACAAGGCCATTCCACTGAAGAATGGCCGTTATTTTTTTCTCCCATTCAAGGTAATGCCGCTCATCGAGTAACGCTTTCAGTTCCCCTCCTTGGAAAATGACAGATGTCATAGTTATTGACATAATCATGACGCTCTCGTAAAGTTGTGTTGTTAAGGGATATTTTTCTATCAAATGCAGTTATTTCGAGGAGGGGTCACGCATGAGAAAAGGACTGTTGTGCATCATGATCGCGATTATATTCGCGATTACCGCATGCAGCAGCGGCAAGTCCAACGAAACAACGGGAGCATCATCCACTACACCTTCGGAAACGTCGGAAACGCCGGCTGCGAATGAGCCGGCCGCGGACGATAAGCAGCTTCCCCGCGTCGCTTTCGTTTACATCGGTGTACCCGGGGACGGGGGATGGACGTACCAGCACGACCAAGGCCGGCTCATGCTGGAGAAAGAGCTCGGCATTAAGGCGACGGTCGTCGAGAATGTGCCGGAAGGAGCGGACGCGGAGCGGGTTTTCACCGAGCTGGCGCAAAAAAATGATATTATCTTCGGCACCAGCTTCGGTTATATGGATGCGATGTACAACGTAGCGCAGAAATTTCCTAAGGTGAAGTTTCTCCACGCCACCGGCTACAAAACGGCGCCAAACATGTCCACTTATATGGGCCGCGAATACCAGAGCGCTTACCTCGTCGGACTCGCCGCGGGCAAAATGACGAAAAACAACCAAATCGGTTATGTCGCCGCTTTTCCGATTCCGGAAGTTATTTATACGATCAACGCGTTCACGCTCGGCGCGCAAAGCGTCAATCCGGACATCACAGTCGACGTCGTATGGTCGAATACGTGGTTCGATCCGACCGTCGAACGTCAAGCGGCGGTAAGCTTGCTAGATAAAGGCGTCGATATTTTGGCAGCTTATCAGGATTCCCCCGCAAGCCTGCAGGCGGCGGCAGAACGCGATAAATTCGGAATCGGCAACGACTCCGACATGAACAAATACGCTCCGGACCATTACATTACGAACAACGTATTCAACTGGGGCCCTTACTATGTCAATGCGGTCAAGAGCATTATGGATGGAACATGGAAGTCCGAAAGCTATTGGGGAACAATGAAAGAGGGCATTGTAGACATCGCCCCGCTCGGCAAAAACGTGCCGGAAGACGTTAAGAAATTGGTCGAAGCGAAGCGCCAGGAAATCCTCGACGGCAAATTCAACGTGTTCAACGGCCCGATCTTTGACCAGGACGGCAAACAACGGCTAGCCGAAGGCGAGCCGTTGAAAGACGAAGACATTTTGAGCATGACCTGGTTCGTCAAAGGCATTGTCGGAACGGTTCCGAAATAAAAAAGTTCATTTGATGCAGGAAAGGTACAGCCACTCAACAAAAATGAGGAGGCTGTACCTTTTTTCTAACTGCATATTCCTTTAAACGGAACACATAATCCCGTATCGGGACAAAATCCCGGGTTTTTAGCACATAACGTTTTGGTGAAATCAGGATTCTTTTGGCTGAGGTTTTTAAAATAGCAGACAATCTCATGATTGCGAACAGGTAAACTGTTCAGCTGGAAAGAGAGCGGATACTTCATGTTTACATGCCGGTAGGTTAACCCTTTCTTAGTAAACGGAGGCGGATACGCTTGAGCCGGTAAAGTAGGAATAATGTCATGGATATTAAAAATACGAACACTATTCTTGACCGTTTGGTTGAACCGGGAAGCAAAGTCAGGGTCTGCGACACGCGGACTGCCATAAGTATATACGAAGGGATTTTTAAACGCGGTGTTCACCGCAATATCCAAAGCAGTTAATACGGCCAAAGCTCCTCCTAAACTGTGGCCTGCAACAAATAGTTTTTTTGTTGTAGAAAGCTTGTTTAATTCTCGGATCAGTTCATTTCTTGTCGATTGATAAATACATGTAAATCCACGATGGGTTTTTCCCGCATTTCTGACAAAAGGATACGGTACTTGATACAAGTCCTGGTCCGACTCATTGTCCTTAAAGGTTCGGGTTCCTCTAAAAACGACAATGATTTGATCTTGTGATTCGGCAACAAAACCAAATACTTCCGCTTCCGGCTCCTCAACACCAGCAAGAGCGCGAATGATATATCGAAGGTTAAAGCCTCGTGGCAAGTTAAGCGTTCCTTTTTCAAAAAGTTGATATGACTGATGGATCATGACCGAAAGCAATATCGCATCTTCACTGTTAAAAATATACTTAATGCTTGAGACATTCATCTCTGCAGCTCCTTTCTTGCAGTTAAACTTCAGACGCTAGCATGTTCCTCGAAACGGAAAACACATCTTGGTATCGGGACAAAAACCCGGATTTTCATTACACAATGCTTTGGCAAAATCAGGGTTCTTTGGGCTGAGGTTTTTAAAATAACAGGCAATTCCGTCATTACGCGGCACATTATTCAGTTGAAAAGAGATTGGATACTTTGTTTTTACATGCTGATAGGTTATTCCTTCCTTTGTAAAAGGAGGCGGATACGTTTGAGCAGGGAAAGTAGGATAAGAGTCATGAATATTTACAATTCGAACACTATTTTTGACCTCTTTGTTGAATCGGAAAGCAAAATCGGGGTCTCCAACACGCGGACTGCCATAAGTATATACGAAGGGATTTTTAAACGCGGTATTTACTGCAATATCTAAAGCCGCTAACGTGGCCAAAGCTCCGCCGTAGTTGTGACCGGTAATGAACAGCTTTTTTGTTGCAGGCAGCTTGTTTAATTCCCGGATTAATTGGTTTCTTGTTGATCGATAAATACATGTAAACCCGCGCGAGGTTCCCCCCCCATTTCTAACAAAAGGATAGGGGATTTGAAAAATGTCATAGGCTGCTAAAAGATCCGCAGGATATGCAGCGTATCCTCTAAACGCGATAATGATTTGATCTTGTGACTCGGCAATAAAACCGTATACTGCTTCCGTAGGATTCTCTACGTCTGCAAATGCACGAATGGTATATCGAAGCCTGAATCCTCTTGGCAAGATAAGCTTTCCTTCTAAGAAAAATGGATATGTCTGGTAGCTCATAGCTGCAAGTAATATTGCCGTTTTACTGTTAAAAAGATTCTTTTTGGAAGGAATATCCATATAAATAATTCCTTTCTTTATGCCCAAGCTTGGCTAAAAAATATTGCCTTTTGAATGGAAGTGCCATCCATGTCGGCTTAGCTCATTATGAGTCTATGCCCAGATAAATGAATTCGTGCTCCCGCATGCGCTCTGGCCGCCACAATTATTACGAAGGCTTGTCGGTCGCCCACAACGGCATCGTGATCGAAATTGACAAGATACGTCAGTGTATAGTAAACGCAATCTAAATTAGTAAAAAGGACGACTTTTATTCAAAAATGAATAAGAGTCGTCCTTTTTTTGCGCATAAACGATAATATGACTTTATGACTTTTGCGGGCGAAGATCGCCATTGCCCGGCCTATAACAGCCAGGTACGGCGATTTTCTCTGCTTATACTGTAGCAGGTAAATATTTCTCGCGAATAACGTTCAGATGATGAAGCTCATGCCCGGCAATGATATAAGCGAGCGCTCTTGCGGAACAGTTACGGTCGCTGACGGTCCCCGTTCTCAGCCATGCCTCCTCGGGAATCCCCCGCAGCAAAGTCAGCGTTGCGCGCCGTACGGCAGCATAATCTTGGAGCAGATCCGAAACAGACCATTCGTGATATTGGGCTCCTTTCATTAGCTCATCCTGATCGAAGCCTGGAAGAGGCGTCGTGTCGCCCCGCGAGATGCGAAGCAGACGGTAACTCATTACACGCTCGGTATCCGTCACATGTCCGATAACTTCCTTCAAGCTCCATTTTTCGGGCGCATAGCGGTAAACGGCTTCATTATCCGTTAAAGAAGAAAGCAAATCCGTCGTGACCTGAAGCTGTGAGGCAATGTGTTCCGTAACGTTTCCTTCCGGTACAAGTGAAATATATCCCGTAAAATAAGGATTATATTCTTCGCTCGAAGGACGCTTAAGCATGGCTTCCCCTCCTCTTTTTTATAAATTATACCATATCCTCCGTAAGCAGGAACGGTCGCAAGTGGACAAATAATCCCTCATCTGCGGATACGATCGGCGCTGCACGCGACGGCGAGATTTCATGGAAAAGTTTTTCTTGACAGGTAATTAACCATTGGTTATGTTTATTCTAGATTATTAACCAAAGGTTACTTATGAGAAAAATAGTTAAGGAAAATGAGGTGTTTCAATTGGTTATCGTTCAAAGTGGGCTGCTTGCCGTACTTTTCCTGCTGGAGCTGTCCGCACTGGCCGCGTTCGGCTATTGGGGCTTCCAGACCGGCAATGGCCAGCTGCTGAAAATCGTGCTCGGCATCGGCACCCCGCTTCTTGTCGCCGTCTTCTGGGGGATGGTCGTTTCGCCTAAAGCGTCGTTTCCCGTGCCCGTTCCGGTACGCTCGCTGCTGCAGCTGCTCGTATTCAGCCTGGCCGCACTAGCTTTATATGCATCGGCACGGCAAACGCTCGCCGTTGCCTTTCTGATCGTAGCGGTCATCGACGTCGTGCTCGTCTATCTATGGAAGCTGTAACGATGAGCCGACAACTGCAGCCTGGCACGGCATCGCAAAAAGGACAGGCGCCTGACCGGCACCTGTCCGATGATTCACGCATCGCAAGTCAAGGCAGCAGCGACATGACCGTTTCCAGCAGGACGTTGACTCCTTTTTCGCACGCTTCGTAAGGGGTGAACTCTTCTTCGCAGTGGCTTTTTCCGTTTACGCTCGGCACGAAAATCATCGCGGACGGAATGTAGCTGGCGACAAATTGGGCGTCGTGCCCCGCCCCGCTGACCATTCGTTTGTATGAATAGCCGAACGAATTTGTCGAGGCTTCGACCGCAGCGCAAACCGCCGGATCAAACCAAACGGTGTCGCGTCCCCACAGCTTCGTGATTTGAACCTCGCAATCCTCCAATACCGTTGGCAGCCCATGGATAATGTCCACCACTTCCCGGATCACGTCTTCGTTCTTATGTCTCGCCTCGATCGTAAACACGACTTTATTCGGGATCACAGTATGAATATTCGGGAGAACGTTCATCCTTCCCATCGTAAAGACGAGCTCGCTGTCAAGGGCGCCCAGCTTGCCGCGAAGCTCCGCGATCAAATCATTGGCGGCAAAGAGCGCGTCCTTGCGCATATCCATCGGGGTCGTCCCGGCATGATCCGATTCGCCGGTCACTTCGATTTCGTAGCATACCATGCCGACGACGCATTCCACGACGCCGATCGACAAATCTTCTTTTTCCAAAATCGGCCCCTGCTCGATATGGAGCTCCAAATAGGCGCATGCTTCCGTCAACCGGTTGGCCGCGTCGCCCTCATATCCGCTTGCCTGAAGGGCTTCTCCGAATGTGATGCCTTCCGGATCCTTTTTCTTCATCATCACATCTTTATCGAATTTTCCGGACAAAATGCCCGATGCCATCATCGACGGCTCGAACCGGGCGCCTTCCTCGTTCGTAAAATTCATCACCGTAACCGGAATGTCCGGCTTGATCCCGTTGTCCACGAGCGTCCGCACCACTTCCAGCCCGGAAATGACGCCTAATACGCCGTCAAAGCGGCCGCCTTTTTTCACCGAATCCATATGGGAGCCGATCACAATCGGAGGTTTGTCGGAAGTGCCTGCAAGCGTCGCATAGATGTTGCCCAAATCATCGACCTTGATCGTCATCCCCAATTCCTTGCAGCAGGAACTAAAATAATCGCGCACCAATATATCTTCTTTCGATAGAGCGAGGCGGGTGACGCCGTTTTTGTCCGTTCGTCCGAAGTCCGCAAATTTTTCGATCGTATCTTTCAATCTTCCGCCGTTTATAAACAGCTTTTGCCGCTGCATTCAACCCACTCCCTTTAACTTGTTGAACTTTTCGAACAATTTCAAGGATTCATGTGATCTGTTGCGTCCAAACGACCCTGTTATATTTACTAACTATATAGGTTAACTGTAAAGGGAATCAATATGATTTCATACTACAATGTGTAACAAAATGCCCTCTCTTTTTCTTTTATTTTGTACATATGTTACATGATACGGAAGGCGTCCGGGAGCAAAAACAAAAAAGCGGAGAGAAGCAGGGGCTATTCCTGAATCGCCTGATAACGGCTCCGGTACCAGTCAATCGTTGCCGCCAGTGAGTCAGCCAGTGGGGTGGCCGCCATCTTAAAGCGGTCGCTAAATTTCCAGCTGTCGACAACAAAATCGCGCTCATATTGGTAAAACATCTCGATGCTTTCCCTGGCCGCAGGAATAAATAAGCCGCCAAACCGCAGCATTCCGATTCCCATCGTTCGAACCTTTGCTCCGCAGCCGGCCGCCTGAGCGGCCATTCCGACAAACTGCCGCGTCGTTACTGTATCCGCATTGGGGACATGCCAAGCCTGACCGTACGCATCCTCCGCTTCTCCCAGCATGACAAGCGCTTTGCCAAAATCGTCAATAAACGTATACGTATGTTTTTTGTCCGGATCTCCCATCACCGTTGCATGTTTACCGTTGATCAACGGTTTAAACAAGCGTTCCCCCACAGACGAGTCCGTTACATAAGGGCCGAAGAAATCCGCCCCTCTTCCGATAACGGCCTGCAAGTCGCCTGTTCGATACAGCTCCTGCAGCCGCCGGGTCAGCTTCGCCCGAATTTGCCCTTTCCGGGTCGCAGCCTTATATGGGAGACGTTCATGGATAGAACCGTTCACTTCCCCGTACATATAAAGATTTTCGGCCACTGCAAGCTTCGCCCCATTAGCTGCGGCGGCGGATATGATATTGTCCTGCAGCCGCTCGAACAAGCCGTCCCAGCGGTGATACGGAGGCTGAACGCAATGGTAGATCACCGTCGCCCCGCGAGCTGCCTCGCGCGCCTGCTCTGCATCCATCAAGTCGGCGCGCCTTAACGGAGCATTGATGCCCTTCGGCAGAGTACCCGAAACGTTAACGAAACGAAACGGTTCCCCGCGTTTTTCGATTTCCCTCATCACTGCCAGTCCAAGCGGACCGGTACCTAATATGACATGCATTTTTTTGCCTCCTGTCTCATTCGAATACCAATAAAATAAACCCTATAGCGGCTATAGGGTCAACACTTTGTGACAGGAAGCTGAAGCTCAACGATATATTCGTCCGGATCGAGCATTTGGCTTAAATCGACGAGATATTGCTCGATGGCCGGACCGGACTCGCAATAACCGTGCGTTCTCGCCCAATCCGTGAGCTCCCGGTATATTTTTTTGCATGATTCCTCGTTAGGCGTGCCGGAATAGACGGCCGTAATATACGTTCCGCCGGGAATCACCCGGATAAAAGGGAGTGAAGCCGGCGCCCCGCCCGATACGGGAATGCAGAGCTCCAAATCGGAATCGGAGCGGTCAAACGTCAAAATGTTTTCATGATATATCGTCATCATGAAACCTTGTGAGGCCAGTCCATGCGATTCGATTGTACCGAACAGCCCGGTAAACCGGACGATTGATGCCTCCATGCCGCATTCGGATCTTCTGCGGTCGAACGCGACGGTCCTCGCGGGCAGCGACTTTAAATCGATCAGAAAATCGGCGGTGCCGAATTTTTCGTTGACGCGGAGCAGCGACTCGATTTGATCCATTCTTTTTTCGATGGAGACGGCCGTTTGCCGGAGACGTTCGATTTCGTCTTTCGTTTCGTTATGCTTATCCCGCATGACGGCCATTAACCCTTCCAATCCGCCGCTTGAGATGATTTGTCCGATTTGATCCAACGAGAAATGGAGCCGTTTCATATCCTGAACGACTTTGATTTGCAAAATGTCGCGATTGGAATAGTAGCGGTAATTTGACTGATTATCGGTATGACTGGGGTGAACCAAGCCGATCTTGTCGTAGTAGCGCAGCGTTTGAATGGAGATGCCGCATATCCGCGCCGTATGGCCGATCGTATAAAGCTGATCGTGAAGCATATCACCCTCTCCTTTATACCTTTCACTCGAATGCTTTGACCGTTTGTTCAAGATTATAGGTTTTCGGGCCGGGTTCCGCAATTGAGCTTAAACCGAACAAATCCCGGCAACCATTGAACGGTCACCGGGATTGGAGTGAAAGATTCGTCTATGTGCCGGTCTCGGCCAGATTGACAACAACTCGATCGCCAAGCTTGTACGGCTGCGCGCAAATAACCTCCCACTGCTCGCTGCCGGCGCGGATATGATAGCGAAATTCCTTGCCTTGAAACTGCACGTTCACGATTTCGCCCCGGATGCCGGGCTCCTCCCCCGACTCTTCGCCAAGGACAAATTGGTCCGGCCGAACCGGGTACAAACCGTTCTCCTTGAAAAATTCGCCCACTCGTTCACCCGGCCATCCGATCGGTCTTCTATAGTGCCCTTCGGGAAGGAAGCGGTCTTGCTGCCACTGCCCTTTAACGAGATTCGCCTTGGAGACGAACCTCGCAACGAATTCCGTCCGCGGACGCAAATAAATGTCCTGGGGCGTGCCAACCTGTTCGATCCTGCCGTCTTTCATGACGACGATCCGGTCGGCCATCGCCAGCGCTTCGCTCTGGTCATGGGTTACATATACGATCGCCGAACCGGTTTGCCGGTGCACGTTCTGAATTTCGCGGCGCATATCCATGCGCAGCATGGCGTCCAAGCTGCTGAGCGGCTCGTCCATGAGCAGTAGCGACGGCTCCGGGGCTATTGCCCGGGCAATGGCGACGCGCTGCTTCTGCCCGCCCGACAATTGATGCGGCATGCGAGAAGCCATGGACGACAGACCGACCAGGTCCAGAACGCGGCCCACCCGCTCCCGCTCGTTTCGTTTGATATGGGCGGGCGTTTCTTTGTGGGAACGGATCGGAAACAAAATATGCTCCTCCACATTCATATGCGGCCATAGCGCAAAAGCCTGGAACACCATTCCGATCCGCCGTTTCTCCGGCGGAAGGCTGAAACCGCTCGCGGCCACACATTTGCCGTTCAGATGGATTTCTCCAGAGGACGGCTGCTCGAATCCGGCCAACATGCGGAGCAGCGTTGTTTTGCCGCACCCCGACGGTCCAAGAATCGCAATAAACTCGCTGGCTTCAATATGAAGATTTATCGAATGGAGCGCTTGAAAGCGTCCGAACGATTTGCCGACGTCCTTTAACATAATGCTCATGCTCTGTCTCCCCTCCGTTGTACGCGCCCCTGGAGCCATACCAGCAGCCCGCCGCCCGCCAGGATCATGAAGACGATGAGGCTGGATAAAGCCGTTGAATACAGGGTGCTGCCCGCCTGTTCATAGCTGAATACCGTAACGCCGATCGTCTGCGTGCCCGATGAATAAAGAAGCGCCGATACCGTTAATTCCGTGAGCGACATCAGGAATACGAGCACCGCCCCGCTTAACAAGCCCGGCAGCAGCAGCGGCAGCAGGACCGCTCTCCATTTGCGCCATGTGCCGGCCCCCGCCGCCCGCGCCGCTTCTTCCATCGAAGGGTCGATCTGCATGAAAGCGGTAATGCCCGCGCGGATTTGCAATATAAGAAAGCGGCAAATATAAGCGATGAACAAAATATAAACGGTGCCGTATATGCCGGGATTCCATCCCGTCACCGGCTCCATCCATACGAGGATCATCGATAACGCGAAGACGATGCCGGGCAGCGTGTAAGGGATGGAAATGGCGATTTCGGCCGCTTTCATAAGCAGCGAAGGCTTCCGTACACGTATATAAGCGAAGATCGAGCCGGCGATAAGACAGACGACCAGCGTAACCAGCGCCAGCATGAAGCTGTTTTGGATCGCCTTCCATACTTTCCCATTGCCGAGTAAAATAAATTTATAATTGTCCAGCGTCAGGTTGGAAAACTGCAGTCCGAGTCCATACGCTTTCTTGAACGATAGCGAAACCATTGCCAGCAGCGGAACCGCCGTTACGATCAGCAGAAATGCCCACATTCCCGCGCTGACCCATTTTCTGCCCGCGCCGAGCCAATACCGCGGCCCGTGATCGAGCAGAACCGTATCGGAAATGCTGCTTTTCCGCAGCAGCAGCCACTGCACCAAGGTGCCGGTTACGGCCGCAAGTCCAAGCAGGACGGACAAGGCCGCTCCTCTGGCAAAGGCGGATGGCCCGAAACCGATAATTTCTTCATAGATTAACGTGCTGAGCACCGTAATGTTGGCCGGCGTCCCGAGAAAAGCGGGAATGCCGAAATTATCGAGCGAAGCGAGAAACACAAGCAGCCCGCCGGCAGTTAATCCCGGCAGCGCAAGCGGCACGGTTACTTTTCGAAACGTGTTGAACTTGCCCGCTCCGCCTGCCCGTGCGGCCCACTCCAGGTCGCGCGGAATTTTTTTGAGCACATTCAGGGTGAACAAATAGACGAGCGGGAAATGGTGGATACCCATGACGAAAATAATGCCGCCGTAATTGTACATGCTCCATGGCGAAGCTCCGGGAACAACAAGATGAAGCATCCCGGCCAGCAAGCCTTGCGGGCCCATGAACGAAGACCATGACAATGTCAGCACATACGATGGCAAAATAAAACATAATAGCAGCGCCATATGCAGCATCCGCTTATGTTTTAGATCCGTATAAGCCATCAGCCAGGCGGCCGCAAATCCGAGCAGCAGCGAAAGGACGGTCGACCCGGCAACAACGATGGCGGTGTTCCAGAGGCTCGACCAAAACCTTGGACTTTGAAACAATTCATTATAGTGCGATAAGGTGAATCCCGCTTCGCTCCGCACGCTCAGCGAAGCCAGCTTGAATACCGGCATTACAAACAGAAAGAGAACGGCGGCCGCTCCGAGCAAAAGGAGCAGCTTCGTTCCTAGCGAAGAAATGGAAAAGCGGGGAAGGTTTCCCTTCCCGCTTTCCGATATACGGATGTGATACGATGATTGTTTTTCCATACCGTTAACTTCCATTCGTTATTTTCCGAACAGCTCGGTAAATTTCTGCTTGTCCGCATCGCGCTCGTTCGTCAAGACAGCCATATCGCCCGACAGAATTTTCATGTCGGCAATGCCTTTCAAGCCTTGCGGCGGCGCCACTCCTTCGCGAATCGGCGTATAGCCGATCTCGGAGGCAACCTTCTGGCCTTCCTCGGACAGAACGAAATCGACGAACGCCTTGGCAAGCTCTTCGTGCTTGCTGTTCTTCACGATCGCGATCGGCTCGGTAATGATCGGAACCCCTTCTTCGGGATACGCCAGTTCTACCGGCGAGCCTTTCGCTTTTTCGCGCGCAACCATAAAATCAACAACGACGCCGTATGATTTTTCACCGCTCGCCACCGCTTTCATGACGGCTCCGTTTCCTTTAATGACCGTCATCCCGTTGTCTTTCAAGCCTTGGAGAAATTCCCAGCCCAGGCCATCCGTGCGCGAGAAGACACCGATATTATAAGCTGCCGCGCCGGAATATAACGGACTCGGCATAATGGCCGCGCCTTTGCTGTCCGCAGCGGCCAGCACTTTCCAGGATGAAGGCGCCGCGGCTACCTTTTTCGTATTCGAAGCCAGGATGGTCGCGATCACTTTCGTTCCGGCATACGTTCCGTCCGGATCGACGAGCGACTGCGGAATTCCGCTTAATTCCGGCGACTTATAAGACAGCAGCAGGTCTTCCTTTTTCAATCCTTCAAACGTTACCGCATCGGCAAGCAGCAGCACGTCGGCCTGCACTTCGCCCGCTTGTTTTTCCGCTTGAATTTTGGCCGTTACTTCTTCCGTGCCGGAACGGAACACATTCACTTTCACGTCCGGATATTTTGCAGTAAAAGCTTCCGTCAACTTCGCCGCATCGTCTTCAGGCTGCGAAGTATAGAAGGACAATTCGCCCGAAAGGCCCGCCTCGGGAGCCGTTTTCTCGCCGCCGCTTGCGGTGTTGCCGGAAGCAGCCGCCGTTTTCTCGTTTCCGCCCGCCGCATTGCCGGAAGCGGTCGTCTCATTCTTTTGCGAACCGCAGCCGCTGAGGATGACGATGGCGATGAGTACGGCAAATACAAACCTGTTTTTTACGCTGCGCAATTTATAATCCTCCCCCAAATTCCAATTGTTTGTTCACTGGGCTCTGTCTAACACTTCAAACAAGTTTATTGTAAAAATAATTTGTTCGAGCAATGTTTATTTTGTTTTTAGAAAATGTAAAGGGTCAGGGTGATCTGGAGAGCTGCTGGGCAAAAACGTTTCCGGGCGGTCTATAATGGCCAAAAAAATCGTTACTTGTCGCGATTTATACGCAAAACCAAGACAACCGTCAAGTCCAAAGCTTGGCTTACAGCACAGACGATGGTCGGGTCGGACATGGACCAACTATGCCTCCCATTGATTTGCAGTTCCGCATCTCGTTTCTTAGACTTTCCCCATTCGAATGCTTTCCCCATATGAATGCTTTCCCCATATGAATGTTCTCCCCATCCATTCGAAGGCATTCCCTTTTCAAAGGTGTATGTCTCTCCAGTATCTTTTCTCCACTCTCCCAATGACTCAGGAAGCAGAAAAAAGTTTTCGAACATCTTTAATTAATTCATTGAAATAAGAACATATGTTTGGTATAATTATCACAAAAGGGAACATTTGTTCCAATCTAATGTTATTGAAAAAAGGGCGGTTCATTGGGGAGGCTTTGAGAATGATTGGCGAAAACGATCACCCAAGTATAACTGGTATCGTAAAGGGTGTTATTGAAGCGCAGCAGGCTTTTTCCATCGAGGAGGAGTGTATCGAATTTCTCTTTCGCCTGAAGTGGCCTGCAGGATATCTCTGCCCAAAGTGTGGCTGTTCACACGCATATACGATTACAACACGGCGTCTTCCACTTTATGAGTGTTCCTATTGCGGGCATCAAACGTCACTTACAGCCAATACTATGATGGAAAAAAGCCGTACTCCCCTCCATAAATGGCTCACGGCCCTGTCGCTGGTTTCCTGCCCTGATTCGGCTATTAATGCCGTACAGCTTGCCGACGTGCTGGACGTTACTTACAAAACAGCCTGGTCCATGCTGCATAAAATACGCAGGGCCATCTCCATTGCCGATCATGCAGATCCGCTACTCGGCCAAGTACAGGCCGGTCTCGTTCTTTACGGGCGTCAAGTCAAAACTTGCGACTCGGCTACTTGTCCCCTCCCCGCCAATCCACCGGTTTCCAAACATCCGCTCATTTTGGGCGTCGGCTACGATGTGAATGAGGAACCCGTACAACTGAAACTAAAAATCGTGCCGCAAAATCATATGAGCGGCCATCATCTGTTCCCTTCCGGGAAACGGCACTTTATCGAACAATGGGGGCATGCCGGCATGCTAGAAGAGCACATTTGCGCCAAACGATTCATTTTTTATCGTAATCGTTCATTAATCGCTATTTTTCGTTCTGCGGAAGCTTGGATCAACCGTACCTTCCATGGTATTGGACGGCGGCACCTTCAACTCTATTTGGATGAATTCTGCTTCCGGTTTCAATTCAGAGATCGACCGCATGAGGCTTTAAGCCGGCTGGTTTCCTTTTGCTTGAGCGTTTGTCCGAATGCCCGCCTTTCACAGAAAGTCATATAAATAATTTTAACCTTGTTTCAATCCCAGTTCCTAAATTTCTAAGGAGACCATTAGGGGAACTATTTGAACTATTTATCACTTTCCACATCCGACCAGCATTCGATCGCTTCCATTCATCAATATTTGGAATTAATTACTTTCTACATCTGCTAGCAGCTATGGATTACTTTCTTATAACCTCCGATCAACTTTTGTAACCGCTTCCCACTTGAACAACCTTCGAAACTTCGATCAAACTTTGAAAACTTCGATCAAACTTCAATCAATCAACTTGTTAAGCTTCCCACTTCGAACAATCAACTTTTTCGGTCCCCAGTTCTCTTTCGTCACTAAAATAATGCTTTCGTTTTCTTTCGATTTTCTTCAGCACGCTCGGAACAGCCGAAGGATAAATGTACAGAGGTCAGCAGGCAGACGGTAAATGTCCAATGTGAGCAGGCCGACCGTGAACAGGCAGACGATGAATGTCCAAAGTTAGCGGGCAGACCGTGAACTGACAGACGGTGAATGTCCAAAGTTAGCGAGCAAGATCTCGAACAGGCAGTCGGTGAATGTCCAAAGTTAGCGAGCGAGATCTCGAACAGGCAGTCGGTGAATGTCCAAAGTTAGCGAGCAAGATCTCGAACAGGCAGTCGGTGAATGTCCAAAGTTAGCGAGCGAGATCTCGAACAGGCAGTCGGTGAATGTCCAAAGTTAGCGAGCAAGATCTCGAACAGGCAGTCGGTGAATGTCCAAAGTTAGCGAGCGAGATCTCGAACAGGCAGTCGGTGAATGTCCAAAGTTAGCGAGCAAGATCTCGAACAGGCAGTCGGTGAATGTCCAAAGTTAGTGGGCAGACCGTGAACTGGCAGATGGTCAATGTCCGAAAAGTGAGTGGGTAGACTGTGAACACGCCGACGGTGAACGACCGTAGATGAACGACCGTAGGTGAACGACCGTAGGTGAATGACCGTAGGCGAATTATTTAGCCGAGGTTGAATGTCCGATGGTGTACGGGCCGAGTTTATTTCCTGAGCCGATGGGAGAGTGAACAAAAGATTCTGAAAAGAGAACCCTAACCCATGCATAAAAACCGTCAGGGAATAACCCCCCTGACGGCATAGCATTCTAATGGTTCTTTAGGTCGGCGGTCCTCCGCAATACTCCAAGCAGACGGAGACGGTACAGAGGAACGCTAGATTTCGACCGTTTGGCTTGACAGCCGACCTCTCTCGATCAGTGCATGAGCCCGCTTGATTTGTTCAGCAGACGGCTCCCGGACGCCTTCAAGCGGGTAGGCTCTCCCAAGCTGCTGCCATTTGTACACGCCCATACGGTGATAAGGAAGCAGCTCGAATTTCTCAACATTCGAGAACTCACCAATCAGCTGCCCGAGTGCGATCAAATCGGTGTAATGATCGGTTAAGCCAGGAACGAGCACATGCCGGATCCAGACCGGCTGCTTCCGTTCCGCCAGCCATCTGGCAAAGCGCAAGATGCGGTCATTCGGCTGAGAGGTTAGCACCGTGTGCTTCGTCCGGTCGGTATGCTTCAGGTCGAGCAGCACGAGATCGGTCGCCGCTATCAGCTCTTCCGCATGCTCCGGTTCGCAGAAGCCCGAGGAATCGAGCGCCGTATGAAGTCCCCATCGCTCTTTACATGCCATAAACAAAGCTGCGACGAAGGGCGCCTGCAGCGTTGGCTCTCCTCCCGTAACCGTAATGCCGCCGCCGGATGTACGGTAATAAGGCACATACGGCTCGATTTCGCTTAATATCTCGTCCACGTCGACGAGTTTCCCTTCGCCCGTATCCCAGGTGTCGGGATTGTGACAGTACGCGCACCGAAGCGCGCAGCCCTGCATGAACAGCACGAAACGGATGCCCGGTCCGTCGACGGTGCCGAACGTTTCAATCGAATGGATTCGTCCTTTCATGAGAGCCACGCTCCTTCTTTTTTCGCGGAATTAATACGGATCCGTAGAAGGTCCGAACGGTTGTTGTCAATCGCGGGACTATACGGAACCGTGGAAGGTCCTGTTGATGACGTCCAGCTGCTGCTCCCGGGTCAGCTTAATAAAGTTGACCGCATAACCGGAAACGCGGATCGTTAGCTGCGGGTAATTTTCCGGATGCTCCATCGCATCAAGCAGCTGCCCGCGGTCGAACACGTTCACATTCAAGTGATGTCCGCCGGATGCAGTATAACCGTCCAGCAGGGAGACGAGGTTGCCGATCCGCTGCTCCCGCTCTTTGCCGAGTGCCTTCGGTACGATCGAGAACGTGTTGGAAATGCCGTCGAGACTGTACTCATACGGAATTTTCGCCACGGATGCGAGCGATGCCAGCGCCCCTTTGCGGTCCCGGCCGTGCATCGGGTTGGCGCCCGGCGCAAACGGCTCTCCGGCTTTACGGCCGTCCGGCGTGCTGCCTGTTTTCTTGCCGTAGACGACGTTCGACGTGATTGTCAGTACCGACATCGTCGGCAGTGCATTGCGGTAAGCCGCATGCTTGCGCAGCTTGTTCATGAACGATTCGGTCAGCGCGACGGCGATGCCGTCAACGCGCTCGTCATTGTTGCCGTACTGCGGGTATTCACCTTCGATGACGAAATCGACGGCAAGGCCCCGCTCGTTGCGGACTGGACGAACAACAGCGTGCTTGATTGCGCTCAGACTGTCCGCCACAACGGACAGACCGGCTATGCCGCAGGCCATCGTGCGCAAAATGTCGCGGTCGTGCAGCGCCATTTCGATCCGTTCATAGCTGTATTTATCGTGCATGTAATGAATGACGTTGAGCGTATTCATGTAAAGTCCGGCCAGCCATTCGAGCATGGCGTCGTACTTGCTCATCACTTCGTCAAACCGAAGCACATCGGCCGTAATCGGTGCTGCTGCCGGACCGATTTGGACGCCGAGCTTCTCGTCCACGCCGCCGTTGATCGCATAAAGCAGCGCTTTGGCCAGGTTCGCCCGCGCCCCGAAAAACTGCATCTGCTTCCCGATGCGCATGGCGGATACGCAGCAGGCGATCCCGTAATCGTCGCCGTAAAGCGGACGCATCAGATCGTCGCTCTCGTACTGGATCGAGCTCGTCTCAATCGACACCCGCGCGCAGTACCGTTTGAACGGCTCCGGCAGCTGCTCCGACCAGAGCACCGTGAGGTTAGGCTCTGGTGCCGGACCGAGATTGTAGAGCGTATGCAGGAAGCGGAACGAGTTTTTCGTCACGCGCGTTGCGCCGCTTAGTCCCATGCCGCCGATCGATTCGGTTACCCATGTCGGGTCACCGCTGAACAGCTCGTTGTAATCGGGCGTCCGCAGAAATTTTACGATCCGCAGCTTCATCACAAACTGATCGATCAGCTCCTGTGCCTCCGCCTCCGTCAGCGTCCCTTCGGCCAGGTCGCGTCCGATGTAAATATCGAGGAAGCTCGATACGCGCCCGAGGCTCATTGCCGCGCCGTTCTGCTCTTTAATGGCGGCGAGGTAAGCGAAATAGAGCCACTGCACCGCCTCCGCCGCATTGCCAGCCGGAGCCGAAATGTCGTATCCATAGGAAGCTGCCATCGCTTTCAGCTCCTTGAGGGCGCGGATTTGCTCCGACAGCTCCTCGCGCAGGCGGATGACGTCCTCGCTCATCGTTTCGACTTCCAGCTGTAGCAGATCTTCCTTTTTGTCCCCGATCAGACGATCGACACCGTACAGCGCCGCGCGCCGGTAGTCGCCGATGATCCGGCCGCGGCCGTAGGCGTCGGGCAGGCCGGTGATGATGCCCGCCTTCCTCGCAGCCCGCATTTCGGTCGTATAAGCATCGAATACGCCCTGGTTGTGCGTCTTGCGAATGTCGGTGAACAGCCGCACCATCTCTTCCGGAAGCTTGAACCCATAAGCTTCACAAGCATCGACCGCCATCCGGATGCCGCCGAACGGCTGGACGGAGCGCTTCAGCGGAGCGTCGGTTTGCAGGCCGACAATCCGTTCAATGCTTTTATCGATATACCCCGGCTGATGGGACGTAATCGTGGAAACGGTGTTTACGTCGACGTCGAGCACGCCGCCGCCCTCCCGCTCCTGCCGCATCAGCTCGAGCAGCTGCCGCCATAGCTCCTTCGTCGCCGCGGACGGCGGCTCCAAAAACCGCTCGTCTCCATAATAAGGTGTCAAATTTCGCTCCAAAAAATCGTTTACATCGATGTGCCGCTGCCATTTGCCGCCTTTGAACGATCTCCAACTGTCCGCTTGCGGCCGGCTGCCTGTCACTTCCGTTTCCGTCATCGCCATGACGGAACACCTCCCGTTAATTTGGATTAAAATTTCCCGTAAAACGCGTTGCGGTAAATGTCTGCCAGCTCCGTAACGAGCGGCATGCGCGGGTTCGCCGTCGTGCACTGATCCTCAAATGCGCGGTCGGCGAGATACCCCACCTTCTCCTCAAAATCGGCCGGATCAAATCCGAGCGCCTGGAACGATTCCGGAATGCCGAGCGAATGATTCAGCTTGCGGATCGCGTCGATCAGGCTGCCGACGCCTTCCTCGGCCGTGCGCGCAGGCAAGCCGAGCATCCGGGCGATGTCTGCATACCGCTGGTCGGCGATAAAATGGCCGTATTTCGGGAACGATGCAAATTTCGTCGGCTTCTGCGCATTGTAGCGGATGACGTGCGGCATCAGAATCGCATTGGTCCGTCCGTGTGCCGTATGGTATTGCCCGCCCCATTTATGAGCCAGACTGTGGTTGATGCCGAGGAACGCGTTGGCGAACGCCATGCCGGCGAGCGTCGAAGCGTTATGCATTTTTTCCCGAGCCGCCGGATCGGCCGTATGGTACGACTTCTCCAGGTTCTGGAACACGAGCCGGATTGCCTGCAGCGCCAGACCGTCGGTGTAGTCGCTGGCCATAACCGAGACGTAAGCTTCGATCGCGTGTGTCAGAACGTCCATCCCCGTGTCGGCGACCGCTGTCTTCGGCAGGCTGTAGACGAATTCCGGGTCGATGATCGCCACATCCGGTGTCAGCTCGTAATCGGCAAGCGGGTATTTCGTATTGCCCTGATTCTTGTCGGTAATGACGGCGAAAGACGTCACTTCCGAGCCGGTGCCCGACGTGGTCGGAATGGCGACGAATTTCGCTTTCCGGCCAAGACGCGGATATTTGTACACTCGTTTGCGGATGTCCAAAAACTTCATTTTCAGCGAATGGAAGCTCGTGTCCGGATATTCGTAGAACAGCCACATCGCCTTCGCCGCGTCCATCGGCGAGCCGCCGCCAAGGGCGATGATGCAGTCCGGCTGGAAGCTTTCCATCAGCTTCCGGCCCTTCTCCACCGTTTCCACAGACGGGTCGGGCTCGACGTCCGAGAACACTTCCACATAAACCGGCAGCTGCCGCTTGCGCAGATAATATTCGAGCTTCTCCACGTAGCCGAGCTTCTCCATTACCGCGTCGGTGACGATCAGGACGCGCGAGATATCCGGCATTTTTTCCAAGTACTGCGTTGCGCCTTTCTCGAAGTAGATTTTTGGCGGAATTTTAAACCACTGCATGTTGACCGTCCGGTATGCGACGCGCTTGATGTTGAGCAGATTGACGGCCGACACGTTCGAAGCGGTGGAGTTATGGCCGTACGATCCGCAGCCGAGCGTAAGCGACGGCAGGTTCGTGTTGTACAGGTCGCCGATGGCGCCGTGGGTCGACGGAGAGTTGACGATGACGCGTCCGGTCTGCAGCTTAGCGGCAAAAGCGGCGATGACGTCCTCGTTCTTCGAATGGATGACCGAGGAGTGCCCAAGTCCGCCGAAAGCGACGACCTCTGCCGCGCGCTCAATGCCTTGCGCGGCCGTTTGCACCTTGTAGCAGGCGAGCACGGGGCTCAGCTTCTCCGCTGACAGCGGGTAATCCGGGCCGACGCCCTGCAGCTCGGCAACGAGAATCTTCGTATCGGCAGGCACCGCAATTCCCGCCAGATCGGCGATTTTGACGGCCGGCTGGCCGACAATAATGGCGTTGACGGCGCATTTTTCCTTGTTGATGACGAGCTTCGATACCGCTTCCGTCTCCTCCGTCGTCAGGAAGTGGCAGCCTGCCTCCTGCATCAGCTTTTTCACTTGCCCGTATACCGGCTCTTCGATTATGACAGCCTGCTCGGAAGCGCAGATCATGCCGTTGTCGAACGTCTTGGACAGAACCAGGTCGGTGACCGCCTGGCGCAAATCGGCCGACTGCTCGATAAAGCACGGCACGTTGCCCGGCCCGACGCCGAGCGCCGGCTTGCCGGTGCTGTAGGCAGCCTTAACCATCGAGGAGCCGCCGGTCGCCAGCACAAGCGCAACGTCCGGGTGGTTCATCAGCAACTGCGTCGCTTCCACGGACGGCGTTTCGATCCACTGCACGCAGTACTGCGGGGCACCGGCGCGTACGGCCGCTTCGAGCAGTGCGCTTGCCGCCGCGGCGCTGCTCTTCTGCGCGGACGGATGGAACGCGAAAATGATCGGGTTGCGCGTCTTGGCTGCGATCAGCGCCTTGAACATCGTCGTGGACGTCGGGTTGGTGACGGGAGTGACGCCGGCAATGACACCTACCGGCTCCGCTACCTTCTGGTAGCTCTCATAGGGGTTGTCTTCGATGACGCCGACCGTTTTTTCGTTTTTAATGCTGTGATAAATATACTCCGTCGCGAACAGATTTTTTGTTATTTTGTCCTCGTAAACCCCGCGTCCGGTTTCTTCGACGGCCAGCTTGGCAAGCGCCATGTGGCGGTCGAGTCCGGCAAGCGCCATTTCCTGTACGATACGGTCAATCTGCTCCTGGGTCATGTTCATGAATGTTGCCTGCGCCTGCTTAGCGCGGGCGACCAACCGGTTCACTTCGTCTTGGGCGGACTGATGTTCCTGCACGTTAATTTCCTTTACAGCCATCGTCTCTTCCTCCTTGAGATTTCCGAATCGGCACTCACTTCCCTCACTTGCTTGACTCTATCGTACGCCGGAGTCGGCGCCCTCCACTATGCAATAAATCACTCCCAGGAATATTTTTGAAAAAGGAACCGGACTACATCATCGCAAGCTTCTCGGCGAATTGCAGCGCGTGTTCATATTGTTCATCCGTCACGATATTCATGGTGAACAGGGGATCGATTCCCGCCTCCAGCAAAAACGTTTCGTCCGCTTTGATCCAGCGCAGCGCCGGCATCAAGGCGGAGACATGCCTTTCGCCCCTCTCCATCAGCGCCAGCGCTTGACGGGCGCAGCTTTTGCCGTAAACGCCGTGCAGCGGGTATTCCCGCCCTTCGATGAGCGGGATCGCGGCTTCGGCGCCGCATGTTCGAAGCTGATCGAGCAGCACGGCCGCCCGCGCCGAAATAAAGGGCATGCCGCAGCCGACGACCCAGACGGAATCGTGCCGGGCCAGACTTAATCCGGCATGCATGCCGCCAAGCGGTCCTTTGCCGTGATAATAGTCCGTTATGATGCGCACGTCCGTATCGACAAGTCGGAGATAAGGTTTCGGATCTTCAGCCGCAACGATGATCTCGGCACAGCTCTTACGCAGCTCCCGAATTTGCCGCTGCAGCAAAATTTCACCGCCGAACGGCAGCAGCGCTTTGCGCTTTCCGTTCATTCTTTTACTCGGTCCCCCCGCAAGTATGAGGCCTGTCATCATCCCAATCGTCTCCTTCCGCTTTTCCTTATTTCCTAAGCTTACTAAACGGCCCGGCATAAAAAAGTAATATTTGTCACAGCCGCAATGATTTACCGCCCATAACAAAAGAAGCTTCCAGTCCCGCTTTAAACAGCGGGTTTGGAAGCTTCTTCGTTTGAATTTTTGACAGCTCATAAAAAGTAGTTTTCAGCGCCGCTGATGGAAGCAATGGATATACCGGAATCCAATTTCCGCTTCAGTTCAACTTCCGCTTGTTGAATCCGGATCGCTTCCCGTCCATAGTGTTCCGCATCGCTTGGGCTGACGACGAATACGCCGTCATCATCGGCAACAATTAAATCGCCGGGATGAATACTTGTGCCGCAGATGCTGATGACTGTATTGATTTCCCCCTCAATTCCCACAATCCGGGTCGTCAAAGGACTTGTCCCGAGCGAGAAAACGGGCAGCTTCAATTCCAGAATCTCGGCAACATCATTCACGCAGCCTCCAACGATAACGCCGGACAACCGTTTTTGCTTGGCAATATAAGAGAGTACTCCTCCCCAACAGGAGCGTTCTTCGTCACCGGACATATCGATCGCGAGCACATCGCCCGCTTGAACGATACTAAGCGCCTGGTGGACGGCCGAAGAATCCATGTGGGGGATTTTTACCGTTACCGCATTGCCGACGATGCGGATCGGAGTAACCAGCGGACGAAGCCCTTTCAGAAAACCAAAATCCGTCATGTGACCGATTGTGGATGGCATCACCTGATCATACAGTTCGATCAGTTCTTCGTTTACACCTTGCACTCTTGGGTTCATTCGGAACATCATTCCCAGCCTCCAGCTTCCGCTAAAATCTCTCCAAAAAACGACTGGACCACGGGAAACAGCTTTTTCCCTTCATGGGCGGCATCCTCGACTTCGTCGTACCGCACGCGGATTCCGTTGCGGATCATATTGTCCCTTAACGTTCTGATCCGGGCGAGGCGGCTGTCTCCCGCCACTTCCACACCCTCCTGCCAAAACGGATTTTCCTTGCCTGTTTTTTGAATCTCGCAGTCCAATGAGCCGATTACCAGCTGTACCGGAACTTCGCGAAGCCTCTCCAGATCGAGCTTCGACCCGAACTGTTCTTCGAAGCCGCGCGTTCCGACGAACCAATCCCGCGTATCGTCCAGCAAGGTGACATTTCCCGGGGAAGCAATCGAAACCCCTTCGAGAAGCTGGGGATGAAGATAATAAAAACGATGGACAAACTGGGCACCGCCCGAAAATCCGAAAAGGAGGAAGCGTTCGAAGGCAACCCCGTATTTTGACGAAAATTCATCGATCATGGACAAGAGGACGTGATCGAACCGAATGTCGTGGAAGCGGACGAATTTATAAGCATTCAATTCTCCCGCCTCGATGATTCCGGCCGGAAACAATGGAGCCAGCACCATTGCTCCCGTTTGTTCGGCCAAGTCGCTGAAAGCGTCGCGGTAGATTTGCGCATTGCGGTCGGTGCCGTGAATAAGGACAATGAGACGCCCATGCTGCGGGTGTTCGGCGTCAAAGCTTTTCGGGACATACGCGCAATACGAAAATCGTTGATCGAATTGCGAAGCGTAGAGCGTCGTCGCCCCTTTCTCCAACCGCTGTCTTTGCTGCAATGGATCCATGAGGCTGCCTCCTATGCTCTCGGATAAAAACACGCTGCCAGATGCCCGTTTTTCCCTTCCAGCTCCGGAACCTTTGTATCGCAATGCTGCGTGACGTACGGACACCGGGCATGAAAGGCACAGCCTGACGGCGGATTGCTCGGAGAAGGCATCTCCCCCGTTAAGACGATCCGCTGTCGTTCCCGCTCTTTGCGCGGGTCAGGCAGCGGAATGGCGGACAGAAGCGCTTCCGTGTACGGATGCTTGGGCTGTTTAAAGAGACGGTTATATTCAGCCGACTCCACCACTTTCCCCAAATACATGACCGCCACGCGATCGGATATATGTTTGACGACGGAAAGATCGTGCGCGATAAAAACATACGTCAGCCCAAATTCCTTCTGCAGGTCCTGAAACAGGTTCACAATCTGAGCTTGAATGGAGACGTCGAGCGCACTGACCGGTTCATCGCATATAATCAGCTTTGGCTTTAAGGCAACCGCCCGGGCGATTCCGATCCGCTGGCGCTGCCCTCCGGAAAATTCGTGCGGATACCGGGTATAATGTTCGGGCTTAAGGCCTACTGTTTCCAGAAGCTCCTGAACCCGCAGCTTGATATTCCCCTTGACCCGATGGGATACGAACGGTTCGGCAATAATATCGCCGACGGTCATCCGCGGATTGAGGCTGGCAATCGGATCCTGAAGCACCACTTGCATTTCCCGCCTGATTTGTAGCATTTGCCTTGCACTGTACTTTAGAATATTTTCCCCTTCAAACAGCACTTCTCCGCCGGTCGGCTCAAGCAGCCGGAGAATAAGCCGGGCAAGCGTACTTTTTCCGCATCCGGATTCGCCTACGATACCGAGCGTCTCCCCCGCCCGGATTTTCAGATCGACGCCGTCGACGGCTTTCACGTGACCGACGGTTTGCTTCAACAATCCGGCTTTGATCGGGAAGTGCATTTTAAGACCGCGCGTCTCCAGCAGATAAGAACTCACGGGCTGATCACCTCATCTCTTTCCTCCATTGGCGCGTTTTGCTCCATCTCTTCAAAGGAGAGGTGGCATGCCGCGCGATGGGCGCTCATTTTTTCTACAAGCGCCGGTTTAATCTGCCCGCAAATTTCCATCGCAAACGGACATCTCGAGTAGAATGAGCAGCCCTCCGGAGGGTTAAGGAGACTGGGGGGGGAGCCGGATATGGACTGCAAACGGTCGGCCCCGTCATCGTCCATACGCGGCAGCGAACGGAGCAGCAGCCAGGTATACGGCATGAGCGGCCGGCTAAACACCTCTTCGGTCCTGCCTTCTTCAACGACCTCCCCCGCATACATCACCATCACCCGGTCGGCCGACCTCGCCACAACGCCAAGATCATGGGTAATCAAAAGAATGGCCATCCCGTATTGTTTCTGAATCGACGCGATCAACTCCAAGATTTGCGCCTGGATCGTCACATCGAGTGCCGTTGTCGGTTCGTCGGCAATGAGTACTTTCGGATTGCATGCTAGCGCCATGGCGATCATAGCCCGCTGCCGCATGCCCCCTGAATATTGGTGCGGATATTCATGGAACCGTTTTTCCGGATTGGCGATTCCGACGTCCCGCAGCACCTGCAGCGCCCGTGCGGCCGCCTCTTTTTTGGACACTTTCTGATGAAACCGAATCGATTCCATAATCTGCTTGCCGACGGTCATGACGGGATTCATGCTTGTCATCGGGTCCTGAAAGATCATCGCGATATCGTTGCCCCGCATCTTTCGCATTTCAGATTCGGTCATTTCGATCAGATTGCGTCCGTCGAAAAGAATCTCGCCTTCCGGGTAAGAGGTCATCGGCACCGGATTGAGCTGCATCAGAGAAAGGGACATGACGCTTTTCCCGCAGCCCGATTCACCGACAATTCCAAGTGTTTCGCCGCGGTCGACGGTAAACGAAACGCCGTTTACCGCGTTAACGATCCCGCCCAGCGTATTAAAATGTGTTCTTAGGCCTTTTACTTCAAGCAATGCCATGCCCGCTACCCACCTCCATTCTCTTCCAGTTTCCCTGCCGGTTTGATGGACATCCTCTTGAAGAGGAACCCGCCTCTCCTGCGGGACAGATGAGGATTGACCATCTCCCGGAACAAATCCCCAAACACATTCAAGGAGAGCACCGTCAGCAGGATGGCGATACCCGGCAGAACGGAAAACCACGGGGCAGTCGTCAAATAGACTTGCGATTCTCCAAGCATACTGCCCCAGGTCGGCGTAGGCGGTTTAATCCCCAGTCCTAAAAAGCTAAGGGATGCTTCCGCAAGAATGGCCTTTGCAAAGATGAAGGTTGCTTGTACGATAATCGGCGTCAGCGAGTTCGGAAGAATATGCCGGATCATAATCGCCGTATGCTTCGTTCCGATCGCCTTGGCCGCTTCCACGTACTGCATATTGACAATGAGCAGGGTCGATGATCGAACAACCCGCGTCATATTCGGCCAAAAGGCGATTACGAGGGCCGTCACCAGGTTGAACATGTTGCCCCCTAAAGCCGCAACCATTGCGATGGCGAGCAGGACCGAAGGGAACGCCATAATACCGTCGATGATTCGCATCAGGAAGGAGTCGGCCTTCGGAAAATAACCTGCCAGCAAACCGGTGATCGTTCCCAAAACGATCGACAGCAGTGTAACGATGAATCCAACGCCCAGCGAAATTTGCGCTCCATAGATCACTCTACTAAAAATATCACGGCCAAAATGATCCGTTCCGAATAGATGCTGACCGGACGGAGGCAATAAACGCTGCGTAGGATCAATGTAAGTCGGAGAATGGGGGACCCATAACGGTGCCGTGACGGCCGCCATCACAATCGTAAATAATACCGCCCCCGCCGCATATCCGGAAATACGCTTGCTCCTTCGTTTCGAATGCAGTGCGGACATTGCCTATCTCCCTTTCTTAATCGTATCGGATTCTCGGATCAAAGAAGGCATAGGCCAGATCCACCAATAAGTTTACGAGCACATAGATGACGGCAATGAACAATACGCCGCCCTGAAGGACGGGAAAATCGCGCCGCGAGATGGATTCCGCGATCAGTTGTCCCAAACCCGGAATGGCAAAGATCGATTCAACGATGATGGCGCCGCCGAGCAGCTCGGCAATTGTGACGCCGATAACGGTCACGGTCGGAATCATCGCATTCGGCAAAATATGACCCAGCAGGATGATCCATTCCTTTGCTCCTTTGGCGCGTGCACTGCGAATGTAGTCCTGGTTCATGACCTCCAGCATTCCGTCGCGCAGCATCCGGGCAATAAGCCCGGCCTGCTGGACGGAGAGCACGACAGCCGGCAGAAGCAGGTGGCTCAGCCAAGGCCAGAAGCCTTGACTAAGCGGCATGTAGCCTGCAACCGGAACCCAGCCGAGCGTTACGGCAAACACGATAATGAGCAGCAGCGCCAGCCAAAATGCCGGTATGGAAACGCCCAGCAAGGAGAAGGACATGAAGATCCAATTCATCCACGAATTCCGTTTCCATACGGCAAGGATCGCCAGCGGGATTGCAATGACAAGACTCAGTAGCATGGCGATCAAGGAGAGGCCGAACGTTGTCTTAAAGCTCTCCCAGATGATTTGAATAACCGGTTCGCCCGAAAAAACGGACACCCCGAAATCGCCGACTGCAACATCGCCAAGCCACCTTAAAAACTGTTCATAAAGCGGAGCGTCGAGCCCCAGAGACTGCCGCATCTTCGCGAGCTGCTCTTCCGTTGCCGTCTCTCCCAGAATAGCTGACGCCGCATCCCCGGGAGTAATGTGAATAAGCGAGAAACAAATCAGACTAACGATGAGGATGACGGGAATTAAGGAAATCAACCGGCGGGCGATATATTGTGTAATAACAATCCACCTCCCCGTGTTGCAGTATCAACCGCACGGATTTATTTTTTCAACCACGTATTCCAGAATTTGATGCCCATCCACGGTTCAAAATCTTGCAGCTTGTCGCTGTACGCATCAAGTCCCACTTCGTTGACCATCTTGATAATCGGGAATTCTCCGTAAACGATGCTGTTGACATCCGTTAAAATTTTCATTTGCTCGGCAGGATCGGTGGATTTATTCCATGCGCTCAAAGCAGCGTTCATTTTCTCGCTTGTATAATTGGTCGAGCCCGCATAATCCGGTTCCAGCCACAACGTCAGCGACAAATCGAATACAGGTGCGAAACCAAGGACGAACAAATCGAATTCTTTCGGGTTCTTGATCAGCTCCGTCAGCGCAGAATATTCATACGTCTGGAAGTCGACCTTAAAGCCAACCTCTTGCAGCTGCTGCATGACAATTTGCGCGGATTTCAAATGGTCCTCATAGCTGTTGGATGCGATCAGGCGGATCGGCTCGTTGTTGTAGCCCGCTTCTTTCAACAGCTGCTTCGCTTTTTCCGGATCGTATTTGTAAGCCTCGGTTCCCGTGGTCGAATACAGTTCCTTTTGCGGCGGGAAGAAGATCGATCCATCGGCCTTGTAGAAGTTCGGATCGCCGTACGTAACGCTGCCGATCGCTTCCCGGTCAAGGGCATAGTTAACGGCTTCACGCAGGCGGACATCATTGAAAGGCGCTTCGGATTTATCCGGAATGAGGGTAATAAACTTTTTCATTTCATTCACTTGCGTTTGAACGCCCGGAATCGCCTTAGCCGCGCCGTACAAATCTTGCGGTACCGCCATCACATAGTTGAACAGCCCTGTTTTCAAGCCGTTCATTCTCACTTGCGCATCCGAGATGATATCGAATCTGATTTTATCCGCAAAAGCAACCTTTTTACCGGTCAGTCCACCCCAATCCTCTTCACGGGAAACATAATCGTCGAACCGGATTAACGTAAGGCTTTGTCCTCTCTTCCAGCTTTCAAGCTTGTATGGACCTGTACCGACTACGAGCGCATCGTCCGTAAATCTTTCTTCCCCGGCTTTTGCAGCAATGTCGGCAGGCATAATCGCAAGCGCGTTTTGCGGACCCGCGAAGAAGCGAATAAGAGGCGTAAACGCTTCTTTCAGCTTGATTTCAATCGTATAATCATCCAGTTTATTGATCGATTCGATTTTCTCGGCCGCGATCTTTCCGAAACGGGAAATGACTGTCCAACGTTTAATCGATGCGATGACGTCGTCCGCCTTCATTTCGGCGCCGTTATGGAATTTCACGCCTTGTCTCAGCTTGATCGTATACGTTGTTTGATCGCTGCTCATTTCATAACTGTCGGCAAGCATCGGCTTGACAGCCAAATCTTTATCCAGGGCAAAGAGTTGTTCGAAAATGTGGTACGCAATGTTAGCCGTCGAGAAGGAGCCGGAGCTGGCCCAGTCGAGAGCAGGCGGATCCGCTTCAAATGCAATCCGGATTTCACCGCCCGGCTGCGGCCCTCCCTCTTCCGTCTTAGCGGCTGCTTCCTGACCCCCTGTCGATTCAGCGGCCGGTTGTTCCGTTTTTGCCGTGTTTCCGCCCGTACAAGCCGTGATCACCATGAATACAAAAACAAGTCCAAAAACCAATGCCTTTCTCGCATTATACACCCTTTTCATTCCTTCCAACCTCCCCAATTTAAATGAAAATTTATTGTATCTTAAGGCTTGCGCTCTTGATACCGGCTATATGCGATGCCAATGTCTGACTGAATAGGAGCGTATCGATCGGAGGTACGGTAAAGAAATTCGCTCCCCATTCGGTGTAGCGGTTTACATCTTCGGCCGTGAAGGCCGGAATGCCGATCCCTATTCCCGCTTCGCGCGAAATACGGATCACTTCTTTCATCACCTCAATCACGACAGGGTGATCGAATTGCTCCTGATATCCGAGCGAGGCGGCCAAATCTGCCGGACCGAGAAAGAGCAGGTCCAGTCCTTTGACGCCGACAATTTCCTTCAGATTATCGACAGCCGCCGCATCTTCGATCATTCCGATGACGGTCACAACTCCATTTTGCCGGCGTATATGCTGCTGGAACGGTATCGATCCGTACCCGGCGGCCCTTGACGAACCGTCCAATCCTCTTGTTCCGAGCGGACGGTACTTGGCGGCGTTTACCGTCATTTCCGCCTGCTCGCGTGTCGTCAGATGAGGAACCATGATGGCATCGGCCCCGGCATCGAGCACACGAAGTATAGCTCCGTAATCGTTATGCCCCGTTCTTACGATTGATAGAAGATCCACACACCTCGCTGCGCGAATCATATGCTGCACAAGCCCGTAATCAAATGTCGTATGTTCCATGTCGATGATGGCGAAGTCATACCCTGTATATCCAAGCATCTCGACAACTGCGGGGTCCTTTAACGTCACGATCATTCCGTAGGCGGATTGCCGTTTGTTCAACAGAGAACGAAAACTGCTCATATGAGGGGGCTCCTTTTCCGCTTAATTTAGTTTGGGGCGTATAATTCCGCTCTCCGATGACGATGCGATGGAAGCTTTTCGCGAACGCTCCCGATCCGGCTCAAATCGATTTCGCAAGGAATGAGCGCCTCCGTTTCGGGTCCGGCAACGAGTCGTACGCCCATCGGATCGACAACAAGGCTTTGGCCGGTATAAAAATCGCTGACTTGATTGCAAGCAACGACGAAGACCGTGTTTTCGAGCGCCCTTGTCGTTACTAAATGGTTCCAGTGGTGCTCTTTCATCGGTCCGCGCACCCATCCCGAAGGGACAAGAATAATGTCTGCCCCCAAAGCCGCCTGATGACGCGCAATTTCGGGAAAACGCAGTTCATAGCAAACGAACAGGCCTATCGTTCCAAAAGGAGTTTCAATCGGCTCGAATAACTGCGACCCCGGTTCAATCGTGTCCGATTCCTTAAAGCCAAACGCATTATAAAGATGCGTTTTCCGGTATACGCCGGCAATCGATCCGTCGTCACGAACGACGACAACCGAATTATAAACCCGGTCTTTCCGCGAATCCGGTGCAGTCTCCTTCATTCCGAACACAAGCCAGGTTCCGGTTTCGGCCGCCAGTTGTCTCATGCCGGCAACAAACGGTCCGTCAAGGGGCTCCGCATCTTCCACAATGACATCCAGCGGAGTGTCTACAGGAAAAAAGCTCATGAAAATTTCCGGAAACACGATCATCTGGGCGTTGTAGTTATTGATTGAATCGTGAACGGCGGCTACAGCTTTTTTATAATTAACGTGTTTATCCGAGGTCGACTCCAATTGCGCCATTACAATCCGAACTTTCACCTAATCCCTCCTCAAATAAACGGGTCTTCGAGCAACAAACGTGGTTTTTCAGAAAACATGAATCCCAACCTGTATACAAGTTTATTATAAAATAATTTATTTATCTTCACAATATAAACATCGTTCTGCCAATCTTGCTGCAATTGTCGGATGCCGAAGCGATACCAATATGGAAGGAAAACGGCCAGCAAGTGATCAGCCGCGGAATGTAAAAAAGTAAAAGCTGCGCTGACCATTTTCCTGCTCGGTAATCTCCTGTTACAACTTCCCTTTTTTCAAATGCTCTTCGAGTAGCTGCACGGCAGCCTCGACATTCCCCTCGATAATGGCATTCAGGATTTCCATGTGCTCTTCGATAAAGACCTTTAACACATCGGGCTTGTTTCGCAGCCAATTCCCGGCCCGTACGGTGAACTGTCTGTCTCTGGCATGACGGTACATTTTAATAAAATGAGAATTCCCTACGATTTCCAGCAAATATTGATGAAAAAGCGAGTCTTTTTCCAACAATTCATAAAAATCGTCTTTTTGGTACGCTTCCTCCTGCATCGCAATAATACGCTTCAATTGTTCGATATGCCGGTCGTCCATCCGCTGGACCGCTTTCTTCAACGAATAGGTTTCGACCGCGATTCTCATATCGATCAGCTCGTTGCGCTCATCGACGGTCAGCTCGGTGAACATAATTCCCCTGTTCGGCATAATGCGCAGAAAGCCTTCGTGCTGCAAACGATTGAGCGCTTCCCTGATCGGCGTTCGGCTCATTTCCAGCTCCTGGACCAACGTATTCTCGGATGTGTACCCTTCATTGCCTTTCATCATTTTTTCTTTAATTTTTTCGTATGCAATATCCTTCAGCAGCATCTTCGGATTTTTATCGATCAAATGTGTCACACCTATCCGGGAGTTTTTATATACCAATATGTATACAATTATGTATACAACTTGATTATAAAAGTAGTTCACCCGGTTTGCAATACATTATACTACAAGTGCTCCTAAAGGGTTGACATATTCGTAGCCGAGATCCCGCGCCGCCTTCTCGCATGTGAGATAGCCGTATGCCGTATTCAATCCAAGCTGTAACGGAACCGATTCACGGAGCGCTTGCTGGACACCCTTGTTCGCAATCTGCAGCGCGTACGGCAGCGTAACATTGGTTAGCGCAATCGTCGATGTGCGCGGCACCGCTCCCGGCATATTCGCCACGGCATAGTGGACAACCCCGTGCTTCACATATGTCGGCTCGTCATGAGTGGTGATCCGGTCGGCCGTCTCCACAATTCCGCCCTGATCAATGGCAACGTCAACGATAACCGAACCGGGCTTCATCCTTTGAACCATCGCTTCCGAAACGAGCTTCGGCGCTTTCGCTCCCGGAATAAGAACGGCTCCGACAACGAGATCCGCAGCAGCAACAGACTCTGCAATATTTGCCGGATTAGAGGCCAGGGTCTGAATGCGGCTGCCGTAAATATGCTCCAGCTCGCGCAACCGCTCGGCGTCGAGGTCAAGGATGGTCACTTCCGCCCCCATGCCGATCGCGATTCGGGCAGCATTGCTGCCGACGACCCCGCCGCCGATAATCGTAACCTTGCCCCGCCCGACACCGGGAACTCCCCCGAGCAGAATTCCCATTCCGCCTTCCCGCTTCTCCAGAAAGCGGGCGCCGATTTGAACGGCCATTCTGCCTGCAACCTCGCTCATCGGCGTAAGCAGCGGACGCGTCCCGTTCAGCTCAACCGTTTCGTAGGCGATCGACATCACCTTCTTCGCGGTCAGCTCTTTGGCGAGTTCAGGCTCTGCCGCCAAGTGCAAATAAGTAAACAAGATTAGTCCTTCCCGAAAATAACCGTATTCGGAGGGCAGCGGTTCTTTCACTTTCATCACCATATCCGCGGCCCATACGTCAGACGCTTGCAAGGCAATAAACGCACCGGCATCGCGATATTCCTGATCGGTAAAGCCGCTGCCCGCGCCGGCTCCCTCCTCGATGATCAACCGATGGCCTGCCTTTACAATCGTAGAAGCAACAGCCGGCGTAACCGCCACCCGGTTTTCGTTGTTTTTTCTTTCTTTCGGGACACCTATAAGCATCTTGCTTTCCACTCCTACTCCTGAATTAATGGCTTCAATGATTTCATTTGAGGCATTCGGAAGCGAACGACAGATTCGACGGAACAAGGTTTGCAAGCCTGGTTAACCTGCACATCCCCCGCGGCTCCCATCAACATATACGCTTCCGTGTTTGACAGCTCCCACTCCTTGACGAGAAGCCGCTGCATGGATTCGCTTGCGAGCCGAATGGCGGTCAGCAAATCATGATCGCTGGCAATCGTGTACCAATCATTGCCCCGGTGCACGAGCGGCCAATCAAGTTCTGCTCCTTTGATCACGGAGAGCCTGACGTCCACCTCGCCGGCGACTTCAATCCCGACACCGCATATTTCCCCATCCCCCATTGCCGCATGTAAGTCCCCAAGCGCAAACAATGCGCCCGATACGTTGACAGGCAAATAGACGCTCGATCCGGACGTTATGCAAGTCGCATCCATATTTCCGCCATGATTGCCGGGATGTCCGCACGGAATATCCGCTCCCGCAGGAGCCACCCCGATGACGCCGACCATAGGCCGGACGTCCAATTCAATATGTTCGCTGAATGTAGCCGTTTGACCGCTCGCAATCGGTAAGATCTTGATGGCGCTCTCCGCCGTGTGCGTCAATGTTCCGATGCCCGGAATGGAGGCGAGGACGCCTTGGCCTGCCACCCGGATCTCCAAAATTTCCGCCTTGATCACATCGCCCGGCTCGGCACCCTCAATGTATACGGGTCCGGTAGCGGGATTGATCCGGGAGTAATCAATTGCTTCAACGGACTGGTCCGGCGAATGGATCGTATTCGAAAAACAGTCCATCGTTTGAAACTTGACCGTCGATCCGCTGATTACGTTCAGAACAGGCGTATGATGTTTCGAGAAACTGAAAATGTGCGTATCCCTTGCAAGAAGAAGCAATGATGACCCCTCCTGTCTTTCATGATATGGGAATTCCCGCGCTGCCAATTTGACGTCCGATTTGAATTCCAATTTACATCCCAACCTGTATACAAGTTGATTATAAACAAAAAATGGTCGATCCGCAATATGAAATTTTTCAAAAAAAGACCGGGATTTCTCCCCGGTCTTACGCCCAGCTATTGCTCCAATCTTCGCTCCTGCATCCATTCATCGCGTTCGGCCTGCTGCTTCTGTTCCGTCATTTCCACTTTGCAGTCTTCGCAAATCCAGCTCGTCCCCACACTGCCCGTGCCGTTCGTTCTGCTGCACTCTTTGCAGGTAATCACAGTCATCTGCTCCCTTCAAAGTATTCATTCCGGGTCACAATCAGCCTGCCCGTCACGTCGCGGTTTCCTATATAACTCTATTAAACCATACGTATTTCTGGGCATCTGTGATAAAAATCACAGTACCGCTCGATTTCAACCGGTGATATTCATCACTTCGCCGTTTCGGATAATCGGGTATGTTGAAAAAGAAAAATAAGGAGCGGGAGTGGGGACGTTGACGAAAATCGGGCCGGAAGCGATAGAGCACAGTTACATGATGAACGTGAAATACGTGCTGATTACACTTGTCATCACGGCGAATATGCTGGAGCCGGTCATCAGCCGGCATGCCGGAGCGATGGCAGTCTACGAAACGATCTATACGTTCCATATCCCGATGTTCGCCTTCGCAATGGGCTACTCGGCCCAAGATTACAGGCAGGAGGGGCGCGCAAGCAAGGCGCTGACTGCGATCGCCTATCAATATATCGTCTTTCAAAGCTTGTATTCGCTTGCCGATGCATCTCTCTTCCATGCGCCGGGAGTCGTGTACTCCTTCTTCATGCCTTATTCGTTGCTGTGGTTTCTTTGCAGCCACTTCTGCTGGCGCCTGCTGCTGCCGCTGTTCTCCCGCATGAAATATGCCTTGCCCACAGCCGTGCTGCTGGGAGTCGCGGCCGGTTATATCCCGTGGGAAGGCGGCTGGGTCAGCTTGTCGCGAACGTTTGTGTTCTTCCCTTTCTTCCTTGCAGGGTTCAAAGCCCGCAACTTTCCGCGTTGGCAAGCGGCAGCGCTGCGAATCCGCCCCTTTGCCGTTGCAGCAGGTTTCGCTGTGCTCGCCGTCTTCTGGCTTGGGCCCCACATCGATCCGGGCTGGTTATACGGAAGCCGGACCTTCGCGGAACTCGGAAGTACGCAGTGGTATGCCGGGCTGCAGCGGCTCGGCATCTATGTGCTGGAAGCTGCGGCTTCCATCTGCTTTCTGGCCTGCGTTCCTTGGAGCGAAGGCAGGCTGACCGGCCCCGGCAAGCGGACGCTGTATGTTTTTCTGCTGCAAGGCTTTGTCATCAAGGCAATGTTGGCGGCAGGGCTGTATGACGTCATCGAAAATGAAAGGATGGCCGTACCGCTGCTCGTTGCAGCAGCCGTTCTGCTCGCGCTCGGTTTATCCCGGCCGCAAATCGAGCGGGCGGGCAAACGTTGGATCGAGCCCGATTTCCCGGCACTTATAGCGAAGCTCCGGACCCGTTTCAGAACCCGGACTTCGGTATAACAACCGTCACGGCGGTCCCCCGGCTCGCGGAAGATTCGATCCGCAGGCTGCCGCCGGCGGCGCGGGCCCGCTCTTCCATGCTGAACCGCCCGACGCCTTTGGATGGAGCCGCCGTATCGAAACCAGCGCCCTCATCGGCGATTCGGACGACGACTTCCGTTTCCGTCTCTTTAATCGAGACGTCCGCCTCCGATACGTCCGCATATTTGGCGATGTTGGTCAGCGCCTCCTGAATGATCCGATATATGGCAGTTTCCGCCTGGACGCCTAGCCTTTTGCGCAGATTGCAGTCAAAACGTACCGTTATCCCGTAATGGGAAGCGTAATTGTCGATATACGTCCGGATCGCCGGCACAACGCCGAGATCGTCCAGTACGGACGGCCGCATCTCCCAGGCAAGACCGCGCACTTCCTCGATGATGCCCGCCACCGTCTCCCGGATCGGCCCAAGCTGCGCTTCTCCGCTTTCCGCGGCCGACATAACCCCGTCAATCTGGATCAGCAGCGAAAATAAGCTTTGGCCGATGCCGTCGTGCAGCTCGCGCGAAAACCGGCGCCGCTCATCCTCCTGGATGCGCATCACCTGTCCGATCATTTCCTGCAGCTGTTCCTCGACCTTCTTCAGCTTCGTCACTTCGTTGCGGATCGCAAGAAACTGATACGGACGGCCGTCTTCGCCGATAAACGGGACAATGGTCGTGCTGACCCAGTAGTAGCTGCCGTCTTTGGCCCGGTTTTTGATTTCGCCGAACCAAACGTCCCCTGCGAGAATCGTCTGCCACAGCTGCTGCATGAACGGCTTGTCATGATAGCCCGAATTGATGATCCGGTGATCCTGCCCGATCAGCTCTTCGCGCTCATACTTCGATATTTCGCAAAATTTATCGTTGACGTACTCGATTTTCCCGCTGCGGTCGGTGACGGCGACGATCGACGATTCGTCCAGCGCGAACTTGACATCCGTCAGCTGCTTGAGCGACTGCTTCAGCTCGCTGCGGAACGCCTCGTCGGCAATATTGTCGTCGAGCTTCGACAGAAGCGACCCGACATGCTGGCCGATCACCTCGGATTCCGTTATTTTCCGCCGTTTAGTCAAACTGCAGCAGCCCCTTTTTCACCGCATATTTAACAAGCTCGGGCCGCGATTTGAGACCCAGCTTCTCCATGACGTTGCTTTTGTGGGCTTCCACCGTTTTCACGCTGATGATCAACTGCTCGGCAATTTCTTTGTTCGCGTATCCTTTGGCGGTCATCTCCAGCACTTCCTTCTCGCGCTCGGACAGCGTTTCGAACAGATCCGCGCTCTCGCCGCGCCTCAGACCCTCCGTATATTCCTTCATCAGCCTCTTGGTCGCGTTCGGATGCAGGTACGGATCGCCTTTCGCCACCGACCGGATCGCCGTCAGCAGCTCCTCATGAGGAGCGCTCTTCAGCACATAGCCGGACGCTCCGGCATGAATGGCCCGGAACAAATATTCGTCGTCGTCATGCATCGTCAAAAAAAGTACCGCCGTACCGGGAAGCTCCGTCTTCAGCTCGGAAGCGGCCGTAAGCCCGTCCTTACCGTGCGGCATGCTCAAATCCATCAGCACGACGTCCGGATTCAGCTGCCGCGCAGCCGCAATACCTTCGTCCCCGTCGGACGCTTCGCCGACCACTTCGATATCTTCTTTGCCGCTCAGCAGCATCCGCAGCCCGGAACGGACCATCGCATGGTCGTCCACGATGATGATTTTGATCATGTGCAACCTCCTGCTATTTGAGACACTATCTTCCATCAATCATAACACAAAACGGCCGCTTCAATGATTGTGGCTGCGGTTTTGTTATTTCTGCAGCCCTGCGCGCATCGTTTCGAGCAGCCCGGGAATATGCGCGGACAGAAGCCGCACATCCTCCTCCCCATAGTTCAAGCCGCTCCTTCTCCCCAGCAGCAGAACGCCTCCCGCAGAGTGCCCCGTCAGCGCCGGAATCGGCATGGCGACCGCCGATAGCAGCTTCTCGGCCAGCATGACCGGACATTCGCGGACCGCAGAATCGTTCCCGATGCCGTTCACGATGTAAGGTCTTCCGAGACGCAGCGCCATTCCCGCCGCTCCGACGCCTGGCTTGACCGTCATTTGGCTGATGCGCCGGTTCCGGCTCCCCGCTTCACAGGTCCACCTCATAAGCCGATCGGATTCAACCGGCTGGGCGAATGCCCCGAAATCGCTGTCCGAACTCAAACAGAGCCGCTCCAGCTCCTGCGTCATCCATTGGCCGGTTGAGATCTTATTCAACCTGAAGCTCCCCTTTCAATCGGTCAATCCCCGTTCTTTTACGTACAATTCGCATAGGTCTATTGTAAAGAGTTGCAAACCATTTGTAAGTTAGGGAATCCCCTTAAAACGTGATGAGGGAATCGCCTCGGCTTGAGAGCCGGTTTCCCTCGGAAACGCCTTTCCCGAATCAGGATTTTCCCCTGCGCAAATTCCGGCCCTCCCCCGATGCGGCGGCCCGGCGGCATCGTTTACAATGAATGCAGAACAACCAAGGAGGCGTTGGCGAATGAGGAACGGACAAAGGGGCACCACGCTGATCGAAGAAACGGCCGCTGCTTTGAACAGCGGAATTGCGACGTTTTTTTCAGAGGAAAATATGGAGCGGCTGCAAGGGGTCATGTATGCGAAATCGGCTCGGGCCGGTTCGTATCTGTTCTGGGAAGGCGATGCGGCGGACAAATTGTATTATGTGAAAAAAGGCCAGGTGCGCATCACAAAATCGGCTGACAACGGCCGTACGCTGACGCTGTATTTGCATCTGCAGGGCGATTTGTTCGGGCAGGTCGATCCGTTCCGCGATTCCGTGCACGGATTTAACGCCGAAGTGACGGAAGACAGCGAAATCGGCATCATTCAGCAAAAGGATCTTGAAGTACTGCTGTGGCAGCACGGGGATTTGGCGATCGAGTTTATGAAGTTTATGGGGCTGATGCACCGGCGAACGCAGACGAAATTCCGCGATCTGATGATGTTCGGAAAGCCGGGGGCGCTCTGCTCGCTTCTGATCCGCCTCGGCAATACGTACGGGCAGCCGGGCGACAACGGTATTATAATCGGGATGAAAATGACCAATACCGAGATGGCGGACATGATCGGCACGACCCGGGAAAATGTGAACCGGATGCTGAGCGATATGAAGAAGGAGGACGTCATCTCCATGGAAGAAGGACATATCGTCATTCGCAACCTCAATTATTTAAGAGATATTTGCCGCTGCGAAAGCTGTCCGAAAGAAATTTGCCGGATGTAGCAAATGTCGGCTCCTTCTCGCATCAGTCTTTTTTCAAGTAAGCCGTCCCGTAAATTCCGGCTACAAACAAGCATCCGCCCGCGGCGTTGCCCAAGTACACGGGTACGAAATTTCGCGCATATTCCAGCCAAGTCGCCTGCCCTGCCATAATCGCGGCCGGCAGCAGGAACATGTTGGCGACGACATGCTGGAAGCCAAGCGCCACGAACGCCATCGTTGGAAACCAGACCGCCGCAATCATTCCCGCCCCATCCTTGGAACCGTAAGCCATCCACACCGCCGACGACACGAGCCAGTTGCACCCGATCCCCGAGATGAAGGCGATGCCCAGCGGTTCGTCCAGCTTGCTGCGGGCCAGCAGCGCCGTTCTCGCCAAGTAGGGGCCGTGCTCCGTCATACCGCCCAAATGTCCGAATAAATAAGCGATGTACAGAGCGCCCAGAAAATTGCCGGCCGTAATGACCGCCCAATTGGCGAGCCAGCGCCTGACGGACACCTTGCCAGCGTAACAGGCCATCGGCAGCGCCATCATGTTGCCGGTCAGCAGCTCGCCTCCGGCTGCGAGGCAAAGAATGAGACCGAGCGGAAACACGGCGGCCCCGAGCAAGCTGTTAAGGCCCCCCCATTCGGCAGGCAGAGCTGCGCTGACGCGGATCGCGAGCAGAAACCCGAGCGCGATAAAGGCGCCGGCTGCGAATCCGAGCGGGATTTGAGAGCGGAGCGGCATGTTTGCTTTTTTGACGCCTGCCTCCACGGCAAGCTGTGCGATCTGTTCCGGTTTCGCGAAGCCCATATGAACTCCCTCCGCTTCGTTGGTGTTGATACCAGCTTACCTTCTTTTTGCCGGAAGCGAAGTACAATCCGTCACATCTGAGAGCCGCCATGCAGCGCAGGAATTGACCGCCGCCGACGGGCAGATGTATAATTCTTCCATACGGTTGCCGAACGTTCGCCAATCCGTTTTTTCGCATGACGATTTGTACCGATCGAAAGGCGGTTCCTTCGACTTCGCGCCCGTCTTTAATGGATACGCTTTCATTTTTTTAATTCAATTGTAGTAGTAGACCTTATATCTTATAAAATCAACCGGCGATCGCCCCCTGCCAGCACGATATAGCGGTACCGGTTGCTTTTATGCCATGGAGGAGAAAAGCCGCTATGAACATTCTCGTCATTCATTCCGGGAGCTCATCGCTTCATTATCAATTGTTAGATATGCCCAGTGAGGCATGGATCGTCAAAGGGAGCATCGAACGCATCGGTACGGGTGACGCTCTCTATACCTCACAACGGCGTGACGGTGCAGTCGGAATGGAAACGCGGGAGCTGGCCGATCATGATGCGGCGGTCTCTTTTTTGCTGCGCGTGTTATCGGACCGGGCCGACGGCGCCGTTCAAAGCGTGCATGACATTCATGCTGTCGGGCACCGCATCGCGCACGGCGGCGAATTTTTCAAATCGGCGGTTCTGATCGACGGAGATGTGAAGATCAAGATTAAGCAGCTGTACGATCTTGCGCCGCTTCACAATCCTCCGCAAATGAAAGGGGTCTCCGCGGTCCAAAAATATTTGGCGGACACGCCCCAGGTCGCCGTTTTCGATAGCGCTTTTCATCAAACGATGCCGTCCCGGGCTTATCGATATGCCATTCCGAACGCGCTGTACCGCAAACACGGCATCCGGAAATACGGCTTCCACGGAAGCACGCATGAGTACGTCAGCCGCAGGGCGGCCGGAATGCTGAACGTTCCTCTGGAACAATTGAAAATCGTATCGTGCCATATCGGGAACGAAGCGAGCTGCACCGCGGTTGAGTTCGGCCGTTCGGTCGATACGAGCATGGGCATGACGCCTTTGGAAGGCTTGATGACCGGAACGCAATCCGGCGATCTCGATCCTGCGGTTCTTCTGTTTCTGATGAGGAAAGAAGATCTGACGGCGAACGAAATCAGCTCCCTGCTCCATAAACATAGCGGACTGTCAGGCATTTCCGGCATTAGCGGCGACGTTCCAGAATTAATCGCAGCGGCCGGCGGCGGCAATTCGTCCGCACAGCTTGCATTGGATATGTATGAGTACCGGATAATCAAATATATCGGCGCCTATGCGGCGGCGATGAACGGGATCGACGCGCTCGTATTTACCGGAGACGTTGGAGAGGGCTGCGCCGCCATGCGCGCCCGAATTTGCCGGCAGCTGTCCTACGCCGGTATCCGGCTCGACGATGCGATGAACGGGACCGGTCCTTTCGGAGAAGGCGAGCCGCCGGCTCCGGCGGAACAAGTCATTTCTTCGGCCGACTCGGGCGTGAGCGTGCTTGTCATTCCCGCAGATGAAGCGCTGTTGATCGCCCGAAAAACGTATGAGCTGCTTCGAGAACGAACTAAAAATTAGGGTTGACATTCTACCTACCAGTAAGTAGAATGACTTTGAGGTGATAAACATGAACCGAGCGGAGCAAATCGTGAGCGTAGCTCACCGACTGATGCTTGAAAGGGGGTACAGCGCGTTCAGCTACGCGGACATTGCGGATGTCATCGGCATCCAGAAGGCCAGCATCCATTATCATTTTCCTTCAAAGGATAACCTGGTGCAGAAGGTCGTTCAGCATTACCGCGGCGGGGTGCGAAGCAACTTATCGCAGCTTGACTCGTTAACCGATGATCCGCGCAAGAAGCTGGAACATTACCTGAACTATTGGAACGCATGTCTGCAGGACAAGGCGATTGATATTTGTCTATGCGCACAGCTTGCATCCGAAATTCCGATTTTACCGGAAGAAGTCCGCGGCGAAGTTCAAGCGCATTTCCAGGAATTAACCGGATGGATTGCCAATTTGCTTCGGGAAGCTTCCGAGGCCAAGCAGTATGAACGATCCGGCCGCTCCTTTGAAGAAGATGCTGCGATGATTTTGGCCGCCGTTCACGGAGGAATGCTTGCCGCGAGAACGTTTAATGACGGAACCCAATTTCAGGCTATTTCCAGCCAAATATTAGATCAACTAAACGCGGCACGTTCCGGTAAAGAGAAGTAAATATTTTTTTTAACCAATACCTACCTACTAGTAGGTTAAATAGCGAAGCGAATGCTTCCGAAGCAGTTTTTGTTGCGATGATCAAGCATGCAGGCAAGCTTCACAAAAACTTAAGCGAATGCTTTCGAAGCAGTTTTTGTTGCGATGATCAGGCAAGTAGCCTAACTTCACAAAACTTTAAGGAGAGATTAACATGAAAAAACCGACGATTCTTTTTATTCATGGAGCTTTTATGACTCCCAAATCCTGGGATCCGATGATCCGTTATTTTACGGCAAAGGGTTATCCTACTCTGGCTCCTGCATGGCCGTTTCATGAACAAGAGCCGGCAGTACTGCGGGCAGATCCATCTCCGCTATTAAGCCGGATCACATTGGAACTGCTGACGGAACATTATGCCAAAATTATACGCGCGCTGCCCGAAAAACCGATTCTGATCGGCCATTCCTTCGGCGGGCTGCTGACGCAGCTGCTCATGGACCGGGATCTCGGACTGATGGGAATTGCCATCGACCCGGCCGCACCCCGGGGCATCATCGCCGGCACCTATCCGACCGTTGTCAAATCGGTAGGAAGTATCCTGTCCAAACCGTGGCGCAAAACCGGGATGCTGTCGTTAAAGGAATTCAAGTACTCTTTTGTCCATACGTTGCCGAAGGCTGAGCAGGAGCTGGCTTACGAGCAGCACGTCGTACCGGAGACGAGCCGGATCTTTTTTCAAGCCGCACTGTCGGCACTCAGTCCAAAAAGTCCGGCTGCGGTCAATTTCAATAACGGAAACCGCGGGCCGCTGCTGATCATCGCCGGAGAGTTTGACCGCATTGTCCCCGCTGCGATGGTCCGCAAAAATTATCGTCTGTACAAGTCCGGGGCCGTGACGGATTTCAAGGAATTCCCCGGCCGCACGCACTGGATCATTGCGCAGCCGGGCTGGGAAGAAGTGGCCGATTACATCGAAGCTTGGATGGTCGGGCAAGGAGCCTATCTTTAACCCGCTTTTACGCTGGACTTACCGGGGCTGGGTGCTCCTGCGGCGGGTTTATTGAACAGTGACCCGATTCCGACGAGAGGGGTGCGATGCGGCTGACAACGAGATACGACTTGGAACGAAACCAAATAAAAATGAAATAAGCTGACTTTCGATGGATGGATTACCGTCGAAGTCAGCTTATCATTTGGTACTTTGTCGCTGCTATGATACTATTCAGCTTCAGAAACGAGCGTGAATCGTTCATTCTCGTGCTGCGGGTGTTCAATCTCATCGACGACGGCAATGGCATAGTCGGCGTAGCTGACGTAGCTTTCGCCTTTCGCATTGACAAGCAGATGGTCTTTGCCTTTCGTGTACGTTCCCGTACGCTTGCCCTCCGGATTGAAATAGGCTGACGGGCTAATAAACGTCCACTTGATGCCGGTCGAGCTGATCAGTTCATCCAGATTTGTTAATTGGTTTGTGGCGGTTGCCTTGAATATTTCAGGGAACTCCGGCGTATCGACCAAACGGACGATCTTCGCTTCGTCGACATATAAGCTTCCCGCTCCCCCAACGACGATCAATTTCGTAGCGGGTGCTCCCTGCAGCGCGCCGATTAATACGCGTCCCGCTTCGACATGAAGATGCTCCTGCCCGAGTGGCGCTCCGAAAGCGTTGACGACCACGTCAAACGGCTGAATATCGGCTGCCGTTAATGCAAAAATATCCTTTTCGAGAACCGCCGCCGATTCGGCATCCGCTTTGGCCGCGTCCCGAACGATTGCCGTCACTTCGTGCCCTCTGGATACCGCTTCCTTCAAAATAAGGCTTCCGGCTTTGCCGCTTGCTCCGATAATTCCGATTTTCATACGTAAAACCTCCAATTTTATTTAAAATAGGTTGCGGTTTTCAGTTACGGTTTAGCAATTGTCATTCGGTTAGCAGGTTATCATCTCGATTCGACAGATTGCCCGCTGCGGTTAGCAGCTGCCATTCACGTCGCAGCTCAGGCCAGCCGGCGCATCCGCAGTCCGTTTGCTCAATTCCTTCGCGAGCACTTGCTCGAACACGTCCTTGCCTGCGGCGCCCTGCAATCGTTCTTCGCCGATGATAAAGGTAGGAACGGCCGTTATTCGGGCTTCCTCGAAGGCATGCTGAAGCGCCTCCCGCTGAGCGTCCCGATAAGTCCCTGCTTGCAGCGCCTGCCGAAATTCCGCTTCATCCAAACCGATTTCTCCCGCCAGTCGAGTCAAAATATCGAGCTCTCCAATATTTTGCTCCTCCTGAAAAAAGGCTTTGAAAATCCGGTTGTTGTAAGCTTCGCCTTTTCCCTTTGCTGCGGCAAAATGGAACCCCTCGAACGCCAAACCGGTATATGGATGCGGCGAAACGTTCGGCAGCTTCATCTCTACGCCCCACTTTGCAGCTGCAGGCGCGATATAGGAATCCCACGCGGCCCGTTTTTGGGGATCGTTAACCGGATCCAGTTGCGGAGCGGGACTTGGACGAAGCTCGAACGGCTTCCATTCCACTTCCACGTCTTTTCCGCGAATCGCTTCCTCAAAAGGAGCTTTAGCCAGATAACAGAACGGACAAACATAATCGGAATAGACGCTTATTTTCAATGACATAATCTTGTTGAATCTCCTTTCCGGTTTATTGTCGTTGTACCCATTATAGTTACATCTCGATTAAAAAAATAGGCATCAGATGCCGATTTTTTTGTTTAAGGAGGTGACGATATCATCCAGGTAAATGTTTGCCAGAACCTGTTCCATCGCTTCCTGCGCGCGCAGCAGCACGATCTCGAGCACCGCTCCAATGTTGGCGCCGACCGGACAATCCGGATTGGGGTGATCATGGAACTGAAACAGCTCTCCTTCCTCCACCACTTCAACCGCTTTATAAATATCGAGCAGTTTAATCTCACTCAGCGGCTTGCGAAGAAAGGCGCCTCCTGTTCCCCGGCGTATTTCGAGCAGACCGGCCTTTTTCAGCATTCCCATAATTTTGCGGATGACGACCGGATTCGTATTAACGCTACCCGCGATCCACTCGGATGTGCAGAGCACCTTGGACTGCTGAATCGAAACAAGCGATAAAATATGAACGCCTACGGTAAACCGGCTGCTGATCTTGATGACCGTCACCCCCCTTCATTGTAACTTGAATGGTTACATCTTCTGAGACTATAATAAAGTTAGCGCAACGAGGTGTCAATCTTTTTTTAAAGCAATTTTTGGAATCAGAATTATAACGTCAACCGTTGATACGTTTCCTTGTCGCAAATCACAAACAACCGTGCATTTGCCGGAATCTCTTCATGAAGCCTCTTGCTGATGTTGAGGTTTTCGCCGTCGGAAATTAATGTCGCCCCTTTGCTCAGCAAATCCTGAAATGCATCATTAAAAGTCAGCCAGCGCTTATCCTTTGAAATTTCGTAAAGATCTTCGCCATAGGAACGGGTTAACAGCTGCGTAAGAATTTTCGAGCTCCCGGGGTTAAATGCGCTGCGTACAGCCAATTGGGAGATCGTTTCGCTTCCAAAAATAAACTCATCGATCCGGATATGTTGGAAATTCGGAACATTTTCTTTATTTCTAACCTCGGCAATGGTATATACATGGCCAAAATTTCGTTCAATCATGGTCGCGATCAGCAGTGTTTTTCCATCAATAAAGGATGGATCCCGCACCGTATCCTGAAATTGAGTTACCTCATCGGCAAAAATGAAGACGGCCCTGGCCTTGGACATGTTGGCCATCTCTAACGTCTCCAATTGCATGGCGTTCCCTTGAACATAATGAACGCGGTCATGGAAAAGCGGGGATTTCTCAAGCAGATCGATCAGAACAATCTCCGCCTGCGGATCCGTGTCCAAAATTTCTTTAATGGCATTCTCCGCGTGCTTGCTCCAATCAATAATGACAAAATGATTTTGCCCGACATACCGCAATTTGCCTTCCTCCTTCTTGCGTTGGTACATAAACATAGCATCCACAATTTTGCTGATCGTAACGGAAATAAGCCCGATGCCAAATATGTATACGACCATACCCAACATTTTGCCCGCTGCGGTATGGGGGTAGTAGTCCCCGTATCCGACCGTTGTCACCGTTGTCATGACCCACCATAAGCCATTAAAGCGGTTCCCAAACGTCTCCGGCTCCAGTTCATAAGCCAATAAGGAACTGCAGGCAATGAAGAGCACGGAAACGCCAAAAATAAAGTTATTGTTCATTCGTACGATTCGCATTAAAAATTTGGTGAGAAAAAGCATCGTTTCCTCCTTTCGAGCCGCTTCCCTTTTCGATTTTCTTTATTTTAGCACAATGGTTTCCATTGGATGGATATTACGATAAGGTGAACATCCTATTGTCAAGCAGCGTTTAGCCTTTAAATCAACTCCCGGATAAAAAAACGGATACCGACCGAAACTTAAGGCCGATATCCGTCATATATCGTTAAATCATCTTTAACGTCTTCAGCACCCGATACAATAGCTCCGCGCTCTCGGCGCGTGTCGACTTCTTGTCGGCTTCTATCTTAAATGGTTCACTCTTGTTTAAGATACCCTCCCGAAGCAAAGTATCTACGGCTTGCTCCGACCAGGCATCATAACCTTTGTCTGTGTCGAATAACTGCTTGGTTCCCGAACTTTGCTGTTCATAACCGCCATAGGTTAAAGCCTTGTACAAAACGACTGCCATCTCCTGTTGTGTGATGGTTTGATTCGGCCGGAAATTACCGTCCGTATAACCTTTCAAGAGACCGGTGCGAACGCCTGCAGAAACGGCATCATAATACCAGGCTCCCTTCTTCACATCTTTAAAGGCGGAAGATTCGGCAGAAGGCACAATGCCAAGCGCTTTGATCAACATAGAAGCGAACTCGGCGCGGGTCACAGAACCATCAGGTTTGAATGAACCATCCGTATAACCGCGAATGACCATGCGGGTGGCCATTTTATCGATGGCATTCCGGGCGAAATCCGACGGCTTCAAATCATTAAACCCGGTTTTATTGGTAACAATGGAATAAACGGAGTTGCCTTTGCGATATATGGTCGCCGTTACAATGTCTCCTTCCTGCTTGAATGTCGCAGGGACGGGCGATACGGTGCCGGTGACCGGATCGATGGTGACGGCCGATAACGTCTCGACAGGCGCGCTTGATAACTTGAACCTGATGATATGCCCTAAATAGACAGCTGTATTGTTGATTTCAATCAAACGGCCTGCCGCTTTCTTGATTCGGATCGAGAAGTCGAACAGCGGGGCTACCGCTTGAAACGATTGTTTATCCAGCGATTTATGGGCAGCAGCCGCTTCCGTCAGTTTTCGAATGCTGACCACAACACGGTCTTCCCCGTCGATCTTCATGCCGGTTGCTTTCAGGGCCGAAGCCGGAAGAACGAAACCGGAATCATCGGCTTCAATATGAACCCACGCTTTTTCCTTCGATTGCATCAATTTGGTCAGCTGATCGCCGCGCAGCGTGACTTGAATTTCATCCGCCGGATTGCTCACCTTAAGCTTCAGTTCATTTGATTCGCTGCTCCCTTTTTTCAATTCGGCATCGAGTGCTGCATCGTTAAGCGTTACCGCAGCCAAGGATGCTCCGTCTGCGGATTTACCCATCTTGACTAGAGCAACTGTTCCGGATTCGTGAGCTTGAGGAACCTGCGCGCCTGTATCTCCCCCAGGATCGCCGTCGGGTGTTCCGCCTCCAGGTACAGGTACAACAGGTGTGCCCCCACCTGGTGCAGGAGCAACAGGCGCTCCGCCTCCAGGTGCAGGTGTAACAGGCGTTCCGCCTCCAGGTGCAGGTGTAACCGGCGTACCTCCTCCAGGTGCAGGTGTAACTGGCGCTCCGCCTCCAGGTGCAGGTGTAACAGGTGCTCCGCCTCCAGGCGCAGGTGTAACAGGACCACCTACTCCCGGTTCAGGTACTACAGGTGCAGGTACTACAGGCACGCCTCCTCCGGGTGCAGGTACTACAGGCGCGCCTCCTCCCGTCCCGCCAAACGGAGGATACGTATTATAGACCGGGAAGCTTTCTTTCTTGCCTGGCGTTGTAACCGTAACATATAACAGCCTTTCATTCTCATCAAGAGCTAAACCCGAGATAACAGCGGATGTGCTTCCGGTTGCAACCGAAACCTGACCGTACAATTCTCCGTTATCTTTATACGCTTTGACTAAGTCGCCTGCATGAAGGCCGGTTACGGTTATTTTATCGGACGCTCCCGGCGGTTCATTGAAGACGGTTATTTGCTCAGCGGCCGGGGCAAGGGTCATCAGGTCGGGGATCTCGGTCAAAACATAACCTGGCGCTTCAAGTCCATCCTGATCGAGCATCTGAATGGCAAGCATATAAGCCCCTTCCGGTACTGCTGTTCCTTTCGGAATGCCAAGTTCGTAACCGGGTTTACCGGAAGCGGCAACCGACCCGATTGGATCGCCGAGAAAACCATTTTCATCAGCAAAATAGACAGCATAGCGATCGCCGGCCCTCTCATCGTCCGCACGCGCAAAGCTCACCTTGCCTTCGATCACACCCGGTGCAGGATCAGTATCCGTTAAAATTGCATTACCAACAAAGTAGGCAGGGAAATCCCAAAGCCGTATAAGCAACTTGGCGCCTTCCATTCTTATTCCATCTCTGGTCACCGGTACAATTCCGATTTTATTTACTTCAGGTGGAAGGGTCTGCTGCCAAATGGAATAAGAATAAGAACCGTCCGGTTGACGCTGATAGGGATAAATAGAATCCCGACGTGTCGCAGCTACTCTTTGATTGGAAATATCATAATAATTGATTTCGTAGTGATCTACCAAGAGATCCATCGGTCCCGGTCTAAACGTAATATTCCCTTCAATCCGCAACGTGTCCGGATTCTCATCCAGGAATTCGGCTTCCTTCGGTCTCATTCCCTCTTCTACCTGGGATTTCATGTCTTCTAGGCTATCGAATTTATAGAGGATGAAAGGTCCGTTTTCGCTCGGTAAGCCGGTTCCGCCGTACAATATAATCGATCCGTCATCCTTAATGTAGCCATTGCCTATCGGGAAAGGCAGCTTGTAAATCGGGTTGAACGTATCCCGGTCGTAAAAAGCGGTGCTGCCGATAACGAGATTACCTTTCGCAAACAATAAATGGGCGTAATAATAACCGTCTTTATACTCACCGTAAATCCGGCTTAAATCGCTGGAGGAAAATCTTCTTGCAGCATAATAAACATACGGGTCATCTTGCAGGATTTCTTTAGTCGAACTATAGAATCCGCCGGTTGTATGCTGAACAATCTGTCCGGATGCCGTGTCCATCCTATAAAGGTTACTTCCGGATGAATCGGTTTCTCCTATCCACAATGACGAAGCGTCGGGGCTCATAGTCAGCTTGGGCTCGCTGTAGGTGGCGGCATAGTTCGTGTAGACGGATTGCCAAACACTTACACGGCCCCAACTGCCCGTATTCGTATAATAGACTTTCTCCGTACCGGCCGCCACATCCGCTGTTAACTCACCGACTTCCAGTTCGGTAATGGGCGCCATAAAGTCGGTTTCGTGATTCGTATCGACCTTTGCAATATGCGTGCTGCCTTCCAATGATATGTATAGAATACCGTCACGGATATCGACATCCGTAGGCTTGGAACCGACATAGCGGTCGGCCGCAACCGTCCATGATTCCGTATCGATCTGGAGCAGCCGGTTCGCCTCTGGCGCGATTGCGTATAAGTACTTTTCGTTCTCTCCTATTGCCCAGGCAGTAATATTGCGATTTAGATGGATCATACCGTCCACGTTCTCGTATTCAATGGCTTTCGGAGACGGATTAAGGTTAAAGGCTTGTTTATGGATAATGGGTGAATCGAAAATATTGCTGTATACATTTCGGCTGCTATCCGCCACGGCTGTTGAATTATTATACAGGGTGTCATAGGTTGCAACCGTTGTTCCTTCATTCTTCGTATAAATTCCCGTTTTCGTATACACATAAGCAGAGTCTGCAAATAAAACTCCGCCGTTGAAGGTGGAAATAATGCTGCGCGAATCGGGATTTACGCGGATCCTATCATAATAAATATCGCCGTTATCGATAAAGAGTGAAGACGCATAACCGCCCTTATCCGGCTCGAAAGACCACAGCTTCGCACCGGAAGTTGTTTGGTAGGCGTTAAGCAGGTAACTGGAAATACCCGTTTCGCCCGCATATAGCCGGTGAGCCGTCCGGTCGACAGCCAACTCGGGTTGGAAGATGTAGGAGTCAATGACGGAATCCATACCGCTCGTGAGGTCTTTCCAATGGATATCGCTCCATTGGTCTCCGTCAGCGTAAAACAAGCTGTTCCCATCCACCGCAACCTTCGAAGGCTGTATAATTGTGGGAATGGTGGATTCTACGGTTTTGTCATCCAGGTTGACGACGGCAATGTAGGTGGCTCCGCTTAACGCAACATACAATTTATTGCCCGCCAACTCCATGCCCCTAGGGCGCGAACCGACAGCCAGCCTTTTGTCGATCTGCATCGTGTCCGTCCGGATAAACAATAGCTCATTGGAATCTCTTGCAGACGCATAAAGATAACCTCTTTGCTCATCAATCTTCATCGTATCGATCAATGACCCCGCATCGACCGATACATCCGACACAACCGGGGAAAAGGCGGCTGCACGAGCGGCTGGTACGGCGTTATAGAAGATGGATATTATCATTGCCGCGATGCCTATCAGTATCCATCTTTGAGAAAATCTTTGCACCATTCATAATTCGCCCTTTCAATACATTAATTTACATTCAATCTATTATAACCTTAAGAAATAGAAGGGAGAAGAGGGGATATTTGTAGAAAATGATAAAAACCCGCCTCTGTACGAAGCGGGTAGATCGATGAAATATCGATTCGATAATTAAACCGGAATCTGCAGTTGATAATCGAATCAATCAACCACATATTTATAAAACACGGTGTCGACGTGCACCACCGGGAAACGGTCCGGCAGCTCGCTGCGCTCAATGCTTGCAAATCCATTCTTTTCGTAAAAGCGATGAGCAGCTAAAAATTGGGCGGTTGTGCCGAGGTAAATTTCCTTGACGGACTTCTCTTTTGCCCATGCGATCGCATGCTGCAATAGCCGGTAGGCGGTTTTCAACTCCGGTCCCCGGTATTCTTTGGCAACGAACATCTTTCGAAGTGCAACCTTATGATGGCCGATGTCCAGCAGGCTGATTGTCCCGACAACTTTATCGTCGTGAATCGCAACCCAGAAGTTGCCGCTGCCCGTCTGGTAAAAACGTTCGATGTTGAACAAATCCGGCTGGTCCTCTTTTGTAATCGGAATATCGTATTCCTGCTGCTGAATGTGCAGGATCAAATCGACGACTTGAGCTTGATACGCATCGAAATATTCCTTTACGACCGGGGCGCTGCTCATCTTGTTTCACCGTCCAATCCAATTAGAATTACTGCAAAACGGTATCTTTCCTGATCTGTTTGCTTCTTAACTGGCCGCAGGCGGCATCGATATCGGTTCCATGCTCGAGGCGGACGCTGCAATTGATGCCGTGCTTTTTGAGCGTATCGTAAAAGGCCAGTATCGTCTCCCGACCGCTTCGTTGATATTGGCTGTGCTCATCGACCGGATTGTAGGGAATCAGGTTCACCGTTGCGAGATCGCGCCTGTCGCCGATCAGCTCAATAAGCTCGAGCGCATGTTCCTTTTGGTCGTTTACATCCTTCAGCAGGATATATTCGAGCGTAATTTTGCGGTTCGTCCTGGACAAATAATAATCGATGGCGGGCATTAACTTCTCGAGCGGAATAGCCCGGTTAATCTTCATAATCCGCGTGCGCAGCTCGTTGTTCGGCGCATGCAGCGAAACCGCGAGATTTACGTTCAGCTCGGAATCCGTGAACTCAATCATTTTATCGGCCAGCCCGCTTGTCGACACGGTGATATGCCTTGCGCCGATGGCCAATCCCTTATGATCTTTAATGACCTCAATAAAATCGGATAGATTCGCAAAATTATCAAACGGCTCGCCGATCCCCATCACGACCACGTGGCTGACCCGCTCTCCTTCTCCCGCTTGATCGAGATGATGCTGCACTTTCATAATTTGACCGACGATTTCGCCGCCGGACAGATCGCGGCTTTTCGCTAACAGTCCGCTTGCGCAAAAGCTGCAGCCGATATTGCAGCCGACTTGGGTCGTCACGCAAACCGACAAGCCGTATTTATGTCTCATCAATACCGTCTCAATGAGATTGCCGTCCTGCAGCTTGAACAAAAACTTGATCGTTCCGTCGGCAGATTGCTGCTTCACGTGTTCGTCCAACGTTTGAATGACGAAATGCTCCGTCAATAATTGAATGCACTGGTCATTGACGTCCGTCATGCCGGAGAAATCCGTCACCCGCTTCCGGTAGAGCCAATCCCACACTTGCGACGCCCGGAACTTCTTATGACCGCGCTGCGCCAGCCAATCTTCCATACGATCGAACGTCAATCCATAGATGGATTCTTTTTTCATTCGTTAACCTCTTTTCCCAACGTTAAAATTCAATCCTATTCAAGCTTTAGGAGCCGAAATGAACATTTGGTTTATTATTGTCCTAAACGTTTCATTTAGTCAAATCTTTTCATGCTTAAACCGGTTCAATAACTGATTGCACCAATCCAAGTAAAGGCGTTCAAATTCGATGCCGAACATTAGGTTAACTTTGACCCATAAAAGCTTTATTCACAAACGCAGAATATAGGTTAATATTTACCTATAAATTTTGTTGACGACTGCGAATTTATAGATTATATTTTACCTATGTCAAACATAACCTTTCAAAAAAATGAGGAAATGGGGAAATGAAAATGAAAAACGCGTTACGGATGTATTTGAAAAAACCGCAATCCAAAATTGCGGTGATCATCGCCTTGATGGCTCAGCTTATTTTTTGTATCGTGTGGATGACGGCTTATGATGGGGTTCTCGATCGGGTCAATCATTTGAAAATTGCGATCGTGAATGAAAACGGCGAGTTTGGAAGCAACATTGCGAAACAGCTGCAGAGCAATTTGCCATTCGAAGTATCGACAGCATCGCAAGAGGCGGCCATGGACGACCTTGTGCAGCGTAAAGTCCATCTCGTATTGACGATCCCGGACAAATTCCAGCAGTCTTTAACAACTCCCGGCATGCAGGCTCATCTCTCCTACACGATCAATGAATCGAACCCGCAGCTTACGAAAAACGTCATGCAAACGATCATTACCAAAGTGACCGACGAATTGAACCGCAACGCCTCGCTTCAAGGAACCGAGGCCGTCCTTCAGCAGTTAAAGCTCCCTCCGCAGCAAGCGGAGCAAACCGCAATAAGCATTTTGAACAAAGTCGATTCCAATGTGAAGTCTCTCAATCCCGTGAATGGCATGCACAATCAAATGGTTCCGATGATGCTGGTGCTGGCCTCCTATGTTGGCGCCATGATGATGGCCATGAACATCCATCAAGTTGCGGAATCGATCGGATCCGCCGTTTCGAAGTGGCATCACTTTGCCGTCCGTGTGCTCGTCATTGTCGTCGCCGCCGCTCTCATCTCCATCGTCGGTTCTTCCCTGATAGCCGCACTGGGCGGACAAATGGAAAGCGGATTTGCTTCCTTCTGGCTGTTCCACTTTTTGACCTTGTTCACATTCATGCTTTTCGCGCAAATGTTCCTGATCGTAATGGGCATGGCGGGCATGTTCTTGAATATGACCGTGCTTTCCTTGCAGCTCGTAACGTCCGGAACGATCGTGCCCCGTCAAATGTTAAGCGGCTTCTATCAATCGCTCGGCCATTATTTGCCGGCAACCTATGCGGTCGAAGGCATCATGAACCTGCAATTTGGCGGCGTGCACACCGGAGAGGATGTCGAGGTTCTGTTCGTCATTATCGTGAGCACCGTATTGCTTTCCTTGCTTGTTACAGCCTTGAAAAAACAGGCCAAACCGGCGCAAACCGACTCCGCTCCAGCAGCCGAGCTTTCCGCAGCCAACTCGTAATCCATTTCAGACTGTTGCCCCCAAACCTCCACAATCTGAACGGCTGTTTTCCTCACCTGGCAACTGTCTTCAGGCCCATTAGCTTCAAACGAAAAACGAACCGTTAAGGTGAGATCCTTGAACGGTTCGTTTGCATTTGAGGCCGACCGAATGAATTTAAGGTCTGAGGTCCGCTGGATTTGCTTGGTTACTCACCAACTGACAAAATTAAATATTTGTTACTAAATATTCGATGTGTTACACTGTTTTCAAGGAGGTGACATACGACGTAACTGTCGTATTTGTATGGATAAAAATTCGGACGTGTTAACGAAAGAGCAGATCTTGATCGCTACGGAGGAGACGCTTAGACGTTACGGTGTCGCCAAAACCTCCGTTACAGATGTTGCGAAAGCATTAGGCGTAAGTCACGGTACAATTTATCGTCACTTTAAGAGCAAGGCGGAGCTTCTTGAAGGAGCAACGCAAATGTGGCTGGATGAAAAAATCATTGCACCGCTAACGGACATCTGTCACGACTCTTCACTGAATGGCGTCAAACATTTAAAAACCTATATCCGCACGTTGATTGAACTAAAACGGCACTATGCCTTTGAAGACGAAGAGCTGTTCCGTATGTATGCCAAAGTGACGGAAGAAGCCGCCGATTTAATCCATACGCATATCGGACACATCACGGACCAATTGAGCCAAATCATTACCCGCACCGGTATCAAAACGGATAACCCTGCCCAATTGGGAAGCTCCATTTTCTTTGCGACGACGCGATTTCATCATCCGGCGCATGCACACGAATGGAGAAGCGCCGTCATTGACGAGGAATTTTCAGATGTTTGGGATCTCATTGAAAAAGGTTTTGCATGAATAATCGATAGCACCAACAGGGTATCGGAAAAATCGTCAGCGACTGATTTCGATGACGATTTTTCCCCTAGCCCGCCGGCTTTCGCTTCGCTCATGTGCGCGACGGGTCTCCTCCAGCGGTACAACCATGTCGAGCGCGACCCGCAAATCGCCCTTGTCGAACATGTTTGCGATTGTTTCCAGGGTTGTCTTCGATATTTGAAGAAGCTGCACTTCATTCACCGTCACATTCCGCGCAGCCGCCTTCTCTGCATTGTAATGCCCGAACGTCACCGGGACGAGCCGACCTCCGGAACGAAGCGTTTCCAGCAGCATGTCGCCGTTTGGCCCACCGATCGTATCGATCGCCAGATCAGCCTGCCACGGCGTCCCCTCAAGCGGCGCCGCCGTATAGTCGAGCACTTCGCCGGCGCCAAGTCCTCGTACGAAATCCGCATTGCGTCCGGATGTGACGCCGATCACCCGCGCCCCCGCCTGCTTGGCCAGCTGAACGGCAAAGTGGCCTACCCCGCCCGCAGCTCCATTTACGATCACTGTCTCGCCCGCCTGCAGCCGGCCCTGCTTGTTTAACGAATGCCAAGCCGTGAATGAGGACATCGGCACCGCCGCTGCCTGTACGTGGCTGAGCGCCGCCGGCTTGTGCGCGAGCTGCGATTCCGGAACGGCGACATATTCGGCGCACGCACCGCTGTCGGCCGTCATGCCGAATACTTCATCGCCTACCCGGAATAAGCTCGAGCCAGGCCCGACCTCCTCGACAACACCGGAAACGTCCCAGCCCGGAATATAGGGCAACGGGAACCGGTTGCCGGCTAAGCCGGAACGGATCTGCCAGTCACCGGGATTTACGCCTGCGGCATGAACGCGGACAAGAACCTCATGCTTGGCAGGCTTTGGCCGCGGAACCTTTTCCACTTGCAATACTTCGGGGCCTCCATGACTATGGTAACGGATCGCTTTCATCGTTACAGCATCAATGACCAAAGGACATCATTCCTTTCTGCCAGAACTGTAACTATAATAGAAGGGATAACGAATCGGGGTCAATCCACAATCCTTATGCGCGATCGGATAACCAACAAACGGGCCGAATTGTCCGATAAAAGGGAGGAGCTGCGCATGGAAGCAAGCAAGAGAAGCGACAGGCGTATCGGTCGATCGCAAAGGATGCTCAAACAGGCGTTCATCGACCTTATGCGGGAAAAAGGCTTTTCCTCCATTACAATTCAGGATATAACCGACAAAGCGGATGTGAACCGCAGCACATTTTACACCCATTTCCCTGATAAATACGCGCTCCTCGAGACGACGATCAGGGAGAAATTCCAGCGGATACTGGAGTCGAAGCTGTCTCCGTCCGCACAGTGGAATCCTGAAAATCTGCGCATACTGATTCAAGCAGTGCTTGAGCATTTTAAAAGCCTGAACGGCCGGTGTTATCCCGTCGATACGATAAATCCGATCTTCGAGCGCACCGTCCAGGAGGAGGTATATTCGCTGCTGCTGCACTGGTTGAAGCTAAGCCGAGCGGAACCAAGCGAGTGGCCATTTCCGGCGGAAACGTTGGCGCTGATGACGAGCTGGGCCATCTTCGGGGCGGCAGCGGATTGGAGCAAAGGCACGAGCCGGCTGTCGACGGAGCAGATGACCGAGCATGTATTGGCGGTTATAACAGAAGGTACCATTAAGTTGCTTTAAAACGACGGCGGCGGCTTTTCCACCAATAACGTTTATTTATTTACCGCATTCGATTCGAAGATGGATTTCAATACATTCAAATTGTTCTTCACTTCGCTTTGGATATTGCCCTTGAACAAATTTAACAGCAGCCGGCTGACGCCCTCCGGCTTCAGAATGACATCGTTCGTCAGCAGCGTCCGATTTCCCGCCTGCTGCAGCTCATATTTCATCTCATAAGGAAATCTGCCGCCGGCTGCTTCGAAATGAAGGAACCGGTTTTGCCGAGACTCCATGATCGTCACCGTTTCCGTCTCTGTCGATTGTCCCAAATCTCTAGTTAACCGGTAGATCTCGCTTCTCCGGCCGTCGATCGGCTCAACGCTCATGACCGCATAATTCCATATTGAAAAATTGTCCATTTTCCTTAGAAAGTCATACACGAGATTGACGCTGCTTTCAATCGAAATCTCATTGCGGAATGAAATTTCCATGTCGATCATTCCTCCTCAAATACCGCGTGCCCGCGATAAAAATGCCTTTCAATTAGTTAATCCGAATTGACTGTTAAGCGATAACTTGCGGCGCTATTTCGAGATCGTGATTGACAATAACCATTCTGCAGTCGTCCCGCTTGGAAAAATCACTCAGCCATGTCAGCGATTTATCCGCTTGCTCGGCGCTTGTTGTAACGCCAGGGAGAATATGCTGCTCCCAAGATTTTCTCGCATACCCGACGTCGCTGCCAAGCAGCACCCATCCTCCGTCGGTTTTGACAAGCAACGATACCATCCCTTTGCTATGTCCGGGCGTGAACACCAGATAGATCGAACCGTCTCCGAACAAATCCAGGCCGGATTTATACGGGCCGTACGGAATCGACTTCATCTGGAACGTTTCCACGTTTACGCCCTCCCACATGGACGTAATGTAATTGGCGTCGTTATTTGCCGCTTTCCACTCCAGGTCGGACACAATAATTCGTTTCGCGCCGGCTACATGCTTAAGCCCGCTCACATGGTCGGAATGAAAATGCGTCATCACGACAAAATCAAGGTCGCGGTCCCGATACCCTAACCGCTGCAGCTGTTCCCGGACGGATTGGCCGGGAGGCAGTATTCCGGTGATCATGGTGCTTGCCATAAAGCCCAGATGTTTGCGCACGTTCACGCGCATGTCTTCGTGCCAGCCGGCATCCACCAATATAAGCCCCTTCGGGTGTTCGATCAAATACGCGGAGACAGGCACCCACATTCTCCAGCTGTTAGGGCGAAGCCAGCCTGAAAATGGCAGCGGATGCAGCGTTTTTTCCTTAAACGGCAGTGCGCGGTCGACATTGACGCTCCCGGTATGCAGGACGTGAATTTTTGTTTTGCTCATGTTTCTCTTCTCCTTATTTTAAGTGACATATCATCTATTTGTATAATAAATGATGTGTCATTTATTGTCAAGGGAAAATACGCGAAAATAGTTTAAAATGAAAAATAGCCGCCGGCGCGGAGCCGGAGGCCATACTTGCGCGGTGCATGAATAACTTGTTCTATTATGCGTCTTTTTTATCAATAATTGACAGCCGTCCGGATTGAATCTTATACTAAGTTAGTGAGTATTTACTAACTTTATTTAGGAGGGTGATCATGGCAAAAGGACTTGAGACAAGGGAACGCATTATTTATGAGGCAAGGAAATTGTTTGCGGAAAAAGGCTTCAACGGCACCACGACCGCGGAGATCGCCAAACAGGTCGGGGTAACGGATGCTGCTCTGTATAAGCATTTCAAAGGAAAACAAGATTTATTCATCGTTTGCATTCTGCCCGTTATTGAAGCCGGTCTTGAATCCACCATGCCGGAGGTCGAAAACGCCAAGGATCTGAAAAGTCTGATTCGAATTATGATGAGAAACCGGATTAACATGATTTATGAAAATCTCGACAGCTTCAACATCCTCTATTCGGAGTCTCTTCACCAGCCTAAGCTTGCCGAGATGTTTATGGAGCGTTTTTTTTTAACCCGGCTGGAAAAGGTACGTCAAAAGATGATTGAATTTGTGGAAAGCGGCGAAATCGCTTCGATACCAAGCCGGCTCATTCTGGGCCTTGGAATGACATCGGCCATATGGGCGATATTAAACGGGCTTAAATACTATCAGGAACAGCCGAACAACTTGGCGCTCATCCCTAATCCGAGTTTGGAACAGTTGACCGAAGAGTTAACCGATTTTGTTCTTTATGGAATTGCCGGAAAGAAATAATTTCTGCAGGAGGGGAAAAATTGATGGCTCAAAAAATGATCGCCGCGTGGTTGCTTGCTTTTGCCGGACTGCTTAGCTTCTGGGGGCTTGGCTGGGACATTCAGTGGCATGCCGATGTCGGCCCTGATACTTTTTGGACCGCGCCTCATGGTTTGATTTATGGGGGAACGGCCATCGGCGGGTTCGTAAGCTTATATATGATTATCCTAACAACGATAAAACATCGCCGCGGTGTTACGGGAATCGAGGAGCAGAACAGTTCGTTTCTTGGCTTTAAAGGGCAAATGGGCTATATCATTGCAGGCTTTGGTTCACTCGTGTTTATTCTTGGCGGAGCTTACGATGAATGGTGGCACTCCCTGTACGGATTTGACGTCACTCTTTTTTCGCCCTCGCACTTCGGCTTGTTTTTCAGCAGCATGATTGCAAGATTGGGCGGCATATACGTGTTTGTTTCCGAGTCCAATCAAGCAAAGCACCGCGGAGACCGGAAGGTGCAGCTGATTGCAGGCATAGGCTTTTGCTTCAGCATGGCTTTATTCCTTACTACGTTTACGCCGTTCTTAATTATGGCCGTGACCCAAAAAATGATGCTCGGACCTTTTATCGACTATGCGATCGTTTCGACCATTCTGTTTTCCGCCGCACTGTTCATGATTGCGTCGTTTATTCGTCGCACCGGCTTCGTTACCTTAACGGCTTTATTTTTTACGCTGCTCAATATCACGATGTATTATGGAGCTCCATGGGGAGTCGAGCGTTTGGCCTCCGCCATGGGTTATTCGTACAAGGTTGAAGCCATCGTCGATCCGATTCTGAGTACATCGATGCCCATGTTTTTGTTTGTGATGGCTATCGTGATCGACCTCTTGATGTTTCTTGGCTACAAGCAAAGAGCCGTCAAAATCAAATCGGCTACCATAATGCTGTTCGCTTCAGCAGCCGGCCTGATCCAATACTTCCTTGAACCGCGGTGGAAGGATATTGTGAAAATGATGTCGCGAACATCCGAACAGACCGAAATTGCGCTGCAGCAGCTGCAAACGGGAGCAATTCCGACACTGTTTATGGTTGCGGTTCTCGGAGCCGTATTGGGTTACATCGGGTGGAAGTCAGGTGCCGTATTCCGGTACACCAACAAGTAGCTTATGCTTACGAAGTGTTTTTGCTCCGCAAAAACTTAGCTTATGCTTACGAAGTGTTTTTGCTCCGCAAAAACTTAGCTTATGCTTACGAAGTGTTTTTGCTCCGCAAAAACTTAAGGAGGAAGAAAATGCTGCGAAAAATCACCCATGCCGCTTTATGGCTGTTTCTGCTGTTTCCAACGGTATTATTTGCACATGCGGACGAAACTGCAACACCGACTGCAACAAAAATGGATGTCAATGCCGGACCGTACAATTTGACGGTTGAATTTAACGAATACCCGATCAATGCTTTGAAAAGTCTTGAAATGAAAGTGACACCCGAGGAAGATTTCGAGCAGTTAACAGCGCAGTACAACCTGATTCCGCCAAGCGCGGACGGCAAACAAATTTCTGGCGATTTAAATCCTTATCCGGGTCTGGATGGAGCATGGTTATTATATGTGAAGGGGATTCCCGAGCCCGGTCACTGGACATGGGAAATTGAAGTCAACGGGCCTGATGGAAAAGGAACGGCTTATATCAAAGACTTCGAGGTCACGGACCCGCCCGGTATTCCGTTATGGTTAGGCTGGCTGATTGGTCTTATTCCTCTTTACGGTTTAGTCGCTTTTGCAGGCTTTGAATATCGGCGTGTAAAACGTATCGCCAAGTCAAATTCGTTTGCACAAAAAAGCCTGTAATCCTTTGTTATATGAGTACAAATACGGATAATCCTGAGGCTGATCGACCGAAACGATGGATTCCTTGGCAAGCGATTTATGAAGGCTGATGATATGGCTTCCGAACCAAGTTTACGATTCCTTAGGCGAGTTTCATTAGGCGTTCGCTTCCGTTCACTGCTCGAAGACTCCTCCACCTCAAGATTCTCCCAAACCCTGCGGCCATAACAAAACAAAAACGAGGCGGAAGAGCTGCTCCCACCCCAAATTTTTAATCTCTTATATTTTGAAAAAGAGCACCCCCGCTTGAGGGTGCTCCGGCCGTTTCTTCCATTTTCATTCTGCAAAAAAGGCTTACGAATGGAAGTCCTGTCCCGAGCGGACTTCTTTCACATAGCCGGCGCGAATGACAAAATCGCCGAAATGTTCGCCTTTCTGCCGTTCTTTCGCATAGCGGGTAACGATCGGCTGCAGCGACTCCAGAATCTCCGTTTCGCCGATGTTTTCCTTATACAGCTTATTCAGCCGGTTGCCGGCAAATCCGCCGCCCAAATACATGTTGTATTTGCCGGGAGCTTTTCCGATGAACGCAATTTCGGCCAGCATCGGCCGCGCGCATCCGTTCGGGCAGCCCGTCATGCGGATGACGATGTCCTCGTCGCGCAGTCCGGCTTCGTCCAGCATCGGTTCGATTTTATCGAGCAGCGTCGGAAGATAACGCTCGGATTCGGCCATCGCCAGTCCGCAAGTCGGCAGCGCGACGCAGGCCATCGAATTTCTCCGCAATGCGGAATAGTGGATGCCGTCGGTAAGTCCGAATTCCTCGATCAATTTGACGATTTTCTTCTTTTTGCCGCTCGTTACGTTGCCGATAATCAAATTCTGGTTCGCCGTAAGGCGGAAATCCCCGGTATGAACCTTGGCAATTTCCCGCAGACCCGTCATCAGCCGGTAGTCGTCCGTATCTTGAACCCGGCCGTTCTGGATAAAGAGAGTGAAATGCCAGTTTCCGTCGCTTCCCTTCACCCAGCCGTAGCGGTCGCCGTTATGGTCGAATTGGTAAGGGCGCGCGTCCTGAAGCTTCCATCCGAGACGGTCGCCCAGCTCGTTAATGAACCACTCGATGCCGCGGTCGTCGATCGTATATTTAAAGCGTGCGTGCTTCCGCACGACGCGGTCGCCGTAATCCCGTTGGATCATAACCGTCTTCTCCGCCACGTCGATCATTTGCTCCGGCGTGCAGAAGCCGATCACTTGCGAGATTTGCGGGTACGTCTTCGGATCGCCATGCGTCATCCCCATGCCTCCGCCTACCGAGACGTTGAAGCCTTTCAGCTTACCGTCTTCGATAATCGCGATGAAACCGAGATCCTGGGAAAACACGTCCACATCGTTGGAAGGAGGAACGGCAATCCCGATCTTAAACTTACGCGGCAAGTAGTGCATCCCGTAGATCGGCTCTTGCTCGATATCATCCCGGCTGTCCACCACTTTCTCTCCGTCCAGCCAAATCTCGTGGTACGCTCTCGTCGACGGATCGAGATGATTGCTGACCTTGGAAGCCCAATCGTACACTTCGGCATGAACTTCCGACAGGTACGGATTCGGGTTGCACATGACGTTGCGGTTCACGTCGCCGCAAGCGGCCAGCGTGCTTAACATCGAATCGTTAACTTCGCGGATCGTCTTTTTCATGTTCCATTTGATTACCCCATGCAGCTGGAACGACTGGCGGGTCGTCAGACGGATCGTTCCGTTCGCGTATTTATGGGCGACGCGGTCCATCATCAGCCACTGCTCGGGGGTCACAACCCCGCCGGCGGCGCGAACGCGAAGCATGAACGAGTAGGCCGGTTCCAGCTTCTGCTTTTGCCGTTCGTTGCGCAAATCCCGATCGTCCTGCATGTAGCTGCCGTGAAATTTCATCAATCGGTTGTCATCCTCGGGTATGGACGCCGTAATGCGATCTTCAAGCGTTTCTTCAAGACTTCCCCGCAAATAATTGCTCCGGCGCTTAATATGCTCGACATCGCTTTGCGGAGCGTCCTCCGGAATAAAAAATTTATTTAGTGCCATGCTGGCAGTCTCCTTTCACGATCATAAGCCCTAAGGTCTAGTATACATCCCGCTGGTAACGTTTCTGCTGCTGCATACGGATCAAATATTCCGCGGCTTCCTCCGGGCTCAGGCCGCCCTCTTGCTCGAGGATCGTTGCCAGCGCCGCATGGACGTCATGCGCCATCTTCTTCTCGTCGCCGCAGACATACACGCTTGCGCCTTCCTGCAGCCATTGATAGAGCTCGCGGCTTTTTTCCAGCATCCGGTGCTGGACGTACACCTTCTCTTCGGAATCGCGGGAGAACGCGACATCCATGCGCGTCAGCACGCCTTCTTTGAGCCAGCGCTGCCATTCAACCTGGTACAGGAAGTCTGTGGAGAAGTGCTGATCGCCGTAGAACAGCCACGTCTTTCCTCCAGCTCCGGTCTCTTCCCGCTCTCCCAGGAACGCTCTGAACGGAGCGACACCCGTTCCCGGTCCCACCATAATGATCGGCGTATCCGGGTTTTCCGGAAGCTTGAAGCTTGGGTTATGCTGAATATAGATCGGCAGCGTATCGCCAGGCTGCACCCGCTCCGCGAGCTGAACCGAGCAAACGCCGTACCGGTCTCTGCCGCGCGCCTCGTAACGGACCGTGCGGACCGTGAGGTGGACCTCATCCGGGAACGCCTTCGGGCTGCTGGAGATCGAGTACAGACGGGCCGGAATCTTCCGAAGAAGCGGTACGAACGCGTCCGCGGGAATGCCTTTAAGGGAGTAATCCTGCACCAGGTCCAGCAGATCCCGCCCGTTCAAATAGGCTCTGAGCTCCTGTTCGCGTCCCGACTCCAGAAGCTCCTTCAGCGCATTGCCCGGAGCAGTCTTCGCCACTTGCTCCAGCAGCGGCTTCGTCAGCACGGTGATCTCATAAACGCGCAGCAGCGCCTCTTTTAGCGAGCGCTTTTCGCCATTTTTGTTGACGGTAACGGGCTCATCCGCGTTCCAGCCCATCGCTTCGATCAGCTCGTCCACAAGGCGGGGATGGTTTTCCGGATACATGCCCAGGCTGTCTCCCGGTTCATACTGAAGATTCGAGCCTTCAAGTGAAATCTCAACGTGGCGGGTTTCCCGCTCCGATCCCCGGCCGTTCAGATTCAAATTTTCAAGAACTTCGGCCTGAAACGGATTCGTTCTCGAATATTCCGATTCAACTCCGCTGACAACTGCCGCGCCGGCTCCGCTTACGGCTGCCGGGGCCGCTCCCGCTTCGCTCAGGGAGCTCAAGACTTGATTCATCCATTCCGCGGCCGGCTCGTCGAAATCGACGTCGCAGTCGACGCGCGGCGCAAGCTGCTTGGCGCCCAGCTCTTCCAGACGCTTGTCGAAATCTTTGCCCGTTTGGCAGAAAAACTCGTAAGAGGAATCTCCGAGTGCGAGCACGGAATACTGCGTATCCGTAAGCTGAGGCGCTCGCTTGCTATGAAGGAACTCATAGAAGGCGATCGCGTTATCCGGCGGCTCTCCTTCGCCGTGGGTACTGACCACGATAAGCAGGTTCTGGACTTTCTTTAACGTGTTCGGCTTGAAATCGCCCATCGAGGAGATCGTGACTTCAAAACCCCGCTCTTTCAGCTGATTGGAAAGCTTCTTGGCCAAGCTGTTGCTGTTGCCGGTCTGCGAGCCAAAAAGCACGGTCACTTCTTTGGAAGCAACGACCGCATTTGCTGCCGGGATCGCTGCCGGCGCTTGTCCGGGCTGGGCTGCTGCAGCCGCTCCGGGAACTGCCGCAAGATATCCGCTCAGCCAAATCCGCTGCGCCTCCGTTAAACCGGGCAGAAGGCGGTTAAGCAGATCTGCTTGTTCCTGACTAAAAGGACTGTTTGTTACTCGAAATTCCACCGATATCCACCTCACGTAGCATGCTTAATATTAAATCGTATTATTTGTGCCCAACTATTTTTTCACTCTCTTGAACCTAACAGAGTAAAGCGCAAGGGTCAATAAGAATAATCTTATAAGATTTATCAGGTATGCTGATAAAGGAACATTTCGCCCCCAAGAAGCGGTACTCGAGAACGCAAAAATGCCGAAATCCATCAAAAATAGGCTCAATACCAAAGTTTTAACAATAAAGAGCGGAAAGATGCGCTCCATCTACCTTTAAATGCGGTCGCGCATCTTCGAAAGACCTCGATAAAGGTTTATCTCATCGTTCTGTCGCCGCCATCTCTCGTTCAGGCGATAAAAGCCGGGAATTCCTGTACCCTCTCGCCATCGCAGGTTTTCCCTCCAGACGTGCGATTTCGAACGATAAAACATGTACAGTCGCAGGTTTGGCGAGAAAAAGGGACCTCCGACTCCGCATGGCCAGCGAAACAGGAGGTCCCCTTTTGTCATATTTAGAACTTATATCGTAGATCGCTTCAAAAAACCTTCCGATGTTCTAACGGAACTCCGTGCTCTTATTTTGCATGTATGAGCCCATTTGGATATCTAACGGAACTCACAGCTCTTAATCGATTGAAAATGGTCTATTTTCAGACCGAAAAACCGAAATAAGGTCCGATACTTCCGTTAGATTTTCAAATCGAACAACATGAGCGGAATAACGTCCACTGCTTCCGTTAGCAGCCAAGAACAACCCGTAATGGTGACGGTTTTGTGAATGCGACCGGGGAGTTACACAGATGTCTGACATTTTTCGGACATGGAATAAATGACGTTCAGAGAGAGCAGACTAAGTGAATCGTTCCGGTTCTCCAATACCACCTGGCGCTTCTCGCCAAGCGTCCGAGCGGCGATGTAATGGTCATGCCGGTGATCACCTGATCGTCATCCCCCTAACGCGCATCGAGCGCTTTCGTCTGGACGACCTTGGTACCGTCCGGATATGTCTGCGCCGCGATTATACCTGCCCGCCTTTCGGCATCCTCTTCCTATTTTCATGAATCCACATCACCATTTCATCATCGTTGATTTTTGTCCAATCCACGACGCCTTCATCATCGTGCAAATTTTGCGGCCATAGGATCAAAATCTGATTGCCTTCCGGGTCGGGGATTCGAATCGATATCCCTTCACGCTGAACATATACTCCCCGGGCAGGGATACCGCTGGATTTGAACCTCTCCCAAAGCCCCTTCAGTTCAAGCAGTGAAACGGCGTGGAACACAATCTGCACCGCATTAGGATTTCCGACGATGCTTAAATCGTAACTGCTGCCGTCCGTGTCAAAAGCAAGCTGCGATACCTCCGGATCCGCATTAGAAGCCAATAGCTTCATATCGAAGATCGTTTGATAGAACGCAACCAGCCGCTTTCTGTCGCGGGCGTAGACCGCCGTGCTTCCGAGCCGAAACCGACTTGTCATCTCTCACTCCACCTTTCCGCTTCTATGACCCGAAGATATCACGTAATACGACAGCCCATAATTATCCCATTAGTTGCAAATAAGGTATCCAAATGGATAACCACGTCAACATTTTGCATCTATACCGCAATCAGCTGCCGGTATAAAATGGGAAATAAAGGCATCTATTAACCTATAATCGGGTGATAAAAAATGATCGAGGAACGGTTCGAAGAATTGGAAAGCACTTGGTTAGTAGGGCGGAGGCGGGAAGTCCTCGATTTTATGCAGCTGCTCCGGGATTCCTCCAGGCGCAAAAAAATCGTCAATGTTTACGGGACCGCCGGCATTGGAAAAAGCTCTCTACTCGATGAATTTCAGCGGCAGTCTAGGGCTGCAGGAGCTTTCGCCCTGTCGGTGGACAGCGAAGGCTTTGTCAAAACGCCCCGGTCGTTATGCGAAAACATTCTAACCCTGCTGCCTTCCCGCAGCGGCGAAGCCTTGGACCCATCGGACATTCCCATGGCATGTCTGCAGGAGCTGAATCATTTGTCGTCGGAGCGGCCGGTCGTGCTCATTATCGATGTGTATGAGCAAATGGAAAGCATGGACCAATGGCTTCGGGATTATTTCCTGAAGAGCCTGGACAAAAACGTCCTCACCGTTATTGCCGGCAGATATCCACTGGGCGAAACGTGGTACCTTTCCCCCGTCTGGAGGCCGCTTATTGTGCGCATGCCCTTATCGGAACTGGATTATGCGGCTGTCGCCCGCTTTGCCGAAAATACATATATCACCGACGAAGAAACCGTTCAGCGGATTTGGCGCTATTCCAAGGGACACCCTTTGACGCTATCCTTGCTCGCCTTCCTGTTCAGCCAGCCCGACTACAAGGACAAGGCCGAGCATCCGGGCGGCGACGATTCGCTTCCCTTTCTCATCAGCCAGTGGCTTCGCGAGGTTCCGGGAGAACATCTGCGGCCTTTTGTCGAAGCGGCCTGCGTTTTGCGTCACTTCAATCAGGAGAGCTTGTCCTTCGTCATGGAACGGGACATTACAGCCTCGGAATTCTATCAGCTGATCCGGTTCTCGTTCATCCGGAAGGTAGACCGCGGATGGACGGTACATAGTTTAATGAGAGATGCGGTCAACCGCGAGCTTCTGTCCCGAACACCGCAGCTGTATGAAAAAATCCGGGTCAGGGCGCTGCAGTTTTATTACGGGCGATTGACCGATAAGGGCAAGCGGACGACCGATCCGCGGGAAGCGGTCGAGCTTATGTATTACATCGGGGATTCCCTGATCCGCGCATTTATGAACTGGTTTGAGCTCACGTCAAGACATTACGAAACGGCCGGCGTCCGCAACCGGGAAGAACTGGAAGCCTACGCTGCCCGAAAAATAGCGAATGCCAAGGATACCCGTATTGAGCTGTATGACCCGCATACGAACGGCCACTTCAACTTCATCCTTTCGGCGCAGGAGACGTGTTACACGGTACGAAAGCTGGATTTTGGGGCGCTCTTCTCGCTTGGCTATGACGTCGTGCGGGTCATGAGGGATGCGGCCGGCGACATTATCGGATTTGCCGTCATCATTCCGATCAACCGCGTTACTCTGCCTTATTTGAAGCTGGCCCCCCGTTCTTCGGCTTATTTCAGCCATTTGTCGCCGCAAATGAACGAGCGGCTGTCGGTTCCCCCGCACACGCGCGCCGGGTGGTTTATCGAAACGATCGACACGGCCGATTTTGCGGATGCGTCCCAGCAGACAGCGATCGGACATTTGCTGCATTCGTTGATTTTTACGGGGGAATTGATCGTTGAATCTCCTGCGCCGATTCTGTATTTTATAGAAGCTCACAAGAGCCTTGGCTTCGAAGCGGCCCCCGGCGGCAGGCATTGTAATTATGACGGCGTAACGCCGACGGATACATTTGTGCTCGATCTGCAGAACGAGCAGGCGGTGAGCTATATCGAACGGATGCTTGCCCTTACAGGACAGCGGCAGCTGGTGGAACAAGAGCAAGAATGGGCACCTCAGCCGCAGACTGCACCCGTTTCGCCGGAGGAGAAGCCCTATGACCGGATCATGGAACGAATGGACATCACGCCCCGGGAAAAAGAAGTTGCGAAGCTGCTGGAGAGAGGCCATACGAACGGAGAAATCGCGGCCACCTTATATATAAGCGAAGTTACCGTGAAAAAGCATATCAAATCGATGTTCACCAAGCTGGACGCGGCGAACCGGACCCAGCTGCTGAAGAAGCTGCTGGACTGAAGCGGCCGCCCGGCGGCAGCCAGCCTTTTGCGTTCCCAAAGTAATAGCCGGGAGAATCATCTCCCGGCTTCGCAATCTATTTCGATTGGCCTACTTTTTGATCAATATAAAATCGTCGATCGCCGCCCAGTTATTCGCGTTTGCATCGGACCAGACGCCGAATTCAATGGAACCGTTCGTCACATTGATGTTATCGATATCATACCGCGTCCAGTTCGACACCGCAGCCGCTCCGACATTGGCCTGCAGTTCCCCCGGTCCGCCAAAATTTTTGGCAAACAAGCGCAGCGCGTTTTGTCCGCCGGTGGACCGGAACCAGACGGACAGTTTATACGTTCCGTTGGGCACCGCTTTTACTTGAGAGGTTAATTGGGTATACGCTGCCGTATTATGATGATGGACCAGCTTGTAATTTCCGGAATGCTGTCCCCCCCATTCCACCCTTTGCGCGAGCGCTGCTCCGTGCCACTCGGACCATCCCGTTAACCCTGATTCAAATCCGGGATTGGTTACCAGATTCGTACCCGGAGCAGTTCCGCCTCCAGGTACGGGCTTCCACCAGTTCCCGGACATGAAGAGCATCGTCAGCAAATTATAAGAATCGCTGAAATAGCTTTCTTTTTTGTCCTTCATCCAGTCCCAGCCGGCATTGACCCAAGCCTGGTTGACGGTATTCGAGGTGCCGGCGGCTACGAACGGGGAAACGAATACGGCCGTGGCGTAAGCGCCGCTCGCTGTGCCGTTCAGCTGATAGCCGTCTTTTACATTCGCGGGATTTCCGCCCGTTGCGCCTTTGATCCAGCCGGCGATTTTATCGGTAATCGTCTTTCCTCTCGAGTCGCCGTACAACGCGTAGTCCAAGACGATTCGGAGCGGCACGCGCGAGGCGTTGTAATTATATTCATTCGTTTCCTTGAATTCGTCCAGATACCATTCGGGCGCTGGCTGAGGCGGATCGCCAACGACGAAGTCGGAGATCAGTCCGGTGGAGGGAGAGTAGGTGCTGCTAAACGCGGAGTAGACAGTGTATAGGTTGTTGATCACATTCAGCCACGTCTGGTCGCCGGTAAAATCGTAGAACGCTCGCAAATGGCTGAGCATCCAGTCGGAAGGCCGGGTGTTTAATGCGCTCTTGGAGTCCCAGTCCCCGAGATTCAGCCGGTTATTCGTCGTGACATAGCTGGCTTTGATGCCGTCCGTAATCATCTTCCTCGCTTCGGCCACATAGTTGACGGCGCCGCCCGAACCCCATTGCCGGTCCGCCAGAATGAGAGAGTAGGCGATGTCCAGGTCGCCGTCCGTCGCGGAGCCGAAGTGACCTTGCGCATTGATGTTGTCCGCTACGACCCAGCCCATCAGATTCGGATTCGCGGAACTCCGGTAAGCTCTTGCCGTTTTGAAAAGACCGTCGAAAATCGTTTTCGCGTTCGGATCGTAACCGGCCATCAATGCCGTAATAACCATGCCGTAGCCTTGGCCCTCGGATGAACCGAGCGGAATAAAGCCGTCCGGACTTCCGGTAATTTCGCCTTTGACGTAATATCCGCCGGGCAATGAGGATAAATCGTTTTTCAAATAGGCGCTTTTCCAGTAGTCGTAGTAGGCGGTAACCGAAGCGTTCAGAGAGGATTGACTGACATGGTTGGGCTTGATAATGCCGGAATAGGTAACCTGCTGCGGAAAAGGCTTCATTTCTCCCGCCGCATGAGCCGTCCGTCTCAGCGGAGCCGGCACACCGAACAGGGCAGCCAGCACGGCAAGGCAAAGCAAAAGAACCAAACTTATTTTCAAAGCGGCTTTCATTGGTCTGACGTAAGCTGAATACAATCGCAACTCCTCCTTCGTCATGGTTAAGGCAGATGTAAGGCGATGTGATTCTCGAACCAAATGTTAAAGCGCTTTAACTTTTAAGCTGACGGATCCCACCTATTTCTCATTTGCTACCATCATAAGGAAAACGGCGGTGTCTGTCCAGAGAAAAAATCGTTTCCGGGTCACCCAAAGTCTTGCCCGCATGTTGTGATGCACTCTGCATCCAGGAGAAGGTAAGATTTGTGTATTAAAGACGGCGTTAAACTATACTATAATAGATAATCGTTAATACCCTGAAATTAACCAATAACTGGAGGGGAATTGTGAAAAAGCGAACAAAAATATCAATATCATTATTAATCGGTTTATTTTTTTTCATCATTTTCTTTTCAACCGTTCCGTTGTTTCACTCTCAGAAAACCAGAACTGAAACCGAAACGGAAAGCGCTCAAGACGGCTATCGAGCCGCGTATCATTTTACCGTACCGGATAAATGGATGAATGACCCTCAGCGCCCGATTTATTTGGATGGAAAATATCATTACTATTATCTTTACAATAAAGATTACCCGGATGGAAATGGTACGGAATGGAGGCACGCGACTTCATCCGACCTGATTCATTGGACAGATGAAGGTGTGGCAATACCGAAATACACCACCCCAAATGGCGACCCTTGGTCGGGATCGGCAGTCGTCGATCATGAAAATACGGCCGGTTTTGGTTATGGCGCCGTAATTGCAATCGTGACGCAGCCTTCTACCGATGGAGGAAAACAGAAGCAGTACATGTGGTACAGTACCGACCAGGGAAAAACATTTCAATTTTACAATAGTAACCCTATTATGGAAAATTGGGGAACAGATTTTAGAGACCCTAAAATAATTTGGGATCATGAAGCGAAAAAATGGGTCATGACTCTTGCCGAAGGGCAAAAAGTCGGATTTTATGAATCAAACGATTTAAAAAGCTGGCGGTATATGAGCGGATTCATGACCCATGACATCGGCCTGATTGAATGCCCCGATCTTTATGTTTTGCGGGCCGATGACGGTTCGTACAAGTGGATATTAGGAGTTAGCGCAAACGGTAAAGCCAAGGGTAAACCGAATACGTATGCCTATTGGACAGGTCACTTCGATGGACAACAGTTCAAAGCCGATGATGGGGAGCCGCAATGGCTGGATTACGGATTTGACTGGTACGCAGGCGTAACATTCGAAGAGGGTCCGAGCGACGATAAATTCGGCCGGCGCTATGCGATTGCCTGGATGAACAACTGGGATTACGCCCACAATACGCCAGCATTATCGGACGGTTTTAACGGTACAAATTCCATTGTGCGCAGCATTGAATTAAAAAGGAAAGGAAATGGATACAGTCTTGTTTCTCAGCCAACGGAAAACTTGGATAAGTTGATCAAACATACCGACACGATAAACAAATTAGAGGTTACAGACGATACCACCCTCGATATTAAAGGCGATACCTATCAATTAGAGGCCGATGTCTCATGGGATCAAATTAAAAATGTCGGGATCCGGTTAAGAGAGTCAAAGGATAAAACAAGACATATCGATCTTGGTATTTTTGTTGCAGGACATGTTTCTTATCTGAATCGGACATTCACTGCAAATCCTGATCATTCAAAACGTTTTCAAGAGAGTAAAGCGCCGTTTGACAAGGATAAAAAATACGCTCATCTAAAAGTGCTTGTCGACAAAACGACGGTAGAGGTATTTATTGATGATGGACAAGCAGCCTTCTCCAGTGAAGTATTCCCAAACTTGGATGATAAAGGGATTACGCTATTCGCAGAAGGTGGAACGGCAACATTTGAGAATATTCAAGTAAAACATTTCAATTCGATTTATTAGCAACATGCCGCGGACCCCGATCCCTGCAAGACTTGGCGGTTGGCGCGATACCAATCTGAGTTAACATGAATAAGCCCCTATTTGCTTAGGGGCTTTCCGGTTTTCGGCATAAATATGGATGTTTATTCTTGATCGAAAACTCCTGCAGTTTCTTGCGATGCCATCTCTTTTTGCGCTTTCGCTACTTCGTTGCGTTCATGGCCCAATTCATTGACTTCACTGAACTTATGATTGTCTTCTTGCGCCTGTTTTTCTTTCGATAAGGCATCCGGCTTCAGCATTTAATATCCCCGCTTTCCAATGATGTCGATTCTGTCCGCCAACGGTTTGTGAGAGCTGAATGTTAGAGAGATGCTTTTCTTTTATAAGCCTGTTGGATAAGAGTTATTATGTACCGTTTGTTTCTTCTTTATGATTATTAAACCAAAGTTGGGAACTGATTTGCCCCCGGCAAATCAGTTCTGTTTCATGCTCTCCAGTGTAACGATCCCGGTTGATGGTTCCCATTTGTACCTGATTCCAAATTGCCCGCAAATCAATTCAAGAGGGAATTGGGTTGAGTTCGATAGATGACGGAGTTCCGCATGAATGCCGCTTTGTTTGCCGTTAACGTACATAACAGCCGGATCCCCATCTTTAAACACAATCGTCTTTCCACGATAAGCCAACGTCCAAATCGAAAATATACGATAATTGTTATCGGGCTTTGTCTGCCCTAAAGTGACGCTAATACCAAGCGGCTCCCACACGCTGTTGTAAGGTACGTACAGCTTGCCTTCGTGAATGGATGATGAAGCCGAAAAGCTGATCTCTTCGCCGTTTATTACCCACGTTAGAGGCTGGGCTATCTTTTTAGGGGTGTTAAAATCATCTGCGTTGTCACCTGTTCCTGTCCCCATGCTGCCGTAATAACCACTTCCCCACGCAAACGCTGTTCCGTTCTTCTGAATGGCAAAGTGCAGCTGACTGGAACTGCCGGCGATCGATGCAATATGTGACAAGCCTTCAATCTTAACGGGACTCTTGAGCGGCAATTCGTTATACTTCCACAGCCACACCGTTCCATTATTTTTCAGCGCAATCAGTTGGTTGCTTGCCGTCTTAATGTCGTAAATGCGATCCAGACCATGCACGTTCGCGAGCTTTTTCGTTAACGTATTATAGCGCATCGCGGTTCCATTTCCCTGTAACATAAAAACGTCATTGCCGGCTGCCGCTATCGCCTTAATATCTGTCATCGGCAAAATCTGCTTGATCCTCAGTTCACTTTCCAACCGAAAGCGGCCGGCGAATTCGTTGTACACATTAACCATACGAACCGTGCCGTCCTGTTTCAAAACAAATACATCGCTTCCGCTGATGGCTGCCGATTTCGCGGGTCCCATGCCTTCGAGAGATAAATAGCGATGAGAGGATTCATTCGTATTCGGGTCGTAGAACGGATACCACAGATCAATCTGACCGCTCTTCAAAATCGCTGCGCCTAAACTGCCGCCGGAGTGAATCGACACCGCGTCGGTTATTCCATCGAGCCGATGCGGAAGCGTCGTGGTGTAATACTGCCCTGTCGCTTCAAAGTTGCTTGTCGTATATGTTAATCCCCAAGCCCATACTTTTCCGTCCCGATCCAACGCAAAGGATTGGCCGCCGCTTGCAGCTACTTGAATGATCGGAGGCAAACCCGGCAGCTTCTTGGGCACATATTGATCGATTTTTGTGCCGTCTCCGACTTGTCCGGATTTATTGAAGCCCCAACCGGCAACCGATCCGTCGCTCCATAATCCGATCGCGTGCCCATACCCGGCGGCTATGCCGACCATGACAGGGGATTTTGCATCCGCCGCGAATACGCTTGTTTGAAGAAGTGGAAGACACATGAGAACGAATGCCGCAACAATTGAAATTCTGATCGTCTTCAATACGGATACCTCCTTTTCTCATACTTGATAAATAGACGTTTGAAAATTTCCTGAGTTGCGATTATTAAACAAAATTTGAAGAAAGCGGAAAGTGCTTGATTTGACGGATGACGCCCATGCCGGGTGTACGATGCAAGAAAGAGGCCGTCGCACAACGGTACAACGCTGGTTATCGCCGATCTCCCATCGTCTCGCGGCGTTCCGGCATGCGGACCGCATCCTGGTCGTTGCACGAAGGGGAAATTCTTGAAATACATGCATGCATACATCCTTTTTCTGTTTATTTAACGATTACGTTAAAATTCCTGCAAACATATCAAAACTGCACATTTGCATCTTTAGTGAGGCAGGGCCTACATATCCGTTTGCCCAGTGGGCAAGACCTCCGGCTCCGTTTACACAGTGAAGGACCTCCACCTCTGCCTACATAGTGAAGGACCTCCGGCACCGCTATGCCAGCGGAACCGGAGGCCGTGTTGCGTCATATTCGGGACTTGCTCATTCATGCGAACAGTTATGGTACAGCCCCTTCGACGACTCGACTAGCTAGGCCGTCGCTGGAACGCCTCTTTCATAATGAGCTTAAACATGCTGGGCTGCACCGCGACCGTTGCCACCGCCGCAACCTTGTGCAAATACTTGTCATGGGTGAGTTGCTGAAGCATACAGTCCGCCAGATCGGTTCTTGAGGTAAATCTTCCTTTTATGTGCCCTTCATGGACTTGATAGCGAGTGACGGTCGGCGTCTCAAAGAGACCGGAGGGCCGGACAATCGTCCAGTCAAGGTTGCTGTTCTTCACCAGCGTTTCCATCCGCCGCATATCATCATACAGCGTCCGCCCAATGGTGCGCGTGATCGCCGGCTGTACAATTTTCTCAAAAACAAATCCGCCCTCCGGATCATAGTGAGGTTCGACAGCGCTCGAGGTCACACAGACGAGGCGACGAACGCCGTGTTCGTTCATGGCCCGCATAATATTAGCAATGCCTTCCGAATAGACGGTAATCGTTTTGCGGCTAAAGGGGACACCGAGGGTAGAGAGAACGGCATCCTTTCCGGCGACCGCTTGTTCAACAGACGAGAGGTCGAACACATCTCCGCCCATCACCTGCAAACGGTCGTGTCGAAGCGGGAATGTCTCCGGGCGGCGGGTGACTGCCGTCACCGTATGACCTTCAGCAACCGCTTGTTTCGTCAAGAGTCGTCCTGTCGGACCGTTAGCTCCAAAAATGACGATATTCATCCTATCATCTCCCATCATTATTTTGTTGTTTGAGCAGCTGCCTGCCGCGCGATCGCCAACGTAATCCAAAACATGGCCAGCGATAGGACCGGGTGAAGGGCGGACAAAAATCCGATAACCGAAGATAGATCGGCGGTGACGAACATCAGGATGACCATGACGAGCAGTTGGATGCTCTTCACCCGATAGCTGACCGGCAGCCGCGCGATGAACGACACCAGCATCATCAGGATCGGAATAATAATAAAAAAGCGGGCAAAGTTCGCATGAGCCGTCCAATCCGAATCCACGAACATAGCCAGACCGGCCAAAAACACCTGTGCCGCGATGAACAATGCAAAAGTTCGCGCCATCCACTTCATGGCGGGCACCGCCCAGCCAGCGCCTGAAGACAGGCCTGCGTCCGCGTGGCGCGCATTGTTTTTCAATTGATCGGCCATAGAAGATCCCTGCTTTCTCAATTGATGATTTCGGAGCATTTACCGAAAAGAGTCGATATGATCGATCGCCCATTGCTTGAAGGAGAGAGGAGTTCGGCCGGTTACTTCTTCCACCGTAGGAAGCACGTTAGCAAAAGCCCCGGCATGCCTGTTCAGATCAAAGAGAGCCTCGACAATATGCACGGGCATATGCCGAAGCATATGATCGCGGGCGATGTCGCTTGGGATCGTTTCAAAACCGAGATTGCGGCCCATTGCGTCTCCAAGGATGCGTACCTGATCTCTGGCGGTAATCGATTCCGGTCCGGTTAAGGTGTATGTCTTCCCTTCATGCCCGTCCGAGCTGAGCGCCTTTGCGGCAACGGCGGCAATGTCCCGCGAATCGACGGCAGGCGCGCTGATGTCGCCGAACGGGATCCTGACAACTCCGTCGGACCGGATCGAAGGCGCCCACTGGAACGCATTGGTCATGAAGGCGCCGGGACGAAGAAATGTCCAGGCGGCGCCCGATTCCCGGACAGCCTGCTCCGCTTGCAAGTGGATTCGCGCAATGGCATTATCTGCGCCGACTTCAACCGCCGACGCCGAGAGCAGCACGATATGCCGAACCCCGTGCTGCCGGGCGATCCGCGGGAAGTTGAAGTCCGCGGCGAGGGGCAATATCCAGAACACTTTGTCCACCCCGTCCAGAGCTCTGGGCAGCGTGTCCGTCTTCATCAAGTCTCCGGCTGCCGCCTGCACGCCTTCCGGAAAATTCGCCTTCTCCGGATTGCGGCTCAATGCCCGCACGTCATGGCCGGCCATCTGCAGCTCCCGGACAACGTGACGTCCTACCGTACCTGTTGCGCCTGTTACCAGAATCATGTTTTTCACCTCTTCAATGAGATTCCCCGCTCTTTGAGTGAGCACTCACCCATAGAGCGGCGTGAACGGTGGCACACCTTGAGACGTAATAATTGATTATGAGTGTGCACTCACTCATAATTATAAAAACTGTTTTTACCTCTGTCAAGGATTACCACGATGAGACTGCCATGAAGGGCCATTCGGCCCCAATCAAGGCAGGAGTCCGCGCATCAGCGTCTGCAAAGCATCCCCGACGAACTGCTGCCGTGCTTCCGGCGATTCGTCATGGCCTAAAAATTGCAGGTGAAAGGCGTGCTGAAAGCAAGCCCCCAACAGCAAATCAGCGGCCCTTCCGGGATTGATGTCGGCGCTTATCCTGCCAAGCTTCTGTTCGGCACGCATATAAACCGCTACGACTTCGTTGGCACGGTGCGGGCCTTCGTTGCGCTGTTGGAATCCTTCCCGATGGCGGGCCAGAAAAACAGGTTCCGTGAACATCGATGCCGTCATGGTGATGGATAAATAAAAATAGTCGAGCGCCGCAAGCGCGAGTTCTTCCAGATTTTCCTTTACAGTCCGGGTCCCCTTGCGCCCGGGAAGCTTGAGCAGGACCGCCAGAAAATCGCTCAGCTGCCGCTTCATGACCTGTACGAAAAGATCCTCTTTACTTTGAAAATGGTTGTACAGCGACCCTTCGGAACACTCGGCGATGCGGGCAATTTCCTTCGTTGTCGTCTTTGAAAGTCCATTGGTCCGGATGACTTGCTCGGCCGCATCTAGAATTCGGTCACGTAGTTCCATTGATATAATCCCTCGCATTAAATATTGACATCGATTGGTCGATAGCTATATTCACCATTATTAGTGAGCGCACACTCAAAGTCAACGCTCTGCAACATGCCGCTTGCAAAAACGATTGGCATATAGCATCAAGCTGCGCTTCCAACCTGTTCGAGGAATTATCAATCTTTATATTTAACGACGGGCCCTTTCTCCTTGCGGAGTGCGTCGCTCTTGAACATAATCAAAAGTGCGGGCAGTTCCGTTTTCGTCCCTGCCCGGTAAGATAATACTGCCACTCATTCCACCGGGAAGCAAGGATTGACGGAGAGCCTATTCAGTAATACCATATAGAGATTGTAAAAAAATGACTTCCATATGGAAAATAACTGCTATCATCCAACAGCCGTTTCTTTAGAGCAGACTGTGCGGGTATGGAAATACGATGCAAATGGAAGGAGACCGCGCAATGTTTGAGAATCACGAATATTCAGGACCTTTCCCGGGCGATAGCCGCCTTCGTCTGCAAGCAGACTGCGAGAGCTGCTTCGGCCTGTGCTGTGTCGCGCTGCCCTTCGCGGCTTCATCAGATTTCGCGGCTGACAAAGATGCCGGGCAGCCCTGCCAAAACCTGCAACCGGACTTCCGCTGCGGCATTCACGACAGCCTCAGGCAGAGGGGCTTTCGGGGCTGCACGGTTTATGACTGCTTCGGCGCGGGGCAGAAGGTTTCCCGAGTTACCTTTGGCGGAAACGACTGGCGGCAAAACCCGGGATCCGCGAAACAAATGTTTGAGGTGTTCCCGACCATGCGACAACTCCATGAACTCCTCTGGTATCTTACCGAAGCGTTAACGTTTCAGCCGGCCCGCCCAATCCACGGAGAGCTAAGCTTGGCGCTCGAGAAGACGGAACGGCTCACTCGCCTGGGTCCCGACTCCATCATGGAACTGGACGTGTCGGCACACCGGGCAGATGTCAATGCGCTGCTCCTGCAGGCCAGCGAACTCATGCGGGCGGAAACCGTCCGCCGGCAGAAGATCACCCCGGGTCGCCGCCGGAAGACGATCGGCCGAGGAGCCGACCTTATCGGGGCCAAACTGCGGGGGGCTGATCTTAGAGGGGCCAATTTAAGAGGGACCAACCTGATTGCCGCCGATCTCAGAGGCGCCGACCTGAGGGCGGCCGACCTCATCGGGGCTGATTTCCGGGACGCGGACCTCAGCGGCGCCGACCTCACGGACAGCATCTTTCTTACCCAGGCCCAGCTCAACGCGGCGAAGGGGGATGCCGGTACAAAGCTGCCGCCGGCACTTACCCGCCCAGCGCATTGGTCCGCCTCCGGAGCATAAAACGAGCCGTGGGCAACGCAGCGCTTTGCCCAAGCGCTGCGTTGCCCGCGACTCAAAATCATCCGTTAGCCCGCTGCTTTGTCTCCTTTTCCGTTTGGTGCGATGCAACGATCAGCCAGCCGAGAAAAGCGGCGCACAGGAGCGCGATGAAGCCATAACCGCCGAACACGTCATACCGTACTGAGAAATAGCCGAAACCAAGACCTGCAGCGATGTGAAACACATTCAGGCCTAATGACTGGAATGAATCGATTGTAGCCCGCATTGAGGAATCGATCCGGTGATGCAAGTAACCGGCGGCGAGCGGCTCCATCACACCGGAGAAGAAGCAGATGACGAGCATTGCCGCCAGACCGGCGTAATTTTTACTGATGGCAGCAAAGGTGAAGCCGGCTGCGAATACAGCCGTTACCGTGATCAGCAGCGTCCTGTAGCTGAATCGGTTTAACAGCACGTGGACCAGAAGATTCCCCGGCATCCGCAAAACCATAAGCGCTGCGGACAGCAGACCGAAGTAAAGGACGGGCGTCCCTAACCGGTTTGCATACAACTGCCAGAACTCATCGATGAAGCCGAGGGCTGTTCCCGTCACCATGCCGGAGAGCAAGACTACCCTGACGCCCGGGTTCGTTCGAAAGAAGAGCAGCGATTCCGCCACATATCGCTTGAACGGAATCGATTCCTCGGCAGAGGCGTTTCGTCCATTCGGAGACGGTTCTGCCAGCAGTAACGATATAAGCAGGGCGATCAGCGCGCTTCCCAGCGAGATCCAATAATTCAGCTCCAGGCCCAGCCGGCTGGCAAGCAGGCTTCCGGACAGAGCGGCGAGAACCGAGGAAACAAAGTCGCAGACGTTCAAACGGCCGAGCTCTTTTTCAAACGAAGATGCCCTCCCTTGCACAATCAAGGAATCATAAAGCAGAGCATTCTCCGATCCGCTGCCGGCCGAACGGCTGACTCCCGCCAATAAAACGACCAAGGCAAAATGCCAAAATTCCGTCGCCGCCAACAAAATGATAAACTCACCGCACCCGAGCAGGGCACTTATGACCAGCATCCTTTTCCGGCCCCATTTGTCGGCTATCACGCCGGTCGGAACCTCCAGAAGTACGATCGTCACGGCATAAATAATTTCGGTATACACGACCATCTGAATGGTCATCCCCCGCTCTTCCCAGTACAGCCTTTCGATGACATAGGCCGGGATAAGACTGGAGAAGAATCGAAGCGCGTATAGCTTCCAAAGGTTGGCTGTAATGTCCATTCGCTGTCCCCTCTCCAAGATCGGATTGAACTTGCCTTGTTCATTCCGAAAAGGGGGCGCTCGCGAAGGACCGGTCGTTGCGTATTAGCAAGGAGGTCTGGCGAATAGGGCCATGATTATTCCTCCATTTCTTTATTTACGTCCATCATAAGCCGCACAATGGAGTCCGGTCAATCGGATCGTTTATTTGCCTGAATCCATCTCATGAACTCCAAACTGCTCCTGATACTGGCCAGGCGTACAGTTCGCGTATTTCTTGAAGATGGCGATAAAATATTTATAATCCTTGAATCCCACTTCAGAAGCAATCGTATATATTTTTCCTTCGCCGCGCTTCAGCTTATCCATCGCCCGTTGAATCCGGTACCGGTTCACAAAATCGTTAAACGTGTAGGTGGTCTCGCTCTTGAATATCCGGTTCAGGTAAGATGAGCTGATCCCTAGCCGATTCACCAAATCGTTAATGCTGATCTTGTCCGCATAATGCCCCTGAACGTATTCGATCATCTTTGATACGTAATGGGAAGATTGGCTTGGAAGCTTCATTAAAGAGGCGTACCTCTCCTCATCCCCTCCGGAAGCCGCGCTTAACATCAACTCATATTTCTTCTTCATCTCTACTTGCCGCTTAGCCCGCTCCAAGGCGCCGATCAGCTGCTCCTGCTCAAGCGGCTTCAATAAATATTCCGTTACTCCAAGACGAATGGCCTGTTTGGCAAGCCCGAATTCGTCGTAGCCCGACAGAATAATATAGCTGCAAACGGCATCCTCCACACTTCGCTCGATCATCGCGATCCCGTCCATGAGGGGCATGTTAACATCAACGATGACAATATCGGGCTTTAGAGTTCTGATCTGGTTTAGCCCGGCCTCGCCGTTCTCGGCTTCGCCGATCACGATACAACCTGCTTGCAGCCAGTCGAACGTATGACGCAAGCCTTTACGGATCATTTCTTCATCTTCTACGAGCAGCACTTTAAACATATGCGGCCTCCTTCCCGTAAGGAATGACGATCTGAACAGCGGTCCCTTCCCCAGGAACGCCGCCGATTTGAACGCCGTAGCGTTCCCCGTACATCAATACCAGCCGGCGATGCAGGTTGTGAAGTCCGATATGCGGCGTTTGATTGTCGGCGTCCAGAATGATCTCGCGAACTTGCCGCAGCCGCTCCTCGCTCATCCCTCCGCCGTCATCGTTCACCTCGATTACCAGATCGCGATCGGTTACGTATCCGTTAACCGAGATATTCAGACTTTCTTTCTGCTTATAGCCGTATTTGATCGAATTCTCAATGGCCACCTGCAGCATCAGCCTCGGAACGAGCGCCCCCATCGCTTCCTCACTGACATTCATGGTATAGCTCAGCCTGTCCTTGAAACGCAGCTGCTGCAGCTTCAAATAATCCGCGACATAATTCAGATCATCCTTCAGCATCACGGTGTTTCCTTCCGTGCTGATGCTGTATCGCAGAAGCCTGGAAAGGATGAGAACAATATCCTGCGCCACCTTATTGTTTACAACGATCGCGTATCGCAACGTTTCCAGTACATTAAATATAAAATGCGGATGAAACTGGGATTGAAGATGCTTCACCTCGGAAACTCTCCTTAAATCGGAGAGTTCTTCGTTACGTGCCAGCAGCTCATTCAGGCGGGCCAGCATTCTATTATACTGATCGGCCAGCGTCTCGAATTCATTGCCGGAGTTAATATAAACATAGGATTGCATGTTTCCGGCCTGCAGCTCCTTGACGGCATAAAGCAGCTTGTCGATGGCCCGGGTATGGCGGGAAGAAATCGTCCGGGCGAGATACTGGATCAGAAACAGAAGCAGCACGCTGGCAGCGGCAAAGAAAACAACCAACGAAAGATAAGTATAGTTTTTCAATTGGATTGCGCTCAGCGTGTATATTCGCCATTGTGCCAACGGGATAAATGTTTCGCTGCCGTAATATTTTCCTTTATTGATCACAATGTATCCGTCATTGCCTTTTTCCAGCGTTAATTTATTCAGAAGTCCTCTCACAATGTTATTGGTGGTGGCAATAATCGTATGATGCTGATCCGTCACGACGGCAATTTCATTGTTTTGCACAAAAATAAGTTTCTGGAAATCCTCTTCATACAGCTGGTAAGTCAGGTAGCCGATGATTTGTCCGGTTCTCCTGATTTCCTTTGCAAAGGTATAAACCGTGTAGCGGTCATGGGAAAAGCGGATATGGTTCGTTTCGGCCAGCATGGGCTGCTGCGCCCTGGACATCCGGAGGATGACGGCTTTCAGCGCATTGTCCGACGATTCCGGGCTGAAGTTGGCGGAAGAGGCGAGTATGTCTCCGTTTTTGTTCAAAATATGCATGATGCTTTTCACCCGCTGCCGGTTGTTGAAATTATAGAACTCTTCATATACAAGCGGGCTGTTGCGCCGAGTGTCGGTAAACTCGATCACCTGCTCAAGCCCCGCCATCCGATTCACTTCTTCATGATAGGAACGGTATACCTCTTCGAGCGACGACCGGATTGCTTTGCCGGCATCCTTCGTCTGGTGGACGAGCATAAAGCGGGCATTGACTACAGTGAAGATCAAAAATAGAACGAACAGCAGAAAAATAGGCACAAAAGCATACAGCAAAAACATGCGGCGGATCGAATCCTTGAAGTTGCGCTTTTGGGCCACTGTTTTTCCCTTCTTTCACAAGTCTGGTCGAAATGAAGTCGAATGATGTCCACTTATGGTAGCCGATTTACTCCCTTGCGGGCAAGCTGCCAAAAAAGCCGGTCCCCGCTGGGCGGAAACCGGACGTACGAACCTATAGGGTAACTTCTTTTTTGCCTGTCAGCTTAAAGAAGAGCAGCAGCGACAGTACGGTAATGACGGTAAGCAGCGTCGACAGCGCCGCGGCTACCCCGTAATTGCCCCGGACCACCTCCGTATATACCGCTACGGTCATCGTTTTTGTCTTTCCCGTATACAAAATAATGGAGGTGCTCAGCTCCGTAATGATGCTGATCCAGCTTAAAATGGCGCCGGCAATTACACCCGGGAGTATCATCGGAACCGTAATCCTGAAGAAGGTTTTCATCGTTGAGGCGCCCAGACTGATCGCAGCCTCTTCAATGCTGTCGTTAACCTGATGCAGCACGGCGGCGCTGGAACGAATCGTATAAGGCAGACGGCGAATGACAAATGCCGCGATCAGTATAGCGGCAGTCCCGCTTAGAAGGATCGGCTTCTTGTTAAAGGTTACCAGAAGCGCAATCCCCAGAATCGAACCGGGTACAATGTACGGCATCATCGTAAAGGTATCGAGCAGGTTGGCAACGGCACCCTTGCGTTTCACCGTAGCATAAGCGATCAGAACAGCCGTAAACGTAATGATGATAATGGTGATGATCGCCAGGAAAAAGGTATTGTAGATGGAATCGCCGACTTTGGAAAAGGCTGTGCGATAGCTGTCAAGGGAATAGCCGTCCACAAAAATTTTGCCCGACGTCTTCTGAAACGAAGTGTAGGCCACATATAACTGAGGCATCATTGCTAGAATCGTGAACAGATATACGTAAGCGTGGGCAGCAATGTTGGCCAGCCCCTTCTTTTGCTTCGGCTCGATCGGATTGAGCGCGCTCATGCTGTAAGACTTGCGATTCGCGATATACTTTTGCAGCAGGAAGACTGCGGTGGTGAACAGGACCACGATAACGCTGATGGCAGCCGCGAATCCATCGTCCCCGCCAACCTCGCTGATGAATTCATTAAAAATTAAAACGGGTACTGTCCGAAAGCCCTCCCCGATCAGCATCGGAGTCCCGAAATCGGCGAATGCGCGCATGAACACGAGCAGGCCTCCCGCCAGCAGGGTGGGCGTGATGAGCGGCACGAGCACCTTCCACATTTTACGAATACCCGTGCAGTTCATGCTCTCCGCAGCTTCCATCAGGGAATGGTCGACATTTTTCAACGCACCCGAGACATACATAAAGATGAGCGGCGACAGCTGCAAGGTCAATACGAGCAAAATCCCGGTGAACCCGTAAATATCGGGCATCTGCAGCCCAAGGTACTGCTGAACGAATTTCGTAATGACCCCGCTCCGGCCCAGCAGCAGAATCCAGGCGTACGCTCCGATAAACGGCGCGGACATGGAAGAAATCAGGATTAAGATTTGAATTGCGGCCCTGCCTTTAATCTTTATCGTGGACATGATATACGCGAGCGGACCGGCAACGATAACCGCCAGTACAGTTACGCTTACCGTAACCTTCAGGCTGTTCCACACGGCGTTCATGTAATAGGCTTTACTAAAAAATTTGTAGAAATAGTCAAGCGAGAATTCGCCTGTGGTTCCGTCAAAGAAGCTTTTAATCAGGATCATAAACAACGGCAAGGCCAGAAATACGATATAACCGAGAAAAATGATGGCGGTAATGAACGACCATATATCCCTTCGCTTCATGGAATGGTTCATAAGCTTGTTCCCCTGGTGAAGTTTTCTTCCCCGGACGCATCGTAAACGTTAATTTTGTGCGGGACTACCTTCAACCGGACCGTCTCTCCCGGCTCCATCCCATTGCTCCCGGCCGATGGCTGAATAATCTCTACCTGCTGCCCATTCTCCAGTTCCACGTTCAGATGGGTGTTGAGACCAAGAAAAACGCTGCTGACGATCCTTCCTGCCAGGCCATGACCGTCATCGGAGAGAACGAACTCCTCCGGACGGACGGACAGCTTCACATGTTGAGAGGCACCTCGTGCTTCATCCAGCTTGAGGCCGGGTATGCGCTCCGAGTAGCTGCCGCCGATACGCAGATCAGCGGTGCCGTCTTCATCGGCAGATAAAACCCCGTCCATAATATTGGTGCGTCCAATAAAGGTTGCCACAAACAAGTTGGCCGGCCGCTGATAAATTTCCCGAGGCGTTCCCACATGCTGGATGACGCCGGATTTCATGACCGCGATCCGATCCGAGACCGCCATCGCTTCCTCCTGATCATGCGTCACATATACGGTCGTAATGCCAACCTCTCTTTGGACTTCCTTGATCGCTTCGCGCATATCGACCCGGAGCTGGGCATCCAGATTGGAAAGCGGCTCGTCCATCAGCAGAACGTCCGGACGGATGACGATCGCTCGGGCCAGCGCTACGCGCTGCTGTTGACCGCCGGACAAATTTTTAGGCATCCGGTCCCGGTACTGCTCAATTTGAACGACCTTCAGAATCTCGTTCACTCTCCGGATTCTTTCGGATTTCTCCATCTTCCGGTTCTGTAATCCGAACTCTACGTTTTGGGAGACATTCAGGTGGGGGAATATGGCATAGTTCTGAAACACCATGCCGATATTCCGTTTGCCTGGAGCAACCTGGTTCATCACCCGATCATTGAACTCAAGCTTGCCCCCTTCAATGCTGTTGAACCCCGCAATCATCCGCAGCAATGTGGTCTTCCCGCAGCCCGAAGGACCCAAAAGGGTGAAGAACTCACCCTTCCCGATTTGCAGAGACAGCTCGGGGATAACGGTCGTTTCCCCGTATTTCTTTACTATTTCACGAAATGAGATCGTAATGCTCATATCAGACACCCGCTTTGCTCTTATTACTTGGAGAGACTTGTGAACAGATCTGTGTATTTCTCAATAATGTCTTTCTTATGATCGCTTACATAAACAACATCTTCCTCGATCATCTTAATTTGATCGATTGGCGTCAGATAGCTTCCAAGCTGCGCGTCTGTCCGGAGAGGCCGGTTCGTTGTCTCTGTACCGAGCGCATCCTGCGCTTCCTTGGAAATCAGGAAGTCGATAAATTTCTTTGCGTTTTCTTCATGCTTTGCACCCTTGACGATCCCTGCTACCGCGTCCAGGAAAACAGTGCCCTCCGAAGGATAGACAATTCGTACCGGAGCACCGTCTCTTACATAACTTGCCGCAGGATCTTCATACGTTAATGCCACCATATACTCACCGTCGGCTACGCTCTTATGGGCTTTGCTTGAGCTCCCGGCAATTTTGCCATCCAGATTTTCGATCAACCCGCCGACATAATTCCAACCCGGATCGGAAGTATAGTCGCCGCCTTTTGCTTTCAGCATATTGGTAAGCTGGTGGAATGCCGAGCTGGAATTCGTCGGGTCCGCCATCGCGATTTTGCCTTTCAGTTCGGGTTTGAGCAAATCCGCATAGCTGTTAATTTGAATATCTCCTGCCAAGTTGGTGTTCACGAGCATTACGCTTCCATCGGAAACATAAGAAGTCATGAAGCCTGTCGTATTCCGGTGGCCTTCAAGTAAATATTGGTCATTGGGAGACACATATTTCTCAAACAGGTCGGCATTCGCATTGAACAGCTCGAATGCTCCACCAAACATAACATCCGCATAAGCATTGCCCTTCTCCGACTGAATCCGCTTGATCAGCTCGCCGCTTCCCGCGGATACCAGCTCAACCGTAATGCCGGTCTGCTTCTCGAATATCGGAATCAGCGCGTTAATCATAGTTTCGCTGTTCGGCGTATATACAACAAGCTTGTTCGAGCCGCTTGTATTATTCCCTTCCGAACCGGAGCCTCCGCAAGCAGCCAACACTCCGACCAATAACGTAAGCATTACTGACACCTTCAACCACTTCATCATCCATTTTGCCCCCTTATTTGAAATACAAGTTTCATTGTATCAGTCCTGGATAAGTTTAAAATCCTAAAATACGATCACTTCGTCTAAAATACGCAACTTCCATCACATTGTATGTAATGTATTCAATCCAACTTGCCGAACCGATTATTGAGATTAGAATTCGAATCCCGAACAATAGGGCATATCATTCCCGATGTTCAAACGAAATATCGAAGGAAAAAAATCAGGGGGAGTCATGTTAAGGTCATCCGTTCAAGATAAAGTGCAGAAAAAAAGACGAACCGATCAAGGGACTATCCTTGACCGGTTCGTTTTTGTGGTCTACTTCCTGCTACAATGATCCAACGAGTATATACTTAACCATTACGCTGCAATTATCGTTTCGGATAGAGCGGATAGCTCACGGTTGTCGGAACCTTGATGAGGATGAGCCGCATGATCTCTTCACCCGGGTTTGTCATTTCGATCACAGTCTCCGATTCGGCAGCTGCCAGGATAAAATCTTTATGTTGAAACGGTACGGGCGGCTTCGATGCGCCCGACTCTCCCCATGTTCCTTGCCCGCGAATGGCTAAAGCCGTTAACGTATAGCCGGCGGGTACCTGATGACGATATTGGGCGCCGCTGTTTACTTCAACATCCCACATTTCAATGTCCGCAACTAATTGAATGGGGGCACCCGTACCCATAATCGTTTTTACGCTATACCCTGCTGCATGGCTTTCCTGCGGGAAGTCTTCATGCTCATACTGGCGATAAGTCGGCTTTCTCCGAACCGCTTCCGTCAATTCAGGCTCAAACCAAATTTGAAAAAGCTCCGAATCGGCACTCAGCTTCTCTTGGTGACTTACGCCGGAGCCTGTTTGCATGACCTGCGCCCCGCCTGCACCCACGGTGCTTTTCGTGCCTAAAGTATCCCCGTGAAAGGCATTGCCGGCAACGACATAAGTCATAATTTCAAAGCCTTCATGAGGATGCAAACCGATCATGGCTTCCGAGCTTGAAGTCGCCCACGCCCAGTAAAATAAAGGACCCACCCGCTTGATAACCGATCCTTCGCCTGAAAAGCCGATCGGCTTTTGTTCTTTGATTTTCCCGCCGTCAAATTGACCGGTTCCTTGCATGGCAGGCGTATAAACCCGTGCTTGCATGATGAACAACCTCCTTATTCGTGAAAAGTACCTTTCGGACATTTATCTTTTATTTAATAATCTTTAATTTAAGATAAATATACGCCTCGAATCGCTTTCTGTCAACACGTACAGGTTACACAAAACGGTCCAGTCGTGCCCCTGATCTGTGAGCCGGGTACCTGTGGAGCATCTAAATATTCCTTGACAGGAATATTCCTTTTTGTGTATATTAAAAACGAAAGGAGAATGGCACATGGGCATGAACATGACAACTTTGAGTGTACTTGCCGAGCCCAATCGATATCACATTGTCGAGCTCTTGCGCGACGGCCCCCTCACAGTCGGAGAAATCGTCGAACAGCTTGGGCTCCAGCAGCCTCAGGTTTCGAAACATCTCCGCGTGCTTAGTGATACCGGGATCGTTGAGGTTCATCCAAGCGCTAATCGGCGCATCTATAAGCTGCGTCCTCAGCCGTTCATCGAACTGAACGAGTGGATCCATTCCTTCCGTCGCACGTGGGAAGAGAGATTAGACCGCTTGGACGATTATTTGCGAGTACTGCAGCAAAGTGAACCTGGGAACAAAGATTCGCACCGCAGTTGATCGTTGCTACAACCACATTTCATGATTGATTGAGGAGGAAATGAAATGACGAATGAAAATGTAGTCAACAGCATGACAACGAAGGTAGAAGATCGGCATCTCTTGCTGGAGCGTGTTTTTGATGCGCCGCGCGAGCTTGTATTCAAAGTTTTCTCAGAGGCTGAGCATCTGAAGCACTGGTGGGGACCTCGCGGCTGGACGCTCACGGTCTGCAACATCGATTTTCGTCCGGGTGGCATTTGGCATTACTGCATGAAGTGTATGGATAAGAACCAAGGAGATTTTTACGGATTTGAATCTTGGGGCAAAGCGGTCTACCAAGAAATTATAGAGGCGGAGAAGATCGTCTACGTGGACTACTTCTCGGATGCGGAAGGCAATGAAGCGGAAGGAATGCCTTCGACTCTCGTTACGATGACTTTTGAAGAGCACGAAGGCAAGACAAAGCTCGTCAGCGAGGCTTATTACGATACCGCCGAAGCCCTCAAAACCGTCTTGGAAATGGGGATGGAACAAGGAATTCGCGAAACTTGGGACCGCCTCGCCGAACATCTGGACGAAATCCAGAAAGGCTAAGGGAGTTAATATCGGCATAAGGATTGAAAGAAAACTGATTGCTCCGTAATCGAAAAAAAAGCTGCGAGCTTTCCGCAAGCTCGCAGCTTTAATTGTGTACGGGGATTCAGCACGTGTGCACCAATCATGGAATGTACCTTACCGGGATTTCATACCCCACTGCCGAAGAAGCCATCGCTCGCACAGAAGCGTCCATTTGTTCGCTGCCGGGTGTTCAAGAGCCAAGCCAAGTCCATGCGGACCGCTCTCAAAAATGTGCAACTCGAACGGCACATGCTTCCGGCGAAGCGCCAGCGCCATGACCAGACCGTTCTCCACGGGTACAGCTTGATCGTCTGCCGTAAACCAGATGAATGCCGGCGGCGTGTTCTCCGTTACCTGCTTCTCGCAGCAGTATCTTTCCACCAATTCAGATGAGGGATCGGGGCCGAGCAAGTTTGCCTTCGACCCCTGATGCGCATACTCGGCCATACTGATCACCGGATAGCAAAGCACCATCAGATCCGGTCTGCTGCTTTCGCGCTCTACAGCGACTTCAGCTTCCGGATGCCCGTCATCAAAGAGCGTACCTGCACTGGCCGCCAAATGTCCTCCAGCCGAAAAACCGAGAATCCCGACTCTATTCGGATCGAGCTTCCATTCCTCGCCCGGCTTCTGACGAGCCGGATCGCCCTCTGCGCATCCAGCAGCGGGACCGGCTGCCGATAAGGCGCAACGCGGTATTGTAGCACAAATCATGAGAAGCCAAGGCTGATTATTCCGTAAAAAGCACTTCAAACGTTCCTGCGCCGAAGACACGGTCCATACATACAATTTCGCAGCCGGAAGGCACCGTAAACTTCAGCCGAGTCCCTTCCTTTGACTAACCGCTTCTTCTGTACTATTTATTCCAATGATAATAACCCAATGGCTTGGGTTCGAGATTGTGAACGATCTGCTTGACTTCCGTATACTCTTCCAGCCCGAAGGTCCCCAGTTCCCGGCCGATGCCGCTTTGCTTATAGCCGCCCCAAGGCGCTTCCATGAATGCGGGATGATAGGCATTCACCCAGAAGATTCCAACTCGAACTCTCTTAGCCACTCGCATGGAGATTTCAGCATTGGAAGTGAACACCGCCCCTGCCAAGCCGTAAATCGAATCGTTCGCCAGCCGGACCGCATCATCCTCGTCCTTAAACTTCTGAACGACAAGTACCGGCCCGAAGATCTCTTCCCGGTATATGCGCATGTCGCTCCGGATGTCCGTGAATATTGTCGGCTCTACGAAATACCCCTTGCCCAGCTCGCCTTCGGTCAACCGGTTGCCTCCGGTCAGCAAGGTCGCGCCTTCCCGGCGTCCAACCTCGATATAGTTCAGCACCTTGTCCAAGTGCGACTTGGAAACCAGCGGCCCCATCTCGGTTTCCGGATTCATCCCGTTGCCGACTCTAATGCGTCGAACCTTGGATACCAGCAATTCAATAAATTCGTCATAAATCGATTCTTGTATAAGCAGACGGGAACCCGAAGCGCACACTTGCCCGGCGTTTAAGAAGATACCGAACACTGCGTAATCGGTGGCAATTTCAAGATCGGCGTCTTCGAACACGATATTCGCGGATTTGCCTCCCAGCTCCAACGACAATTTCTTAATATTGGAGGCGGCCGCGCGCATGATGCTCCGACCGGTTTCCGTACCGCCGGTGAACGCGATCTTATCGACATCCATATTTTCTGCCAGCTCTGCTCCTGCTGTCTTCCCGTTGCCCAGCAGCAGGTTGGCGACGCCCGGAGGAAATCCCGCTTCCTCGATCAACTCGAACAAGCGTATGGCTGTCAGCGGAGTAAGCTCCGCAGGCTTGAATACGCTGGTGTTTCCCGCAGCCAGGCAAGGTGCGAGCTTCCAGGCCGCCATCATAAGCGGGAAATTCCACGGAATGATTTGCCCGCAGACGCCGATCGGCTCGCGGACAACCTTGCCTTCATAGGATCCCGGCAAATCATAGGCTTGGCCGGCCGGTTTGCCAATCAAGCCGGCGTAATAACGAAATACGTTCGCTGCGGTATAGGCATCGTCTTCAGCATCCACATAGGGTTTGCCGTTATTGGCCGTCTCCGTCTTAGCTAATTCGGCGGCATTCGCTTCAATCAGTTCGGCCAGCCTGGTCAGCAGCTTGGCCCGCTGACGTGCCGGGACCGATGTCCATTCCGAGTCGTCGAACGCCTTGCGGGCCGCTTCGATCGCCAGTCGCGCGTCTTCAGCGTTGCCTTCGGCAACGAGGGAAATCGTCTCCCCAGTTGCCGGGTTGACGATTTCCCTCGTTTCGCCCGAGACGGAAGGCACCCATCGGCCGCCAATATACATGTTCAGCATGTGCGGCTTCCTCCTCCCTTCAGTTGGCTTTTTTCACGTCACACACGTAAATCGTTTCATCCATCCGGGCCTGCCAGCGCCATTCGGCGCTTAAACCATACATGTCGTGACACTGGAACAGCGGAATCCAGGGCAGCTCTTCTCTAAAGATCAAGCAAGCTTTCTCGTACAGCTCTCTTCTGCGCTCCTGATCGAGAATGCCGCTCGCTTCCATCGTAAGCTGCGCCATCTCCTCGTGATGGTAATCGGTCGGATTCCATGGATTCGGACTAATATAGGCATTGCGGTATATGTCATCTGGATCGAACATCGTGTTGCCCCAGCCGACATAATACATTTGATCGTATTCATGGTTGCGAAACCGGGCGATATAAGGTCCCCAAGGCTGAATGTCGACGTTCAACCGGACACCGATCTTCTCCAGCTGCTTCGCCACACGCAAGCAAACCTCTTTATCCTGCGTAAATCGTCCGTCCGGAACTTCCAGCTTAATGTCCACACCGTCCGGATAACCCGCTTCAACCAGCAATTGCTTCGCTTTCTCCACATCGTAAGCGATCGGCGGAAGGTCTGGGTCCACGCCGAACGCCTGCGGATAGATTGGTCCGGACAGCAGATAACCCGCGCCGTCCAGCTCTTCGTCGATCAACTCCCGGGCATTGATGCCGTGCGCGATCGCTTGTCTGACTTTTTGATTCTTCAAAATCTCATGATGGGTATTAATGCCGATATACATCACGCCGATGCTGGGCGTTCCGACGACGGAGCAGCCGGCAGCCTCCACTTTGCGGCGTTCGGACGGTGGGAAGTTGGCAGCCAAATCGATCGTTCCGTCCAGTAAACCCCGTATCCGGTCCGCGCCTTCCGGCACCGCGACGAATGTCAGCTCGCGTGCATCGCACACGCCTCGCCAGTATTGCTCGTTCGCCGTCATTTTCACAATGCCCTGTTCGCGCTGCCATTCGACGAAACGATACGGTCCCGTGCCGCTTGGCTTCGCAGCGAACGACTGCTCGCCGATTTCCGCGAAATATTGGGGCGGGATGATCTGTAAGCCGGTCAATGCAGCCAGCAGGTTCGGATCGATCCGCCGAGTGTGTACGCGCACCGTATAGAGATCGATAATATCCACGTGGTCGATGGAACTGAAGCGGCCGTAGGGAGGGAACTTCGGCTCGCGGTTCGGATCGGACATGCGCTCCAGCGAAAATTTGACCGCGTTCGCATCGAACGGCTCCCCATGGTGGAACGCGACGCCTCTGCGCAGCTTGAATTCCACGCAGGTATCCGTCACGACTTCCCACGATTCCGCCAGCCACGGCTCCAGCTCCATCGCCACATTCCGGCGCAGCAGAGGCTCGTAGATTTGCAGCAGGATATTTCCCGTCGTTACTTCGGAATGAGCGTAAGGGTCCAGCGTCGAAGCGTCCGTCCCTTGCGCGATGACCAGCACGTTATCTTTAGCCATGAATAGAATCCTCCGTTTCCTAGAGAGAAAAGGTCGTTCGGATCGGCCAGCGCACCCGAGCTTTATCGCCGGCGGCAATGCCGATTTCTTCTTTCGCGTTCTGAATTTTGATCATAAACGGTTTGTCCATTCCCACAACTTCCATATCAACCATATAAGAGGAGCCCGTGTATTGGATAAAAGTAACGGTTCCCTCCAATTGGTTATGGTCCGGGCTGATTTCCGCCGATCCCGCGGGAAGCAACTCGGCCTCCTCCGGCCGGATGATGACGGAGGCCGGCTTCTGCAGCCCGTCTCTTTGCGGTGCGAGGACCGATTGTCCGCCGGTCAGGCGGATTTTCCACATCTCGTTGGCAGTCTCAACGGATTTCACCGAGAGCAGATTGGATTCGCCGACGAAATCGGCGACGAACGAATCGGCCGGTTGGGTGTAAATTTCCCGCGGCGTTCCGATTTGTGCGATTTTCCCTTGGTTCATGACTGCGATCCGATCGGACAGCACCATCGCTTCTTCCTGGTCGTGCGTCACGAATATGCCCGTAAAACCGTATTCCTGTTGAAGCTTCCGAATCTCGATACGCAAAATATTTCTCAGCTTCGCGTCCAGGTTGCTCAGCGGTTCGTCAAACAACACAAGCCTCGGCTTAAGAACGAGCGTCCTTGCTAGCGCAACCCGCTGCTGCTGACCGCCGGACAGCTGCGCGGGCATTCGCTCCTCATAGCCATCCAGATGCACCGACTTCAGCACCGCTTTCACGCGGTCCCCGATTTCGCGCTTGGGCACCCCGTGACGGCGCAAACCGAACGCCACATTGTTGAAAATGTTCAGATGCGGAAACAGCGCGTAATTCTGGAACACCAACCCGATGTTCCTCTTGTGCGGAGCGACCACCGTCAGCTCCTGGCCATCAAGCTTGATCGATCCGGACGTCGGGTCGTGCAGACCCGCGATCATTCGGAGCGTCGTTGTCTTACCGCAACCGCTCGGACCGAGCAGAGAAATCATCTCTCCGCTGGAAACATGAATGTTCAGATCGCTGACGACGGCGTTCTCACCGTATTTTTTGTACAGATTCGTGATCTGCAGTTCGCTCATACCTCCGCCCCCGTGTTGTTCAAATTCTCTTCTTACGCTGCATGAAGACCGCGAGCAAAAATCCGACCGCAAGTGTGACGACAATAATTAGCGATGAAATTGCCGCCAGTGAAGGGGATAAATTAAATTGAATATCCGAATATATCATCATTGGCAAGGTGTTCATTCCCGGACCGGTCAAGAAGAGCGCGACAACCAGTTCGTCGAACGACATGACGATGCTGATGAACGCACTGGCGATCAAGGCGGACTTCACCTGCGGCAATGTGACCAGCCAAAAGGTTTTGACCGGGGACGCCCCCAGAATGACGGACGCCTCCTCGATCGAACGTTTCAAATTGGAGAAGCTGGCGATCATCGTCCGAACCACATAGGGAATGGTCAATACAATATGCGCGAGCACCAGTCTCAGGAAGTACATCTTAATTCCCATGGAACTGAAAAACATCAGAAGTCCGATACCGAACAGAAGCGTAGGAACAACAAGCGGCGATAAAAATAGAGATTGAATCACGCCCTTGAAGCGGAATTCGTACCTCGACAGCGCATAAGCGATGATTGTGCCTACCGGCAAGGAGATGCAGGTTGTCGCGATGGCAATCCATATGCTGTTCCAAAAAGGCTTCGTATATCGTCCGCTTGTCAGCACGTACTCGTACCACCGCCAAGAGAATCCTTCCGGGGGAAAAATAAGAAATTCGCCTGGATGGAATGAAGCAATGATAACGACAGCAAGCGGCGCCAGAATGAAAATGTAAAGCAGTGTATTAACGGCTCCAAGCCAGCTGAATGTTATTTTCAAATGAGAGTCGCCCCCCCTGTCTTGCTTCGGCTGAGCGAACGATTATACAGGCTCGTTACGATAAGTACCGTCACAAGCAGAATGACGGAAAGCGCAGATGCATAAGGCCAGTTCAACAAATTAATCATCTGGTTGTATATCTCCGTTGCCATGAGCTGCACCTTGGGACCGCCGATCAATGAAGGCGTAACGAAGAAGCTTAATGTGATCGAAAAGACGAGCAGCGTGCCAGCGATAATGCCCGGCATGGATAACGGCAGCGTAACAAGCACGAACACCTTCGGCTTCGATGCGCCCAAATTGGCGGCGGCACTCTCCAGATTGCGGTCTATCCCTTCCAGTACGGAGTATAGGACAAGCACCATATAGGGCAGCAATACATGGACTAGCGCGATCACGACGCCAGTCGGCGTGTACAGCAAGGATAATGGCTTTTGAATGATCCCGATGCCAAGCAACAGCTCGTTCAGCAAGCCTTTGCGGCCAAGAATAATAATCCATCCGAAGTTTCGTATGGTTGCGCTGGTCAGCAGCGGGAGCGCCACGAGCATCAGCAGAATCATTTTGCGGTTCTCTTTTGCCCGCGACGCCCCGTATGCCAGACAGTAGCCCATGATCAGGCAGATCACACTAACGGTCAACGCAATGACAAGCGTTCGTCCCAATATTTGCAAGTAATACGGATCGGTAAAAAATTTCACGTAATGATCCCATACGAACGCTTGCCCTGCTTCACCGTCTGAGGAGTTTTCATGGAAGCTGTGCAGTCCCAGCCGCCCGACGGGGATAACAAATACAAGGATAAAGATAAGCATTCCAGGAGCCAATAAAATCCAGTAAGGCGGGATGCGTTTAATCATGGATGATTGTTCCCTTCACGTACACTTTTACGCTTACTTGCTGATCAGCTTGTTCCATTGCTCGGTCCAAGTCGCTTTATTGGTGTTAACCAAATCGGAATTCAAACGAACCATCTTGTTGACGGCTTCTTCCCCGTAAGGCATTACCGCCTGCAAATCTGCGGAAAGCTCGACCGACTTGTTCGTCGGCGCATAACCGTTCGCTTCCGCGAATCTCTTCTGAATGTCCGCGCGCAGGAGGAAATCTACGAATTTCGCTGCCAGGTCCGCATTCTGGCTGCCGTTCACTACTTGCGCCGAAATGAACGTTCCAATGGCTCCTTCTACAGGGGAAACAAACTTGATCGGTTGGCCTTGCTTGCGGAACGTGAACGCGTAACCGGCATCGTACGCGGCAATCGTCACTTCTCCTTGGGCGAACAGGTTGCCGACCTCGGGCGTAGATTTTACAATCGCGGCAGCACTGGGAATCAACTTCTTGATTTCATCTAATCCCGGCTGGATGTTGCTCTCGTCTCCGCCGTTCATCTTCGCGGCTGCGAGGATGAATTGAAGGCCGAACGAATTGGAAATATCGATGAGGCCTACGCTGCCTTTATAATCCGGGTTCCAGAGATCCTTCCAGGAAGTCGGAGGCGTCTTGATTTCCTCCTCGTTATAAATAATTCCCAATGCGTCAAATGCGTACGCTGGAGCGTAGCCATTGCTGTCCAGTGCCGAATTGTACAAGCTGTTTAAATTTGTAAGCTTTGTAGAATCGAGCTTCATGATCAGATCCTCTTTGGCTGCTACCGCTTCTTGGCCGCCGGAGAATTGAACGACGTCGATCGACTGGTTGCCTTTCTCCGCACGGATTTTGGCCAGCGCATCGGCTGAATAGAGGGTAACCACTTCTACCTTAGCGTTGTATTCTTGTTCAAATTCCTTGATAAATTGCTTCTGCGTTTCTTCATAGGCTCCGCCGAAGGAGGTGACGACCAATTTGCCGGGCGATGCGGCTGCGGATGGGGTTGCTGCGGGCTCGGCAGAGGAAGAGCTTGGACTTGACGTATTCCCCCCGTTCGCGTTGTTTCCGTTGTTTCCGCAACCGGCAATAACGAGTACGACAGCTGCTAGAAATAAGAGAACCGATTTCTTCCCAAACCGTTTCATCATCATGTCATGGCCACCTTTTGTGTGTTATTTTTTCGAAACATCCATTAACCAGCTAAAAGGCTTTAAGCCTTGCGAATCTTTCTTGGCTATGAACTCCGGGTGCCATTGGACGGCAAGTACGTTATCGCGGTCTTTCATCGTTAGCGCCTCTGCGATTCCATCCGGGGAAAGAGCCACGACTTCCAACCCGTCACCAATCTTATCGATTGCTTGATGGTGTATGCTGTTAACTTCCACTTTCCCTTTGCCTAATACACCCTCTATATAATGTCCTTCTTTTATATGGACGGGATGAACGGATTTCCATGGCTCGTCCGTCTCCCAATGCTCTAACGGAGCCTCTTGTGTATCTTTAATATCCGAGCAGAGCGTGCCTCCCCGAATGACGTTCAGCAGCTGCATACCCCTGCACACGCAAAGCATGGGTACGCCGGCTTCTAGTGCCGCCTTCATTAATGCACTTTCATAACGGTCCCGAAAAGGGTCAATCCGATGCGCATTACTCTGAAGCACTTCTCCGTACAAGCTCGGATGAATATCCTCTCCGCCCGAGAAGACGATTCCATCTACATTCTCGATCTGTACGCCGATAAACTCGTCATCGACGACCGGAAGAGGAACTGGCATGCCCCCTGCCCGATATATTGCCATTATCATATCGTATCCGAAAGCAGAGAAGGCTTGACCGCGAATCCCTCTTACACCTCCCCCGAAATCCTCGTCTTCTGATAGGTAATATCCGACAATGCCTATTTGGGGAACCTTGTTGTTAACCATCTCCCGTTGTTGCTCCTTATTGTTCCTCTCGTACAAGAGAAACGTGTTATGATACCGTGAACCGGTTCAAGGAAAGCTGTGTCGCATTCAGGTGCTCTTTCATAATTTCCCGCGCCTTGTCACTGTTCCGTTCGATTAATGCTTGTAAAATCAATTGATGGGTATGGTCGCTCATTACTTTGATGTTTTCATCGAACGGAAGTAAATCCAAACCTAAATTAATTTTTATCCGAATTTGTCTAACCGCATTTTCCAGAAAGGAGTTTCTTGCTGCTTTAGCGATTTGCAGATGAAACTTGACGTCGAGAGAACGGAATATTTCCCTCGTACAGTCCTTTTGGCTGTATTCCAAAATTTGCTTCAGGTTGTCCAACTCTTCGTCTGTAATCCGCTCCGCCGCAAGCCCTGTAGCTTCCGGCTCGATAATTGACCTGAATTCCAGTAAACTTTTCAGTTGTTCCTTCTGCTCGACAATCTGCTCCTTGGCATAATCAAGCGCCTTTAAGGCGATAGGCAGCACGAATGTTCCGCCCTTCGCACCAAGCCGCTTCTCGACAAGCCCCCGTGTCTCTAACTCGGCAATGGCTTCCCTCACAACCATTCGGCTTGCGTTGAACATTTGGGCGAGCTCTCGTTCAGGAGGCAATTGCTCATCAGGCAATATTTCTTTCAGAAATATCGCTTCTTCCAGCTGTTCGAGTATAAAGTCGCTAATATGCTTAGAAGTCACGTGCCTGAACGTTGACATGATAGGCACTTGCTGCATTTTGCACCTCCTCTTAATGGTCTAAGGTAAGAACCTTAGACATATACTAGCACAAAAGAACAAAGCTGCAAACTATTTTATAGAAAAAATTAATTTCGGTTTATAGACGACAAAACCTCCAAAACCACGTTGGAAGTGGTGATGGAGGTTAAATTCAGTACGGGTGCACCAATCATGAAATGTACCTTACCGGGAGTTCATAGGCCATTGCCGATAAAGCCATCGCTGGCACAGAAGCGTCCAATTGTTCGCTGCCGGGTGTTCAAGAGCCAGACCGAGTCCATGCGGTCCGCTCTCAAAGATGTGCAACTCGAACGGCACCTGCTTCCGGCGAAACGCCAGCGCCATCATCAGCCCGTTCTCCACCGGTACAGCTTGATCGTCCGCCGTAAACCAAATGAATGCCGGCGGCGTGTTTTCCGTTACCTGCTTCTCGCAGCAGTACCTTTCCACCAATTCAGATGAGGGAGCGGGGCCGAGCAAGTTTGCCTTCGATCCCTGATGCGCATACTCGGCCATGCTGATCACCGGATAGCAAAGCACCATCAAATCCGGCCGGCTGCTCTCGCGCTCAACAGCGTCTTCGGCTTCCGGATGCCCATAATCAAAGAGCGTACCCGCACTGGCAGCCAAATGTCCGCCCGCCGAAAAACCGAGAATCCCGATTCTGATCGGATCGAGCTTCCATTCCTTCGCCCGGCTTCTGACGAGCCGGATCGCCCGCTGCGCATCCAGCAGCGGGACCGGCTGCCGATAAGGCGCAACACGGTATTGCAGCACAAATGAAGAGAAGCCAATACTGTTCAACCAGAGGGCAACCGGTTCTCCTTCATGAAACGCTTTGACTCCATATCCTCCGCCCGGACATACGATGATTGCCGGAGAATCCGGTTTATTTTCCAGCAAATAAGGCGTTACGTGAGGCTGATCTTTCTCATTCGCACCACTGGCGTAAGGCGCTGCTTCGGACCATAACCGTACTTTTTCCATCCCGTTTTTCCTCTCCGTTATTAACTTCCGACTGGCTATCCAAACGACAGAATATTATTCTACAAAAAGCACTTCAAACGTTCCTGCACCGAACACGCGGTCCATACATACGATTTCGCAGCCGGAAGGCACCGTAAACTTCAGCCATGTCCCTTCCTTCTGCTTGTCGGCGCGGATCCGCAGTTCTCCGCAAGCGGTCGGAACGGAGCCTTCCGCCCATGCCAGATCGAATAAATTCGGCCGCAGGGAAACTCTTCGGAATCCGGGCGACTCGGGACGTACTCCTAGAACCGCTTCAATGAAACATACAAGCGGCGCGCTGGCCCAGGCGTGACAAGCACTTCCGAACCGGATAAGACCGCTTTGCTTCTCACGGTAAAACAATTTCCAGTACTCCCACACCGTTGTAGCGCCCGCATCCAGCATCGGTTGATAACGGGAGCGGATCAGCTCCAGCGCGCGGCCGGTTCTCCCAGCCTTTCGAAGCGCCTGGTAGATGAGCAGCATCGAATAAGGACTTCCTGCAACCGCAGGTTCGGAAACGGAATCGTTCGAGTGTTCGAATACGCGCTCGACAATTTGCCCTGTTCTTGCATCACCGGGCTCATGCAAATGAAGCAAAGCAAGCGCGTTCACAGGTTCGCTCACCACCCCGCTGAGCCGGCCGTCAACGAGACAATCCGCATAAGCCCCTTGCTCCTCGTTCCACAGCCGGTTTCGAATTCTATCCGCCAGCTTGGCCGCCAGTTTGTCATAATAGAAACAGGCTTCTTCATCTCCAACAATGCGGGCATAAGAAACTGCCCTTTGCAGCGCCTCCAAATATTGCAGGTTCAAGCCCGTTACGATGCCGCCGCGGGAAACGTCGAGCGCGCGGCCCTCCGGCGTTTCGCCCGCATCGATGTATGCCCAGTACGGAACGTCTGCCAACAAGCCCTCTTCATTCTCATAGGCGGAAAACCAGCGGAGCGCCGCGATGATATTCGGCCACCATTGCCCAAGCGGCTCCTTATCCCCCGTATATTGCATATATTCGCCGAAAGAACAGATCCACTGCAAACAGAAGGAAGGGATCGGAGGATAGTTATGATGGCCGTCGGGATAGCGCGATGTCGTCATGCCGTGCCAATCCTGCGATTGTCCGATTTGCTCCAGCAGCTTGCGATGCAGCCTGCCGTCCCCCGTAAAATAATAGTTCATGAGCGCCTGCGAGCGCCCGTCCCCCATCCATTGCTGCTGTTCACGGCTTGGAGAATCAACGAACGCGTCCTGCATGCAAATCCGGAGCGTATGCTCGGACAGTTCCCAGATTTGCCCCAGACTGCCGTCATTGCAGGCGAACGTTGCATGTTGATCGACCGGATAAGTCCTTTTTCGCATGCCGACCCGGTGCAGCTTCACTAAACCGTCCGGATTGCGCACCCTCAGCTGTACGTATCGGCAAGCTTTCCAGCCGAAAGCGATCTCGTAAGCGTCACGCCTTCCGCTCAGAATAAACGAATCGAAGGAGCGGTTATTATCCTCGTTTAGCAATGCCTTGCCTTCCCATAAATGCTCCGCATAGACCGCGTCAATCACAGCGCCCGGCGGACCGCTCACTTCCAGCTGCAGATAGCCCGGTTCGATGCGGCCGAAATCATAGGTCAGCAGATGAAAGGTGCCGCCGGCGGCCGGATCGAGCGCGGTTTCCGCAGAAGGAACCGGCTCCCCCGGTCGAAACGCGATCGTCGTTTCCTCGGCGATCAATTGCTTGTGCCTGCTGTCAACCGGATAGCGCTTCTCATGACCCGCTCCTTGATTCACAATCGCAATGCTGTCAATGATCTCTTCCTTCAACATTGGAATGGGGCGCGGTACGAGATTCCAGAACGGAGTGAGCCGCAAATTCCGCCGCTTGGCCGGTGTCCAATCCGAGTCGTTATACTCCGGCGATCTCCAGTCTTCAGGCTCACGGCGGAAATCGATGATTTCCGCCGGACCCTGGCAGCCGTTAATTCTCGGCGCCCCGCTTTCATACGCTTCCGATTTCGAGCATTTCCAGCCGGTGCCGCTGGGCACATTCACGGTTTGCGATTCCGTCTCCACTCCGGCCTCCGCCAGCAGCGCGGGGATGCGGCTGATCGACTGTCCGGTTCCATAGCCATAATAGAGCGCCAATACCGCAATCGTGTTCTCTCCCTGGCGAAGCAGCGGAAGAATATCGATCACATCGTAATATTGCCACCTGGGATCGCTTCGGCAAGGGCCCCGCCCCGCATAACTGCCGTTGACGAATAATTGATAGCGCGAATCGGCAAAGATCCGGATCGTTCCCCGCTTCGGCCGATCGGGGAGATGAAAGGTATTCCGGAATCTGCAGTACGAGTTGACCGGCTGTTCATAATGCGTTTCCACTTCGTCCGGGTGCCAGATCAGACCCGATTCAGGCAGCCATTGCTCCGATTGATGCGCCGGTTTGCCGCGCCGAAACCGCGCTGCGCATAATCGATCCTCCATTTCTCCTCGCCTCCCATTCGATGATGAGCAACGGGCTTTTAATGATATTCCGGCAGCCAATGCCCATGCGCCTCAATCATTTCATCGCACATTCTGGTGATTTCATCCAGCGATAACTCGGACGACGTATGCGGATCAAGAAACGCCGCTTGATAAATATATTCGCGCTTGCGGGTCATCGCCGCCTCGATCGTGAGCAGCTGCGTGTTGATGTTGGTCCTGTTAAGCGCCGCCAGCTGCGGCGGCAAATCGCCGATCGTCATCGGATGGATGCCGGAACGGTCGGAGATGCAGGGCACCTCCACACAGGCCTCGGCGGGCAAATTCGTGATGAGGCCTTTATTTTTCACATTGCCGCCGAATTTAAAGGGTTGGCCCGTTTCCATCGACTCCATAATGTAGGATGCATATTCATGGGTACGTTCATGGTTGATTTCCGTGTTTTCCACCATTTGCTCGCGCTGCGTCTTCCAACGCTCGACGTAAATTTGGCAGCGGCGCAAATACTCATCCAGCGGAATGTTCAGCTGATCGATGATTTCCGGATAGCTTCGCTTAATGAAATAAGGATAGTACTCCGCATTATGCTCGGAGGACTCCGTCACATAATAGCCGAACCTCCGCATCAATTCGTAGCGCACCATATCATGATGCTTCGTTCCCTGTTTCTCGGCTGCGCGGCGTTTGATTTCCGGATATAAATCGACCCCGTCCTTCTTCACCTCCAGCAGCCACGCCATATGATTGATGCCCGCGATGGTCGAAGTCACGCCTTCCGTGTCCATGTTCAAATGTTTGAACAACCACTCCACGCAAACCTGGACACTGTGGCAAAGGCCAATTGTTTGGACGCCGGTATAGGTTGCCATCACATTCGTCAAGGTCGCCATCGGATTCGTATAGTTGATCAGCAACGCATCCGGGGCTACTTCTTCCATATCCGCGGCAATATCCAGCATAACAGGAATCGTGCGAAGACTTCGAAAGATGCCCCCGATGCCCACCGTATCTCCGATCGTTTGCCGGAGCCCGTATTTGTCCGGAATTTTGAAGTCCGTAATCGTGCAAGGATCGTAGCCCCCGACTTGAATGGCATTGATGACAAACTTGGCTCCGCGAAGCGCCTCCTTACGGTCGAAGTACGTCTTGACGGCGCAGCCGCTTCCCGACGTCTTCTTTAGATGATTAAGCATCGTTGCCGTATCTCGCAGGCGTTCATGATCAATATCGAATAAAGCGAGTTCATAATGCTGCAGCGCAGGCGTAAGCATGCAATCACCGAGCACGTTTTTGGCAAATACGGTGCTTCCGGCCCCGATAAATGCGATTTTGGCCATCTCCATTCTCCTCCATACGTTTGAATTCTATTTATAAGTTATAAAGGCTCAATAACTTTCTGCTGGGAAGTTTTCACAAGCACATTATCTTTATATACTTCAAAATAAAACCGGACCGGTTTATCATCGCTTGGCACCTTGATCGTAAATTCGAACGGATACGTCGTTCTCTCCTCCTCCTTCCAGCTTTGATTGCCGATTTGGTAGTGCAGCTTGACCCGGTCGGCGGCTTCCGGCATATCCGTTACATACATGTAAGCATGATAGAAGGAAGGTTCGATTTGCAGCACGCGCCCGTGTCCGAAGTCGCCCGAATCAAGCGGATCCGCCGATGTGCTGCCTGCAGGATGCGTTAACATATCGGTCGTTTCCGTCTTTGCGAATCTCGGAGCATCGACTTGAGCCTGTTCCATCACGATGCCGACCAAAGACCGCGCCGGAATGGTCACGCTCAATTGCCCATTCGTTACCGTGGCGGTCGTGGCGTTGCCTTGCCCATCGTAAACGGTGACGGTACGATTGAGCGCGCTGCCTCCCAATTCCTCACCGAACTGAACCGTCGTCGTGACAGTGTCCGGACTCTCATTCATGAATGCGGCCCCGAACACGCCGTCCTTGCGGGCGCCCAGCCAGTCGACCTGGATATTGTCCGTCGTAAGCAGCCCCTTCTTCAGCCATGGCCACATTTCTTCCTGACCGAAGAACCGTCCCGGTTTATGGCCGAAGTGCCGGTTATTGAAATAGGCGTACCCCTGCTGCCGCAAATATGGAAAATCGATGCTGCCGTTCGACCAGTTCCACGCCTGGCTGAACAGAAAATCCGTCAAGATCCCGTAGTAAACCGGAATATGGTGATAATAGATGCTGGTCAGATCCGGACCGGTGTACGGAAAATTCGCTTCCTTCTGGTGCACCATGAATTGATTCTGGTAATAACCGGGATAGTTCGCTCCTCTGCCCAATACCGCATTCCGGGCAAACATCTCGAAGGTTGAATCACCGGTCAGCTTGGACAAGCGCATCAGATCCGGTGCCCAGTTCGACATCGTAATAAACCCGGAATCCGTGCCCATGAAGGTGATGGCTTGCTCGATCCCCAATCCGACCTGGGAAGGAATCCATGCAGGGACCGTAACATCCGTTAAATCGTCCATCAGCTCCGGATACCCGAGCCGGTCCTGATGGTCTCCCTTCCAATAGAAAATATCGGTATTGTGCACCTCTCTGGAACGAATATCATCCGCACGGATCGTCATTTGACCCTCTGCTGCCGGATAGGTTCTCATCGCCGTTATAAGCCAGCGAGCCGATTCCTCCGCCGCATCCAGATACTTCTGTTCCTGTGTCGTTTCATACAAATCGAGCAGCGCATTGAAATTCGGAAAGTAGCTCATCAGAATAAAGGTCGTGAATCCCGGCACCGTTTTTTGTTCGGCATAGACGACCTGGGCCAAATATTGATCGGCTTTCTGCTTCGCCAGGTTCAAATAAGCCGAATCGTTCGTAAATTTGTACATCCACAAATCTTCTGACCAGGCAGGCGCGTTCCCGAACACCGGGCGCGGACCTTGATCGATCCCGATTTGCCGGAAGGCCGGCGTCAAGCCCTGCGTCATTTCGTACACGCCCCCGAAGACGCTGCTGCCAAAACCGTTCACGGGCAAGCCGATCGGGAGCGGATTCGGAAATTTTAGCGGCGGAGGGGCAACGGTGTTGCCGGTAGAGCTGTAATGCAGCGATTTCCGGGTCAACAAATATTCCATCGTCGGCAGCACCCGCCGCTCATAGATGTCCTTATCCTCCGTCAATAAGTAGGACTGGAGAACGGCGAGCGGATTGCCTAAGGAAACGACATTTTCACCCTCCATATTGTAAAAGCCTTTCATCGTCTCGTCCCAACCGCCGAAGTTGTCATCCAGCATCAGCTCCTGAACGTTGAAAATCGTGTCCGTCAGGGAAGCCTCGACATTTTGACGATAATCGGTCAGCCCGAGCACTTCTTTGGCAATATGCGTGTACGTGTCGTACCAGCCGTCCAGCCGGGTAACGGGCCTGTACGCGAACGTGAAGATGTCGCCCGCTGCCATTGCCGATTCCGGCAGTCCCATTACCGGGGCGAAGAGCGACGGCTGAACGCCGCGGTTTCTTCCCATAATGCCGAGACCGAACCGGGAATTGTTGTCGTAAGCCCATTGCGCCGGCAGCGATGAAGAATCAACGGCGACCGCATACGTCACTTCCTGTCCGCCGGCCACTTCCGGTTTGCCGGACAGCGTCATGGAGCTGGAAGCCGACGCCGACGTCTGCTCGGTAATGAGCAGCGGTTCGACCGGCATCCTCTTGCCGTGGAAGCGAAGCGGATTAAGCAGAAAATCGACATCCTCCAGCCGCCGCTCCGATCCGTTGAACATCCCCAGGCTGAAGGCGCCGCCGACTTTGGTTTCCAGCGACAAGGTCACGACCGGCTCCGTGCTGTCCGCCGGAAGGCTCCACTTCGCTTCCAGACGCGCATAATCGTTCTCGGACGTCAAGACCAGCGTATCCGGACCTGTCTGCTGTACCGCGGTCGGTATCATCCAGCTCGGATATCCTCCGAGGAATGCATTGATGGAAGTCACCTCGTGCCGGATTCCGTTCCTCTCCACAGCCGTGCTGAATATCGGCGATTGCTCGCTCAATTGCGGGACAGCGCTTTCATTCCCGTACAACAAAAGGTACCCGAACTCGTCCTGCCTCGATTCCACGGGAACCAAGCCATCATCCCGCTTGATCGAGGTTATCTTCTGAATGACCGTTCCTTCACTAGAGGCCACTTCCAGAAACTCGATCCGCATATGGCCGTTCTCCAGCACATAGGTTTGAGCCGGAGCCGCATCCGTTTTGGCCCATTCCGGGTACTTTAGCTCCTCCTGGAAGACATAAGAGGGACGGGCAAGCTTCAACATTTCCTCATAGGCTGCAGGCGGCACAAGGTCCAGATCGGTTGTGAGAAAAATACCGTCCGTCCGGCCATAGAAACCGGAGGTATCGAGCAATCGCAGCGTATTCGCCCCCGCGCCCAATTGAACCGTTCCGCCGTCCTCCCACGCCCATCCGTTAGCGCCATGCTTGCCGAACACCTTGCCGAGCGGCTGATCGTTCAAGCTGACTTGATAAAAGCGGGTTCCCTGTCCGGACGTGAAATCCCTGGAACGAACCCACACCCTGTATTCCCCGTCTGCAGGAGCCTGGAAGTTTGCAACTGCGGGCACGGCCGTGCTCGGATCGAATATCTGTCCATCGGGTGTCTTGATGCCGACCAGATTGAAGCCTCCCAGACTTTGCGGATATCCTTCCACCGACCATGTACCCAGATCGTCAAAGCTTTCCGGGCGGAGGAAGATATTGTGGACGGGCTCTTCCGGTTCAACCGGCCGGGGCTGCTCCAAAGCCATCTTTAAAGCCGGATAGCTTGGATCCGGAACAAAATCCGGATCGTTCGTCAGCAGGATCGCATCAACCCTGGCGAAATAAGCGGAAGTGTCTTTCACACTCAGAACCGCATCGCCCGCTTCGAGCGCGACACTGCCCCCTCTCTCCCACAGCCAGCCCGACGTCGAATGCTTTCCGAACGTGTACGGAACCGTTTCGCCGTCAATCGCCAATTGGAAGAAACGGTCGCCGGTTGGCTCGCCAAATTCACGGGAATGGGCCCATACATAGTAATCGCCCTCCTCGGCGATGTGTACCGTCGTTTTCGCCGGCACCGCGGCCGCGATATTGCGGTTCGAAAGACCGAACAACGTTTGCCCGCGAAGCGAATCGTAATAAGGCTGTATCGTCCAGGTGCCTAAATCGTCGGCGAAATGCTCGGGAGTCAAGAAGTAATGATGATAATGTCCTTCCAGGTTCTGAATGACAGGCAAATCGGGTGGGGAATCGGCGGCCGCTGGTTGAGTAGGCGCAAATGTCAGCCACAATAAAGCAATGATTAGCATTCGGGTCAACCATTGATTATTCATGTGCCTTGAGCCACTCCTCTAGTTTTTGGATTGAATATGCGCGTTCATTTCCTCAACGAATTCTTTCCCGCCATGCTGATACCATTGCTCCTGCAGCTTGTCGAACTCCTCAACCGGCAAAGCGCCGGTCAAAATTTTGGAAATCGTTTCGTCCCACTTTAGTTTGAAATCCAGGTAGTTCTGATTTTTGGCAGCGGCCGGAACAAAGGCCCGATCGTTGGACCAAATAATGGAGTTGGCGGCCTTATTAATCCAAGGTCTGATCAAGTTCTGCTGCTCGGCCGAAAGCGACGGAGCGATGAAGAAATCCGCGTCGCCGGATCGTCTGGCGATTTCCCTTCTCCAGACCGGCGATGTGCTGTCCTTGTACACCTTCTGGCCATTTTCAACCGTATACTCGATACCCTCGATTCCGTACGTGACCAGATCCCAGCCTTCGTCAGACAGCAGCCAATCCATTACTTGCACGATTTTCTCCGGATGCTTGGCATTTTTCGTTACGGACCATAGCCCTGCCATTCCCGCTCCGTAAGCTGCTCCTTTGACCTCTCCCTGATCGTTCTTCACGAACAAGTAGGTCAGCTCGGCATTCGGGTTGAGTTTCTGCATTTCCAGCTCGATGTTTTTAATAATTCCGGCAAACCCGGACGTCACCCCGGTAATCCCTCTTTTGAACCGTTCGTCTGCGGTGAGTTTATCGTTAATCGGCGAGTCAGGGTCCATTACCCCTTCCTTGTACAGCTGCTGCGTGTAGGACAGGATGTTCTTGTACGTATCCGTCTCGCGGTCAAACTCCGGCGAAATATACGGATAGGAGCCTTTCGACGGCTGCCAGCCGTAATAGCCGAGCTGCGCGTTCAGGACCGGCTGCAGCACTTTGTTCGCATTCAGAAAGCCCGCGTAGCCGTAGGTATCGTCCGCCCCGTTGTTGTCCGGATCATCGAAGGTGAATTTCCGCAAAATATCGGTGAACTGCTCCCGTGTAATCTCGTAATTGTCCGGAACGGCGAAGCCGATTTTGTCCAGCCAGTCTTTCCTCACGATAAAATTGTCGAAGCGGGCAATGGAGGTGCGGGGGATCCCGTAAATATCTTCATTTTGCTTCGTTTTGAGCGCCTCGAACGAAACGTCGTACGAATACTTCTTCAAGTTCGGAGCTTGCTCCAGATAGGATTGAACCGGAACAAGAATGCCGTCATTAACAGCGTTCAAATAGACGTCCGCGCTCTCGCTCGGAAACATGACGACGTCCGGATAGTCTCCGGAAACGAGCGTTAATTGCAGCTGCTCCTGATAGCCGCTCGCGGGAGGAACGACGAATTCAAGCTTGACGTTGTTGGCCTCCTCGATCTTCTTGATGAAAGCCTGATCGGCGGGCGACGGGTTCGCGGAAGAGAAGCTCGCCATAACCTTGATGGTGACGGGCTCTTCCTGCGCATCTGCTCCATTCTTCTGGCTTTGATTCGTTCCCGAAGAGCCGGCATTCGCGCCGCTTTCGGGGCCCTTCCCCTCATTCGTTCCCGAGCATGCCGATAAGAAGACCAACAGCAATGCCACTAACACTTTGACGCTCCGAGCCGGATGCCTCATTTCGTACAATCTCCCCTCATGTTCTCGTTTTTTTTATAAGAAAAGCTTCTAATGAAGCCTTCTCATCGAAGAATGACCCTGCTTTAGGCGAGTGCCTCTATTAACGCTGCTTGGCGTTAGCCTTTGACCGAACCGAGCATGATGCCTTTGACGAAATATTTTTGCAGGAAAGGATAGACAAGGAGAATCGGGATCATAACGATCATAAGCGTGGCGTACTGCAGCGTTTCCGGCGGGATATTGTTTTTTTCCGCGAAATTGTCCCCGCCTCCCGCGATTTGCATCATATTGGCGCCGTAGATGATTTCCCGAAGGAATAACATTAAGGTCCATTTGTCGATGCTTCGAATGTAAATAATGGAATTATAAAAGTTGTTCCAATACGAGACGGCCTGGAACAGGCACAGGGTTGCGATGATCGGCTTGGACAGCGGAACGACAATCCGGAACAAAATGAACGGATCTGAAGCGCCGTCCATTCTTGCGGCTTCTTCCAGCTCCTCCGGAATATGTTCCATGAACGTCTTCATCAGAATCAGGCTGAAGCCTGAAAACAGTAGCGGCAATACGAGAGCGGCCAGCGTATCGAGCAGCCCAAGCGAGCGCATTAAATAGTAATTCGGAATCAATCCGCCGTTAAACAGCATCGTGAAGATGATCAGAATCATGAAGATGGCGCGGCCTTTTAAATGTTTTTTGGAAAGGGGATAGGCCGTAAGAATGTAAAGCAATAGGCCGAAGAATACACCCGAAACCGTAACGATGATCGTATTGAGATAACTGGACAACAACACCGGATGCTTAAGAATTTCCGCATATGCAGACAGAGTGAATTGTCCCGGCCAAATCCGCATCGGATTCTCCACATAGGCGGAGTATGAGCTGACGGATACCGCAAATACGTTCACGAACGGGTATAACATCGCAATGCTGACCAAGACGATGCATGTATAATTGATGACATCAAACCATTCCACTCTCCGCGGGTTCACGCTGCCATCTCTCCTTACCATATGGATTTGCCGCTTATGCGCCGGGCGGCAAAGTTGGCTGCAATAATGAGGACGAAGCCTACGGCCGACTTGAACAATCCGACGGCGGTTGCATATGACAAACGTCCATCCTGCAAGCCGATTCGATAGGTATAAGTTTCAAACACGTCGCCTGTTTCATATGTCATCGGGTTATACAGCAGATAAACCTGTTCAAACCCGTTATCCAGAATGTTGCCAAGCTTGAGCAGCAATAAGATCACAATCGTCGCAGAGATTCCGGGAAGCGTAATATATCGGATCTTCTGCAATCGGGAAGCTCCGTCGATTGTAGCCGATTCGTACAGCGTCGGATCGACCCCGGTCATCGCGGCCAAATAAATAATCGTCCCCCAACCGACTTCCTTCCACACTTCCGCGCTGACAATAATGGTTCTGAAATATTCGGGCTTTAACAGAAACGGTATTTTCTCAAATCCGAAGAATGAAACGACGAAGTTGAACAGCCCCGTCGAGGGAGAAAGAAAATTGCTTACGATACCGGCCAGTACGACCCAGGAGATGAAATGCGGCAAGTATAAGACCGTTTGGGTCACTTTTTTAAAGAGCATATGGCGGATTTCATTCAGCATCAGCGCAACGACGATCGGCGCCGGAAAGCCCCATACGATCTGATACAAGCTGAGCAGCAATGAATTTCTTAAGACCCGGAAAAAATGGTCGGAGGCAACCAGGTAACGGAAGTTATCGAAGCCGATCCAGTCGCTTCCCCATATGCCGCGGACAAAATTGAAATCTTTGAAAGCGATTGCAATTCCGAACATCGGAGCATATTTGAAGATCAGCAAATATAGAAAGCCGGGAATGAGAAAAATATAAAGCCATTTGTGCTGACGTAAATATTTCAAATGAACACTCTCCTAGCCGCCCCCGCCACGTGGATGACGGAGGGAGATATCCACCTTTTCCCCATTTACAAGGCCAATATTATTGAAACCGCTTTCTAATTTGTTGTTTGAAACCACGACATTTACGCAATGGTGCACCTCAACGATATGGCTCATTTTCCCGTGCTTCTCGTACGCCTCGCTGACTTCAATCCGGTTATTCTCAAACCGGAGATGATCGACGAAGGAAGCTTTTAACAAATTGCTGTCAAACATCTTGAAGCGGTTGTCGTGTATGTGTATATTACGGTGATAGCCTTCGATCGAAGGATTCGTTATTTTCGGCGAGATGACAATGACTGCCATCCCCCATTGCGGACAATAAGTGCATTCCTCAAACCGATTGTTTCGAATGGTGACATCGTTCACCTTGCCCGATTCAAACCAATAATGGGCATCCCCTTCGATGAAAATTCCGGCACCGGGCACGTTGATCGTGTTATTCTCAACGAGAACTTTGCCGGATGCTGTAAGGAGCGGGCCTCTGGCCCGATTGCCGGCCATCGTGCAATCCTTCAATACGAGATCCGCAATCCACGAAGCATTCTCAATGACATCGCCCGGCTTAATGTCCGGCGGGATAACCGCTTCCGATTGTATCATCATGTAATCTTTGCTGAATGTCGTCATGTCCTTGCACCTGAAACGGCCAAACTCGGCAAAGCTGTCTCCCCGGACGAGACTGATCCAGTCTCCGGCCGCTGCGATCTCCACCCCCTTCTGTTCCTCATGCGCCCATTCAACCAGCAGCGTGCGGTCATCGATCCGCTGTGCTATTTTCCCGTAAATGCCATGAATATTAAGCGGATCGTCCATTTGGTTCCGGAATGTGCAGGACGTAAGCTTGATTTCTCCCCTACAATTCACAATATGCACCGCATCGGCCGAAACCGAAAACCGCCGGTCCGTGAGGGGATTTGGAATTACGTTCACGGCATGAATGTCAATATGACCGGATCTCTGGGCAATAACCCCCATCCCGTTAGCCGAGTAGATCGCAACGTCCCGAATCCCGACATTGGAGGAATCCGTAATCAGAATGCCGGGATTGAGTCTTGGGCCATGCTTCAGGATGAGCTGGTTGCCTAGCCGCGGCCGCCGTTTCACCTCCCCCTCGAATCGCACAACCCGCTCCGATACTCTCACCGCCTTGAATGCATCCAGGCGGGATCCGAAGGGATGATCTCCGCTTTGATAGGCCGGACTGTTGGTGAGCGCGTCCATTTCAATCCATCCGCTCAATTCATATTTCCAATCTTCCCCAAAGAATATCATTCTATCATTCACCACATCAAACGGATATTGCTCCGGCAGATAGATATCGAAATGCTCCGACTCTACTGAAATCAACTCGCCTTGAGACAGCATCGGTCTCTCCCAATCAATAGAGAAATTCCGCAGCGTAATGCGGCTGCTGCCTTCGATGACAAACGGACTGATCACTCCATGGAAGATGAACTCGGCCCCGCCCCCGTCGATGGTCAGGTTGTTGAACCCGATTAGCGGAAAAGCGCATCTCTTCAAGCCGCTGTTCCCATGATTGGATATAAAGTAAAACCGCTCGAAGGCTTTATGGGGCCAGAAATCATACCTTCCTTTTTCGAAATGCAATTCATCGTCCGTACGAGCTTGACTTAACATCCGATAGACTTGAAAAGTCACATCCTGCATCGTATCCGGCCTGATTCCGAATTCGGATGCATGTATCGTTCTTTTCATCGATGGCAGGCTCCTTGCTCCTTGTTAAATTTGGATTTTGACCGTTTCATTAGGCTCCACGCTTAGATGAATGATAGTGCTGTCCGGCCATGAGATGGATACTTGTTCGGCATTCAACCGGGTACCCGTTATCGAATCAACCTCGCCCCATCGGTCGGTAACAACGCGGCAGCTTCCGGACACCTCAAACTCAGCCGTTCCATTCAAAAGGATGGTCGTTTTTTCACGCGTACGTTTCATTTCAGCCAACCCTGCGACGGTGGAAAGAGAGTAATGCGAGCAGGTTGTACCTGCCGGCATGTGGCAGTTCCATTCCAGCAGCCCGTCACGCGAGCGTATGCCATACAATCGGGATATAAATTCAATCAGGACGCACATCGTTGGAGAATAACCCTCTGACTCGTGAAATTGCCCGGTCCAGGGATTCATTTGCTGCTTGAAACCGTCATCGTCAACAATCGCGGATACCCAGCGCTTCATCAACTCATTTAAATGAGCGGGCTTCCCGTAGTGCTCCATCCAACGGGGGGCTCGCAGCGCGGTTAACGCTTGCGATGCTCCCGACCAGGCGTTGCTGCTGAAATCATGGTTAAATGCCGGTTCATCCAGCGCAATGGACGGAAAGGGGAATGGGCTCCAGAACCGCTCCGGATTGCATATATGCCGATGGAATATTCGCTCGAACATCTCCTGATCCACAACATGTTCGCCCAATATCCGGGTGATGATATCTCCCTTCACCCGCACGAACTGGTTTTTATTGTCCAGATCGTAGAAAAACAGTTCGTCCTCGTCGAAACAATACTTCAGAATCGCAGCGCGAATGTGCTCCGCCTTGCGGCTCCACTCCGAGGCCTCCTGATGCCTGCCCAACCGATTAGCCATTGCCGCCAGAGCAATTCGGCCGCCGTAAACCGTAGCCGACAGATCCGGCGCGAGGTATGGAAGCGTTTCCGAATCATTGCATATGGCTGCATTAAACTCCGGGCAAGCATGCGGAATACCGGTCAGCCGCGGGCTGTTGTCGTGTCCGCTGTCCCATTCGCAGAACAATTCGCACAAGCCGGTCCCCCGTGTATTTCGATGGTTGCCGAGCCATCGGTCCCAACGGGAGCAAGCCAGATAGGAACGTTCCAAAAACGCCTCATCTTCCAATTTCAACGCGGTTTCATAAGCGGTGGCGGCGATTGGAACGACCATTTGAATTTGGCCTTCCAGGCAGCGGTCCTTGAAGATGACGGCCGGGATGTAACCGTCTTCTCTCTGGTTTGCAAAAAAAATATCGTGGCACGCTCGGGCAATATCCGGCCTAATCATCCCGTACACCGTACTTTCCAACGGACCGCATTCGAGCCATATACCTGCGTATATTCCTCCTTCGATCAGAACGGGCTCGCGATAACCGAATAACGGGCGTGTATTGGAGATCAACCCTTGTATGGCAGCTTCAACCTTCCGGTTCAACAATGGATTGTCCGTAGTAAAAGAGATCGTCATCGGCACCCTCCATAATGAAAGCGCTGTATTTACACTTAAAATTTATCATTTTTAAGTTAAATAGTCAATACAATTTAGTTTATTTTCCGTGTGATTACTCCTGAGAAGGCAGACCCTGTCGTCGTATGATCAGGGAAAAAAAAGCAGCCTTGGCCGGCTGCACTGAGTTCATTATAACGATTCTCTTTCGACAAAATTGGTGGGAAGGATGTAATTTAACTGATAATCCCTTTCTCCCCTGATTCGTTCAGCCGCCGCCTTCACCGCCGCTCTGCCGATGTTGATCATCGGAATTTCAATTGTCGTCAGCGGCGGCGATACATACCCTGCCATATCGATATTGTCGAAGCCGAGCACCTTCACATCTTTCGGTATATCATATTGATGCTCCTTCAGAGCCTGCATCGCTCCGATCGCCAGCGTATCGCAGCCCGCAAAGAACGCTTCGGGCGGTTTCTTGCCTTTGGTCAAAAACTCCGTGACAACCGCCTTGCCGGATTCCGCTTTGAAGTTTTCTGTAAACAACATGCAATCCGGATCGATTTCCGCATTTGCGATTCGATGCGCCTCGAGAAACGCGGAACAGCGGGCGCTTCGCTTCGGACCGATATATCCGTTGTGCCTGCTGCGCTTCAATAATCGGGTCAAAAGCCAATGGAGCGTATCGTTATAGAAATCGACGCCTACATAATCATAGTTTCTCCGAATATGGTCCGGCATGCTTTTCGCCAGGCTGTTCTGCTCCATTCCCGCCATCACAATATGCAGATTATCCTCTTTGATCAATTCCGCAAACAGATCCCCGGCTCCGTTCAAGTAAATGACGGCTTCGGCTTTCGATTCATTCACGATCTTCCGGAACGATTCCGGATTGTACAGATCCGGCGCAAGACAGCCGAATACGATAGTCGCTCCCTGCCGCAGCGCCTCCGATTCGATCCCCCTCAGCAGCTGGGAATAATACGGGTCGGACATGATTTCCGTGGATAGAACGTATCCGATTTTTAACGTTTCTTTGTTCTCTTCCAGCGTTCTATTATTTTTGGGCTGATACCCAAGCTCATTCGCCAGAGACCAGATCAATTTTTGCGTATCCTCGCTGCATATCGTCCGGTCGTTGTAGTTAATGACGCGCGAAACCGTCGTAACCGATACTCCAACTCGTTTTGCAATATCTTTCAACGTAATGGACATCTTGTTCTCCTTTCAAATCTTGGTGCTCTGATACTATTTAATATACATTTGTTTGATGTAAAAATAAACTAAAATTTTTGTTTAAAAAAAGTAGAACCGTCCCACAGCCATCTTCGATGACGTTTGGGACGGTTCTTATGATTGCCTTCTTGGCTATGAGAATGTTTAATAGACTCGAATAGCGATGATCTCGGCAGCCGGGCTGCCGTTCGTGCTTTCAACGACGACCCTGATGCCGGCTGTCAGGATCGGCGTTTCGAACCGGTGCACGCGTTTGCGCTTACGGTTCGCGGTCTCGCGGTGCAGCACCTTCCATTCTCCCGGCGCGGTTTCCGCCTCGATCCGGTAATCCTTCACGAGTTCGGGAATGACTTCAAACGGCGTTCGATGGTGGTGCAAATTGATCAGATCCTCATTGACGTCGTCGTTGAAGATGAGATGAACCTCCCGTACGATTGCCGGGTCCGCTGTCGGCCATTCCAGCTCCAGCACCGCTTCCCCGCCGGCCGCGAGCGGCTCCGACACCCATGTGTGCAGCCCGCCGTACGGACGGAGATATCCGTCAATGACATTATCCGCCGTGAAGGCATCGGTGTCCGGAGCCGCGCGGAAGCAGAACGACTTGCGCGACAATTCGCGCATGCGCCATTGCACAACCGGCTGCTCGATATCGTGATCCTCCAGCGAATCGGACACTTTCGGCTTCTTCCCTTTTTCAAACGGGAGCACACCGGTCAGGGAGTCCTTGGACAAGAACAGCGTCAAGGCTTCGTTCGCCTTCAAGACGATGAATGCGTTCGCGGCGTTCCCCGGTTTCCATGCCAGCGGCACGGTGATCCACTGGCGTTCGCCCGGAACCACCGAAGCTTCAGCCTGCACCTCCAGCCGGTGCGGGACGTAATTCTCCGCCCTCCCCGTGCTCCATAGCTCGGCCTGCAGCGTAGTTGCAGATGAACAATCGAGCAGAAATTCCAGCTGCCGCAGCTCCGGCGATACCGGAATAAGCAGGCCGATATCTTGCTTAAGCGGATAAGGTACGGCATCCCCCTCGACAGCGAGCCGGCGAAGCGTACTTGACGCGCTTACCGAAGCGCGGAGCGCCTGATCTGCGGAATCGGTGCTTCTCAAGCCGATAATCGAGGCGTCTTGACGAAGCATCGTCTGCTGCAGTTCTTCCATATATTCGGCGGCAATGGTGCGCGGCGCCACGCCCTTCTTTACGGCCAGAGCCGCGCCTGTGCCGGCAGCTTCGCCGATGACCGCGCAAGTGGCCATCACCCGCGTCGTGCCGAAGGCGACGTGCGATGCGCTGATGTTGCGGCCGGCGAACAGCAGGTTCGATACGTTGACCGAATAGAGCGAGCGGAACGGAATATGGTAAATACCGTCCGCGTGAAGATGTTTGGATCCGCTTTCAGTCGAATAGACGCCTTGGGGCGGATGAAGGTCAATCGACCATCCGCCGAAGGCGACCCGGTCCTCGAATTCCCGCTGGGCGATGATGTCGTTCTGGTTCAGAACATAATCGCCGATGAAGCGGCGGTATTCACGCTTGCCCGGAAGCGAGCCGACCCATTCCAGCGTCATCGTCTCCGAACCCGGGAATAAGCCGGAGTTTTTAATATAATCCCAAATCCCGTAAATGACCGACCACAATTCGTCGCGGATGCGCTCGTTCTCATGCACGGTGTCGAGCTCCCCGCCCCATTCGATCCACCAGTAGGCGCAGCCGTTGTCGCCGCTGCGGATGACCCTCTTTAGCGGAATGCTCGTCTTGGCGATATCTTTGGCGAAACCCGGCGGCTTATATTTAACCGGCTGTCCAGTCTCTTTCGTGTAGAAAAGGAGCGTGGATCCGAGCGTGATGTTATCTGCGACCTCCGGCGCCCAGCTCTCGTTGTATTCGTCTCTTGCCTCCCGGCCAAGCCGGTATCGCGCTCCCGCCAGGAAGCCGACGAGACCGTCGCCCGTACAATCGAGAAACATCCTGCTTTCAAAACGGATGCGCCGCTCAGAGCCCATCATCCAGCCGGTGACGGAGCGGATCGTGCGCTCGTGCTCTTCTCCGCCCGCCTCGACCTCGTGCACATCCGTATTCAGGAACAGCTGAATATTCGGCTCCGCCTTTACCGCTTCCAGCACCGTCAGATCCCAGAAATACGGATTGCCCTCCGGATTCCGGAATTGGTTCTCCACGAACAGCTCCCCCATAATGCCGGTTTCGCGGGCGTACCGGTTCGTCCCGTGCGCGGTCGCCCCGCACACCCACACCCTCACCTCGCTGCTGGAATTTCCGCCGAGCACCGGGCGGTTCTGTACCAGTGCAACGGTCTGGCCGAGCCTTGCGGCTGCTATCGCTGCGCATACACCGGCAAGACCCCCGCCGATGACGGCAATATCCGTGCTTACCGTTTCGCTTCTCATATTCGAAGCCTCCGTTTATCTTCATTTTCGAAACTGATGAATTCATTTATCAGCTCTCAATCCTTATGTTAGCAAAATAAGTGGCATGATTTAATGCACGCAATTATGATAAACATATCCATAATTTCATGAACGGGCGGGTGGCTAATGATGATGAACAAACCGTGGCGGTTTGTTCCTGCCGCGATTTCACATGTTTATTGGAATCGCAAGGAGCAGTTCGAAATGAAGGTGGATACATACGATGAATGGGTGCTTTTTGCCGTGACGGAAGGCAGGTTTCGTTACCGGATCGAGGTGGCGGAGGGGGTGTCCGGGTTTGGCGATATCGTCTTTTGCCCTCCCAAAACGCCATTTCACCGCGAGGCGATCGAGCCGGTATCGTTTCATTTTTACCGGTTCCGCTGGGAGCCCGCTCCTTCGCTGCCGAACGATCCGTTGAGCGCGGAGCCCCGGCCAGTAGGGAACATCGAAATTGTAGACCGCAGCCGTTTATCTTCAAACTATTTTTATTTAAAGCAGCTTTCCGGATTGGAGGATGAGCAGCAGCTTGCATCGATCCAATCGCTGTTCGGCGATCTTTGGCACTTAATCTGCAGAGAGCTGAACCGGAACCGGGTACAGGACGAGCAGATGCTGATGGCGGCGCGCTGGCTGCAGGAACATGCCAGCAAGCCACTACGTATCCGCGATCTCGCCGCCGCCATTTACATTAATCCGGTTCAGCTGACAAGACGCTTTCAAGCGGCGTGGGGGCGCACGCCCATCGATTATTTAACATCGCTGCGGATCGAGAGGGCCAAGTCGCTGCTGCTCGAAACCGACATGACGCTCGACGATATCGCCGAAAACTGCGGCTACGAGAACGGCTTCTACTTGAGCCGAGTGTTCACGAAGGTCGTGAAGATCGCGCCGTCCCGGTTCCGGAAGATGAATCGGTTGTAGCGTCAATGTACACAAAAAATTAAGTGTTGCTTTCGAGTTCACTCGAAGGTATATACTGTCTTCATGGAAAAGTTACTCACGATTCAACAGGTTGCCGACGTTACACAGCTTACGGTTCACACGCTTCGCTATTACGAGAATATTGGTCTTCTCAGTTCAATCCACCGGAATAAACATGGCTACCGTTGTTATTCATCGGAAGATATTACCTGGATTGAGTTTTTGACCCGATTGAAAGCTACAGGAATGTCAATCAACAAAATGATCGAAATCGCCGAGTTGAGGAGGCAGGGCGATTCAACTTTAACGACAAGGAGGATACTTCTCGAAGAGCATTATAAAGAAGTTCAAGAACATATGATCGAGCTTCAGAAAAATCTAGATATGCTTGCCCATAAAATCGTTATTTATAAAGAGATGGAGAAGAATTATGCATTAGAACAGAAGATGGAGCAATAAAAGGAGAATTTCACATCCATATGAAAAAATCATTTGTAACCTATATCATTGCCCTTGGCGTATTCGGAATCGTTAATACCGAACTTGGCGTGGTCGGTATTTTACCGCAGATTTCGAATCAATTCCAAGTCGGCATTTCGCAAGCAGGAATGCTAGTAAGCCTGTTTGCGCTAATCATAGCCGTCTCCGGCCCGTTCATGATTTTATTTTGTTCCGGAATAAATCGAAAAAAAAATCTTGGCAGGAGTACTTGCTGTTTTTGCAATTTCCAATCTAGTTTCAGCATTCGCCCCAAACTATCCTGTCCTCTTGCTTTGTCGTATTTTACCTGCTTTTCTCCATCCGGTGTATTTCTCGGTAGCATTTACGGCAGCAGCCGGCTCTGTTCCCAAAGAACAAAGTGCAGCAGCGGTCGCCAAAGTTTTTACAGGATTGACTGTGGGAATGGTTTTAGGCGTTCCAATCACATCATTCATTGGCGATCAGTTTTCGCTCGAAGCTGCTTTTCTCTTTTCAGCTGTCATTAATGCGATTACATTTATTGGGATCATCACATGGATTCCATCCATGCCCGTAAAAGAAAAGTTATCCTATGGCAAACAGTTGAACATTTTGGTCAAGCCCCAATTGTGGTTTAACATTGCGGCCGCTTGTTTCATTCTTGCAGCATTGTACTCCGTGTACTCTTATTTTGCCGAATATCTCGGAGTCGTGACAAACATGAATGGTAAAACGATAAGTATCATGCTCATTCTTTTCGGAGCGAGCGGTGTTTTTGGTAATCTGCAGGCAGCCAAACTATTAAGCAAGAATATCGTTAAAACAACCCTTTTGTATCCCCTGCTGCTCGGAATCATTTATTTGCTTGTATTTTATGCTGGAAATTACACGATTCCGATGATCCTTATCATCATTGCGTGGGGAGCTGTTTTTACGAGCGGTCTCATCGTAAGCCAAACTTGGCTAACCTCCGAGGCCCCGGAAGCAGCCGAGTTTGCCAATAGCTTGTTCGTTTCCTTTGCAAATCTGGGTGTCACGCTAGGCACCGCCTCGGGCGGCTGGTTTCTATCCCAAATGGGAACACACCGGATTGTATGGAGCGGCCTATTGTTTCTGACGCTTGCATTCATCTGTATTGGAGTGAAAATCAGGCTCTTTGATCCAAAAGGAGCCAAGATTTAAATGTAAACTATTTTCTGGCTCTTTCATCGTTTTAGGTTTCATTTCCCAACCGGTAAACCCGGGTTTCATACGGACGAAGTGTGATGCTGCCCAGCGTTTCATCCCCATTCGATTCATAGTTGCCAATGATAAGCTGATCTGCGGTATACGAAGCGAGCTCCTCCGGAGCAGAGAACAGCACCGTCTGGTCCGAGAAGTTGCACAAGACAAGCCACTTCTCCGCATCAAGCGTACGGGTGAACGCATAAATCTGCTCATCGTTTTCCAGCAGCAAGTCATAGTCCCCATACACCATAATGGGATTCGCCTTACGCAGGCGAATCAGCGCCCGGTAGTAGTGATAAATCGAATCCGGGTCCTGCCTCGATTGCTCCATATTAATATGCGTGAAATTCGGGTTGACGGCAATCCAAGGCGTTCCGGTCGTAAACCCGCCGTGCGGCGCATTCGACCATTGCACCGGAGTCCGTCCGTTGTCGCGGCTGCGCTGGTGAATGCCATCCATCATCTGCTCGTGCGTCAGCTTCCCGGTCCCGGCCAGATCGCGGTACGCATTGAGCGTTTCCACATCCCGGTAGTCCTCGATGCTGTCGAAAGCGACATTGGTCATGCCGATTTCCTCGCCCTGATAAATGTAAGGCGTTCCCTGATGCAGATGAAGGCAGGTGGCCAGCATCGTGGCAGAAACGAAGCGGTACTCCTCCTTGTCGGATGCAAAACGTGAAACGGCCCTTGGCTGGTCATGGTTGCTCCAATAGAGGCTGTTCCAGCCGTCTTCGCGCAGGCCGTACTGCCACTTGGACAGAATCGCTTTAAGCTCGGTCAATTTCCACGGATTGGGCGTCCACTTGCCGAACTTGCCGTCTCCAACGTTAACATGTTCAAAGTGAAACACCATTTGCAGCTCGTTGCGCTGCAAGCCGGTATACAGCTTAGCCTCTTCCACCGTCGCGCCCGGCATTTCGCCGACCGTCATGACCGGATAGCGAGACAGCACCTCGCGGTTCATCTCCTGCAAGTAGTCATGAATACGAGGTCCGTTCAAAAAGTATTCGCCGCCCCAGGCATATTCCGCCCCTTCCTGAAGCGCGGCATCGGGCAGTCCTTCCACCTTGGAAATAAAGTTGATGACGTCCATCCGGAAGCCGTCAATCCCTTTATCCAGCCAAAACGTCATCAGGTCGTACACTTCCCGGCGCAGACGCGGATTCTCCCAGTTCAGATCAGGCTGCTTGCGGGTGAACAGATGGAGATAGTATTCATCCGTCTGCGCATCATACTCCCATGCCGAACCGCCGAAGCAAGAGACCCAGTTGTTGGGTGCGCCTCCGCCTTCACGGCCGGGACGCCATATATAATAGTCGCGGTAAGGATTATCTTTGGACTTGCGCGCTTCCATGAACCACGCATGCTCATCGGAGGAATGATTGACGACCAGATCCATCATGATTTTGATGCCGCGCCGGTGCGCTTCCTCCAGCATCGTATCGAACTGCTCCATCGTGCCGAACTCGTCCATAATGTCGCGGTAATCGCTTATATCATAGCCATTGTCGTCGTTGGGCGACTTATAGACGGGACTGAGCCAAATAACGTCTATCCCCAGCTCCTGCAAGTAATCCAGGCGCGACGTAATGCCGGCCAGATCGCCGATCCCGTCCCCGTTGCCGTCCATGAAGCTGCGGGGATAAATTTGATAGACAACTGCTTCTTTCCACCATGCTTGAGTCATTGCTGAAATCTCCTTCTTCTCATGGCGCCAGCTTGACGCGAGAAATTTGATAACGGAAATGAGTTTGAATTGTTCTAGAAATAATGAAACTGATCACCCGTTCGACATGCCGGGTGATCAGTTCATTTGGCACTTGCCAGTCTATTCGAGCTTACTTTGCGGAAGAAATACTTGCTTTCATGTTCGCTGCAGCTTTGTCGAGCGTTGTCTTGATGTCCGCGCCATTCCATACTTCAGTAAGCACCGGATCGACACTTAGCCAGAAGTACTTCATTTCCGGAATGTTAGGCATCACCTGGGTGTTGGCAACTTGTTTCAGGAACCCTTGCATAATTTCGTCGCTTTGAACCTTTTCTTCGTTTTCGAAACCTGCGTACGGAGCAATAATACCGGTCGCCTCATAATGCTTCAGCAGCGATTCCTTCGTTGTGAGGAAGTGGGCCAGCAGTCTCGATGCGTTCGGATATTTAGTATACGCCGTCACATAGAAGGAAGTGACACCGGAGAAAGGCAACGGCTCTGCACCGCCCGGCATTGCCGGCAGCGGGATCAGACCTACTTCAAACGGCAGTTTTTTGTAATCGGTCGCTTTCCAGGTGCCGTCCATGTTGATCGCCACTTTTCCTTGCTCCCACAGTCCATTCTTGACGTCTGCGGTAAGATCGCTCAAATCGAGCGGCAGGATTTCCTTCAGCGAACGGAAAAACTCCATTCCCTTAACCGCGCCTTCATTATTGATGCCAATGTCGTTTTTGTCCGTACCGTTATTGCCAAACACGTAACCGCCGTTTCCGGACATCCACTCATAGTTATAGTTCATGGTGCCTGCTTCGTACATGAAACCGAATTTGTTGTTCGGAATATCGTTGAATTGCTTCGCAAACGCTTTGATATCGTCCCAGGAGTCCAGCTTGGCGTCTTTCACCAAATCTTTGTTGAGGTACAATGCATGCGTAAAGACGCTGAATGGATATCCGTAAAGAGTTCCCTCGAACGAAGAAGCGTCAATCGATTGTTTCGTCATGTTGCTCTTCGTCTCTTCTTCAAATTGGTCGTTCGGCAGAACAAGACCGGACTTTACCGCTTGTCCGAGCGCGTCATGGTTGAATGCCATCACGTCCGCACCGGTGCCGGCCGGACCGTCCGTCGTCAAACGGGCGATCGAATCCCAATACATCACATTTTCAACCTTCACCTTGACGTTATATTTCGCTTCAAACTCTTTAGCCGTATTCTGGATGGCTTCATTGTCAATCGTCCAAAGAACCAGCTCCGCTCCTTCTTCCGGCTTCAGCTCTTCGCTGTCCGTTCCTGCCGCAGGCGCATTGGCGGACGTCTGACCGCCGGTCGACGGTTCATTCGAAGAGCTTCCGCTCTTGTTGCTGCCGCATGCAGCAAGCGTAAACACCATCATGCAAATTAAGGCGATAACAATTGTTTTTCTGGTCATCGTAACCTCACAACTCCTCATCATTGTCATTAATCGGTTAAAGATGAATTGCCTCAGGCTTCAAAACCCCGTTTTCATGTTTTACATAAAACGTTTCTATCATGTTTTACATCTTATCTTATCGATTAAATCTTTGTCAATGAAAAAGAACGTCTCCGTGTCAGGTAAATTTACATCGAGCTAAAAAAGGTTCGGGGCCTTACTTTGAACTGCAATCAAAGTCGTCACAAGAATCCGAGAAAAACAGGGACAAAACATGCATCAAATTGGGAACAGAGCATAGTGAAAACTTTTAACTTTCTTCCCTCTATAGAGTTAATTTGCCATACAAAAAGGCGCAATTCATTAATTCTGAATTGCGCCTGAACCCGATCAAACTTCGCTAAACCTTCCAAATGATTTTTGCGAATCGGCAGCAATATTTGCTTGTTACAAGTTCTATTTATTGAAATCTCCCCGAATCATTTGGTCACTCTCTAGAGGAAACTATTGGATCGCATTTTTGGATTGATGGTAGCTCAAATACGCCGTTTCGATTCGGCAAAATTATCATACATAACTGACTCATGGTATACTGGTCAAAAAGGAGTCGACTATATTGCCCCAATTGACGATAAGAGGAATTGCGCCGGAGCAAGTGATTGCGATCAGTGAAGCGATGGTACAACAATTGGCCGACGTATGCGGCTGCGGCACGGACAATTTTACCTTGGATTGCCTGCAGACTGTTTCTGCGATGGACGGCAAGCGAGTGGATACGTATCCGTTCGTCGAAGTCGCCTGGTTCGAACGCGGATCGCAAACGAGAGACCTTTTCGCCGAAACGATAATGAAGCACTTTCTTACAGCGGGCGTTCGGGAGGTAGAAATCGCCTTCAAAGTCTACAGCCAGGACGGTTATTACATCAATGGCGTGCGCTGCGATAAGCTTTGACAGTGGCTTGCCGGTCTGCGCTTAAGCGGCGCCTGTGCGACACAAACATATACGCATTGCAAAAGCCGGACGAGGTGGCCGGGCTTTTGAGCTAACGTTTCCTGTTACTTTAATTTTCTTTGTAACATCGCTGTACTATAACCCATCCTATCATCTTTTCAAAACAAGCGGTCCCATCTCTTGCAGCGTTGTATGTCCCCATTGTTCAATAAGCTTGCAATAACTTTCCGCATCCTGCATCTGCGAGGCCACACCGGCGACCGTCATGGACCAGGCCACCTTGGGAAGCGGCGGCGCATCCGCCGGCATTGGAATCCCCTTGGTGCGTCCGGGTCCTTGGGCGGAATCCTGGCGAATCATCTCCGTGGTGTGGCCTTCCTCCAGGTATTTTCGCAGCGCGGTTTGCACCCAGACATACAATTCATCGCTGTAGCCCTCATGTTGAACCATGTAACAGGCGATGGTGAGAAAATGAACCCGTCCATAACCGGGATCAGTGAACTCGAATGCCATCAATTCGCCGAAAATCGATTCGCATGTCTTCTCCCCAGTGTGAACGGTTGAGCTATAGTTTCTCGATAGTTGAACAGAAGGCTAGTGCTAGCGTCCGCTTATACTACTTAGTGACCATCACTCGGTAAACATCCGCATCATAACGCGTTTCATTCTAACCCTATTGTATTCATAACTAATCCTCCATTCGAAACAAAAATTGGGCCGTCCTCACCTTGTAGGACGGCCCATGATGTTTTATAAGTGATTCCACACTTTTTTATCACCGGACAACTACTTGTAGGTTTAAAATAAAGTTTGATCAAAAACACTTCGGAAACCCATATTTTAGACCAAACACAAAAAATCTCTTTTGAAAAAAGTTTGATCAAATAGATTTCTTGTTTTAAAACACACGAATGATTTTTTATAAAAAAGTTTGATCAAAACAGAAGCTTTTTATAAAAAAGATACTTGGAAAATTGTTTGGAAATGTAAGCACATATATCTGCCCCTATCATATTCCCTACTCTTAAAATGATAAACTTATACATCTTCAACCTTTTGTTCCAAAGCTTGAAACAAAGATTGTCCCATTGAAATGAATTTCTGTATGGCTGGTGTTACTTCATCTACATGAGGACAGTAAAGACCTAAATATCTCCAAAAAGTTGGATCCAAATCTCTAACTTCAATGTCGGGAAGCTTGTCTGGTAACGCTAATTCAGGGACAATTGTGATACCTAATCCTTCTTGGACCATGTTCAGCATTGTATTCGTGTCCCTTGCTTCAAATTGTACAGAGGGGGACAAACCGGCATGAGCAAAAATCTCCCGAATAAATGGTTCACACCCACCCTTTGACATGATGAAAGGACTATCGGATAACTTCCAAACAGGAATCGCTTGAGCATCTCCGAATTGATAACCTTTAGGTATCACAGCAACCATCTTGTCCTTGGTTAGAGGAATCATCTTATCATTTCTACCAAGTTGGGCTACAAAACCAACGTCAATGACTCGATTATTAAGCCATTCCGAAACCTCATGATCATCCCCATCAAAAAGGACGACTTCTATCCTCGGGTATTGCTGTTTGAACTTAGAAATTATTTTCGGTAGTAGGCGAGCAGTAGCACTTGGGAAACTACCAATTCGAATCGTACCTACATCAAGCCCTTTTTCTGAGGCCGCTGCTTGTTCGATTTGATCTATTCGATTCAAAATTTCCCCAGCTAATTTTAGAATATGTTTCCCAAAGTCAGACAGTATAATTCCTTGTTTTTTGTCACGAATAATTAAAGGTACTCCAAGTTCCGATTCCATGTTTGCAATAGCATGACTGACAGCGGATTGAGTCATACGTAGTGCTTCCCCAGCTTTTGTAAAACTTCCGGTTTCAACAACTTTAGTGAACACTTGTAATTGTGAAAATGTCATGAGCATCTCCTCATGTTAAATATGAATAGAATCAATTTTATTTATAATATATCAGAATTTATAATTAAACAAGAAGTATATAGAAACGAATGGAGGTATGCACTTTGAAATTACGTGACATTGGAATTTTAATGTTATTGGCATCACTTTGGGGAGCTTCTTTTTTGTTCATAAGAATAGCTTCTCCTGTACTAGGTCCCATTCTCTTAATTGATCTTCGTGTTTTGATCGCCGGGATAGCCTTGATCGTATACGCTGCTGCTTGGAAGTACGCCCCCGATTGTTACATAAGTGGAAGGAATACCTTTTACTTGGAGCATTAAATGCTGCTATTCCTTTCTGCCTAATAGCTGTAGCAGAACTTCATATTGACTCATCAATGGCGGCTATTCTTAATTCAACTACCCCTTTGTTTACCGCGTTAGTTGCTCGAATTTGGACTCAGGATCATTTCAATTTAAAAAAATTACTCGGTCTTATATTGGGGGTGTCGGGGGTAGGTATTCTTGTCGGCTGGAACCCTCAAAATATGGGTACAGTTTTTTTCATTTCGGCGGGTTTATCCCTTTTGGCAGCATTATTTATCGCTATCGGAGGGATATATTCTTCAAAGGGGTTTAAAGGAGAGACTCCACTAAATTTAACGATTGGTCAACAGATTGCTGCAGGATTGTTATTGTTACCGATAACTATTTTCTTCACGCCACAAAAAACTCCAGGAGGAGATGTGATATTGGCAGTTATAGGCTTGGCGATTCTCTCGACATCGCTAGCGTATTTGTTATATTTCTATCTTATTCGTAGTGTAGGCCCAGTGAAAACTCTCAGTGTCACATTTTTAGTACCGTTCTTCGGAATTCTATGGGGATGGTTGTTCTTAAAAGAGTCTATTTCATTAAGAACAATACTTGGATTGATCATAATCCTACTAAGTGTTACATTTGTAACTAACATACAATTCAAATTAAGAAAAAAACATAGCGGTAGTGCTCTTTCTGTTAGAAAATAAAATAAGAAGCCGGGCTTATAAGGGCAGTTATCCCTTCAGCCATGGGTTATAGTCTGCTCCAATACCAGTGTCCCGACCTTCTTTAATCCACTTTTCAATTTTAGATGTTCTCTTTCTTTTTGACATAAAAAACACCCCTTTAGACAATATCCAAAGGGGTAAAACGGTATAACTTTCTTCAAACGGTACATTTTTTTTATAAACGGTACATCTTTATTTCAAATCTACAACCTTTGTTAGAAGAAAATAAAGTACTAGACTGGAGTTGTTGATTTGACGCGGTTTTCGAGTTTGAAAATCGTCAGCTTTTGAAAAATAAGTATTAGACTGAGAATATGCTTCAAAATAATTTTAAACGATTGCGAGAAAATAAAGTATTAGACTAACAGCAGTGATTTTTAAAGATCTACTTTCTGTTCTTAAATTCTTCTAGCCATGATTTTACAATGTCCATGTCATTCTTCAATTCGTCGGGAAATGGTAATTGAACAGGTGCTTCTATTGATTGTGAATGCTCATATCTTGAATACTTGGTCATCAGCTCATCAAATAGTTGACAATCTTCATATTTAATTAAAGCTAATTTATAAATTTTGCCCATAGTATTGATTGCTCTTCTGAATCGATGTACTACATCGGCCATTAGATCATTTTCAATAATTCTTTCAAGCAGACTGCGAAAATCACTACAAAGCCCCTTCATATATGGGGCATATGCTTCTTGACCTTCCTCATTAAGAATTTTTTTAGCCTTAGATAGTCTTTCGTTTAGCAACGTGTTCAAAGCCTTTTCTGTGTTATTTGCATAAATCGGGAGTTCACCGGGTTCACCAGCACCCCAAAACTCGGATCTTAAGCTGGTTAAATCATAGTTTATGTTTTTCTTTTTCGCCTTCTCTGATAACAATGTCAACAATGAAATTCGATGTGTAAAAACAATAACTTGTCTCTTCTGACTGAGTTTAACGAGTCGTTCAACTGTAGCCTCTTCAAAATCTTGATCGAGAGACGATATTGGGTCATCGAATACGAATGGTGTATTGTTCGGGTTAGACTCAACATCAGCTAAAAATCCTGCTAACGAAACTAATCTAAATTCCCCTTCACTTAATACTTCTGCTGTCTTTACTGGAAATTTGCAATCTCTGAGTTGAATCTTATGATATATATGTCCTCTCTGAACCCTTGATTTAACCAATTCAACCTTTATTCTGTTGCCTCCCAATTGAATAAGTTCGTGATTAAATCTTTGTATGTACTCGGCCGTAATTAGTTCATTTGAAAGTTCAGATTTCTTTGTAGAAATAGCTTGAGTATTTGTTAATCTTATCGCTTGCTCTATCTTATGTTTATTTTTCAATTTTTCAATATTTTCGAAAATAAGATTACGTTGTTGTGAAACCCATTTACGGGCTTCCAACTCCTTTATTTTATCAGACAGTTCCTTGCGGTTATCCTGTTCGGCAAGTTCCATCAAACTTGATGCCTGTTGTTCATAGGTCGATGCAATCTGAGCTAAAGAACTAAAAATTGCGAATTGCGGCACAATATTTAGTTCTTCTATGGATTGTACTTTTTCCAAATCCTTTTTGCGTTTTTCTAGGAAGTTAATAAACTCAATAAAATCAGTTGTATCTAACTCATCTGTCAGTCCAATTGAATTAAGATGGAGCACAATTGATTCAGGCGTCGGGATGTCAATTAATCTAGCTTTATGCTTTAAGTATCGTTCTTCAGCTTCTTGAGCATCAATCATCAATGCACCTTTAACATAACTTTCAAAAGCACTAAGCCTTTCTTTTGCTGACTCATTTAATGGCTGATGGCACAAGACACATTTCGATTCATCTTCTAAATTTGGAAAAGCTCTTAAAGGATATGCATGCTTTTCAGAGAAGTCACGCGCATGTTGCCAAAGCAGCTTCCAACTCTCCGTTCCAATTCCATCAAATGAAGAATTTGCAAAAATCTTCGCAGCATCTTGCTCTGCTACCTTTTTCTTTCTAACCATTTCACTCTTAGAATCTAAATAGTTATTACAATTTTCATTATTATAAGTGTCAATAAGGGTTTGTAGTTTGGCAATAAGGTTATTAGAATTTCTCGCTAATTGCATTTGTTTTTTTGCCGTATCGACAGGGTTTATTTCTCCTAAAAGCAATTTATAAGTATTAAGAGATTCCTCCTCCGCAATACCCCAACGGCTATTTTCATCGACTTCAGTAGAAGAGGTTCTATAATTAGCTTTCTGAAGCCATTTGCCTACTGAAGTGCCCTGATATTCATTTGGAAGATTATACGGTTTGATTACTATTCCATCATTTTCTTCTTTAAGTGCTTGTCCAATGACTTGACATACTTCTGTTAACTCAGTAAAGAATGATGATATCCATGGTTCATAAGCAATTTCATTTTCTTCATTTACATAAACATTGGCACATGCTGTATCATAAAGTTGTATACTACTCAGTTGCGGTATAGTTCCGTGTTCTGTACTCCATTTAACTTGTTTCTCTTGGCCATCATTAAAAACAAAAACGCATTCTTGCTTCTCAACTTGTCCATCATTAAAGACATTTCCAAGTAGTTTACCGGACTCACGTGCTCCACATGCATGTTTCAGCAATTTTATATAGCTTGATTTTCCAGAACCATTATGACCAAAAACTATAGATAATTGATTTGAATTAAATTGCAACGGTTTCTTGGGATTCAAAGCATTGATTCCATTTACATCACTTATAGATGTCAATTTCAAGAAATTCGATTCGCTTTTTGATTGTAAGCCTCCTAGTGGAGACACTCCCACCGAATAACTTGAGACATCTGACTCTGATTCACCTTTGCAGATATTGATAAGTTCTTTAATATCTTCCTCAGACAATTTCTTTTGTACAATTCGAGACGCGGCGTTTTGCAACCATTTGGGTCTTTGAGTTAACCATCGTTCAACATCAAGAAAAATTGTATTCACCAACTCACTCCTCATCAATAATACACAAAGCGTAGCCGCATAAAATTCATGTTGCTACGCCTGATGTCTGTTAGTATTTAAATTCTTCTGTCTCTGCCTGAGCCATCAATTCAGCCTGCTGAAGTACTAAATCAATTGCCATTTTCTCAAGATCCGGCGGATACCCATATTTCTTCAAGAGTCTCTTGACCGTAATCCGCATCTGAGCCCGTACATTCTCCCGCAGAGTCCAATCCACCTTGATATTATTCTTGATCGCCTGGGTCAACTCGTGAGCGATCTGCTTAAGGACTAGATCTCCCATTAGCTCTTTTGCAGCCTCATTAGAAGCCAACGCGTCATAGAAGGCTACTTCTTCCTTGATAAGCCCGAGGTCTTCGCCACGCTTGACGGCAGCATTCATCTCCTTGGCCATCTGAATCAGTTCTTCAATTACCTGCGTTGTCTCAATAGTACGATTATTGTATTTACGAATAGCTTCTTCAAGCATTTCAGAGAATTTTTTTGACTGCACAATGCTCGTGCGGGAAACGGCCTTTACTTTGCCTTGAAGAAGTCTTCTCAGCAATTCGACCGCAAGGTTCTTCTGCTTCAGTCCTCGAACGTGCTCCAGAAATTCATTGGACAAGATCGCAATGTTCGGTTTCTGTAAGCCGACCGCTTCGAGAATGTCGACAACTTCATCTGACATGACCGACTTAGAAATCAACTGGTTTAACTCCGCATCCAGCTCATTTGTCGTTTTCTTCATGTTTTCCGTCGTGATGATTTTGACGATACCCGATTTCACAGCTTTGTAGAAGCTGATTTCCAGGTTGACCGTTTCCGCGGCTTCGGTCGTGGCACACAGCGCATAGGCCTTCGCCAGTTCCGTCGTCCAATTGACGAAATTGCGTTTGCCTTGGTCGCCAAGTCCGAGCACATAATCTATCGTCTCGACGATTGCTTTCATCCGATCAGAAGCTTTCTCCGATGCGAATTTTGAGAAGTCATGGCCATGTAATTGTTCGCGAATGAGTTGGATCCGCTCCAGCATGAAATCGACAGCTTGATTGGTGTCGATACCAGCAGTTTTGCGATCATTTTCCGTGTATTGCTGGAGTGCCGACTTCAACATATCTGCAATACCGATGTAGTCCACGATTAGCCCGCCCGGCTTGTCACGGAATACGCGATTGACGCGAGCAATAGCCTGCATCAGGTTATGACCCTTCATTGGCTTATCAATGTACATTGTGTTCATGCTTGGTACGTCAAACCCGGTCAACCACATATCTCGCACAATGACGATCTCCAGAGAATCATTCAAATCCTTCATTCGCTTGGCCAGATGTTCCCGACGCCGCTTTGTCCCGATATAAGGCTGCCATTCAGCAGGGTCGCTTGAGCTTCCGGTCATGACGATTTTGATTTTGCCTTCATTGTCATCGTCACTATGCCAGTCCGGACGAAGCGCAATAATCTCTTTGTAGAGATCGATGGCAATACGTCTCGACATAACGACGATCATCGCTTTGCCGAACATAGCTCCTTTGTGCTGCTCATAATGGTCAACCATATCCTTGGCGACCTTTTTGATCCGTTTCTCCGAACCAGCAAGCGCCTCTAGGCGCGCCCATCTGGACTTGAGCTTCTCTTGCTGAGAATACTCTTGATACTCAGTAATCTCTTCGTACTCTTCATCAATAACTGGGCGCTCATTATCCGATAGCTCCAACCGTGCGATACGACTCTCATAGTAAATCTTTACAGTCGTACCATCTTCCACAGCCCGGGTCATGTCGTAGATGTCGATATAATCACCGAATACAGCCGGGGTGTTCTTATCCGTCAACTCAACCGGCGTTCCGGTATACCCAATGTAAGAAGCGTTTGGCAATGCATCACGCATATATTTCGCATAGCCGTACTTGATGCTTGCTTCCTCATCCGATGCGACCATTTCAGCTTGAAAGCCGTACTGACTGCGGTGTGCTTCGTCCGCCATTACGATGACATTACGGCGGTCCGTGAGTACAGGGTACTTGGATTCGCCTTCTTCAGGCGTGAACTTATGAACCGTTGTGAAAATAATTCCGCCTGCCTCCACTGAAAGCAGCTGTTTTAAATGAGCACGGTCTTCGGCGTGTTGAGGCGTTTGACGGAGTAAATCTTTAGACTTGCTGAATGTAGCATATAACTGATCGTCGAGATCGTTACGGTCTGTTACGACAACAATCGTCGGATTATCGAGTGTTAGAACCAGTTTGCCTGCGTAAAAGACCATGGAAAGGCTCTTGCCCGAGCCTTGTGTATGCCAGATAACTCCGATCTTGCGGTCGCCTTCCTTAAGTGTCGCTCTTTCCGTAGCGGCAATCGCCTTATTGGTGGCATGGTACTGATGGTAGCCAGCCAAAATCTTGAATAGACGTTCGCCATCAGTTTGAAACAGAACAAAATGCTTGATGATGTCCAACAGACGACTTTTCTCGAACATGCCCTTAATCAACACTTCAAGCTGCGGCAGGGAGGAGGAGGCCACATCCTCGCCATCAATGGTGCGCCACATCATGAACCTTTCCTCGTCAGCCGTCAGCGTGCCTACTCTAGCATTGACCCCGTCACTGATTACCATGAAGGCGTTGTACGTGAACAGGGACGGAATCGCCTTTTTATAGGTCTGCACCTGATTGTACGCATCACTGATTCCCACTTCTTCATTGGAGGCGCTCTTCAGCTCCAGAACTGCAATCGGAAGACCGTTAACAAACACCACAACATCCGGGCGCTTATCGACCTGGTTCTCAATGACCGTAAATTGATTCACAACAAGAAAATCGTTATTGTCGATGCGGTCTGGATGCGTATCGAACAACCAAACTTTCTCGGTCGGATAATCACCATTGGTATTCCTATACTGAACATCAATACCATCCGTAATCATTTTCTGGAACGCTTTGTTGTTGAGCATCAAGCTCGGGCTACGAGGCACTTCGATGATTCGAATCGCTTCCTCGATAGCCTCGTGCGGCAGATGCTTGTTGATGCGAATGAGCGCTTCACGTAAGCGTTCTTTCAAAATAACATCCTGATAAAATTGCCTTTCCGGATATTCCCCTTCAGGCGAAATCTCAGGGCCGTAGACTTTGTTATAGTTCAATTCTTCAAACCATTCCAGAGTGGCCTGTTCGAGGTCGCTTTCAGTGTAGGATGTGGTGTACTGAGCCATGGATGCACCTCCTTCGGTTAGGTTGTGGAGTATTGCTCTTTATTTTTTTCTTCAAGTGGTAGGTCAGTTGATTCACTATATATTCTCCCCATGGGGATTTGTATTTCACCTGACATAATTTTAGGGAGGATAGTGTCTTTTAGCATCGATAAATTACTATTTTCAGAATAATTTAGTGATAGCTGATTAAATACATCTGACATAATATTATCAAACTTGAGTAACACATCTTTATTAGGAATTATTATTTTATAACTCTCAATCCTACTGGGTGCAGTATGTTTTACTGTTGACCCTGTCGCAGAACCTAAGATGTAACCTCTATACTCTTTTGAGCATAACAAATTATATACATAGCCCTTAATTGGAAGGTCCGTGCAGTAGATAACTCTACCCAAACGCTGATTATGCAATACTTCTGAGTCAGATATTATTGGTATTACCGCTGGAAATCCCAAGGTATCTCCACTCTTACTTAAATCAGTCATCGTTATAAGCATATCACCAGTTTTTAGAATGTAATCAAGAGGGATATCTGCTTGATTGGAATAGTACTTCAACTTTTTATCATTGAAACCTCCTCCAATCTTAAAATTCCCAGGTGTTAGCAAAATTCTATTTGTCTTATCTTCCGAGAAATTTTCACTCTTAAAAGCAAACCCATGCTTTACCTTTATTACCTGTCCTAAAGAACTTATTTTCCAGCCCTTTGGAATCAACCCCAACTCACTTTCCTCAAATTCGCCGCCACTACTCTTATACGGGTCCCCATTTTCATTCGGAAACTCGAAATCGACAAACCAATGTTTAAATAGTGCTTTGGCCGTTTCTTCAAGGTTTTTGTTAATGGAATTATTGAGTTCTATTTTGTCGTCAAGAGACGCCAGTACTTCCCCAATCCATTGCTGAGTTGGCAAACTTGGTATTCGTACCTTAATAGATTTAATTCCAGAACCAATAATCGTATCAAATATGCTACCATTGGCAATAGATCTAAAACTGTTATATCTCGAGAGCATCAAGTAATATATAAATAGCTTATCATTTCCTTTTTTTGCCTGAAGCCCGTAGCACGTTTGATTCATAGCCATGTTCTCAGTACTCAGTGCTACCTTACCTGTAGTTGCACCGCGTGCAATTAATACTGTAGTTAGTGGCTCCAGCATTCTAGCAGCACTATGTTCGAGACCCTTTTTAGAGATTTTCCGACTAGTTTCTTTTATGGTTCGATTTTCACACTCTGAAACATCTTTAGCTGTAATCCAATCAATTTCAGCTGGTTCCCAATACTCGTTGTGTGCTGTTTTTGGAGTACCACCACTTATAATATCAACAACGTCACCCAGTGCGACTTCTTTCCATTCACTAAAATTCAAATCCAATCCCCCCAAGCCGCTTGCGAATCTCATCTTCCAGATGCCGCGATTTAGCAAATTGCTCTGCCAATTCCGATGTTAATCGAGTCATCTTATCCTCAAACGGCTCGCTATCCTCTTCGACATCCTCAATCCCTACATAACGTCCAGGTGTCAAAATATATTCATGCTCTTGTACTTCAGCAAGTTTCGCTGCTTTGCAAAAGCCTTTAATCTCCTCATACGTCCCGGCCTCAGACTGCCCACGCCATGCGTGATAAGTATTCACAATCTTATTAATCTCTGCCAAAGTCAGCTCCCTATGCGTCCGGTCTACCATTTGTCCCATTTTACGAGCATCGATGAAAAGGATCTCGCCGCGGCGGTCACGCAACCCTCTTGGAGCTTTGTTCTTTGACATGAACCAAAGGCAGACTGGAATCGGCGTCGAATAGAACAACTGCCCTGGAAGCGTAACAATGCAATCCACCAAATCCGCATTGACCATCTTACTCCTGATCTCAAACTCCGCTGTTGTGCTCGTAGACATTGAGCCGTTCGCTAAGACGAAGCCGGCTACACCACTTGGAGCCAGCTTGTTTACCATGTGCTGAATCCAAGCGTAGTTGGCATTACCTGCTGGCGGTATACCATGAGACCAACGGGCGTCTTCTGTTAAGCGCTCACCGCCCCAATCGCTAATGTTAAACGGAGGATTGGCCAGTATGTAATCGGCCTTCAAGTTCTTATGCAGATCATTGTGGAACGTATCTGCATGATATTCACCCAAGTTGCTGTCGATTCCGCGGATCGCCAAGTTCATTTTGCATAGCTTCCACGTTGTGGGGTTCGACTCTTGGCCATAAACTGCGATATCTCCTAGCTTGCCTTGATGTTCTTCAACGAACTTCTCACTCTGAACGAACATGCCACCAGAGCCGCAGCACGGGTCATAGACACGGCCTTTGAATGGCTCAATCATCTCAACGAGCAAGCGGACAACACTGTTTGGCGTATAGAACTCGCCGCCATTCTTGCCCTCAGCGCTGGCAAACTTGCTAAGGAAGTATTCATATACCCGGCCGAGCACATCCTTGGAGCGGCTATCTTCATCGCCAACCTTGAAAGAAAATAAATCGATAACTTCGCCCAGGCGAGTTTTATCTAGAGCAGGTCTTGCATAGTCCTTCGGCAAAACACCTTTCAGTGAAGCGTTCTCCTTCTCGATGTCGATCATTGCTTGGTCAATGATTTGGCCAATTTCCGGTTTCTTCGCATTGTTCTTGATGTGGCTCCAACGAGCATCCTTAGGTACCCAGAAGATATTCGCGGCAACATACTCGTCCCGATCTTCGGGGTCCGCATAAGGTTCATTCTTCAGTGAGTCATACTTCTCTTCAAATGCATCAGAAACATATTTAAGAAATAGCAGGCCTAACACGACGTGCTTATACTCCGCAGCATCCATGCTGCCGCGCAGCTTGTCAGCCATGCTCCATAATTTCTCTTCAAAACCTAAATTAGCTGTTGCCATTAGCAAGCTCCTCTTTATATATTCTTTGGTATACTTCTTGTTTCGCTTGTTCCCATCTTACGTGGGCTTCCAGAATAACAGCTTTGTATCGTTTCTTCTCGTCCAAATAATGGTTAACCAACTGATACTGCTTCTCTTCTGGTAGTGTAGGAATTTCGATTTCTCCAACATCTGAAGGATTCAAGTTCATGACCGTTGTTCCCCGCTGAAAGCTTTGAATAAATGCCATCCCAGTCGGACTCTCTAAAAAAACCTTTACAAATTGAGCCAGTAAACTCGACTTAAACCGAAGTACGATAATGTTGGCGGAAGCAATCACCATTTCTTCGCTGTCGGGGAAGATGGCAAGTTTAATCACGGTTCCTCTGCATGTCATGACCAGATCACCAGAAAGCACTTCATAACGCTTAACCTTACGCTCTTCTTCGTCGATAGTCTCAAGCTCTTCTAACTTAACCTCGCCATCATCCATATTAGAAATATTTAGCACTCTAATCTTGCCTGTCTTCAATTCTTGCTTCGAGATCGCTTTCCCGCGGAATATATCCGCTATGTTGCGAAGCTTTTCCTTCGGCATGGCAGCCTGCTGGAACGAGCGCAACTTCTCCTGATCTTCGTCGAGCAGTAGATCGATCCTCCAATTGTCCCATAGCTGGAACTGATCTGGATGAATCATCACTTCCCGATCAATCTCCAGAGTTTGCTTCCTTATGACCAATCTACCTATCCGAACCTCTTGTGGAATTTCCTTACCGAATTCCACCTGATACGTCCTTACCGAGGTATAAGGCCTGAACAAACCATCCGGAAGCGTATAAATCGATTGCACTGGTGCTTCCATGTTCATCTCATGTCTCCAGCTTGCGATTGCTCCCCCTTGGAACATCATGCGTGACGGGAAAGTCACGCTTAGTCTGCCTCTCTCCTGCAGTACAGGCAGCAGGAAACTGACAGCTGCCCCCTCCGATTCTCGAATCGAAATTTCATCTTCATCCTGAAGCTTTAGACCAAAGTTTGGAATGGACAGAATCGCGTCGAATCTCTCTTCCATTTGCAACGGTTGGTAGATGCTCCCTTGAATTACGGTAATCCGAGGATTCAGTTCAAAGTATATTTTCAGTAAACGGCAGAACATATAGTTTTCCGACAACAACGTGACGTGAAGATCACGCATGTAGCATTTCGTCTCGTATAGACCTTGTAGAAACTTCTCCGTCTCTGTTATGAGAATGGAGCTAAACTGGCTTTGGGTGCACATTTCAATAAAGCGTTCCATGATTCCGGGATGTGCCATAAGCGTCCCGGTTATTCGATCCTGCTGCAGCGTGCGTAATGCATACTCCAGCAGGTCTAGTTCTTTGCCCGCATGGTACAGTCGGCGGAATAGATCCCGATCCCCAGGGAAATGCCCTAGCTCCCGTTCACCGACTTGCTCTTTCATCCATTGGAATAGTTCCTCTGCGCTCGCCTCCTGTTCCCATTCGATAGTTTTATGCCGCTCAATCGACTGGCGGGTGCGATTCACTCGAATCGCCTCCCGCAAAAGCTGATCCCTTGAATGAATCTCATGAAGCAAGCATAAATTCCAAAACGATTCAATCACTCAATCACCTTCTTTCTTGCATGGCATATTCAATGAAAGATAAGTTTAGGACCTAGAATTTCCGGTTTTGGCCAAAACCTCATCTGGAATTATTCCTAAAAAATAATTTTCAATGTATTCCCAGAATCGATCGTTATCCACTTCATTTTCGAACAAGTGGGTTAACATCGCCACCGATAGGTAATGCCTTTCTTTTACATTCTCCAAAATATAGTTTATATATCTCGCTGGGTTTTGTATGCTGCGTTCGATTTGCATACGGGAGTTGATACGAAGGAATATTTCGGGATTATCCCCGCCATTCACACGATAGATCAAATTGCCCAGAGCTTCTAGTATACCAAGAAGAATAAATGTTTTCTCTACTTTCTCGGGGTTTACCTTCGGCAAGAACATTGTAACGTGACTTGGTTCGGTATTGATTTGCTGTCCTTGGTTGAGGATTTGTCTCCACTCAATCTTGATCCAATCCAGAAATCCCGCATACCCACTGTTCTGGATGGAGTATTTCTCCTTCGATTCGCTATACTTCATAAATCGCTGATAGAAGTTGGAATGTTTCTGCATAATCCGATCATAATGGTCCGCACTATGAATCAGAATTAAGGCCAGATTTTCACAAAAATATTTATCGCCCTTTATTTTCTTCTTCAGCTCTGCCGCAAATTCTGAAATGGAGAAGTAGCTTCGTTCCTTGGCGTATGCGCCGAATATATCCGCGATTTGCTCTAATTGATGGTTCAGCTCATTCGTAAACTGATCACGGTGTACTGATTTAAGCACAAGTTCCAGCTGTAAGACGGGCAGAAGATTAACTAAAAAAGGCAGTCCTAGATCCTCATCTTTCGAATGAAATTTATATTTGAATTGAGGAAATGATAAGCTCTGAAACCGCGATTCCCACAAGTTCTTCATATCACAGGTGTAGATATTGCCATACGCCGTCTTATGTCCTTCTGCAACCTTTTTAAAGTATCTACCGTATCGCTCCAGAATTTGCTGCTCTTGATCTTTCTGTATCATAAAGTACTCTTTTGCAAATACACTTCTCGGACGAGCGATAATAGGCGAGTACCCCATTTTGGCTTTAAAATCCTTCTCGATAATCAATAAAGCTGTCTTCAGCTTATTATCGACTTCATCACTTGCCTCGGCGCCTTGCTGGAATATATATCGAAATTCCTCCGCATTGACAAGAAGATGACGCACATTGCTGCTGTGCTTATTTTCGTTAATAAGTTGAACAACCTTTGCCATCACTTGAACTAGTTGCTGTTTACGAATTGTCGAGATTCCATGCAGTCGATTAACATGAACGAAGTCCTTGGGCAAGAAATCAAAATAAGCGTATCCCCGCTCCAGTGCCCTTGCAGCACGTCCAATCTCCTGAACATAGTCACATACATTCCCAGTTGGGGCGAAGTGATACACATTCACAATGTCGGGTAGATCGATACCCATTCCGAACGCTTTGGTTGCAAGCATGACTAGCGAGTCACCCTCCTTGAACCGTTTGTAGTTTCCGTTTTTGAGATCTTTAGAGAGAGGACCGTAATAAGACGTAAGATGTTGACGCAATCGCTCGCTCGCAAAGATCTTGGTGAATTCATGAAACTGATTAATTAATCCGACTGTGGGGAAATAGACAAGCGTTTTTTCGTCTTTGGCCAGGTATTGTTCTAACCTGAATACAAGCACCTTGAATTTATCCTCCAGATATTCCTTAAACCTTTCCTTCGACTGACTGGATTTCTTAATGCGAACCTCCAGATCATCCCGCTTCACATATCCAAAGTAGCTAATGGGATTAATGAGATTCAGGCTGTCTCTTGTTTCCGCGTACATATCCTCTACTCCGCCATAAATTGCAGTTGCAGTAAAGGTAGCAATGGGGAACTGCATTTCCTTCTTGCGTAGGCGCTGGAGGTAACTCCCCAAATACCAGTAGTCCGAGCGAAATGCTTTCCCCCATGTTGTGACGATATGTGCCTCGTCGATCACGAACAGACCTATCTCTCGGTCTCCGATTAATTGCGCAATATCGGAGCGACTAAGTAGCGTCTCTGGTGAAATATAGAGAATGGAAATTTCTCTTGTCCGAATCCGTTCAATGATGCCCATCTTCTCAACCGGCGTAATTTCAGAATTAATCGTTGCGGACATGTGCACATTGCGATCCATCAGACCTTGTACCTGATCCGTCATCAATCCGATTAACGGAGAGATAACGATGGTCATTAGTCCATATTTTTCAGCAAGGTAAATAGCGGGTACTTGAAACATAACCGATTTGCCTGCACCGGTTGGAGAGGTCACGAAGATATCGCGATAGCTCTCTCCCTGATGCGCTAATGTAGCCTGCTGCACGATGCTGTCAATGACCTGACTTTGAGGAATAAAGACCGTTTCCTTCTTAAATTCAGGATCATGAATATCTTTGTACATTCGTAAGTCGCGGAAACTCGTATAATTCCAGTACTTCTCGAGTACGCGCAAATATTCTGTCTCATATAGCTGAGGTACAAGTGATGTCGTCTTGGTAGTAAGTACGAACGTAATAAGAGGAAGTAGGCTTTGTAGAAGCTGAATTCGCTCGCGATAACGATGAATTGATACACTTAGATCTCCCGTGTAAGAGATCCGAACTTCTTGTTGCTCGGTTGCTGTATTCGATAACACTCGTGCTATTAGTCCAACCAGTACATCTTCTTCTTCTACAAGCTCAAGTTCTGCTGTGTCGTCATTTGCCAACTTGCTCTCTGGAAGCTCGAGGTCGGGAATTGAATAGTAATCAATCGCCGGTTCGGAATCAGCGTATACAATAAACCAGTTATTATCGATTTTCTTTAACGTTCCATAATATTTCTGAAAGATTTCAAAGTCCGGATCCTGCTCAGGCTCTTCTGTGGAATTCTCATCCTCGAAATAAGTGATAAACAACCTCTCCGCGGCAGGTATACTATATAAACAAGGAAAGGTGCGGTGATAAACATTGTTTTCATAGATCATAATGTTGAAGTAAAGGGACAGTACTTCTGTTCCTATGACTTGATATTCCTCATAGGAGCACCAAGCAGCCTGATTGATTTGGTGAAGCGATTGGAACATCTCCGGCAGAATCGATGCTTTGGCTTGATCGAGCTCATGAATTGAAATTGTAACTGAATACGGAATCAGCTTGCGCAAAGGCATCGTTTCGAAAAATGAAGCTGGAAACCCTTTGAATACAAAAAGCACCTTTTGGTTCGAATCCTGCATCATTCGCAAGAGATCTTGTTCGATTCTTTTATAATTGTTCATCCTGTCAACCTCCCATTGGTTCTGGCCAGTAGTAGTCATCGCGGTGTGCCCTTTTTCTCATTTTATTTGCTAATTTCTTCAATGCCTTGGCTTCAATCTGTCTGATTCTCTCTCGCGTTACTCCGAACTGTTCCCCTACTTTCTCGAGTGTTTTCGGTTTGCAATCACCAAAACCGAACCGTTCCAGAATAACCTCTTGTTCCCGTGGTTTGAGATGAGTGGTTATCAATTCATGAAGCAGCTTCTTCAAGTCGTGCTGCTCTGCCAAAAGTGCAGGATCAAAATAGATTTTACTGTACTCGCCCAATAACCGATGCGTCTCCAGACTTATAAATTGACTTAGTTCCGACTCTTGACCATCCTCCGAAATATTCTGTTCGGTGGACGTCATCCCTAACACCTGATGCTCAACGATCTTGGCTCGCTCGTATTGGGCTGCAGAAATGCCAAGTTTCATAATTATCGTCTGTTGGTCAGGGATGTTATTCTCCACTTCGTAAGCTTGTTCTTCCCGCCGGATCTTCTGAATGAGTTCAAACATATGTACCGGCACTCGAATCATTGTTCCCGTATCGACGATAGCCCGTATTATACGTTGCCGTATCCACCAAACAGCGTAAGTCGAGAATTGAACATCCTTGTTCACATCAAACTTTCTAATAGCGTCCATTAGCCCTATTGTACCTTCTGATACTAGGTCATCATAGGAATGTTGGTGATTGGAATATCTTAAATACTTCGAGGCCAACTTATGAACAAGTTTCATGTTATCGACAACTAGCTGTTCGAACTCTAGATCGTTACGAGTCTCATGGTACCCTTTCAGTAGGATAGTATTTCTCGAGTAAACACTCTGACTGGATGAGTTATCCATTACTTTCGGGTCAGAGACCGGCTTCCATTCCATATTTAAAATGTCATCAATACTCGGTTCTTCGTTTGCTTCCTTGGACTGGTCATTGTGCAGGATATTCTGGAAACCCATAATCTCAAGAAACATCTCGACGTCTTCGTTCTCTAGTTGCTCATCAGATAAGGATTGCAGAAGAGCCTTCGCCTCGGCAAAAGGAATTGTCTGCTTATCAGGAAAAGTACGTTCAAACACTTGCTGTACCTCGCGAATACTCTTGCCCATTTGAAGTCCTCCTTAATTACCAAAAACACCCTATACGAATATTACCATAATGACATTTGATATTTCAATATCAAATTATAGATCGGTGAGAATTTTAATGGAATGACTCCCCTGAAAAAGAGGTTTTTCGTATTTGATACACACTTTGATGCCTCTTATACAGCTATAACTTGCTCGGCATGCACACGACTTTCCAATTATTTAGTGTACAGCTCCAGGAAAAGAATCTAAAGTCGAGTTCCTGAGGTCTTTTTCTCATATGCGCATCGTCATCAAGTCGCGACGGATTGTTACATTTCCTATGTAGTCAGTCGCACACCCGTTCTCATATCTCAAAAGCATAACAAAATAAGAAAAAGCCGATCGAATATCAGGAATTGATACCCGAAATTCGTCGGCTCAGTTGTATACTTATTTCTGGTGAATGATGGGCAGTTTACTTAAAATGCAATTCCACATGAGACTTGAACATGGTAAAATCCAGGCAAGATCGTGAACGTGAGAATATAGCGCATTGTAATCAAATCCAGCTAGAAGCAATCGCGGTAATTCATTGCTGAGATAGAACCAATTCGATTCTTTACATCATTAACTTACCTGCAAGTCTAGAGGCCCACTCAAGAATCGTATCACTCTGATAATGCTTTAGTTTTTCAATATTCATGGTATCACATTGGTTAAGAACTGACTGATCCCAATGTCCACCCTTTTGAACCAATCCATCGAGAAGCTGCTTTATGTTTCGCTCTATTATCCTATATGACAACTGATTTCTTGGACGAAGAATAAGGGTAGAGATCGACCAATCATCCGGTCTTGCCACTTCGACAATATAAGATGTCGTGATTTCAGTAGTTACCTGAACTATGGCACATGTTCTGCGAGCTCCGTTCATACAGACAGAGAATCGCTTACCAGGCGGCACTCTTACTACTGACATCCTTACCTTCACTTGGAATGTCTTCTTCAACATTTCAATCATCTGAAAAAATGGTTCAAGACCGATTGCATCGGATGCTGGAATCGTCTCGAGTGTCTGGAAGTCGATAGGTGGGGTATCCCCGCCAACCATGGAATCCTGAGTACTAACTTCTTCAGAAGCAGCCGTATGTTTTCCGCCGCGTCCAGTCGACACGATGACTTCATTTCCTGTATTCGAATGTCTTACACTTGGTCGACGAGTCTCCACGACAGGGTAATTGGCAAACTGCATTATTGTAGGTGAAGTCTCTACGACATCTTGATTCAAATCCTCTTTGGCGTTGTCACTTTGATCGTTCAGCACATAGTCAGTATTTTTAGAACCAGGAATCATACGAATCGTCTTGTCGCCCGAGCTCCATTCACGACGTTTCTTAGAGGGATGCCAAAAGAGAATCTCATTTGATGGGTGCTGAAATCCGCCGATGGCAATGATCTCTTTTACTAACACGTAATCGATAAATTGCACCCCGCGGGTATGCATTTCAATAGGGCCTAAGGGCGGAAGATCAATAGTTAGAGGAACACCTTTCTTTAAAGTAGCGGATGGATTATAGGGTGAATTTTTAACTGCATGACTGAACAAACTCTGATAAACAGAATCCCACAACGATCGAATCATCGGGTCCGTGTAAATCCATGAGAGGTGACGAACGTTGCTTTCTGTAGCCAATTTGGCTGGAACTCGATTGCTCAAGTCAAAATGCAATGTTCCCGCCAATGAATAGCTATTATCAATTAACAAATCCAAGCCATGAGGTTGGAGCAAATAGTAGGCTAAGTACCTCGAGTTAATAAATAGAGCTCTAATCAATTCAATTACCGGTATACAGTATGTGAGACCATTCGCTTGATACTGAATGATATTTTGTAATCCGAGCTCAGGATTTTTACCAAAGTCAATCAAACGTTTAGGCAGCTTAAAACCATTGGTCAGAGTACCGTGGTTGAGAGCATCTATGGTAAAGTGGAATGCCGATCCGCTCATAGGTGTTATCTGGTCATAAGTCCCGTTTGAATAGATTTGACCAATACGCAAAAAAGGAATCGTCCCCCAGGGGTAAGATACTACCTTTATCCCTTCGACTGAAGTTTTGAATGCGACACGAATTCTCCAGTTTCCCTTATGATCCATAAACGGCGATCCAAACCAGACTAATTCTGCCTCGTGATTCTCTGGAAAAGGCCAGGATCTCAACGTCAGTGTTGCCATGAAGAAGTCTCCTCTGGTGATGTGAATGGTTGCAATAGTCGGCTTTGACCAATGCATCGATTAATTTCGTCTAATACTTCCTGAGAATAGTCAGGTCTTAGTCCTGCAAGCTTCTCCAGCTTCCATCTTTTAATTGGCCACTCTCCAGACAAACGTTCCGCAGCCCAACGTACTCTTCGTATCTGAAACTGGGAGACAGATTCTACATACGAAGTTAAAATACTCATCGTTACTGGAAGCTTATGTTGATACTTCTCTAGCCAGCTAAGCTTCCCGATTCTCTTGCCAAGCAAAGTAATTGTATTGCGAACAGGTTTGGCGTCACTTTCGGCCAAGATGGCCTTACATACCTGTTCAACCAACCAGCTTAGCTCCAAATCACGTTTCTCCCAGTCAACACGTATGCGAGGCGACTTCCTTATATTTATCGAGGAAGGAGCTGCTGTAGCCTTCTTAACGTGCTTTTGTTTAAGTGGACCACTTCTTTCAGGCAATTTACCGTTGGCATACTTGATGACAGTATTCGTATCCACCCCAAGCCTCTCAGCAGCAGAGCGATAGGACATCCCATCTTGCATGTACTGCTTTAGCTTATCTGACCATATCGGGCCGAAAGTCTTGATTCTTCCTCGGTAGTACTTGTCAGCCTCAGATTTATCAGGACCACGACGAGAATAGGAGAATCCGCATGAACATACAAAGGTGCCAACAGGTCGCCCCGTATCTGAGCAACGGGTGATATCACATTGCGTAATAACTAATTCCTTATAATGTTCAGCTGCCTTATTTAGACAGGGCCAAGGTGCATTGCCGAACGGAGCGATTGTACCGTCAGTGCGATCAAGAAATTCACGAAATGATCCATATAGAAAGCGAATGAGAAGCAACTGACGTAAAGGATGAATAGCTCGCCGCGCTGTTCTCGTTGATTGCTCTAACCACGAATATCTGCTTTCTGTCGGGTCACTATCTATTAGATCTAACAATTCTCGACCATAGAATAGCACAAGCTGCTCGCAAAGCTTCTGTTGGCGGATACGCGATGATACAGTAACATAACCCTTCTCTGCTAATCGTGGCAGGATAGCCTGTCTTAAGTCATATAAAGCCGGCAGATTGTCCAGCTGAACGAGTAAATGAATGTCTTCAGCAATATCTGACAGGCGATCAATTAGTTTATCAGGTAAATCTTCAATGACAGCAATCGAGCGAAACATATGTCTAGAAATCGGCAAAACATTTAAGCCATGTCTATCCGACAATGGACTCGTTAGCTTATGTAGAACTTTCCGGTGATGAGGGCAGAGATATACTCCTGGTAATTGATGAACTCGATGCCAGTAGGGCTCACCATAAAATTGAATGTCTTGTTCGTAACAGGAAGGGCAAAGCCACAATCGATCCGTCCGATCAATCGTGCTTGCCGTTATGCCTACTAAAGCATGAATGCCCGATCCATCACTGCTTCTCATAAGTGCCTTAACCCGCATAGCGCGGGAGTCCGGTAAGAAAGGGGCATAGTAAGAATAAAAGGTGTGCTTCCTAATCCATTCATCAGCCATGATCTGAACTACGTTTCTTCTTGACAATGCATCCAGATGGCTCGGAAGATCGATCGTAGGAATGACATTGTCAGTACCGAAAACTTCTCTAAGTGTCCATTTGGGACTCGTATTATTTGATCTGATGTGATACCTGGCGATTACACTGTACAACAATTCGTCAGGGTATGGGATTGGAAGTGCACACCATTTACTCAACTTTCATCACCTATCCGAGAAACTCCATTGGATTCTTAATATAATCCGCAGCCTTCAACGAATCGTAAGCAGACATTTTCTTCTTTCGGCCTTGTGCTACAATGAGCCGCAAGTCGTTTGGATTCGACGGTATGACCTTTGGCTTCGTCTTACTACGCTGTTGCGATGATTTATTCACCAAAGCACTTTGCTTCTGCAATGCCACTTTTAGCGCCTCTTTATGAAGATCGATTTCATCCAATTCATGAAGATGAATTTTCGTTACCTCTTCCGCAGCTTGAGAAGCTATGGCTTGTGTCACACCAGCCTCGATTAGCCATGCACTGACTTCGTTTATCGTCTGTTCAGTGACGTCATAGCCAAGTTCTGTTCGAATCACTTCTAATCGCTCTGCTTGCCTTTGTTCAGCTTCAATGCGATCCAAATAATCGTCGATGGAAACACTATCATAAATATCAGCGAATTTCTGGATCTGAGCTTTCTTACCTGAGCGTAGAGCCTCTAAAGCTGGCCTAATCAAGGTGAGTCGATCCTTTGCCACGGAGCGAATTAGCCCCGGCGTAACCGATTCGAGTTCTTTATCCAAAGCTCTCCATTGCGTTAGCATGAATAGCTTAATGGCAATATCCGATATGCCTTGTGATTCTTCATACATGACATCAATGAACTCTTGATCCAGCTCCACTTTCTTGTCCGTCCACTGGTACTTCCACAACCCCTGAAGCAACCAGGTCCATTCCTCATCTTTCTTGAAGTGATGCCATGTGGCATCTCCTTGACCACTATTCCGTCTAGCATTACGAAACTCGCCGTTCAATGCAGGAAGAGCTTTGTAGGTTCCGACAAGAATAACCGGCAGCCCAATGGTATTAACTAATTGAACGAAGAAATTAAGCATTTGAGCAGCGCGGTCATCCTTGGCTTCTTGAAGATTCTGAATTTCATCAATGACAAGCACCCCAAGGCAGTGGACTGCCGCAGCTTGTGCCATCAGAGGAAGTAACTCATCCGGGTTTTTGGTTACATTTTTCTTGTAATATTTTGTTCCGACGAGGCTGTCTACTGCTAACAAGAAGTTTAGACATAGTCCTCTTATGGATCCATCATGAGGGCAATCCATCTTCAACCAAACAATTTGAAAAGGAGCAGGCATATCCTGCCCTCTATATTTGCGGTGCAGAATGACTTGCGGATACATTTGCAGGATTCGCAACAAACTACTGGACTTACCAATCCCGGATATGCCAACTAAGGCAAACCCAGCAGAGGTAGGAGTATTCACTGGGTAACCACTTGTATTGCCCTGCATAATGAGCTCATAGGCGTCTTTGCGAGCTCTTAAAGCGTAATTTGGAGTTAGAGGGTTACGTCCCACATAACCGTCACGAATAAGCCTTGAAATGCTTTGCTGAAGCTCCAGATGTCTGGATAACGGTCGAAAGAAGTCGCGTGATATACGTTGAACACAGTGCAATCGGAGATGAACGGGAAGGTCACGCTCCGAGGCATTGAAGATTGGCTTGGACGCCAGTTTGTTCACAACCGTCTTATCATCCCAAATCGGCGGGAGAGCTTCGAGCAGTGGGTTATTTCGATAATCTTCAAGAAGCGGATCTTGGTAATCGGCTTCTACAAACTCGCCGCGGCTGAAATGGAATAACGGGACATCAAATTCGCTCATTCATCATCACCATCTTCAAGCAAATAAGCTTTTATTTTAGATAACTTGTCCGCTGGAGGAACATAGGCTTGTTTGGTCTCTGCCTTGTCGTCGAGTTTCAACGGAACTACGTTGTTTGTTGGATTGCTTGGTGTCGAGACTTTTTCAGACAACTGAAATGCTTCTTGTTCACGATTAGACGCTTTCTCGTTAGAACGCCGCTGTCTGGTGCCTTTAACACGCATACTGTTGCTTTCCTCGCTTTGCTGGATGGCTGCATCCGTTTTCTTGGTTGCCTCATCAACGATAGCCTTTGTTTGTGCATCGAGCTCAATTTTGGATAGCATGTTGTTCACTTCCTGATGTCGTCCTTGGTACCGCTCAATCTCAAGCAAATCTTCAACTTCCTCGATTCTCTTATTGAGGTACCGCTCTTCACGTTCTAGTAGAATACAAGTCTCGAAAAGGTGCCCTTCGTCCAACCATAAATAGATTTCATTCGTGGATCGAGGATCGTAGCAGACCTTAACTCGCCAAGTCTTGCCTGCCCTTGCTTTTACGAACCATTGTTCCCGCATAGCCAGCTCACAACTATAGTGCATACCTTTGAACTGGATACCAGCAGCAGTAACTGTTGCCTCACCTTGATACATGAGATTTAGCTTAACGATATGCTCCGGTTGTTTCTTAAGCCTACCGTTACGATTAATGATTCCCCAGTGCCACAAGTCTCTTGGAATAGGAGATACTTCGTCAGCCACCATAAACTCATTCCGGTCATACCACAGCATGTGATGATCATTATTATGATAAAGGACAGTTTGAATCATAATCTTTGTAAACTCTCGAAGCGTTAACTTTGCATCCAAACGATAATCTCGTTGTCCACGTTCTCTATAGCGTTCTTTTATCGCTCCAGGAATGAATTGAATGCTCCGTAGGTTCGCCAATCTGAACTGCTGTTCAACGATGCCTTTCCAGTCGGCACGATACGGTGGGGCATTTTCCACATCAACACCAAGCACATCAATTAAGTGACTGGGTTTCTCCCCTTCAAGTTCCCCACGATCTGCCGTCAGTTTCTGCGGTAAATGACTGGATACCCATTCTTCAGGTTCGATATCTATCCCATATTGGGCACAAAACTTTACCTTATCGGCCGTTGTATTCGCTAAAGCCATCATTGCACCAATCCAGCTTGGACCTTCAAGTCCAATGTAAATACCTGCAATATAGCGACTGAAGACATCAATAACGATATAAATGATCGGGCGACCAATGATCCACTCCCGGCGGTACTCACTGACCAAATACACATCTGCAACGGTCGCATCAATCTGAAACCTAGACCCTGGGCCAAAACTTTCAAACGTGGAGCTGCCAAGAATAGGCCGATAATCTAATGCATAACGTTTTTCTCCAAGCCGACTTTTGAGCGTATCCTCTAAATTCATTTCTTTCTTGAACCAGTACCTGTACTGCCCAAAACTCGGCAGCTTCTCAGGGGGAGGAAGGATCGGCACCAACGCTTGTCCATCTTGTCGAAATCCGTTAGCAAAGAACTTCTCCAATGTTTTTTGGAACGCATGTTTGAGAGGAGCTTTCTGCTTATTGTTATAGAACAGTCGGATGCCTGACCGTAGTAATTGTTTTGTCTCCTCGTCGATATTTATGCCTACCGGTTCATCTTCAAACTTTCGCGGACGACCGCGCTTCACATCTCCCGGTGATCTCTCAGTTCCATAACTACCACTATTATTGAAGTGTGGTAGAAGAGCATTCTTCATCTTTCCACCTTGCCAATACCTTCGTAAATAACGGTAAATCGTACTTTTATGTAATCCGGTTCGCTCCTGCGATTCTCTTACTCGTGAGCCTCGGAAATTCTTATCGAAGCAGCCCGGTTCATCCATAACGATGTCTTTAATTACGTCCCAAGCTTTATCTCTAATGGTCAGATACTCTTCATTAATGTCCTTATCCAGTAAAGGAATATTTCCATTTATCCATTCGACTGTCTTGCAAAGATTTGATTCGAAGCCTGTAATATACTCAAAATATGTTTTCATGATGGGGAAAGCCTTGTCATCTTCCATTGCAATACTGAAGACCACGTCGTTAGAAGGGGAAATCCATAATATACGTTCTAAATGCCGATCCTCTGAATCAGACGATATCCATTCCACGACCATATTTTCATAAATAGCCTGCATTATAATCACCCGCCTTTTGCTTCAAATCTATATTCAGGAGTTGCTATCATAAACTCTTTCGCTGGGAGAGTCGGAATGATTCTTTCATTCATATTTACAGACCACTTTTTACGCGCGACAAAATGACGGAACAATGCAAGAGATGTTCCAACTTCTAGTCCTAATCGTTCATCGCAAGCTAAACAAGCCTTCGATATTGCCTCCCCTTCGTCTAAACGGGCAGCGAGCATTTGTTCTAAATTGCGAATAGTAAACACACCTAGATTAGATACGTCCTCGTTATGGTACTCCTTATGGACCCACTCAATATTTCTAATCAGCACATCAGGTAAATCACGGTCAATAATAATGCCCCAATCTATATGACGCGTTTCCCAATAGACCCGCTCAATCTCAAACTTGGCTATCGTTCGTTCATCTTCCATTTCACTAAAGGGCTTCACAGTCCTAGCAACATCTTTGTCTACGTGGGTGATTAGGAAATCAGTAGTCATCACAATTGGAACGTTAGTCTTAGGATCGCACGGATGATTTACTCCGATTTTTTCCGCAATCATTAAGGTTTCTTCAAGTGGCAATAGCGGGAATTGTTCACGGATATCTGAAACCTCATCTGCATAGTCAAGCAGATAGCAATAATCACGCTCAATATCCGAAAGAAGCTCGTGTCTTCGGCCTGTAGTCCAGCCTACGCCACGAGTTGCTCTGCCTTCCGATGGAACGTCCTGAATCTTGAGCCAAGGAAGATAGTCTTTACCGGTACCTTGACCTCTGCCTTCCTTGATCATCTTTTCAATTTTCGCTTCGGTTAGTTGCCTTTTTCGTTTTGCCATTCATTCACCTCAGTTGTTAGTAGGCTCATCCGAATGTCTCTGATCCTCTGGAATGGTTTCTTTCACAGCCTGCCGCTGTTTCCTTAAAGTCACTAACCTTTGAAACTCCAGATAGTACGCATCGAGTATCGCTGAATTAACAGGTATGTGATCTATTCTTATGCACACGACAGAATTGCCATCATCCAATAAGACATCTATTTGATCTGTTTGCTCCTCGTGACTTCTTACGGATACTGGCCAGCCTCCAATGAACTCAGCATGCTTAAACCATTGATGTCGAACAGCCCAAGAGCAAGAATAGATTTTCCCATCAAACCAGATCCCGCTTGGAGTTACGATTCCTATATCCAATTTATCTTCTTCCAAGGTAACACCCCGCATTTTTCGGTAATGTTACCATGATTGCACTTTTCGGATTTTTTAATCCGTAAACGGATATTTATTTTTCCTTAGCTTGATATGTATGATTTCAAACAATTCATTTTTTTCGCGAGCAGGGAGAGATCGGATGCTGTCGAGCAGTTCCAATTCTTCATTTGATACATCGGTTTGAATGAAAGAGGACTCAACGTCATCTGTAAGCAGCCAATTCAAATCGCATTTAAATTTATTTCTTAGAGCAATAATCGTTTCGCATGACGGGAGACAAACACCGCGTTCAATGTCACTCAGTGTTCCTTGAGAAACTTCAATCCTGACCGAAAATTCCTTCTGATTTAACTCATTTGATTTTCGGATAAATCTGACTTTCTCACCTAGGTTCATCTGTATCAGCTCCAGAAAACAAAAATACCCCGTAATTAGTTACAATTACGGGGTTCAACCTCATGATGTCTGTTATTCGGAGTAAATGCTGTCTCACCCAGCAGTCTAATACTTTATTTACTCAGTCTAAACCTTTATTTTCGCAGTCTAATACTTTATTTTTCAGTCTAATACTTTATTTTCACTGAACAACCTTCACTCTATTCCTAACCCACTTACTCCACCGTCACGCTCTTCGCCAAATTTCGCGGCTTATCCACGTCGTGGCCGAGGGCCAGAGAAGCGTGGTAGGAGAGCAGCTGCAGCGGGACGACCGACAGAGCGGGCGTCAGGATCGGCAGCGTCTTCGGAATGGCGAACAGCTCGTCGACGGAGCGGCCGACTTCGGCTTCGCTGCCGGCGTTGGCGATTGCCAGCACATGGGCGCCGCGCGCTTTCACTTCCTTGATGTTGCTGAGCGTCTTCTCGTACAGCTCTTCCTGCGTAACGAGCGAGATGACCGGAATGCCTTCCTCGATCAGCGCCAGCGTGCCGTGCTTCAGTTCGCCTGCCGGATAAGCTTCGGAGTGGATGTAGGAAATTTCCTTCAGCTTCAAGGAGCCTTCCTGGGCAACCGCGAAGTCGAGACCGCGTCCGATAAAGAACAGGTTGCTATGCTTCGACACGGCTTCCGCCACCTGCTTGTAAATGTCGCTCTGCTCCAAAATGCGTTCGACCTGTTCAGGCAGCTGCTTCATTGCATCGATGACCTCGGTAATTTCATCCTGCGTTTTCGTGCCGCGCACCTGCGCCAGGTATAAGCCCAGCAGATAAAAAGCGATCAGCTGCGACGAATAGGCTTTGGTGGAAGCGACCGCAATTTCCGGACCGGCCCATGTCGTAATGACATCATCCGCATCGCGCGCGATGGAGCTGCCCACGACGTTTGTAATCGCGAGTACGCGGGCGTCGTTGCGCTTCGCTTCACGCAGCGCCGCCAGTGTGTCGGCCGTCTCGCCGGATTGGCTGACGACGATGACAAGCGTGTCCGGCGTAATGATCGGCGAACGGTAGCGGTATTCCGATGCGACATCGGTTTCGACCGGAATGCGCGCCAAGCTTTCAATAACGGTTTTGCCGACCAGTCCGGCATGGTAAGCCGTACCGCAAGCGACAATGTGAATTTTGGAGATCGCTTTGATCTGCTCGTCGGTCATTTCGACCTCTTTCAAATCGACCGATTTTCCGTCTTCGGAAATGCGGCCCATCATCGTATCGCGGTAAGCTTGCGGCTGTTCGTGAATTTCCTTCAGCATGAAATGATCGAATCCGGCTTTTTCTGCCGTGACCAAGTCCCAATCGACATGAAATATTTCCTTGGAAATAATTTCGCCATCGGTCGTCATCAGCTCGACACTTCCGCGCCGCAGCACGGCCATTTCACCGTCATTCAGAATATACACATTGCGTGTATGCTCCAAAATCGCCGGAATGTCCGAGCCGATAAAATTCTCGCCTTCGCCGATTCCGATAATAAGCGGGCTGGCAAAACGGACGGCAACAAGCCGGTCCGACTCATATTCGGTCAGAACGCCGAGCGCAAAAGCGCCGCGCATTCTCTTCACTGCGCGCTGCACCGCTTTAACGATATCTCCGTCGTATTCGTCGGCGATCAGGTGCGAGATCACTTCCGTGTCTGTCTCGGACAGGAAGCGGTGTCCTTTTTCCGCCAATTCTTCCTTCAGATCCAGATAGTTTTCGACAATGCCGTTATGCACGACCGAAAATTTATGGGAATTGTCGGTATGCGGATGTGAGTTGACATCCGACGGCTTGCCGTGCGTCGCCCATCTCGTATGCCCGATGCCCACAGAACCCTCGATCGGCTCGTCACGCAATTTATCTTCCAGAACGGCCAGACGGCCTTTCGACTTGCGAATTTCCAGTCCATGATCGGTGAAGACTGCAATACCGGCGGAATCATATCCGCGATACTCCAGCTTCTTCAGCCCTTCGATCAAAATATCTTTCGAGTCCCGTTTCCCAATATAGCCAACGATTCCACACATAATGAAATAGACCTCCGTATACGTTATAATTCCGCCTGTACGGATGTCCGCGTGGCGCGGCCGGGCTGGTCTATGAATCCTGTTCCATGCCCTTGCGGCGCTCTTTACGCGTCACCCTGGACATAGCGGGATGAATATAACGCATTCCGCCGAATGGTTGTGAGACCGGTTGCCCGCGTCCTTTTCGCATATCGGCTTACGGCTTGAATGCTTAACCGGAAGGTCCCCGCCGAATAATTCGAACACCTTCACCTCGTCAGCTTGCTCTCCATCGCCTCAGGTCATACGGAGAAATGAAATTCTTTTGTTGTTCCCTCTGCTAAGGCACGCCCTCCCGGCTGCCTTGCTCAGAGGCAAAAGCTTCATTCCGATTACTTAGTCCCGCTTCACAGACGGGAGTTTTGGTATGACTCAAGCGATGCCCCTCGTTACGAGCAAGCTCTGGCGCTTATACTGCTAAAATATACCTCTACCCTCGCTTTCCTTCCGAAATCATACTTCTTATCATATTCAATTTAAACCGTCCACGCAACCTCGAAAACATCCAATGTTTGTTAATGGCACAGCTGAACCGGCGATTTTTACCCATATGCAAAAAAACCGCCGGTTCATTCGTCCCCTAAACCATTAACGCCCCGCTTTAAGCTGAATAACATGATCTGCCGTCATCAGCTGGCATCGTCAACGGTTAACGTAGTCAATCTTTAGCCTGCACCAAGTTCAACTTTGACCACATTAACAATTTGATCCACGAATGTTTCAATCTGCCCTTTATCCGGTCCTTCAGCCATGACGCGAATGAGCGATTCGGTGCCGGAAGGGCGGACGAGCACACGGCCGTTATCGCCAAGCTCCTTCTCCACTTCCGTAATGGCTGCGGCGATCGCCGGATTATCGTTGTACATCGTTTTGTCGGCTACCCGCACATTGACCAGCACCTGCGGATATTTGCGCATGATCCTCGTCAGCTCGCCCAGTTTTTTACCCGAATGGACCATCGTGTTCACCAGCTGCAAAGCAGTAAGAATGCCGTCGCCGGTCGTGTTATGATCGAGAAAAATAACGTGGCCGGACTGTTCGCCGCCCAGGTTAAAACCGCCGCGGCGCATCTCCTCCATCACGTACCGGTCGCCAACCGCCGTCTTTGCCGTCTTCAGACCCAAACGTGCAGCAGCCTTGAAAAAGCCAATGTTCGCCATAACCGTCGTCACAATCGTATCGCCGTTCAGTTTGCCCGCCCGCTTCATCGCTTCGCCGCAAATACAGAGGATGTAATCGCCGTCCACTTCGTTGCCTTGCTCGTCGATCGCGATCAGACGGTCGGCGTCGCCGTCGAACGAAAGACCGAGGTTGGCGTTATGCGCAAGCACCTGCTCGCGCAAATATTCCGGATGGGTCGAGCCGACGCCGTCATTAATGTTCCGTCCGTCCGGAGAAGCGCCGACCGTAACGATCTCGGCACCCAATTCGCGGAAAATTTGCGGCGCCAGCTCATAAGCGGATCCGTTCGCACAGTCCAGCACAATGCGCAGCCCGTCGAACCGCGTGTCAACGGTCGTCTTCAAATGATCGAGATAGCGCCGCTTCGCAGCTTCATCCGTCGAAACGGTGCCGATCTCTCCGCCTTCCGGTCTTGGCAGCTCATCGTGCTCGGCGTCCATCAGCCGCTCAATCTCAAGCTCCGTCTCATCGGAAAGCTTAAAGCCGTCGCCTCCGAAAAACTTGATGCCGTTATCTTCAACCGGATTGTGAGAAGCGGAGATCATGACGCCGGCATCCGCTTTCAGTTCGCGCGTCAAGTAAGCGACTGCCGGCGTCGATACGATGCCGAGCCGTACGACGCTGGCGCCGATGGAGAGCAGACCGGCAATAAGCGCCGCCTCCAGCATCGGCCCGGAGATACGGGTGTCGAGCCCGATAACGACTTTTGGTTTGTCCGCTTGGCCGGCAAGAACATAGCCGCCGCAGCGTCCGATTTTATAGGCAAGCTCCGGCGTCAATTCGCGGTTCGCTACCCCGCGCACTCCGTCGGTTCCGAAATATTTTCCCATTGAAACAGGTACCCCATTTCTGTTCAGTCTATTATATTTATGCATGTCGTATTAAAATGTCCTCAATACACTTTACCTGATCTGTCAGGTTTCGACAACTGGTAACACCTTCTGCATTATCTATTACGGGGCGGCAATGCCGTTTCCGGAGCTGCCAGTGCCTCCCTGGCCGCCCGGGCTTTCCGATCCGGGCTTGCTGCCCGCTCCCGGTGAGTCCTCACTGCCGTTACCCGGCGAGTTCCCACTGCCGGAGCCGGCATCGTTGGACGCCCCCGTATCCCCGCCGCCGGGTTCGGTCGTCCCGTCTTCCGCAGGCGGCGCGGTTGCCTCCTCTTCGGCCTTCAAATCCACCGTCACCTGCGGCGCCTCTCCGCCCGCTGCCGTTACGTTCGGGGGGAGCGACAGCGTTAAGCCGACCGAATGCCGGCCCTCCGGTAGATTCGTCAAGTCGGCTGTAGCCGCAATATCGGCGGCTGTAACGGACTGCAGCGCTCCCGGAGGGCCGGAAAGCTGCAGCGGCACTTTGCCGTCCCCAACGCCCGAGACGACGGATGCCTTTAATCCCTTCGGCACATTGTCGAATGAAACGGGGACGTTAATCGTTCGGGTCGCCGATGTAACGACGTACACCGTTACTGTAACAGTATTCGGCTCTACGGCGGACAATCCGTCCGGCGGCTGCAGCTCCAGCGTCACATCGCCGGACTGTTCGATTTTCGACAGATCGATATCCGCTTCCAGCTTATCCAGCTTATCGAGCAGCTCTTTGGCTCCTCTTACCGTTACTTCCTTCGTGTCCGTATGGATAGATTGGATACTTATCCCGCTCGGCAAATTTCCTTTATAACCGATGACGAGCGGCACGACCTTGCTTGGCATCGTCACCGGGACGTTTACTTCCAAAGTGGAAGGCGATACGACCGCATTCGTCATCTCATCGCCGGAGTTGCTGAACACTTTCACTTTCGCTTTTCGCTCGGTCACAGGCTTGTCGGCGCCGGAAACGTTAACAAATACTTTTACCGATCCGACCTGTTTCATCTCCATCTCCGGCAGCGTGACTTTTACAAGCGGGCTCGTGCTTACCGTCGGCGCACCCGCCTCATACCCTTTCGCCGGCTGCCCTTGCGTGACGACTCCCGCTTCAAAGGTGCTTGTATCCAGGCTGTCGATCGTAACCCTAGCTTGGGTCGGCGACAAGCTTAACAGCTGCAGCCCGCGCGGCAAGCTAACATTGAGCGGCAGCAGATGCTCTCCGTTTGTCAGCCCATTCAGATCGACGCTGATCGTATAATCGCCGTCCGACGCCGACAGCAGATCGCTGCGGGTTCCTCTCACCATGACGCGGACGACGCTGGGCTCAATGAGACTCAGCGAATACGATTTGTCGTCCAGACCGACCGGTTGAATTTTGACCGCTTCAATGACCTTCGTTTCCAGCGTCGAAGCCACCGTGTTCGGCGTGCTCGTCGGATCGAAGTGAACGACTCCCCACAACAGGAGGCCGATGACGACAGACAAAATTTTGAGCGCCGTGGGATGGCTCAGCCATTTATCCATGGTTCTCTCCTTTCCGTCTCCAGAACGGAACCTTCGCTTTCGATTTGCTCTTGGTGCCGTTCGTTTGGTTCAATTCCTCAAACAGTTTGGAGATGAGCGACTCTTCCTTAATATCCCTCACAATCATGCCGCCCACCGCAAGCGAGACTTGTCCCGTTTCTTCCGATACAACGACGGCTACGGCGTCGCACACTTCGCTTACGCCGATGGCGGCGCGGTGACGGGTGCCAAGCTCCTTGCTGATGAACGGATTTTCCGATAGCGGCAAATAGCAGGCCGCGGCCATGATCTGTCCGCCTCTTATAATGACCGCCCCGTCATGCAGCGGCGTATTCGGAATAAAAATATTGATCAGCAGCTCCGAGCTGATTTTCGATTCCATTGGAATGCCCGATTCAATCAGTTCGTTAACCCCCGTACTTCTTTCAAAGACGATTAAAGCTCCGATTTTGCGCTTGGACATATATTGAACCGCTTTAATGATTTCCGATATCCGGTCATTCAATTGATCCCGCTCCAGCGACGTCGAGCGCGCAAACAGCTTTCCGCGTCCAAGCTGCTCCAGCGCCCGCCGCAGCTCCGGCTGAAAAATAATGAGCACCGTGACGACGCCGAACGTAAACATCTGGTTCATCAACCATTTAAGCGTATACAGGTTGAACCACGTACTGACCGCCCAGGTGGCGATCAAAACGAATATCCCTTTAATGAGCTGCACGGCGCGTGTGCCCCGCACGAGCAAAATAAGCTTATATATAATATAACTGACGATACCGACGTCGATTAAGTCTTTAATCCAGTCTTTCCAAGTCGTATCGGCAAAATAATTCATGTGCCAACCCCCAGCTTCCGGTGATGCGGAAATCACAATTGAAGTACCCCTACCTGCATTTTATCAACCTTATTCTTTTCTAGAATGACCTTTCAGAATCCTTTTTTTTTCAAAAAAAAACTCCCCCGGGAGGGAGAGGGGCATTCAATTCGTTAAACCGCTGAACGTCTGGGTCACTTTATACCAAAACCAGTCCAGCGCCCGGTCAATTTCTTTCGTCTGTCCGGCAATATGCGCCGTTGAAGCGGTATACAGCGAGCCGTCGATGACGGTGACGTTGCCGTTCACATCTCCTCGAACATCCGCCGTTCCGTTCTCTATCGTTAAATCGCCGTTTACGCTTACGCCCTCGGGAACCGTAACCGTATCGCCGTTAATGACAACCTGCTGCAGATCGCTTCCCCTTACGATCAGCTCGGAGCTTTTGTCCCAGGAGGAGGTGAAGCTTGCCAGCATCACGAGAACGAATACAGCCGCTGCCGCTGCCGCCGGGTGCCGCCTGACCCACCGGGTCCAGGTCCGCTGCCGTTTCGGCTTCGGAAGAGATTCCATAATGCGCCGGTTCAGCGCCTCGGAGGCGGCTTGATCGGTCGCGTAAGGCTCTTCTTTCATGGCCGTGAACAGAAGCGCTTCCGTCCGTTCCAATTGCTCGAAACGGGAGCGGCAGGCCGGACAGGATAGCAGATGGGATTTCAGCGTCAAAATGTCTTTCCGCGGCAGTTCCCCGTCCATATAATCGCGAATCCATACGATGGCGACGTTGCAATTCATGGCAGCCAGTCCTTTCTTCAAAATGCTCGCACATCATGCTCATGTTATACGATACGTATTTACGCTGACGATGTTTCATTTTTTTCAAAAATGGTTATCCGGGCTTTAGTCCGCTTCTACAGCTTGTGCTCCAGCCGCTTGCGCAAAAACTCCCGGCCCCGGTGAACGCGCGTCTTCACGGTCGTAACGGGCATATCGAGCACTTCTCCGATCTCCTGCAGCGACATATCCTGCAAATAACGGAGAACCATGACCGACTTGTACTTCGGAGGAAGCGTCTCAATCGCCTGGTGGATCGTCCGCTGCGTTTCGGACAGCACAAGCTCGCTCTCCGGCGTCCGGTCATCGCTTGGAATCATCGAATAACCGTCCAGCCCTTCATGGTCGTTTGATTCGGCATCCAGCGAATAGCTCGGCTTGCGCTTGCGCAGCCGATCAATGGACAGATTGGTGGCAATCCGGTAAATCCATGTCGAAAATTTTTGGCTTTCGTCGTAACGCTCCATATTTTTATAGACGCGCAGGAATGTTTCCTGGACGACATCTTCCGCTTCCTGGCGGTTATACAGCATCCGGTAAGCCATATGGTACAGTTTATCCTGGTACATGCCTACAAGCTCCGCAAACGCCCGCTGATCGCCTTTAAGCGACATCCGCAGTAGGTTTGCTTCCAATGATTTCAACGTCATTCCTCCAGACTTGCCGGTTTATCGTTCGTATTGCCCGTTCTCTGCGCCAGTACAATCCCCGCAAGGATAAGGATAACGCCAGCGATCTGCACGATGCTGGACGTTTCCCCTCCGATGAGCCAGGCCGCAGCGGACGCGACCGGCAGCTCAACCGAACCGAGCAGCGCCGCCAGGCTGCTGCCGATGCGCGGGATGCCGGCATTGAACAGCACGGCAGGGGCGACCTGTCCAAGCAGCGCTAGCAGCAGCGCCCACAGCAGCAGGGAAGGCTCCCGTTCTCCGGCCCACGCCTCACTTCCCATCAGCAGCATGACAAACACAAATCCGCCCGTCAGCATAACCGCCGAGTCCATCAGCACGCCGAGACTGGACTTCACGCTTCCTGTCAGCGATAGAAAGAGGCTGTATGTAACCGCGGCAGCCAATCCGTATCCGATGCCGGCCGGATCATTGTGCTCGAGCCGCCCTTCCAGGAGGCCCACTGCCAGCACCGTACCGATCAGGACGATGACGACCGCCAAGAGCCGGTTCCTTGCCGGTACTTTCCGATTCCGCAAACTATCTAGCAAAATGGTAATCCACGTGAACTGAAAAAGCAAGACGGTTGCCAGCGAAGCATCCAGTTTTTGCAGCGCCTTATTAAATAAGATGGTGGAGAGAGCAAGCCCCGCGATTCCGGTCAGCGCCAGCATCAGCCACGAACCGCGCAGCGGGTTGCGCCGCTGCTTCGGAAAACAGAGCACCAGCAGCCACAGCAGAACCATTGCCGCTCCGACCTGATGAACCGTCACTTGCTCAAATGAGAAGCCGCGGTCGTAAACCTGCTTGATCACCGGAGACATAACCCCGAAGCTGGAAGCACCGATCAGCACAAGCACAACCGACAACCAGTATGAAGACGAGCGCTTCACTTACGCATCTCCTTTCGAAAAGCGTGAACCTTTATACTTTTTTTTACAAAAAACGGACAGTGCAGACGCCCCGTCGGCGTATGCACTGTCCGGCTCCGTTACATATATCGGGAACGCTTCGTTAACAAGAGCTGCTCCCCTGGCATCAGCCCGTATTGCGAAGGCCTGCTGCAATGCCGTTAATCGTCAAAAGCACTTCACGCAGCAGCTCCGTATCGTCGCCTTCCTGCTCCCGCAGCTTGCGCAGCTCCGTCAGCAGCTCCACCTGCATGTAGCTGAGCGGGTCCACATAAGGATTGCGCAGGCGGATCGACTCCTGAATAACCGGTACGTTATCCAGAATATCCTGCTGCCCCGTAATGTCGAGAATGAACTTTAACGTGAGCGCGTGCTCTTCCTTCACCTGATTAAAGATGCGGTCGCGCACCTCGGCGTCGCTGATCATTCCGGCATACTGCTGGGCAATGTTCAAATCCGCTTTTGCGAGTGCCATCTGCAAATTGTCCACCAGCTGACGGAAGAACGGGAAGCCTTTATACATTTCCCGCAGCTTATCCAGCTTGGCAGGATCATTCTGCACAAACTGCTCAAATGCGGTTCCGGCCGCATACCATGCCGGCAGAAGATAGCGGCTTTGCGTCCAGGCAAATACCCATGGGATCGCCCGCAAATCTTCAAAGCGGTCGCTGTTCTTGCGCTTGGACGGCCGGGAGCCGATGTTCAGCTCGCCTACTTCCGACAGCGGCGTCGATTCCTTGAAGAACGTCATGAAATCCGGATCGCGGAAAATAAGGTCCTGATACTTCGTCTGAGCCGTCTCGGACATGCTGCGGGCAATTTCGTTCCATTCCGATTCCTGATCCGTCTCCTGCTCCGGATATTTGACCAGGCGGGCTGCCGTAATAAGCGCCCATGTCGCCTGCTCCAGGCTGCGGTAGGCGATGCCCTGCATCGAATACCGCGAAGAGAGCACCTCGCCCTGCTCGGTAATTTTGATACCGGCGCCGATCGTGTGCGGCGGCTGCGCCAAAATGCTGCGGTTCAGCGGCATTCCGCCGCGGCCGAGCGCTCCGCCCCGCCCATGGAAAAATTTCAGCTTCACGCCGTACTCGGCTGCGGCAGCCGTTATTTCGTTAAGCGCCAGCTTCAGCTCCCAGTTGGCAGTAACAACGCCGCCGTCTTTGTTGCTGTCCGAATAGCCAAGCATAATTTCGTGCATTTCCCCTCTGGCTTCCACCGCTTTGCGGTACAGGGGGAGGTCAAAGAGCCGTTTCATAATGCCCGGCGCCGCGTGCAGATCGTCAATCGTTTCAAAAAGCGGCACCGACTGCAGCGAACAGATGACGGAACCGTCCTCTTCCTGACGAAACAGGCCGAACTCTTTGGCAAACACCATCACCATGAGCATATCGCTGGCGCCGCGTGCCATACTGATCAGATAACTCGTAATACAGCCGGTCCCGAATTCCTGCTGAGCCTCGTAAACCGTACGAAACACATCCAGACATTCGCGTGTCGATTCGGAGTATTCGGCATCGTCCGAGGTGAGCTTGCCGGGATCGGCGAGCAAACGTTCCAACAGTGCGATTTTCTCATCTTCCGAAAGGGCCGAGAAGTCGCTCTCAATGTTATTTTTCGCCAAAACTTCCGCCATGGCGTTCTCATGCTCTTTGCTGTGCTGACGAATGTCCAGCGCGGCCATATGGAAGCCGAACAGCTCGACTTGACGGATCAGCTTCTGCACAACCGAATCCGCCGTGTAATCGGCATAATGGGCCCGCAGGCTGCGGTCGATCAGCAGCAGATCCTCCTTCAGCTCGGCAGGACTGTTGTAACGCTTGCGCGTTCCTTTAAGCGACCCGTCGCGCGTGTTGGCGAGCTTCTCCAGCATGTAGCAAAGCTTGACTTTATAAGGCTCTTTGGAGTTGCGCCAAATGTCGATGCCTTTAAGCTCCACTTCGCTCTGATCGGCGCTGATGGATTCCAGCAGCTCGTCCGGCACGCTGACGATGTTCGTGCTGAAGCTCAGCAGCCCCATCCAATCCTTCAAAATCTCTTCATACTTGCGAATGGCCAGCTGCCGGTGCAGTTTTAGCGTCTCCCAAGTCACTTTGGCCGTTACGGAAGGGTTGCCGTCGCGGTCGCCGCCGATCCATGAACCGAAGCGCAGGTAAGCCGGAACGTGCCATTGTTCTCCCGGGTAGTATTTGCTAAGACAACGCTCCAGCTCCTCATAAACATTCGGCAGCGTTTCAAACAGCGTCTCATCGAAGTAAAATAAGCCGTTGCGCACTTCGTCGATAACGGTAGGCTTGCGATTGCGCAGCTCGTCGGTCTGCCACAAAATGAGCACATCGTTCAGCAGCTTCTCCCGCTGCTTCTCCCGCTCACGGTAGCTCAGCATCGGATTGTCCAGTTCCATCAGATTGGTTGCGATCCGCTGGTGAATATCTTGAACGACGCGGCGTGTCGCTTCCGTTGGATGAGCGGTCATGACAAGCTCGAGCGAAATGCCCTCCAGCATCGAGTTGACCTCTCCGACGGCAATCCCGCGCTCTTTAAGCGTTTGGACCGCGTCTTCGATCGAGCCCGGCTGCACCGTTTCGCCAACCGAACGCTCATAATCGCGCTTGCGGCGAACACGGTGATTTTGTTCGGCAATATTGACCAGCTGAAAATAGATCGCAAAAGCGCGAATCACTTGATGGCGAATTTCGGGATTAAGCGACGTAATCGTGCTTTTGAATTCTTCGAAAAGCTCGGGAATGAATTCCGCACGGAGCGCTTTGCTCGTTTCGCGGATTTTCTCCACCACATCGAGCAGCTCGCGCCCTCCCTGATGAACAAGAACTTCTCCTAAAATGTTTCCCAGAAACCGTACATCCCGACGCAGTAAGTTGTTCGAATGCGGCCTATTTGTTGTCTGGGTCGTTACAGCCTGTTCCGACATACTGATCCTCCTTTAGGTTTACCGAAGGCAAAGCCGTTTCGTAAGCAAGTTCTCTGATTTGCCTTAAGCAATACCCGTTGTTAAGCATACGCCCGGTTTCGCCGTCGCAAAACCCGCTGCGCTCGGCTCGGCAAAGCCAGCCGGCAATCGCGATCTGCGCCAATAACGGTCGCAGTCCAGTTCAAGACTCAACTATACTTTGATCCTTTAAACCGCTGCTGTATCAAAATACGCGCCCCCGCAGTGTATTTCCTCACTTTCACCATCATACTACAAAATTGAAACATGTTGAAGACCTTACGGAATAATGTCACGTTGTGCAGCACCGGAAAATGTCTCCTGTACAACAATAATAAACCGATAATACCGTCCTTCTAAGCATTTGCTTGGAGGGCGAAAGATATGTTTCATCCGGTGCGGGAAAATTTCCTTCCAATTAAAATGCGATACATTGCAAAAGCGGGCTGTTTACATTCCTCGCTGTTAATGTGCAAAAAAGCTCTCCGCTGCAAGAAGCGAAGAGCTTGGATACGTAATGTTATGGAGCGGGTGATGGGAATCGAACCCACGCTACCAGCTTGGAAGGCTGGAGTTCTACCATTGAACTACACCCGCAATTTAAATATGGTCGGGACGACACGATTTGAACATGCGACCCCCTGGTCCCAAACCAGGTGCTCTACCAAGCTGAGCTACGTCCCGAAGTGTTTATTGTTTAAATGGCGTGCCCGGAGAGATTCGAACTCCCGGCCTTTTGATTCGTAGTCAAACGCTCTATCCAGCTGAGCTACGGGCACATATGGAGCGGAAGACGGGAATCGAACCCGCGACCCTCGCCTTGGCAAGGCGATGCTCTACCGCTGAGCCACTTCCGCATATTGTTTCGCACCAAGGTTTTGTTCAGCGCGACAAGTAATAATATATCAGCTATTCGCCCACAATGCAAGCTTTTTTATTAAAAAACTTAAAACTTTTTTTACGTCCGGTTGTAAACGTGTTGATCGACACGGGAAAGAAGCGCAGCGTGGCGTACTTACAAGGTATGCAGCTCCTTCAATTAGTGATTTCCCGCTTCACTTGCCAAGCCAGAGACAGGATTAACACTAGTCAGATCTCTCCGAAAATACCGTTACCATTTAATGATCTAACGGAACTGAGTGCTCTTATTTTGCATTTATGAGCCCGTTTGGATATCTAACGGAACTGACAGCTCTTAATCACTTTAAAATGGTATATTTTCAGACAGAAAAACAGAAATAAGGTCCGATACTTCCGTTAGATTTTCAAATCGAACAACATGAGCTGAATAACGTCCACTGCTTCCGTTAGCAGCCAAGAACAACCCGTTATGATACGGCTTTTGGCTTTTCAGGATCGTTCTACTAGGCATTATCTCCGGTCGTATAAGCCAAGGAACAGGCCCCTTATACGCGTTAAGCCACCTATGTTCTTCGGGCACATTAGGGCTCTAAATAACCCTTATCTTCTCAACAAGGCGGATTAGAGGCCGTCTGAACTGTCTCTGGACGTATAACGTCAGAGGACATATACCGTCACAAAAAATGAACAGTCATTCTCTGTTATTGTCCGAGTGTACTCGATTCGATTTCTTTTGACGGAGAACATCATGAATGGAGTGAGCATTGGGGAACTAGCGCGCTCAATGTGTCTTGAGTTTAAACTGGATGGTTAAATTGGAGCATGTTAGCAATACCGTTAGCAAGGAGACATTAACCGAAAGGAAAAGGAGCCTTAAAAACAAAAAAAGCCTTGATTCCTCAAGGTTAGCACGATTGAATGCGCGTAGAGGGACTTGAACCCCCACGGTCTCCCGCCAGATCCTAAGTCTGGTGCGTCTGCCAATTCCGCCATACGCGCGCATAGGTTTGTCCTTTAGTGAACAAAATGGTGAGCCATGAAGGACTCGAACCTTCGACACCCTGATTAAAAGTCAGGTGCTCTACCAACTGAGCTAATGGCTCATGTAAATGGCTGGGGATCTAGGATTCGAACCTAGGCATGACGGAGTCAAAGTCCGTTGCCTTACCGCTTGGCTAATCCCCAACAATTCAATGATGGTGGACGCTGACGGGATCGAACCGCCGACCCTCTGCTTGTAAGGCAGATGCTCTCCCAGCTGAGCTAAGCGTCCATAATATTGTTCCCTGCAACCTATTCCTTATGTAAATGATGAAAAAAATTGAGGGAATGGTGACCCGTAGGGGATTCGAACCCCTGTTACCTCCGTGAAAGGGAGGTGTCTTAACCCCTTGACCAACGGGCCATATTTCAAAAATAAAATGGAGCTCTCAACCGGGATCGAACCGGTGACCTCATCCTTACCATGGATGCACTCTACCTACTGAGCTATGAGAGCAAATGGCTCCCCGAACAGGACTCGAACCTGTGACAACTCGATTAACAGTCGAGTGCTCTACCAACTGAGCTATCAGGGAATAGGAGTGTAATACTCAAGGTTTACACCTTGAAAACCGGATGCGAAAGATTGCTTGTGCTTCCTTAGCTGATTCATATGCCTTGCGGTTTTCCTCACTTGGAAAACCAATTAGGATAAGCCCTCGACCGATTAGTATTCGTCAGCTGCACACGTTGCCGCGCTTCCACCTCGAACCTATCAACCTGGTCGTCTTCCAGGGGTCTTACATACTGGGAAATCTCATCTTGAGGGGGGCTTCACGCTTAGATGCTTTCAGCGCTTATCCCGTCCGTACTTGGCTACCCAGCGGTGCTCCTGGCGGAACAACTGGTACACCAGCGGTACGTCCATCCCGGTCCTCTCGTACTAAGGACAGCTCCTCTCAAATTTCCTACGCCCACGACAGATAGGGACCGAACTGTCTCACGACGTTCTGAACCCAGCTCGCGTACCGCTTTAATGGGCGAACAGCCCAACCCTTGGGACCTACTTCAGCCCCAGGATGCGATGAGCCGACATCGAGGTGCCAAACCTCCCCGTCGATGTGGACTCTTGGGGGAGATAAGCCTGTTATCCCCAGGGTAGCTTTTATCCGTTGAGCGATGGCCCTTCCATTCGGTACCACCGGATCACTAAGCCCGACTTTCGTCCCTGCTCGACTTGTAGGTCTCGCAGTCAAGCTCCCTTATGCCTTTGCACTCTGCGAATGATTTCCAACCATTCTGAGGGAACCTTGGGGCGCCTCCGTTACATTTTAGGAGGCGACCGCCCCAGTCAAACTGCCCGCCTGACACGGTCCCCCTACCGGTTTCACGGTAGCGGGTTAGAACTCAAGTACGATCAGGGTGGTATCCCAACGGCGCCTCCACCGAAGCTGGCGCTCCGGCTTCCTAGGCTCCCACCTATCCTGTACAGATCGTACCCAAGTCCAATATCAAGCTGCAGTAAAGCTCCATGGGGTCTTTCCGTCTTGTCGCGGGTAACCTGCATCTTCACAGGTATTAAAATTTCACCGGATCTCTCGTTGAGACAGCGCCCAAGTCGTTACGCCATTCGTGCGGGTCAGAATTTACCTGACAAGGAATTTCGCTACCTTAGGACCGTTATAGTTACGGCCGCCGTTTACTGGGGCTTCGGTTCACAGCTTCGGATTGCTCCTAACCGCTCCCCTTAACCTTCCAGCACCGGGCAGGCGTCAGCCCGTATACTTCGCCTTACGGCTTCGCACAGACCTGTGTTTTTGCTAAACAGTCGCTTGGGCCTTTTCACTGCGGCCCCCTCGGGCTATTCACCCTACCGAGGCACCCCTTCTCCCGAAGTTACGGGGTCATTTTGCCGAGTTCCTTAACGAGAGTTACTCCGCGCGCCTTAGCATGCTCTGCTCGCCTACCTGTGTCGGTTTGCGGTACGGGCACCTTCTCCTGGCTAGAGGCTTTTCTCGGCAGCCGGAGCACATGACCTTCGGTACTGTAATTTTCCCTCCCCATCACAGCCCAGCTTTAACGGTTGACGGATTTACCTATCAACCAGCCTCACTGCTTGGACGAGCACTTCCATCAGCTCGCGTCACTACCCTTCTGCGTCACCCCATCGCTCATAG